>NZ_JABXWQ010000002.1:0-337931 GCF_014980265.1 Cryobacterium sp. BB736
CGGGGTGCGGAACCCCTCCTTCCGCGCCAACCCACCGAACCCCGCCTCCACCGATGAGCGGCGCACCACCTCACCGGCCAGCACCGACGCGCAAGCATCAAGACTGCGCTTCGCCTCCGCCAACGACGCCTGCGCCGCCAGAAGCTGCTTGTCACCCAGCCCCCGGGCACCCGGCGCGTCGACGCCGATCCGGGCCGCCGCGGCCAGCAGAACCTCGAGCGAGGTGCTGAACGTAGCTGCGGAAGATCTCATGCATCAATTGTCCCAGCCTCGAACACAGCTACACAAGCAGATTTGAGAATCTGTTAGAAACTACTTTCCGGGCTACCTGTGGAGGAGCGGTGGAACCGATTCCCACGCTGGGTGGAGGTTCTTGACGAGCACCCTCAGCAGGCAGATTCTCCGTCGACGATGCGACAGAGCACCAACGTCCATTCGTACTGGAACTCCTCCAGATAGCCCTCCCGCATATCTGTGCAACTAAGCGTGCCAGTGACCTCAATCACGGTCTTGGACGAATCGTAGATGTCAGCGATCGAAGGGAACTTGCCCCCATGGCGCTGCACGTCGCCCAGACATTCGATGAGCCGGGGAGCGACAACAACAACGGCGTCGCCGCAGTGCCTCCACAGCTCGGAGGCGGTTGAGGAAAGGTGGGACACGTGCAGCGTGCGCGCCGAGGGAATGGTCACCTGAAGCGCCTCGGAGTACGTCCGTTCGCCGCAATCCGGAGTCGGTGGAATGTACGGGCCGCCGACGCCTTGCGCATCGCAGACGCCGTTGCCCTGACCGACTCGAACCGGGGGAAGTTCGCCAACGGCGGGCTTGAAATGCGACTTGGTCGCGGTGTAGTTCCCAGTGGTCTCGAACTGGAGCACGCCGTCGCCGTAACCGTAGCCCTGGAACTCCTCGCCGCGGGGAACGAACACCACTGCCTGATCGCCGAGATTGCCATCGGGGTTGCTCAACAGGACGGCAGAGATCTCGACGGTGTCGGACGCGAGCGACACTGCCGCCTCGGTCGACGAGGTGCTGACCGGCCTCTGGCCGCAGTCTGCTGCCGGGAGGTAATGCGTCGCCGAGCGCGAGCTGATGGAGGCGACGACGGTCGCCTCGAAATCCGCCTCCAGGTTCCAGTCGCGCACTGGAACCGCGCCGGTGAGCATGATCAACTTCATCCGGCTGAGCACCTGCGGCACGAGGCTGATTCCGGCCGTGCCGGCCGCGTCGAGCGCGTCCCACGGCAACGCCGCCACGTCCTTGTAGAAGTCGTTGCCGCCGAGGTTGGTCACCGCGCGGACTGTCACGTCAACTTCTTCCGGTTCGGCGACTTCGGGGATGAGGTCGGCCTGCGGCGCACCGGAGAGCTTGAACCGTGCTTCACCGTTGCCGTCGGTCTTGCCACGAGTGACGGGCTTGTCTCCTCCGGCGCCGTCGCCAATCCGCAGTCGCCAAGGCTCCTCGCTTGAGAGGTCGATGTCGATGTTCTGGGCGAAACCGGACTGGGCGCCCGGTAGCTCGAGACCGAAGGGCGACATGAAGAGGTTCATGCACCCCCGGATCTCCTCCCATGAGTCCGCGTCGAACCGCAGCTTCACCGCCAAGTCGCGAACCTCACCAGGCTGCGTGTTCTTCGTGCGCACGAGCGGCGTATCCGAAACCGAGAAGTCCGCCCGGAGCGCGGCGGCTTTCGCGAGCATGGTTGCGAAGGCCGAGATCACCCGTGCGATGCCGATCTTGCCCCCGGCGTTGGTGCCGAGTCCCTCATCGACGTATGCGACGACCTTGTCAAAGACAACGGTGGCGTGTGCCTTGTTGAACTGATTGAGAAGCTCTGCGGCCCAGGGGTTCTCGATCCCGACATCACACGCGCGCTTCGAGGAGGCAGCGTCGCCCGTGAACGACGCAGTCACGACGGACGGTGCAGCGTCGTATGCCGAGCCACTCTGGCTGGACACCGTGTCCTGGCCGTCAACGCTGTCCATGATCGCGAGCTCGGCGGCGAGCCGGTGAAGCACAAGACTCACCTGGGCCCATGACAGCACGACCTCTTCAGGCGCCTTCACAATTGGACCGGTCATGAAGGTCCCGGGTGCCAACTGTGCGAACACCGCTCCGAAGCCATAATCCTGGTAGTTGAGCAGCTCGTCGTACAGCATCGTAACGAGGTCCGCATCGGCTAGTTCTGGGATCCCTTGGAGCGCTTCCGCGAGGTCGGCGAGCCCAAGTCCACCGCTTGACGCACCGAGCACGGCGTGGAGCCGCAGCTGCGCATCCGACATCGGCCAACCGAAACCCGAACTGCCGCCCACTTCAACCAGGGAACCGCTGGCGTCGGTAACGCTCACGCCAGCGGTGACCATAAGCGATTGCCACGCGGCCACCGCGTCGCGGCCACCTTGGGCTGCGGTGACCGCTGCCTCAGCGATCGCGGCGCCGTGGATTGCGAACTCGTCCTGCATTTCCATGACTGCGTTGTTGTAGTCGGCTTGCGCGAGATAGTACGCATCCATCGCAGCCGAGTCGGTTGTGTCAGCGGGTTGCACGGGTTGCGGCGGGATGGCGGGTAGTGCTGGCAACGACAGCGGTGCTGGGAAGTCGCCGAGGTAGATGCGGTGGTCGACGGAGTCGGTGCCCGGCTGCGTACCGAGACCGAAAACACACCCCGTGAGAAGCATGGTCACCGCTGCGCCCATCGCCGTCAACCGAAAAAGCGGCGCGCGCCTACCCATAGTTTCCCCCACCTGATCAGGATGACCTCGGCTGTTGTCGCGGGGCCGAAGTGCACGCTATGGGCGGTGAGGCGGCGCAACAACCCCAGAGTTGCCACATTGGGGGAGAGGTGGCGTCATGCTACCGCGGCGGCCGCGCGTCGAGGATCGCGTCCTCGATGTCCGCATCCGACGGCGCCTTGGCCGCCTTTCGACGCTCGCGCTCGTGCGCTCGAGCCTGCTCCTCCGGGTCGTCCGAGTTGATCACCCGGTACTCCTGGCGTAGCGCCCAGCCGAGCGCCATGAAGCCCATTATCGCGAACACGAACCACTGCAGTGCGTACGAGAGATGCGGACCCTCGTCCCGGATCGGCTTCAGCGCCGCAACGGGCCGCTGCTCGGCGGGCGGGTTCTCCGACACCATCAACCCATATGCGCCCGTATAGGTATCACGTGCGACGTGCTCCTCAACGGATGGCAGGTGGATCGTGGCGATCTGGTCACTCCCGGCCGGAACACCGCGCCCCTCGAGCACGGGCTCGCCCGCCTTGAGGCGCGCAACAACCGTGACCTCGCCGGTCGGCGGTTCCGGCACCATGTCCGGCTCGTCCTGCTCGTTTCCAACCGGTAGCCACCCCCGGTCGACGACGAACACCGTGCCATCCTCGAGCAGCAGGGGAGTGAGCACCTCGAAACCGGGCTGCCCGGACTGCGGCCGGTTCCTGACCAGCAGCTCCTCATCAGCGAGGTACTGGCCGGTCATCTCCACCGGTGTCCACTTCTGCGACTCATCGAACGAGTCGAGCGTCGGCAGCACCTCATCCAGCGGGCGCGGCTCACTCGCGTAGTTGTTGTCAATGCGGGTGATCTCGGCCTGGGCCTCGGCGCGGCGGTTCAGCTGCCAGGTTCCCAAGAAGCTGCACACGATGGCGAACACGATGGCCAGCGCCAGCCAGCCGAACCAGCGCCCGGTGAACGCGAAACGCCACCCGCTCATCGCGCACCATCCGGAACCGACTCGACCTCATCGGCCAGCGCCGTCACGACCACCGGAAACGACCGGCTGGCCAGATAATCCCGCAGGTATCCGACGTGCTCATCACACGCGGGCCACACCTTCACTCGATCGGGAGTGTGGATGCGCGGATTCCGCCAGTTCACGCGCCAGGCTGCGGCGGCGCGGCACCCTGCCCGGGCGCACTGCGCGGCATCCGTGGCGGCAAACTCGCCGATCACTCCTTGTCCTCGCGGTGCTCGCCGTTACCGCCGCCGTCGCGGTCCTCGCGGTGCTCGCCGTTCCCGAGGTTCTCGTCGCCCTCGGGCGGGTACGGAGCAAGCGGAACAATCGAGCCAGGCCGCTCGGGACTTGTACCGCGTTTGTCGACCGCGTTGGCGAGCACCACCGCCACATACGGCAGGAACGTCGCGCCAATGGCAGCGAGCAGCAACCACCAGTCACGCACAAACAGGCACAGCACGATGCACACGACACGGATACTCATCGTGAGCGTGTAGAGGCGCATCCGTCGCCTGCGATCATCCTCGGGGGAGCGCGGCAGCGCAGTGATCGTGTTGATATGCCTGGTCATCGTTGTGGCTACAAGCCTACGTCTAGTATTGGGTGGGTTTTTCTAGCCGACTGACAGGGAGTTGACGTGGCCGAGCCGAGGACAGTTCTGGTGACCGGGGGCAACCGGGGGATCGGCCTCGCGATCGCCGAGAGGTTCGTCGCTGACGGTCACCGGGTCGCCGTCACCGCCCGCTCCGGCGAGGGTCCCGCCGGGTCGCTGACCGTCAGGGCAGACGTGACGGATGCTGCGTCCATCGACGCCGCGTTCACCCAGATCGAGGAGGCCTACGGCTCCGTCGAGGTGATCGTCGCCAACGCCGGCATCACCCGCGACACCCTTCTGCTGCGCATGAGCGAGGACGACTTCACCGACGTCATCGACACCAACCTGTCCGGCGCGTTCCGCGTCGTCAAGCGCGCGTCGAAGGGCATGCTGAAGGCCAAGTACGGCCGGGTCGTGCTCATTTCGAGCGTCGTCGGGCTGCTCGGCTCCGCCGGCCAGGTGAACTACGCCGCATCCAAGAGCGGCCTCATCGGCCTCGCCCGGTCGCTCACGCGCGAGCTCGGTTCACGCAACATCACCGCGAACGTCGTCGCACCCGGCTTCATCGAGACCGACATGACCGCGGAGCTGAGCGAGGACAAGCAGAAGGAGTACCTGGCGCAGGTCCCAGCCGGCCGCTACGGGTCAGCGGCCGAGGTTGCCGCGGCAGTGGCCTGGCTGGCGAGCGACGACGCCGCCTACGTCTCCGGTGCTGTCATCCCGGTCGACGGCGGCCTCGGGATGGGCCACTAACCCGCTAGCCGCGCAGCCCGAGCAACGGCAGCAGCTGCGAGAGGTCCCGCCGGTCGATGACCAGGTCGGCCTCCTCACGCACCGGGGCCTTCGCGTCGAAGCCCACCGAGAGCCCGACGATCTCCATCATCGGCAGGTCGTTCGCGCCGTCACCGACCGCGATGGTCTGCCGGAGCGGGATGTCGAGCTCCGCGGCCCACTCGCGCACGGTATGCGCTTTCGCGGCGGCGTCGACGATCGGCCCGGTGAGCCCACCAGTGAGCACCCCATCGGCGGCCTCGAGCCGGTTGGCCTTCCACCGGTCCAGCCCGATGCGCTCTGCAACCGGGTCGACGAGCTCATGGAAGCCACCCGAGACGACGCCGACCGCACCACCATTCGCCCGAACGGTCGCAATCAGCTCTGGCACACCATCCGTCACCCGGATGCGCTCGCCCACCTCGCCGAAGACGCTCACCGGCAGGCCGCGCAGCGTCGCGACCCGCTCACGCAGGCTCTGCTCGAAGTCGACCTCGCCGTTCATGGCTCGGCTGGTGATCTCGGCCACCTTGTCGAGCGAACCCGCCGCCTCGGCGAGCAGTTCGATCACCTCGTTCTCGATGAGCGTCGAATCGACGTCGAGCACGACGAGGAACCGTGGCATTGAACCCCCAAGGGTAGAGCGCTGGCGCGCTGTTCACGCGACGTGAACGCCCTTGCCCACAACGGTGATTCCGGTATCTGTGACGGTGAAGCCCCTGGCCCGATCGGCCTCGGGATCCACCCCTACGGTCGCGCCGGGTTCGACGACGACATCCTTATCCAGAATAGCGCGGCGCACGGATGCGCCCGGGCCGACCCGAACCCGCTCGAACAGGATCGAGTCGATCACCTGGGCGCCGGATTCGATGTTGGCCCAGGGGCCGAGCACGCTGCGCTCGACGTGGGCCCCGGACAGCAGCGACCCGAGCGAGACGACCGAGTCGATGAGGGTCCCGGTGTTGCCTGACGCGTCGCGGACGAACTTCGCCGGGGGAGAGTTCAGCTGCTCGCTGTAGATCGGCCAGTCGGTGTTGTACAGGTTGAACACCGGCAGCGCTGAGATGAGGTCCTGGTGGGCGTCGTAGAACGACTCGATCGTCCCCACATCGCGCCAGTAGTACCGGTCGCGCTCGGTCGCGCCGGGAACGTCGTTGCGGATCAGGTCGTACACGGCCGCGTCGCCCCGTTCGACGAAGTCGGGAACGATGTCACCGCCCATGTCATGGTTCGAGTCGGCCCGCTCGCCGTCGCGCAGCACGGCGTCCATGAGATCGCGGGCGTTGAACACGTAATTGCCCATCGACGCGAGTACCTCGCCGGGGGAGTCGGCCAACCCCACAGGGTCGGACGGCTTCTCCAGGAACCGCCCGATCCGCGTCGGATCACCCGGCGCGACCTCGATGACACCGAACTGGCCCGCAAGCGAGATCGGCTGCCGGATGGCTGCAACCGTCACACCGGTGCCCGCCTCGATGTGCGCGTCGATCATCTGGCTGAAGTCCATGCGGTAGACGTGGTCGGCACCGACGACGATGACGATGTCGGGTTTCTCATCCTTCAGCAGATTCAGGCTCTGCAGGATCGCATCCGCCGACCCCGCGAACCAGCGCTTGCCGAGCCGTTGCTGCGCCGGCACGGATGCGACGTAGGAGTTCGTCAGGCCGGGCAGCCGCCAGGTCTGCGACACGTGACGGTCGAGGCTGTGCGACTTGTACTGGGTGAGCACGACGATCTGACGCAGCCCGGAGTTGATCAGATTGGAGAGGGCGAAGTCGATGAGGCGGTAGTTTCCGCCAAATGGGACCGCCGGTTTGGCCCGGTCGGCGGTCAACGGCATCAGCCGCTTTCCCTCACCACCGGCGAGCACGATTCCGAAGATCTTGGGCGCCGCCATGCTCCCACCGTAGATGACACCACGTGATAGGAACTAGTGTCTTGTTGGTGAGAGTCGACCTGCTGACCCGTGAATATCCCCCGGAAGTGTACGGCGGCGCCGGCGTCCACGTAGGCGAACTGGTGCACGCGCTGCGCCGGGACACCGATGTCGAGGTGAACGTGCGCTGCTTCGGCGCGCCCCGCGACGAACCGGGTGTGACGTCCTATCTGGTGCCCGCGGAACTGGTCTCGGCGAACCCGTCGATTGCGACTCTCGGCGTCGACCTGCAGATGGCGCAGGACTGCGGTGATGCCCAGCTGGTGCACTCGCACACCTGGTACGCGAACGCCGCGGGGCGCATCGCGCAGCTGCTGCACGGCGTCCCACACGTCGTCACCGCGCACAGCCTGGAGCCGCTGCGCCCGTGGAAGGCCGAGCAGCTCGGCGGCGGCTACCGCGTGTCGAGCTGGATCGAGGGCGGCGCGTTTTCAGCGGCGGATGCGATCATCGCGGTGAGCGAGGGAATGCGGCAGGACATCATCCGGTCCTACCCGCGTCTCGACCCGTCGCGGATCAGCGTCATCCACAATGGCATCGACCTGGACCGGTGGCGTCCCACCTCGGACGACGACCTCGTGCGTTCGCTCGGCATCGACCCCGACCGGCCGTCGGTCGTGTTCGTTGGCCGCATCACCAGGCAGAAGGGCCTCAGCTACCTGCTGGCAGCGACGGAGCGGCTGCACCCGGACGTGCAGCTGGTGCTGTGCGCGGGCGCGCCGGACACGCCGGAGATCCTGGCGGAGGTGCAGGCCGGCGTCGCGCACCTGCAGGAGACCCGCACCGGTGTGGTGTGGATCGACCGGCTGCTCAGCCAGCGCGAACTTCGCGCCGTGCTGACCGCGGCGACCACGTTCGTCTGCCCGTCGATCTACGAGCCGCTCGGCATCGTGAACCTGGAGGCGATGGCGTGCGGCGCCCCCGTAGTCGGGACGGCAACCGGGGGGATCCCGGAGGTGGTGGATGACGGTGTCACCGGCTTCTTGGTGCCGATCGAGCAGGCGAACGACGGCACGGGACTTCCGGTGGACTCGGAGCGCTTCATCGGCGACCTCGCCGCAGCGCTCGGCGAGATGGTCTCCGATCCGGAGCGCGCCAAGCAGTTCGGGGCCGCCGGACGTGAGCGTGCCGAGCGCCAGTTCGGCTGGGATCGCATCGCGGCGCGCACCCGCGAACTGTACGCAACGCTCCTCTAGCGCTGCCGGGTCGCACCCCGCCCGTGGCTTAGGCTTGAGCATATGGCCAGCGTTCTCCAGTTCTCAGATGTGTCGGTCGTGCGCGACGGGAACACGATCCTCGATTCTGTTGATTGGAACGTCGACAGCAAGGAGCGCTGGGTCATTCTCGGACCGAATGGCGCGGGCAAAACGACCCTGCTACAACTGGCTGCGGCGCAGATCCACCCCAGCCACGGCGAAGCGGTGGTGCTCGACAGCACCCTCGGCGCGGTCGACGTGTTCGACCTGCGCCCCCGCATCGGCTTCGCCTCGACGGCGCTTGCCCGTCGCATCCCGGCGAACGAGACGGTGCTGGATGTCGTGCTCACCGCCTCGTACTCGGTCACAGGGCGCTGGAACGAGGAGTACGAGGAGATCGACACCCGCCGCGCACGCCGCGTGCTCGGGGAGTGGAAGCTCAGCCACCTCGAGGACCGCCGCTTCGGCAACCTCAGCGACGGCGAGCAGAAGCGCGTGCAGATCGCCCGTGCCGTGATGACGGACCCCGAGGTGTTGCTGCTCGATGAGCCGGCGGCGAGCCTCGACCTGGGCGCCCGTGAGGAGCTGCTGCAGCTGCTCGGCGGCTACGCGAGCGCACCGGATGCGCCAGCGATCGTCATGGTCACCCATCACGTCGAGGAGATCCCGCCGGGCTTCAGCCACGCACTGCTGCTGTCGCAGGGCGAGGTGCACGACTCTGGCCCGATCGAAGAGGTCGTCACCGCCGGGAACCTGAGCGATGTCTTCGGTGTCGACCTCAAGGTCGAGCGCACCGACAACCGGTTTACCGCCCGGGCCGCGTGATCCGCACCCGACGCTCTTGATTCTGGTAAAGTGGTCAGTCGGCTAAGACGCCGAGAGACTTTTCCCTTAATTCCCAATCCACTCGCGAGGAACCACCATGAAGTCTGACATCCACCCGAACTATGCGCCCGTGGTCTTCCGTGACCTCGCATCCGGTGCAACGTTCCTCACCCGCTCGACCGTGTCGAGCGACAAGACGATCGAGTGGGAAGACGGCACCACCTACCCGGTGATCGACGTCGAGATCTCCAGCGAGTCGCACCCGTTCTACACGGGCAAGCAGCGCATCCTCGACAGCGCAGGCCGCGTCGAGAAGTTCAACACGCGCTACAAGGGCTTCGGCTCCTAATCAGCACGTCACGCGATGAGCCGGATGCCCTCGGGCATCCGGCTCTCGTCGTTAACCTGCGCTTTCGTCTCGTCAGACGATCGGGTCGAGTTCGCGCGCGAGCGGTGCAGCGACCCGCTCCGGCCAGGACCCGTCCGCGGTGAACGCGGGGTCCTTCACGCGGCGCATGTACTCCTGGAAGCTCGCGGCCTGATCACGGCACCAGCCGACCTGCGAATCGTGCAGCGCCAGCACATCGTCACCCAGCTGATCGCTGTACTGGCGCGCGATCGCCTGCGCCACACGGCCGGCCGCGATGGCGTCGGCGCCAGCGTCGTGCGCCGAGTCGAGGATGACCCCGTAGACGAGCGACGCCACCTCGAGGGTGCGCTTGCCCTTGCGGTACCGGTCCACGGCGCGGTCGAGCACAAGCGGGTCGATGATCGGGCACGGGTCGCGCAGCGGCTCGATGCCGTACCGCACCGCTTCGCGGTTCAGCAGGCTCAGGTCGTACGGAGCGTTGTAGACGACCACCGGGATGCCGCGGTCCAGGATGCCGCGCAGCGCGGCGATGATCTCCTCCACCACCTCGGCGGCTGGCCTGCCCTGGTGCTGGGCGCGCTCGGTGGTGATGCCGTGCACGGCGGTCGCCTGCGGCGGTATCGGCACGCCCGGGTCGGCCATCCAGTCGGTGCGCTCCAGCACGCCGCCGTCCGGGCCGATGACGCTCACGTTCGCGGTGACGATGCGACTGGTATCGACATCTATTCCGGTCGTCTCAAGGTCGAAAACTCCGAGGATGTCATACCAATTGCCTGCCATGGGGCTAAGGCTAGGGGCGACCACCGGCACGCCCCGGGAGCCCCCGCCGAGACTGCATGAAAGTGCGTAATCGAGCGCGATAACGCCGGTTTCTGCAGTCTCACCGAGGGCGGATGCGGTAAAACGGGCCAATGGTGTCAGTCACTCGAGCGCGAGCCCTCGCATGGCGGATGCAGCGGCACCTGCTCCAGCCGGTCGGCACGGAGTCCGTGGCGGGCGTCGTGCGGCGCTTGGGCGCGATACCGGCCGGCACCGACTCCGCTGCAGAACTCGCAATTCGCGTCAGACGTGAGCGCTCCAGGCCGGGTGAAGTGGCAGCAGCCCTCGCGAACGGCGAGCTAATCAAGACGTTCACCTTCCGCGGAGCAACCCACCTGCTGACGCCTGAGGATGGCGGTGTCTATCTGGCTTTGCGAGCGGCCGGGCGGATGTGGGAACGCGCAAGCTGGCGGACCTTCTACGGGCTTGCTCCCGGCGACTGGCCCGCGTTCCTGGAAGTGGTGCGGGAAGCGCTGGCCGACCAGCCGCTCACCTTCGCCGAACTAGGCCGGAAGATCACCGCGGTACCGAAGTTTGCGCACCTCGACTTTGTCTTCGCGGCGGATCCACGCACGCTTCTGAAGGCCGTCGCGTGGCAGGGCGAACTCAGTGTCGGAGCATCACGGGACGGGCATCCGACGCTGCAGAACCTCACCTCCAACCCGCGCTGGGCGGGAATCCCCGACCTGCAGGATGCCGGTATCCGCGCGGTGGAGGCGTACTTCCGCGCGTACGGACCGGCGACCCGCTCCAATCTGGACTATTGGCTGGGCGATGGCCTGGGTGTCGGCAGGCGCATCACGAAGTGGATCGCCGACCTCGGCGGCCGGCTCGTGCCGATCGACGTTGAGGGCACGGCCGCGCATGTGCTCGGTGACGACGTCGACGAGTTGCTGTCGACGCCCGAGACCCCATCGGTCCGGCTCCTGCCCGCCTTCGACCAGTGGGTGCTCGGCCCCGGCACGGCCGACACCAGCATCGTCCCGTCAGCGCACCGCGAGGCGGTGAGCCGCGGCGCCAATCTGGTCATCACGGACGGGGTCGTGTCCGGCACGTGGTCCCTCGGCGACGACGGAGTCTCGATCGACTGGTTCGAGGGAGCGCAGGCGGCGCCGGCCGATCAGCTGGCTGCCGCGATCACGCGGTTCGAGGCAATCCTCGGCTAGGTGTGCCGATGTGCAGCCAGAAGAACTGCTGCGAGCCCATCGTGATGGTGACCTCGCCGTTCTCGTCGAACGCCGGGAACTTGGCGCCGCCGAACAGGTCGTAGAGGTCGCTGCCCGCATGCTCCGGCGCCCGGATGGTCACCGAGATCGGGTTATGCGCGAACGAGAACACGCACAGCACGTTCTCCGGCGCATCCCCGAACTGCGTGCCGCTGGCCGCCCCCTCGTACGAGCGTACGAACGCGAGCACCGATTCGTGATCGGAGTCGACGACCGTCATCGAGCCGAGGCCGAAGGTCGGATGCGCCTTCCGCACGTGAATGACATTGCGCACCCAGTGCAGCAGCGAGCGGGACTGGGCCAGCTGCGACTCCACGTTCACGAGCGAGTAGTTGTAGACGAGCGACTGCACCACCGGCAGGTACAGCTTGCCTGGGTCCGCGGAGGAGAAGCCCGCATTGCGGTCCGGCGTCCACTGCATCGGCGTGCGGCTGGCGTCACGGTCGGGGAGCCAGATGTTGTCGCCCATCCCGATCTCGTCGCCGTAGTAGAGGAACGGGCTGCCCGGCAGCGAGAACAGCAGGGCGTGCGCCAGCTCGAGCTCCGCGCGCGAGTTGTCCAGGAGCGTGGCCAGGCGCCGCCGGATGCCGACGTTGACACGCATCCGCGGGTCATAGGCGTACCAGCCGTACATCGCCTGGCGGTACTCCTCGGAGACCATCTCGAGGGTCAGCTCGTCGTGGTTGCGCAGGAAGATGCCCCACCCCGCGGTCTCCGGGATGTCGGTGGTCTCCGACAGCACCCGGACCAGCTCGTCCGCCTGCTGCGAGCGCAGCGAGTAGAAGATGCGCGGCATCACCGGGAAGTCGAAGGCCATGTGGCACTCCGGCTCCTCATCGGTGCCGAAGAACGCTGCGACCTCGCGCGGCCACTGGTTGGCCTCGGCGATCAGCACTCTGCCCGGGAATTCCGTGTCGACCAGGTTCCGCAGCTTCTTCAGGAACTCGTGCGTCGGGGGCTCGCCCTCACCGTTGCCCTCGTCCGACTCGTACAGGTACGGCACCGCGTCGAGCCGCAGACCGTCAACGCCCATCGACAGCCAGAACCGCGTGATCTCGAAGATCTCCTCGGCGACCGCCGGGTTGTTGTAGTTGAGGTCGGGCTGGTGCGAGAAGAACCGGTGGAAGTAGAACTGCCGGCGCTCAGAGTCGAATGCCCAGTTCGACTCCTCGTAGTCAGTGAAGATGATCCGGATGTCCGGCCACTTCTCGTCGGTGTCGCTCCACACGTAGTAGTCGCCGTACGGGCCATCCGGATCCGACCGGGACTGCTGGAACCATTCGTGCTGGTCCGAGGTGTGGTTCAGCGGCAGGTCCATGATGATCCGCATGTTGCGCTCGTGCGCCTTGGTGACGAGCTCCTGGAACTCGTCGAGGGTGCCGAACTCGGGCAGAATCGACCGGTAGTCCGAGACGTCGTAGCCACCGTCCCGCAGCGGCGAGTTGAAGAACGGCGGGATCCACAGTGCGTCGACGCCGAGCCACTGCAGGTAGTCGAGCCGGGAGATCAGCCCGGCGAGGTCGCCAGTGCCGTCACCGTTCGAGTCGACAAATCCCCTCACGAGCACCTCGTAGAACACCGAGCGGCGGTACCAGAGTGGGTCCAGGGTCAGACCGGGCAGCTGGATCGGCGCGGTGAAGCTCACGAGGTTCCTCTCGAAGGGTTGTCTGTGGGAGTTGGCGAAGGGCGCGCTTCGTCCCAGAGAGTCTAAGCAACGTTCCTGCGGCCCTGATCATCGGCGGCCACTCCCTAGACTGGAGCGGATGAGTGTCACTTCGCCCTACGCAACGCGCCTCGCGTCCATCCCGATCCGCCGTCGGGAGACCGAGGTGCTCGGCAGCACCACCCGCTACTGGGAGTACGGCGACCCGGACGCCGAGCACACCGTCGTCGTCGCGCACGGCTACCGCGGCGAGCACCACGGCCTGGAGCCGGTCATCGCCCACCTTCCCGGCATCCGGTTCATCGGACCCGACTTGCCCGGCTTCGGAGAGTCCACGCCGCTGACCGAGGTGCCGCACAGCATCGACGGCTACGCGAAGTGGTTCCAGGCGTTCGTCGACGACCTCGGCCTGACGGGAGAGGCGCTCATCCTCGGCCACTCGTTCGGCACGATCGTCACCTCCCACGCGTTCGCGTCCGGGATGCAGGCGCCCGCGCTCATGCTGATCAACCCGATCGCGATGCCCGGCCTCGACGGGCCGCGCAAGTTCGCCACCGCGCTCACCGTCGGCTACTACCGTGCAGCATCCAAGCTGCCGACGCGGCTCGGCGATGCGCTGCTGCGCAACCGGATGATCGTGCAGTTCATGAGCTCCAACCTTGTGAAGACCAAGGATCGTGACCTGCGCAGGTGGATCCACGATCAGCACCACACCTACTTCAACAACTTCAGCGACCGGGACACCGTCGTCGAGGCTTTCGACGCGTCGATCTCAGCCGACGTCAGCGAGTACGCCGAACGGATCACCGTGCCAACACTGCTGGTCGCCGCCGAACTGGACGACATCACGCCCGTCTCCGCCCAGTACACGCTGCAGGAGCGATTCCCGGATGCAACGCTGCGGGTGCTCGGCGGAGTCGGCCACCTCATCCACTACGAGGTGCCGGAACGAGCCGCCGACGCCATCCGTGACTTCGTCGACGCGCTGAAGTAAACCACGTGAAGATCGTCTTCGACTGCCGCTACACCCGCATCGGGCGGCACGATGGCATCAGCCGGTACACCGCGGGCATCGTCGGGGCGCTGGCCCAGCTGCATCCGGTGACGATGTTCATCAGCGACGAGCGCCAGCTGGCGAACCTGCCCGACCTGCCTTGGATTCTCGGGCCGGATCCGACGAAACTCAGCGAGCCGTGGGTGCCGCGCTACCTGAACGATGAGCATCCGGATGTGGTGTTCTGCCCCATGCAGACGATGGGCGGCACCGGCGCGAAGTACCAGCTGATCCTCACTGTGCACGACCTGATCTACTACCGGCATCGCACGCCGCCGCGGAACCTGCCCTGGATCGTGAGGCTCATTTGGCGGGCGTACCACTTCAGCTTCGCACCGCAGCGGTGGGCGCTGCGTCGAGCGGATGCGATCGTGACCGGCTCGCACACCGCCAAGCGGGAGCTGCAGGAGGCGCGCCTGACCCAGCTGCCGATCACGGTCATCTCCAGCGCCGTTGACCCGGCGACCACCCCGCCGCGGCCGCGCGAGCGGACTCTCGTCTACATGGGCTCGTTCATGCCGTACAAGAACGCGGAAACGCTCGCGCGTGCGGTCTCGCTCCTTCCCGGCTACCGGCTGCAACTGCTCAGCAAGGTCACCGATCGCGACCGCGCACGCCTTTCTGCGCTGGCCCCCGCGGGCAGCATCGAGTTCCTGAACGGCGTGAGTGATGAGCAGTACGCCGAACTGCTGGCATCCGCCACCGCGTTGCTCACCGCGTCGCGGGATGAGGGCTTCGGCATCCCGCTGATCGAGGCGATGGCGCACGGCACGCCGGTGGTCTGCAGCGACATTGAGGTGTTCCGCGAGGTCGGGGGCGACGCAGCGCTGTTCGCTAACCCGGACGACCCGGCCGCGTTCGCCGCGCAGGTGCGCACGCTCGAGGACACCGCGGAGTGGAAGCGCCGCTCAGAGCTCTCGCTGCAGCGCGCGGGGGAGTACACCTGGCAGGCGTCCGCGGCGACCCTGCTCGAACTCGCGACCTCGCTCGTTGACGAGCGACGCGAACCTAGTCGGCGCTGACGCGTTCGGCGCCGCTGTCTGCCCCGACCGGCAGCACCTCTCCGCGGGTGAGCTCGAGAAGTCGCGACGGCTCGATGCCGAACACGGTTGTCGCTGACCCGGCGGCCGCCCACACCTGGTCGTAGCTCAGCAGGTCGGGATCGACGATTGTGCGCAGCGGCGCCGGGTGGCCGAACGGCGGCACCCCGCCGATGCTGAACCCGGACAGTTCGCGCACGCGCTTGGCGTCCGCCATGGTCACCGGGGTGCCGAGGCGCTTCCCGAGAGCCGCGGTATCGACCCGGTTCGGTCCGGAAACCAGCACGAGCAGCGGCTCACCGTCGGCCATGAAGAGCAGGCTCTTGACGATCTGCCCGACCTGGACGCCGACGGCGGCAGCAGCATCCGCCGCCGTGTGGGTACTGCTGTCCATCTCCCGGACGTCCAGCTCGACACCGAGCTGCTCGAGCCGGGTGAGGAAGCGGTCGAGCGCCGCCATCAGCCGGCCACCTTCTCTTCGCGGCCCTCGATGACGTTCTGCTCCTCGATGCCCTCGTCGCCGGGAACAACGGATGCAACCTCGATCGGGTCGTTGAAGGCGAGCAGTTGGAAGCCGCCGTCGATCCGGCGGAAGCTGTGGATGGAGCCGTTCGTGATCGGGATGCTGCGGTCGATGTCCGCTCCCACCGCGAGCAGCGTGGCGCGGATGACACCGCCGTGGGTGGCGACAATGAGGTGCTCGCCGGGGCGCTCCTTGGCCAGCGTGCTCAGGGTCGCCATGACGCGGGCGATGACCTCTTCCCGCGACTCCCGCCCCGGCACCGGCGCGTACGAGGGATACCGTTCGGCGACCTCGTCGTTGGTCAGCCCCTCGGCCTCGCCGTAGTGGCGTTCGACCATGGATGGCAGGGGAGTCGGGTCGCCGAGGTCGAGCCGGTCAGAGATGATGGTCGCGGTCTCCATCGCCCGCCCGAGAGGGCTTGAGTAGATGCCGTCCCAGCTTCGGCGGGCGAGCAGGGCTCCCGCCCTGCTGGCTTGTGCGCGCCCGTTGTCGTTCAGTGGGATGTCGGAACTGCCTTGAATGCGGTGAACTTGGTTCCAGTCGGTCTCGCCGTGCCGCACGAGGTAGATCAGCGTCGTCATCCCTATCAACGTCCTTCCGGTCGCGTCGGGACGTGAGTGCCTTTTTCAGCCGCGAAGTTCCTTGGCCAGAACGGTCAGCACCTCGGAGGTCCCTGCGTCCAGCTTAACCGTTGCTCGTGGATCGCCCTTAGTGGGCCCCCGGTTGACGATCACCGTGGGGTGGCCGCGCTTGATCGCCTGGTCGAGCAAACGCATCCCGGAGTTCACGACGAGCGATGACCCGGCGACCAGCAGCGCATCGGCCGCACCGATGATCGCGCTGGCGGCCCGGAACTGCGCCGACGGCACAAACTCGCCGAAGTAGACGACGTCGGGCTTCAGCATGCCGCCGCACACACCGCACACCGGAACGTCGAACGCGGACGGGTCCTCGATGATCACGTCGCCATCAGGGCCGAGCTCACGCTCTGTAACCCGGTCCAGCCACGGGTTGCGGTGCGCGAGCTGAGAGGCGATGTCCCTGCGCGAGTAGAACTGGCCGCAGTCGAGGCAGCGCACACGATCCATGCTGCCGTGCAGTTCGATGACCCGCAGCGACCCCGCACGGCGGTGCAGGCCGTCGACATTCTGGGTGATGACGCCCGTGGCGACCCCGGATGCCTCCAAAGCCGCTACCGCGCGGTGGCCGGCGTTGGGGGTGACCGAACTGAAGCGCTGCCAGCCGAGGTGACTGCCAGCCCAGTAGCGCTTGCGGTAGTCCTCGTCGGCGAGGAACTGCTGGAACGTCATGGGGTTCCGCGGCGGTGCGCCAGCCCCGCGATAGTCGGGGATGCCGGAGTCGGTGCTGAGTCCTGCGCCGGTGAGGATGGCCAGCTTGCGCCCCTGCAGCACTTCGAGCACGGCGTCGAGGCCACCATCGGACTCGATCGGGTTTGGTGCGGGGGCAGTCAATGGAAACCTCTCTAGCGAATGTCCCTAGAGTAAACGCGAGAGCGGGCGGGTTGTTCCTTGCGCCGCTGAAGCTATGAGGAGAAGCCGCTGCGCATCATCCGAATCACCGACCTGAGCGAGCCGGGGCTCGCCGACTTCACGAGCCTCACCGACGTCGCGTTGCGGCGGAAGCTTGAGCCGGCGGGCGGCCTCTACCTGGCCGAGTCGACCAAGGTCATCACGCGTGCACTCGCCGCCGGGCATCGCCCGCGGTCGGTCCTGCTTCAGGAACAGTGGCTGCCCGAGCTTGAGCCGCTGCTCGACGGCTTCGACGTGCCGGTGTATGTCGCCGACGCTGCGGTGCTCGAGTCGATCACGGGCTTCAATCTGCATCGCGGCGCTATCGCGGCGATGCACCGCCCTGAGCTGCCCGCGGTGGAGGAGTTGCTCCGGTATGCGCGGCGCGTCGTGGTGCTTGAGGACATCGCCGATCACACGAACGTCGGCGCGATCTTCCGCGCGGCGGCCGGGCTGGGCGCCGACGCGGTGCTGGTGACGCCGCGCTGCGCGGATCCGCTGTACCGGCGCAGTGTGCGCGTGAGCATGGGCACGGTGCTGCAGGTGCCGTGGACACGCATCCCGTGGTGGCCGGACGGCGCTGCACCCCTGCGCGCGGCCGGCTTTCAACTGGCTGCGCTCGCACTCGAGGACGGCGCCGTGCCGCTCGACGAGTACGCCGCCAACGCGCCGGAGCGGGTCGCGCTGCTGCTCGGCACCGAGGGCGACGGGCTCACGCGCAAGGCGATCGCGGAGGCCGACACGGTGGTGACGATCCCGATGCTGCGGGGCGTGGACTCGCTCAACGTGGCGGCGGCGAGCGCGGTGGCGCTGTGGGAGCTGCGGGTCTGACACTGATCGCGCTCGCAGCGGGTCGAACTTTCATGCGCCGGTCGAATTTGACCCGCGCGTGAAAGGATCACCCGCGCGACGTATCTCGACAAGGATCGCCAACTGTGGCGGGGGAGAATGGACGAGTGACCGAGATCAGGGTTCCTGTGGGCGACGCGAGTGTCTCGGCCGTCTGGGAGCGACCGGACGACGCCTGGGCGGTCATTGCCGTGACCCACGGAGCCGGGGCCGGCTATGACCACCCGTTCCTGGTCGGCTTCAGCGACGCGCTCAACGCCGACGGTGTCGCGACCCTGCGGTTCAACCTGCCGTACCGAGAAGCCGGACGACGGATGCCCGGCCGCCCGGCCGACGCGATCGCCGCCTGGCGCGATGCGTTGCGCTGGGCGGAGACCGAGTCGGCCGGGTTGCCCGTGCTTGCAGCCGGCAAGTCGTACGGCGGGCGGATGGCGTCGATGGCGGTCGCAGAGGGCATGCCCGCTGCCGCCCTGGTGTACCTCGGCTATCCGCTGCATCCGCCTGGCAAGCCGGAGGCATTGCGCGACGAGCACCTGTACGGCATCCGAGTGCCGATGCTCTTCCTGCAGGGGACCAAGGACCCCTTCGCGACGCCCGAGCTGCTCGATGGCGTCGTGGGTCGCATCGGCGCCAGCGCGCTGCTCGAGTGGGTGGAGGGCGGCGGGCATTCCTTCGAGGTTGCGGGCATCAAGCGCACCCCGGCGCAGGTCGGCGCTTCGCTCGCGCCCTCGGTCGCCGCGTTCGTCCGCGGGCACGCCAGCGGCAGCTAGCCGGCGAGCACCTCGGCCCACAGGGCCTGCACACGGGCCTCGTTGCGCGCGAGGTCGTAGTCGCCGTCCTCTGCGAACCACACTGTGACCTGACCGGCTCGGGCGAAGGCCCATTCCGCGGTCCGGCGCGGATCGCATCCGGCAGCGTTCGCGGCCACCATGAGCTGCTCGGACAGGCGGCCGGCCGGATCCGGGTCGTTCAGCGGATCGCCGAGCTGGGTCACGAGCGGCCAGAGGTCATAGGCCGGGTCGCCGACCATGCCCTTCGGGTCGATGACCATCCAGCGTTCGCTGTCGTCATCCATCGAGTGCACGATGTTGCCAGGGTTGAAATCGCCGTGCACTAGCGCACCAGCAGTCGACAGGTCCGCGAGTCTGAGCAGTTCATCGGCAGCACGGTGCAGCGGCTCCGGCTCGATCTCAAGGCGCTCGAACAGGTCGGCTTCGCGGGCGATCCTGTCGCGCATGCGCAGCGCACCGGACGCCGCGAAGTCGGAGACGCGGGGCAGCGTGCTGCCGCGCACTGGGGAGGACGACGCGATGCGCCCGTGCAGCGTCCCTCCGATCGTCAGAGCCTCCATCGGGTCGAGTCCCGCGTCTCGCAGGGGAGTGCCCGGCCGGACGCTTTCGAGCAGGAGCGCCCAGGTCGTCGCATCCTGCCGGAGCAACTGCGGGGCGGTTCCCTTCGGGAAGGCTGCCAACGCGACAGCTTCCCAGCGTCCCTCCTCGTGCGGGACACCGATCTTCAGCACCGCGGGTGTGCCGTCCTCCTGCACGACCTCGACGACGATGCCCGCGCGCCCACCCTCGTGCGAGCCGGCCAGCGCAAGCTTCCAGCGGCTCAGCGTGTCGAGGAGCAGTTCACCGGCCACCGTCTGCCAGCTGGACTTGTCTGGGTAGGCGGCCATGGCAACCTGATCGAAAGGCTGGGGATCCATTCAGCGAGCATAAGGGCGGAACCCCGCTCATAAGATGAATGCATGGCACCAACCCGCGCGACGTACATTCGTCGCCGGTTCGGCGTTGTCGGTGGCGTGCTCGCGCTGATCACCGCGAGCGCCTACCTACCGCTCACCTTGCTCGCCCCGGTCGACGCGATCGCCCCACAATTGACGGCGGCTGATGCGATCCACGAACCCGCGGTGGAGTTGACCTGGCCCGCCTACGGGGCGAGCGCGATCGGCGCGGTCGGCTATCCGGGTGTACTCGCATCCGGTGGCTCCAGCGAATCCCTGCCGATGGCCAGCATCACCAAGGTCATCACGAGCCTGGTCGTGCTCGAGACGAAGCCGCTGGCGCCCGGCGAGAGCGGAGAGCAGATCAGGTTCACTGCGAACGACCAAGCCCTCATCGGCCACTACCAGCGGCTCGGCGGCGGCACCAAGCCGGTGTGGTCCGGTCTCACGCTGTCCCAGCGTCAGGTCCTGGACTTCACCCTCATCACCTCCGCCAACAACTACGCGGCATCGCTCGCGGATTGGGCGTTCGGGTCCAACGACGAGTTCGTCGCCGCTGCAACGTCCTGGCTGCAGCGCAACGGGATGCCGGACACACGCGTGGTGGAACCGACCGGCATTGACCCCGCGAACGTCAGCACGACGACTGACCTCATCCAGCTCGGCAAGCTCGCCCTCGCCGACCCGGTCATCGCCGAGATCGTCGCGACAGCAAGTACAACGGTTCCCGGCTTCGAGGAGCTGGAGAACTCCAACAAGCTGCTGGGTGAGTTCGGCGTTGACGGAATCAAGACCGGACGCCTCGACCAGTCGAACCTGCTGTTCTCCGCTGACCTGCCGGTCGGTCATCAGACCGTGCAACTCGTCGGGGTCGTAATGGGCGGCGAGGACCCAGATGCGGTGCGTGAGTCCGTGCGTTCCCTGCTGGCGAGTGCGACATCCGGATTCGTCGAGCTCGACGTCGTCGAGGCCGGCGCCCGGTTCGCCGACTACGTGACGCCGTGGGGCCAGCATGCGAGCGCTGTTGCCGGCGAGACCTACACGGTCGTGACCTGGCGCGGCACGCCGGTGTCCTACGACGTTGTGGCCGACCAGGTGCGCGACGGCGCCGCAGGGGACCGAGTGGGCAGACTCGCGGTGCAGGTGGGCACCACACACCTCTCAGTGCCGCTCGTGCTCGACTCTTCGATCGGCCCACCGGATGCGCTCTGGCGGCTGACCAACCCTGCCGAACTGTTCGGATAGGACATATTCCGCGTGGCGAGACATATTCCCAGCAACCGCCCATAGGCTGGCGTCACATTCTTCAATCGGCATCCGCTTCGCTAGGGCTTCTGGTTGTACCTAGTGAAACGAGGGTTCCGTGACCTCTGCAACGCCAACAGTGACGTTCACGAAGACGAGGCCGGGCGGAGGTCGGGGAAACTCGACATCCGAGTACTCGGCCCTTCTTCACACCATTAGGGATGCGGGCCTTCTGCGGCGCCGCACCGGTTTCTACTGGCTGATGTTCTCCGGCATCACGCTCGCACTCGGCGGTGCGGTCACCGGATTCATCCTGCTCGGTGACAGCTGGTTCCAGTTGCTCATCGCTGGGGCGCTCGGCGTCATCCTGACCCAGTACGCGTTCCTTGCGCACGAGGCCGCCCACCGTCAGGTGTTCGCCTCCGGCCCCGCCAACGACCGCGCCGGACGTACGCTCGCGAACCTGTTCGTCGGCATCAGCTACCAGTGGTGGATGACCAAGCACAGCCGTCACCACGCCAACCCGAACATCCTCGGCAAGGACCCCGACATCGAGCGCGACTTCATCTCGTTCACCGAGACGGATGCCGCTCGAGCCAAGGGGCTGTATGGCTGGGCCACCCGCCGTCAGGGCTGGCTGTTCTTCCCCGCGCTGCTGCTCGAGGGCATCAACCTGCACATCCACGGCTTCCGCACGGTGTTCTCACGCGGCAAGGTGGAGCGCCGCTGGGTAGAGGCAACCATGCTCGTCACCCGTGTCGGCGCGTATGTCGCGGTGATCTTCCTGTTCCTGCCGCTGGGGATGGCGTTTGCCTTCCTCGGCGTGCAGCTCGCGGTGTTCGGCGTCTACATGGGCGCATCCTTCGCCCCCAACCACAAGGGCATGCCGATCCTGCCGCACGACTCCAAGGTCGACTTCCTGCGCCGCCAGGTGTTGACGTCCCGCAACATCAAGGGCGGGTGGTTCATGGACACCTTCATGGGCGGCCTCAACTACCAGGTCGAGCACCACCTGTTCCCCAACATGCCCAGGCCGCACCTGCGCAAGGCGAACGAGATCGCTCGCGAGTACTGCGCCACCCACAACATCCCGTTCACCGAGACGACGCTCGTGGAGTCGTACGGCATCGTCATCCGGTACCTGAACAGGGTCGGACTTGCCGCTGGCCGCGATCCGTTCGACTGCCCGGCCGCGGCACAGTTCGGACGCTAGGCGTCGGTGGCGTCCGGCTTGATCGCGTGGCGAAACGGGGACGCATCCGGGCGCTTCGGCAGGATTCCGTCACCGGATGACTGGTGCCGGATGCGGCGCACCACCCACGGCACGAGATACTCGCGCGCCCAGCCGATGTCCTGAATCTTCGCCTGACGCCAGGAGACGGCGGGCAGCGGCTCGGGCTGATACGGCTCGAGCGCGTGCTCGACGCCGAGCGAGTCGAGCACCATGCGCGCAATCATGTGGTGCCCGGTGGGGGAGAAGTGCAGGCGATCAGGCGCCCACATCCGGGTGTCCTTGAGCTCGCGCAGCGCCCACATGTCGGCGATGACCAGGTCGTGGCGCAAGGCGATCGTGCGTAGGTTCTCGTTGTAGATGGCCAC
This sequence comes from Cryobacterium sp. BB736, assembly GCF_014980265.1. Taxonomy (NCBI): domain Bacteria; kingdom Bacillati; phylum Actinomycetota; class Actinomycetes; order Micrococcales; family Microbacteriaceae; genus Cryobacterium; species Cryobacterium sp. BB736. Next base: position 22,696 of record NZ_JABXWQ010000002.1, read on the forward strand.
CTTGCCGCGGATGCGTCCGAGCACCGCCGTAGTGCCGACATCCGGTCCGGTGAACAGCACAACCGTTGCACCGTTGGAGCGCAGTCGCGCGGCGGCGGCTTCGAGCCGGCTGGCTACGTCATCCGGGTCGGTGCCGGGGCGAATGATGTCGTTGCCCCCCGCGGAGATGGTAACGAGGTCGGGGCGCAACTCGAGCGCCGGCTCGACCTGCTCGTCGATGATCTGCTGCAGCAGGCGGCCGCGGATGGCGAGGTTGGCGTAGGCGAAGTCCTCGGTGAGGGAGCTCAGCTCCTCCGCGACACGGTCCGCCCAGCCGCGATGGCCGCCTGGGCTGCGCGGCTCAGGGTCACCGATTCCCTCCGTGAAGGAGTCTCCCAACGCGATATACCTCGACCACGGATGCTGTGCAGACATACACCCAACACTGCCAGATCGGAATGCCCGGATCCCCCCTAGCAGACCCGAAATTCACCCACCTGTGAACATTCCGCGACTCCGTGTCGAACGGTTGCCCCCGTATGGGGGGCATGCCACGCTTATCAAAGGCGACCGAGACTCGGTCCCTGCAAGACGAATTGAACGACTGGGAGGTCGTCATGAGTTGGATCGCATTCATCATCCTCGGACTGATCGCTGGTGCTATCGCCAAGCTGATTCTGCCGGGACGTCAAGGGGGAGGATGGGTGGCGACCCTGATCCTCGGTGTCATCGGCGCACTGCTCGGTGGTTGGCTGGGCGGTCTGCTGTTCGGTATCGGGTACGAGGACTTCTGGTCCATCCAGTCCTGGCTCATTGCCATCATCGGCGCGATCGTCGTGCTGCTGATCTGGGGCCTGATCACCCGCCGTAGTGGAAGCACCACGACCCGAGCGTGACCACGCCCGGCCCGGTGTGACACCGGACTGAACGGAGAGAGCGCCGCTGACGAAAGTCGCGGCGCTCTCTTCCGTTCTCGGTGGTCGAGCGTCCCTCGGTGGTCGAGCTTGTCGAGACCTCCGGCCACTGGTGTCAGTGGCGACACGGTAAAGTTCTATCCAGTGAGCACCGACCCGATCCATCGTCCCCCGGTCGGAACCTCGGCAGCAGAACACCTCTCACCGGCCTTTCCGGGTCGAGCGCCTCGCGGTACTGCGGACCGGCTGCGCGCCTGGCAGGCCGAGGCCCTCGAGGTCTACTTCCAGCGCGAACCCCGCGACTTCCTTGTCGCCGCAACGCCGGGCGCAGGCAAGACGACCTTCGCGCTCCGGCTGGTCACCGAACTGCTGGCAAGCCGCACCATCGACCGAGTCACGGTCGTCGCGCCGACCGAGCACCTGAAGCGGCAGTGGGCGGATGCAGCACACCGCGTCGGTGTGCGCCTCGACCCGGGCTTCCGGAACGCGCACGGCCGGCAAGCGCGGCACTACCACGGCGTCGCTGTCACCTACGCACAAGTGGCGCTGCGTCCGGCGCTGCACCGCAGCCTCACCGAGGGCTCGCGCACGCTTGTGATCCTCGACGAAGTGCACCACGGCGGTGACGCGCTCAGCTGGGGCGACGGCATTCGTGAGGCATTCGAACCGGCAACCCGTCGGCTGTCGCTTACCGGAACCCCGTTCCGCTCCGACACCGCGCCCATCCCGTTCGTCACCTATTACCCGGACGAGCAGGGCATCCGCACCTCCCGCGCCGACTACAGCTACGGCTACGGGCGCGCCCTCGCCGACGGGGTCGTGCGACCGGTGATCTTCATGGCGTACGCCGGACGGATGCGCTGGCGAACCCGCACTGGCGACGAGATGGAGGCGCGGCTCGGCGAGGGCGACACCAAGGACGTCACCGCGCAAGCCTGGCGCACGGCGCTGAACCCCGAGGGCGAGTGGATCCCGTCGGTGCTGCGTGCCGCGAACCGCCGACTGACCGAGGTTCGGCACCACGTCCCGGATGCCGGGGCGCTGGTGATCGCGACCGATCACTACGCGGCAAAGGCGTACGCGTCTCTGCTGAAGGAGATCACGCGCGAGGAGCCGACTGTCGTGCTGTCGGACGACAAGGGCGCGAGCGACCGGATCGCCGAGTTCTCGCAAGGCGACTCGCGCTGGATGGTCGCCGTACGGATGGTCTCTGAGGGAGTCGACGTGCCTCGACTGGCGGTTGGCGTGTACGCGACTTCAGCATCGACTCCGCTGTTCTTCGCGCAGGCGGTCGGCCGATTCGTGCGCACGCGGCGGCGCGGTGAGACGGCGTCGATCTTCCTGCCGAGCGTGCCGCAGCTGATGAACCTGGCCTCGCAGCTGGAGCTGGAGCGTGACCATGCGCTGGATCGGCAGCCGGGCGAGGGGCTCGAGGAGATCCTGCTCGATGACGACGCGGTCGACGAGGCAAACGCGTCGGAGAGCGCATCCGCCGATGCCGACTTGTTTGATTTCAAGGCGCTCGAGTCGGATGCGAACTTCGACCGGGTACTGTTCGACGGCGCCGAGTTCGGCTTCGCTGCAGACGTCGGCACCCTCGAGGAACTCGACTTCATCGGGCTGCCCGGCATCCTGGAACCGGAGCAGGTGCGGGAGCTGCTGCAGCAGCGGCAGGCTCGGCAGTCGCGGCGGCGCGCTGACCGCGGGGTTCAGGAGTCGAAGCCGCTGTACCGCACCCTGAAGGAGCAGCGCGGGCTGCTCAACTCGCTGGTCGCATCCCGCGCGAAGCGCACGGGGGAGCCGCACGCGCACATCCACGCGGAGTTGCGCCGCCGTTGCGGCGGTCCGCCGGTGGGGCAGGCGACCGTGGCGCAATTGCAGTCGCGGATCGACTACCTGCGTCGCGGCTGACTCCTAGCGGGAGCGACGGCGGCGGGACGGATGCTTCGGGCTGGGGCGCTTCGACGCGTTCGCCGACTTGGTCTTCTGCGGCGCGGGTAGCGCAACCCCCGGGCCGCGCGAGCTCCGCACGGTCCGCCCGCGCACGATCCCCACGAACTCCTCGATGTCTGGCGTCTCGGCATCCGCCAGCCAGACGATCGCGATGTCGGTGCCCGGCGCATCCGTCAGCGGCCTCGCGATGACGTCCTTGCGCGCGTGCAGCCTGGCGACCGACTGGGGGAGCACCGCAACCCCCACGTTCGCGGCGACCAACTCGACGGCGTCCTTCGGGTCCTCGCCCACCTCGATCACGTTCTCGCCGTCGAGGTCAGACACAGTCAGCTCGTCCGCGGCCTCGAAAGCGTGGTCCTTGGGCGCAATCACTACCGGTGACTCGGTGTACAGCCGGATGACGCTCAGGCCGTCCCGGTCGATCGGCAACCGCACGAACGCGACATCCGCCTCACCGCGGTGCACCACAGCAACCTGGTCGCTCGGCAGTGTCGGCAGCAGCTGCAGCGGGTCGCGCCGGCGCTCTTCCCACGCACGGGTCCACTTGGTGATGGTCACGCCGGGCACGAAGGCGATCCTGAACACTCTGCCTCCCGCCTGCGTCCGGTGTGGTCTCAGGTTACGCTGTCGGGATGACCTCGGATGCGTACGACCAGATGATGAAGCCCGCCACTGCGGCGAAGAAGCTCGGGGTCTACCTGCCGGCGACGCCGGAGGAGTTCCAGTCGGCGCCGATCACCCGCGGCCAGTTCAACGCGCTGAACGCGGAGCCGCCGGAGTGGCTGGTGGAGCTGCGCAAGAACGGTCCGCACCCGCGGCCGGTAGTCGCGGCGAAGCTCGGCGTCTCGATCGCCGGGCTCGCGCGCGGCGGGTTGACGGATGCGCTCACGACGTCCGAGATCAAGTCGCTTCTCGAGAACCCACCACAGTGGCTGGTTCAGGAGCGCGCGACTCAGGCTGCGGTGCGCGCCGAGAACCGTCGAGTGAAGGAACGCGACGCCGAACGCCGCAAGGCCGGGCAGGACTGAGCATCCGGATGCCTGGGCGCTACCGGCATTTCAAGGGCAACGTCTACGAGGTGATCGGCATCGCCCGGCACAGCGAGACGGAAGAGGAACTCGTCGTCTACCGGTCACCGGCGGGGGAGCTGTGGGTGCGGCCGAAGGACATGTTCTTCGGCACGACCACGGTCGACGGCACCGAGGTGCAACGCTTCACCCCGCTGGACTAGTCGCGCTGGTCACAGAGACACCCGTCAGTGGAAGTCCCGCGACTTCACGTGTGGCGCCACGAGCAGCGGCTCGAGCCGGTCGGCGACGATGTTGACCACACCCTCATCGGATCGCTCCAGGATGCCGCGCACCACGAGCGCTGGCGATTCCCGCGCGACCCGCCGGTACCGCTTCCACACGCCGGTGCTGCAGATCACGTTGACCAGCCCGGTCTCGTCCTCAAGGTTCATGAACGTGATGCCGCTCGCGGTCGCCGGTCGCTGCCTGTGCGTCACCACCCCGCCGACCTCGAGCCGCCGACCCGATTCCGCGCCGAGCAGCTCTGCCGCCGACAGCGCACCCCGCTCGTCCAGCAGGGGTCGCAGGTGCCTCACCGGATGGTCGTCGGTCGACAACCCGGTCGCCCACAGGTCGGCGACCAGCCGCTCCGAGTCCGACGGCATCCGGAACAGCGGCGGCTGCACCGCCATCACCGTCCCCTCCAGGTACTCGGCGCGGTTCTGCGCCGCCGACCCTGCGACCCACAGCGCCTCGCGCATGCCCATCCCGAAGCCCTCGAACGCGCCGGCAGCCGCCAGCGCCTCGAGTTGCGCGGTGCTGAGCCCGACCCGCCGCACCAGGTCGGGCATGTCCAGATAGTCGCCGCGGGCGTCCCGCTCGGCGACGATGCGCTCCGCCAGCTCGGTGCCGATGCCCTTCACCTCGGCGAGCCCGAGCCGCACGGCGACGGATGCGTCGCGCCGGTGCGCGTCGAAGTCCAGCGGCAGGCGCGGGTCGAACGGCGGGATCGGCGGCTGCTCGCCGAGGCAGGTGTCGCTCCCGGATGCCGCGCCCCGAGCATCCGGAACCGCCTCGACCGGCTCCAATCCGGCCGACACCCCCGAGAGCGCCAGGTCGGGTCGACGCACCTCGACTCCGTGCCGCCGCGCATCCGCCACCAGCGACGCGGGGGAGTAGAACCCCATCGGCTGCGCGCGCAGCAGCGCCGCCAAAAACGCCGCCGGGTAGTGCAGCTTGAGCCACGAGCTCGCATAGACGAGCAGTGCGAAGCTCAACGAGTGGCTCTCCGCGAAGCCGAAGTTCGCGAATGCCTGAATCTTGCTGTAGATGTCGTCGGCGACCACGCCGATGATGCCGTTCGTTGCCATCCCGGCGTACAGCTTCTCGCGCAGCGACTCGATGCGCTCGACCCCGCGCTTCGACCCCATCGCGCGGCGCAGCAGGTCGGCGTCCTCTGCACTGCACTCGCCGACCGCCATCGCGACCTGCATCAGCTGCTCCTGGAACACCGGTATCCCCAGGGTGCGCTCGAGCGGTTCGACGAGCTTCGGATGCGCGTAGGTGATCGGCTCCTGCCCCATCCGGCGCCGCACATACGGGTGCACAGCCCCACCCTGGATCGGCCCGGGGCGGATCATCGCGATCTCCACGACGAGGTCGTAGAAGCAACGCGGCCGCAGCCTCGGCAGCAGCCCCATCTGCGCGCGGCTCTCCACCTGGAACACCCCGATCGAGTCGGCTCGGCACAACATGTCGTACACGCCGGCCTCCTCCCGCGGGATGGTGTCGAGCGCGTACTGTTCGCCGAGCGAGTCCCGGATCATATCGAAGCAGTACTGCAGCGCGGCGAGCATCCCGAGGCCGAGCAGGTCGAACTTGACCAGCCCCATCCAGGCACAGTCGTCCTTGTCCCACTGCAGCACGGTGCGGCCGTCCATCCGCCCGTGCTCGATCGGCGCGACCTCGCCCACCGGCCGGTCGGTGAGCACCATCCCGCCGGAGTGGATGCCCAGGTGCCGGGGGAAGGTCAGCACCTGCTGCGCGAGTTCGATCACCGGCTCCGGGATGTCATGGTCGCCACTCTCGACGAGCGCGCCCCAGCGTTCCACCTGCCGCGACCAGGCATCCTGCTGCCCGGGGGAGTGCCCGAGCGCTTTCGCCATGTCGCGCACCGCGATCTTCGGCCGGTAGCTGATGACGTTGGCGACCTGCGCGGCGTTCTGCCGCCCGTACTTCTCGTAGACGTACTGGATGATCTCCTCACGCCGGTCGGAGTCGAAGTCGACGTCGATGTCGGGTTCCTCGTCGCGCATGCTGGAGAGAAACCGCTCGAACGGCAGCTTGTAATAGATGGAGTCAACCGCGGTGATGTTCAGCAGGTAGCAGACCGCCGAGTTCGCCGCCGAGCCGCGCCCCTGGCACAGGATGCCGCGGCTGCGCGCCTCCCGCACGATGTCGTGCACGATCAGGAAGTAGCCGGGGAAGTCCTTCTGCTCGATCACCGCCAGCTCGCGCTCGATCCGGTCGCGGTCGGCATCCGGCAGGTTCGGGTACTTCACCGGCACCGCCTCCCACACCAGGTGACGCAGCCAGCTCATCGGTGTGTGGCCATCCGGGACCTGCTGCTTCGGCAGCCCCGGCTTCAGGCTCCGCAGCCGGAACGACAGGTCGTCGGCGAGCTCGACGGTGCGCTCGATCGCGCCCGCGTAGCGGTTGAACAGGGCGGCCATCTCGGCACCGCTGCGCAGGTGGGCGGCCCCGGATGCCGGCAGCCAGCCGTCGAGCTCGTCGAGACTGCGGCGTGCCCGCACCGCGGCGAGGGCGGTGGCGAGGTGGTGCCGTGCCGGGGTGGCGTAGTGCACGTTGCCCGTGGCGACGACCGGCAGGTGCGCACGGGCGGCGATCGCGGCGAGGGCGTCGTTGTGGGCGTCGTCGAGCGGATGCCCATGGTGGGTGAGCTCGACGACGACGTTGTCGCGTCCGAACAGGTCGATCAGGGTCGCCAGTTCGCGCTCGGCGGCGTCTTCGCCCTCGGTGGCGAGGGCGTTGCGGACGCTGCCCTTGCGGCATCCGGTGAGCACGAGCCAGTGCCCGGCGGCGCGGTCGGCCAGGTCGGTGAGGTCGTACACCGGGCGGCCCTTCTCGCCGCCGGCGAGCTGCCCGGCGGTGAGCGCGGCGGCGAGCCGGTGGTAGCCCTCCTGCTTGCGGGCGAGCACCAGTAGGTGGGTGCCTTCCGGGTCGGCCTCGCCGTTCTGCGGGGCGCGCAGCCCGAGCGACAGCTCGGCGCCGAACATGGTCTTCACCTGCGGGTGGGTTTCGGCGGCCTCGGCCATCCGCACGACACCGTAGAAGCCGTCGTGGTCGGTGAGGGCGAGGCCGTGCAGGCGTAGGCGGGCGGCCTCCTCGAGCAGTTCCTCGGGCTGGCTCGCCCCGTCGAGGAAGCTGAAGTTGGAGTGCGCGTGCAGCTCCGCGTACGGAACGACCGGTCCGCTGACCGGTTCGATGTCGGTCGGCTGGAACGGCGCCCGCTTACGCGACCAGGCCGGGCTGTCGCCGCCATCCGCGCCGACCGGCGGCAGTCCCTGCCGGTTGCCGGAAAGGGTCCGCTCGAACTCCGACCAGGGGATCGGGGGGTTCTGCCAGCCCATGTCAGTCGTACCTCGCTTCTGCCCACCAGTGGCCGTGCTCGAGGGCGAGCAGCCATGCAACACCGCTCGCGTCGACCAGCTGGAATCGGCTGACCCGGCTCGTGGCATCCGGATCCCACCAGCGCTCGTCGACCATCCACGGTCCGGCCCACGCTGCAACACGCAGTGTGCTGCTGCCGGCGCTCACCGTCGCGGGCGGTTCGGAGAGGGCGCCGCGGTCGTCGACGGCGACCTCGGCCCCGGATGCCGCGAACACGGTGACAGGGCGCGGCGGCTCGAACACGGTGGCCGGGGCGGGGTCGGGCAGGCGTCCCGGCCACGGGCGGTCCGGTTCGCGCTCGTGCAGCACCCGGTCGCCCCACGGGACCAGCGTCATCCGGTCGGCCGGAGCGCGGCCGCCGCCGATCGCCGGGGTGAGCACCGCGGTGCGGCCGAGCATCGACTGCACGCGGGAGAGGGCGTGGTGGATGCGTTCGTCCGGGCCGGACCCCCACAGCCCCTCCTCGTGGTTGCCGATCGAGTCGATCGCCTCCGGGATGAGCCGCACGCGCTCGATCGGTGCTGAGAGCCCGGTCTCGGTGCTGCCGCCCTGCAGCTGCCAGCGCACCCGGTCGACGACCTCGGCCGCGGTGAACGAGCGCGGGTGCAGCCAGCTGCGTTCGGACAGTTCGCCGTTCGCCGACTCGAGCTGCACGAGCACCGCGGTGCACACGAGTTTCGTGTCGGTGAGCGAGCGGATGAAGGCATCCGCCGTCGCGCGCACGCCGAACGCGACCTGGTCGACGCGGTCGAGCGGCGGTTCGAAGTCGATCGAGGCGTCGAGCTCGTCCGGTGGGACGCGGGCGATGACCGGGCGGGAGTCGCGTCCGCCGGCGAGCGAGTGCAGCCGGGCGCCGGAGTCGCCGAAGCGGTCGAGCACAAGCTCGGCGGGCAGTGCGGCGAACTCGCCGAGGGTGTAGACACCGAGCCGGCGCAGCAGCCCTGTAAGTGCGAGGTCGTCGAGGATGCTGACCGGCAGTGGAGCGAGGCTGGCTGCCGCGTCGCCGGCCGGCACGATCCGGATGCGCTGCGGTTGCGGGCTGCGCGCGGCCTGCTCCGCGGTGAACACGCCGTCGGCGATGCCAACCCGGCTGGCCGGGACGCCGAGCGCGTCGACGTGGTCGAGCAGCCAGAGCGCTGCTTCCTCCTCGCTGCCGTAGAACTGGGCTGGGCCGCGGGATCGGATGGCGCACACCCCGGGGCGCAGCGGCTGCACACCCGGCATGGCCTCCTCGATCGCGGTGAGCACCGGTTCGAAAGCGCGGGCGTCCTCGTCGGCGCGGTAGGGCTGCACGATGAGGTCGGGGCAGCGGGCTTGCGCCTCACGCAGCTTGAGGCCGCGCTTGACGCCTTCGGCGCGAGCGGATCCCGAGCACGCGTACACTCGACCGGATTCGATCAGCGCGATCCGGGCATCCGGTTTCAGCCCGTGCGTGCGGATGGCGGCGATCACGGGCCAATCCGGGCACCAGAGCAGCATGACGCGCTCTGGCGCGGTGCCCGGCGGCTGGATCGGTTGCTTCATCCACCAATTATCGAACCTTTGTTCGAGCAGCGCAACGCGGAAACGCTCAGGTTCGGCCGCCTTCCACCCGCCTGCCGAGCGCCGTCCAAATGTGCGAGCGCGCACGATATTGCAGGCGCGCTCGCCTAATCGCGCGGCGCTCGCGCCTTAAGGCTGATCACACTGCCGACAGGTCCATCGAAACCCGCGACCCCGTGTGGCAGGATGACCCCCATGCGTGAGGGGGACTCCATAACTGGCCGTCGACCTGGTCGCTGGGCGATCCGTAACCACCTGAGAGCGATCACAATGATCGCGGCCGCCGCAACCGCCTTGCTGCTCACCTCGTGCGTGGCAACCGGCCGCAGCCTGCCGACTCCCGATCCACTCTCTGCAGCCGACGCAGAGCGCTTGATTGAGGAGCACCTCGAGTTCTACGCGGATGAGGCGCGCATCGCGGATCCGACGGTGCAGATTCCGGATGTGGCTCGTGTGCGCTTACTTGATCCTTCGGAATCTCCAGAAGCGATTGCTCAGTGTCTGAGAGAAGAAGGGTTTGACGCCGACGTTGAACCCGATGGCGGTCTGTCGATTGGGCATCGGATAGAGCAACGGGCCGCCTTCGCTTTGGCGCACTACGTGTGCAACGCGAAATACCCGCCCGATCCCAAGTACTTGGCCCCACTCAACGAGTCGCAGCACGAGTTCCTCTATGAGTTCCTGGTCAATGAGCTCGTCCCGTGCATTGAGAAGGCGGGTTTCGACGTCGGTGAGATCCCGAGTTTTCAGGCGTATCTCGCTGACGTCGGCACACCGCGCGAATGGGTGCCGATGGCGGAAGTGGCAGCGCCGGGCTGGCTTCAGTACCGCTGCGAGCAGGCTCCCGACGGCTTGTACGGCGAGCTTGAGGACGACCGGTAGCAACCGATCCGCCCGGCTTCCGGTCATCGGCTACCGTTCCGGTCGGGCGCGCACCTTCCGGTCAGGCGCGCACCCTCCGGTCAGGCGCGCCAGGTGCGCGGGGCGCGGATGTCCGCAACGGGCGCGTCCGCGGTATCAACCGGCCGCATACCCGCCTCCCGCACCTGGTAACCCGCATCCGGAAGCCACAGCCTCGCCCGCCGCGGCCGTCCGGTACTGCTGGAGACGATCACCGTCGCCTGCCGCGCGGTCAGGTGCCCGTGTCCTTCGCCGATGCCGACCCAGCTGCTCTCCTCGAGGGTCAGCATCGCCTCGCTCTGCGGCCAGCTGCCGAGCACGATGAGGGTGGTGCCGCGCTGCCGCAGTCGCGCCGCGAGCCGCGCGATGCTGCCGTCGCTCGCTTTCTGCGGCGGCCGGGTGACCACGATGCCCATGACATCCGCGATCGCCGCGGTGACCGCGAGCCACTGGTCGCCCGGATGCGGCACCAACGCCAACCGGTCAAGATCGATGCCGAAGCCGGCGGCAGCCTCCACCCCGAACTCGGGCACGCCGACCACGCCGACCCAGGTGCCGGCCGCCGACGGGGGAGCGAGCAGCGCCATCAGCAGGGTCGCCGACCGCTCCACCGAGTACGCCGACCCCTGCTTCAGCGCACCGCCGGGCAGCAGTCGGGCGATCGCCGGGTTGGTGGGGAGGTCCCGCGAGTCGAGCTTCGTTGACTGCAGCTTCCGGATGCGATCCTGCAGTTCGCGCACCAGCTCGCTCTGCCCGGTCGGGCCGAGTTCGGGAGCAATGGCGGCGTTCGACATCTCTTAATTATCGAACACATGTTCGAGCAATGCAATGCCTACTCAGGCGAAGACCCCTTCACCAAAACTCGAGTCGCGAGTTGCGGCAAGTTCGGGGTCACCGGCGCGCGAACCTCGAATTTGCCGCAGTTCGCGGCCTACGAAGGCGTAGGCGACAGCGGCACGAAGGTCGTCCACACTCTGCTGTACCTGCCGTACCCGTGCCTGACCGCCACGCCGAGATAGGCAAGCGCCGCCAGCGTAGCCGCGACATAGATCGCCCACGTCGGCGCACCGAGCGCGAACGTTGCAATCGCGACAAACACGCCGAGGAGCGCTGCGTTCACTGCAGTGATGAAGATCATGCTGCTGCCGAGCACCTGACTTCGATCGTTGCCGCCGAGATGGTTGTAGGTGACGCCCATTCCGGTCTCGTCATCGTGCGTCGAGTTGAGGAAGTACTTCTCAATGCCCGGATCGAGCTCCACATAAGCGGCGCGCAATCGGTTCATGGCGAGCACGTGCGCGAGATCCTCCATCGCGCCGTTGTATAGCCGGATCGTCGTCAGCGAGCCGATCACCACGACAATGCCGAGCAGCACGAGCGCGAACACCGTGAAGAACGGACCGAAGCCGGTCGCCTGCCCGATCAGCGCAAGACTCACAACGCTCGCCGACACGAGGGTCAGGAACATCGTGATCCGCACGAGCACTTCGCTCTGGGTCATGCTCCTGGTGGCCAGGATGCTCCAGTGCTCGGTGGCGAGGAGCTGAGCGCGAACGGATGGCGGGTCCGACGCGACTGGGGCGGGTGGTTCGGGTCGCCGCGTGATTTTCATGGCTCATTGTGCGTCCGCCACCCGCCGCCTATCTGGACACCCGCCGATAGCCCCATCGCCGGCGCGGTGGTTGGGTAGAGCCATGACCGTGAACCTGAACCGAAAGGGTTACGAGCACGCGCGCAAGCTCATCCGGGACGGCGACGTCGTCCGTGACGAACGCGACGACTGGAGCGAGCACGCACCGGACGCCGCCGAGGAGAATCGCTTCGTCGACAAGAACGGCTGGGGCGAGTTCTCCGAGTGGCACCTCGGCGTCGACGACGAGGCGAGCGAGGAGACGAAAGGGCGTTTCTCGTTCCCGTACGGCGACTTCAAGAAGATCCACCGCTGTGCGGTGATCTCCGCGGAGAGCCGGGCCAGCCAGCACAACCACGACGATATCCGAAAGGTATTGGGCGAGCTCATGGAGCTCATCGACGAGGAGAAGAAATGACACACCACGACCGAGAAGAAGAGCACGCCGACGACGAGCAGCAGTCCGAGCAGCAACCCGACTCGCAGAAGTCCGGCGAGCCGTCGAAGCAGGAGCACCACAACGCGCAGACCGAGGAGGACACCGCATCCGGAGGTCCCGCCTAGCCATGGAGGACGAGTTCGCCATCGTGCGCGTGCCGGAGCGCAACCGGTTCGAGATGCACGAGGGCGACACGATCATCGGCATAGCCGCCTACTCGCTCAGCGGCGATCGGGTGACTTTCACGCACACCGTGATGGATGACCGGTACGGCGGCCGCGGCCTCGGTTCCCGGCTGGCCGAGTTCGTGTTGAACGACGCGGCGGGCAGCGGCAAGCGGATCGTCCCGGAGTGCTCCTTCATCTCCGCGTACGTGCGCAAGCACCACGACTGGGACGAGTACCTGGAGTCGGCGGGCACCGAGTCCCGGTAGCCCTACGGCTTCGGCGCGAACTGCGCCTCGAACAGGCAGAACGGATGCCCATCAGGGTCGAGCATGACCGTGTGGCTGTCGCTGGGTTGGTAGTCGGCTTCAACCGCGCCCACCGACTTCGCCCACTCGACGCCGACGCTGAGGTCCCGCACCGCGATGTCGAGGTGCGTCATCTGCAACTGCTCGCCGGGCTGTGACGGCCACACCGGCCGCACGTAGTACTGCTCGACGTGGAAATGGATGCCGGTGCCGCCGCCCTCTGGACGGATCATGATGAAGTCTGGGGAACTGTGCACGACCGTCCATCCGGGCAGCATCCGGAGGTAGAAGTCGGCGAGCTTCCGCGGCTCCGGGCTGCTGAGCACCGGGCCGGCCAGGCGCATATCCGGTTGTTCCACTGCACACCTCTCTCGTGCTGCGATTGTGGACGAACCGCCCGCAAAGCGTGGAACTCTCACGGGCAGGCCACAGGTTGCGCCCATATCGTGACGAACATAGTCGCTCTAGCGAATCGAGGTGGATTCCGTGGATACGAGCACCATCATCTGGATCATCGTGGCGGTCGTTGTCGTTCTGGTGATCATCGGCATTGTTGCGTACCTGGGCCGCAAGCGGCGCGACGAAACCAACCGCCAGCGAGCGACTGAAATGCGTGATCAGGCCGCTGATTCCGACCTGATCGCCCGCGAAAGGGAGGTCGCCGCATCGAGGGCGGAAGCGGAGGCCCGCCAAGCGGAACTCGACGCAGAGCGTCTGCGCCGAGAGGCTGCACAGCGCCAGCAGAGTGCCCAAGAGGTCCGAGGAGAGTCGACCGAGGCCGCACGCAAGGCGGACGAAATCGATCCGGATGTGAAGTCTGGTGGACGGCATCGGGATGATTCAGTCCCGGAATCCTCGGGCACGGACCGTCTCGACGACACCGTGCCGGACCAGCACGACACAGTGCGCCCTGACACGACGCGCCGCGACGATCCACGGATGTAGCGATGTTCGGCATCGAACCGATCGTCCTCGTCCTCAGTGGAATCATCGCAGTCGTCGGCGTCCTGCTGCTGATGGCTGTTTGGGCGCTGATTCGCAAACCACGCAAGCGCTGACTCCTCGCCGGTCGAGCGGCCGAGCGTGATGCCCCACCTACCGTGCCCGCCGCCGACGAAGACGCGCGGCGACCGACCGGATTCGAGGAGAGAGGTGTCCGCCGACGCGGTTTCGAGGATCGTCGATGAGTGCGAGGGTAATAGCTCCTCGAATCCCGCTCGCTTTCGCAGTGACGACGATGCCGAACTCGACTTATTCACTTGTCAGCGGCGCTACCACGATCGTGACCTGCAACCCAGCGAGCGCATCCCGAACCGCCGGCTTCGTCTTGCCGCAGCCGTTGCGTGGATAGTGTACGGGCACGAATTCGCCGGACCGGGATTCGAGCCAGAGGGCGGGCACAATCTCCATGTCGGCCGTGCACGCGAGCCCCGCCGATGGCACGTCATCCGGAGCGGCAAGAGCATTGAGCAGCCGGGTCAGGTCGCCTTCGAGACGTTCGACTCGCCAAACGACCTCGCCGCCAGCGGCGTTCTCCGGCGTCTCGACGTTAGGTGGGGGACCGCCCTCTGACCAGAACTCCAATGGCACGGGCTCACGGTCAGGCGCGGGGGAGAGGGTAAGTTCCAGGGAGCAGCGAAGTGCAGCGACCGCTTCGAACCCGTCCGGGACGCGGCCAGGCACAGCAACCGACCGACCACCGCGACGGTCTTGCCGGGTCCGGCCTGCGCGGCGACCGCGCCGAACCACCCGGTTCCCAAGACGTCGGATGCGGCGAGCAGGCCCCGTTCTTGGGCTTCGGTAGGCCGCGTCGGAATGGCGACGAGCGTGCCGTCCGCGAGAGGAACCCGCAGCCGCTCCGCCTGGGTGCCCATCCGACCCATGCCGACGGCGTGGACGCAGCGGCTCTGGTATCCGGCTTGGCAGATCTCGCAGGTGTTGTCGGAGGCGAAGAACGATCCGACGACGAAGTCGCCGACCTTGATTGTCCCGACCTGATCTCCGACCTCTTCGACCACGCCCACGTACTCGTGCCCCATCGGGATCGGCCACCTGGGTTTGTCGGCGCCCCGATACGGCCAGAGGTCAGAGCCGCAGATGCACGCGGCGGTCACGCGGATGATCGCGTCGGTGGGTTCCCGGATGCTCGGATCTTCGCGCTCTTCGACCCGAACATCGCCGGGGCCGTACATGACAACACCGCGCATCGTGATCCCTTCGTTCCCAGGTTGCCCTCACTCTCGCAGACACGCACGCGGCACGGAAGTAGGGCTCATCGGCCGTCGTTCGGAGATTGGGGCGATCCTGACCGAGGACTTGTTGCCCCACCAGCACTGAATCGAGGAGGTTTTGCCGCAGAGACGTCGATTTCTCCTTGATTGCTGCCCCGGGCATCCGTATTACCTCGATGATCTGAACCCTGCCCGCTTGGCCTGCGCGTGGATGTCGACCCGCCGCCAGGGGGAGGGTTTAGACAAAACGTGCCCGTCTCAGACCGCCTGCGACCTCGCATCATCAAGCACTAGCTCGAGCAGCATCCGCAGCGCGTCGCGATCCACACCCGTCAACCGTGTGAAGTAAAGGCACACCTTGCTCGCACGATGGGGGCCGAGCCGAGCTAGAAGATCGGGCCAACGCTCCGCAAAATCGTTGGGCATGTAGATCGTATGTTCCCTGGGACCGGATGCGAAGGCGAGCAGGGGAGCGCGACCCCCGTGGCCGCTGTCGTAGCGGTACTCGTACTCTCCGAAACCGATGATGCGGCCCGCCCACACGACCGGTTGCTCGCCGCTGACGTCGCGGAAGATCGCGAGCAGTTCGTCCGCCTCGGCGCGCCGTGGGCCGGTGGCGCGGTCCAGCACCTCCGCGACCGGCAGGTCGGACGGTGACATCGCTGGCTGCTTCGTTGCCATGGTTTCCTCGCTATCTTCCGGGACAACCAGCGTACTGCGGCGGGGTAGATCTAAGGCGCGTAGCGGACTGCAACCTCGCGCGTCTTGCTACTGCATTTCGAGCAGGATTCCACCGATCCCCGCGACTGTTGGAAACGGAAGAACCCCCGGCCACAAGTAGCCGGGGGTTCATGCACTGTCTCAACCAGTACCCGCCGGCCAAAGCCGGAAGTCTGCGTCCACGCTACCTCGGATCGCATCCAGCAACGAAGATGGCAGTCGTCAGCTGCCGCGGTTCACGCCGCTTCGCACACCCGCTTCAGGTCGACCAGGTCCTGGTGCAGCGCCTTCTTGGCCGCACCGACAAACAGCGTCCCGATGATGCCGGATAGGCGGGCGCCGAACGTGAGCGGGACACCCTCGAACGTCATGTCGACTCGGGTACCGCTGCCTTCCGGAGTGAATCGGTACTCGGTGCGGTAGTGGGCACCACGGGACTCAGCTTCGGCAACGTAAGACGCGTCCTGTTCGTACGCCGTGACCCACATCTCCTCGGTCGCCTCTTTGCCGAACATGGTGCGGGTCTCCCGCCACTTGGTGCCAACGTTGAGTTGCGATGCCCCGGAGAGCACCTCGACCTTGGTAATCGCGCCGATGTTGGCCGCCGCATTCTCGAGGTCGCAGAACACCCCGAACACCCTCGAGCGGTCGGCATTGATGCTGATGCTGTCCTGGATCTTCATGGTTCTCCTCTGCGATTCCACCGTTGTGGCGGGACAAGACTGTGCCAACCGTATCGGGAATGGGAAGCGGCCCGGTGGTCGACGTTCTCGAGAGCGGCGCAGCGGTCGCCATGTCGATGAGACCATGTGCTGAACGGATAACTCCCGCAGCTGAAAGAGGAAGTGTGTTGGTCGAAATAGAGAGCGTGCCAATTCGGCGCCTGGATGGCTCACACTTCGCGGTCCAGTGGCGGGCGCCTTCCACACCGAGGGCTCCGGTGTATGTCGTTGTTCCGGCGATGGGGGTCGGCGCTCGTTTCTACCGCCAGTTCGCGGATGCGCTAGCCGAGAACGGGAGCGGTGTCGCTGTCACCGAACTGCGGGGGCACGAGGGGATGCAACCGTCGATCCCCGGGCGTCGGCGGGACTTCGGATACGCGGATCTGGCGGATGACCTCGATGCAGCGATAGAGGAAGTTCGGGAACGCGCTCCCGGTTCACCGGTGGTTGTCTTGGGTCACAGCCTGGGTGCCCAGGTGGCGTGTGTCAGCGTCGCACGCGGAGGTGCGACCGTAGATGCTCTGGCGTTCGTTGCCGCGGGGTCGGTTCACTGGCGACTCTGGCCACTTCGCTACCTCGTCGCCATTCAACTATTCGCTGCCCTCGCCGCGGTTGTCGGCCATTTCCCCGGGCGTCTTGTGAGCTTCGCGGGAAGGGAAGCGCGCGGTGTGATGCGCGACTGGGCTCGCCTGGCGCGCACCGGCCGGCTCACGTACGGCCGACCTCCTGTCGACGCGGGCCAGTCACTAGCGGTCCTCGAGTTGCCGGTGCTGGTTCTCTCGTTGCACGGGGACACATTGGCCCCGCAGCGCGCCGTGGGCGGGCTCGCGGCTCTCCTGCCGAGCGCCCGGGTTACCCGCCGTCATCTGGTCTTGGATGCCGGCAAGCGGCCGCACTTCGGTTGGGCGAGCCGACCCGATGCTGTCATCTCGGAGCTGGAGGACTGGTCGTCCACGTGGGTTCAGCTTCCGGACTCAGTCTGAAATCTCCGCGACGCGGCGAACGGATGCCCGCGGCTCGGTGTTCACCGTGAGCTGGAAGATGTCGCTGCGGGAGTAGTGGCCGGTCACATCCAGGTCGTACTGGCCGCGCACCTGGTCGGCGAGATCGATGTCCGCCACCAGCAGTGCGCTCTCGCCGTAGATCGGGCCGGCGAGAACCTCGCCGAGCGGCGAGACGATCACGCTTCCACCGCGGATGAGTTCGGTCTCCGGATCGTTGCCCTGCACCGCCTCGTAGTCGTCTGGACAATCAGCGCGGGTCAGGTACTGGCAGGCGCTGAGCACGAACATCCGCCCCTCGTAGGCGATGTGGCGCATGCTGGACTGCCAGATCTCGCGGTCGTCCACGGTTGGCGCGCACCACAGCTGGATGCCCTGCTGGTAGGTCGCCAGGCGCAGCTGGGGCATGTAGTTCTCCCAGCAGATGGTGGCGGCGTACCGGCCGGCGGGGGAGTCGAAGACCTCCAGGGTGGAACCGTCACCCTGCCCCCAGATCAGGCGCTCGCTCGCGGTTGGCATCAGTTTGCGGTGTTTCCCGACCAGCGAACCGTCGGCACCGATGTAGACGGCCGTGCAGTACAGGGTTCCGCCATCGCGCTCGATGACGCCGACGACAATGGTCATGCCCGCGGATGCTGCCAGTTCACCGATCTCTTCAGTCTCCGGGCCGGGCACGCTGATCGCCGATTCGGAGTAGCGCAGGAAGTCATCACGTCCTTCCGGTGTGCGCGAGCCGACGACGGCTCCGAAATTCAACCCCTTCGGATAGCCGCCGATGAAGGCCTCCGGAAACACCAGGAACTCGACCTGCTTCTCGGATGCCTCCGCGACGATGTCCCGCAACCGCTGCATGGTCGCCGGGGTGTCGAACACTCGCGACCCGATCTGGGCTACGGCAACTCTCGTCATTGATGCGTCCTTCCGCTGGTGTCTGCTGCTTCTGGTCAGCGTACTGAGTATTGAGGCGGGGTCCGCGCCGCCAGCCGCGCAACCGCATCCGCACCTTCGAAGCTTCTCCTGTCCAGCCCAAGAAGCCGTGCAACTGGGGGCTTCAAAGCGAGCAAAAGACATGGTAGCTTCTAACGTTAAAGTTCGCTGTTATTAGAAGCCCTGGCCAATCCAGGCCTGTCGCCTTCTAACCCGTAGAAAAGAGAAACCATGTTCACGTTAGCCACCGTCCAACCGGAAGACCCTCCAGACAAGAACCGACACCGGGAGACGCGCGCCGCGGCTCAGCTGGCCGGGACGCCCATGCGAGCCGTGCGGACACGACTGTTAGCGGTGCTCGCCTCACTCGCCCTCATGGTGGTTGCCTCGCCAACGACGGCAAGCGCGACCACGAACACCATCGTCGACACGGGATGGCAGCAGTTCACGACCCAGGGCGGCGTGGGCGGCGGCACAGTCGACGGGCCGTACGTCTTCGAGACCACCAAGCTGACGAAGGTGACGGTCACCGACTCGTTCTGCCACGGCGATGAGTTCTCCGTCTTCGACAACGGCGTGCTCATCGGTACCACTGCCGAGATCCCTGCAGAGCTCCGCACGTGTCCGACCCGTTTCTACTTGTCGGCCATTGCCCGTGCCGACATCTCGATGACCGACCCGACGTTCAGCCAGGGCACCTTCTATGTTGGTCCTGGATCGCACTCCTTGGAGTTTGTGAACAAGGCCATCTGGAACGGCATCGACAGCGGCTCGGATGCCTTCTTCCGGCTGGAGACCGTATCGCTGACCAAGGCGGACTGCATGGCCGGTGGATGGGAGAGCTTCGGCACGCTGTTCAGCAACCAGGGCCAGTGCGTCTCTCTCTCGAACGCGTTGCAGCACCTGACCGCTGCCAACGTCGGGACCGTGACGTTCGAGGCGTCTCTGTTCGGCACTCTTGCTCGTGGCCTGACGCCTCCCGACCCGAGCTGGCACAAGTGGGTGGGCCCCTTCGCTCATCCGACGAGCTACGAGGCGAGGAGGACCGTGCCGATCACTCAGGCGGCCGGCAATGAAGTGTTGACGGTCACGGTGCCGGTCTCCCTGTCCGGTGCTGGTGCTGGCGACGCCGCGGTTGCTACCGTCACCATGACGATGACGCCTCAGGACCGATTCTTCTCTTGGATTCCGGTTGGACAGTACGGTTCTCTCGGGAACAGCGCGTGGGAACTCGTTGGAGATCCCACCGTCTCGGACCCATCCATGGTGACGACCTGGACCTTCCGCTCGACCGCACCGCTGACCCGCGGAGCAGCCTACGACCCGATCGTCATCTCGTTCAACGTCGGGGATAACAGCACCTTCAACAACGTCGTCTACGACTTCGGCCGCCCGCACACTGCCACCGTGTCGGTCACGGCGGATGGCTACGCGACCGGCACCGGCTCGGGATGGTACCTGCCGGAGAAATGACGGACGCGGATCCCGCGAACCGAACCGATAACTAGCCCGGCCCGAGGCGAACGCCTCCGGCCGGGCTTTGTCTTGCGTCGGAGCGATTGCGTCGCAGGCGACTCACCGTTCGCGGAGGTTCAGGTTGAGGACCTCGTCCACATACAGCATCGGATCCTGAGGCGACGGACCACGGGCGGGATTGAGGTAAAACACATCGTCGACAGTGATACCAAACCGGCCGGCCACCTCCGGGAGCAGGTCGTTCGGGGCAACGGTGTAGGTCACCGGGCGGCCAGTTGCATCGAAGACCACTTCGCCGCTCGCGCCACCCCGGATCCCGTCGTCGACGAGAGTGTCGAGGTAAGGACGCAGGGGGCCGAAGGTCCACACGAGCGGGGCGCGGGCCACGACTAGGTTGATGCAGTGGCTGCTGCCATCCGCTTGGGTCATTGTCGTCAGGACGATCTCGCTGATGAATGTCGGGTCGCCGCGACCCAACGACAAGGGCATGATCAGCGGGTCGGTCGGGGTGCCCGCGACGATGTCGGTGAACGCAAACGCGTGACTGTCCACGCAGGGGTCCCCTTCTGAGTCGCGGAGCGGTGCACGCACGCCGAGCCGCTCATGGGTCGACACGAGGTCGCGGAGCACGAGTTCGGCAAGGTGCCCGGTCACGACCACGTCGACGGCGCCCGTCGTGGTCCCATCAGTCGAGTGAAATGTGCCCGACGCGACCAGACCCTGGGGAATGCGCTGCGGCTTGGCGGTCGGCAGGGCGGTCGGCAGGGCGGTCGCCACCGGGGATTCCGTTGCCCGAGCTGGTGCATCCCCGAGGGCGCTGCAGGAGACCAGCAGCACCGCGACAAGGGACATTCCCAATACTGCGCGGCTTCGTGTCATGCGCCGCCGGGACTCTACCCTGGCCAAACCGGAGGGCACTTCTCTTCGAGGATGGTCGTCCGGTCTGGGTCCGAAGTGTCAACGCTGAAGTAGGGGTTCCATCCGGCATGGGGCCAGTTGTCGACGAAGTATTGTCGGCTCGGTGGCGCGTCGATCTCATGCCCCTCCTGCTCCAGGCATGGGGTGAGCTCGGTCACGAAGTAGTCGTGTATCTGCCCGATCTGATCTTTCGTTGCGATCGGGTAGAGCGATGGGTCGATCGGGTACATCACATTGCAGATGTACTCGGCGACAGCCACCTGCTCGGTGTACCCATTAAGAAACTCGTAGCCACCGCCGTTCTCAGCGAGGGCTGCCTCGACACCCTCGTCCGACAGGCAATCGACGATGGTTGCCATGTATGCGTCGTGTTCAGGTGTGCGGATGTAATGGACATCCGGTCGGGTCGCGTCAGGGAATCTGACCAAGACTTTCTCCCATGCAATGTCGGCGGCCAGATCCATCGCGTTGAACGGTTGGTCAGACGACGGGGTTGCAGGTGGCGATGGCGGAGATGCATGCGTGTCGTAAACGGTGCAGGCGGTCAGCAGGAAAAGTCCGGCACAAGTCGTGGCAAGAAGCAGCGCAACCCGATCGAACGTACGGCGCTCCCGCTTCGCTGTCGAAGCAGTCTTACGCATGGAAAGTGCTGACATCCGCTCACCCTACTGTCCTGGCGAACGATTGGACAGATGTGTGGGTCGTAGCAGCCAGGATTGTGCGAGGCCGCCGGCCGCTAGGTGCCGGGCCCAAAGAGGTTCGCAGGCTGTTGCGGGCACTTCTCATTGATCGCGATCCAGTCGTCCTCGTCACTGGGCGGTAGATCGGAGAATGGGGACCACGGGTCAGTCAGATATCCGTCACGAAACACCTGCCACGACGGAGGTTCGCTGATCGCATGGCCCTCGGCCTCAAGACAGGGGACAAGCTCGAGCACGTAATAGTCGTAGAGGTAATACATCTGGTCCTCGGCCAAGGGAACCAAGTAGATCGGGTCGATCGGGTAACGCACCGAGCAGACATAGAAGGCGATCGCCTGAGCCTCACCCTGCTCAGGTGGGATGAGCTCGGCGTGGATACCCCCATCGGGCCGCGCCGTAACCTGGAAACCCTCACCGACCATGCACGTTGACCGACCGTTCCAGCGCCTCGGCCTCGGGCTGTGTCAGTATGAACCATGCGTGAGGGTGACTCCATTACCGGCCGGCGCTCCGGTCGCTGGGTCCGGTGGGTAGGCGTGACGGTGGCTGCCCTGGTCGCGGGGGCCGGGATCGGCTGGGCGGGAGCGACCGTGCTCACCCCGGCGAAGGATGTCCTCGAGTCCACGTCGTTCACCCATGTCGAGGTGGTGCCCGGCGAGGTGGGGTCGAGCATCAACCTGAACACGGTGGCGGAGTGGACGCCGGTCCCGATTGGCACGAACCAGGCATCCGGCACGGTCACGACGGTGGAGGTCACCGCCGGTGACGAGGTGACCCACGGGTCGGTCTTGTACACGGTGAATCTGCGTCCGGTGGTGATCGGGCAGGGGGCGGTGCCGGGGTTCCGGCCGCTGGCGCGCGGCACCGATGGTGCCGACACCCAGCAGATGCAGGGTCTGCTGGCGGCGCTCGGGTTCTTCAAGGGGACTCCGGATGGCAAGTTCGGTGCGGCGACGGATGCTGCGGTGCGGGCGTGGCAGAAGAGCCTGGGCATCCCGAGGGACGGGGTTGTGCAGCCCGGTGACATCGTGTTCGTGCCGAGCCTGCCGACCCGGGTGGCGCTCGACACCGAGGTGATCCACCGTGGGGCGAGCCTGGCCGGGGGAGAGGCGGTCGTGCGCGGGTTGTCGGTGGAGCCGGCGTTCACGGTTCCGGTGAGCGACAACCAGTCGGCGATGATGCCGAACGGCACCCGGGTTGAGATCGTCACCGATGCCGGCACCTGGGAGGCCTTCGTCGTGGATCGGGTGACCGACCCGGCATCCGGCACCGTGGTCAAGCTCGCGGACGTCGACGGTGCGTCGATTTGCGGCGACGACTGCGCGAGTCTCCCGGTGACCGGGCAGACGCTGCTGCGATCGAGGATCGTGACAGTGGAGACGGTGCAGGGGCTGGTGGTGCCGAGCGCCGCGCTGCTGTCATCGGCCGGTGGTGCGGTGTCAGTTGTCGATGAGGCGGGCCAGTCGCATCCGGTGACGGTGGTGACCAGCGCCCGCGGGATGTCGGTGATCGAGGGCGTGGCGGCGGGTGTCCGAGTGCGCGTGCCGGCGTCCGAGGGCTGAGATGGCACTGCTCGAGGCGCGCGGGATCAGCTTCGGCTACGGCCGCGGCGTGCCGATCCTCGACGGCTGGGACGCCCGCTTCGAGGCCGGCGAGGTGGTGGCGATCACCGGCCCGTCCGGTCGCGGCAAGTCGACCCTGCTCTACCTGCTCGGGCTGATGCTCGCGCCTCGCGCCGGGCAGGTGCTGGTGGACGGGGCGGACGCCGCCTCCCAGCGCGACGCGGCACGCGCCCGGATGCGGGCCGGCCTGTTCGGATTCGTGTTCCAGGACGCCGCGCTGGATGCCACCCGCACCGTGCTCGACAACGTGATCGAGACCGCCCTCTACCGCGGTCAGCCGCGGGAGGAGGCGAAGGCGCGGGCGCTGGAGCTGATGGCCCAGTTCGGGGTCGACCTGCGCGCCACCCACAAGCCCGGGCAGGTCTCCGGCGGGCAAGCGCAGCGCATCGCGCTCTGCCGGGCACTGCTGAACCGGCCCCGGATCCTGCTCGCCGACGAACCCACCGGCAACCTCGACCAGGACTCAGCCACCGTGGTGGTGGACGCGATGCGCTCCCACGCCGTCTCCGGATCGACAGTGATCGTCGCCACCCACGACCCCGCCCTGGTGGCCCGCTGCGACCGGGTGATCCAGCTATGACCCGGTGGTGGGCGGTGGTGCGCGAGGCGCTGGCGTCCGCGCTCAGCCAGCCGGTGGCATCCGTGGTCACCATCGTGATGGTCGCCGGGATGTGCGCCACCGTGCTGCTCACCACCGGTCGCACGGTCGGCGCCGAACAGGCGGTCATCGGCACCATCGACTCCGCCGGCACCCGCTCCATCGTGGTGCGCGCCGAAGCCGACGCCGGGCTCAACACCGGCGTGCTCGACCGGCTGGCGAACCTCGACGGCATCGAGTGGGCCGGCGCCTTCGGACCCGCCCGGGACACCCAGAACACCGCCTTCGCCGACGGCACCCGGGTGCCGGTGCGCCTGGCCTGGGGCGACAACCTCAGCGACCTCGGGCTCGCCGCATCGCCGGTGGCCGACCGGTCGGCGTTCGCCTCCACCGCAGCGCTCACCCAGCTCGGGATGCCGGATGCCGCCGGCGGCATCGCCACCGTCGACGGCGACCAGTTCGCGGTGATCGCCGAGTTCGCCGTGCCCGACTACCTCAGCTTCCTCCAACCGCTGGTGATCGTGCCGCAACAGCGCGGCCCGGACATCGCCGAGCAGCCGGTCAGCGTGCTGGTGGTGATCGCAGAACGCCCGGACCTGGTCGCCCCGGTGTCGGCAGCAGTTCAATCCGTGCTCGCGGTCGACGACATCACCAAGGTCACCCTGTCCACCAGCGAGAGCCTCGCCCAACTGCGCGCCATCGTCGAGGGCCAACTCGGCAGCTTCGGCCGCGGACTCGTGATCGTGATCTTCGCGCTCACCGCGGTGCTGGTCGCCGCCATCCTGTACGGGCTGGTGATGCTGCGCCGCAAGGACTTCGGCCGCCGCCGCGCCCTCGGCGCCTCCCAAAGCCTCATCGTTGCACTGCTGCTGACACAGATCGGCGCACTCGCCCTGGTCGGGGCGGTCGTTGGATGCGCGGCCGCGGCGATCGGGCTGGCGGCATCCGGCGACCCACTCCCCGGCATCGCATTCTTCGCAGCCGTCGCAATCCTGGCCATCGTCACCGGGCTGGTCGCCGCCCTTGTGCCCGCACTCGCGGCAGCCCGCCGCGACCCACTGAAGGAGCTGCGCGTCCCATGACTCTTCCGGTCTCTCGCTCGCGCTCCGGACATTCGCGCCGGTTGCGCAGGGCGCGGATGTCCGGACGTGGCTCATGGGGTGCAGCAGTGTCCACCGCTGTCGGCGTGGTTTGTGCTCTTGCGCTGTCCGGTTGTGCCGACGCAACCGAGCCTTCACCTGAGCCAACCGAATCGCTGAACCAGGACCTCACGCCGGTCGAGGAGCAGTTCGTCAGCAAGTACCTCGATTACGCGTGGCGCAACGTTGTCAGCATCCATCCCGACGCGATACGCCCCGAGGTGGACCGAGTTCGCCTGATCGACCAAGCCGACTGGACAACGATCATTCCCGACTGCCTAGCCGAAATGGGGCACCACGTCGTTCCGGACGAGCTGGGCTCGTGGACGGTCTACGGGGGGCCAGAAAGCGAACCGTACTTCCTCGCCTTCTACACGTGCGAGGCGATGTATCCGGTGCATCCGAAGTACAACGCGCCAATGACCGATGCAAAGATCACGCAGCTGTACGACTACTACCTGAACTCACTCAAGCCCTGCCTTGAAGGCGAGGGTTATGAGGTGCCGCCAGCCCCAAGCCTGCAGCGCTTCCAGGAGACATATCGCACAGATGGCGGTTGGTTCATCTATGCCGGTGTTGCGGACGCCGCTGTCGGCCCGGACGAACTGGCGCGCATCAACCGGGTCTGTCCGCAAGTTCCGGACAACTTCATCGGGTGACCTCACAGAGTGGGCACCGCCTATGAGTGAATGCCAGATTGCCTCGCCGAGTCCGGAGGAGAGATGATCCGATCGATCGGCCCGATTACTGTTTTACTTCTGGGGACAGGCTCCCCGTCTGGGTGCAGCGAACCGTCCGTGACGTCGCCGGCTAGCTCGAGTGCTCCCTCGCCACCGGACCCGCTGAGCAAGTCACCGTTAGGTGACCTGCTGTACCTCTGCCTCAGAGACCACGGCTGGGACGTGACCATTGATTGGGATGGTGGAGTTCTCGCGGACAGCCGCACGATTCCCATCGAGCAGAAGCCGCTATACGAGGAAGATGCTGATGAGTGCATGGCCGAGATTGATGCCATGCAGGTTCTGGACGACGATGAGAAAGAACGCCTCCACGACGCAGAGGTGCGGACACGAGAATGCTTGCTCGACCATGGCCACGAGATCCCGCCGGCACCGACACTTCAAACATACGTTGAGACGTACAACACCATGCTCTGGGCTGCGTGGAGCTACGTAGATCTCAGGAACATGGACGAAGACACCTACCGTCAACTGAACGAATCCTGCCCTCAGCCCCAATGGTCTGCAGGAGTCAGCGGCTGAGCGAAACCAGCACTCTCAGTCCAGTCATTCCATCGACGTCGCTGCAAGGGCACTTGGCGGCGAGCCGACGGCGACGACACGCGCGGTGCGGACAGCCGCGCCAGTTGCGCGGGGCGCGGATGTCCGGAAGTGCAGCGGAACTGGCCGCCGCGTGCGAAACCACCGTTGAATAACGGGGTTTCCGGAGTAATTCAGTCTTGTGGGAGGTTCGGACAATCCATTTCTCCCCATGGGCACTGGGCAGTTTCCAACGGTTCCAGGAAGCATTTCCACGTAATAACCTCCCGAATTCCACACGACTTTGCGCTTACCGATGATTCTGGGCCTTCGGCCCCCATCCACCGGCGGAGTTGTGGCTCGGGCCTCGGAGCCTAGGCGGTGAAGGTACTCACCACCACGGAGGCGCGGGGGCGGATGAAATGGCGCTTGCTCGGTCATGTGCCGATCGCTCGGCTCCCCGGGACGGCGGAGGGGAACGGCTTGCTCACGTCAGGGGTCTTCCGCTTGCGGACCGCCCTTGGTCAAGAGCCTAGAGCGTCTGCGGGGGCAAAATTGCGGTCGCTATACGGCCAAGAATCGCCGTTTGATCGTCAATACCTTTGATCCCGGAGCGGCTCACCGTCGGCGGCCCGAGCTGCCGCCGGAAACCATCGCGGCCGCAGCGCCAAACTTGGTGGCGCCGTCGGAGCCGGCTGCACGACGCGAAGCCACAGTGGGCGCATGTAACGAGACATCTAGACGGGCATCAAGACTCGTGCCGCGTATACATCGATCGCCTTGAGCCCAGGTTGAAGCGCCTTGACAGTCGCGAGTTCGCTCGATCCGCTTGGCCACTGGGAAGCCCCGATCAGACCAGAGGAATGGGCAACGTCCCCACGTGATGCCCCGAATGCATCCATCTGATCCATGAAGGAAAGCGGAAACCACACGTCTCTGTACCCCAAAGGTCCGAGCAGGGGGCGAAGGTTGGATGCCTTCACCCCGCTGTTCAACTTCAACTTTTTTCGATGACTTCTTACCGCTGATTCGAGTTGAATCTTCTGCACGAGTTGGATGGACGCGCTAGAGAACATCGGATAGGACGCCTCAGACGCATTTCGCTTGTCACTTAACTTCAGCACTGCGTCATAGACAACGAGATGATGTGCTGCATGGGTGATGTGCCCACGTGAGTCGAACATGTTCTCCGACTGCGCAAGGATCCCTTCCACCAGGTCTTCGATGAAGTTCTGGATTTCCGCATGCGCCAGAAGGCGATATGCATGTATACGGTCAACATCGTCCTGTGTAGCAGGCACACCGCCCACGCCCAGGCCCGAAGCTAAGGTGACTAACCGCGCCCTCAGCCGTTGGGCCCTGCGTCCCGTGAATCCTGGCGCCCCGATACTCGCGTCTAGTTCGAGCATGGGGAGTTAGCGGGCAGTCATCCGTTTGGACGCGATAGGCAACCAATGCAAGGCGATATCATCCTGGTTCCACTTGAACCCGATGGCGTCTGAGAGCGCTTCGCCCCACAGGTCGATTCGTCCATTTAGAGCCTCGCTAGTCTTCGTAGTTGAAGTCAGGTACGAGGTAAAGGTGGGATTCGTTCTAGACAGGGTCTCGAAAGCTGCCTTCACGGATTTAGGATCAGCCAGAGCTGCTTCTGCAACCTGGGGCAGAGAGAAATGCCAGGTCATTGCGTCGAAGACCGCCGCGTTGAATCGGGGCATGTACTTCTCCCGCGCAGGGTCATACCGGAGGAAGGCGGCATCGCCGAAAATAGAGAAGGTCGTCTCTACGGCACTGTCGAGTTCTGAGGCGACTATGTCTAGGTTTGGTGCGATCTCATCGAAGTGGTCGTTGCCGCCTTTCAAGACGCGATCCAAGAACTGTTTGAGGTCCCCTCCGTAGTTCTCACGATTCGTTCGAACACCGACGTATCGAAGCAACGTCTCGGCGTCTCGAAGACGGAAATCCGGCTCAGATAGCCGTCGGGCTTGCTGAACACCAGGCCTTCGACCGCTTTCCATATTAACGAAGTTCGTAAACTTGCCCGGGAAAAGCGATTGACGCAACTCGTGAGACGCAAGAGGGACTGCAGCTCGGTTGAGTCTGGAGAAAATCAGATGCAGGAGAGCCGGAGTTCGCCAGTTTCGAACGACAATCGTTCGAACAGGCTGGGACGTGAGAGCTTGGGCATACTTTCGAAGCGCGGCGCTCGCCCGAATCTGAGCAAGATTCAAGCCACGCAGTTCGTTGTCCAGGAGTTCCAATCCACTCAATTTCAACGGCTCTTCGTCTATGAAAAAGCGTCTCAGCGCTGTGAGCCGTTGCTTACCGTCGAGGACGTAGAACTGCCCCGGATGCGCGACACTCTCCGCCAGTACGAGAGGGGGAATCGGTAAGCCCAGCATGAGCGACTCAATAAAGAGACTCTGTCGCGCGGGATTCCATGCAGTGCGTCTCTGGAATGGTGGGTCCGTGACCAGTATCCCGGGTGATTCCGGGTCGTCGGGGTCAGCATCGATCTGACTCACGATCGTGCCGACGGTCCAGTCCAGCGGGTAAATTACCGTGCCTACGACGTCTTCTGAACCTAGCGAGCCGGGATCGTCATAAGAATCCTCGAATTCGTCGTCGGAATCTACAGTGACTTCGAGCTCGCCAGCCTCTGAGCCTGCCATATGCCCCTCTTCTCGTACGGTGACAAGGCTTAGGCTATGCGTTCCGTCGTGGTTCGCCGGCATCCTAGGCGGGGGAGTCGACCGCGTTGCCGAAGGACACGACACATGTGTCGGCGACACACGTACGGTTGGACGTACGCTGTAAGGCCGCCCTTTCGAGAATTGCCTGCCATCCACCTTGGTGGCATATGTGCTGTTATCGGCATCACGTTGCGCGCATGGCATACAGCTGTGGTCGGAGAGGGTCGCCACCCCTGTACTGGGCCGCACGCGCTTCCTTGGGCACGAATAGGGTTCGACCATGGAATGGAAACCCGAAGATCTTGCTGCTTTTCTAAACGCAACCGCACCGAGTCTGACAGGCGGACTCCTGGCGCTCGCGGGCGTCGTCCTCTTGTTCTTCTTGCAACAGAGCGCGGTGCGGCGTTCCGAGCAAAGGGACAGGCTTGAAGCCGCAGCGGAACGTCTGATGGAAACGATGAGTGCTGCACGGCTTGCGTACACAACCAAAAAACCGCCCACCTCTGCGGACGTTCAGGACATGCTGGTGAAGTCCTGGCGTTTTGCCTGGCTGCTCAAGAAAAGAGAACGACCTGTGGCTGACTGGGCATGGGAAATGCTCTGGACGGTGCTTCGAGAAACTAAGGGAAGCAGCGCCGAAAGGGATGCGGAGCTCATCAAGATGTTCGCTACCGTGATGACGCGCCTGAATGATTGGCGAGTGAAGTCAAAGAAGGTTTCTTGGTTCAAAAAGGACCTAGAAAGGCTAAAGCTCGAAGCAGCGGGACAGTGATCCTCCTCGACTGCTAGCTGCTCTCCTGGTCCGCGCCACGCGAAACCAGACACACTATTCCAACATTATTGCGGCGACAAACTTCTCTCGCTGGCGTTGATAGACAATGACCTTCGGCTGCGCGTCGCGCATGTATGAACGCCCGATCTCAATCGCTGCAACTGCTGGGGCGACTGCCACAAGGTGGATTGTTAGTAGCTTTGGGAAGGCGGCTTCAACTCGCGCGAAGGCGTCTCGCCACGCTGTCGCGAATGCCTCAAGGGCATCGTGGGTAGAAAGCACGTTCGGCCCGAACGTGTCTTCCGGAGTTACCTCGACGCGCGGCATCGCGGCGAGTCTTGGTGGTAGTTCTTCAAGTCGAACAGGTGCCGTGATACCGACGGTGAGCAGGATTTCGGTTGAGTCGCTCGAATCGCCATCGGTAATCCTGGTGTCGAACTTCGGAGTGGAGTCGGTGATTTCCGGCCACATCCATCTGGAATCGTCGTCTCGCCGGGAAGGGGCGAATATCTTCACGGATGTCTTGTCGTCGAGTTGATAACCGAGAAGGACCAAGGTGGGGATTGGCCCGATGGCGAAGACGCTGATCGTGTCGACACGCGCCAGGGCCGCATCACGCTGGACTTTGTCGACTTGGGTGGAGACGATTTGCTTCGTTCTGTCCCAGGTTGTTTCCCAGGTCTCAGGATCCGGAAGGTCGATATCCACTGTGGCGTCTCGGGAGTCGTCTGCCCCATGTGTGAGCCCGGAGACCCTCAGTGCTTCTGCCATCTGGCGGTCGGATGCCCGAGCGAACGATCCGCGCACTGACGACCCCATACGGAGAACGAAAGTCGGAGCGAGCGTCGCAAAATTCGTTGCGGAGCGCACGCGGCTCTCATGCTTCTTCTTAACCGCTGCGAGCATGTCCTGGTTGTAATGCTCGGCAAGCCCTCGTGAATCTACTTTTCGATGGCATGTGTGGCAGAGCAGGAGCAGATTCGGCTCAAGAGCGCGCGCCGGCAAATCGAGATCAGAATCTCCCCGAGGAGAGCCCTTCGCGTTTGTTGCGCCGACATTGTGCGCCACTTCGCCCACGAGAGTGGTGTGAAAAAACGAGGTCTCCCCGATCAAGTACTCGCAGCAGATCACGCAGCGGCCCGCAGCCTTGGCCCAAACCTTAATCTTCTCCGATTCCGAAACGGCTACGCGCACTGAGCTGTCGCGAACAGCCTCGTCTCTTGAATCTGTCACGTCACTCCTTTATGTCAGTGCTCCACAGTAGCGTTGGACACGAGGAGCACTCACGTGAAGTGTGTCCGGCAGAAGGGCGCAAGATGAAGCTAGTTCAAACGTTCAACGTATTCATGAAGCAGCGCGTTGACCTCAACGAATCACGTATTGATCGGCTCGACGGTCACGTAAGTGCAGTGCGTGACTTTCTCGCCGGAGGCGACGGGACTATAGCCGAGAGTTTCCTCGACCTTATCGCTCAGGGGTCGTATGCACACCGCACCATCATCAATCCGGTCTCCGCAGGGGACGGGTTCGATGCCGACGTGCTGCTCGAGTTGACAGAGGTCGACGGCTGGGGAGCCGATTCCTACGTTGAGGAGCTTTACAAGCGCTTCCGAGAGAGCGGCACCTACCGTGAAAAGGTCACCCGGCGTAGCCGCTGTGTGACGCTCAACTACTCCGGCGAGTTCCACATGGATGTCGTTCCCTACCTCGCACGGGCAGGCGAAAAATACATTACAAATCGCAACACCAACCAGTTCGAGCGGACCAACCCGGAAGGTTTCAACGACTGGCTTGACGAGCGAAACAGGATTACAAGCGGGCGCCTCGTAAAGGTCATCCGCCTCGCAAAGTTCCTCCGTGATCTCAAGAACACGTTTAGTGTCCCATCGGTTATCCTCACGATCCTTCTGGGCGAGCGAGTCAGTGATGCCGCACTTTGGGCGGACCCTGAGCGCTACAAAGATCTGCCAACCGCCCTAGTGAATCTCTTCGAGGACCTCGATGAGTACCTCCAGTCCAACGAGCTAATGCCGAACATCGACGACCCAAGCTGCGAGGGCGAAACCTTCAACCACCGTTGGGACCAAGACCTTTACGCCAATTTTCGCAACTGGATTCACACCTACACGCTGTGGATCCGCGAGGCGTACGACGATCCTGAACGCGAGGAAAGTTATGTGAAGTGGCGCAGGGTGTTCGGATCGGACTTCGGCACACACGCATCCGAGACTGCGATCAGCGCGTCGGCCGCCCACCGCCTCAGAAGCGACGTTACCGACACGAACGAGGACATCCACGCTCGTTGGGGGATCCCTGTGCGAATCAACCCTCAAGTCGGAGTGCGCGTGGTCGGCCGCGTTCGAGGGAACGGAATCCGTAGACCATATGACCTTCCTAGTCGCGGCAACGTTGTCGAAAGGCGACAAGGCGTTGACTTCAGGGTGGAGTCCTGCACCGTCCAAGAACCGTACGAGCTGTACTGGAAGGTGCGAAACACGGGAAAAGACGCGATGGACGCGAACCAGATTCGGGGACAAGTAGAGCGCGACCAAGGTTCGCTAACCCGCTACGAGACCACCAAGTACGTTGGTCGACATTACGTAGAGGTCTACGTTGTCAAGGAAGGTGTTTGCGTGGCACGAGATCGCCAGCCAGTGATCGTCAAGCGATAACTTCATCGGCCGGACTAGCTAAGCGTGGTCACCGCCGATATTTAAGACAAGTGTTCAAAGAAGCGGGTGAACGTGGTCGCATTACGCCCCGACTGTGTCCGCTACTTGGCGATGAGCGCTTGGCTTTTACCGACACGAGGTTTCCAGCAGATCTAACTCTTTGCGTAATCCCGAGGCATGCGACATAAGCGCACTTATCAGGCGGAACCTCACCACCAGCTTGCCGGGTTGAGCGGGCAGGCACGCTGGCCAAGGCCGGTCTCATCCTGGAGCAGTGAGCCAATCGGATCCCAGATCGCGCCGGTGCCTAGAAGTCGTCGAGGTGGGTCTGGAACGACGACGGCTCGGCAGGGGAGAAGCCGCTCTCCCGCAGGCACTCGTACTACTCGAGCTTGTGGTCGTACATGGCGCGAACGTCGTCGTCGGTCTGAGGCTCGGGCACCGGCGGAAGCGCACCCGCACACCATGCGATGCGTCCCGGTACTGGCTCATCCGTTGCTGAGCGTCCGGGCCAGTACCGATGTCGAAGAGGATCTCGCGACCCGAGCCGCCTTCGGCCTGCTGGAACGTGATGTCCCACTGTTCTTCGAGACAGTCAGCGACGAGCCGCTGGTAACCCTCGCGCGTCCAGCAGCACGCACCGTCTTTGGATGTTGAGGAGCTCCCGCGAGCGCCACGCATTGTCGATGCCCTCAGTTGTGGGGCTGCTGTGGCGCTGGCACGCGAGGATACGCTCTGACGATGCCCTACGAACCCCATATTCCCGAGGGCCAGCATCTCGGAAAGTCGCGCAGCGAGGAGGAAGCCGTTGTCGGCCACCTCTTCGACGATGAGACGAACGAACTCAAGGGCCACGCGACCTGGCGATGGGTCGATGAACCGGAAGAGTATTCCACCCACCGACCCGAGTACGAGGAGCCTGCCAGGCCGCTAACACCGGAAGAGATCGAGGCGCTTGTCGAATTCGTCGGCCTGGTCATCCTGGGCATCATCAAAGTGGTCGAGGTCACCGCGCCTGTCGTGAAGCGGGTCTGGGTCGGCAAGATTGCGCCAAGAGTGAAATCCGCGTTCGAGAGAGTCAAGAGCGTCCGCAAGCGGCAGAGCCCACAGATTGCGGTGCCTGAAACCACTATGTTCGTCGCAACGAGTCAAGGCCTGGTTGAGACGGTGACCCAGTCAAAGATTCGCATGAGTCGGGGCGAGTGGGAGCAGCGGCTGCGTGCAATGGTCGCGGCTGAAGAATTTCGGGACGAGCAGGCGCGTTTGCTTGCCAACGCGCTGATTACGGACTCGGCTGGCGCAGTTGGGGAGGCGCAGTCAGGCGAAGTCCTGGAACCGCGGGAGTTTGCCGCTCGGCTGACGGCGACGCTTGAGGCCAGGCCGGAGCTAATCACCCCTGAGGCCATGTCTGAGGTGCTCAGAGTCGTCCTCCCGAAGGAACTGCCTCAGGGGACGCCGGAGGCGCAGGCGCTAGAGCAGTAACGGTGTCCGTGTTCCTTTGCCCACTGCGACCATCCCCATGCTCACCGCACTCGATGCCCTGATGTCGACGGTGTTCGTGCGCTCGATGACGGACTAACAGGGTGCGGCTGGTCACCTTCGAGATCCACAGGGCGATTGATCCCGCGGGATACGACCCGATGATCCATCAGTTCCGAGACGCGTAGCCAGCTACGCTCCAGCGGCCCGCTCCGCCTCATCCCGGGACTTCTCGTACAGTCCCATCGCGACCAGCACTTTCACCAGCGGCCCGAGGCTGTCCATCTTCAAGAGTGCCTTGATGCCCTCGTTGTGTCCGATGCCGGAGGCGTAGATCATGTCCTCGAGTTCGCTCTCGATGGTGGGGGAGGTTTCGAAGTCGACCGGGGTGTTGGCCATCGCCTCCGCTTGGATCTTCTCGTTCTCGACCACGTGGCGCATGATCGTCTCGGTGACGGCGATGCCATCGACCTCACTGACGCCGGTGCTGGAGAAGAGCTCGTTGATCTTGTCGATCACCTCCTGAAGAAGCCCGTACTTCACCTCGCGGGGCTGACCGGAACCGGCTTCCGTGACGCCAGCCAGCTCGCCCGATGTGCCCGGCGCGAGCCCCAGGTTGCGCGCATCCAGTTTGCGGAGCCGGTAGTGGGTGAGCACGATCTCGTCCGTGTTGATCACCCGGGGGTCGGCGTCCTGACGTTCGATGACCCGCCGGTAGACCCGCAGGAAAATGGCCCACTTCTCGATATCTGTGTCACCGTAGTCGAGGATCTGCGAGAGGAAGTCGTACGCCCGCACGAACGCGTTGACCGTGCCGCGGAACTCCTCGAGGCGGCCGATCTCCAGGTCGTCGGATGCCTCGACCGCGTCGTTCCAGCGAGTCCAGAACACGTCTCTGGAGGCCTTGATGTGCGAGTAGAGCGCGTTGTGGCTGGTCTTGTTCAGCCAGGCATCCACCACCCCGTCTACATCGTAGGTGTCGATGATGTTCATGCTGCGCAGCTTGGACAGCATGGTGTGGATGATGTTGGGGTCTGACGGCTTCGTCAGCTCGGCATCCTCGTAGTAGGTCTGGAACGCGGTGAGGATCTCGTCGGGGTCGTTGACGAAGTCGAGGATGTAGGTGTTCTCCTTGCCGGGGATCACCCGGTTCAGACGCGAGAGAGTCTGCACGGCGGTGATGCCGGAGAGCTTCTTGTCGACGTACATGCCGACTAGGAGCGGCTGGTCGAAGCCGGTCTGGAACTTGTTGGCCACGATCATCACCTGGAACTCGTCACCGCCGAACGCGGCCTCCAACGACCGGCCCTTCAGGCCCGGGTTCATGCTCGTCTCGGTGTGCTCGTCCGGCCCGGATTCCGGGTCGACGATCGACCCGGAGAAGGCGACAAGCGCGCCCAGCTGATCGTCGAGCTTGTTGTCTTTCAGATACTTGTCGATCGCGACCTTGTACCGCACGGCCTCCTTGCGGGAGCCGGTGACGACCATCGCCTTTGCGCGACCACCGAGTTCGGTGCGCACGTTGGCACGGAAGTGCTCCACTATCACGGCCACCTTCTGGGCGATGTTTGTCGGATGCAGCCGCACCCACCGCATCAGTTCGGTGTTGGCCTTCGTGGTGTCAACCTCAACATCCGCACCGCCGTAGGAGTGGGCGATGGAGAGGGCGAGGTCGTAGGAGATGTAGTTCTTCAGCACGTCCAGGATGAAGCCCTCCTGGATGGCCTGCTTCATCGAGTATAGGTCGAACTCCGTCTTGACGCCCTGCTCGTTCTCGCGCCCGAAGAGCTCGACGGTCTTGCCCTTCGGTGTGGCGGTGAAGGCGAAGAACGACACCGTGCCGACGCCCACCTTGCGAGCCATCAGGTCGGCGAGTACATCCTCGGCGTCCACCGTCTGCTCATCACCGTCAGCGGCCTCATCCGTTGAATCGGTCAAAGCACCGGCCGTAAGCACCTGCTTGAGGGATGCCGCCGCCTCACCAGTCTGCGATGAATGGGCCTCATCGGCGATGACTGCATATTTGCGGCCGGCGAGCCCGGCGTTGCTCTCGATCTCGGTGAGCGCGTGCGGGAAGGTCTGCAGGGTCACGCCGATGATCTGCCGCCCTGCCAGCAGCGCCTTCGCGAGCTGCTTCGACTTGGATGCGTCGCCGCCCCGCGTGATGGGTTCGAACACGCCTGTGGTGGTCTCGAGTTGTTCGACAGCACGCTGCAGCTGACCGTCGAGCACCTGCCGGTCGGAGACGACGATGACCCCGTCGAACATCTTGGTGCCGTCGGGTTTGTGCAGTTGCGCCATCCGGTGCGCGGTCCAGGCGATGGAGTCGGTCTTGCCCGAGCCGGCAGAGTGCTGGACGAGATAGTTGTGTCCGGGGCCTTCGGCGAGTACGGCCTTCTCCAGCTTGGTGACGGCCCGCCACTGGTGGTAACGGGGGAACCGGAGCGAGCGGGTGTAGGTCTTCTTCCCGTCGATGGGGTCGGTCTTCTCCTCGAACCGATAGTGCAGGAATCGGCCGATGATGTCGAGCCAGGTGTCGCGGTCGAGTATCTGTTGCCAGAAGTATGCGGTGGGGCTGGTGCCGGGGATGGGCTCGTTGCCGGCACCGTTTTCCTTGCCGCGGTTGAAGGGCAGGAACCGGGTGTTGGAACCGTCAAGTTTGGTGGTCATGTGCACTTCTTCGTTGGTGACGACGAAATGCACAAGAGCGCCACGGCCGAACGAGAGCAGTGGCTCGCCCTCGGGGCGCCGGTCGGCGGCGTACTGTTTGAGCCCGGCCTGCAGGTTCTGGGTGAGATCGGTCTTGAGCTCGATGGTGGAGACGGGGATGCCGTTGACGAACAGTGCCAGGTCGAGCCGGTTGCCGTTCTTCGTCGAGTACTCGACCTGCCGCATCACCCGCAGCCGGTTCAACCCGAACCGCTCCACAGTTTTGGCGTTCAGCGTTGTGGCAGGGCGCGCTTGGAAGAGAGTGAACTTGGCGTTGAGCACACCGATGGGAGTTTTGAGTGCGCCCAGGGTGCCGCCGCCGTTCATGGTGTCGGTGGCAAGCACCTGCACAATGCGATCGAGGATCTGCTTGCGACCTTGCGCCTGAGACATCTCGGATGCGTCGGGTTTGACGATCTTCGCCAGTTGCTCCGGCTGCGTGGCCTGCAGCCAGCCGATGATGTCGTCCTCGAAAAGGCCGCGTTCTTTGTCGTAGCCGAGGTCGTCGGGGGAGTACTCCCACCCGTGCGCCGCCAGATGCTCACACAGCTCGGTCTCGAACGCGTCCTCATGATGAATTGCCACTAGCCCACCCCACTGTGTGCATGCTCACGTACGTCGATCTTCCCGGTCACCGCAGCCGAAATCAGCGCGGCCCGCCGCTCGCGCGACAAGGAGATCGCTTCGCGAGCGTCTGCGATGGCTGCATCGAGCTCTGCTGTCTCGGCAGCAACACGAGTTGCTATCTGTCGCTGCAATTCAAGAGACGGAAACCAGAGTCGCAGCTCCCGCAAGTCTGTCTGGGAAATTTTCTGCATTGACGCACTCGTCCCCTTTGAGGACGCTTCGATCTGACCCCTAGCTTCCCGGCTTCCGAGTGCGAGTACGACGTACGGCGCAGAAGCACGAGACGTGTCAACGCGCATCCGGTACAGGAGATCGGACAAGAGCAATTGCGGATAGTCCCTGTCGACCAAGGCGGCGCTGCCAACCAGCTCCCGCGTGTTGCCGCGAGAAACGAGGATGTCACCGCCTCGCACAGAAAACTCTGGACGGGGGTTTTCTTCTGGTGGGAGGGCCTTGTTCTCGTAGGGCAAGAAAGTACCTCCGTTCACACAGCCCACCTTGAGCACCCCCCAACCATTCCCCTCGGCCGACGTAGGTTCACAGTTCGGACTCCACCCTTGATCGAGATAGGTCACTATCCGACGCAAGGGAAGCAGCTTCGAATTGGCCACCTCTGAGGTTGTGCTGACGGCGTGGCTGATCGTCGCGGCACGCCGCTCGGTGAGCAGCCTGATGAGTTCTTCTTGGTCCGCGATGAAGGCGTCGATCTCCGCCGTCTCCCGATCCAAATACGCCGCGATTGCCTGTTGCTCAGTATGACTCGGGAGAGGCAGCCGGATCGCCTTCATTGCGGACCACCTGGTACTCCAAAGGTCCGCAACTATCCCGCTTCCGTAGCGATAAAACTCCTCTTGAAACGGGAAGCTCCTGAGGAGGAAGTGCGCAAATTTCGGATCGAGACCTCGCGCTGTCACAACGGTAGTGATCACGGACACGCTTCCGTCACGATCCACAAGGCCAGACGAACCTTTGCGGTCGGACCTGCTGTTGATAGCAATATCTCCCGCACGCACCAATTTCCGACCTTCGCCGTCACTGGTCTTCGCCACGTTCTCTAGTTGAGGCACCACACCTTCGCGCGTAACAGAAAGTGCAGGATAATCAGCGTCGCTGACCGTCTCTCGGCGCTCGGTGAAGAGCTTTCCGAGCGGTTCAACCGACCATTCGGCTGGAACTCCGCCGAGCCACTCGACACCGCTGTCCTTGTACTCCCGGTACGGCTTCAACTCCGTCACGCCTTCACCGCTTCGAGTCGGGTGCGAATGCGGCCGAGGACCGTTTCGAGGTCGGCGTCGATCTCTTCCAGTGACCGCGGCGGTACGTACTTGTAGAAGTGGCGGGTGAAGGGGATCTCGCACCCTTCCTTTGTCTTGGACTCGTCGATCCAGGCGTCCGGCGCGAACGGCTTCACCTCGCGCGCGAAGTACTCGTGGACGTTCTCTTTCCAGGGCACGTTCTCGGTGTCGCGCAAGCTCGGGTCCGGTTCCGGCTTGCCCTTCGCGCCCGTGATGATCGGAGCTTCCTCGTCACGCTCGGACAGTCCGGCAATGAACGCCTTCAACTGCGCTGCGTTTAGTGACACGCCCGCATCTGCCAGCAACGCGGTGACATGCTTGCGGAAGCCCATCGCATCCGTCGTCGGTTGGATCGGGGTGGTTTCGGCAAGCTCTACCAGCGGGGTCCAGTCGGCGTCGAGTTTCGCGAGGGCCTTCGCCTCGCGGGCGAAAGTGAGCCGCTCGGGCGTGAGCGCCCAGTTCAGCCGCATCGGGCGCTCGACTGTGATGGTGCGGTAGAAGAAATCCTCCACCGCGAACGTCTTCGACTGCTCCGCCTCCTCGAACTGCTCATACAGCTTCACGATGTCAGCGACGTTCTTTTCGCTGAGCTCGTTGCGCTTTGATCCCAAACCCTTGCGCATCTTGCGGGACAGCTTCGACCCGTCGATCAGCTGTACCTTGCCCTTGCGTTCCGCGCTCTTCTTGGTGGAGAGCACCCAGACGTAGGTGGCGATGCCGGTGTTGTAGAACATGTCTGTCGGCAGGGCGATGATCGCCTCCAGCAGGTCCCGCTCCAACACCCACTTCCGGATGTTCGACTCACCCGACCCCGCACCACCCGTGAACAGCGGGCTGCCGTTCAGCACGATAGCGGCCCGACCACCGCCGTCTTCCGCGGGCCGCATCTTGGCGATCAGGTGCAGCAGGAACAGCATCGATCCGTCCGAGACGCGGGGGAGACCGGGCCCGAACCTGCCCGCGTAGCCGCGCAGTGTGTGCTCCTCGGTGACGGCCTTCTGCTGCTTCTTCCAGTCCACCCCGAATGGCGGGTTCGACAGGCAGTAGGAGAAGGTCGCGCCAGCGTGTCCGTCGTTGAGGAGGGTGTCGCCGAACACGATCGCGTCCACCGACTGGCCCTTCACGGTCATGTCGGCCTTGCAGATCGCATATGACTGCGGGTTAATCTCCTGGCCCGCCAGCGTCAGCGTGGCTGACGGGTTGGCGCTGCGGATGTGGTCCTCCGCGACCGACAGCATTCCGCCGGTTCCTGCCGTCGGATCGTAGACCGAGCGCACCACGTTCGCTTTCGCCAACGTGTCCGATTCGGGTGCGAGCAAGATGTCGACCATCAGTTCGATGACATCGCGTGGCGTGAAGTGTTCACCGGCCGTCTCGTTGGAGGCCTCCGCGAACTTGCGGATCAACTCCTCGAAGATGTGCCCCATCTCCTCGTTCGGCACCTTCGCCGGCGACAAATCGACCTCGGCGAAGCGTTGGGTCACTAGGAAGAGCACGTTGTGCTCGTCGAGTTCGGCGATGCGGTCGGAGATCTTGTACTTGTCGAAGATGTCCTTCACGTTGTCGGAGAACCCGGTCACGTAGTCGAGGAGGTTCGCGGCCAGGTTCTCCGAGTCGCCAAGTGCCGTTTTCAGGTCAAACTTCGACTCGTTCCAGAACGAATACTGGTGACCGGCCTTGTTGCGCAGCAGGGACGCTCGAACGGGCATCCCGGCTGTTTTCGCCTGCTCGACTGCCGCGAACACGGCCTCCTTCGTGGGTGCGAGCACTGCATCCAAACGGCGAAGCACCGTGAACGGAAGGATGATGTCGCCGTACTGGTGGGCTTTGAAGCTGCCGCGCAGCAGATCAGCGATCGACCAGATGAAGGTGGCGTGGTTGTTGCTCAAGCTTGGGACTCCTCCTGCCGCGCATTGTTATGCGCAGGCAAGACGAGTTTGCCCGGTATTCGTCGCTCCTTGCTAATGCGCCGCGCGTGGCCACCCGCTGGACGGCCTGCTCTCGCTAATGTGGCGACATGCTCATCGCGGGAAGCTCAGTTGACTTGAACAACGCCATCACTTCGCTCGGGGCTCGTCGCTCCTTGTTTCACTCTGAGGCCGACTTCCAGTTCGCTCTGGCCTGGGAAGTGCAGAAGGCGGATAACGAAATCAGCGTCTATCTTGAGGCACCGATCGACGATTTCGAACGCCAGAAGCGCGAGCACCTCGATGTCCTGTTTGAGCGATCGGGGCACTTCACTGCGCTTGAGTTGAAGTACCTCACGCGGACTTGGAGCGGCGACATCCCACACCTCAACGGTGTTGGCCAGAGCTACGCCTTGAAGAACCACAGCGCCCACGACCACCGACGCTACGACGTTGTGAAGGACATCGTCAGAGTCGAGAAATTCGTCCAGTCACATCCGAACGCGAACGGGGCAGTCGTCGTACTCACCAATGACCCCGCCTACACCAAGCCATCTTCAGGCAGTACCGCCAATGATGCTGCGTTCCGGATCGGCCACGGGGATGTCCTTCATGGGCCGCGAGAGTGGGGACGGCTCCCAGCCAACAAGGAGCGGCAGAACGGTCTCAGGCTTGGCCAAAGCTATGAGATGAAATGGTCAGAATTCTCCACGCTCGGCGGTGAGCCTCTCCTGTGGCAACTGGTGGTCGAGGTGGCGGCGACACCCACAATTCCCAGGCTGTCCTAGCTGGCGCCATCCTTGACACGAACTTGCTGGAATGGGTCGGCGCGACTGGACAGCCTGACGGTCTGCCTGACCACTGCACCATTCGCGAAGATGACGACACGCTCGCGTTGCGGACAGCCGGGCCAGGTGCGCGGGGCGCGGATGTCCGGAAGTGCAGCGGATCGGGCGGCCGCGTGCGGAACCACCGTGAAAAATCGGGGTTTCTGGAGTAATCAGTATCTGGTTGCTTGTGGGAGGTTCGGACAATTCATTTGGCCCGCCAGCACAGGGATGTTTTCAGCCACTCAATGAAGCATTCCACGCGATAACCCTCCAAATTCCACAGGGAGCCTCAGTGCCCAATGATTCAGTGCATTCTGCGCGCCTCCGAGAAGCCGGGCAGGAGCACGCGAAGTCGAAGCCGAGTGAGTGTGCTGATGACCTTTCATTGCTCAAACCGTCGTCGCGATCGCCGGTGCATGGGCGAAAGGCCCGGCCCCCGCTCCGGGTGGATGGTCACTTGGAGCATCGATTGGCGTGATGCATTTGCCCCCCGCTAAGCGGGCATAGCAACGGGCGGGTCTTACGGTCGCAACCCTCCTCGAAACGTCCGCGCCTCCCTCCTCCAACCGCGATTCCCAGTCATGGTCCGTCAAACGGGCACGAAAACTGCCTCGCACGGTGAGGCTTTTGAAATCACGGTGCGTATCGCGTTGGCGGTTTCCCGGAACAGTCACGCTCATCAAAACCGCGATCCTTTCCGGGCAGTCCTCGCCGAAGAGTCGGGCGGTCTGGTACGGCTGCTCGGGGCCGATGAGGAGCGCCAGGTCATTCGTCAGCACATTCAGTGCACAATGCGGTCAGCTTCGCACCATGGCTTCAGCCTCGTCGGCCGCGCTGGGCGTCGTGGTGGCTTCCTGGGCAAGGATGTGTGCGAAATGGCGAGCCGCTGCCGCATAGTGAGGATCGTCCAAGAGGTTGGCAACGGCTGCCGCGATCTTGTCTGGCGTCGACTTTGCGCTCAGGCGTATGCCGGCGCCGTGCCGAAGAGCTCGCACCGTGTTGTCCTTTTGGTCGCGGCCCATCGGTATGCACACCAGCGGGACACCGGCCGCGAGAGCCTTGATCATCGTGCCGTGGCCGGCGTGAGTGATGACGACAGATGCCTCGGGAAGTATCCGGCTGTGCGGCGCCGCCTGAACGACATCGACATTGGGTGGCGCCTCGATTTCATCCGGATCTACCGCAGGGCCGGTTGTCATGAGCCCCCGGACAGGTAGCTGGCCCAGCGCCCGAGCTATGCGCCGGAGCAGGCCGACCTGGTGTTGAAAGATCGAACTGGTGGCGACGAGGACGAGCGGGTCGGTGCCCTGAGAATGCCACTCGGCGGTTGCCCAAGCAGGGTCGTCGAGCTGCGGCCCGACGTATCTGACATTGACTGGCAGTCGGGGAGCGACGAAGTCGAACGACGGACTGGTCATGACCAGGACCTTGGTGCATCGGTCGAACAACTCGAATACGTCGTGCAGCGGCGGCTGTCCGTAGCTTGCCACCACGGCGTTGAGCCGTGGCAGGGTGCGGCCTAGGAGCCACGAAACGGTCCTCGGGACCAGCGTGTCCCTCGTCCGGCGAAGCACCCCCGGACCTGGTGACCAGCCGGTCCCCATCAGGGGCAGGCCCGGCGTCGGCCGCAGGTAGGTCTGTGCAAGCAGAGCGGCGGTCGGAAGGCCGGTCGACTGGGCCCCGATCAGAATTCCCGGCAAGCCATCCGCCAGGACGGCATCCACAGGGAACTCGCGAATGGTCGCCACAACGTCACCGGCGAACCGCCTGGTCATTTCTTTCCCGGCGGCAAAGTCTTTGGCCGCCCGGAAGGCGCGCAGGGGGTTGCGCCCCTCCAACGCGGCGATCAGGGCCGTCTGCTCGGGTCGGGAGTTGACGTGGGGCGCATCCCTCCACGGGCTGAAAGCGCAACCAGCCGATCTGGC
Organism: Cryobacterium sp. BB736; assembly: GCF_014980265.1. Lineage (NCBI taxonomy): Bacteria > Bacillati > Actinomycetota > Actinomycetes > Micrococcales > Microbacteriaceae > Cryobacterium > Cryobacterium sp. BB736. The sequence goes on from NZ_JABXWQ010000002.1 coordinate 65,445, forward strand.
CGACGCTTCGATCGTCGGGTCGGCCAGTACGTGCACCTCATGGCCCCGCCGGACGAGCTCGGCGGCGAGACCGATGGCCGGCGGGACGGTCCCTCCGCCGTCGATCACCGCCAACAGGAACCGGGCACCGCCATGCCCCCGGTGTTCAGCCATCATCGGCCGGCACCCGCCAGATCAACGTGCGCCGCGCTGACCATCAGCATCTCGTCGACCATGACCATCTCCTCACTGATCGGCGTCGCGCAGCAAGTTGGTGCAGAACGCCAGCGGGCCTTCGTCGTCGCCCCACGTGAGATCATCCTCGGGTGCATGAACTGCAACAAGCTTGTCCGTTTGAGGATCGGCTTAAGACGCTGTCCCGGTGAGCGTTTCCCTTCGGGCAGGAGCATACTCCCGGCCACCGCGAGCGGAGCGGCCGGGCGAATCGACCCGACGGAGGCTACAGCCGCGCGTACTTCGCGCGGGCGAAGCAGTACACGCCGTATGCCATGAGTCCCAGGGCGACGACCGTGAGGATCACCGGGCCGAGCGGCAGTTCGACGAGGGTCTTTAGCGCGCCGTCGAGTCCGGTGGCTTCGCTGGGGTCGGAGGTGATCGCTGCGGCACAGACGAGGATGCCGACGACAGAGATCGCGACGCCCTTGGCGATGTATCCGATGCGACCGAGTGTTGTGATCGAGCGGCCGGTCTTGCCATCTGGGGCGGAGATGTCCTGCAGGAACTTCTTCTTCACACCCTTGACGATGAAGTACACACCAATGGCAAGCACGCCGAGGCCGAGGAGAACGACGAGGAACACACCACCGGGCGTAGAGAGCAGTGTCGCCGTGATGCCCTGCGTCTGGCCCAAGCTGTCGCTTCCGCTGCCCATGGCAACACTTGCCGCGGAGAACCCGATGGCGAGGTAGGCGATCGCCTTGCCGCCCTCCTTGGCACGGTCGGCCCAGGCATCCTTGTCGGTGCCGCGAACGAGGAATGCCTCGAGCACCTGGAACAGCCCGAGCGCGAACAGCCCGATGGCGACGACCCAGAGCACCAAGACACCGCCGGGGCTCGACGCGAGTCCGCTCAAGGCACCACCCTGATCGGCTTCCCCGCTGGAGCCGAACGCGACGCCGAGCGCGATTCCACCGATGAGCAGGTGGAGCAGTCCGTTGACCGCGAACCCGGTGCGGGCGGCGAACTGGAACGCGTGGTTGTCCTGCAGTCGTAACGCGGCAGAGCGAGCGGACGCCGCGGAGGAAGAAGAGTGAGACATGGTTTCACCCTAAGCCGGTCGCTGGGAACATCAGTGCCCCTTGCGCTCCCGGTCAACGATTGGTCTCGTTTGGTCAGTCAGTGCCGAGGAACGCAAGCGCAGCGTGCCGAAAGTCCTTCGACGTCGGCGCGTCCCCTGTGGCGCCACGTTTATGCACTTCGCAACAGCGTGGAATCCGTCAACCGAAACTACAAGCGTGCGCAATACGAGGACCTTCAGAACGCCAGCCGAGGCCACGTCCGAGGCAACACATTCACCTACGTAATCGCCTCCATCGCAGCCGTTTGCGAAACCTCCGCAAGCTCCTCGCATTCCTGAAAGAAAACCTTGCCGTCCGGCCGGTGAACTCTAAGAACTCCGACGTGCCCACGATCTTCTGGGAGCCCGAACCGCGCGCCGACGATGTCGAGCCGCCCATCCGCTGCTAAACCCCCACGAACAGCACATCAGCACGACAGCACTTCCCGGAAGCCCGGGAGAATTGGCGCGCCCGAATACTCTCGGGTGGGCCAATTTTTCGTTAACACGCGAGATTGCCATAGTCCGAACCGTGCGTTGCGCCGAAGTTCAGGCCCGTAGCGCGCGATCAAGGCCATGAAAAAGGCCGGCAACCAGATAATGCTCGCTGCCGGCCGAATTCTCTGAACAATTCTGCAGAATTGTCCGAAGCACTCCTTGTTGTGTCCGAAGGGGGACTTGAACCCCCACGCCCTATACGGGCACTAGCACCTCAAGCTAGCGCGTCTACCAATTCCGCCATCCGGACAGGATGTTATTCGGCTCTCACCGAGTGTCGAGAATAGCACGTTCGGCAGGCCCAGTTTTGCGCAACCGGTACCGTTGAGGCATGACCTCACCCTCGTCCCCAGAACTTGACGCCACCGCGATCATTGCTCGCGACCTCATCCGTTTCGACACCACCAACTACGGCGAGGGAAAGTCGAACGGCGAAGCGGATGCTGCCGAGTACCTGAACGTCAAGCTCACCGAGCTGGGCCTCCAGCCCGAGCTGTTCGAGAGCGCACCCGGCCGCGTCAGCCTGGTCGCGCGCGTCGAGGGCCGCGACAGCAGCAAGCCAGCGCTAGTCGTGCACGGGCACACGGATGTCGTCCCCGCCCAGGCGGAGGACTGGAGCGTCGACCCGTTCGAAGGGGTCATCAAGGACGGCATGCTCTGGGGCCGCGGCGCCGTGGACATGAAGAACATGGACGCGATGATCGTCACCGCGCTGCAGGACATCCTCGGCAGCGGCCAGCAGCCGGCCCGCGACCTCGTCATCGCGTTCTTCGCCGACGAGGAGGCCGGGGGAGAGTACGGCGCGCACTACCTGGTCGACACCCATCCGGAACTCTTCGCCGGCGCCACCGAAGCCATCAGCGAGGTCGGCGGCTACTCGGTCACCCTCAACGGCCAGCGCGCGTACCTGCTGCAGACGGGGGAGAAGTCGCTGGTCTGGATACGGCTCGTCGCGAAGGGGCGCGCCGCGCACGGCTCGCGCTACATCCGCGACAACGCGGTCACCCGCCTGGCCGAGGCGGTCGCCGCCATCGGACGCCGCGAGTGGCCGGTGCGGCTCACCGACACCACCAGCCAGCTCATCGCCGAGCTCGCACGCATCCTCGAGGTCGACCCGCAGACCGCGGGCCCTGATGACATCGTGCTCGCCACCGGCACCGCCGCCGGTTTCATCCAGGCGTCGCTGCGCACGACCACCAACCCGACGCTGCTCAGCGCCGGCTACAAGCACAACGTCATCCCGGAGACCGCGTCGGCCCTCATCGACATCCGCACCCTGCCCGGTGAGGAGGAGCAGGTGCTCGCGGAGGTGCGCGAACTCATCGGCGACGACATCGAGCTTCAGATCGTGACGCAGGATGTCGGCCTCGAGACGCCGTTCGACGGCCCGCTCGTCGACGAGATCACCCGGGTACTCGGCGAGCACGACCCGGGCGCGCCGGTGCTCCCGTACATGCTCTCCGGCGGCACCGACAACAAGGCGCTCAGCAAGCTCGGCATCACCGGCTACGGCTTCGCGCCGCTGCGCCTCCCGGCCGAGCTCGACTTCCCGGGCATGTTCCACGGCGTTGACGAGCGCGTCCCGCTCGACGCATTAGTCTTTGGCAGGCAGGTGCTCGCGCAGCTGCTGTTGGACTACTGATCGGAAGCGGCCTCACTTGGGCATCATCGACGCGCTCATCCTGGGCCTCGTACAGGGGCTGACCGAATTCCTGCCGATCTCCTCGAGCGCCCACCTGCGCATCGTCGGGGAGTTCCTCGGCAGCGGCGAAGATCCCGGCGCGGCGTTCACTGCCATCACGCAGCTCGGCACCGAGACCGCCGTGGTCGTATTCTTCTGGCGTGACATCACGCGCATCATCGGCCGCTGGTTCCGGTCTCTCACCGGCAGCGTCCCGCGCAAGGATCCGGATGCCCTCATGGGCTGGTACATCATCCTCGGCAGCATCCCGATCGTCATCCTCGGGCTGCTGTTCCAGGACCAGATCGAGACCACCCTCCGGTCGCTGTGGATCGTCGCGTTCACCCTCATCGGCTTCGGCATCATCCTCGGCATCGCCGACTGGCTGGGACGTAAGACCCTCACACTCGACAAACTCGGCTGGCGGCACGCGGTCATCTTCGGATTCGCGCAGGCGCTCGCCCTGATCCCCGGCGTCTCCCGCTCCGGCGGCACCATCACCGCCGGACTGATCATGGGCTACGACCGGCCATCCGCGGCGCGTTACTCGTTCCTGCTCGCTATCCCGGCAGTCTTCGGCAGCGGACTGTTCCAGCTGGTCAAGACTGCGACGAGCACGTGCGAGGGCGGTGTTGCTGCCGGATGCGCGCCAGAAGTGTTCACCGGGCTCGAGACGGCGGCCGCCACCGGCGTCGCGTTCGTGGTCGCGCTTGGAGTGATCGCGTTCTTCATGAACTACATCTCGAAGCGCTCGTTCCTCCCGTTCGTGCTCTACCGGGTGCTGCTCGGCGGGGCGATCATCGTGATGCTGTCGACGGGTGTGCTGCAGCCGTGAAGTCCTGGAACGAAGTCCCGGTGCCGACGCTGCCGGGCAACGCACCGCTGCCGCGGATGAGGGACTCGGCGACGGGTGCTCTCACGCCGCTTGAGGTCGACGGCGTCGCATCCGTCTACGTCTGCGGCATCACCCCCTACGACGCCACCCACCTGGGTCACGCCGCCACCTACCTGGCCTACGACACACTCGTGCGCGTGCTGCGCGACGCCGGCGCGCGGGTCGACTACGTGCAGAACACCACCGACGTCGACGACCCGCTGCTCGAACGGGCGACCGCCACCGGCGTCGACTGGCGCGAGCTCGCCGAGAGCCAGCTCGAGCTGTACCGCACCGACATGGAGGCGCTGCGCATCCTGCCGCCCACCCACTTCGTCGGCGTCGTCGAGTCGGTGGACCGGATCGCGGATGCCGTCGCCACGCTGCGTGAGCAGGGACTCGCCTACGAGGTGGAGAGCCCGGATGCCGCACCCGACCTCTACTTCGACATCGCCGCGGCCGCGGAGGTTTCGCCCTGGCACCTCGGGCAGGAGAGCGGGCTCGACCGGGAGACGATGCTGCAGCTATCGGCCGAGCGCGGGGGAGACCCGGACCGGCCGGGCAAGCGCGATGCGCTGGACCCGCTGCTCTGGCGTGCCGAACGCGACGGGGAGCCGGCCTGGGACTCCGCGGTCGGGCGCGGACGGCCCGGCTGGCACATCGAGTGTTCGGTCATCGGGCTCACCCACCTCACCTCGCCGATCACCCTCAACGGCGGGGGCTCTGACCTGCTGTTCCCGCACCACGAGTTCAGCGCCGCCCACTCTGCCGCGCTCACCGGCACCGACTGGGCGCGCGTCTACTCGCACGCCGGAATGGTCGGCTACCGCGGCGAGAAGATGAGCAAGTCGCTCGGCAACCTGGTATTCGTCTCGCGGCTGCGCGAGGCGGGAGTCGACCCTGCGGCGATCCGGCTCGCGCTGCTGGACGGGCACTACCGGTCCGAACGCGAGTGGACGGATGCCGTGCTCGAGCGGGCGCAGCAGCGGCTCGCCTCGTGGCGGGCGTGGGCGGCCGGCGCATCCGGGGAAGACGTATCGGTGCTCAAGAACATGCGCGAACTGCTCGCCGACGACCTGGACACGGCCGGAGTGCTCACGCTGCTCGACGCCGAGGTGGCGGCCGGTCGCACCCCGAGCCGCGTCACGGTCGAGGCGATCGACGCGCTCCTAGGCATCCGCCTCTCAACCGCTGGTTGAGGGATCGCGAAGCGATCGTCTCGAAACCAGCCCCAGCGTGAAGCTGGTTTCGAGACGATTGCGCTGCGCGTAATCCCTCAACCAGCGGAGGCCTCAGCTGGCGGTCGGGCCGGGCGGCGGCTTCCCCTCGCCACCGCGGCGGCGCAGGTACCGCTCGAACTCCTGCGCGATCGCCTCACCGCTCGCCTCGGGTGAGTCGACGGTGTCGCGCGCCTGCTCCAGCTGGTGGATGTAGGACGCCATGTCCTCGTCCTCGCTCGTCAGCTGGTCGATGCTGCGCTCCCACACCTGCGCCTCGTCCAGCAGCTCGCCGCGCGGAATCACCACGTCGATCAGCTCCTCGAGCCGGTCGATGAGCGCGAGCATAGCCTTCGGTGACGGCGTGTTGTGCACGTAGTGCGGCACGGATGCCCACACCGACACGGTCGGGACGCCCGCCGCCTCGGCGGCATCGGTGATGACCGTGAGCATGCCGACCGGTCCCTCGTACAGACTCCGCTCGATGCCCAGCTCTGCGCGCACCTCCGGGTTCTCACTGCTCGTGAACACCGAGATCGGCCGGGTGTGCGGTACGTCGGCGAGCATCGCCCCCAGGGTGATGACCGCCTCGATGTCGTTCTCGTCGATGATCGCGATCAGGTCCTCGGCGAAGCTCTTCCAGCTCCGCGACGGCTCTGTGCCGAGCAGGATGAAGACGTTGCCGGCGTTGTCGCCGCTCACGGACAGCCCGGCTTCCTCGACGATCGGCTTGCGCTGCGCCGGACGATCGGATGCCGGTCCGTAGACGATTACGCTCGGCCAGTCGAGACTGCGCGTCCCATCGTCGTTGGTGGAGATCGTGGGCCGGTTGAACTGGTAGTCGAAGTAGTACTCGCCGTCGATTTCCGCGACCGGCACCACCCCGAGCTGGTCCTTCAGCGTGCGAACGGCGCCGCTGGCGGCCTCGCCGGCGTCGTTCCAGCCCTCGAGCGCGACGACCAGCAGTCGTCCGCCGAGCACACCATCGTTCTTGACCACATTCACCTTACGAATCTGGAGCGCCGCTAGGGCGCTCACCTTTTGCCCTTCAAGGATAGGACCGCGAGTGGTAGAACGCGGTCAGTACACTTGACGCTCGTGACCTCACAGCTACCCGCGGCAGTCCTGCTCGACATGGACGGCACGCTCATCGACTCGGAACCCTACTGGATGACCGCAGAAACGGAGCTTGTGGAGTCATTCGGCGGCGTCTGGACGCACGAGGATGCGATGGGCCAGGTCGGCTCGGGACTGTTCGACAGCGCACACGTCTTCCAGGACAGGGGAGTGGACCTCCCTGCGGCCGAGATCATCGGTCGGCTGACCTCACGCGTCGTGGCCCAGCTCAGCGACAGCGTGCCGTGGCGTCCCGGCGCCCGTGAACTCGTCGCGGCCCTGGCCGAGGCCGCAGTGCCGACCGCGATCGTCACGATGTCCATGCGCACCATGGCCGACCCGATCGCCCGGCTGCTCGGCATCGACCATGTCGTCTCCGGCGATGATGTCGACAACGAGAAGCCGCATCCGGAGCCCTACCTGCGGGGTGCAGAGCTGCTCGGTGTCGCGGCGATCGACTGCGTCGCGATCGAGGACTCGCGTCCCGGACTCGCCTCCGCTGTCGCATCCGGAGCCGCCGTGATCGGCGTGCCAGCGCACATCCCGCTCGAGCCGAGCCCCGACTACACGCTGTGGCCGACCCTCGAGGGCAAGACCCTCGACGACATCGCCGCGGTGTTCAGCGCGCAGAGGCTCGCCTCGTGACCCGGCGTCAATCCGGCCCGTTCATCGTCGGCGACCGGGTGCAGCTCACCGGGCCGAAGGGCCGCCTGAACACCATCACCCTGCAGCCGGGCGGCGAGTTCCACTCGCACCGCGGGGTGCTCAAGCATGATGACGTGATCGGGCTCCCTGATGGCTCGGTCGTGACCAGCACCACAGGCGACGAGTATCTGACCCTGCGCCCGCTGCTGAACGACTTCGTCATGTCGATGCCCCGCGGCGCCGCGATTGTCTACCCGAAGGACTCGGCCCGCATCCTCAGCATCGGCGACATCTTCCCGGGCGCGACGGTGGTGGAGGCCGGGGTCGGCTCCGGCGCACTGTCGCTGTCCCTGCTGCGGGCGATCGGGCCCGAGGGTCGACTCATCTCCTATGAGCGCCGCGACGAGTTCGCGCGGGTTGCCCGCGCCAACGTCGAGAACTTCCTCGGCGAGGAGCCGGCCAACTGGAGCGTCGAACTGGGCGATCTGGCTGAGGAGCTCCCCAAGGTTGCGGCCGGATCCGTCGACCGGATCGTGCTCGACATGCTTGCCCCGTGGGACTGCCTCGAGGCGAGCGCGCACGCCCTCACCCCGGGCGGGGTGCTAGTCGCCTACATCGCGACAGTCACCCAGCTCTCTCGCGTCGCCGAGGCGATTCGCGCTACCGGCAACTTCACCGAGCCGGAGTCGTCCGAGACGATGGTGCGCGGATGGCACGTCGAAGGTCTCGCGGTGCGCCCCGATCACCGGATGGTCGCCCACACCGGCTTCCTGCTCACCGCCCGGCGGCTCGCCCCAGGCACAGTGCTGCCGCAGCGCGGGCGCAAGGCAAAGCCGGACTACGCCGACGAGGATGTCGAGCAGTGGACGCCCGGCGCCCTGGGGGAGCGGTCCGCGAGTGAGAAGCGTATCCGCAAGGCGGCGCGGCAGGCGGAATCGGAAGCGGCCAAGCGCCTCCCGGGTGAGAAAACTCACACCGAGCCTTCAGCCTAGAATTGTCCAAGCTGTGCCATCAACGAAACGAGGACTCGTGCGCAAGATCCCCGCGCTCCTTCTATCTGCAGGCGTGCTCGCAAGCCTTTCGGCCTGTGCCAACCCGTTCGCACCGGGATGCACGCCGACGCCTGCGGGAGACGCTTCGTCAGTGGTGACGGCCAGCGGGGACTTCGGCGACAAGCCCAGCGTCGACTTCCCGACCCCGATCTACACCGACAGCACCGAGCGCAGCGTCCTCGTCGAGGGCGACGGCGAGCCTGTGCGCGCCGGAGCGCCGGTCCGCATCCAGTTCACGATCGTCAACGGCGCCGACGGCGAGGTGCTCGGCCAGAGCAAGTTCGACGACCTGGGCCAGTTCGTCACGGTTGGAGCCGATTCGACCCTCGACGTCATCACCGACGGACTCGCCTGCACGAGCGTCGGCTCGCGCATCGCCATCGTCGGTTCAGCCAAGGACACCCACAACGGCGCAGCCGATCCGGCCAACGGCGTCGGCGCGAATGACTCCTTCGTCTACGTCATCGACCTGATCGAGGCGTGGCCCGCGAAGGCCAACGGCGGCCCGCAGCTTCCGCAGAACGGCCTGCCGGCGGTGGTCCTCGCGCCGAACGGCGCTCCCGGCGTGACGGTTCCGAATGAGGAGCCGCCGACCGACCTGAAGGTGGCCGAGCTGCAGAAGGCGGATGGCGAGACGGTCAAGGCCGGCGACGCGGTGCTCATGAAGTACACCGGTGTGCTCTGGTCCGACGGCGGCGTCTTCGATTCCACTTGGGAAGAGGGACAGGCGGTCGTCCGCGAGCTCAAGGAGGGCGGCGGACTGCCCTCCGGCGTGGTCGAGGGGCTGACCGGCAAGACGGTGGGCTCGCAGATCCTCATCGTCGCACCGCCGGAGCACGCCTACGGCGACCAGGGCGCGCTGGGCATCCCGTCGGGGTCAACCCTCGTCTACGTGGTTGATATTCTGGGCATAGTCGACCTGTAGAGCTTCACAAACACACTGGCCGGGTGTGTTGTCACATCGCTGGACACCAATGTCGGTGACAGCGCGGAACACGAAGATTGGCAGCACCGGTGAGAGTACCCGTTGAGGAAAGGCTGTTCAGCCTGGTCTTGGCGTTGCTGGCAACCGAGAACGGGCTGACCAAGAGCGAGATCCTGTCGACCGTGCAGGGCTACCGTCAGCGGTACAAGACAAGCGGCGACAACGCGAACCTCGAGCGCCAGTTCGAGCGCGACAAGGACGACATCCGGGAGCTCGGCGTTCCGCTGGAGACCATCCAGCCGCCCGGGGAAGCCGTCAACAACCAGTCGCTGCGCTACCGCATCCCGCGCGGCGACTACGAGCTGCCGCGCGACATCACCTTCTCCGCGGAGGAGACGGCGCTGCTCGGCCTGGCTGGCATGGTGTGGCGCGAGGGCACGATGTCCACAGAGTCACGCCGCGCGCTCATCAAGCTGCGCGCGCTCGGCATCGAGGCCGACGAACCGGTGCTGGCCTACGCGCCACGGTTGCGGGTTCGGGATGCCTCATTCGAGCCGCTCAACAACGCTCTCGAACGCAATCAGGTGGTGCGCTTCAGCTATCTGAAGCCCGGCCAGTCGGAGGCGACCGTGCGCGAGGTCGCACCGGTCGCACTCTTCCAGTACCAGGGACGCTGGCACTGCTCGGCGATCGAACCGGACACCGGAGCGCGCAAGTCGTTCCTGCTGCGACGCATCGTGAGCGACATCGCACCGACCGGCGCGACCTTCCCGCCGCGCGACGCCGACGAGGGAGAGATCGCGCTGCGCGAGATCGAGGAGATCTGGAACGCCAACACCGCGCGCATCCGGGTCGAGCCGCATTCGGATGCCGCGATGCGGCTCCGCAAGCGTCGCGGCACCAGGGAGGGGGCCGACAGCGGAGAGCTCCTGCTGCAGTTCGCCGACGCCAACCTGCTCGCCGAGGAACTCGCGAGCTACGGCCCGGAGGTGCTTGTACTCGAGCCGGACCAGCTCCGCCAGGCGCACCGCTCGCGGCTCGCCGCGGTGCTGGCGGCGCACACCGAAACGGAGGCAGCGCATGGCTAGAGCCAAGCAACCGCTGCACGCGCGCGACAAGCTGGCCTTCCTGCTGTCGCTCGTTCCCTACCTGATGGACCACGACCGGGTGTCGGTGCAGACTGTCGCCGACCACTTCGGGGTCGACGCAGAGCTCATCCGCGAGTCGGTGCGGCTCATCGCGATCTCCGGCATCCCCGGCGAGACCGCCGCCTACCAGCACGACGACCTCTTCGACATCGCCTGGGACGACTTCGAGGACAACGACCAGATCGTGCTCACCAACATGGTGGCCATCGACGAGTCCCCGCGCTTCTCCGGCCGCGAGGCCGCGGCACTCATCGCGGGGCTGCAGTACCTGTCCGCGCTGCCGGAGACCGTCGACCGCGCCGCGCTTGCGACGCTCATGGCCAAGCTCGCGCGAGGCGCGTCGGCGCTGCCCACCCAGGTCGCCGTCGAGACGGCGGAGGCGGATGCGACGCTCGAGCTGGTGCGCGAGGCGGTCGAGGGGGAGCGGCAGCTGCAGTTCGACTACCTGAACTCGCGCGGTGAACTGGAGAGCCGGCGCGTCGACCCGCTGCGCGTCGAGTCGGTCGATGCCGACTGGTACCTGCGCGGCTGGTGCCACCTGCGCGAAGCGGTGCGCACGTTCCGAATCGATCGGATCGGCAACCCGGTGCTCACCGACGAGCGCATCAGCTTCCACGCTGGCGAGGTCACCCTGCCGGACACCCTGTTCGAGGGCTCGGCCGACGACCTGTCGGTCACCATCGACATCAGCCCCGCGGCGCTCCCGCTCATCTCGGATTACATCCCCGCCGGCGCCAAGCTGGTCCCGTCCCGCGACGCCCTGCGCACAAGCATCCGGGTCTCCCACTATCACGGGCTCAAACGTCTGGTCGCCGGCCTGCCCGGCATGGTCACCGTTGTCGAGCCGGAGGAGGCTCGCCAGGTCGTGGCCGACTGGGCGGCGGCGGCGCTGGCCCGCTACAACGACTAGAACACGGTCAGCCGACGCGTACATTACGTCCCGCTGACCGGGCTAAACTACAGCGACGAACACAGACACGAAGGAAGTGACCGCATGTTAGGCAACCTCAGTGGTTGGCACGCCATCATCCTGCTGGTGGTCATTCTGCTGTTGTTCGGCGCCACCAAGCTTCCGGCGCTCGCTCGCAGCGTCGGCCAGTCGATGAAGATCTTCAAGAACGAGATCAAGACCCCGGAGAGCGAGGCGACGGCAGCGCAGCCGGGCGAGCCGACCACCCCGGCTGACGCAACCGAGCCGACGACTAGCACGGACAACAAGCCCAGCTCTCAACCCTGACAACCGTGGCAGCTCGTGTGAAACGAGGCGCGAATCCCGAACGCCGGATGTCGCTCGGCGAGCACCTCATCGAACTGCGCAAGCGGCTGTTCCGCTGTGCGCTCGCGATTATCGTGGGCGGCATCGCCGGCTGGATCCTGAGCGAGCCGATCTGGGCGGCGCTGCGTGAGCCGATCACGATCGTCGCGGAGAGCCGTGACGCCGAGCTGGTCTATCCGACGGTCACCGCGCACTTCGACCTGCGCATGCAGATCGCCGTCTACGTCGGCATCTTCCTCTCGGCACCGGTCTGGCTGTACCAGATCTTTGCGTTCATCGTGCCCGGCCTGACCTCGCGGGAGAAGCGGTACACCTTCGGCTTCTTCTTCACCGCGGTGCCGCTCTTCCTCGCCGGCTGCTTCGCCGGCTGGTACGTGCTGCCGAACATCGTCGAGCTGCTCAGCTCATTCGGCGCCGAGGGCACAGCATCCCTCTTCGCCGCGAAGGAGTACCTGCACTTCGTCGTCAAGCTGATCCTCGCCATCGGCATCGGGTTCGTGCTGCCGGTGTTCCTGGTCATCCTGAACTTCATGGGCGTCATGACCGCGAAGGCCATGCTGTCGGCCTGGCGTTGGGCGATTCTCGCGATCACCGTGTTCACCGCCATCGCCACGCCCGCCGCGGACGTGTTCTCGATGTTCCTGCTGGCCATCCCGATGGTGCTGCTGTACTTCCTCGCCGTCGGTGTCGCGTTCTGGCACGACGCCATCGAGGCTCGCAAGCAGAAGAAGCTTGAGGCGGAGCTCGGAGCACCGAGCGTCGCATGACTACCGAGCTCTCGGCCGCTGAGCGGTACGCTGCGGCGCGGCAGCGCAGCGGCAAGCCGATGCTCGAGGAGTTCCGCGCCAAGCAGCGCTTCGACCTCGATCCGTTTCAGCTGTCGTCGTGCGCCGAGCTGGAGGCGGGCCGCAGCGTGCTCGTCGCGGCGCCGACCGGGGCGGGCAAGACGATCGTCGCCGAGTTCGCGGTCTTCCTCGCCATGCAGTCGCCCACCACCAAGGTCTTCTACACCGCTCCGATGAAGGCGCTCAGCAACCAGAAGTTCCAGGAACTGGTCGACGAGTACGGCCCAGAGGATGTCGGCCTGCTCACCGGCGACACCAACATCAACTCGCGCGCCCGGATCGTGGTCATGACCACAGAGGTGCTGCGCAACATGCTGTACGCCGACTCGGACCTGCTCCCCAATCTCGGCTTCGTGATCATGGACGAGGTGCACTACCTCGCCGACCGGTTCCGCGGCGCGGTCTGGGAGGAGGTCATCATCCACCTCCCGCGCGAGGTCCGCCTGGTGTCGCTGAGCGCGACCGTGTCGAACGCGGAGGAGTTCGGTGACTGGCTGCAGGCGGTGCGCGGCGACACCGCGGTGATCGTCTCCGAGGAGCGGCCGGTGCCGCTCGAGCAGCACATCCTCATGCGCAGCAAGCTCATCGACCTGTTCGACACTTCCACCGGTTCGCTGCAGGGCGCGGGCGACCGGCAGGCCTCCAATCGGGTCAACCCCGAGCTGGTGCAAATGGCCCGTTACGGCGGTCGCACCCTCAGCGCGCGGCAGATGAAGGATGTCGGCCGCTACCACTCGCGCGGCGGGCGGTACCGCGAGGAACGCCTCGACCGCGCTCACGTCGTGAAGCTGCTCGACGAGCGCAACCTGCTGCCGGCGATCTTCTTCATCTTCAGCCGGATCGGATGCGACCAGGCCGTCAGTCAGGTACTGAGGGCCGGCGCCGTCCTCACCACGGTCGCCGAGCGCGACGAGATCCGGGCAACCGTTGAGGCGAGCGTTCGCACCATCCCCGACGATGACCTCGCGGTGCTCGGCTACTGGGACTGGCTGTCCGGGCTCGAACGCGGGGTCGCCGCCCACCACGCCGGCCTGCTGCCCGCGTTCAAGGAAGTGGTCGAGGACCTGTTCCGGCGCAAGCTGCTCAAGGTGGTGTTCGCCACCGAGACCCTCGCGCTCGGCATCAACATGCCCGCCCGCACTGTCGTGCTGGAGCGGCTCGAGAAGTTCAACGGCGAAGCGCGCGTGCCGATCACGCCGGGGGAGTACACCCAGCTGACCGGACGCGCTGGCCGTCGCGGCATCGACGTCGAGGGGCACGCCGTCATCCAGTGGCGAGACGGGCTCGACCCGCAAGCGGTCGCCTCGCTCGCGTCCCGCCGCACCTACCCGCTGAACTCGAGCTTCAAGCCGACCTACAACATGTCGGTGAACCTGATCGCGCAGTTCGGACGGGACCGCACCAAGCAGATCCTGGAGTCCAGCTTCGCCCAGTTCCAGGCGGACCGCGGCGTCGTCGACCTCGCCCGCAAGGTGCGGTCGCAGGAGGAGTCGCTCGAGGGCTACGAGACGGCGCTGCACTGCCACCTCGGCGACTTCCGCGAGTACTCCGGGCTGCGGCGCGAGCTCAGCGACCTCGAACGCAAGGGCGCGTCGAAAGCCACAACGGCGTCGCGCAGCGAACGCGACCGACGCCAACGCCAGATGCAGGGGCTGCGCAAGCGCATCCGGCAGCATCCGTGTCACGGCTGCCCTGATCGGGAAGCGCACGCGCGCTGGGCGGAGCGCTGGTGGCGGTTGAAGCGGCAGACGGATGAGCTGCGTCGCCAGATCAGCGGCCGCACCGGCGCGATCTCCAAGATTTTCGACCGTGTCACCGACGTGCTGCTCGAACTCGACTACCTGGTGCGGGACGGGGAAGAGCTCACGGTCGCGCAGCCGGGCAGGACCCTGCGCCGCATCTACGGCGAACGCGACCTGCTGGTCGCGGAGTCGCTGCGCACCGGAGCCTGGTCGGAGCTGGACTCGGCCGGACTCGCGGCGATGGCGGCCGCCCTCGTCTACGAACCACGCCGGGACGACGCGTATCCGGCTGACCACCGGCTGCCGAAGGGGCCGTTCCGGCACGCGCTCGACCGCACGACGACCCTGTGGGCGCAGCTCGACGACCTGGAGCGCGATCACCGGCTGCCGGGCAGCGAGCCGCTCGCCACCGGGCTGTCCCTGCCGATGTACCGCTGGGCCAACGGGGCCAGCCTGGATTCGGTGCTGGAAGACACCGAGCTCGCCGCCGGCGACTTCGTGCGGATGACCAAGCAGACCATCGACCTTCTCGACCAGTTGTCCATCGTCGCGGACTCCCCGTTGGATGCCCGGGCTCGTGCTGCAATCGACCAGGTGCGGCGCGGGATCGTCGCCTACTCGAGTGTGAGCTGATGAGCGTTCAGGCAGTTGCGCCGACAGCAGAGCGCAGCTTCGCGGTCGGGGCACTGTCGCAGAGTGCACCGCCGCTGTGGCTGGCGTTCTGCCTCGCCGCGCTGTCCGGGCCGATCAACGCACTCGCGTTCCCCGACCCGGGCTGGTGGCCTCTCATCTTCGTGGGGACGGCGCTCATGCTCGTCTCGCTCGTCGGCCGCACGGCCGGCTCCGCCTTCGCCGTGGGACTGGTCGGCGGAGCCGCCTACTGGTTCCCGCTCATCGACTGGCTGACCGTCTACCTGGGCCCGGTGCCCTGGCTCGCGCTGGCCGGCCTGCAAGCGCTGTTCTTCGGCGGCGCCGCGGTGCTCATCGCGCTCGCCTGGCGTTACGTCACCGTGCTCTGGCCGGGCGCCTTCGGGCGTCTGGTCGGTGTGCCAGCGGTGCTGGCCGGGCTGTGGACGCTGTACGAGGCAATCACCAGCACCTGGCCGTATGGCGGCTTCTCCTGGGGCCGGCTCGCCTTCTCCCTATCGGAGAGCCCGTTCGGGGAGCTTGTGGCCTGGGTGGGCGCATCCGGGCTCAGCTTCCTCGTCGCGTGGACGGCGGCCATCCTCGTGCAGGCGGTCCGGCTGCGGGATGTCGCGGTCGGCCTGCGGGCGATCGTCGCGGGCATCGCGGTCGCGCTGCTGCTCGCCGTTCCGGCGTTCCCGAACCACGAGAGCGGACAGTGGCGCGTTGCGGCCGTGCAGGGCGACTCGGATGCCGGGTTGTTCTCCGAGTATCAGCACGGGCAGATCCTGCAAGACCACGTCACAGCGACGGTCCCGCTGTTCGGCGAGGACGTCGACGTGGTCGTCTGGCCGGAGAACTCATCCGATTTGAGCCCGCTCGAGTTCCCGCAGGCGGCCCAGGCGGTCGACTACGTGAGCCAGGAGATGGACGCGCCGCTGGTCACCGGCACTATCACCCACGACGATCAGGGTCGCATCTTCAACAGCATGCTGCTGTGGGAGGCCGGGCAGGGCGCGGTCGATCAGTACGACAAGATCCACCCTGTTCCGTTCGCCGAGTATCTGCCGGACCGGGACTTCTGGTATCCGCTGGCTCCCAGCCTGTTCGACCTGGTGCCGCGCGACTACTCTTTCGGGCAGCGCGACAACGTCTTCGACATCGAGGGTGTCATCGCGGGCATCGCCATCTGTTTCGACATTGTCGACGACTCGCTCGTCTGGCAGATGCTAGATGACGACGCCGACATCATCCTCGCCCCGACGAACAACGCCGACTTCGGCCGGACCGACGAGAGCGCCCAGCAGTTGGGGATCGCGCGGCTGCGGGCGATCGAGACCGGGCGCAGCGTCGTGAACATCTCGACGGTCGGCACCAGCGCGATCATCGCACCGGACGGCAGCACGATCGACGAGCTGCCCGTGTTCGAGCCGGGCTCGATGGTGCAGACCGTGCCGCTGAGCGACACCGTGACGCCGGCGTCGGTGCTGCGCCGCGCGCCGGAGTGGGCGGTCGGCGGCTTCGCGCTGACCACACTGCTTGCCGCCGTCATGCTCGGGCGGCGGCGTGGCTGAGGCGCTCGCAATCGTCCCCACCTACAACGAGCGCGATAGTCTCGCGCTGCTCGTCGGGCGGATGCGGCAGGCGGTGCCGGATGTCGACGTGCTCATCGTTGACGACGCGAGCCCGGACGGCACCGGGCGCATCGCCGATGAACTCGCCGCCGAGGACCCGGCCGTGTCGGTGCTGCACCGCGCACACAAGGACGGCCTGGGCCGGGCGTACCTGGCCGGGTTCCAGAAGGCGATCGAGGACGGCTACCGCTTCGTGGTCGAGCTTGACGCCGACGGTTCCCACGATCCGCTCGAGCTGCGGTCGATGCTGCCGCTGGCGGCATCCGGAGCCGACCTGGTGCTGGGCTCACGCTGGGTACCCGGGGGAGCGGTGCGCAACTGGCCCTGGCTCAGGCAGTTCGTCTCACGCACCGGGAACGGCTACGCGCGCTTCATGCTGCGCTCACGGCTGCACGACCTGACGTCCGGGTTCCGGGTGTTCCGTGTCGACGCGCTGAAAAGCTTGGACCTTGCTGACGTGTCGTCGCAGGGGTATTGCTTTCAGGTCGAACTCGCGTGGCGCGCCGAGCGTGCCGGGATGCGCGTCGTCGAGCATCCGATCACCTTCGTCGAGCGCGCGGCGGGACGCTCGAAAATGCATTTGGGTATCGTCGCCGAGGCGCTCCTGCGCGTCACCTTCTGGGGCTTCACGCGCGCCCGCCGCCGCCCCTGACCCGCCTCTGAAAATGCAGGAGATCCGACCCGCATTACGGCGTGTCGTCGCTTTAACGCCCGAATCCGGCGAAATCTCCTTCGTCTTCAAAGGGAGACCCGCCGGATGCGGTAGAAAAACGGGGAGCTAGGCGCCGATCTTGTGCTCGCCGCGGCGTGCGCGGAGGTAGGTCAGGCGCTCCTCCAGGATCTCCTCGAGTTCGGCCCGGGTGCGACGCTCAAGCAGCATGTCCCAGTGCGTGCGCGGAACCTTGGTCTCGCTCTCATCGATCGGGACTTGCTTGCCGTCCTCATCGAGCAGACGGCCGACGAGTCCGCTCTTTGGCGACTCCCACTCCAGTGGGACTTCGGCGTCAGCAGCGAACGTGACCTCGAAGGTCGATCCGTCTTCCAACTGATAGGTGCTGCGCACCCGCGGGGAGAACGTCACGCCCTCTTCACTCTGCAGGCTCTGAGCCCCCAGTCGCATGCCACGCAAACTGCGATCTGCCATCGTGCGGTCCTCTCTCGCGAATCTAAGTCCAAGTTATAAACCGCTTGGCTGAGCGAATCCTTTCCGCGCGCCGGTTCTCACAGCCGGTTCACAGGCTCGCGGATGCTTACTGGCGCGCGGCGAGGAGGGGGATCGCGAGATCGGCCCGGTCTGTGACAATGCCGTCGACGCCCAGATCGAGGAGGCGGCCCATGTCGGCCGGGTCGTTGACGGTCCAGACGTGCACTTCGACGCCCGCGTCGTGCGCCATCCGGATTAGCCGGGGCGTGACCACCCTTACGCCCTTGTACCGCTCGGGCAGCTGCACCGCGTCGACGGTGTCGAGCACCTTGCGGGCGCGTCGCGCCATCCGGAGGCTGCTCGAGGCGAACAGTGTCGCGCTGGACCGGGCGGCGGTGGAAGTCGCGACACCGGGCAGCATCGCGAGCGCTGCCAGCCGGCGCTTCTCGGAGAAGCTCGTCACCAGCACCCGGGACGTCGCGTTGGCGTCGAGGATCGCCGCGACCGTCGGCGCGATGGCCGCTTCCGACTTGATGTCGATGTTGAAGCGGGCATCCGGGAACCCGTCGAGCGCTTCACCGAGACTCGCGAAGCCCTGTCCGTGGCCGAGGTCCACCCGGCGAAGCTCCGCCATCGACAGGTGGTCGACGCGCACCTCGCGTCCCGCGACGCGCTTCAGGGTGTCGTCGTGTGCGACGACCGCGTGCCCGTCGTGACTGGCGTGCACATCCGTCTCGATGTGCGTTGCACCGACGGCCATGGCCCTCGCGAACGCGAGCAGCGTGTTCTCGGGCGCGTCGATCGCGAGCCCGCGGTGCGCAAGCACGCGCGGCGGGGCCGGTTCGAGAAACGCCACCGGAACCCGCTCGCGGCTAGCTCGCCTGGCCACCGAACTTCTCCGCGAAGCCGCCACCGATGCCCTTGAGCGCCTCGGTGAGTTCCGACGGGATGATCCAGAGCTTGTTCGACTCGCCCTCGGCGAGCTTCGGGAGCGTCAACAGGTACTGGTAGGCGAGCAGTTTCGGGTCGGGGTTGCCCTCGTGGATGGCCTTGAACACCGTGGTGATCGCCTCGGCCTCACCGTTGGCGCGGAGCACCGCCGCTTGCGCGTCACCCTCTGCGCGGAGGATCGCCGACTGCCTGGCGCCCTCGGCCTCGAGGATCGCCGACTGCTTGGTGCCCTCCGCGGTGAGGATGGCGGCGCGGCGGTCACGCTCGGCGCGCATCTGCTTCTCCATCGAGTCCTGGATCGAGTGTGGCGGGTCGATCGCCTTGAGCTCGACCCGGTTGACGCGGATGCCCCACTTGCCGGTCGCCTCGTCGAGCACGACACGCAGCTGGCCGTTGATGTTGTCGCGGCTGGTGAGCGCCTCTTCGAGGTTCAGGCCACCGACCACGTTGCGCAAGGTGGTGGTGGTGAGCTGCTCGACCGCGCCCAGGTAGTTGGCGATTTCGTAGGTCGCGGCACGGGCATCCGTCACCTGGAAGTAGACCACCGTGTCGATCGAGACGACGAGGTTGTCCTCGGTGATCACCGGCTGCGGCGGGAAGGAGACGACCTGCTCGCGCATGTCGACGAGCGGGCGCACTCGGTCGATGAACGGCACAAGGATGTTCAGCCCCGGGTTGAGGGTCTTGTGGTACCTGCCGAGCCGCTCGACGACGCCGGCGTAGGCCTGCGGGATGATCCGGATGGCACGGATGAGCACGACCAGCACGAAGATGCCGAGAACGACAAGCAACGCGATGATGAAGATCTGGCCGATGAAGCCGCCGAAGTCGATCATGTAGTGGATTCCTCCTCTTGCGGGGTGATGACCGCGGTGGCGCCCTCAATGGCGGTCACGGTGACGACGGTTCCTTCTTCCAGCGGCGCGGCCGGCGCTGAGTCGGCGATGCGCGCGGTCCACGTCTCGCCGTTGGCAAGCTTCACCTGGCCACCACCATCGGCGGTCACCGACTTCACGACCCTGGCGCGCATCCCGATGAGTGCGGGGATGTTGGTGGGCGTATTGTCCGCGCCCTTATGCATGGTGCGCAGCAGCAGCGGCCTGATGGTCAGGATGAGCAGCACCGACACGACCGCGGCGACGACGAACTGCAGCCACCACTCCCAGCCCAGCAGATTCACGCCGAGGCCGGCAAGGCTGCCGACTGCGATCATCAGGAACGTGAACTCGAGCGTCAGCAGTTCGATGATGATGAAGATGAAGATGAAGATCAGCCAGAGGATCCACATGTACTGCGTCAGGTCGACGAACATTCACCCTCCTCGTTTCATACACGCTAGCAGTAGGGAAACATCGGCTGTGCGCGAGCGTTGGTAGGGTCGGATGCTGTGACCAGCACCCCTCTGAAGCCCGGCAGCATGGCCGGCAAACGCGCCCTCATCACCGGCTCCTCTCGCGGCATCGGAGCGGACACAGCCCAGTATCTCGCCGCGGCGGGCGCGAAGGTCGTCATCAACTACCGCAACAAGGAGAAGCGCGCCCTCCAGCTGGTCGAGAAGATCACCGAGAGTGGGGGAGAGGCGGTCGCGCTCGGCGCCGACCTGACCGATCCGGAGTCGGTTGCGCAGCTGTTCGCGGCGGTGCGCGAGCAGTGGGGCGGGCTGGACCTGCTCGTGCTCAACGCATCCGGTGGCATGGAGAGCGGAATGGGTGAGGACTACGCGATGCGTCTGAACCGCGACGCGCAGGTGGGCGTGCTGACCGGCGCGCTGCCGCTGCTCGAGAGCGGGAGCAGGGTCGTTTTCGTCACGAGCCACCAGGCCCACTTCATCCGGACCGTGCCTACCATGCCAGAGTACGAGCCGGTCGCGCTGAGCAAGCGCGCGGGCGAGGATGCGCTGCGGGCGATGATCCCGGAGCTCGAGAGCGCGGGCATCGAGTTCGTCGTCGTCTCCGGGGACATGATCGAGGGCACCATCACGGCGACGCTGCTCGAGCGCGCCAACCCGGGCGCGATCGACGCACGCAAGGAGTCGGCAGGCCGGCTGTACAACGTCGGCGAGTTCGCGGCGGAAGTCGCGCTGGCAGCGGTCGAGCCGGTTCCGGCCGACAACACCCGCTACGTGGGCGACATCTCAGACTTCACCTCTCGCTGATCCCTAGGCTGAGCCAAGTGAAAGCGACTGACCTTCCGCTCCTGAAGAGCGTCTCCGCCCCGACCATCGACCCGACCGGCGCTCGCGCCGTGGTGGCGGTGACGCGACCCAATCTCGACGCGGATGCCTACGTCGGCCAGCTGTGGAGCATCGCCACCGACGGGTCGACGCCGCCGCGGCGCATCACCCGCGGGATGAACGACTCTGCGCCCCGGTTCTCGCCGGATGGCGCGCTGATCGGCTTCCTCCGACGTGAGGGTGACTCACCTGCGCAGGTCTACGTGATGCCCGCGGGTGGGGGAGAGCCGGTGCAGGTCACCGATGCGCCGCTCGGTGTGGGCTCGTTCCGCTGGTCGCCGGGCTCGACCCGTATCGCCTTCGTCGCGCGCGTGCCGGAGGAGGGCCGCTACGGGACGGTCAAGGAGCTCGGGGCGGGCGCTGAGCCGCCGCGCCACCTGACCGCGCTGAAGTACCGCGCCAACGGGGTCGGCTACATCAGCGACCGCCGCAACCACGTCTTCCTCGTCGATGTTCCGGACCCGAGCGAAGAGCCGGTGTACTCGCCGGCGCCATCGGCAGCCGACCCGTCGCCGAAGATGCCGAAGTCTGTTCCGGAGGCGACGCAGGTCACCTCCGGCGACTTCGACCACGGGCCGATCGAGTTCTCACCCGACGGCACGCGTCTCGCGCTGGTCGCCGCGCGGCATGCGACCCGCGATGACGACCTCGTCAAGAATGTCTTCGAACTCGACCTGACGCATCCGGATGCGCCAGTTCGCGACCTGACGTCGGTCGAGGACCACCTCAGCGTCGACGCGCTCGCGTACCTGCCCGATGGCGGACTGTACCTGCTCGCGAGCGACGTCGGCGAAGAAGGACGCGACTTCGTCGGCCGCCTCGGCGGACTGTACCGGCTGGGCGTCGGGGAGCGGCCGGTGCGGCTCACCGATCCGGAGACCGTCGACCTCGGCGAGGCCGGAAGCTCGATCGTGGTGCTGCCGGACGGTTCAGCGCTGGTGCAGAAGGTCACGCGCGGGCGATTGGAGCTGCACGCGGTGAGCCCCGAGGGCGAGCTGGCGCCTGTGGCGGCGTGGGATGCCGAGATCACCGGGCACGCGCACGCGGCCGGTGTCACCGTGGTGTCGTTCGCGGCACCGGAGACGGCGGGGGATGTTGCGGTGCTCCGCGACGGCGGATCCGTCGTGCTCACCAACTTCTCCGCGGAACTCCTGGTCGCCGGCATCGCACCTGCGATCGAGCTTGAGTTCGAGGCGCGGGACGGGTACCCGCTGCACGGCTGGCTGGTGCTGCCGCGAGGGGAGGGGCCGCATCCGGTGCTCCTCAACATCCATGGCGGGCCGTTCGCGCAGTACACCGTCAGCGTTTTCGACGAGGCGCAGGTCTATGCGGATGCCGGCTATGCGGTGCTCATGAGCAACCCGCGCGGCTCGGCCGGCTACGGCGAAGCGCACGGGCGGTCCATCCGCCAGGCGATGGGGACCCTCGACATGACCGACGTGCTGGACTTCCTCGAGGGCGCACTCGAGCGGCATCCGGAACTCGACGCCGATCGGGTGGGGATCATGGGCGGCTCGTATGGCGGCTACCTGACCGCGTGGACCATCGCGCACGACCACCGGTTCGCTGCGGCAATCGTCGAGCGGGGTTACCTCGACCCTGAGGGCTTCGTCGGCACCTCGGACATCGGCATGTACTTCGGTGACGAGTACACCGGCGTCGACCCCGAGCTGGTGAAGAAGCAGAGCCCGCAGGCGGTGGTCGACCGGGTGACGACGCCGACGTTCGTCGTCCACTCCGAGGAGGACCTGCGCTGCCCGCTGCCGCAAGCAGAGCGGTACTACGCAGCGCTCAAGCGGCAGGGCACCGATGCCGAGCTGCTGATCTTCCCGGGGGAGGACCACGAGCTCAGCCGCAGCGGCCGGCCGCGTCACCGCGTGCAGCGGTTCGACGCGATCCTTCGCTGGTGGGCGCGGCACCTGCCTGTCACCCGCGCGTAGCGCACCTCGAAAGCGCGTCGCGCGGGTAATGTGCCCCAGCCGCAATAACTCCCAGCCCAAACACTTGGGCACGGTGGTAGAACGAGCGCATGGACGCGGCAGCGAAGCTGCGTGGACTGCAGCGGGGACTCTCGTTCGTGGCGGCGGCGCCGCTGGTGATGCTCGCCGCCCTGTTCTCGCCTGAATGGCTGCGCCTGGCGCTGACCGGCGCGGCGCTCGCGCTGCTGATTGCAGCGGCGGTGCTGATCGCATTGGGGCTGCCGGCGCTGGCGCCTGCGCTCCGAGCGCGGGAACCGGACAAGGCGGCGTGCACGTCGCTGGGCATCTCACCGCGGCGCACGGCGGCGGTAGCCCGCTGGGTCTTCGGAGGCGTCCTGGCGATCGGGCTGCTTGACGGCCTGGTAGTCGCACCCCTCGCGATGGTCCCCGCCCGATCGCTGGGGGAGGTGTACTCGCTCCTCGCGGACGCGGGGCGGCTCACCCCCGGGTTGCCGATCCTCGGAGTGTGGGCCGTGAGCTGGCTGGCTGTATTCGCGACCATCGCCGCGTTCCCGCTGGTGCCGAATCGCGATCGGGAATGGGATGGCAGGACCCCACGCGGGTACGTCGTTCTGGTAGCTGCGGCCGCGGTGGCCGCGATGTGGACCTGGCTGATCGCACAGTTGAGACTCGCCATCGACATCGTGGAAGTAGTCCCGGATGCCGTGGCCCGCGCATCCGGTCTCGGACAGCTCTACGGCGTTGCGAGCCTCCTGCTCACCGTCCTCGTCGTGCTGGTGGGCCTGGCACCCGAGAAGCCGGGCGTCAAGCCGCGCGACGCTGGGCAACGTCGTAGGCACATGGCACAATCGAGCAGGTGACCAGCAGCGCAGCCGCAGCACAACGCCTGAGTGATCTCGCGCTGCTGCGGCGTGTCCGCGACCGGATGGATCGCGAGTACGCGCGGCCGCTGGACGTCGAAGCGCTCGCCCGCGGAGTCAATATGTCGGCCGGGCACCTGAGCCGCCAGTTCCGGCTGGCGTATGGCGAGTCGCCGTACTCCTACTTGATGACCCGGCGGATCGAGCGTGCGATGGCGTTGCTGCGGGGGAGTGACCTCAGCGTCACCGAGATCTGCTTCGCCGTCGGCTGCTCGTCCCTGGGCACCTTCAGTACCCGTTTCACCGAGCTCGTCGGCGTGCCGCCGAGCGTCTACCGGCACCGAGCGGGGAACGCGACTCTCGGCATGGCGCCGTGCGTCGCAAAGCAAGTGACCAGACCGATCAGGAATCGAGAAGCGCGCGCCTCAGAGCAGCAGTTAGCGTGAAAAACATGAACATCACCATTCACGAAACCTTCCTCCCGCACACCGATCCGGATGCCGCGCTGGCGTTCTATCGGGACATCCTCGGCTTCGAGGTGCGCAACGATGTCGGCTACCAGGGGATGCACTGGATCACGGTCGGCCCCGCCGACCAGCCCGGCACCTCCATCGTCCTGTACCCTCCGGCAGCCACCCCTGGCCTTACCGACGATGAGCGCAACGTCATCTCCGAGATGATGGCCAAGGGCACCTTCGCGAGCATCAACCTCGCCACCGCCGACCTTGACGGCACGTTCGCCAAGCTGGAGGCCAGCGGTGCAGAGGTCGTTCAGGAGCCCACCGACCAGCCGTACGGCATCCGCGACTGCGCCTTCCGCGACCCATCCGGGAACCTGATGCGCATCCAGGAGAAACGCTAGGCAATGAGCATCGCCACCCACACCACATCGGCCTCACCGCACGCGGCCGACAGCCACGACCTGATCCGCGTACAGGGTGCGCGGGAGAACAACCTCAAGAACATCAGCGTCGAGATACCGAAGCGACGGTTGACTGTGTTCACCGGGGTCTCCGGCTCGGGCAAGAGCTCGCTGGTGTTCGCGACCATCGCCGCGGAGTCGCAGCGGATGATCAACGAGACCTACAGCGCGTTCGTGCAGGGCTTCATGCCGACGCTGTCGCGCCCCGAGGTGGATCTGCTCCAAGGGCTGACCACGGCGATCATCGTCGATCAGGAGCGGATGGGCGCCAACCCGCGTTCAACGGTCGGCACGGCCACCGACGCCAACGCGCTGCTGCGCATCCTGTTCAGCAGGCTGGGCGATCCGCAGATCGGCTCACCGAACGCCTATTCGTTCAACGTCCCGTCGGTGACCGCTAGCGGCGCCATCACGGTGGAGCGCGGCGGCAAGACGAAGGCCGAGAAGGCCACCTTCCACCAGCTCGGCGGCATGTGCCCGCGCTGCGAGGGCATGGGCTCGGTCAACGACTTCAACCTCGCGGCGCTGTACGACGAGACCAAGTCTCTCAGCGAGGGCGCGCTCACGGTGCCCGGCTACAGCATGGACGGCTGGTACGGGCGCATCTTCAGCGGCGCCGGGCTGGACCTGGACAAGCCGATCGGGCAGTACAACAAGAAGGACCTGCACAAGCTGCTCTACAGCGAACCTGTCAAGGTCAAGGTCGAGGGCGTCAACCTCACCTACGAGGGTGTGATCCCGAAGATCCAGAAGTCGATGCTGTCGAAGGATGTCGACGCGATGCAGCCGCACATCCGCGCCTTCGTCGAGCGGGCCGTAACCTTCACCACCTGCCCGGACTGCGACGGCACCCGCCTGAGCTCGCAGGCTCGATCGTCGAAGATCAAGGGGAAGAACATCGGCGATGTCTGCGCGATGCAGATCAGCGATCTGGCCGCGTGGGTGCGCGAGCTGGACGAGCCGTCGGTTGCGCCGCTGCTGAGCGGACTGCGGCACCTGCTCGACTCGTTCACCGAGATCGGCTTGGGCTACCTCTCGCTCGACCGACCGGCAGGCACGCTGTCCGGGGGAGAGGCGCAGCGCACCAAGATGATTCGTCATCTCGGCTCGTCGCTCACCGACGTCACCTATGTCTTCGACGAGCCGACCATCGGACTGCATCCGCATGACATCGAGCGGATGAACGCACTGCTGCTGCAGCTGCGCGACAAGGGCAACACGGTGCTCGTGGTCGAGCACAAGCCAGAGACCATCGCCATTGGCGACCACGTCATCGACCTCGGCCCCGGCGCCGGTTCCTCCGGCGGCGCGGTGTGCTTCGAGGGCACGGTGGACGGGCTGCGGGGGAGTGACACCATCACGGGGCGCCATCTCGACGACCGGGCGACGCTCAAGGACTCGGTGCGCACGGCATCCGCCGCGCTCGAGGTTCGCGGGGCAACGACCAACAACCTGCAGAACGTCGATGTCGACATCCCGCTCGGCGTGCTGTGCGTGCTTACCGGCGTCGCGGGCTCGGGGAAGAGCTCGCTGATCACCGGCTCCGTCGCCGGGCGTGACGGCGTGGTGGTGATCGACCAGGGCGCGATTCGCGGATCACGACGGAGCAACCCGGCGACCTACACCGGGCTGCTCGACCCGATCCGGACGGCCTTCGCGAAGGCGAACGGCGTGAAGGCGTCGCTGTTCAGCTCCAACTCGCAGGGTGCCTGCCCGACCTGCAACGGCGCTGGTGTCATCTACACCGACCTTGGCGTCATGGCGACGGTGGAATCCACGTGTGAGGAGTGCGGCGGGAAGCGATTCCAGGCCTCGGTGCTCGAGTACACGCTGGCCGGCCGGAACATCGCCGAGGTGCTGGCCATGCCGGTCATCGAAGCTGAGGGGTTCTTCAGCGAGGGTGATGCGCGGACGCCCGCTGCACACAAGATCCTGACCCGGCTGGCGGATGTCGGACTCGGCTACCTGTCACTTGGGCAGCCGCTGACGACCCTGTCCGGTGGCGAGCGGCAGCGGCTGAAGCTCGCCAGCCAGATGGGGGAGAAGGGCGACGTCTACGTGCTCGACGAGCCGACCACCGGCCTGCACCTCGCTGACGTCAAGCAGCTTCTAGGATTGCTCGACCGGTTGGTGGACTCGGGCAAATCGGTCATCGTGATCGAGCACCACCAGGCAGTCATGGCGCACGCCGACTGGATCATCGACCTCGGACCGGGCGCCGGTCACGACGGGGGGCGGATCGTGTTCGAAGGGCCACCGGCTGACCTTGTCGCCGGCCGCTCGACGCTCACCGGCAAGCATCTGGCGGCGTACGTCGGCGCCTGACAGCGCTCTCCTTGCCTCGAGTTGCCCACTTTCGCCCCATTCCCGGCACCGTTTTGGGGCCGAAGTGGGCAACTCGATGCGAGATGGTGGGATGAGCGTGCTGGATTGAGCGATGATCACCTGGTCGTCATGGGTGAGATCTCGAGATCGATCACGCCGAATGGGAACGGGTAGAAGAATGTTCTGCCGCCGACCCAGTTGTCGAGCGGGATCAGCCAGAACCACACCTGACTGATCAGGACAGACCCGAGCGCGACCACATTGACGATGACGACCGCTCGCTCCAAGATGCGCGTCGCTTCCTGCTCGTCGTGTGCCTTTCGCAAGACAGCGCCGATGGCCCACACGACGATCAGCGCGAGCGCGATGTACACAAGCGGGCTGGGACGGAGCGACAGGTTCACGCACGACCGCACCACGTCCACCGTCGACTCGAACGATCCGGTGCGACCGCCGGATACGGGGACGATGCCCGGACAGCCACCCTTGCTTCCAGACATCAATGCCGAATAGACGACAGCGGCGATCATCGCCGCGACGATCAGCCGGCGCACGAGTGCAAGCAGGTCGGCACCTGGCAGTGTGCTCGAGGTGACGCTCAGCGTTGTGCTGTCACTCGTATCGGACACGCGGAATCCTCTCGACTGCGCAACACTCTGTCAGAGACCCAGGGCCCGGCAGAAGACCCCTCTCGGGCAACGTCCTTAGTCTCCGATAATGTCGATTATGTCAGTTTGAGATTCTGCACCGCTCCCCACGGGTCTGCCAGACTCCTCGCATGCGGATACGCGCGTTAGGGGTTCTTGGCGCAGTTCTGGTGTTGACGGGATGCGTGGCGTCACCGACGGCGTTGGCCAGCAAACCTGACTGATGCTACGGTCGTGTCCATGGGGATGATACTTTCCGCGCCCGCGATGGCGCGCTTCTACACTTTCCGCGACCGCCGCGCCTGACGGCGCGCTCGCTCTCGCACGCATAACGCGCCGTCCTCCGAGATGTCACCTGCACCTCGGACAGGCAGGTTTCGCGTACCCATTTCGCCCTGCCGTCGGGGTGCTCCAACACACTCTTTTGGAGCGCGCTCATGCCTCGTTCATTGCACGGCGGCCGACACGAACTCGGCCAGAACTTTCTGAACCACCAACCCACCATCCATCGGATCGCCGCTCTCGTGGCGGATACCAGCGGTCCAATTCTCGAGATCGGCGCCGGCGACGGCGCGCTCACGCGCACTATCGCCGCGCTGGGACGCCCGTTGACGGCCATCGAAATCGATGAGCACCGGGTTCGTCGACTACGGCGCACCCTGCCGCAGGTGCGGATTGAGCACGCCGACGCCTTGCGCTACCCGCTCGACGCTCCAGTCGTCGTGGGAAACATCCCCTTCCACCTGACAACGCCGATCCTGCGACGCCTGCTCGATGACACCGACTGGCATCACGCGGTGTTGCTGACGCAATGGGAGGTCGCCCGCAAGCGCGCTGGTGTCGGCGGGCGCACGATGATGTCGGCGCAGTCGGCTCCGTGGTTCGAGTTCGAGCTGCACGGTCGAATCCCCGCCTGGTGCTTCACACCCCGACCCAGTGTCGACGGAGGCCTGCTCCGCATCACGCGGCGCCAGTCGCCTCTCGTCCCGGCCAAGGAACGGAGCGGGTACGAGACCTTCGTCAGCGCGGTGTTCACCGGATCCGGTGGCACGCTCCCCCGCATCATCCAAGGCGCTTCACGGCGTGATGCCAAGACAGTTCAGCGAGGGATCGACCGAACGCGCATTCGCGCCGGCAGCCTGCCTCGCGACCTCTCCCCTGCCCAGTGGGCATCACTGTGGGCCGACCTCGGGCGGTTGTAGTCTCGGCGGCAAGCACCAACCGCCCATGACGCCGGGAGGCAGCAGTGGTCACGCTCGGAAACATCACCATGTACGCGAACGATCCCAGAACGCTCGCCCACTTCTGGGCCGAGGTGTTCGGTTACCCCAAGCTGGAGTGGGAAGACCCACTGAGACAGCAGCTCCTGGACTCAGGACTCACGGAGGCCGACCTCGCCTCCAGAGCACTGGCCGAGGACCCGGAAGGCAAGGGCCCTAGGTTCTTCTTCCATCACGCTGACAGTGTCAAGCAGGGTCGAAACCGAATCCACCTGGATGTCAACGTGGGCCGGGACCCGGATGCTGCCCCATCCGACCACTCGAGAATCGACGGCGAGAAGGATCGACTCGTCGCGCTCGGGGCAACGGTTGTCCGCCGCATCGAACAGACCTGGGGCCCGTGGCCGGAGTACTACTACCAGATGCAGGATCCGGAAGGGAACGAATTCTGCCTCCAGTGACCCTGCCCGACCTCTCCCTTAGTCCCGCTCCCCCAGCTGGTCTCGGCGGCGGGTCAGGTACGCGACCTCCGCGGTGTTGCCCGCCAGTTCGACGGCTTTGTCGTATGCCTCTCGTGCGTCCCTGCTGCGACCGACACGTCGAAGCAACTCCGCACGCGTGGCATGGAACGCGTGATAGTCTCTCAACTTTTCCTCAAGCTGGTCCACCGTCGCGAGCGCAATATCCGGGCCGTCGACCTCGGCAACCGCGATGGCGCGGTTCAGCGCGACGATCGAAGACGGGTCGAGGCGTGCGAGCTGGTCGTACAGGGCCACCACCTGCGACCAGTCGGTGTCGCGAAAGTCGCGAACCGAGGTATGCACGGCGTTGATGGCCGCCAACAGCTGATAGCGACCGGGAGCCGCTCCGGATGCGAGGCACTGCCGCACAAGACCATGGCCCTCGGCGATGAGTTCCGCATCCCAGGATCCTCGGTCCTGCTGGTCAAGCGGCACGAGCTCCCCGCTGGCCGAGACCCGCGCGCGCCGCCGCGACTCGGTCAGGAGCATCAGCGCCAGCAGCCCGACAGCCTCGCCGTCATCCGGCATGAGGGAGCACAGCACCCGATTCAGCCGAATGGCCTCGGCAGTCAGCTCGCTCCGGATGGGATCGGCATCGTCGCTGGTGGCCAGATAGCCCTCGTTGAAGATCAGGAAGAGGACAGCCAGAACACCGGACACCCGCCGCAGCAGATCCTCGCCCGTCGGCACCCCGTATGGGATCCGGGCGGCCCGGATCTTGGCCTTGGCCCGGGTGATCCGCTGCCCCATCGCGACCTCCGACACCAGAAAGGCACGGGCGATCTCGGCGACGCTCAGCCCGCCGATCAACCGGAGTGTCAACGCCACCCTGGCCTCCATCGCCAGCGCGGGATGGCAGCACGTGAAGATCAACCGGAGCCGCTCATCCTCGATCGCGCCAGCCTGCTCGGCCTCGGTGGCGTCCTGCATCAACTGAGCCTCGTGCTGCCTGTCGATGCGCTTGCTCTCTCGGCGGATGCGATCGATCGCCTTGCGGTTGGCCGTGGTCGTCAGCCACCCGCCAGGGTTGGGCGGCACACCGCCGCCCGGCCAGCGCTCCGCGGCGATTGCGAACGCTTCAGCCACCGACTCCTCGGCGATGTCGAGATCGCCGAAGCGTCGGGCCAGCATGGCGACCAGCCGGCCCCACTCCTCTTGGTGGGCACGGCTGATCGCATCTGTGGCGCTGATCACAGGAACGGTCGCACCTCAACCCGCCGGTTGCAGGCCTTTGATCCGTCGACTGCGAGTTCCAGCGCCGTTTCGAGATCGGGGGCCTCGAAGATCCAGAAGCCCGCGATGTGCTCCTTCGACTCGAGGAACGGCCCGTCGGTGAACACCGGCTCCTCCCCTCGCCCGTCGATGACGGTCGAGGCGCTCGGTGACGCGAGGCCACCGGCGAGAACCCAGTGGCCATCTGCCACAACTCGTTCGTTGAAGGCATCGATGGCAACCATCTCGTCCGAGGTGCCGGATGCGGTCCTGTCATCGATCACGGAAACCATGTACTTCATGGTGTCAACTCCTTTGAGGTCTGGCCACTGAACGGCCGTTTACCTCCTCTACGAACACTCTCGCCTGAATCCGACACCAAACGCCAGATTTATCGGCGCCGGTCGGTAGTGTCGGCGCCATGGCGCAGCACCAACTCGACCGCACCGAGGCCCGACGCATCGCTGTCCGAGCGCAGCTGCTCACCGCTGGGCGTCCGGCCGACCTGCTGTCAACCGTCAAGCACCTGACGCTCCTGCAGGTCGACCCCACTGCGGCGATCGCGCCGGCGGCCGACCTCGTCGCGTGGACACGACTCGGCAGCGCCTATCGCCCCGCCGATCTGACTCGGGCCCTGGAGCACGATCGCACACTCTTCGAACTTGACGCCATGATCCGCCCAATGGACGATCTGCCGATCCTTCTCGCCTCCATGGCCGATGTGCCGCATTCTGCTCGCGGGCGCGAATGGCTGGCTGCCAACGATCGCTTCCGCACCGACATCCTCGATCGGCTGCGCGCTGAGGGACCACTCAAGTCGCGCGACATCCCGGACACCAGCCAGGTGTCATGGCAGTCGACCGGATGGTCCAACAACCGCAACGTCACCCAGATGCTCGAGTTGCTGCTCCGCCGTGGCGAGATCGCGATCTCCCGGCGTGATGGGCGCGAACGCTTCTGGGACCTCGCCGAGCGGGTCTATCCAGCGGATGTTGTACCGCTTCCCCGGGACGAGGCCCGTCGCATCCGCAACTCCCGCCGGCTCGCCGCGCTCGGCATCGCACGCGCGTCCGCCACCGAGCAGGCCATCGAGCAGGTGTACGTGGAGGACGCCGGCGAGGAGGCCGTCGTCGACGGGGTCAAGGGCACCTGGCGGTTCGACCCGACCCTCCTCGGGCAGCCGTTCGAGGGACGAACAGCGCTCCTCTCCCCCTTCGACCGGCTGAGCTACGACCGCGCTCGCGCGCAGCAGCTGTTCGAGTTCGATTACCAGCTGGAGATGTACAAGCCCGAGGGGAAACGCAAGTGGGGCTACTTCGCACTGCCGATCCTGCACGACGACCGCCTTGTCGGGAAGGTCGACGCCGTCGTCGACCGCAAGGGAAAGAAGCTCACCGTTCGTGCGATCCACGAGGACGTGCCGTTCGATACCGACACGGCTGCAGCGGTACAGGCGGAGCTTGACGATCTCGCCGCGTGGCTCGGAGTCGAGCGCCACAACCCCTAACCGCAGGTCGTACCAACGGATGCCGCCGTGACGGCATCCGCCCCGCCGTTCTCTAGAGCTGCTCCGTCTTGTGCTTCGGCATTCCCAGCTCGTTGAGCGGCGCATCCGGGTCACGCTCGTAGTTGGCGAGCGGTGGCGCGGGGCAGTGCAGAACCTGGTTCTCCTTGGAACGGTCCACCACGTGTTCGGCCATATCGTGACCGCACACCGGGCAGGTCGCCTCGGAGGGCGCCGACTCTTCCCACGGTCCCAACTGTGGGGAGACGAAGCGCTCCAACTTGTCATCGAGCCAGTTGAAGGGCGTTGCGTAAGACCGGCGGCCCTTCGCGCTATCTACCTTCTTCATAAGGTCAGGGTACGCCGCGCTCACCGCCGCGGAGTGGGCTGTCAGCAGACTTTCACTCCGGGCGGGCAGGCGCGTTGTTCGCGGAGAGATCGCTCCCCCGAGCCTGACCGTTACAGTTGGGCTCGGAGGGATCTTCAATGTCGCACACCGTCCCGGGTTATGGCCGCAGGGTTCAGACGATCGTCTATCGGAATGGTGCGACCGGACTCAGACCCATCACGCCCGCCTCGGCGCAGACGCTTGAGCGGGCCGCGGAGAAGGCCCTCTCCCCCGCAGCCTGGGCGTATATCGCCGGTTCGAGCGGCACTGAGTGGACGACCGCCGCCAACCGCGCGGCTCTCGACCGCTGGCAGATCGTGCCCCGGATGCTGCGAGACGTCTCCCACCGCGACCTGTCCATCGAGCTGTTCGGGCACCGCTACGACACACCCGTGCTGGCCGCACCGGTCGGAGTGCTCGAGCTCGCCCACAAGAACGGAGACCTCGAGGCCGCGCGAGCGTGCGCAGAGCTGCGGGTCCCGTTTGTGTTCTCGAACCAGGCCTCGGTGCCCATGGAGGACACCGCGGCGGCCACGGGCGACGCGCCGCACTGGTTCCAGCTGTACTGGAGCAGCTCCGACGACTTGGTTGCCAGCCTCGTGCGACGCGCCGAGGCATCCGGCGCTCAGGCCATCGTCGTCACCCTGGACACGCACATGCTCGGCTGGCGGCCACGCGACCTCGATCTGGCGTACCTGCCGTTCATCCACGGCATGGGCATCGCGCAGTACACGAGCGACCCGGTATTTCGTGAACTCGTGCGCAAGCGAGCGTCGCAACCCGCCGGCCCGAGGCCGAAGGTGACGCGCGCGGCGATTCGGACGCTCATCGACATGACCCGCCGCTACCCCGGCCGGTTCCGCGACAACCTGCGCAGCGCGGAACCGCGGGCAGCCGTCGAGACCTTCCTGGACGTGTTCTCCCGCTCCTCGCTCACCTGGCCCGACCTCGCGTTCGTTCGCGAGCACACCGACCTGCCGATCGTTGTGAAGGGCCTCCAGCATCCGGATGACGCCGAGAAGGCTCTCGACGCCGGCGTCGACGGCATCATCGTCTCCAATCACGGAGGCCGTCAGCTCGACGGCGCGATCGGATCGGCTGCGGCGCTGCCGGACATCGTCGACCGGATCGCCGGGCGCGTTCCGGTGCTGTTCGACAGCGGCATCCGCACCGGAAGCGACGTGCTGAAGGCGCTTGCCCTCGGCGCCAGCGCTGTGCTCGTCGGCCGACCCTACGTGTACGGTCTCGCGATCGGCGGCGCTGCCGGTGCGCGGGAAGTGTTGCGCAACATCATCGCCGAATTCGACCTCGCGCTGGGGCTCTCCGGTCACACCTCCGTCGCGGAGCTGAACCGCGACATCCTGGCGGCGGCATGAGCGACTACATCATCGCCATCGACCAGGGCACGACGAGCACGCGCGCCATCCTGTTCGGTCACGACGGGCTGATCGTCGCCAACGCCGCGAAGGAACACCGACAGCTGCTCCCGCGCGCCGGCTGGGTGGAGCACGACGCCATCGAGATCTGGGACAACACGCGCGAGGTGATCGCGCAGGTGCTCGCCCGCGCCAACACGACCCGGCTGCGCATCGCCGCCATCGGCATCACCAACCAGCGTGAGACGACGGTGATCTGGGATCGCGCCACGGGTCGCCCGATCGCTCCCGCGATCGTCTGGCAGGACACCCGCACGCAGGCGATCGTCGACCGTCTCGGGCCGGATGCGGGGCTGTTCCGTGAGCGGACCGGCCTGCCGGTCAGCACGTACTTCTCCGGGACCAAGATCGCCTGGTTGCTTGACAACGTGGACGGAGCGCGCGCACGGGCCGAGGACGGCGAACTCGCCTTCGGCACCATCGACAGTTGGCTGGTGTGGAACCTCACCGGCGGCGAGCACCTCACCGACGTCACCAACGCGTCCCGCACCCTGCTCATGGATCTGCGCACCCTGGATTGGGACGACGAGCTGCTCGCTCTTCTCGGCGTGCCGCGGTCGCTGCTGCCGGAGATCCGGCCGTCATCCGGCTCGTTCGGCGTCACCGGCGGCGAGAGCCTGCTGCGCGACGTGCCGATCACGGGCATCCTCGGGGACCAGCAGGCGGCCACGTTCGGGCAGACCGCGTTCGCAGCTGGCGAGGCGAAGAACACCTACGGCACCGGGAACTTCTTGATTTTCAATACCGGGATCGAATCTGTCGCCTCGCGCAACGGCCTCATCACCACCGTCGCCTACCAGCTCGAGGCCGCCGAGCCGCGGTATGCGCTCGAGGGCTCGATCGCGGTCACCGGCTCGCTCGTGCAGTGGCTGCGCGACAACCTCGGGCTCATCGGCAGTTCTGACGACATCGAACCGCTCGCGCGAACCGTGGACGACAACGGCGGCGCCTACTTCGTTCCGGCGTTCTCCGGGCTGTTTGCGCCGCACTGGCGCCCGGATGCCCGTGGCGCCCTGGTCGGACTCACCCGGTTCGTGAACAAGGGGCACATCGCCCGGGCGGTGCTGGAGGCAACCGCCTTCCAGACCAAGGAAGTGATCGACGCCGTCACCGCCGACACCGGTGTTCCCGCCTCAAAGCTGAAGGTGGACGGCGGGATGGTCGTCAACGAGCTGCTGATGCAGTTCCAGGCCGACATCCTGAACGTGCCGGTGATCCGCCCTGTGGTCACCGAGACGACGGCGCTCGGCGCTGCCTACGCGGCCGGGCTCGCGACCGGGTTCTGGTCCGGGCTGGATGAGCTGCGCGGCAACTGGCACGAGGACCGCCGGTGGGAGCCGTCAATGCCAGAAGACGAGCGCGCGGCGCGCTACGCCAAGTGGCAGAAGGCGGTGCAGCGCACCCTCGACTGGGAATAGGAGATCAGCGGTTCGCCGCCTCCACCCACTGGTCGAGCTTCGCGATCGCTGCCCCAGAGTCGATGGTCTCGGCCGCCGTGGCCATGCGTGCGCGGAAACGCTCGACGATCGGCAGCAGCGCCTGCGCCGGGTCATTTGCGAGGTCGAATGCCACAAGGCCAGCGGCCGCATTGAGCAGCACGATGTCGCGCACCGGCCCGGTCGCGCCCGACAGCGTCTCACGCGCGATGCGCGCGTTGTGCTCCGGGTCGCCGCCGATCAGCTCGGCCAGCTCGACGATCGGCAACCCCAGGTCAACCGGGTTCAGGTCGTGCTCTGTGACGGCACCGCGGGTGACTTCCCAGATGTGCGAGTGCCCGGTCGTCGTGAGCTCATCCAGCCCGTCATCGCCACGGAAGACGAGCGCGGTCGCACCACGCGTCTGGAACACGCCGACGAACAGCGGCACGAGTTTCAGGTTGGCCACGCCGAGAGCGTTGGCCTCGGCTCGCGCCGGGTTGCACAGCGGCCCAAGGAAGTTGAACACGGTCGGCACGGCAAGCTCACCGCGCACCTTCGCCGCGTGCCGGAAGCCGGGATGGAAGTGCGACGCGTACGCGAAGGTGATCCCCGTCTCGTCGAGCACCTCTGCGACACGCGTCTCGTGCATGTCGAGTGGGATACCGAGCGCTCCAAGCACGTCCGACGCGCCGGATGCCGAACTGGCCGCACGGTTCCCGTGCTTGATCACCGGGACGCCGGATGCGGCAACCACCACCGATGCCATCGTCGAGATGTTGACCGTCCCGACCCGGTCTCCGCCGGTTCCGACGATGTCAACGGCCATCGGGTTCACCGGCAGCGGCAGCGCGTTCTCCAGCACCGCGTCGCGGAAACCGACGATCTCGTTGACCGTCTCCCCCTTCGAGCGCAGAGCAAGCAGGAAGCCGGCGATCTGCGCATCCGTCGCCTCCCCGTGCATGATCCGGCGCATCGCCCAGGTCGCCTCAGAAATCGAAAGATCCTCGCGTTCGAGCAGCGTGGTCAGGATCGAGGGCCAGGAGGCGGAGGAGGTCATGGCTAACGATCCTACGCTTTTGCCTGCATACGGCCTGTCGGAGTCGCACCGAGCACTCCGATATCGGCCATAATGGTTCACGTGACCAGCACCTCTCTCTCGCACAGCATCGGCGTTCCCGCGGTCAACCGTCCCAATACGGTTTCCGTCGGAACCATCGTGTGGCTCGGCAGCGAAGTCATGTTCTTCGCCGGCCTCTTCGCGATGTACTTCACGCTTCGATCCACTGCACCGGATCTGTGGGCATCGGAGACCGCCGTACTCGATGTGCCGTATTCGACCGTCAACACCCTGATCCTCGTCGCCTCCTCGTTCACGTGTCAGTTCGGCGTGTTCGCGGCGGAGCGGCTGCAGGCGCGCGCAACCGGCTGGAAGCCGACGCAGTGGGGCATGGTCGAGTGGTTCTTCCTGACCTACGCCATGGGTGCTGTCTTCGTCACCGGCCAGATCTTCGAGTACGCGAAGCTCGTCAGCGAGCACGTCAGCATCAGCTCGAACTCGTACGGCTCGGCCTTCTACATCACCACCGGCTTCCACGGTCTGCACGTGATCGGCGGCCTCATCGCCTTCCTCCTGGTCATCGGAAGGGCCTTCGCCGCCAAGAACTTCACCCACCGAGAGGCAGTGAGCGCGATCGCAGTGTCCTACTACTGGCACTTCGTCGACGTCGTCTGGATCGGCCTGTTCCTTGTCATCTACGTCCTCAAATAGCAACCGGAAAGACGTGTCAATGCGCAACTCTTCTTCGACCGACGTGCCTGAGAAGCGGGCCACCGGTCGCCGCAGCCCTCTCGCGACGGTCGCGCTCATCGCGATCGGCCTGCTGACGACTGGAGGCGGCTACGCCCTGTTCTCGAGCACGGCCGCCGCCGAGACGCCGACCGCAATCACTCAGGCGACCGCAGAAGAGGGCCAGAAGCTGTTCGCAGCGAACTGCGCCAGCTGCCACGGTCTTGAGGCAACCGGAACGGATGTCGGCCCGAGCCTGTACGGCGTCGGCGCGGCATCTGTCGACTTCCAGATGGCAACCGGCCGCATGCCGCTCGCCATGAACGGACCGCAGGGGCAGCAGAAGCCGCCGCAGTTCACGCAGGAGCAGATCGACGCCGTCGCGGCGTGGGTCGCCTCGCTCGCGCCGGGCCCGGAGGTTCCGAGTGACGCCGCTCTGGAGGGCGGCGACCCCAGCGTCGGTGGCGAGCTGTTCCGCATCAACTGCGCAATGTGCCACAACGTCGCCGGTGCCGGTGGCGCGCTGACCGAGGGCAAGTTCGCTCCCGGACTGCTAGGCGTCGAGCCCCGCCACGTGTACGAAGCGATGGTCACCGGCCCGCAGAACATGCCGGTGTTCAACGACATGAACCTCACTCCCCAGGACAAGGCAGACGTCATCGCGTATCTGCAGTTCCTGGAGAACAACCCCTCCGTTGGCGGCTTCGACCTCGGAAGCCTCGGGCCGGTCGCTGAAGGCCTCTTCATCTGGATCTTCGGGCTGGGTGCGATCGTCGGTGTGGCCATCTGGATCACCGCACGCCCCAACTAGTCGCACACTTTTCCACAGCAAGAAATCGAAGGGAAACAAATGGCTCAGCATGACGGCGACACAGGCGCCGCTGCCGGCTCGGAGCTCGTGAAGAGCCCGGGACGTGAAGTCTCCCCCGGCACGGCCGTCATTGCACCTGACGCCTTTGAGAACCCCGGACTTCCGCCGCACAGCGATCGAGTGACCGACCTCGACCCGAAGAAGGAAAAGGAAGCCGAGCGCGTCGTTGCGGGTATGTTCGCGCTCTCCATCGTCGGCACCGTGATGGCGATCGTCGCCTACATCGTTGTTCCGATCGAGCCTGGCGACCTCAACTCGACTCGCCTCAACAACCTTTTCGTCGGGCTGGGCATCGCACTCGCGCTGATTCCGATCGGTATTGGCGCGATCCACTGGGCGAAGAACCTGATGACGTATGTCGAGATGACTGAGGCCCGCCACGGTACCCGTGGCACTGAGGAGACGCGCGCGATCGCAGCGAACGTGTTCACCCTCGGAAACCAGGAGTCCGGCTTCAACCGCCGCAAGCTGATCCGCAACACGCTGATCGGAGCGCTAGCGCTCTCGCCGCTGCCCGCGGTCGTGCTGTTCCGCGACCTCGCGCCCGCCGCTGACCCGGTACCGCTCCTCAAGACCACGCTGTGGGACAAGGGCATTCGGCTCGCCAAGGACCCGTCCGGAACGCCGATCAAGGCATCCGAAGTCACCCTCGGCAGCGTCTTCCACGTGATCCCGGACAACCTGGCCGACGCGGAGCACCCGCTCGAAGAGAAGGCCAAGGCCGCGGTGCTCCTCATGCGCCTCAAGCCCGAGGACCTGAACGTCTCCGCCGGCCGTGAGGACTGGAACTACGACGGCATCGTCGCCTATTCCAAGATCTGCACCCACGTCGGATGCCCGGTGGCACTGTACGAACAGCACACGCACCACCTGCTGTGCCCCTGCCACCAGTCGCAGTTCGACATCACCCAGGAAGCAGCGGTCATCTTCGGACCCGCCAAGCGTCCTCTTCCCCAACTTCCGATCACGGTGGATGCCGAGGGCTACCTCGTCGCCCGTAGCGACTTCACCGAACCTGTCGGCCCTAGCTTCTGGGAGCGTTCACTATGAGCACCGCCGCTGGCACAGCAACAGTTACAGAGCCAAGCGCGAACACCACCCCGCCCGGCCCGGGCATGCGCTTCACTGGGGCTGCCGCGAACTACCTGGACGAGCGCACGAGCATCTCGGGCATCGTCAGGGAACTCGGCCGCAAGGTCTTCCCCAACCACTGGTCATTCATGCTCGGCGAGGTCGCGCTGTACAGCTTCATCGCGATCCTTCTCTCCGGCACGTTCCTGACCTTCTTCTTCGACCCGTCGATGAGCCACGTGACCTACGAGGGCTCGTTCGTGCCGCTGAAGGGCATCGAGATGTCGGCGGCCTACGCCTCCACGCTCGACATCACCTTCGACATCCGTGGTGGCCTGCTCATGCGCCAGGTCCACCACTGGTCGGCGCTGCTGTTCGTGGCCTCGATCGGGCTGCACATGCTGAGAGTGTTCTTCACCGGCGCCTTCCGCAAGCCGCGTGAGCTCAACTGGGTGATCGGCTTCGTGCTGTTCATCCTCGCGATGGCTGAGGGCTTCACCGGCTACTCGCTGCCGGATGACCTGCTCTCGGGCAACGGCCTCCGCATTATCGACGGAATGGTCAAGGGCTTCCCGATCGTCGGAACCTGGATCTCGTACCTGCTCTTCGGCGGAGAGTTCCCGGGCACCGTGATCGTGCCGCGCCTGTTCGTACTGCACATCATGCTGCTGCCGGCCCTGCTCATCGCGGCACTGGGTCTGCACCTGCTGCTGATGGTCATCAACAAGCACACCCACTTCGCCGGCCCCGGCCGCACGAACGACAACGTCGTGGGCGTTCCGGTCATGCCGCTGTTCGCCGCGAAGGCCGGTGGGTTCTTCTTCGTGGTGTTCGGCGTCATCGTGCTGATCTCGTCGACGTTCACGGTCAACCCGATCTGGAACTACGGACCGTACGACCCCTCCCCCGTTTCCGCCGGTACTCAGCCTGACTGGTACATCGGATTCGCCGATGGTGCGCTGCGACTGATTCCGCCGGGCTGGGAGTTCGAGCTGTGGGGCTTCACCGTCACGCTCAGCATCCTGATTCCGGCTGCGATCCTCGGCCTGTTCCTGCTGGCCGTCGCGGTCTACCCCTTCCTCGAGGCGTGGATCACCGGCGACAAGCGCGAGCACCACATGGCAGAGCGTCCGCGCAACGCCCCGGTTCGCACCGCGATCGGAGCTGCGGGTGTGGTCTTCTACGGCGTCATGTGGGCCGCGGCGAGTTCCGACCTCATCGCCACACACTTCATGTTGTCCATCGAGTGGGTGACCCACGCGTTGCAGGCGCTGATCATCCTCGGCCCGATCTTCGCCTACTGGATGACGAAGCGCATTTGCATCGCGCTGCAGAAGAAGGACCGCGAGATCGCGCTGCACGGCTACGAATCGGGACGCATCGTGCGGCTCCCCGGCGGCGAGTACATCGAGGTGCACCAGCCCCTCAACGAGTACGACCGCTGGCGCCTGGTCGACTACGTCGACTACAAGCCGCTCATGCTCCGCCCGAACGCGCGTGGAAAGATCTCGCCGGTTCAGCGGGTGCGTGCGATCCTCTCGCGCTGGTTCTTCGAGGACCGCATCTCCCCGGTCACCCGCCGGGAGATCGAGTCGGATGGCCACCACTAAGCAGTAAACGACGGAACGGCCGCATCCTCTTGGGGATGCGGCCGTTTTGCGTTGTGGGGTGGTGTTCGTTTCGGTGGTCGCCGAGACCCCGCTCTCGACTCCCCTCGAACGCTGGGTACGAGGGGTCTCAAAGCGGCCCAAATGAGACTCTTCACAATGCAGGGTGCACTCGGGGCGAAACTCTAACCTGAGGGCATCCCCCAAGCAGAGGAGCTTCCATGGGCACAGTAGTCATGTACAGCTCGGTGTCAGTGGACGGCTTCATCGCGGACGACAACGACCAGCCCGGACCGCTGTTCGACTGGTTGCTCAGCGGTGACGTGCCGTTGGACGAGAGCGGCGTGTTGAAGGTGTCACAAGCGTCCTACGACTACACCCGGCCGTACTGGGACCAGATCGGGGCGACAATCGCCGGCCGCCACGTCTTCGATATGACGGACGGCTGGGACGGGAAGCCTCCAGGCGGGGTCGACCACGTGGTCGTCGTGACGCACCGGCCTAGCCCTGCGGGCTGGGACCCCGAGGCGCCGTTTCACTTCGTCGACGGCGTCGAAGCAGCCGTGGCCAAGGCGCAGGAGCTCGCGGGTGACCGCATCGTCGAGGTCGCCGCCGGCGACGTCGGTGGCCAGGTGCTTGCCGCGGGGCTTGTCGACGAGGTGCGCATGGACGTCGTACCCGTCGTGTTCGGGTCTGGCAAGCGCTACTTCGGGTCGGTCCACGCGCAGCACCTGTTGGAGGGACCTGACGTGGTGATTCAGGGCAACCGGGTGCTTCACCTGCGCTATCGGGTGCGCCGTTGACACCAAGGGGGAAGCGGGGTTAAAAGGCAGATCGGGGACGGACCCGAAAGGTCCGTCCCCGATCTAAGACGTTGTTGCGTCAGCGACCGAAGTAGCCCCGGTAGTACTCGAACGTCCAGCCAACGATCGCAACGATCGCCAGCGCGAAGCCGATGAGAACGATCCAGGTGCCGACGGCGATCCCCAGGAACACCGTCGCTGCCGCAGTACCCAGCATGACCGGCCACCAGCTCCACGGGCTGAAGAAGCCGACCTCAGGGTCACCGTCATCGACAGTGGACTCGGGACGGTCCTCCGGCAGTTCGGCGCCCTGCGCCTTGTAGGTCTTACCCAGGTAGAACGCCACCAGCCCGAAGAGGGCGGCAGACAGGAACAGCGCGAGAGTGCCTACCCACTCGATAGTCCCGTGGAAGGGGTCAAGCAGGCTCCACACCGCGTAGGTGATCCCGACGGCCACGAAGAAGACGGCGAGTACCCAGAACAGGACGATATTGGTCTTCACGTGCCCTACTTCACTTTCTCGTCAGAGGCGTCGATCACAGGGGCATCCGGGGCGTCCTTGAGCGGCCCGATGCCAACCGGAATGCCCGCTTCGGGGTGGTTGAGGTCGAACGCCGGGGACTCGGAACGGATGCGCGGGATCGACGTGAAGTTGTGCCGCGGCGGTGGCGACGAGGTCGCCCACTCGAGAGAGCGGCCGTAGCCCCACGGGTCGTTCACCGTGACGAGCGGTGCGCGACGCGCGGTGATGAACACGTTGTACAGGAACGGGATCATCGAGATGCCGAGCAGCATCGCGCCCACCGTCGACAGTTGGTTCATCCAGGCGTAGCCGTCCTCAGGCTGGTAGGTGGCGTAACGACGGGGCATGCCCATGACGCCGAGCCAGTGCTGGATGAGGAAGGTCGCGTGGAAGCCGATGAACAGCAACCAGAAGTGGATCTTGCCGAGCCGCTCGTTGAGCATCCGGCCGGTCCACTTCGGCCACCAGAAGTAGAAGCCGGAGAACATCGCGAACACCACGGTTCCGAACACGACGTAGTGGAAGTGCGCCACGACGAAGTAGGTGTCCGAGACGTGGAAGTCCAGCGGCGGGCTCGCGAGGATGACGCCGGTGAGGCCACCAAAGGTGAACGTCACGAGGAAGCCGATCGCCCAGAGCATGGCGCTCTCGAACGTCACTGATCCTCGCCACATCGTGCCGATCCAGTTGAAGATCTTCACGCCGGTCGGGATGGCGATGAGCATGGTCATCAAGGCGAAGAACGGCAGCAGCACCGAGCCGGTCACGTACATGTGGTGAGCCCACACGGTAATCGACAGCGCGGCGATGGCGACAGTCGCGTAGACCAGGGTCTTGTAGCCGAAGATCGGCTTGCGGCTGAACACCGGGAAGACCTCGGAGACGATGCCGAAGAACGGCAGCGCGATGATGTACACCTCTGGGTGCCCGAAGAACCAGAACAGGTGCTGCCAGAGCAGCGCACCGCCCGCGTCGACGTTGTAGATGTGTCCATTCAGCACGCGGTCCATCGCCAGACCCATCAGCGCGGCAGCAAGCGGCGGGAAAGCCATCAGCACGAGCAGCGAGGTGATGAGGGTGTTCCAGGTGAAGATCGGCATGCGCCACATGGTCATACCGGGCGCGCGCATCGTGATGATCGTGGTGATGAAGTTCACCGCGCCGAGGATGGTTCCGAAGCCGCTGAGCCCGAGGCCAAGGACCCACAGGTTACCGCCGACTCCCGGAGAGAAGGTCGTGGATGACAGCGGGGCGTAGGCGAACCAGCCGAAGGATGCCGCACCTTGCGGAGTGAGGAATCCGGCGACTGCGATGAGGCTTCCCCAGCTGAAGAACCAGTAGGACAGCGCGTTCAGCCGCGGGAACGCGACATCCGGCGCGCCGATCTGGAGCGGCATGATCCAGTTCGCGAAGCCGAAGAACAGCGGCGTCGCGAACATCAGCAGCATGATCGTGCCGTGCATGGTGAAGAGCTGGTTGTACTGCTCCTTGGTCTGCAGGATCTCCAGGCCCGGCTGGAACAGCTGAGCGCGGATGACCAGCGCCATCACTCCGCCGAGGCAGAAGTAGATGAAGGAGGTGACCAGGTACAGCGAGCCGATGCGCTTGTGGTCGGTGGTGGTGATCCAACCGAGGATCTTGTCGCCCTTGGTCCCGACCTTGGAAGCGGTGAAGTCTGTTCCCGTTGAGGAGCCGCCAACCGTGGTGCGGGTTGCCGTCGAAGTGGTAGTCATTTCTTCGTTGTCCTACTCGTTTTCCCGGATGGCCGGAGCGTCACGGCCCGGCTGGTTCTGGTTCCTGTCAAGGTCCTGGCCGATCGTGCCGGTGAAGCCGGCATCCGCCAGTGACTGGATGTAGTCCTCGTACTCGTCTGCGGAGACGACCTCCACCTGGAAGAGCATGAGCGAGTGGAACTCGCCGCACAGCTCGGCGCACTTGCCCATGTACGTTCCTTCCTTCTCAGGAATGAAGTACATGTGGTTGCTCTTGCCGGGAATCATGTCCTTTTTGTAAAGGAAGTCAGGTACCCAGAAGGAGTGGATGACGTCGCGGCTCTCGAGGATGATCTCGACGGTCTGACCGACCGGCAGCACGAGGGTGGGCAGCGCGTCGTAATCGATGAACGGGCTCTCGTCCGTCTGCTGGGCCTGAATGCCCTGGTAGTAGACGCCCTCGCCGCCGGGTCCCTCGTTCAGGTAGTTGAAGTCCCACGACCACTGCTTGCCGTGGACCTCGATCTGCACGTCGGGGTTCTCGATCGGCTGTTCGATGCTGGCCTGCTCACGCGCGGTGAAGGCGAAGAAGCCGATGATGAGGATGAACGGCACGATCGTGTAGAAGAACTCGATCGGCATGTTGTAGCGCAGCTGAACCGGAAGGCCGACCTGCCCCTTGCGTCGGCGGTACACGACCATGCTCCAGATGATGAGGCCCCACACGGCGAGCCCGACGAGCAGCAACACGATCCAGGAAGTCACCCATAGGCCGGTGATTCCATCGGTGTGGTTGGTGATGCCTGGTTCACCAGGCATATACCCCCGGAGCTGCTGCGGAGTGCACCCGGCTACGACGAGAGCAATCGCCGCCGCTACCGGAATGGCAATCCAACGAAGACGGGCTTTAGAGCGCA
Source organism: Cryobacterium sp. BB736 (assembly GCF_014980265.1). NCBI lineage: Bacteria > Bacillati > Actinomycetota > Actinomycetes > Micrococcales > Microbacteriaceae > Cryobacterium > Cryobacterium sp. BB736. The sequence continues at coordinate 110,009 of NZ_JABXWQ010000002.1, forward strand.
CCTGGAACCTCTCGGAATGTCTGCGGACGTACAACAAAGGAGTCTATTCGACCTGCCGCAAGCCTACTCCGAATGGCGCGCCCACTGTTGTCCACCGGGCACCGCCGGGCGAGTTGCGCTCCTGGTCGCGCGGGTTAACGACGAAGGGAGCCGGATGCGTGGCATCCGACTCCCTTACGTGGCAAGTGTCTAGCTGAACGAGTCGCCGCACGCGCAGCTGCCGGCCGCGTTCGGGTTGTCGATCGTGAAGCCCTGCTTCTGGATGGTGTCCTCGAAGTCGATGGTCGCGCCCTCGAGGTACGGAGCACTCATCTTGTCCACCACGACCTCGACGCCGTCGAAGTCGTGTGTCGCGTCGCCGTCCAGGAGCCGCTCGTCGAAGTAGAGCTGGTAGATCAGGCCGGAGCAGCCGCCCGGCTGCACCGCGACGCGCAGGCGCAGGTCGTCACGACCCTCCTGCTCGGTGAGCGCACGCACCTTGGCGGCCGCGGCGTCGGTGAGGCCGACACTGTGGGTGGACTCGGTCAGCGTTACGTCAGTCATCTACTGCTCCCCTACTAGGAAATCTGCTCTCAGTGTACGCGCTTGCCTCACACGTTCCCTGAACGGCCCGCGTTGAGTCTGGCCAGCAGAATCGCCTCGGTCAGAATCGCCCTCTTGAAAACGCCCAGGTGCAGCGACTCGTTGGGGCTGTGCGCGCGCGTGTCGGGGTCCTCGACACCGGTGACCAGGATCTGCGCGTCCGGGAACTGCTCGACGAGGTCCGCGATGAACGGGATGGAGCCGCCGACTCCGGTGTCCACGGCTGCCGTGCCCCACGCATCCGCCATCGCCTGCTTCGCCTCGGCGACCGCCCAGCCGCTGGTGTCGACCAGGAACGGGTTGCCGAGGTCGACATCGTCGATCGCGAGGTGGGCGCCGAACGGCGCGTTCGCCTCCAGGTGCGCCTTGATCGCTTCGAAGGCGTCCTCTGCACGCTGTCCGGGGGCGATGCGCACGCTGATCCGCACCGCGACGGACGGGATGAGCGTGTTCGACGCGTTGGCGACATCCGGGGCGTCGATGCCGGTCACCGTGATCGACGGCTTGAACCACATGCGCTCGAGGATCGGGCCGGTGCCGATCGAAGAGACGCCCTCGAGCAGCGCGGCGTCGCGGCGCAGGTCCTCTTCGGCGCTGTCGGGAACCGGAGCGTCGTGCGTGGTGAGGCCGGCGACAGCCGGGGTGCCCTGCTCGTCGTGCAGGGTGGCGAGGAGTCGCGTGGTGGCGAGCATCGCATCCGGCACCGCTCCCCCGAACATCCCGGAGTGCGACGCGTGGCCGAGCGTGCTGATCGTCAGCCGGAAGGTGACGTTGCCGCGCAGCGCAACGGTCAGGGCGGGGGTGTCGACGTCCCAGTTATCGGAGTCGGCGACGACGATGACGTCGGCCGCGAGCTCGTCCCTGTGCTGCATCAGGAAGTTCTTGAAGGAGCGGGAGCCGAACTCCTCCTCCCCCTCGATGAACACCGCCAGGCCGAGGTCGAAGTCGGACCCGGTGGTCTCCACGAGTGCGCGGATGGCGGCCACGTGCGCCATCACGCCGGCCTTGTCGTCCGCGGCGCCGCGCCCGTACAGGCGGTCGCCCTTGACCGTCGGCTCGAACGGGCTGGTCTCCCAGTCCTCATCCTTGCCGGGCGGCTGCACGTCGTGGTGGGCGTAAAGCAGGATGGTCGGCGCCCCGTTGCGTGCGGCGCGGGTGGCGAGGACGGCGGGCTGACCCAGCGCATCCGTTTCCCCGATGGTGGCGCGCGAGATCTTCACCGATTCGAACACGCCGGTGCCCTGGAGAAGGGCCGCGACGGCATCCGCACTCTTCTGGACGTGTGCGGGGTCGAAGGCCGCCCAGGACACGGACGGGATGCGCACGAGGTCGGACAGGTCGGCGATGGCGGTCGGCAGCCCGGCTTGCACCGCCTCGGCGAGCGGTTCGATGGGCACAGCGGCGGTCGGTGGGGTCAGGGTCATGCGGGTAATCTTAACGGGACAAGAACTTAGGGACCCATGGTGGCGAAACCAAGCAACAAGGAAGAGCACGTCGAGTACGAGCTCAACACGGACAGCATCTCCGGCAAGGGGCGACCGACCCCGACACGCAAGGAGCGCGAGGCCGCCAACAAGCGTCCCCTCGTGTCGAACGACCGCAAGACTGCCAACAAGGAGGCGCGGGCGAAGATGGCCGAGGCCCGCGAGAAGGCACGACTCGGCATGGCAGCCGGCGACGAGAAGTTCCTGCCGGTGCGCGACAAGGGACCGCAGCGCCGGTTCGTCCGTGACTGGGTGGATGCCCGGTTCAACGTCGGCGAGGTGCTGATCCCGGTCATGTTCCTGGTCATCATCCTGACGTTCATTCAGGACGTCAACGTGCAGATGGTCGCGATCATCGTGCTGTGGACCTTCTTCATCGCGTCGGTGCTCGACGGGGTGTTCCTGGGAATGCGGATCCAGAAGAAGCTCGCCGCGAAGTTCGGCGCTGCCAACGTGCAGAAGGGCAGCCGCTGGTATGCCGCGATGCGCGGCATGCAGATGCGCCCGATGCGCCTGCCGAAGCCTCAAGTCAAGCGCGGGCAGTACCCGAAGTAGTCGCCGCGCGCTTGCGCGGGTCGAATAGCCACGCGCGGGTCGAATTCGACCGGCGCGTGGGTGATCGTCCCTCGCGTGCGAGCTGCTAGCGCCAGCCGAGCCCGGGCGCCACGTGCTTCAGGATGCTCTCGAGCAGCTGCGCGTTGTACTCGACACCGAGTTGGTTCGGCACGGTGACGAGCAAGGTGTCCGCTGCCTCGATCGCCGCATCCTGCGCGAGTTGCTCGATCAGGGCATCCGGTTCGCCGATGTAGCTCTTGCCGAACCGGGCCAGCGTGCCGTCGATCTGGCCGACCTGGTCCTTGCCCTCGACCTGCGCGCGCAGGCCGAAATAGTGGTGGTCCTCGTCGGTGACCAGCGGGATGATGCTGCGGCTGACCGAGACGCGTGGCGTCCAGTCATGGCCGGCTTCCACCCAGGCATCGCGGTACACCTGGATCTGCTCTGCCTGCAGGTCACCGAATTCCTCGCCGGTGTCCTCCGTCAGCAGTGTCGAGCTCATCAGGTTCATGCCCTGCTCTGCGGTCCACTTGGCGGTCGCGCGGGTGCCGGAGCCCCACCAGATCCGCTCGCGCAGCCCGGGTGATTGCGGTTCGATCGCGAGCCCGCCGCTGTGTCCGGTCATCTGCGGGTTGGCTGCCACCACGGCGGCGCCCTCGATCGCCTGCAGGAAGATCTGTGTCTTGGTGCGCGCGTCGTCGTCCGCGGTGCGCTCCTCGGCCGGCACGTAGCCGAATGCCTCGTAACCGTTCATGGCGGGTTCGGGTGAACCGCGGCTCACTCCGAGTTGCAGCCGCCCGTTGCTGATCAAGTCGGCCGCAGCCGCCTCTTCAGCCATGTAGAGCGGATTTTCGTAGCGCATGTCGATGACGCCCGTGCCGAGTTCTATCGTGCTGGTCCGCGCCCCCATCGCCGCCAGCAGCGGGAACGGTGATGCGAGTTGCGGTGCGAAGTGGTGCACCCGCACGAACGCGCCGTCGGCGCCCAGTTCCTCGGCAGCGACCGCCAGTTCGATCGACTGCAGCAACGCGTCCTGAGCCGTGAGGACGAGCGATCCGGGAACGTCCTGGTAGTGGCCGAAACTGAGGAAGCCGATGCGTTTCATGATGGGGTCAGCGTACGCTCGCTCCCCCGTATTCCCGTCAGCGCGCTGGCGCGACCGGCAGCCAATCGCCGCGCACCCTCCGCGTGACGCTCCAGTCGATGACGCGCGCGACGGTGTCGACGACGGATGCGACGTGAGCGCCCAGCTGCATCGCGGTCTCGTCGTCGTCGCCCGTGAAACGGACGGTCAGCTGAGCACGACCGCGGCGAACACCGACATCGGCGGCCTCAACGTTCGCCATTTCGGCAACCGCCGCGGTGGCGGTGGGCAGCACGCTGTCGGCGGTCGCACCGACCCGCAGTTCGCCCACGGTGACGGTCACTCGAAACGACGGCACGTCACTCAGCGCAGTGCGCGCAGTCCGCGGTTGATCTGGCGCGCCCAGAGCGGGCCGCGGTAGAGGAACGCGGTGTAGCCCTGCACAAGGGTCGCCCCGGCGGCGAGCCGTTCCGCGACATCCGCCGCGCTTTCCACCCCACCGACCGAGATCACGCACAGCTCGGGCGGGACGACCGAGCGGATGACGCGCAGCACCTCCAACGACCGGGCAGCAAGCGGCGCTCCGGACAGTCCGCCGGCGCCCGCCTTCTCGACGACGGCCGGATCGCTCTTCAGGTCGGCCCGCGAAATCGTGGTGTTGGTCGCGATCATGCCCGACAGCCCGAGCCGGATGGTCAGTTCGGCGATCGCGCGCACCTCGTCGTCGGTCAGGTCGGGGGCGATCTTCACGAGCACGGGCGTCTCCCCCGCCGCCCCACGCACCGCCTTCAGCAGCGGCTCGAGCTTGTCGATCTCCTGCAGGCCGCGCAGTCCGGGCGTGTTCGGTGAGCTGACATTGACCGCCAGATAGTCGGCAAGCGGAGCGAGCAGGCGCGTGCTCTCCAGGTAGTCGTCGATCGCCTGGTCGACCTCGACCACGCGCGACTTGCCGATGTTGGCGCCGATCACCGGCCGGCCCGGCCTGGTTTTCTCGCGCGCGAGACGCTTCGCGGCCTCCGCCGAACCGTGGTTGTTGAAGCCCATCCGGTTGATGACCGCGCGGTCGGCGACCAAGCGGAACAGCCGCGGCTTCTCGTTGCCCGGCTGCGGGCGGGCGGTCACGGTGCCGATCTCGACATGTCCGAAGCCGAGTTGGCCGAGACCGCGGATGGCTGCGCCGTCCTTGTCGAAGCCGGCCGCCACCCCGAATGGCGACGAGAACCGCAGGCCGAGCGTCTGCACCGCGAGGCGGGCATCCGCCCGGGTGAAGCGCCGCACGATCCGCCCGAGGCCGGTCGCCGCGATGCCGCGAATGACGATCATCGCCAGATGGTGGGCTCGCTCGGGGTCAAGCCGCGAGAGGACGAGAGTGAAGAGTGCGCGATACATGCCGTGGCAAGGCTACCGGCTGACCGGCGCGCCCTCTGCCCGCCAGTCGCGAGCCGGACCGGGCGGTCTACTCGCTCAGCGCATCCGATTCGCGCTGTTCGGTCTCCCGCTCGACGCGCAGCAGCGTGATGGCAGACTCGAAGTCCTCGAGCGACTCGAACGCCTGGTAGACGCTTGCGAAGCGCAGGTAGGCGACCTCGTCGAGTTCTCGCAACGGTGGCAGGATGGCGAGCCCGATGTCGTTTGCGTCGATCTGCGACGCGCCGGTGGCCCGGATGGACTCCTCCACCCGTTGCGCGAGCACAGCGAGATCGGTGTCCGTCACCGGGCGTCCCTGGCAGGCCTTGCGCACGCCGGAGACGATCTTCTCGCGGCTGAACGGTTCAACCACACCGCTGCGCTTCACCACGTTGAGGCTCGCGGTCTCGGTGGTGCTGAACCGGCGACCGCACTCCGGGCATTGCCGACGGCGGCGGATGGACAGCCCGTCGTCACTCGTGCGTGAGTCGATCACGCGCGAGTCAGGAAACCTGCAGAACGGGCAGAACATGGTGCCTCAAGGTTACGTCACCGGCCCCAGAGAACCGCTGAGGCCGCCCTCGGCATGGCGCGTCAGTCGGCGAAGCGCGCGGTGACCGCGTCGGCGTGGGCCGGCAGGTCCTCCGCGGTGGCGAGTGCCCGGATGCGCCGCTCGACCTCCGCGAGTGCGTCGCGCGAGTAACGGACGACCTGTTGCGGCCGCAGGAAGGTGTACGCGCCGAGACCCGACGAGAACCTGGCCTGCCCGCCGGTCGGCAGCACGTGATTCGACCCGGCGAGGTAATCGCCGAGACTCACCGGCGCGTTGGCCCCGACGAAGATCGCCCCTGCGCTGTCGATCTCGGCGAGCACAGCATCCGGGTCCTCGGTCTGCAGCTCGAGATGCTCCGGGCCGTACGCGTTGCTCAGCCGCGCGGCAGCGTGCAGGTCGTCGACCACCACGATCGCCGACTGGCGTCCCTTCAGGGCGGCAGCCACCCGCTCGCGGTGGTGCGCCTCGGAGGCGAGCCGCGCGACCTCGGCGTCCACGAGTTCGGCGAGCTCGGCGGAGTCGGTGACGAGCACCGCTGCGGCCAGTTCGTCGTGTTCCGCCTGGCTGATGAGGTCGGCCGCGACCAGGTACGGGTCGGCCCCTGAATCCGCGATGATCAGGATCTCGGTCGGCCCCGCTTCCGCGTCGATGCCGACCACACCGCGCACGAGGCGCTTCGCGGCCGCGACGTACACGTTGCCGGGGCCGGTGATGAGCTCGACCGGCTCGAGACCGATGTCAGGCACTCCCCACGCGAGCGCCCCGATCGCCCCGGCACCGCCGATGGCGTAGACCTCCTCGACGCCGAGCAGCCCGGCCGCCCCGAGGATGGTCGGGTGCACCGAACCGCCGAACGCCTTCTGCGGCGGCGACACGATCGCCACCGACTTCACGCCCGCGGCCATCGCCGGCACGACGTTCATCACGACGCTCGATGGGTAGACCGCCTTGCCGCCCGGCACGTAGAAGCCGACACGGTGGATCGGCTGCCAGCGCTGCTCGACCTGCGCACCTTGCCCGAGCGCAGTCACCGCCGGTGGCGGAAGTTGCGCGGCGGATGCCTCGCCGACGCGGTAGATCGCCTCCTCGAGCGCCTCCCGCACCGCCGGGTCCAGTGCGTCGACGGCGGCCTCGATGGCGGATGCCTCCACCCGCAGCGACGTCGGCCGCACCCCATCGAGCCGCTCCGCCTGGTCAAGCAGGGCGGCTGACCCGCGCTCCCGCACGCCCTCGATGAGCTCGGCGGCGGTCGCGATCGCGACCGAGACATCCGTCTGGGCACGCGGAATGATTGTGCGCAACTCGCTGCGGCTGAAGTCCCTGCCGCGGAGGTCTATCGTCTGAATCATGGCGGCTTCAAGCATACGGCGCGGGAATACCGCCCCCTCCTAAGCGACTTGAGGTCAACGACATGGCAACTCCAGAGGACACGCGCGACATCGCCCACGACATCGACGCCTTCAAGCAGGCGTTCCGCAGGCTCGCAGCCGGCGTGTCAGTCATCACCGGCCGAACCCCCGATGGCCTTCCCGTGGGGTTCACCGCCACCTCGCTCGCATCGCTCGCGGCCGTCCCGCCGATGGCGAGCTTCAACATGGCGCGCGTCTCGACCGCGTGGCCGGCCATCGAGGGCACCGAACATGTGCTCATCCACATGCTCGGCTCGCGCAACCGGGCGATCGCCGAACGCATGTCCGGCCGGCACGAGGATCGCTTCAACGGCGACCACTGGCAGCCGGGGCCGGCCGGGCTGCCGCTGCTGAAGGACGTCCCGGCCTGGATGCTCGGACGCATCATCGGCAGGCATCCGCACCACGGCAACGCGGTTGTGGTGGTGCAGATCCAGGATGGCGCGCTCGGCGCCGACGATGAGGCGCTGCTCTACTTCGAGCGCGCCTACCACCGGCTGCACCCGCTCGACTGACCGGGGGTCAGGTCAGGCAGTTCGGGCCGAGCAGCCCCTTCAGCTCCCCGTACAGGTCGGGCGTCACCTTCACCGGGTACGGCACCTCGAACACCCGCGCGCTCCCCCTGGTCATGAGCTTCAGGCGGACCTCGTTCTCGCCACGGTGCCGGCCGAGGACCTCGCTCAGCGCGGTCACGACATCCGTCGTCGCACGCTGCTCTGGCAGGGAGATGATCAGCGGCCCGGTGTCCATCGCGTTGCCCAGGTCGGGCACCATCAGGCTGATCGCCTGCAGGTTGATGCCGTCGTCGCGCACGCTCACCCGACCCCGGATGACCGCGATGCTGTCGGCCAACAGCTGCGGCTGGAACTCCAGGAACGTCTTGCCGAGGAACATCACGTTGATCTCGCCGCCGAAGTCCTCGACCTGCACCATGCCGTACTGGTTGCCGGAGTTCTTCGCGGTGCGGAACTGCACGCTGGTGAGCAGGCCGGCGATCGTCACGATGTCGCCGTCCTCGACGGTCTCCCCCTCGAGAAGATCGTGGATGCCGATGGATGCGTGCTTCGCCAGCTGCAGCTCAAGGCCGGCGAGCGGGTGGTCGCTGACGTACAGCCCGAGCATCTCCCGCTCGAACGCGAGCTTGTCGCGCTTGGACCACTCTGGTCGCACCGGCACCTGGCTCTCGGCCGGCGGCTCCTCCCACAGGCTGTCGAAGTCAAACCCGACCTGGCCGTTCGCCTCCGCGCGCTTCTGGGACACGGCCGAGTCCACCGCGTCCTCGTGGATCTCCATGAGCGCGCGCCGGGTCGAGCCGAACGAGTCGAAGGCGCCGGCCTTGATGAGCGATTCGACCGTTCGCTTGTTCGCCACCGGGATGGGCACTTTGCCGAGGAAGTCATGGAACGCGGTGAAGCGGCCCTTCTGCTCGCGCGCGGTCTTGATCGCCTCGACGACGTTGAACCCGACGTTGCGCACAGCGCCGAGGCCGAACCGGATGTCGGTGCCGACGGCGGCGAAGAACCCGATGGACTCGTTGATGTCGGGCGGCAGCACCTTGATGCCCATGCGGCGGCACTCGTTGAGGTACACCGCAAGCTTGTCCTTGGAGTCGCCGACGCTCGTCAGCAGCGCGGCCATGTACTCGGCCGGATAGTGCGCCTTCAGGTAGGCGGTCCAGTACGAGATGACGCCGTACGCGGCGGAGTGCGCCTTGTTGAACGCGTAGTCGGAGAACGGCAGCAGGATGTCCCAGAGCGTCTTGATCGCACCCGTCGAGTAGCCGCGTTCCAGCATGCCGGCGCTGAAGTCTTCGTACTGCTTGTCCAGTTCGGACTTTTTCTTCTTGCCCATGGCACGCCGCAGCAGGTCCGCTTGGGCGAGGGTGAACCCGGCCAGCTTCTGCGCGATCGACATGACCTGCTCTTGGTAGACGATCAGCCCGTAGGTGGTGCCAAGAACATCCTGGAGCGCCTCAGAGAGCTCCGGATGGATGTAGTCGATCTTCTGCTGCCCGTTCTTGCGCAGCGCATAGTTGGTGTGAGAGTCGGCACCCATCGGTCCCGGCCGGTATAGGGCAAGCACAGCCGAGATGTCCTCGAAGTTGTCGGGCTTCATGAGGCGGAGCAGGCCGCGCATCGGCCCGCCATCGAGCTGGAACACCCCCAGCGTGTCGCCCCGCGCCAGCAGTTCGTATGCTGCCGGGTCGTCCAGGGCCAGATCCTCGAGCACCGGGCGCTCGCCGCGGTTCGACTCGATGTTGTCGAGGGCGTCGTCGATGATGGTGAGGTTGCGCAGCCCCAGGAAGTCCATCTTGATCAGGCCGAGCGACTCGCACGCCGGGTAGTCGAACTGGGTGACTGTCTGCCCGTCCTGCTCCCGCTTCATGATCGGGATGATGTCGATCAGCGGCTCGCTCGACATGATGACGCCGGCCGCGTGCACGCCCCACTGCCGCTTCAGGTTCTCCAGGCCGAGCGCGGTGTCGAAGACGGTCCGCGCATCCGGGTCCGTCTCGACGACGGTGCGGAGGTCGACCGCTTCCTTGTACCGCGGGTGGGCCTTGTCGAACACACCGGTGAGCGGGATGTCCTTGCCCATGACCGCAGGCGGCATCGCCTTGGTGAGCTTCTCCCCCATGCCGAACGGGAAGCCGAGCACGCGCGAGGAGTCCTTGAGCGCCTGCTTGGCCTTGATGGTGCCGTAGGTGACGATCTGCGCGACCCGCTCGTCGCCATACTTCTCGGTCACGTAGCGGATGACCTCGCCGCGGCGGCGGTCGTCGAAGTCCACATCGAAGTCGGGCATCGAGACGCGGTCGGGGTTCAGGAACCGCTCGAAGATCAGCCCGTGCTCGATCGGGTCGAGGTCGGTGATACGCATCGCGTAAGCGGCCATCGAGCCGGCGCCGGAGCCACGGCCCGGACCGACCCGGATGCCGTTGCGCTTAGACCAGTTGATGAAGTCGGCGACGACCAGGAAGTAGCCGGCGAAGCCCATCTGCGAGATGACGCCGATCTCGTAGTCTGCGCGCTCCTGCACGTACTGTGGGATGCCGTTCGGGTAGCGCGCCTTCAGGCCGTCCTGGACCTCCTTGACGAACCAGGTGTCCTCGGTCTCGCCCTCCGGCACCGGGAAGCGAGGCATGTAGTTCGCCTGGGTGTTGAACTGCACGCCCGCTCGCTCGGCGATGAGCAGCGTGTTGTCGCACGCCTCCGGATAGTCCCGGAAGATGTGCCGCATCTCCGCCGCCGTCTTCAGGTAGAACTCGTCGGTGTCGAACTTGAAGCGGTTTGGGTCGTTCAGCGTCGAACCGGACTGCACGCACAGCAGCGCCGCGTGGCTGCCCGCGTCGTGCGCGTGCGTGTAGTGCAGGTCGTTGGTGGCGACCAGCGGCAGGCCCAGTTCCTTGGCGAGCCGCAGCAGGTCGCTCTGCACCCGCCGCTCGATGTCGAGGCCGTGGTCCATGAGCTCGCAGAAGAAGTTCTCCGCGCCGAACACGTCGCGCAGCTCGCCCGCGGCCCGTTTCGCCTCTTCGTACTGGCCGAGCCGCAACCGAGTCTGGATCTCGCCGCTGGGGCATCCGGTGGTTGCGATCAGACCCTTGCCGTAGCTGTGCAGCAGCTCCCGGTCGATGCGCGGCTTGAAGTAGTAGCCCTCCATGGAAGCCAGCGAGGACAACCGGAACAGATTGTGCATGCCCTCGGTGGACTCCGAGAGCAGCGTCATGTGGGTGTACGCACCCGAGCCGGAGACGTCGTTCTCGCCGCCGTCGCCCCAGCGCACGCGGGTCTTGTCGCTGCGGTGGGTGCCAGGGGTTACGTACGCCTCCATGCCGATGATCGGCTTGATTCCGGCGTCGGTGGCTGTGCGCCAGAAGTCGAATGCGCCGAAGGTCTGACCGTGGTCGGTGACGGCGATCGCCGGCATCCCCTGTTCGACGGCGGCTTGGATGAGCGGGGCGACGCGGGCGGCGCCGTCAAGCATCGAGTATTCGCTGTGCACGTGCAGGTGCACGAATGAGTCGCTGCTGGTGGGCAATGAATCTCCGAGTAACGAGGGTGGGCCTCCAGCCTAAGACCCACCACCGGCTTCCCGTCGCGCCTCGCGCTTGACGCGTCGGTCGAACAGCACGGCTCCGACGATGGCAACGAGAATCATCAGCACGAGCGTGATGCCGAGGACCACGAACTCCCTCTCGCCCATGAACAGCCCGACGGCGCCGCCGACAATTCCGATGATCCCGACAGCGATGCTGAACGGCAGGTAGAGCTTCAAACCCGCTTCCCACGCGGCATCCGATTCGCTGTCCTTGCGTCGGCGCAGGCCGTTGATGTGCGTCGGCCGCGGACTGCGGGTCAGGGTGGTGATGTTGCTGATCAGGATGATCACCCCGAGTGCGATGACGAAGTAGCCCACGTCACCAGCCTACGAGGGTCGCCCGACCAAGAAGCCGCGTCAGGAGGCGCGGCGGAGTTCGTCGAGCGCGTGCTGGAGGTCATCCGGGTACCCGGTGCGGAACTCGACGTACTCCCGCGCTCCCGGGTGGGTGAAGCCCAGCCGTACGGCGTGCAGCCACTGTCTCGTCAGACCCAGCCGCGCGGTGATCGTCGGGTCGGCGCCGTACATGCTGTCGCCGACGCACGGGTGCCGCTGGGCTGCCATGTGCACCCGGATCTGGTGGGTTCGCCCGGTCTCCAGGTGCACCTCGATCAGGCTCGCGCTCGGGAACGCCTCGAGGGTCTCGTAGTGGGTGATCGACGGCTTGCCGTCGGAGACCACCGCGAACTTCCACTTCGAGCCCGGGTGACGACCGATCGGCGCGTCAATGGTGCCGGTCAGCGGATCCGGATGCCCCTGCACCACCGCGTGGTAGATCTTGTCCACCTCCCGGTCGTGGAACTGGCGCTTCAAGTCGCTGTAGGCGCGCTCGCTCTTCGCCACCACCATGAGGCCGCTCGTTCCGGCGTCGAGCCGGTGCACGATGCCGGCTCGCTCAGAAGCGCCGGAGGTGCTGACCCGGAAGCCGGCTGCGGCAAGGGCGCCGAGCACGGTCGGGCCGTCCCAGCCGATCGACGGATGCGCTGCCACCCCGATCGGCTTGTCCACCACGACGATGTCGTCGTCATCATGCACGATCGTGAGCTCTGGCACCGCGAGCGGGACGACGGCCGGAGCCTCTTTCGGCTGCCACTGCACTTCGAGCCACGCGTCGCGTGCCAGCCGATCCGACTTGCCGAGGGTCTGCCCGTTGGCGGTCACCCCGCCGGCGTCGATGACCTCGGCCGCGAAGCTGCGGGAGAATCCGAGGAGCTTGGACAACGCCGAGTCGGCACGTTCGCCGACCAGGCCGTCTGGCACCGGCAGGCTGCGAGATTCCATGGCTCCTACTTCTCGCCGGTATCCGCGGCCGACTGCGCTCCGGCGTGCCGCCGACCGTCGAGTCCGACGCCGCGGATGGTCAGCAGGATGAACAACCCCATGCTGGAGACGATGAAGATGTCCGCGACGTTGAAGATCGCCGGGAAACCCCAGACCTGGATGAAGTCGATCACATGGCCGATCGCGAAGCCCGGGTCACGGAAGAACCGGTCGGTGAGGTTCCCCAGGGTGCCGCCCAGCAGCATCCCGAACAGGATCGCCCAGCTGAGCGATCGGATGCGTCGCGCGTACCAGATGATGAAGATCGTCACGCCGGTGGCGACGATCGAGAACACCCACGTGCTGCCGCTCGCGAGCGAGAATGCCGCGCCCGGATTCTTCACGAAGTGGAACTGCAGGAGCTGACCCAAGACGGGGAACATCTCCCCGATGTCCATCGACGAGATGATGAGGAACTTGCTGAGCTGGTCGAGGCCGTAGACCAAGACAGCGACGAGCGCGAGGACGATCAACGCCCTCGCGCTCGTTAGCGCCTGGGTTCGGGCCTTCGGCTCAGTTGCCGCCAAAGCCCTGGAAGCTTGCCGGAGGCGGTGTCGGCACGGAACCGTAGTCGACCGATGCGGGTGCGCCGCTGGTCACCGCTGACGAGTCGAGGTCGCTGAGCAGACCCTCGAGGTGGCCCTTCAGCTTCTGGCGGTACTCGCGCTCGAAGGTGCGCAGTTCGTCGATCTTCTGCTCGAGTGCGGTGCGCTCCTGCTCGAGGGTGCTGAGGCGGGCACGCTGCTGCGCCTCGGCCTCGCCGACGATCCGTGCGGCGGTGGCGTGCCCCTCGGCGATGAGCGCGTCGCGCTTCTCGGCGCCCTCACGCACGTGCTCCTCGTGGAGACGGCGCGCGAGCTGAAGCAGGTTGTTGGTGCTCGTGGGGTCGTCCTGCACAGGCGCGGGGAACACCGCGGGTGCGGGGACCGGCGCCGGGGCGGGTGCGACCGGGGCGGCCTCGGTAACAGCGGGCTGCACCGGAGCGGCAGCGGGAGCCGATGCACCGCTGCGCTGCAGCTCGTTGATACGCGCCTCGCTCGCAGCCAGTCGCTGGCGCAGTTCCTCGTTCTCCTGATTCAGGCGACGCAACTCGACGACGACCTCGTCGAGAAAATCGTCGACCTCATCCTGGTCGTAGCCCTCACGGAACCGGGTCGGTTCAAACCGCTTGTTGACCACATCTTCAGGCGTCAGGGCCATTGGTGCCACCTTCACAACTCATCGGGCGCGTCAGGAGAGACGTACCAGTAACGCTAACAAATAATCCCCCACCGGTCGTAAGTGCCGCTTACGGTGCGGCCGCGTGTCCGAACCAAAGGATCGAACGACCTGCTTGTCAAGAGTACACAGCCACCTTGCGCGTAACCTCCCAGGGACCGGATGCGCTACAGGATAGCGGGGCGTCCGCTCCGGCGGGAGCCCCCATTCGCGCCGCCCCTACCCGACGCGAGCCAGTGCGAGCGCGACGTAGATGAGGATGATCACCGCGAGCATGACGATGCTCCAGGCGAAGTCGAGCGCAGCGCCGCCGACGCGCAGCGGCGGTACGACTCGGCGCACCGCCCGGATGGGCGGGTCGGTCAGAGCGTAGATGATCTCCGCGATGACCAAACCGAAGCCGCGGGGACGCCATTGCCTGGCGAACGCGCGAACCAGGTCCAGGATGAAGCGCGCCCACAGCACCAGCAGGTACAGCAGCAGGGCGTAATAGAGGATGGTCCCGATGATCGCCATCAGAACCGCCCGAACCGACTCACGCTTGCGGGAAGAACGACGCGTCCACGTCCGCGTCGAGTTCGGCCTCGTCGCCGCTCACTGCGACGTGAGCGGGTGAGAGCAGAAATACCTTGTTCGTCACACGCTCGATTTTGCCATAGAGGCCCTGAGAGAGTCCGCTGGCGAAGTCCACGAGGCGACGCGCCTCCGGTTCGCTCATCTGGGACAGGTTGATGATGACCGGGATGCCCTCACGGAAGCTCTCGGCGATGACCTGGGCGTCCTTGTACTGGCGCGGGTGCACGGTGAGGATCTCGTTGAGCTCGGCCTGCGGCGCCGCCTTGACCGGGGTCGCTCGGCGCAGCGGTGTCACCGGCGCACGCTGCCCGGTCTGCTGATGGTGAGGAGCTGCGGCCTGGACGGGAGCCGGCGCGCCATGCTGCTGATGTTGCTGCTGCTGTTGCTGCGGAGCGTCGTCGTAGTCGAACTCCTCGTCGGCGAGTCCCAAATAGACCATGGTCTTGCGCAACGGGTTTGCCATCTCGTCCTCCTGTAGAACTTCTGCTTGCCAGATTAATCGCGCGGAGGCCGGTTTCCGGTGATTGCCGTGCCGATACGAAGGTGTGTCGCGCCCTCCCAGATGGCTTCCCGGAAATCTCCAGACATCCCCGCGGAGATCCAGGTCGCATCCGGAGCGTGCGTCCGCACCCGCTCGGAAGCCGCCCGAACTCGCGCGAACGCGCCGCGCGGGTCCTCATCGAGCGGCGCGACGGCCATCACGCCGCGCAGCCTGAGACCAGATGTCTCGAGCACCTTCTCGACGAGTTGATCCAGTGCGTCGTCGCCGACGCCGCCGCGGCCGGGGTCGTCGGTCAGGTTCAACTGGATGAGCGCGTCGATCTCCTTCTCGTCGGATGCGAGGGCGTCGACCAGGTTGTCCCGGTCGATGGAGTGGATGACATCGGCGTACTGGCGGACCGCGCGGGCCTTCTTGCTCTGCAACTGGCCGACGAAATGCCAGCGCACGTCCACGTCGGTCAGTTCCGCCGCCTTGGCGTGAGCCTCCTGATGCCGGTTCTCGCCGATGTCGCGCATGCCGAGCGCGGCGAGCTCGCGCACGAGCGACGCGGGGTGGAACTTGGTGACGACGATCGTCGTCAGCTCGCCCGGGTCGCGTCCGGCCTCGCGCGCGGCATCCGCCAGCTGCTGCTGCACCGTCGCGACCCGCTCAGCAAGCGGCGCGGACTGATCGGTCATTTCAGGAAGTCGGGGATGTCCAGGTCGTCGCTGGCGTCATCGAACGCCGGGTCGGCGCTGGGGACCGGCACCTCGGGCTCGGCGCCCCACACCGGCGTGCTGGCGGGTTCGGCGACCGGTTCTGCGACGGCGGCGGAGGTGACCGCGGGCGCGACCGCTCCGGCGGTGACGTAGTTGGAGCGACGGTCGGCCTTGCGAGTCGCAGGCTCGCCACCGTCGAATCCGGCCGCGATGACGGTGACGCGCACCTCGTCGCCCAGGGTGTCGTCGATCACCGCGCCGAAGATGATGTTCGCCTCGGGGTGCACGGCTTCCTGCACCAGGCGGGCCGCGTCGTTGATCTCGAAGATGCCGAGGTTCGAGCCGCCCTGGATGGACAGCAGCACGCCGTGCGCGCCGTCGATGCTGGCCTCGAGCAGCGGGCTCGCGACCGCGAGTTCTGCGGCCTTGATCGCCCGGTCGGCACCACGAGAGGATCCGATGCCCATGAGTGCCGAACCGGCACCCTGCATGACCGACTTCACGTCGGCGAAGTCGAGGTTGATCAGGCCCGGCGTCGTGATGAGGTCGGTGATGCCCTGCACGCCGGCGAGGAGCACCTGGTCGGCGGTCGCGAACGCTTCGAGGAAGCTGATGCCACGATCGCTGATCTCCAGGAGGCGGTCGTTCGGGACGACGATGAGGGTGTCGACCTCACCCTTCAGAACCGCAACGCCATCCTCGGCCTGGGCCGCCCGGCGCTTGCCTTCGAAGCCGAACGGCTTGGTGACGACACCGATCGTGAGAGCGCCGATCGACTTGGCGATGCGCGCGACGACCGGGGCGCCACCCGTTCCGGTGCCGCCGCCCTCACCCGCGGTGACGAACACCATGTCGGCGCCGGCCAGGGCCTCTTCGATCTCCTCGGCGTGGTCTTCCGCGGCACGGCGACCGACCTCGGGGTCGGCTCCAGCACCAAGGCCGCGGGTCAGTTCCCGTCCGACGTCCAGCTTGACGTCGGCGTCGCTCATGAGCAGCGCCTGCGCATCGGTGTTGATCGCGATGAACTCGACTCCGCGGAGTCCCATCTCGATCATGCGGTTGACGGCGTTCACGCCACCACCGCCGATGCCGACCACCTTGATGACGGCGAGGTAGTTCTGATTCGATGTCACGTCCGGCCTCCGGTGGTACGTTCAACCTCTACTTGAGGTCTAAAGTTAAGCTTCACTTGCTTTTCCTACTCAGACGCTAATTCCGACCCCGCTCGGGGGCGAGCAAGCGTGCCCGCGTGTCGGAAACTCCCCGTCAAATCCAAGCGTTCGCAGAGGTTTGTGCCAAAAGCAAGGGAACGTTCGCTTGCTTTTGGCACAAAGCTCTGCCGAAGGATGGGCGGCGTCGTCATGGGGCGGGGTCAGGCGGGGCGGACGACTGGGCTGAGCGGAGCGGAGACGTCGTACTCGAGGGTGCCGCCGGGTTGCGCGGCCATCAACTGCGCGAGCACGCGCGCCTTCAGGTCGGACCGGTCAGCGCTCCCCCACACGACACGGTTTGCCGTCCCGGCGAGGGTCAGTGTCACGTCGTCCTTCGTGGTCGCCGTTGCGCTGTCCACCTGCACGCGCACCGCCTCGGGCAGCGCCAGCAGCACTTCGACCACCGCGGCGAAGCCGTCCGCCTTCGACCCCTGCGCGCCGACGTCGATGAGCGGCACCCCGGCGGGTCGCTCGGCGGCAGATTCGACCACGATCCCGGCCGGATCAACCACCTCGAAAGCGCCGCCTGCCGCGAGGGCGCCGACCGGCTGCCGCTCCACGATGCTCACGATCAAGGTCCCCGGCGGCACGAGCTCGGTCACGTAGGAACGGATGAGCGGAAACGCGCCCAGTTCGTCCCGCAGCGCCTGGTGGTCGAGCAGCGCGAGCGGGGTGCCCAGCTGGCCGTCTATCGCGTCCCGCAGCTGGGCGGCGTCGACACGTGCGGTGCCGACGATCCGGATGTCGCGCAGTGCGAGCAGCGGCGAGTACACGGCGACCGCCAACAGGCCGCCGAGCAGCAGTACGACGGCTCCCACCGAGAGCCACGCCGCCCTGCGGTGGCGGGCGCGGCGAGTGAACCGGCGGACCTCGCCCTTCTCATACCGGCGACGTTCGCGCGCGGCCTTGCGCACTTCGGCGCGCGCGCGGCGGTCGATATTCTTCGGCGCTGCGACCTTCGGCGTGGTCGCCTTCGCCGCTGCGCGCGCCTTCGGCTCCGCGCGCGTCACCGTCACGCGGGGCGCCTTGCGCTTGCGTTCGGGTGCGGCGGTCTCCTGCTCGACGCGACCGTCAAACCCCTCAGGCCGCTTCATGTCGCATCCGGTGCGCGCTCAAGCGCCTCGATGAGCGTGGGCACGATGCGGTAGATGTCACCACCGCCCATCGGCATCAGGATGTCCCCTGGCCTGGCGATCGACGCAGCGAAGTTTGCCGCTTCGTCCCAGTCGTCGATGTAGTGGGCGCGTGCGCCGTCTGTGAAGCGTTCGGTGATCAACGCGCCGGTCACTCCGGGCTCGGGGTCCTGACGGGCGCCGTAGATGGGTACCACGATGGTCTCATCCGCGAGCGTCTCGAGCACCTCGGCGAATTCGGCGGCGAGCATCCGGGTGCGCGAGTACAGGTGCGGCTGGAAGATCGGGATGACCCGCCCCGCGCCGGCCACCGCACGGGCGCCGCTCAGCGCGGCCCTCAGCTCGGTCGGGTGGTGCGCGAAGTCGTCGTAGACCCGGATGCCGCGGACCTCGCCGCGCAGTTCGAACCGACGCTCAGCGCCACCGAACTCCTGCAGGCCTTCCACGATGCGCTCCGGTGCGAACCCGAGGCCGACCAGCACCCCGAAGGCTCCCGCGGCGTTGATCGCGTTGTGCAGGCCGGGCACTCGAAGCCGCACCGGATGGTCGGCTCCCCGCCAGCGAATCGTGAACGACACCGTGGGACCGAGATCGAGCGAGTGCACGCGCACCATCGCATCCTGGGCCGTTCCGAAGGTGACGACTTCCGGCCCGTCGATACGCGGTGTGATCGCGACCGCGCCGGCATCGTCGGCGGAGATCACCACGCCCTCGCGCGCCTTGCTGGCGAAGTCGACGAATGCCTGCGCGAACGCCTGCTCCGAGCCGAAGTGGTCGAGGTGGTCGGGGTCGACGTTGGTGATCAGCGACCACGCGGTGTTGTAGAGCAGGAACGAGCCATCGGACTCATCCGCCTCGACGACGAACAGGTCATCCGCGCCCGGCGCGGCGCTCACACCGAGGGTGCGGATCACTCCGCCGTTGACGAAGCTCGGGTCGGCCCCGATGGCCTTCAGCGCGGTGACGATCATCGCGGTGGATGTGGTCTTGCCGTGCGCCCCGGCGACCGCGACGACGCGGTGGCGGTCGGTCAGCCAGGCCAGCGCGCGCGCCCGGTGGACGGTGGGCAGGCCGCGCTCGCGGGCTGCAAGGTATTCCGGGTTGTCCTCGGCGATCGCCCCGCTGACCACGAGAGTGTCGGCGCCGGCCACATTCGCGGCGTCGTGGCCGATCGCTATCCGCACTCCCTTCTGACGCAACGCCGCGACGGTGTCGGTGTCGCGCATATCCGACCCGGTCACCGGGATGCCGGCGGCGACGAACAGCGCGGCGATGCCGCTCATGCCTGCTCCGCCGATGCCGACGAAATGCACCGTGCCGTGCTCATCGGGGAAGGCTTGCGAGAAGTCGGACTTGATCATCAGGTGTGTCCCTGGGCTAGTGCGTCGTGGATGAGCGCGATCGTGCGGTCGGTGCCGTCGCGCACGCCGGTCGTCTCGGCGCGCGCGGCCATGTGCGCTGTCGCCGCCGGATGCTGCAGGAGCGGGACGAGCACGTCACCCACCCACTCCGGGGTGAACTGAGCGTTGTCGACGATGATCGCGCCGCCCGCCTCCTCGACGCCGCGCGCGTTCTTGCGCTGCTCGCCGTTGCCGATCGGGAGCGGCACGTACACCGCGGGCAGCCCGAGCGCGCTGACCTCGCTGACCGTGCCGGAGCCGGAGCGGGCGAGCACGAGGTCGGCGGCCGCGTAGGCGAGGTCCATGCGGTCGCAGTACGGCAGGATCCGGTAGTCGGCCAGCTCGGAGTGCCGCAGCTCGGACCGCTCCCCCACGATGTGCAGCAACTGCCAGCCGGCACCGATGATCGACGCGGCTGCGCGGTTGACGGTCTCGTTGATGCGCAATGCACCGAGCGACCCGCCGGTCACGAGCAGCACCGGTCGCCGCTCATCCAGGCCGAAGAAGGCGAGCGCCTCTGGCCGGATCCCCCGCCGGTCGAGCCTCTCGAGCTCCTGCCGAAGCGGCATCCCGACGTAACGCGCGCCGCGCAGCCGGGTCCCGGCGAACGCGACCCCGACGAAACGGGTGAACCGTGCCCCGAGCCGGTTGGCCATGCCCGGTACCGCGTTCGCCTCATGGATGACGATGGGAACCGCAGTCCGCCTGGCGGCGAGGTAGGCAGGCGCGGAGACGTAGCCGCCGAAGCCGACGACGACATCGATCCGGTGCTCGCGGATGAGCTCGGCGACCCGGTCGACGAGCGTCCTGAAACGCTTCGGGAACCGCAGCGCCGCCCGGTTCGGCCTGCGCGGGAACGGCAGCCGGTCGATGGTGACCAGCTCGTAGCCGCGCGCGGGCACGAGCCGCGACTCCAGACCCTCCCGCGTGCCAAGCACGACGATGACGGCATCCGGCTCCGTCTGGCGTATGCGGTCGGCGACCGCGAGCAGCGGGTTCACGTGTCCGGCGGTGCCTCCGCCGACCAGCAGATAGCGAGTCACGATGCAGGCACCCCCGCTCGTGCGCGAACCGGCGCTCGGGCGAACGACAGCGCGATGCCGATCGCGAACAGGGTGGTCACGAGCGATGTGCCGCCTGCCGAGATCAGCGGCAGCGGAACGCCCAGCACCGGCAACAGCCCGAGCACGACCGCGATGTTGATGAACGACTGGCCGAGGATCCACACCATGATCGCGCTCACGGTGATGCGCGCGAACGGGTCCTGGTTGGAGCGGATGATCCGCACGAATGCGATTGCAAGCACCACGAACAGGGCCAGCACGACGATCGCCCCGAGCAGGCCGAGCTCCTCACCGATCACCGCGAAGATGAAGTCGTTGTCGGCGGCGGGAAGCCAGGACCATTTCGCCTTCGAATTGCCGAGCCCGACACCGAACACGCCACCGGATGCGAGTGCCCACCATCCGTGCAGCGTCTGCCAGCACCGCTCGGCGTAGTCCTGCGGGTTGGTGCAGCCGGACTGCCACACGCTGATCCGGTCGCCGCGGCTGCCACCGCTGGTCAGCACGACGGCGGCGAGGATGATGGCAAGCACCGGCAGCAGGAACATCCGGAGCCTCACCCCGGCGAAGAACACGGCACCGAACACGATCGAGACGAGCACGATCGCGGTGCCGACGTCGCCGCCGAGCACGACCAGGCCGATCGCGACCGCCGAGATGACACCGAGCGGCATCATCAACTCGCGCCAGTCGTCGAGCACGTTGATCTTCTTGGCGAGGATCATGCCCAGCCAGATCACAAGGCCGACCTTGAGTACCTCTGAGGGCTGGAAGCTCAGAGAGCCGAGGATGATCCAGTTCTTGTTGCCGCCCTCTGCGACGCCGAGCGGTGTGGCAACCACGAGAAGCTGCAGCACCATCGCGATGATCATTGCCGTGCCCGACCAGCGCCGCCAGAACGCTGCGCGCATCCTGGAGGCCATCAGCATGAGCGGGACCCCGATGAGCGCGAAGATGCCCTGCCGCACGAACGAGGCGAAGAAGTCGCCCGCCTCCTTGAACGACTCGACCGCCGATGAGGACAACACCATCACCAGGCCGAAGACCACCAGGAACAGCGTCGTGCCCAGCAGCAGGAAGTAGTTCCCGGTTTCGGCCGCGAAGATCTTGCGCACGGCAACGACGACCGCGGGGGGCGAGCTGGAGTCGTGGGCCGGTTGCTCGCCCTTACTCGCTCGAGGGAGGTTCGTCGTCATCGCCCTCTTCTCCCAGAATCTCGTGCACTGCCGCCTGGAAACGGCGACCGCGGTCCGCGTAGTCAGTGAACTGATCCATCGACGCCGCCGCCGGGGCGAGGAGCACGGTGTCCCCCTCGACCGCGAGCTGGACCGCAAGGCCCACCGCTGTCGGCATCACGTCTTCAGTGTCAGCCTCACCGACTTCGAAGACCGGCAGTTCGGGCGCGTGTCGCCTGAATGCGGCCGAGATGATTGCACGGTCGGCGCCGATGATGATCGCCGCACGCAACCGCCCAGCGACCTCGGAGACGAGTTCATCCGGGTCAGCGCCCTTGAACAGCCCGCCGACGATCCACACGACTGGGTTGAAGGAGCGCAGCGATGCACGCGCCGCGTGCGGGTTGGTCGCCTTCGAGTCGTCCACCCACAGCACCCCGGACTGGTACGCGACCCGCTCGGTGCGGTGATGGTCGGCCTGGAAGCCGCTCAGCGCGAGCCGGATGCCCTCGATCGACGCCCCGAAGGAGCGTGCGAGCGCGCTCGCGGCGAGCACATTTGCGACCATGTGGCCGCCCGCGAGTCCGATCGACGCCAACTCGTCGAGGGTGGTGATCTCGAGCGCCGCGTTGCGCCGGTCATCGAGGAAGGCCCGATCGCACAGGATGCCGTCGACGATTCCGAAGTCGCTGGGGCCGGGTGTGCCCAGGCTGAACCCGATCGCACGAGCGCCCTCGATCACATCCGCTTCCTCGACGAAGCCCACGGTGACCGGATCGTCCGCGTTGTACACGCACGCCACCTGGGTGTTGTCGTACACGCGCGCCTTGGCGTTGCGGTAGGCCTGCGCCGACCCGTGCCAGTCGAGGTGGTCGTCGGCAACATTCAGGCACACGCTCGCGTACGGCGAGAGACTGTGCGAGTAGTGCAGCTGGAAGCTGGAGAGCTCGACGACGAGCACGTCGAAGCCGTTCGGGTCGCGGATGGCGTCCAGCACCGGCACGCCCACATTGCCGCAGGCTGCCGCGCGGTAACCGTCTGCGAGCAGCATCGACGTTGTCAGCTGCACCGTCGTGGTCTTGCCGTTGGTGCCGGTGATGGCGATCCACTGTGCCGGAGGGCCGATCTTGTCGCGCAACCGCCAGGCGAGCTCGACCTCGCCCCACACCGGCAGCCCGGCATCCGCCGCCCAGGCGACGACCGGATGCGACGGCGAGAAGCCCGGCGAGACGACGACCAGCTCTGGGCCGAATTCGCTGAGCTCGGGTGGAACCGAGCCGAGCGACGTGACCAGCTGCCGCACACCGAGCACATCCAGGATGGTGGCCGTCGTGTCGTCTGTTCGCTCGGAGATCACGAACACGTCGGCGCCCAATTCGACGAGCGTGTCGGCGACCGCGAAGCCGGTGACTCCGCTTCCGAGCACAGCGGCCTTGAGCCCTGACCAGTCGGCGTGCCAGCTGGCCAGTTCGGCGACCTCGGCTGGTGATCTCATGCGCTTCTGGACAGCCACTCGAGGTAGAACAGCCCGACGCCGGCGGAGACGCACAGGCCGGAGATGATCCAGAACCGCACCACGATGGTGACCTCCGGCCAGCCCTTCATCTCGAAGTGGTGGTGCAGCGGGCTGGCGCGCCAGATGCGCTTGCCCTTGGTCACCTTGAAGTAGATGCGCTGGATGATCACCTGTCCGGTGATGATCGCGAAGATTCCGCCGATGAGCACGAGCAGCAGTTCGGTGCGCGACAGGATGGCGAGGGCCGCCAGGGCACCGCCGAGGGCGAACGAGCCGGTGTCGCCCATCATGATCTGCGCGGGCGAGGTGTTCCACCAGAGGAAGCCGATGAGCGAGCCGATGATCGCCGCGGCGATGGTGCCGAGGTCGAGCGGGGCGGAGACCTCGTAGCACTTGAACAGGTTCTCGGGGTCGCTGCCGCCGAAGCAGGACTGGTTGAACTGCCAGAACCCGATGATGATGTACGAGCCGATCGCGAAGATGGATGCGCCGGCGGCGAGTCCGTCCAGGCCGTCGGTGAGGTTCACCGCGTTGGAGGTGGAGGTCGTGATGAGGGCGATCCAGATGATCAGCATCACGATGCCTGCGCCGGTACCGAATACGGCGACGAAGTCGAACTGCGTGTCGCGCAGGAACGAGATGGCGGTCGAGGCGGGCGTGACGCCGTTGTTGTCGCGATAGGTGACGGAGACGATCGCGAAGATCACCGCCACGATCACCGTGCCGATGATCTTGTACGGTCCCTTCAGCCCGAGGCTGTTCTGGCGGGTGACCTTGAGGAGGTCGTCGATGAACCCGACGAGTCCGAGGCCTCCCATCATGAAGATCACCAGCATCGCGCTGACGCTCGGCGCACCGCCACCGATGAGGTGGCCGGCGAAATAGCCGACGATTGCGGCAGTGACGAAGACCACGCCACCCATCGAGGGCGTACCGCGCTTCATCACGTGCGTTGTCGGCGTGTCCGCCCGGATGAACTGGCCGAGGTTCAACCTGCGGAAGGCGCGGGCGAACAGTGGCGTGAGCGACAGTGTGAACGTCATCGAGACGCCCGCGGCGATGAGGAGGGCGAGCATCAGGCGACTCCGGCCAGTCGGTCACCCAGCTGGCGCAGTCCCGCGGAGTTCGACGACTTCACGAGGACCACGTCGCCCTGCAGCAACTGTCCACGCAACAAATCGTATGCCTCGTCCTGCGTCGCCACGAGGACCGACTCCCCGTCCCACGAGCCTTCCAAGCCGGCCGCGTTGTGGATGTGGCGCGCAGCGTTGCCGACGACGACCAGCTGGTCGATGTTCAGTCGCACCACGAGCCTGCCGATCCGGTCATGTTCCTCATCCGCGTGATCACCCAGTTCGGCCATCTCGCCGATCACCGCTATCGCACGGTGTTTGCCGCGCGTGAGTTCTGCGAGGGTTTTCAGCGCCGCCGCGGTGGAGTCGGGGCTCGCGTTGTAGGCATCGTTGATCACGGTGTAACCGTCGGGCGAGGTAAACACCTCCATCCGCCACCGCTCTGCACGCTCAAGCTGTTCAAGGGCGGTGATCGCCTCCTCGACCGGCACGCCGAGCTGGTCGGCGATCGCGATGGACGCGAGCGCGTTGGTGACGTGGTGCTCGCCGATGATGCGCAACTGCACCCGGCGGCTGAGTTCGCCGAACTGAAGGGTGAAGGAGGTGCCGTCGATGGTGGTCTGCATGTCTGTGGCCCGCACCGCGGCACGGTCGGTCGTGCCGAAGAACAGAATCTCGGCCGAGGTCTGGTCGGCCATCGCGGCGACTCGTGAGTCGTCGGCGTTGAGCACGGCGACGGCATCCGGGCCGAGACCGGTGACCAGTTCCGCCTTCGCGCGCGCGGTCGCCTCGATGTCGCCGAAGCCACCGACGTGGGCGAGGCCGACCTTGAGCACTGCCGCGACATCCGGCATGGCGATGGAGACCAGGTTCGCGATCTCCCCCGGTCCGCTCGTTCCGAACTCGACGACCAGGAACCTGGTGGTCTCGGTGATGTCGAGCATCGACAGTGGAGCGCCGACGTGATTGTTGAACGAGCCGGGCGGTGCGACGGTGCGACCCACGGTTTCGAGGATCGCGCGCACCATGTTCTTCGTCGTGGTCTTGCCGTTCGAGCCGGTGATGCCCACCACCTGCAGCGCCCCGGCTTCACGGACGCGCGCGACGGCGAAGCGGGCGAGCGACGCGAGTGCCCGGTAGCCGTCCTCGACCACCAGCTGCGGAACATCCAGGTCGAGCGGCCGCTCGACTATCAGGATCGCGGAACCGGATGCGACAGCCGTCTCGGCGAACAGGTGCCCGTCGGTGGTCTCTCCGCGCAGCGCAATGAAGATGGATCCGGGGGTTGCGAGGCGCGAGTCGACGACGACGCGACCGTCGATCACGCTGTCGGGGGTCAGGGCTGCGGAGGGAGCCAGACGCAGCTCTGCATCCGTCGCGCCCGCCAGCTCCGCGACGGTGAGAGCGATCACCAGCCCGCCTCTCGGAGTGCTGCGCGCGCCTCCGCGCGCGCGGAGTACGGCGTGCGCACTCCCCTGATGTCGCGGTAGTCCTGGTGTCCGGGGCCGGCCCAGAGGATCGAGTCGCCCTCACGGGCCAACGAAACGGCGTGCCGGATGGCCGGCTCGGGCGGGCTGACCTCGTGCAGCTCGGCGGGATGCTCGGCGAGGCCGGCGCCCTCGATGAGCGTCTTGCGGATCGAAGCCGGATCCTCGAAGCGCGGGTGGTGGTCGGTGATGACCAGGATGTCCGAGTATTCGCTTGCGACTCGCCCCATCTCGTGGCGCTTGGACGGGTCGCGGTCGCCGTCGGCGCCGAAAACCATGATCACGCGCCCCGGGGTGAAGGTGCGGACCGCCTTGAGGGTGTTGTAGAAAGCATCCGGGCTATGGCCGAAGTCGACGTACACCTGCGGCCCGCTGTCACCGGAGACCCGCTCGGTGCGGCCGGGCAGGTACGCCTCGATGCCGTCGCGGATCGCGTGGCCGATCGCCTCCAGGTCGAATCCGGCTTCGACCATCATGACGATCGCCAGGCCGGCATTGGCTGCCATGTGCCAGCCGATGATCGGCACTGTCGTCTCGAGCGAACGCGAGTCCGGTCCGGTCAGTCGGATCGCGGTGTGGCTGGGCTGCTCGTCGAGGATCTCGACGGTCCACTCGGCGTCGACCCCGGGCGTTGCCGAGATCGTGGTGACCGGGATGTGGGAGCCCTCGACCACTCGCTGACCCCACGGGGTGTCGAGCGAGACAACACCGCGGCGAGCCCGGTCGGGGTCGAAGAACGCCAGCTTGGCCTGGAAGTACTCCTCGAAGTCGGCGTAGTCATCGAGGTGGTCGTGGCTGAGGTTGGTGAAGCTGACGACATCGAAGACGATGCCGTCGACGCGGTTGCGGCTGAGCGCCTGAGCGCTCACCTCCAGCGCGACTGCGCGCACCTCGCTCTCCCGCATCCGGGCGAGCAGCGCATGCAGTTCGCTGGCTTCCGGCGTCGTCAGCCGGCTCACGACCACGAGGTCGCCGATGTGCCGCTCCGACGTGGAACTGAGACCGGTGACCAGTCCCACCTGCTTCAGGATGCCCTCGAGCAGGTGCGACGTCGACGTCTTGCCGTTCGTGCCGGTGACGCCGAATAGCAGCGGCGGATTCTGGTTGGTCTGGTAGACCCATGCCGAGATGTCCCCCAGCGCACCACGCGGTGAGTCGACGATCACGATCGGCAAGCCGGTGTCGGCGGCGAGAGCGGCGCCCTCTTCATCGGTGAGCACCGCGACTGCGCCGCGCTCCTTGGCCTCGCCGGCGAAGGATGCGCCGTGCGCGTTGGCGCCCTTCAAGCCCACGAACAGGTCGCCCGGTTCCACCTCGTTCGTGCGAACGGTGACACCGTGCAATTCGACGCCGTCAAGCGAGCCGCGATAGTCGAGGCCGAACTCGCTGACCAGTGTCGAAAGGGGCCGTGGAAGTGGATGCTCCGGGCGTAGGACCGGTGGAATCCGTGTCGTCACGACGTCCTCTCTCTCACCAAGTTGTTGGCAGGTTCGGTGCCGGCTTGATCGACAGGGGAACCCGGTACGTCTTCAGAACTCTGGCCATGATCTCCTGGAACACGGGAGCCGCTGCGTACGAAGTCTTCATGATATCCGGCTTGACTATGGTCACGATGACGACGTACTCAGGGTTGTCCGCCGGGGCGATACCGGCTACCGACACGATGCGCTCGTTCGTGTAGACACCGCCCTCGGCGACCTCACCGGTGCCGGTCTTCGCCGCGACGTTATAGCCGGGGATGCTGAGGACGCTGCTCAGCTGACCATTGGTGACGACGCTCTGCAGCATGTCGACGGTCTGCTGTGCTGCGCTCTCGGACACCACGCGAACCCCTTGGCTCGCCTCGGGCCTCAGAACAGTGCCATCGGGGAGGGTGCAGCTCTCAACCACGGTGAGAGGCATCCGCACACCGCCGTTGGCGAGCGCCTGGTAGGCGCTGGCCATCTGCGCGAGCGTCACCGAGACGCCCTGGCCGTAAGCGATGTCGTACTTCTGCTGGCTGTCCCAGGAGCTCGCGAGCAAGCCCTTTTCCTCGCCTTGGAAGCCGACGGCGGTCTCCTCGCCGAAGCCGAACTTCCGGAGGTAGTCGTAGCGGACGGCGTTGGCGAGTTCGGATGCGACCTTCGAGATTCCGACGTTGGATGACTCGGCGAGCACTCCTGGGAGGGTGAGGCGGTACTCGCCGTGGTTGGTTGCGTCACGGATGACGCTGCCTTCCGGGGTCTCCCACCGGCTCGGCACGGTGACCTTCGTGTTGGCGCTCGCGGTGCCCTGGTCGACCGCCATCGCGGCCGTCATCGCCTTGAGGATGGAGCCGGGTTCGAAGTTGTAGGTGAACATGCGGGCCCCGAGGAAGGCGGGGTCGAGGCCGTCGCGGTCGTTGGGGTCGACGGATGGCCAGTCGGCCGCCGCCATCAGGTGACCGTCGGAAACCCGGACCACGACGGCCATCGCCGATTCCGCGCCGATGGCGATCGCCTGTTCCGCGATGGTCTGCTGCACGGACCACTGCAGGTCGCTGTCGATGGTGAGGGTGATCGTGCCGCCCGGCACCGCTTCGGTGCTGACCACCGTGCTGCCTGGCAGCCGGACGCCGTCCGCGCCTTGTTCGTAGGTCGAGACTCCCTTGGTGGGCTCCAGGCAGTCGTTCTCGGTGACCTCGATGCCGTTCTGAGGCCCGTCGGTGCCGACGAAGCCGACGATGTTGCCGGCGACCGAGCCGTTCGGGTAGGTGCGCTTGGGCACCGTCTCGACGTACACCCACGGGATGCCCAGGTCCCGAATGGCGCGATACTTTGCGGTGTCGACACCTTTGACCAGGTAGGTGAAGTTGGATTCGGGGTCACTGCTGATCGCGGTCATCAACTTGTTGATGTCGGCGCCGGAGATCTCGGAGATCTCGGTCAACGCGTCGAAGACGGACACCTTCTGGGTCGTGCCGACATCCGCTCGACGGTTGAACGCGTTGGCGTGCCGCGGTGATGCGGTGATGTCGTAGCGTGTGACGCTGTCGGCCAGGACGACGCCGTTGGTGTCGACGATGTCGCCGCGCGGAGCGTAGATGGTCTGACTCACTGCCCGTTTGCCGTGGGATGCCTCATTCAGTTCAGCGGCGCGCACGACCTGGAAGTCCACCAGCCGGACCACGAACAGGGCGACGATCGCGAAGGTCAGCAGGACGGCAATGGAAAGACGTCGGCGGGTTCGCCGCAGTTCCACCATCCGCTGATCCTCCGTCCCTGCCTACGTCAGCGAGTCGTCGGCGCCGGCAGCGCCTCGGTCGACGCTACCGAGCCGTTTGTGCTGCCCCCGGCAGGCGCGCCCGCGGTCGGCTCACCCGCGGCAGGCGTCACCAACGGGACGCCTGTGAGCAGCACGTTCGGGATCAGAGTCTGGCCGTCCTCGCCGGTGACGATGCCGTCCGTGGGTTTGGCCTGCACCGCCGCGCCGAGCACGGCACCGTCGGCCAAGCGCAGGTAGGCGGTCCCGGTGTTCGTGACCATACCGAGCGCGACGGCGTTGGCGGCGAGGTGCTGAGGGGACTCGAGCACCTGCAGCGCTTCGGTGAGCTGCTGCTCGTCTCGAGCCAGCTCACGTTGCTGCTGCTGCAGAGCGGCGATCTCGTAGGCGCCGTCCGAGACGACGATGCTGAGCAGCAGCTGCGCGATCAGCACAGCGAACAGGCCACCGACGGTGACCATTGCGTAGAAGACCTTCGGTCGTGCCTTGCGCTGTGCTCGTGTCGGAACGACCTCGATGTGCCGCGGCTGCGATTGCGGCAGCGGTGCGGGATTGACCGCCCGGGCGAGCGCGCTCATGCGGCACGCTCCAGCTTCTCGGCGGCGCGGAGCCTGACCGGTGTCGCTCGGGGGTTCTGCGCCTTCTCGGCCTCGTCAGCCAGCTCGGCTCCGCGAACCAGTAGCTTCAGGGTCGGTCGGTGCTCCGGGAGCTCCACCGGCAGGCCGACCGGGGCACTCGAGGTGGAGCGCGCCGCGAAGACGCGCTTCACGATCCGGTCCTCCAGCGACTGGTAGGCAAGCACGACGATCCGCCCGCCGGGAGCGAGCGCGTCAACCGCGGCCGGGATTGCCCGCTCGAGCACCGCAAGCTCCTGGTTGACCTCGATCCGGAGTGCCTGGAAGACGCGTTTCGCCGGATGCCCGGCGCGCCGGACAGCGGCCGGCGTGGCCTTGTCGATCAGCTCCACCAGCTGAGCGGACGACGTGAGCGGTGATGCCTGCCTGCTCTCGACGATCTTGCGGGCGAAACGTGGCGCGAGCTTCTCCTCGCCGTACTGGTAGAAGATGCGCCTCAGCTCGGCCTCGCTGTACTCCGCGAGCACACGCTCGGCGGTGAGCGGCGCAGACGGGTCCATCCGCATGTCGAGTGGGGCGTCCTGCGCGTAAGCGAAACCGCGCTCAGCGCGATCAAGCTGCAGCGAGGAGACGCCGAGGTCGAACAGCTCACCCTGCACCGCCGGGATGCCCAGGTCGTCGAGCACGCGGGGCAGCTCGTCGTAGACCGCGTGGACCAGGTGAACCCGGTCTCCGAAGGGTGCCAGACGCTCCCCCGCAATCGCCAGCGCCTGCTCATCCCGGTCGATGCCGACGAGCGTGAGCTGCGGGAAGCGCTCAAGGAATGCCGCGGAGTGGCCGCCCATGCCGAGCGTCGCGTCGACGAGCACCGCGCCGGGCGCACTGATCGCCGGTGACAGCAGCTCGATGCTGCGGTCGAGCTTGACGGGGATGTGGATCTGCTCTGCCATGAGGTTTCCGGTTGCCCCTGGCTGCTGATCCCCATCCGCACCGTACCTGGCACCGGGGAAGGTGTGACAGGGCCGGATCGGCTGGGAGTCAGCGGTCAGGCGCTAGAAGAGTCCGGGAATCACCTCCTCGGTGGTCTCGGCGAAGTTGCTTTCCTGCTCGGCGTAGTAGTTGTTCCAGGCCTCTGAGTCCCAGATCTCGGCCCGGTTGCCCGCGCCGATGACGGTGAGTTCCCTGTCCAGGCCCGCGTACTGGCGCAGCGTCGCCGGGATGGTCACGCGGTGCTGCTTGTCGGGGACCTCCGCGTTCGCACCGGAGAGGAAGAGCCGCATGAAGTCACGCGCCTGCTTGCTCGTGACGGGTGCCTGCCGGATGCGGTCGTGCATCTCTTCGAACTCGCGCGTGCTGAACACGTAGAGGCAGCGCTCCTGGCCGCGGGTGATGACGACGCCGGCCTCGAGTTCGTCCCAGAACTTGGCGGGAAGGATGATCCGGCCCTTGTCATCGAGCTTCGGTGAGTAGGTGCCAAGAAACATGGGCACTCACCCCCTCAATGCTCCGGCCCGGATTCAGGTGGGCTCCACTTTACTCCACTTCACCCCACGAAACAATGATCCTGAGGCAAATTTCGCCCCCATTGCGAGGGACTTCCCAGCAATATCAAGGGAAGTAACGGGTGGAGGAAGGTGGAGGCAAATTCACTCTCAGCGCCGGAATCACCCGGAAAATGGGCACAAAAAAGGGCCGACCGAAGTCGACCCGTTGTTTGTGGGGAGTGAGTTAGTGCTCTCCGCCGTTCTGGCGACGATCCCAGCGCTCGTTCATCCGGTCCATGAAACCGGACTTGTGCTGCTGTCCCTTGCCGCCCACCCGCGGCTCGTCCAGATCATCGGATGCCTTCGGCCGGGCGAGCGCCAGAAGAACGCCGCCGAACATGACGACGAACCCGATGACGCCGATTACGGGAAGCTGAGTTGCAACCCCGGCGACGATCCCGCCGATGCCAGCGACCGCGAGGAGGCTACCCAAAACGACCCACGTGTAGTTGGGCTTTCCGCGTCGTGCGCCAGCTGTCGCCACGAAGTCCGCGTCATTGTGATAAAGGCTTCTCTCCATCTCGTCGAGAAGTCGCTGCTCTTGCTCTGATAGCGGCATGGTCACTCCCCTCTCTCGCGAGATGTCGCCAGCGAAGTCAATTGTATGCTCACCCTCGCGGCTAGGCTAGGAGGGTGGCTGAGAGTACCCGGTTAGTTGACTTGGTTCAATCGGCAATCGACGACTTCCTCGACGACCGGGCGGTGGAGCTCGAGTCTATCGCGAAGGACCTGCGTCCCCTCGTCGACTACTCGCGCGACCTGCTGCGCGGAGGCAAACGTTTCCGGGCCCTGTTCTGCTACTGGGGCTGGCAGGCGGTCCGGGCCAGGCCATCCGAACTCGACCCGCTCGGCGACGACGCGCTGGCGGCCGACCTCGACGTCATCGTCCGCGCGGCGAGCGCCCTCGAGCTGTTCCACGCGGCCGCGCTCGTGCACGACGACATCATGGACAACTCGGACACCCGCCGCGGGATGTCCGCCGCGCATCGTCGCTTCGAAGAGAGGCACCGTGAGGCGGGGTGGGTGGGCGACCCGGCGGAGTTCGGCCGCTCCTCCGCGATGCTGCTCGGTGACCTGCTGCTGTCCTGGAGCGAGCAGCTGTTCGACCTTGGCCTCCAGCGACTCGAGAGCCCGAGCGACGGAGCCGCAGCGCGCACAGAGTTCAACCGGATGCGCACCGAAGTCATGGTGGGCCAGTACCTCGACATCCTCGAGGAACAGGCGTGGCGCGGTCACGACGAACGGGAGCTGCTCCCCCGCGCCCACCGGGTGATCGTCTACAAGTCGGCCAAGTACAGCATCGAGGCGCCTCTCGCGATCGGCGCCGCGCTCGGCGGCGCAACCGAGAGCCAAGTGGCTTCGCTGCGGGACTTCGGTCTGCCGCTCGGAATCGCCTACCAACTGCGCGACGACCTGCTCGGGGTCTTCGGCGATCCCGACGTCACGGGCAAGCCATCCGGTGACGACCTCCGCGAAGGCAAGCGCACCGTGCTGATCGCCATCGCCCGCTCCGGCCTCCCCACGAGCGCCAGGCGTTTCCTCGACGAGATGCTCGGTGATCGTGAACTCGACGACAGCCAGGTGCGGATGCTGCAGGCCGCCATCCGGGATTCCGGCGCCGTCGACCAGGTCGAGCGCATCATCGAGAACAACGTCACCCGTGCGCGTACCGCCTTGGACAGCGCCGACATCAGCCCCTCGGCGCAGCGACAACTGCTCAGCCTGGTGGAGACGGTGACCAAGCGTTCCGCCTAGGTCACTCGAGCGGCTCGATCGGTTCCTCTGCCTCGCGTTCCATGGCGTGGAACGTTGCCTCCGGCTCCCAGTAGACGTCGCCGTGTTCGATATTGGCGCCGCGCGCCATCGCGAACAGCAGCGTGGACAGGCGATTCAGGTAGCGCGCGGCCAGCACGTTGACGGCTCCCGGGTGCGCGTCGATCGCCATCCACACCGTCCGCTCCGCGCGCCGGACCACGGCGCGCGCCTGATAAAGCGTTGCGGCCGGAACAGTGCCCACCGGGAGCACGTACCCTTCCGGTTCTGGCGCCTCCTTGGCGAAGTGCTCGATCGCGCGTTCCAGCCGCACCAGGTGAGCGTCGCGAATGCGGGCATCCGCGGGCTGGGGGTCGTCCAGCGGGACCGCCAGGTCGGTGACAAGGTCGAACAGGTCGTTCTGGATGCTCGCCAGCGTTGATGTCAGGTCGATCGAGAATCCACTGACCGCGAGAGCGACGCTGATCGCCGCGTTCGCCTCGTCGCAGTCGCCCCAGGCTGCCACCCTCGGGTCGAACTTCGGTACGTCGCCGTGGCGTCCGAGGACCGTGCGGCCGTCGTCACCGACGCGCGCCTGATACTCGGGTCGCGGGGTGGAATCACCCACCGCATCTGACATGGCCGCAACTATAGTGACCGCGGCTGGAGGCGTAGCGTTGGCTACCTGAAGGCCGCTTGTGCTCGAACCACACGACGGATCGATGGTGATCGCATGTTGAACAACGCCGCCGACGGACTGCCGGAACCCACGACGACCGGCTGGGCCAGTGTCGACAAGGTCGTCGTCGGCGTGGCCGGTGGAGTCATCGTCATCGTGTGCGTGCTCGGCGTGGCCTTCACCGAACAGGTCGGTGACGCTGCGGCATCCGCCTTGGGCTGGGTAACGGCCAACCTGGGCTGGGTGTTCATCCTCGGCGCCGCCGCGTTCGTTGTGTTCGCCCTCGTGCTCGCGTTCGGCCGCTACGGCGGCATCCCGCTGTCGCGCGAAGGCGAGAAGGCGGAGTTCTCCACGCTGTCCTGGATCTCGATGATGTTCAGCGCCGGGATGGGCATCGGCCTGATGTTCTTCGGTGTCTACGAGCCGGTCTCGCACCTGGTGGATCCTCCCCCGTTCGTCGGTGCGGCCCCGGAGTCCCCGCAAGCGGCGAACGCGGCGATGGCGTACACGCTGTTCCACTGGGGGCTGCACCCGTGGGCGATCTACTCGGTGGTCGGTCTCTCGCTCGCCTACTCGACGTACCGGATGGGGCGCGGCAACCTCATGAGCGCACCGTTCCACGCGATCTTCGGCGCCGACCGGATCGACCGTCGCGGGTGGGGCAAGCCGATCGACATTCTGGCGATCATCTGCACCAAGTTCGGGTCGGCGACCTCCCTCGGGCTCGGCGCGCTGCAGATCGCCGCCGGCCTGTCGCTGCTGCGCACCGGCGGGTTCGAGGATCCGGGTGTCGCGTTGCCGATCATCGTCATCAGCGTGCTCACCGTAGGCGTCGTGTTCTCTGCGGCAAGCGGCGTGACGAAGGGGATCAAGTGGCTGAGCAACACCAACATGGTGCTGTCGGCGTTGCTGCTCACTTTCGTCTTCATTGCCGGTCCGACGGTGTTCATCCTCGACCTGATGCCGTCGGCGATCGGCTCCTACCTGGGGCAGATCGTGCCGATGAGCTTCCAATCGGCGGTGTTCGGCGGCGGCGACTGGCTGGCAAGCTGGACGATCTTCTACTGGGCGTGGTGGATCTCCTGGACCCCGTTCGTCGGCAACTTCATCGCGCGCATCTCGCGCGGGCGCACCATCCGGGAGTTCGTCCTCGGAGTGCTGCTGGTGCCGACATCCGTGAGCGTGCTCTGGTTCTCGGTCTTCGGCGGCGCCGGGATGAACCTGCAGGTCGGCGGCGTCGACATCGCCGGGACTGGCAACGAGGCGGCCGCGTTCTTCGCGATGTTGCAGCAATACCCGTTCTTCATCGGCACCGCGATCGTGGTGATGGTGCTCACCGCTGTGTTCTTCGTGAGCGGGGCGGATGCCGGTTCGCTCGTGCTGGGGACGCTGTCCACGCGCGGCAACACCAGGCCGTGGAAGCCGCTTGTGATCGTGTGGGCGATCCTGACCGGCGCGGTTGCCGCGGTGCTGCTGTGGGTCGGCGGCCTCCAGGCGTTGCAGACCTTCACCATCCTGGCTGCCAGCCCATTCATCCTGATCATGATCGGGCTGTGCGTGTCGCTGTACGTTGACCTGCGCCGCGACCCGATGCGCCAACGCAGACTCGGCCCTGTGCGCGGCTCGAGCGAACGACAGGGAACCGTGCCGTTCACCCAGCCGATTCAGCGGATCGACGAGACGGAGGTCGCGGATACGGGCAGCGAGACCGACGGTGGTCGGGAGTAGGGCGGAATAAGCTCCGGCTGCGCGCGGTTGCCTTCCTGGTGAACGCTTCCCCTCGACGCACCCGCTGGCTCATCGGCATCTGGGCACTCGTCCTGCTGGTCGCGGTCGGCGCGACCGCAGTGATCCTGTCGGCGAACCGGTCGGCATCGGCACCGAACGCCACGCCGCCGGCGAGCCTGATCGACGCTGACACGCGCATGGGCGCGGTGGAACTGGTGACGAGCAACATCGAGGCGCTGACCGACTATTACGGACCAGTAGGCGTCGGGCTGAGCCTGCTCGGCGAGACGGACGGCATCCGATCGCTCGGTGTCGACGGCGAGGAGATCATTCGCCTCGTCCCCGCTGACGCCGACCCAGCCGGGCCCGGTGATGCCGGCCTGTACCACTCGGCGATCCTGTTCCCGGATTCGCCTGCCCTCGCTGGGTCGCTTGCGCGACTGGCCGGGCAGTATCCCGGGCTCTACCAGGGGTCGGCAGACCACGCCGTCAGCCACGCGTTCTACTTCGCCGACCCCGACGGCAACGGCGTCGAGCTCTACGTCGACACCCCTCGCGACCAGTGGGTCTGGGAGGACGGCCAGGTGCAGATGGGCAGCGCGCCGCTCGATGTCAACGCGTTCATCGGAGAGCACCTGGGCGACGAAGCATCCGGCGACGCGACCATGGGACACGTCCACCTGAAGGTCGGCGACCTCGAGCGCGCTGAAGAGTTCTACGCCGACAGCCTCGGCTTCGCGGTCACCGCCAGGGCCAACGGCGCGATCTTCCTCGCCGCGGGCGGCTACCACCATCATGTGGCCGCGAACACCTGGGGCAGCGCCGGCGCTGGCGTGCGCCCGGCCACACTGGGATTGGGCTCGCTCGAGTTGGTCGTGCCGGAGGCATCCGAACTCGACGCGATCGGCACACGGCTGACCGAGGCGGGCGTGACGTTCGAGCGCACCGATGCCGTACTCACCGTGGCGGACCCGTGGGGAACGGTCGTCGAGGTGGTTGCGGCCGGCCATTAGACGGTTTCCTTCGGTGGCTTCGAGCCGATCGCTTCGCGATCCCGGGGCCACCGGAACTCCTCCACAGGCGGCGTGCGGGATGACTTGTCCGCGGTTGGCTCGAATGTAGCTACGAATGTCGGGCGATGGTGTCACCATCGAAATATGACGAACCCGACCCGCTTCGACCCCCCTCGCTCCCGGCGCTGTCGCCGGGGTCCGCGACCTGGGCGATGACGCGTTGGTGGTGGCCGCCCGCACCCTGGAGGAGGACTACGGCCGGCTGGTGGATGCGTCCCGGTTGGCGATCGCCGCGGAGGTGGAGCACCGCTCCCGCCGCACCCTGGGCGGTGACGGGCTGGCCGGCAAGCTGGGGTGTCGCAGCGGCACCGAGCTGCTGGAGCGCACCACCGGCGCCACGGTGGCCACCATCCGCAGACGGGTCCGGCTGGGCGAGAAGCTGCGGAGCAGAAGCAGCCTGACCGGGGAGCTGTTCCCGGCCCAGTTCCCGGTGCTCGCCGCGGCGCTGTCCGAAGGTCGGCTGTCGCAGGACATGGCCGCGGCGATCGTGGACGAGCTGGCGCCGGCGATCGACCGGGTGAACCCCGACCACCTCCGAGCGGCCGAGGCCGCCCTGGTGGAGTCCGCCAGCGAGCCGACCACCACCGCCGAGGAGCTGAAGATCCAGGCCACCGTGTGGCGGATCACCATCGACCCCGACGGTGTGGAGCCCGAGGAAGAGGAAGCGCTGGCGCGGCGCGGCATCCGGCTCGGCAAGGCCGTCGGCGGGTTGGTGCCGATCACCGGAAACCTCACCCCGCTGGTGGCCGGCCAGTTGCAGCGGCTGTTCAACGCCTACCTCACCCCACGCACCGCACCCGCCTTCCTGCCCAGCGACGGCGACGGCGACGCTACGGACCAAGACCCGGAGGTTCCGGTGATGGAGGATGACCGCACCCCGGACCAGCAACGCCACGACGTGCTCGGCGGCATCCTTTCTGCCGCGGCCCGTGACCCGGAGACCCCGAAGGTGAACGGGGCCGCCCCGACGGTGCTGGTCACCGTCATCGCCGAGGACCTGCAGAACGGCACCGGTGCCGGCTGGATCGATGGCATCAACGCCCCCATCTCACTGCGGTCCGTGCGGCAGCTGGCCTGCACCGGCGAGACCCAAACCGTCACCCTGGACGCCACCGGCGCGGTCATTCAACTGACCAGCCCGACCCGCGGGTTCACCGCCCAGCAGCGCAAGGCGATCGGAGCCCGCGACGGCTACCACTGCGCCGCCCCGGGCTGCGGCACCCCCGGCGACTGGTGCGAGATCCACCACGTCACACCCCACGCCGAAGGCGGACCGACCGAAGTCGACAACGGAGTGCTCCTCTGCTGGTACCACCACCGCACCCTCGGCAGCTCCGGCTGGGAGATCCGCATCAACGACGGCGTCCCCGAATTCAAACCCCCACCCTGGATCAACCCCGACGGAACCTGGATCCGCACCACCAAGGCCAAACCCCGCCTCACCGCAGCACTCAAACGCGCCCTCAAAGACACTTAGCTGAGACCCACACCCCGTGGATACGGTGGTTGGTGGTCGAGCTTGCCGAGACCCTAGGCGAGCGCCTGAGCGACCCGGCGTACCTCGGCCTTGCGGCCGGCGCGGAGGGCCTCGATCGGGCTGGTGCCGAGGGTCTCGTCGTGGCCGAGGAGCCAGTCCATTGACTCCTCGTCGGTGAAACCGCTGTCGTGCAGCACTATGAGGGTCCCGCGCAGCTCAGGGAGTGGTGCATTGTCACGAAGGAAAAGGTCAGGGACATGCCAGACGCCATCGATGCGCCGAGCGAGGAGCGCGCGGTCCTCGAGCAACCTGCGGATCTTGCTCACGCCAAGACCGAGCATCTCCACCAGATCAGGCACGGTCAGCCAGCGGACATTCGGGGTTTCTTCCACGGTTAAAGAGTGCCAGAGCCGAGCCGGTCGATCGCTGAGTCGACACGGGACACGCCAATTCACTTTAGTAACATCCGTCACATTGATTGACACCTGTATATTTCTGTGTCAAGTTGAGAATCGCTGATTCTGTCATGGATCAGTGCTGGGCGACCGCGGGTCACAGAGGGACCTTCGCCCATCCGGGGAAAGACGGGGATGAACATGTCAGCAGGCGCAGCTACGGACGATGCACGCCGCGGGGGAAAGCACCTGGCTCCAAAGAAGCCCAGCAGAGTCGCCAAGGGCGTCCTGAACACACTCCCGATGCTCGTTGCCGGGTCGATGACGGTCGGCATGGCCTTCACCGGGCCGATCGCTCCGCTTCCCGGCGCCAAGGCCGAGAAGCCGAAGCACCCGGCCACCGACCTGCGCGAGGCCGTTCGTCAGGCGCTCGCCAAGGCCGCACCGGATGCGCCGGTGAATGCCGGCACCGTCGAGGCCGCCGCCGTGCCGTCAACCTATCGCGTGCAGGGCGGTGACACCGTCAGCGGCATCGCCGGCAAGTTCGGGCTGTCGACGGCATCCGTTCTCGCCCTCAATGGCCTGGGCTGGAAGTCGCTGATCTTCCCCGGCCAGATCCTCAAGCTCAGCAACGGGACGACAGCAGCACCAGCGCCGGCGCCCGCGCCGGCCAATCCCGCACCGTCCAGCGGTCGCTACACGATCGTCAAGGGCGACACCATCAGCTCGATCGCAGCGCGCTTCGGCGTCAGCACCCAGTCGGTGCTGTCCGCCAACGGCCTCGGCTGGTCGAGCATCATCTACCCGGGCCAGACGCTCGCCATCCCGGGTGCAGCACCCGCCGCCGCTCCGGTGACCCCGGCCCCAACGCCCGCGCCCGCACCTTCCCCAGAACCTGCTCCGGCTCCCGCTCCCGCACCGGAGCCGGCTCCGATCACCCCGGCACCAGCACCGGTGCAGACCAGCTACGTGATCAAGTCCGGGGACACCGTGACGAGCATCGCGAGCCGGTTCGGCGTCACCATCCAGGCGATCCTGAACGCCAACGGCCTCAACCTCTCGAGCATCATCTACGCGGGCCGCACGCTGATCATCCCCGGTGTCGCGCCGGCCGGCGCCGGTTCGAGCGTTACGCCGCTCACCGCCGAGATGGCGCAGAACGCACGCGTCATCCTCGAGGTCGGTCGCTCGCTGGGCGTGCCGGAGTACGGCCTGGTGATCTCGCTCGCCGCCGCGATGCAGGAGTCCAG
This sequence comes from Cryobacterium sp. BB736, assembly GCF_014980265.1. Lineage (NCBI taxonomy): Bacteria > Bacillati > Actinomycetota > Actinomycetes > Micrococcales > Microbacteriaceae > Cryobacterium > Cryobacterium sp. BB736. The sequence continues at coordinate 149,267 of NZ_JABXWQ010000002.1, forward strand.
CCTCCGCAACATCCGCTGGGGCGACCTCGACTCGGTCGGCCTGTTCCAGCAGCGCCCGAGCGCCGGCTGGGGCACGGTCGATGCGATCATGGACCCTGCCCACTCCGCGCGCCTGTTCTTCGGCGGCCCGAGCAACCCGAACAAGGGCAAGACTCGCGGCCTCCTCGACATATCCGGATGGGAGTCGATGACCGTGACGCAAGCCGCGCAGGCGGTTCAGCGCTCGGCATACCCGGATGCGTACGCCAAGTGGGAGGCGTCTGCGCGCGCGTGGCTCGCCCAACTCAGCTGACCGGCGCGGTTCTCGTCTCACGAGCACGGTGTTTTGGGCCACTGGCACAGGGCACTCGCTTTAGACTCGTCCAGTGAGCACAAGCACGACCGATCCCATGATCGGCCGTCTGATCGACGGCCGCTACCAGGTACGCTCACGCGTCGCCCGCGGCGGCATGGCCACCGTCTACCTAGCGACCGACCTCCGACTCGAGCGTCGGGTGGCCCTCAAGGTCATGCACGGCCACCTCGCCGACGATTCGCAGTATAAGGCGCGCTTCATCCAGGAGGCCCGTTCGGCAGCTCGGCTGGCGCATCCGAACGTCGTCAACGTGTACGACCAGGGACAGGACCAGGAGACCGCCTACCTGGTCATGGAATACCTGCCGGGCATCACCCTGCGGGAACTGCTCGGCGAGCATCCGGTGCTCACCAACGACCAGGCCCTCGACATCCTCGAGGCCGTGCTCGCCGGACTGGCTGCCGCCCACCGCAACGGCATCGTGCACCGCGACCTCAAGCCGGAGAACGTGCTGCTCGCCGACGACGGGCGTATCAAGATCAGCGACTTCGGCCTCGCACGCGCGGTGACCGCGCAGACCGCGACCGGCAACGCACTGCTGGGCACCATCGCCTACCTCTCCCCCGAACTAGTTACCCGCGGGGTAGCGGATGCGCGCAGCGACATCTACGCGGTCGGCATCATGCTGTACGAGATGCTCGCCGGCGAGCAGCCATACAAGGGTGACCAGCCGTTCCAGATCGCACAGCAGCACGCCAACGACACCGTGCCGACGCCAAGCACCAAGAATCCGCGCGTCCCCGTCGAGATCGACGAACTCGTGCTGTGGGCGACCGCGCGCGACCCCGAGCAGCGTCCGCGCGACGCCCGCGCCATGCTCGATCAGGTGCTCGAGGTGCGCCGGCTGCTCGGCGAGGGCGGCGGCACACCGGCGACGACGACCATGCAGCACACGATGGTGCTGCCTCCCGCCGCCGAACTTGCCGCGACCGGCGAAACCCAGGTGCTCGGTACCCGCGCCCGTGCGCGCACCAGCCCGCAACCGGTCAACAGCACCCTCGCGCTCGCGCGAGCGAGCGAGCGGCGACACCAGCGAGGAATCTGGCTATTCGTGGTGGTGCTGCTGCTCGCCGCCATCGCCGGCGGCACCGGGTGGTACTTCGGTGCCGGGCCAGGCTCGCAGGTCATGATCCCCAACGTGTCCGGGCTCGAACCGGCAGTCGCGACAAGCGAACTGGAGGGTCTCGATCTCGTGGTCGCCGAAACCCCCGAGCCGGTGTTCAGCGTCGATGTGCCCGCCGGGCTGGTCGCGGGCACCGACCCGCAGATCGGTGCGGCGGTCGCTCACGGCGCGACCGTGACCCTGCTGGTTTCGCAGGGGCCGGAACCGCTTCCCATCCCGGAGTTGGTCGGTCAGACCGAAGAGGTGGCCACGCAGCGCATCGCGGACGCTAGCTTCAGCAAGGCCACCACCGACTACCGCTTCGATGACGCCGACCGCGGGATCGTGATCGGCGCGCTCGGTCAAGGCCCTGACGGTGCGATCGACCTCGTCCCGGGCGAGACCTACGGCGAGCAGCAGCCGGTCACGCTTGTTGTGTCGCTCGGCCCGATCCCGTCGGTTACCGGGATGGGTGTCGATGAAGCGTCCGAAACGCTGGAAGGTGTCGGTTTGATTGCGTCGACCGCGGCCGGGCTCGCGGACTTCCACGACGAGATCCCGGCTGGCGCAGTCATTCGTGCTGAGATACCCGAAGGTCCGGTGCGCGAAGGCGCGACGATCGAGCTGGTGCTCTCCAAGGGCATCGAGCAGCGGCAGGTTCCCGATATCGTCGGCAAGACCTGGGGGGAAGCGAAGCCGCTTCTGGATCAGGCTGGCTTCAGGATCGAATTCCAGAACGGCGCGAGCGAGTTCCTCTCTGCGTTCCCGGGATCTATCGTGCGATCAACCAATCCCGATGCCGGAACGAGTCTCGACAAGGGCTCGACCGTGACCGTGAGGTTGGGCGTCGACTAGCCCAGGCCTCCGACGGGTGACCGGCGTTGTGCAGGACATCCGTCGGCTCTTGGCCCCGGGTCCCTGATAAGGGTCGCCAAACCGGGTGAATCTCCTGCATAACGGGGAATGTCCTGCATAACAGGGGATGTCCTGCATAACAGGGTGGGCAGGCAGAGCCGGTCAGCGCTTGACGAGCTCCTCGGCCACCAGGAAGGCCAGCTCGAGCGACTGCATGTGGTTCAGGCGCGGGTCGCACAGCGACTCGTAACGCGTCGCCAGGGTCGCCTCATCGATCTGCTCCGACCCACCGAGGCACTCGGTGACGTCGTCACCGGTTAGCTCGATGTGGATGCCACCCGGGAAGGTGCCAACCGCCCGGTGCGCCTCGAAGAAGCCCTTGACCTCGTCGACGACGTCGTCGAAGCGACGCGTCTTGTACCCGGTCGGCGTCGTGAGCCCGTTGCCGTGCATCGGGTCGGTCACCCACAGCGGGTTGGCGTCGCTCGCCTTCACTGCTTCGAGCAGGGGCGGCAGCGCATCCCGGATGCGGCCGGCTCCCATGCGGGTGATGAAGGTCAGCCGCCCCGGCTCGCGCTCAGGGTCGAGCTTCTCGATCAGGTCGAGCACGTCCTGCGGCGAAGTCGTAGGGCCGAGCTTCACGCCGATCGGGTTGCGGACCCTGGACAGGAAGTCCACGTGAGCGCCCTCGAGCTGGCGGGTGCGCTCACCGATCCAGATGAAGTGAGCCGACGTGTCGTACGGCGTGCCGGTGCGCGAGTCGATGCGCGTGAGCGGCCGCTCGTAGTCCATCAGCAGACCCTCGTGCGAGATGTAGAACTCGGTGCGCTTGAGCGCCTCGAAGTCGGCGCCGCAGGCGATCATGAACTTGATCGCGCGGTCGATCTCGCCAGCGAGCTTCTCGTAGCGCACGTTGGCGGGGTTGCGGGCGAAGCCCTGGTTCCAGCTGTGCACCTGGCGCAGGTCGGCGAAGCCACCCTGCGTGAATGCCCGAATCAGGTTCAGCGTGCTCGCCGCCATGTGGTAGCCCTGCAGCAGCCGTGACGGGTCGGCCATCCGCGACTCGGGTGTGAAGTCGTAGCCGTTGACGGCGTCACCGCGGTAGGCGGGCAGGGTGACGTCACCGCGAGTCTCGGTGTCGCTGGAGCGCGGCTTGGCGAACTGTCCCGCCATCCGCCCCATCTTCACGACCGGCATCGAAGCGCCGTAAGTGAGCACGACGGCCATCTGCAGGATGGTCTTTACCCGGTTGCGGATCTGGTCGGCTGTGGCACCCGCGAAGGTCTCGGCGCAGTCGCCGCCCTGGAGCAGGAATGCCTCCCCCTTCGCCGCGGCCGCGAGACGGGAGCGCAGGATGTCCGCCTCACCGGCGAAGATCAGCGGCGGCAGGGTCGCGAGCTCTGCGGATGCCGCGGTGAGCGCGGCAGGGTCGGGCCAGGACGGCTGCTGCACGATCGGAAGCGTCCGCCAATAGTCGAGACCGTCGATCACGTCAGGATCAGCGGCAACTATTGTCTCGGTCGGGTCGACCACGGGACGCTCCTTAAAGGGCAGAGGGATTGGAAAATGCTGCGACGGCGCAGCGGACGGAAGGGCTCTAATGGCCACCAACAGCCTAGCGGCTCAGGCTGGCGGCCTTCTCTTTGACGGTGCTCGCATACACGTCGACGTACTCCTGGCCGCTCAGGCGAGCCAGCTCGTAGATGATCTCGTCGGTGACCGAGCGCAGGATGAACCGGTCACTCTCCAGGCCGTCGAACCGGGAGAAGTCGAGGGGCTCGCCGATGATGATTCCGACGCGGCGCACCTTGGGCAGTCGCTGCCCGATCGGCATGACCTTCTCGGTGTCGATCATCGCCACCGGGACCACCGGCACGCCGCCCTCGAGAATCATCCGCGCGACGCCGGTGCGGCCGCGATAGAGCCGGCCGTCGGGGCTGCGGGTGCCCTCCGGGTAGATCCCGAGCACCTCGCCCTTGGCGAGCACGCTCAAACCGGTGCGCAGAGAGGCTTCGGATGCCTTCCCGCCCGAGCGGTCGATCGGCAGCATCCCGGCGGCCTTGAGGAAGTTCTTGATGAACCAGCCCTTGATCCCGCGCGCCGTGTAGTAGTCGCTCTTGGCGAGGAAGGTGATGCGACGATCCATCATGAGCGGGAGGAAGATCGAGTCGATGAACGACAGGTGGTTGCTCGCCATGATCACCGGGCCCGTGCGCGGGATGTTCTCGTGGCCGGTGACCCACGGACGGAACGAGGTGCGAACGATCGGCCCGACGATCAGGTTCTTCATCAGCCAGTAGAACATCTTCGAACCTCTCAACGTGCGAACCCGACAAGAATAGCCGCACAGAGCGGGCCCGTAGGCGCCGTGGCGACCACAACGGGGGTCGCTCCCCCGCGCGTCAGCACCATATAGAGTGATTGCACTGACCCGCCCGGTGCCGAAGGAGCTACCGTGAATCAATTCGACACACCCCCGGTTGTGCCCGCCAACCCGCAGGCCAACGTGACAGACCTGCTCGTCGACCGCGTCCGGGAAACCCCGAACCTGGCGCTGTTCTCGCTCCCGACCGCCGACGGCGGTTGGTCGAATGTCACCGCATCCGCCTTCCACGACCAGGTGAAGGCCCTCGCCAAGGGGCTCATCGCATCCGGCATCCAGGCCGGCGACAAGATCGGATTCATCTCCAAGACGAGCTACGAGTGGACGCTCGTCGACTTCGCGATCTGGTACGCCGGCGCCGTGATGGTCCCGATCTACGAGACCTCGTCGCCGTCGCAGATCCAGTGGATCCTGAGCGACTCCGAATCGGTCGCCGCGATCGTCGAGACGGCTGACCACTTCCAGCGCGTTGACGAGGTGCGCGCCGACCTGCCCGACGTGAAGCATGTCTGGCAGCTCGGCCTAGGCGACATCGACAAGCTCTCAGCCGCAGGCAAGGACATCAGCGACGACGAACTTGAGGCCCGCAGGAGTGCCGCGGTCGGCTCTGACCTCGCGACCCTCATCTACACCGCTGGCACGACCGGCAAGCCCAAGGGCTGCATGCTGACCCACTCGAACTTCTACGAGACGAGCCGCAGCGCCCGAGGCGCGATCCCCGAGGTCGTGAACACCGACTCGAGCACAGTGCTGTTCATCACGCTCGCTCACGTGTTCGCGCGCTTCATCTCGGTGCTGTGCATCGACGGCGGCGTCCGGGTTGGCCACGAGCCGGACACCAAGAAGCTGGTCAGCGCGCTCGAGTCGTTCCAGCCGACCTTCCTTCTCGCTGTGCCGCGTGTGTTCGAGAAGGTCTACAACTCGGCCGAGCAGAAGGCTGAAGCGGGCGGCAAGGGCAAGATCTTCCGCAAGGCTGTGCACGTCGCGGTGGAACACTCCAAGGCGCTCGACGCCGGCAAGGTCCCGCTCGGCCTCAAGCTGCAGTTCGCGCTGTTCGACAAGCTCGTTTACTCGAAGATCAAGAAGGTGCTCGGCGGACGTGCGCAGTACGCGGTGTCCGGTTCGGCACCGCTCGGCCTGTTCCTCGGTCACTTCTACCGCAGCATGGGCCTGACCATCCTGGAGGGCTACGGACTCACCGAGACCACCGCCCCGCTCACGGTCAACCTGCCGTCGAACTTCAAGATCGGCAAGGTCGGCCCGCCGCTGCCCGGATGCTCGGTGCGCATCGCCGACGATGGCGAGATCCTCGGCAAGGGCGTCAACATCTTCGACGGCTACTGGAAGAACCCGCAGGCCACCGCCGACACGTTCGACGGCGAGTGGTTCAAGACCGGCGACATCGGCACGATCGATGACGAAGGCTACGTTCAGGTCACCGGCCGCAAGAAGGAGATGATCGTCACCGCCGGCGGCAAGAACGTCGCTCCCGCGGTGCTTGAGGATCCGATCCGCTCCAACCCGATCGTCAGCCAGGTTGTCGTGGTCGGCGACCAGAGGCCGTTCATCTCGGCGCTCATCACGCTTGACCCGGAGATGGTCCCGGTCTGGCTGAACAACAACGGCGAGGACGCGACCATGACGATGGCCGAGGCCGCGAAGAACCCCAGGGTGCTCGCCGAGATCCAGTCGATCGTCGACCAGGCGAACACCCGGGTGTCGCGTGCCGAGTCCATCCGCAAGTTCGTGGTGCTCGAGAACGACTTCACCGAGGCGAGCGGGCACCTGACGCCGAAGCTCAGCATCAAGCGCAACATCGTGCTGCAGGACTTCGCTCCGGTGATCGACGAGCTGTACAACCAGGCACCCGCCACGGAGGGCACCTCGCTGCCGAGCTGACCCGCCGCGTCCGGCACCCCAACCATCGAGTCGGGAGTAGTTGCCCAATTGGCACCCGCCATAAGGGCAACTACTCCCGACTCGTTTGGGTGGCGGGGGGTTAGAACCAGTCGGAGGCGCGGATTAGGCGCATCGCCTCGCGCTTGGTCTCCTTCTCGAGACCCTCGATGAAGAGCTTCCCGTCCAGGTGGTCGACCTCGTGCTGCAACGCCTGCGCCATCAGTCCCTCGCCGCTCAGCTCGAGCTCGTTGCCGTCCAGGTCGACGCCCTTCACCCGCGCGAACGGATACCGCAACCGCGGGAAGTAGAAGCCGGGCACCGACAGGCAGCCCTCGTCGACGAGCGTGGGCTCGCCGCTGACCTCGACAAGCTCGGGGTTCAGGATGTAGCCGATGACACCGTCGACGTTGTAGCTGAACGCTCGCGCTCCGACGCCGATCTGGGTCGCCGCGACCCCGGCGCGGCCGGGAAGCTCAACAGTGTCGACGAGGTCGGCGACAAGCACTGCGGTTGCCGGGTCGGCAGGGTTCACCGGCGTCGTGGGAGTTCTCAGCACCGGGTCGCCGAAGACCCTGATCTCACGAACCGCCATCGACTCAGGCGCCCCTGCCCGTAGGCAGGCCGTCGAGCACGAGCGCTGCGAGCTCACGCGCTGACTCGCGAGTGAACGGCTTGAGCGCCCGGTAGTTGATCGCCGAGCCGGCGGCAAGGTGCGGGTCATAGGGAATGCGCACGATCTCGCGCACGCGCGACCGGAAGTGCGCCTCGATCTCCTCGAGCTTCACGATCTGGGTGCCCTGCGTCGCGGTGTTGAGCGCGACGACCGCGTTCCTCACGAGCGCGCCGTAGCCGTTCGCCTCCAGCCAGGTGAGCGTCTCGGAGGCGAGCCGCGCCTCGTCAACGCTTCCGCCGGAGACGATGACGATCGAGTCCGCCCGCTGGATCGTCGCACGCATGACCGAGTGCACGATGCCGGTACCGCAGTCGGTGAGCACGATCGAGTAGTACCGGGCGGCGAGGTCGGCGACGACGTTGTAGTCATCCTCGTCGAACGCGTCGGAGAGCAGCGGGTCGGTGTCGGATGCGAGCACGTCCAGCCGGGTCTCGTCCCGCGACACCAGGGTCGTGAAGTCGCTGAAGCTGGAAATCGACGCTGCCTTGGTGACCACATCCCGCACCGTCGAGCGGGTCTGCTTGTTGATGCGCTCTGCGAGCGTGCCACGGTCGGGGTTCGCGTCGATCGCGATCACCCGGTCCTCGCGGACATCCGCCATCGCCATGCCGAGCAGGGCGGTGATGGTGGTTTTGCCGACACCGCCCTTGCGGGTCAGCACCGGGATGAAGCGCGCTCCCCCCTCGAACTCGCGGTCGATGCGCGCATCGAGTGCCTTGCGCGCACGGATCTTGGCCGAGTCACCGAGGTTCACAGCGTGCAGGGTCGCGTTGTAGACGAACTTGGGCCAGCCTCCCTCGGGCTTGGGCCGTTTGGTGCGGCGGGTGTCGATGAGGCGGTCGGCGGTGAGCATCGCGGCCGGCTCAGGACTGTCGGAGACCTCGCCGTTGAGCCGGTCACGCCTGCTGTAGACCGAATCGGCCGGCAGGGTATCGACCGTGACACTGGTGGTTCCCGCGCCAACCTGGCTGAGCCCGCCCGGGTCGACCGCCGGTCGCTCGTCGATCGCGACGGCGCGCTCTTCCTCCGGGGCGACGTGCACCTGCTCGGGGAGGTTGACCGCGATGGTGAGAGAATGCGGGAGGACTGCCGCGAAATCATCCGATTCCGGCTCAGCCAACTCGTCCAGCTCCGACCCGACAGGGTAGTCGTCGGCGACGGGTTGCGAGTCGCCCGGCTGCTTCTCCTGTATCGCCACGGGGGTGTGCCTTTCTTAGAACCGACCACTCAGCCTATAGCCAGCCACTCACGGCGGCGCTGTAGCAATCCTCGGCTTAGAACCTGTGAATTTCAATCACCACGCGCACGACAAGCCGCCTCGCCGGTCACGGCGGGTCGAGCGTCAGCGTCGGCCTAGACGCTCTCCACCCCGCACCAGTCCGCGATGAAGAGTGCAAGCGTCTTCGTCACCTGCCGAATCGACTCGATGTTCACGCGCTCGTCGGCACCGTGCAGGCGCTCACCGAGCGGCCCGTAGACCAGCGCGGGGACGCCCGCGTACAGCCCATAGCAGCGGCTGTCGACATAGCCGGGCAGCGCGATCGCGTCCAATGCTGTGCCGTTGACGTAGTCGTGGACGTCGGTCAGCACGCCCTCGGCGTCGCTGCCGGGCTCGAGCACGTAGCCGTTCGAGAAGAAGCCGAGCTTCTCCACCTGCGCTGTTGTGCCTTCCAGAGCCGGCTCGCGCGCCATGAGACGCTCGACGCGGTCGACAATGTCCCGCCAGCACGCTTCGACATCCATCTCCGGAAGCAGTGCGACGCGGAACCCGATCTCACAGGAGTCCGGAACGCTCGACGGCCAGTCCCCCGCGTGCAAGGTTCCCACGTTCAGGTTCAGCGGATGCTCCTGATCGCCGAAGTGCTCGGAGTCCGGAACCTGCAGGTTCCACTCCTCCTCCATCTTCCTCAGCTCACCGATCACGGCATAGGCGGCGTCGATGGCGTTCATGCCGTTCGACATCTCCGAGGCGTGCGCGGCGCGCCCCAGCACGGTGACCTTAAACCAGATCACGCCGACATGAGCGCGCACCAGAGAGCCGGATGACGGCTCCGAGATGAGGACGGCATCCGCGCGATAGCCGCGCTGCAGCGCCGAGAGGGTTCCGTTTCCGGTGCTCTCCTCCTCTGGCACCGACTGAAGGTGCACGCGCGCGGTGGGGGCCAGACCGGCCGCCCGCAGCGCAGTGAATGCGAAGACGTTGGCCACCAGGCCGGCTTTCATGTCCGCCGCCCCACGACCGTAGAGCCAGCCATCGTGAATGGCCGAGTCCCAGGGTGAGCGAGACCACAGCCGATCCGCACCGGTGGGTACGACGTCGATGTGACCGTTCAGGATCAGGCTGCGACCGGATTCGCGCCGCGGCTCGTAGGTGCCGACGACCACCTCGGTGTCCTCGTACGGCACAGCAACGGCACCCGCCCCCTCATGGGTCGCCAGCTCCTCCGGGTCGAGCGTCCAGCGATCCAGGGCGAGCCCGGCATCCTGGAACGCGGCCGCCATGATCTCCTGGGCGGCCCCCTCCTGTCCCCGCAGCGACGGTGTGGCGACGAGGTCGGCGGTGAATTCAACCTGCCGCTCGAACGCAGCATCCACCGCGTCGAGAATGGCCTGGCGCTGCTCTGCCGTCGTCACCGGCCAGCCTCGGCGAATGCTCCCTGGTCGTACACGATCTCGCCGCCGATGACGGTGCCGGTCACGGTGAGGTCCTTGATAGTGGTCTTCTCGACCGCGAAGATGTCATCGCTGAGCACCGCGAAGTCGGCCAGCATGCCGGTCGCCAGTGTTCCCACCTTCCCCTCCTTGCCCACCGCGTAGGCGGAACCATAGGTGTAGGCGCGCACAGCATCCTCGACGCTGACACGCTCCGCCGGCGCGAAGGGGACCCCGGATGCCGTCTGGCGGTTCACCAGGTCGTGGATGCTCACCAGCGGGTTGCCATCCGAGACCGGCGAGTCCGTCGACCCCGGCACAACGATGCCTGCGCGAAGCAGCGAGGCCATCCGGTAGGTTCCGTCAACGCGATCGTCTCCGAGCGCGCTGATGATGCCGTCACCGAAGTCGGAGATGAACACGCCCTGCGGAACCGGAATGATCCCCAGTCGCGCGGCACGCTCCACCTGCGCATCGCTTGCGATGGCGAAATGCTCGATCCGGTGACGGACACCGGCACGCGGGAACCGAGCCTGGGCTTCCTCCATCGCGTCCATCACATGATCGATGGCGCTGTCGCCGATCGCGTGGGTTGCCACCGTCCACCCGGAGGAGTGGGCGTCGATGATGCTGCGCCGGAGCACTTCCGCGTCCACCTGCAGGAACCCGGAGTTGTCCGGTTCGCCGTGGTAGCAGTGGTGCACTGCGGCCGAGCGTCCGATGAGTGAGCCGTCCGAGACGATCTTGACCGGACCGACGGACAGGCGGTCGTCGCCCAGGCCGGTGCGGATGCCCAGATCGAGCCCGAACCAGTCTCGTTCGCGCATGCCGTCGATGGCGTGGAAGGTGTTGATGAACGGCATCACAGTCATCCGCGGGCGGATGGTGCCGTTCTCGACCGCAACCTGGTAGCTGTGGAAGTCGACCGGCGAGTTGCCCAGTGATTGCACCGAGCCGAGGCCGGGTTCGGTGAGGCTCGTCAACCCGTAGGAGACCGCTTGGTCGGATGCGAGCTGCAGGTTGTGCTGCACCTCGTCGAGCTGGAGAGGGCGCGTCAACTGGTAGACGACCTGCACCGCCGTCTCCTGCAGAAGGCCGACCGCACGCCCATCGGCGTCGCGCTCGACGTGTCCGCCGGGGAAGTCGGGCACCCCGACTCGGCCCGCGTAGCCTGCCAGCTCGAACGCCGCGGTGTTGGCGACCAGCATGTGCGCCGACACGTGCTCGATGTAGGCGGGGCGACCCCCCACGACGGCGTCGATGGCCTCCGCCGTCGGGTGCGCCCCGAGAATGTTCTGGTCGTAGCCGGACGCCTTCACCCAGGCATCCGCAGGCAGGCCTGCCGCGTACTCGCGCAGCTTCGCGTAGAAGTCGTCCAGAGTGCTGACCGCACTCGGCCTGACGTCCAGCATCGCCAGCCGCTGACCGGTCAACGACAGGTGGTAGTGGGCGTCGTGGAAGCCGGGGACAACCCGCGCCCCACCCAGGTCGATGACCCGATCAGCGCTCGCCTCGCCGACCTGTTCGTCAAAGGCCACGATGCGCCCTCCAAGGACGGCCATCCGTTCGGCTTCGGGCCGACGAGGGTCACCCGTGGCGATACGGCCGTTGTGGAAGATGACCTCAGGCCGCAACGGTCTGTGCCTCCTTGGCGGCGCGGCTCTTGATTCGGGAGTTCAGTCCCAGCACGCCCAGGATCGTGATGATCACGAACCCGCCGTAGAGAGCTGCGACCGCCCACGCGCTGCCGCCGGAAGCGGTGAGGATGCCCTGAGCCAGCAGCGGAGTCGAGCCGCCGAAGATGGTGGCACAGATCTGGTAGGCGGCCGAGACGCCGGTGTACCGCACGTGTGGGGGGAACGCGCTTGCCAGGAAGGTGGCGAGCATCGCGTAGTACGCGGTGCCGCCGATGATGGTCAGGCCGAGCATGATGGCGATCAGCGGCACGCTGGCCGATTGGATGGCCATGAAGAACGGGATGGTCAGCACCAGGTTGAACAGCAGCCCGCCGATCATGACCTTCATCGCGCCGATCTTCTCGGCGATGCGCGCGGCAATCGGCTGCCAGATGAACTGCAGGATCGCGGTGCCGAGCAGGATGTTGAGCATGATCTGGCGTTCGATGCCCAGCTCGCCGGTCGTCCAGGCGAGCAGGAAGGTGTTGGTGAAGTAGGCGATCGAGATGCCGAGCACCGATGCGATGACGCCGAACAGCACCAGCGACGGCGAATACCGGAATACCTCGACGAGCGGGACCTTGACGACCTGCTTCTTCTCGCGCGCCTTGACGAAGTCCTCGGACTCTTCCACCTTCAGGCGGATGACGAGCCCGACGACGACCAGCACTGCGGAGAGCAGGAACGGAATGCGCCAACCCCAGCTCAGGAAGGCCTCGTTCGGCAGCTGGCCGACGAGCAGGAAGATCAGCGTGGCAAGGATGGAACCGGCCGGTGATCCCTGCTGCACCCAGGCCCCCGCGGAGCCCTTCTTGCCCTCCTTGGCGTTCTCGGTGGCGAGAAGCACTGCTCCACCCCACTCACCGCCGACGGCAAGTCCCTGACAGGCGCGCAGCACGATCAGCAGGATGGGTGCCGCAAGCCCGATCTGGGCATAGCCGGGAAGCACACCGATCAGCGTCGTGGCCGCCCCCATCAGCACGAGCGTGACGACGAGGGTGTTCTTGCGACCGAACTTGTCACCGAAGTGACCGAAGATGAAACCGCCGAGCGGACGCGCGAGGAAGCCGACCCAGAACGTGGCGAAGGATGCCATCAGTGCGGCCGCAGGATCGATCTCGGGGTAGAACACCTTGCCGAAAACAAGTGCAGCAGCGGTGCCGAAGATGTAGAAGTCATACCACTCGATCGCGGTGCCGGCGAAGGCACCGATGACAGACCTGCGCTGGCGGACTTCTGGGGTCGTCGTTGACATAGGGCTCTTTCTGAAGCGGGGGAAAAATGCTTCCCGCAACTCTGAACGCTCGGAAGCATGTTGTCCAATGCCCTATTAGGCTGGGAGCCATAGCTTGGAGGCATAGGTGGACCTACGGATCATCGACTATTTCCTCGCCGTCGTCGAGCACGGCACGGTGACTGCGGCGGCGCAGGCCTGCTACATCACTCAGCCGTCTCTCTCCCGGCAGATTGCCTCGCTCGAGAAGTCTTTCGGCTTCCCGCTCTTCGACCGTTCAGCCGAGGGCATGCGATTGAACCGCGCCGGAGCGCGCTTCTACCCGATCGCGCGAGACATCCGGTCGCGCGTTGAGCAGGGGCTGGCCGTGATGGACTCTCTCGGCGCGGGCGAACTCAATCTCTCGGTGGCGTGCCCGCCTACCGTGCTCGAGCACATGCTGGCACCGTTCATTGCGGGCACCGGTTCGATCATCGGCGATGTCACGGAGGTCGCTCCCGGCGAGGTCTACCAGCTGCTGGATCGAGCCGATGTCGACATCGCGTTCGGTACGAGCGAGCCACCGGTCAAGTTCTCCCGCCGCTCCCTCATGACTGCAATGGTGGCCATGCAGTGTCGAGCAGATTCCAACCCGTTCGCCGGGAGAGACACCGTCGACATCGCCGAACTGCAGGATCACCCAGTGCTCAGCATCCGGCCTGGCAGCGCCATTCGGCGATCCTTCGATTCGGCCGCCGCCGCGCGCAAGATCAGGTTCAGTTACCGCAACGAAGTTTCCTCCACGCATGTTGCACAGGCTCTCGCTGCCGCCGGGCGCGGTATCGCCATCGGCGTCGGCCCTGCCCGCTATGACCTGGATCGCATTCCCATCACATCTTTGGGAGCGCCGGTCACGATCACGGACTGGATGGCCTGGGACCCCGATCACTACGCGGCGAGCGAGATCGGCGAGACCGCGGATCACCTGGTCGAATGGCTCTCACCAAGGATGGAGTACCTCGGCATGGAGCAGTTGGCCAGCGAGGGCGCCTGACCACGGCGGCCACCGCCTCTGCCACTATTCGATCTCAACCAGCAGATCGCCGCCCTCGACCTGTTGGGTGCCGGTCACGGGCATCCGCTTCACGGTCCCAGCGACCGGCGTTGTGATGGAGGCCTCCATCTTCATGGCCTCGATGGTGGCGACGACCTGGCCAGCGGCAACCGACTCCCCCACCTCCACCTGCGTCGTCACAACGCCGGAGAACGGTGCCGCGACGTTGCCCTGCTTCGCCGGATCCGCCCGCTCGGCGGTACGGGTCTCCACCTTGATGCTCCGATCGCGCACGAAGACGGGGCGCAGCTGGCCGTTGATGACCGCCATGACCGTGCGCATCCCCTTCTCGTCCGCCTCGCCGATGGCTTCCAGCCCCACCAGCAGGTTGACGCCCTTGGCGATCTCCACCGAGTGCTCTTTGCCCTGATGCAGCCCGTAGAGGTAATCAGCGGTTCCGACCACCGAGAGGTCGCCGTACTGTTCGCGCACGTCCTCGAAGATCTTGGTCGGCTGCGGGAACAGCAGCCGGTTCAGCGCCGCCCGGCGGGTCAGTGAGTCAGCATCGAGCGCTGCGGTGTCCTCTTCGGTGAGCGGTTCGATCGAGACGTCGACCTCGCGGCCATTCAGCACCTTGCTGCGGAACGGCTCCGGCCATCCGCCGGGCAGGTCGCCCAGCTCGCCTGCCATGAACGCAACGACCGAGTCAGGGATGTCGTAGTTCTGCGGATTCTGCTCGAAGTCGTCCGGGTCGGCGTCGGCCGCGACCAGCGCGAGCGCCAGGTCGCCGACGACCTTCGAGGACGGCGTGACCTTGGGCGGCCGGCCCAGGATGCGGTTGGCCGCCGCGTACAGGTCCTCGATCTTCTCGAACCGGTCGCCGAGGCCGAGCGCCACCGCTTGCGTGCGCAGGTTGGACAGCTGGCCGCCCGGGATCTCGTGGTGATAGACGCGACCGGTCGGCCCTGCGAGGCCGGACTCGAACGGCTTGTAGACGTGCCGCACCGCTTCCCAATAGGGCTCGAGATCAGAGACGGCGGTCAGTGAGAGCCCGGTGTCCCGCTCGGTGTTGGCGAGGGCGGCGACCAGTGCGGATGCCGAGGGCTGGCTGGTCGTGCCCGCCATCGGCGCGCTTGCCACGTCCACGGCATCCGCGCCCGCCCTAGCTGCAGCCAGCAACGTCGCCAGCTGCCCACCAGCGGTGTCGTGGGTGTGCACGTGCACCGGCTGCTCGAAGCGTTCGCGCAGGGCGGCAACCAGGGTCTCCGCTGCGCCCGCGCGCAGCAGTCCGGCCATGTCCTTGATGGCGATGACGTGCGCGCCCGCGTCGACTATCTGCTCGGCGAGGCGCAGGTAGTAGTCCAAGGTGTACAGCTTCTCGGCCGGGTCGAGCAGGTCGGCGGTGTAGCACAGGGCCACCTCGGCCACCGCGGTGCCGGTCTCGAGCACCGCGTCGATCGCCGGGCGCATCTGGTCGACGTCGTTGAGCGCGTCGAAGATGCGGAACACGTCGACGCCGGTGGCCGCAGCCTCTGCCACGAACGCATCCGTCACCTTCGTCGGGTACGGCGTGTAGCCGACCGTGTTGCGTCCACGCAACAGCATCTGCAGCGCAAGGTTCGGCATGGCCTCGCGCAGCGACGCGAGCCGCTCCCATGGGTCCTCGCCCAGGAAGCGCAGCGCCACATCGTAGGTCGCACCGCCCCACGCCTCGACCGAGAGCAGCTCGGGGGTCATACGCGCCACGTATGGCGCGACCGCGAGCAGGTCCTTGGTGCGCACGCGGGTCGCCAATAGCGACTGGTGCGCGTCACGGAAGGTGGTCTCGGTCACGGCCAGCGGCGTCTGCGCGCGCAGCGCCTCGGCGAAGCCCTTCGGCCCGAGCTCCAGCAGGCGCTGACGAGAGCCGGCCGGTGCCGGCGTCGTGATGTCCACGTTCGGCAGCTTCAGTGCAGGGTCGATCAGGCCGGCGCCGGCACCGTTCGGCTGATTCACCGTGACGTCGGCAAGCCAGGTGAGGATCTTGGTGCCGCGGTCCTTCGAGTGCCGCGCGTGCAGCAGCTCCGGCCGCTCGTCGATGAAACTCGTGCTCAGGTCGCCTGCGGCGAAGCTCGGGTCATCGAGCACCGCCTGCAGGAACGAGATGTTGGTCGCCACCCCGCGGATGCGGAACTCGGCGAGGCCGCGACGGGCACGCTTCACCGCTGCGCCGAAGTCGCGTCCGCGACAGGTCATCTTGACGAGCATGGAGTCGAAGTGCGCGCTGATGCTCGCGCCGGGGTTGATGGTTCCGCCGTCGAGGCGGACGCCGCCGCCGCCGGGCGAGCGGTAGGTGGTGAGCCGGCCGGTGTCTGGGCGGAAGTCCTGGGTCGGGTCCTCGGTCGTGATGCGGCACTGCAGCGCCGATCCGTGCAGCGTGATGGTCTCCTGGCTGAGACCGAGGTCGCTCAAGCTCTCCCCGAAGGCGATGCGCATCTGGGACTGCACCAGGTCGACATCCGTCACTTCCTCGGTGACCGTGTGCTCGACCTGGATGCGCGGGTTCATCTCGATGAACACGTGCTGTCCGGCGCGGTCGCCGACCGTGTCGATGAGGAACTCCACGGTTCCGGCGTTCTGGTAGCCGATCGACTTGGCGAAGGCGATGGCATCCCGGTAGAGCGCCTGCCGGATGCTGTCGTCCAGGTTCGGCGCGGGCGCGATCTCGATGACCTTCTGGTTGCGCCGCTGCACGGAGCAGTCGCGCTCGAACAGGTGCACCGTGTTGCCGTCGTTATCGGCGAGGATCTGCACCTCGACGTGGCGTGGGCGCAGCACGGCCTGCTCGAGGAACATGTTCGGGTCACCGAACGCGCTCTCCGCCTCCCGCATCGCCGCTTCCAGCGCGGGCCGCAGCTCGTCGTGCGAGTTCACCCGGCGCATCCCGCGACCGCCGCCGCCCGCCACTGCTTTCGCGAAGACCGGGAAGCCGATGTCGGCTGCCCCTGCGACGAGTTCGTCGATGTCGCTGGACGCCAGCGTCGATTTCAGTACCGGCACACCGGCAGCGATCGCGTGTTCCTTGGCGGTGACCTTGTTGCCGGCCATCTCGAGCACCTTCTGGCCGGGGCCGATGAAGGTGATGCCCTCCCGGGCCGCGGCTGCGGCCAACTGCGGGTTCTCGGAAAGAAAGCCGTAGCCGGGGTAGATCGCGTCTGCGCCGCTGGCCTTCGCCACCCGGATGATCTCGTCCACGTCGAGGTAGGCGCGAACCGGATGCCCCTTCTCCCCAATCTGGTAGGACTCGTCGGCCTTCAGCCGGTGCATGGAGTTGCGATCCTCATACGGGAACACAGCGACGGTTTCCGCTCCCAACTCGAATGCCGCACGGAAAGCGCGGATGGCGATTTCACCACGGTTGGCCACGAGGATCTTCTTGAACATCCATTGTCCCTTCGAAAGATTTCTCCACTTTAGAGGGACGGCACCGTCTGATTCGGGGAGAATGCCGACACTCGAGCGACAAGTTCTGCAATCTCTAAGTCTCAGGAAGGTATCGTGGTTTTCCGTGCATGTACTCAGCGTCAGTTCCCTCAAGGGCGGGGTCGGAAAGACGACCGTGACGCTCGGGC
This sequence comes from Cryobacterium sp. BB736, assembly GCF_014980265.1. NCBI lineage: Bacteria > Bacillati > Actinomycetota > Actinomycetes > Micrococcales > Microbacteriaceae > Cryobacterium > Cryobacterium sp. BB736. Next base: position 166,740 of record NZ_JABXWQ010000002.1, read on the forward strand.
TCACCTCAGCAGCGTTCGCCCGGGGCTTGCGGACCCTCGTCGTCGACCTCGACCCGCAGTCCGACGTCTCGACCGGGATGGACATCTCGGTCGCAGGCCACCTCAACATCGCCGATGTCCTGGCGTCGCCGAAGGAGAAGGTCGTGCGGGCCGCGATCGCCCCGAGCGGCTGGACCCGCGGCCGGCCAGGCAAGATCGACGTGCTCATCGGCAGCCCGTCCGCCATCAACTTCGACGGCCCGCATCCGAGCATCCGGGACATCTGGAAGCTCGAGGAGGCCCTCGCCGCGGTCGAGGAGGACTACGACCTGGTGCTCATCGATTGTGCGCCGTCGCTGAACGCCCTCACCCGCACCGCGTGGGCGGCGAGTGACCGCGTGACGGTCGTCACCGAGCCTGGGCTGTTCTCGGTCGCCGCGGCCGACCGTGCGCTGCGCGCGATCGAGGAGATCCGCCGCGGCCTCTCCCCCAGGCTTCAGCCGCTCGGCATCATCGTGAACCGCGTGCGTGTGCAGTCGCTCGAGCACCAGTTCCGCATCAAGGAGCTGCGCGACATGTTCGGGCCGCTCGTGCTGAGCCCGCAACTGCCGGAGCGCACGAGCCTGCAGCAGGCGCAGGGCGCCGCGAAGCCGCTGCACATGTGGCCGGGCGAGAGCGCCCAGGAGATGGCCCGCAACTTCGACCAGCTGCTCGAGCGTGTCATCCGCGCCGGTCGCATCCACGTGCCCGGGACAGAGGCGGGAGCTGTCGCGCACTGACGCCGTCTAGCCGAGGTGGTTCGGAACGGGGTTACGCGCTCGTTGCGGACATCCGCGCCCGGTGCACCGGTCGCGGTTGCCCGGAACGGGCGCGGGATGGCCGCACGGCGGCGGATGTCCGGAGGCAGCGCGGAGCGTCCGAACGGCTGCGGCTGTCCCCGTACGGCGCGGTCAGGAGGCGCGGCTGGCGCGGCGAGCGGCGAGCTCGTCCTGCGGGTCAGCGGCGGCGACGGAGTCGAGCTCGACGAGGCTGGACTCCACCTCGCGGAGCACCTTGCCGACCGCGATGCCGAAGACGCCCTGACCGCGGCTGACCAGGTCGATGACCTCGTCGTTCGAGGTGCACAGGTACACGCTCGCGCCATCGCTCATGAGCGTCGTCTGGGCGAGGTCGTTGATGCCGGCTTCGCGCAGCTGGTTCACGGCGACCCGGATCTGCTGGAGCGAGATCCCGGTGTCGAGCAGGCGCTTGACGAGCTTGAGCACCAGGATGTCGCGGAAGCCGTAGAGGCGCTGCGATCCGGAGCCGCTCGCGCCACGCACGGTCGGCTCGACGAGCCCGGTACGGGCCCAATAGTCGAGCTGGCGGTAGCTGATCCCGGCAGCGCGTGCGGCCACCGCACCGCGGTAGCCGGCGGCGTCGTCCATCTCCGGCAGCCCGTCGGTGAACAGCAGACCGAGATCGTAGCGGGTCTCCTCGCTGCGATTGCTTACTTCGCTCATACTGCTTGCCCTCCGTTGACCGCGCTCGAGCCGTGGACCCGATCCGCTGACTCCACGGTACCCATGACACCTGCCGTAGGCAACGACATCCCGCCCAAGCGCTGCGGCGTGTCGCCCACGCTCAATGGGTCAGCCTGGACAGCGCCGAGCGGATCAGGCTCGATCGCACAATCTCCAGCTGACCTGCTATTTCCTTCGCGAGTTCGGTCGCCTTGGCCCGACTTGATGCGTCGTTGCGGCGCGCGACCGGGATCAGCGCGCTCTCGATAAGTCCGAGTTCGCGTTCCGCCGCGGCGCGGAAACCGCGCAGGTGACGCGGTTCGATGCCGCTGCGCTGAAGCTCCACCAGGGCGCGCAGCACCGAGACGGCGTCTTCCCCGTACCAGTCGGCCGGCGTGATCAGTGACGCCGAGACAGCATCCGCCAGCAAGCTGGGCGATGCGCCGGCCTCTCGAAGCATTTCATCGCGCTGCAGCCGCCTGTCGCTCGGCAGGATCGACGGGACCGGCCCGCTGACCGCGCCGGGCAGTTCCGGCTGCCGGCCGGCGTCGAGTTCGTCGAGGAGGCCGCGGATCACCTTGAGCGGCAGGTAGTGGTCGCGCTGCATGGTGAGCACGAAGCGCAGCCGGTCGAGGTCGGCCGGGGAGAACTTGCGGTAGCCCGACTCCGTGCGAGCAGGCGAGATGAGCTGGCGCTCCTCGAGGAAGCGCAACTTGGACGGCGTGAGGTCCGGAAATTCCGCGGTGAACCGTGCGAGTACTTGGCCGATGCTCAATAGGGCAGGCTGGCCGGGCGATTTCGCCTCGGCCGAAGAGCGCGGCACTACTTGCTCTCTCGCTTGCGGAGGTCGTGCCGCGACGCGTAGAACGTGAGCCGGAACTTGCCGATCTGCACCTCGGCACCATCGGTGAGCAGCGCCGTGTCGATGCGGACGCCGTCGAAGTAGGTGCCGTTGAGCGAGCCCATGTCGCGAATCTCGAACGCCGTGCCATGCCGCAGGAACTCGGTGTGGCGGCGGGAGACGGTCACGTCGTCGAGGAAGATGTCGGCATCCGGATGCCGTCCAGCAGTGGTGACGTCGGAATCGAGCAGGAAACGCGCGCCAACGTTCGGCCCCCGCCGTACGATCAGCAGCGCAGAGCCAGAGGGCAGCGCGGCGATTGCCTCCTGCTCCTCGGAAGTCAACTCGCCATCAAGTGCCGCCAGTTGAGCCTCGAACTCCTGGCTGAAGTGGGCGGTGGTGTCATCCGGCCCGTGCACTGGGTGGCGGTCGTGGTTCTGCTCGTCGGTCATCCGTGCCTCCCTAGCGTCCCAGCGTATCGGATTGGGGACCCTCTTCCGCTAGAGGGATTTTGATGACTCGAATCGTCTCCCTCACGTACAGGAATCCTGCCCACCAGTAGAGGAACGCACCCCATAACCCGAACGCCCAGCCGATCGGGGCGCTCAGCCACTCGATCGAGGGGAATGCCTGCCCGAGCATCAGCACCGGGAAGGACCAGAACAGGCAGAAGGTCGCCGCCTTGCCCAGGTGGTGCACCGGCAACGGACCGTACCCGTGGTTGGCGAGCACAACACCGACGATGACCAGCATCGCGTCGCGCGCGACGATGATCGCGAGCAGCCACCATGGCACCACCTCACGGATGGCCAGGCCGATGAGAGTCGCAAAGATGAACAGCCGGTCGGCGGCCGGATCGAGCAGTTGCCCGAGCCGGGAGATCTGGTTCAGGCGCCGCGCAAGCAGCCCGTCCAGGAAGTCGGTGATGCTCGAGACGACCAGCACCAGAAGAGCGAGCACGTCTTCGCCGATGATCACCAGGACGAGGAAGACAGGCACCATTGCGAGCCTGAAGAAGCTCAGCAGATTCGGGATCGTCAGAACGCGTGACGAAACCTCATTCGCTGACTGCTCGGGCACACCGGAATTCTAGGGGAGGCAGGCGACACCACCCGCAGGGCGCCTTGCCAGTCGCATTTCCTAAACTCGACGGATGATCCACCGTGGAGCCGCCCGCAACCGTGCGTAAGACGTTCGGGATCCTTCGACTCCTGGTCGCGGCGACCGGGGTTGTCGCGCTTATCGGAGACATCAACTTCACCCTCGGCAACGGCCCATTCGCGGTGGCGAACTTCTTCAGCTACTTCACGGTCGAGAGCATGATCATCGCGATCTGCGTCTTCGTGATCGGTGCCGTGATCGCACTCAGACGAGACCAGGACCCGCTCTGGCTGGACATGCTCCGCGTGCTGTCCACGACCTGGTTGATCGTGTCCGGCATCGTGTTCGCGGTCATCCTGGTCGAGGGGACGCTGCGTGGAGTGCCGGTGTGGGCGCCCTGGTCCAGCCAGCTCCTGCACTTCTGGATTCCCGCATACGCGATCGTCGATTGGCTGGTCGCCCCCGCCCGCGATGTGCCGTGGCGCACCGTGCTGTGGGTGATGATCTTCCCCTCGATGTGGGTGGTGTTCACCATGATCCGTGGCGCCAGCGTCTTCTGGTACCCGTACTTCTTCCTCGACCCGAACCTGGTGGACATGCCGTGGGAGTTCATCGGCTACCTGCTGCTGGTCATCGCGATCTTCTCGGCGACGGTAGCGATGCTGATCGGCATCAGCAGGCTGCCGACGTTCGAGGAGTTGCGCGCGCGCGGTTAGGAGCCGTCGTCGGCGACGAAAGGCTCGAGGCTGCGCAACGCCGCCGCGACCAGGTCGTTGTCGCTGAGCTCGGCGAGCCGCTCGGCATCCTCACCGCCGAAGAGCGCCACCAGGACGTTGTCCCCGGTCGACGGTTCGACGTTGAACCACAACGGCAGCTCCGTCTCGGCGTCCACCACCGACCACACCGTGGCATCCGTCGCCCAGAACCGTTCCTCGAACTTCAGCACGAGCTTGTCCTGCAATCCCATTCCGAGCGCGGAGATCGCGCCGCGTTGGGAGAACGGCAGCGGCGGGTCGAACTCGATGGATCCGGACTGCAGCACGCCGAGAGGCACCGTGACCACCACGCGCGCGGCCGACAGCGATTCGCCGCGGGCGAGGCGCATGGTCACACCATCGTCATCGTGACTGACGGATGCGACCGCGCTCGACGGCAGGACGTCGATCCCGTCGAGCAGCCCGTCGACGAAGCCGCTCAGGCCGCCCGTGACCAGTCGGTCGTCCTCGTGGCTGAGCGTGGCATCCGGTGCGTACCAGGCGGACAGGTCGTCTGGCTCGGCGCCGGTCGGGACCACCAGATTGGTTGTGACGTAGTCGGCGACGAGGTCAACCTCGGAGATGCCCTGCTCGTTCGGGCGGTCGTCGAGGTCGGCGCTGCCCTCGATCGCCGCAGCCATCGAGACGTCTGCCGGCTGCTCTGACGCCCAGTCGATGGCGGTGACGATGGTGTCAGGGCCGATAGTTCCGGTGTCCACCACCTCCCCGTCTGGCGTGCGGTGCTCCCACTCGTAGTTGAACCGCCTGGTGGAGATCCCCGCGTCATCGAGCTCATTCTCGAGCGGGTTGGTCGATGAGGAGCGCACCCACGCTGCGCCGAGCTCGACATGCGACTCGTCGTCGACCTCGAGCGTGTGGATGCGGCCGCCGGAGCGCTCCCTGCCCTCGATCACGACGACGTTGAACCCCGCGTCGGCGAGGCGGCGGGCGGCGGTGGCTCCGGCCATGCCTGCGCCGATCACGGCGATCCGCTCCCCCGGCTCTGCGATGTCGATGACCTCGGTGGCGGCGCGGTGCCCGGATGCGCGCGCACCGTTCACCGTGCCTGGGAACGTCTCGGATGTGTGCTCCCCAGCGAAGAAGACACGGTCGCCGAGCGGCTGGCGCAGTGCGGTCCGCTGTTCGGGCGTTGAGCCGACCCTCTGGTAGCTGAACGCGCCGCGGGAGAACGGGTCGCTGGTCCACTCCGACCGCCAGAAGGCGGACGGTTGCGGGACGGTCGGATTCTGCCGGGTCGGCGACGGCGTCGGTTCTGGTTCCCCGTTGGTGCAGGCGGTGAGCGCCAGCAGTGAAGCACCGGAGAGGGCCCCCAGCACGAACGTGCGCCGCTTCACTGTCATCTCGGGCCACTGTAACCGCGGGCGCCGAGAACTGCCAGAGCTACCTCCACACCCCGGAACTGCCCCGGCGATGGCTGTCGACGAGGTGGGTGTCGACCATGCCGATCGCCTCCATGAGGGCGTACATCGTGGTCGGACCGACGAACGCGAAGCCGCGGGCCCGCAGCGCCTTGGACAGCGCGACCGACTCCGGGCTGGAGGTGGGGATCTCGCTGTGCTGGGTAGGCTGTGGCGTCGCTTGCGGCCGGAACGACCAGACGAGGTCGACCAGTCCCCCGTCGGCGCGGAGCGCAACGGTCGCCTTGGCGTTGGTGATGGTGGCGAGGATCTTGGCCCGATTGCGAACGATGCCAGCGTCGGACAGCAAACGCTCGACGTCGTCCTCGCCGAACGTGGCCACCGCATCCGGGTCGAAGCCGGCGAACGCCGCCCGGAACGCCTCACGCTTGCGCAGGATGGTCACCCAAGACAGCCCCGCTTGGAACGCCTCGAGGCTGATCCGCTCGAACAGCCCGCGTTCATCCCGCACCGGCATGCCCCATTCGGTGTCGTAATAATCGCGCAGCAGCGGGTCTGTGGCCGCCCAGGCCGGCCGGGCCAGGCCGTCGTCGCCGACGATGGCGCTCACGCGGCCGCCTCGAGGTCGAGCAGGGTGCGCTTCACGTCCAGACCGCCGAGGTACCCGCCCAGCGAGCCGTCGGTGCGCACCACCCGGTGGCACGGAATGACGATCGGCAGCGGGTTGGTCGCGCACGCCGTGCCGACCGCGCGGACGGCGCGCGGGTTGCCGGTCGCGACCGCTACCTGCGCGTAACTCTCGGTGGTGCCGTACGGAATCACCGCCAGGTGCCCGAGCACGTCGCGGCGGAAGCCCCTGGACAGCGCGAAGTCGATCGGCACGTCGAAGCCCAGGCGCCGGCCGGCGAAGTACTCGTCGAGCTCGCGTGCGAGCGTGTCGAGGCGCTTCGGTGTGTTCAGGATGCGCGGGCTCACCCGGGCGGCAAGGTCGCCGAGCACCCGGTCGTGTCCCTCGGTCTCGAACGCCACCCGCACCACGCCGCGGTCGGTGGCGGCAAGCAGAAGCCGGCCGATTGGCGTGTCCACGGTGCGGTAAGCGAGGTCGAGCAGGCCTGCCTCATCGGCGGCGTGGACCAGCCGGTCGTGCAGCCGGTCCAGGTCTGCGGTGTTCGGGGCTTCGATGTTCGTCATGCTGTGCCTCCTGGGATGGTTGCGTACGCTCGGCGCAGCGCGGCGACGCCGTCCGCGGCGGCCCGGCGCGCGGCATCCGTTGTCCCGCCGACGATGGCGGCGACCTCGCTGTGTGGGAGCCCGACGAGGTAGTGGTAGGCGACGCACTTGCGCTGCTTGTCCGGCAGCGCGCCGATCAGTGCCCAGACTTCGCCGCGTTCGTCGTCCGGGATGCCCAACTCGGATGCGCCGTCGGGTACGTCGCCCACCGGGACTGGCGTGCGGGCACGCGTCCGGATGACGTCGATCGCCTTCCGCTTGGCGATCGTCACCAGCCAGGCTTCGATGTTGGCGTCGGCCCCGAGGCGCGGGTATGCCTGCAGTGCCGACAGGAACGTCTCCGACCAGGCGTCCTCCGCGTCATGCGCGGTCAGGACCGCGCGACAGACCCGGAGCACGGTCGGCCCGTGCTCGCGGACGATCAACTCGAACGGCGTCATGGTCACATCAGGCAGACGCTGCGGAGGGGCGAAACGTGAGGTGCACGAGTCGAGTCTGCCGCACACCGGCGACGTCGACGCGTGCCGGGTCAGATCAGCCCGAGCTCGGCCACCGCGTCGCGCTCGGCGACCAGTTCGGCGACGGACTTCTCGATTCGGGCGCGCGAGAAGTCATTCAGCTGGAGACCTTGGACGATCTGCCAGGAGCCGCTATCGGAGCGCACCGGGAAGGAACTGACCAGCCCCTCCGGTACGCCGTAGGAGCCGTCGGAGACGACGCCCGCCGATGTCCAGGACCCGTCGCCGGTGCCATTCACCCAGTCGTAGACGTGATCGATCGCCGCGTTCGCAGCCGACGCCGCCGATGAAGCCCCGCGCGCCTCGATGATCGCCGCGCCGCGGTCCGCCACCGTCGGGATGAACTCACCCTCCAGCCAGGCTTGATCCACCAACTCGGTGACCGGTCGTCCCGCGATCGTCGCGTTGAAGACATCCGGGTACTGCGTCGCCGAGTGATTGCCCCAGATGCTGACGCCGGCGATATCGCTCACCGACGCGCCGGTCTTGGCCGCGAGCTGGCTGATCGCGCGGTTGTGGTCGAGGCGGGTCATCGCGGTGAAGCGGTCGGCCGGGATGTCGGGCGCGTGCCGCTGGGCGATGAGCGCGTTGGTGTTCGCCGGGTTGCCGACCGCGAGCACGCGGATGTCGGCTGCGGCGCCCGCATTGATCGCTTCACCCTGCGGCCCGAAGATGCCGGCGTTGGCGCGGAGCAGGTCGCCGCGTTCCATGCCCTGAGTGCGCGGCCGCGCACCGACGAGCAGCGCGATGTTGGCGCCCTCGAAGCCCTGGCGCGGGTCGTCGAAGATGTCGATGCCCGCGAGCAGGTCGAACGCGCAGTCCTCCAGCTCCATCGCTGTGCCCTCAGTCGCCTTGACCGCAGCCGGGATCTCCAGCAGCCTCAGCCTGACCGGCGTGTCCGGCCCGAGCAGCTGCCCGGATGCGATGCGGAACAGCAGCGCATACCCGATCGCTCCGGCCGCTCCGGTCACGGTGACGTTCACCGGTGTTATGGACATTGCGGGCTCCTCCGTCTCAGACAAACCGGATGCCGTGTTGCAGGCGTGTGCGCAGCTCGAACGCGTCCTCGATGCTGCGCCGGGTGCCACCGGCGATGCCGTCGCGCACGACCATCGGCAGCACCGAGCGGCGGATCACCGCGGCATCCGCCTTCCGCCCCACGACGCTCACCGCCTCCTCGAGGTCGTCATCCGGCACCACGACGAGCAGGCCGGTGAACTTGACGCCCAGTTGCCGGCCGAGGGCACGCGCGCTCCGGGAGAGCTCCTTGATCGGCTGCGCGGCGCCGAGGGTGTCGCCGGTCAGCTCGCCCCGTTTCAGTCGCACCTCGCCGCCCCAGTCCGCAGAGGTGACCGCGAACAGGCCGGCCGGTCCGAGCACGACGTGGTCGATCTTGCCATCGCCCGCGGCGACATCGCTCCACACGGTGTAGCCGATGCCGAGCTTCGCGAGGGCCTTCGCGGTCGCCTCCTGGGCGAGCGCGGCCGCAAGCCGCCGCCGGATCTCGCGCGGCGCCGACTGCACGAGCGCCGGATCGTACGGGTCGGCCTCGACGCCGCGTCCGGTCCACTCGCGCATCAGGGTCAGGAACTCTTCACGCGCGGCACCACCCGGATGCCCGTACAAACGCGCCCGCAGCGCCGAGTCGTGGGTTTTGCGTCGCTCAGGCCCCGGGACGACCGCCGAACGCCGGCCGGCACCGCGATCGTAGTCCGCCCGTGCGACCGGGTCGCCGACGCGCGCCCACGCCCGCTGCACCGCGTGGAAGCGCGCGGACTCGCCGCCGACATCCGGATGCGACTGGCGCAACGCCTTGCGGTAGGCGCGCTTGAGCTCCTCCTGGCTCGCGGTCGGCGGCACGCCGAGCACCTCATACGGCGTGGCCGAAGCCGGGGAATCGGGCACAAGCGTCTCTTCTGTACGGGAAAACGTCGGTTACGACGATACCGACCGAAGGACGCGGGTGGGATTCAGGATCTGAGGACGGAGATGGGGTTGCCTGCCGGGTCCAGGAACCAGGCGATCTCCATTCCCAACTGCTCGTCGCGCGCGATCCCGCGTTCATCGGTGTTGAGCTCCGGGTCGTCGTAGATTTTCGTCTTGATGCCGGAGTTGTTCAGTTCGTCGACCGCGACGTCGACGTCGTCGACTTCGAAGTTCAAAACCGTATGAGTCGAGGGCTCATGTGTCTCCTTCTCGTACACCATCACTCGCGCCCCGCCGGGCAGGGTGAGTGAAAGCGTTCCCATCGCGGCGTCGCTGACGGTGAGCCCGAGGCTCTCGCTGTAGAAACGGCGCGCCTCCTCGAGGTCGTCGACGCTGAAACCGCTGAATGCGCCTGTGTAGTTCAGCACTTCTCCTCCTTCGTCGATGGGGCGATTGCCCGATGATCACACGCCCCCCACCTGTGTGCGCCCTCCACGCCTCACATTTGGAGGGGCTGCGTCGTCATAGGGGCATGAACGTCACACGTGTCGTAGTCCTCGGAGCCGGGTACGCCGGGCTCACCGCCGCCAATCGCCTCGCCGGACGTTTGGGCGAGACCGCCTCGGTCACCATCGTCGACCCGCGCGGCGTGTTCGTCGACCGGATCCGATTGCATGAGCTCGCAGCCGGGGCGGACGAGAGCACCGTCGTCCATCCGCTGCCCCGCATGCTCAATCCGCGCGTGCGCGTGCTGCACGCACAGGCGACCCGGATCCGCGCTGCCGAGCGGCAGATCGAGTTGGCGGATGCGACGACCGTCGCCTACGACGAACTGGTCTACGCGGTCGGCAGCGGCGAGACGGTGAACTCGGTCCCCGGCGCCGCCGAGTTCGCGCTGCAGGCTGCGGGACTCGACGGCGCTCGAGCGCTCCGCGCGAGGCTGGCCGACCGTGCGCCGGGAGCGGCGGTCCTGGTCATCGGCGGTGGTGCAACCGCGGTGGAGCTGTCGGCAGAGCTCGCAACCCAGACAACCGCTGCCGTCACCATCGCCGCCGGCAGTGAGCTGCTCGCCGGCGTATCCCCCGCAGCGCGCCAGCGAGCAAGAACCTGGCTGACACGGCACGGCGTCACCGTCCTCGATGACAGTCGCGTCGCATCCGTCGACCAGGGCGGCGCTCTCACCGACGACGGCCGCCGCCTGGACGCCGACCTGGTGGTGTGGGCCGGCACCTTCGCCGTGCCGACGCTCGCCCGCGATAGCGGCCTCGAGGTCGACGGCACCGGCCGCCTCATCGTCGATGCCAGCCTGCGCAGCGTTTCCGACCCGAGCATCCTTGGCGCTGGCGACGCGTGCGTGCTGCCAGAGCAGCCGCACCTGCGCATGGCGTGCGCGACCGCGCTGCCGCAGGGTGCCCACGCGGCCGACGTGATCGCGGCATCCGTCACCGGCGGCCCGCAGCCGCAATTCTCGCTCGGCTACGTCTTCCTGTGCATGAGTCTCGGCCGCCGGGACGGCCTTGTGCAGTTCCTCACCCGCGACGACCGGCCACGCCGGATTGTGCTGCGATCCGGCCTTGGCGCGTTAGTGAAGGAGTCGATCAGCCGCTTCGCCCGCGGCAGCGTGCTCGCCGAGCGGCGCCGTGCCGGCGCCTACCGGTGGCTGAAACTCGGTGGCCCGGCAGTCAGGAGAGAATTGGTCCATGACTGACCGTCAACTGCTGCTTAATGTCGCCTACCGACTGCTCGGTTCCTACCACGATGCCGAGGACGCCGTGCAGGAGACCTACGCGCGCTGGGCGGCACTCGATGACGGTCAACGTCAGGGCATCGACAGCCCCGACGCTTGGAACGTCCGCGTGATCGGTCGCGTCTGTCTCGACATGCTCGGTTCGGCACGCGCGAGACGAGAACAGTACGTCGGCGAGTGGCTGCCGGAGCCGTTACCGGATGCCGCGAGCGACCCTGCCGAGCGGGTGACGCTCGATGAGTCGGTGAGTATGGCGCTCATGGTCGTGCTCGAGAGCCTGACTCCGGCCGAGCGGGTGAGCTTCGTGCTGCACGACGTCTTCGGGATGTCGTTCGACGAGGTCGCCACGACCGTCGGGCGGTCGCCGGATGCGGTGCGGCAGCTGGCCTCGACCGCCCGCCGACACATCCGGGACCGACGTCAAGCGGCCGAGCCGGACCGGTCAGAGCATGCGCGGGTGGTCGCCGAGTTCGCCACCGCCTGCATGACCGGTGACCTTCAGACACTCCTACCGCTGCTCGACCCGAGCGTCGTCGCAGTGTCCGACGGCGGAGGCAAGGCCCGCGCCGCGCTCAACCCGATCTTCGGAGCGCAGAACGTTGCGCGCTTCCTGCTCGGCCTCATGAACAAGGCGGTGGACACCGAGTTCAGCTTCGAACCGGTCAACGGCGAGCTCGGCATTGTCGCGCGAAGCGGCGGCCTGGTCTACGCGACCGGCAGCGTCGGCATCCGGGACGGGCGTCTCACCAACGTGTGGATGACTCTGAACCCGGACAAGCTCACCAAGTGGAACGAGGCGCTGACGGCTCAGACGATCGAGAGCTGACCGGTGTGCGCTTCAACCGTGGCGGCGCGCTCGGGCAGCACCCGCGGGTGAGTGGCCGCCATGTGCTCGAGCACGCGCACCACCTGGCTGCTGTAGCCGAATTCGTTGTCGTACCAGACGTACAGCACCAGGTTGGTGCCGTCACAGATGGTGGCGAGACCGTCGACGATTCCGGCACGGTGCGAGCCGACGAAGTCGGTGGATACGACCTCCGGCGAGTCGGTGAAGTCGATCTGCTGCTGCAGCGTCGAATCGAGCGACAGCCCACGCAGGTAGCCGTTGACCTCCTCCACCGAGGTCGGGGTCTCCAGTTGCAGGTTCAGGATGGCCATCGACACGTCAGGGGTTGGCACCCGGATGGCGTTGCCGGTCAGCTTCCCGGTCAGCTCCGGGAGCGCCTTCGCAACCGCGCTCGCGGCACCGGTCTGGGTGATCACCATGTTCATCGGCGCCGAGCGGCCGCGACGGTCGCCCTTGTGGAAGTTATCGGTGAGGTTCTGGTCGTTGGTGTAGGAGTGCACCGTCTCGACGTGACCGTGCCGCACACCGTACGCGTCGTTGACCGCCTTCAGCACAGGCACGATCGCGTTGGTGGTGCAGGATGCGGCGGACAGCACCCGGTCATCCGGTTCGATGGTCGTGTGGTTGATGCCGTAGACGACGTTCTTGATGTCGCCCTTGCCCGGCGCGGTAAGCAGCACACGGGCGACGCCGGTGTTCTTCAGGTGGTTCTCGAGGCCCTCCCGGTCGCGCCAGCGTCCGGTGTTGTCGACGACGATGGCGTCGCGGATGCCGTACGCCTCGTAGTCGACAGTGGACGGGTCGTCCGAGTAGATGACCTGGATCAGCGTGCCGTTGGCAAGGATCGTGTTGTTCTCGACGTCGACGGTGATGGTGCCCTCGAACGGGCCGTGGATGGAGTCGCGGCGCAGCAGGCTGGCGCGCTTCAGCAGGTCGTTCTCCGCGCCGCGGCGCACCACGATGGCGCGCAGGCGGAGGCCCTCGCCGTTGCCCGCGTGCGAGATCAGGATGCGGGCCAGCAGACGTCCGATGCGACCGAAGCCGTAGAGCACGACGTCAACGCCTGCGCCGTGGCCGGGGCTGGCACCGAGCGCCGGTTCGAGCTCCTCACGCAGGAACTCGAGCAGGTCGCGTCCGTTGCCTGCTTCGCGGTAGCGCAGCACGAGCTTGGCGAGGTCGATGGACGCCGACCTGGGCTGCAGCTCGACGAGCGCGGCCAGCACCGAGAGGGTCTCCTCGATGGGCAGCTCGGTGTCGTTGAGCTTGCGCGCGAAGCGGTGCGCCTTGAGGATCTCCACGGGCGACTGGTTGATCAGCCGGCGTCCGTGGATGGACGGAACAACCCCGTAGTTGCGGTACAGGTTCCCGATGAGGGGGATCATCGTCTCGGCCAGGGCTTGGCGAGCGTTCCACCGCTCGAGTTCGGCAGTGCGTTCCCGCTCCAATGTCTTCCTTTCAGCAGGCCGACGCATCCGTGCGCCGGGCGCAAACGAGATCCAGTTTACCGAGCATTCCCGATGCTCCTGACGTTCCGCATACGGATGCCTAGCATTGGGCCATGTGGACCGGCACGCTGGAGGTCGACCTCCTGCTCGGCGACGTGCACTCGCTGAAGGAGAAACGGTCGGTTGTGCGCCCCATCATCGCCGAGGTGAAACGGCGATACCAGCTGTCGGTTGCCGAGGTCGGGCATCAGGAGCTGTACCGGCGCACGGCGGTCGGGGTTGCGGTTGTCGCTGCGGACCGCGCGCACGTGGTCGAGGTGCTCGACGAGGTCGAGCGGATGCTCGTCGGCCGCCCCGACACCGAGCCGCTCTCGGTGCGCCGCCGGTTGATCAGCTCCGACGACGACTGACCGCCGAATGCACAACAGGCGTGGACAGCGTCGCGCCCAGCAGGGAGGATCTTCAGCATGATCCCGACGCCGTCCGATCCCGTCGCACCGATGCTCGCCAAGGCCGTCACCGCTGTGCCGGAACCCGACTCGGTCGACGGCGGCCTGAGCTACGAGCCGAAATGGGACGGCTTCCGCGCCATCATCTACTTCGACGGCGACACGGTCGAGATCGGCAGCCGCGGCTCGAAGATGCTCACCCGCTACTTCCCCGAACTGACCGATGCGTTCGCCCGCCTCCTGCCCGGACCATGCGTGCTCGACGGCGAAATCGTGGTGCCGACCGGCGAACCGGGCAACCAGAAACTTGATTGGGAGACGCTCAGCCAGCGCATCCACCCGGCGGAGAGCCGCGTCCGGAAGCTGTCGGTCGAGACGCCGGCGATGTTCGTCGCCTTCGACCTCATCTCGGTCGGCGACCGCAGCCTTCTCGATGCGCCGTTCTCCGAGCGTCGCGCCGAACTCGAGTCGTTCCTCGACTCCGTGGACGACCCGATCAAGCTCAGTCAGGTGACCCAGGATGTCGAACTCGCCCGCAGGTGGCTCGTGGAGTTCGAGGGCGCGGGCCTCGACGGGGTGGTCGCCAAGCCGCTCGCCCAGGGTTACGTGCCGAACAAGCGCCTGATGCTGAAGGTCAAACACCAGCGGACAGCGGATGCCGTCGTCCTCGGCTACCGGGTGCACAAGAGCGGGCAGGGTGTCGGGTCGCTGCTGCTCGGGCTGTACGACGACGATGGCACGCTGCTGAATGTCGGCGGCATCAGCGCATTCAGCGACAAGGTGCGGCTGCAACTGGTCGAGGAACTCGACCCCCTCGTCATCCGCGACGCCGAAGGCAAAGCCGAGCTCGGCGAGACCGATCGCAGCCGCTTCTCCTCCGGCCGGGATGTGTCGTTCGTGCGGCTCGAGCCGACCGTCGTCGTTGAGGTGAAGTACGACCAGATGGAGGGCAGGCGCTTCCGGCACACCGCCCAGTTCCTGCGCTGGCGCCCCGATCGGGACGCGCGGTCCTGCACCTTCGACCAGCTTGAGCGGCCGATCGCCTACGACCTGGGCGGCGTGCTCGCCTGAGGTGCCTCGCGGCTCAGGTCAGCACATCCCGAGTGGTGAACCGCCCGAACGCGAGCGCGCCGAACACCGCAAGGTAGCCGAGCTGCAGCAGCGCGTTCGACGCAAGAGAACTCCACTCGATCGGCTGCCGCAGCAGGTCGGAGAAGCCCAGCCAATAGTGGGTGAACAGCCACGGGTGCAGCCACTCGAGCTGCGGCAGGTTGTCCAGCACCTGCGACACGATCGACAGCACAACCGTGGCCGCCATCGCGCCCACCGGCACATCGGTGAGCGTCGAGACGAACAGCCCGATCGCGGCGAACCCGAGCAGCGAGATGGTGATGTAGCTGGTGATCAGCAGCAACCGGATGAGCGACTCGCCGATCTCGATCGTGTCACCCGAGAGCAGGGTCACCGGCCCGACCGGGAAAAGCGCCAGCCCGATGAGCGTGCCGGCGAGCGCGATGGTGAGCGTCGCGCACGCACAGAACACCGCCACCACCGCGTACTTGACCACGAGCAGTCTCGCCCGGCCGGCCGGGGCGATTAGCAGGTAGCGCAGGGTGCCGGACTGCGACTCCCCCGCGATGCTGTCGCCTGCGACGACTCCGACGGTGAGCGGCAGGAACAGCGGGATGCACACCACGAGCGCGGTGACCGCCACGAACAGGCCGTTGCTCGTGATGCTGTCGAGAAACGGTGGGCCGCGCCCAGGTGGCGGTTCCACCGCGGTGACCCGCACCGCCACCGCGATCAGCACCGGCACCGCGGCGAGCGCGACCAGCATCGCCCAGGTCCGGCGGCGCCGGAACAGCAGGGTCAGCTCGGATGCGAGCAGCGCAAGCAGCAGAGGCTGGCGGGCGGTGTGCACCTCGTCAGCCTGGACCGCCCGCACGGCGGGCTCACTGGGCAACGTCGAACCCCTCACCGGTCAGCTCCACGAACCGCTCCTCGAGGCTGGCACTCTCCATGCTGAACCCCCGCACGCGCACGCCGTCCGCGACGAGCGCGGCGACGATGTCCTCCGGCGTCACGGCCGGCTCGGCGGGCCCGGAGCTGACCAGCCCCGCGGCGGTGTCAACAGCAGGGTGCATGCCGAGCCGTTCCAGCACGGCCCTGGCGCGCGCGACATCCGGGGTTCGCACGTTCACCGTCGCCGACCCATTCGACCGCAGCGCGTCGACCCTGCCCTGCGCGACCAGCCGTCCCGCGCTCAGCACCGCGATGTGGCTGCACAGCTGCTCGACCTCGCTGAGCAGGTGGCTGGACACGAACACCGTCGTCCCGTCATCGGCGAGCGTGCGCACCAGGTTTCGCACCTCACGCGTACCCTGCGGGTCGAGGCCGTTCGTCGGCTCGTCCAGCACCAGCAGGTCGCGGGGCATGAGCAGTGCGTTCGCGATGCCGAGCCGCTGCTTCATCCCGAGCGAGTACTCCCCCACCTTCTTGCGTGCCGCGCTCGTCAAGCCGACCCGGTCGAGCGCATACGCCACCCGCCGTGCTCGGCTGACCCGAGTCGCGAACGGGTTGGCATGGTCCAGCCGGTTCAGGTTGGCCGCACCGGAGAGGTACGGGTAGAACGCCGGCCCCTCGACGAGTGCGCCCACTCTGGGCAGCACCGTGGCCGCCGCGCCCGGCATCTCCTCGCCGAGCAGAGCGATCCGCCCAGCGAATGCGGCGGCGAGGCCGAGCAGCATCCGGATGGTGGTGGTCTTCCCCGACCCATTCGGGCCGAGAAACCCGAATACGCTGCCCGCTGGCACCGCGAGATCGACGTCAGCCACAGCCAAGCGCGTTCGGAAGCGCTTGCTCAGCCCGCTGGTCTCGATCGCGAGCCGGCTCTCAGAGGGCACTGCCGCTCACTGACCGGATGCCAGGGACAGCAGGGTCTCCGGCGGAACCGCGCCCATCAGCACGCTTCCGTCGTCGGTCACGAGGACGCTCACCAGCGCGGTGCTGATCAGCCGCCCGCCCGGCACCGTGGTGCTGAGCTGCTGCAACTGCGGCGACTGCAACGCGTCGACCGGTGCGCTGCCGGCCGGGAGCACGACCACCGTTTCCCAGCCCCTGCCGAGAGTGGTCGGCTCCTCACCCGAGTCAGCTCGCTTGTCGCCTTCCGCCTTCTTGGCGTGCTCGGTAACTGTGGTGCCGGGCGGCGGGGTGAACTCGAACCGCTCGGCCGGCGGCGTCTCGAGCGTGATGTCGGTGAACGCCACAGTGGCCGCCGGGGCCGCCTGGCCCACGGCGAAGACGGTGACTGCCAGCGGTAGGCCGGTCTCCCCGTCGACGGCAATCGTGACCATGTCGACCAATGTCGCTTCAGTACGCGGATCCAGCTCGAGTTGGTACGCGGCTCGTCCGGCCACTGATGTCGTGTCGCCCAGGGTCACCTCCGTCGACGGGTCGGCCGTGTCTAGGAAGCGTGCGGCGAGGTCTTCCGGGGTCATCCCCATGTGCTGCGGGTCCATGTCGGAGTGTCCGGATGCGGCATCCGGCACCGCGAAGTGGGTCGCCGTCTGGGTGGAGGAGTCGTAGAGCCACGCGTCGGCGCCGTTTCGCACCAGGTCGCGTTCGTCGAAGCGCTCCATCACCTGGACCCGCGCCTTGCTGGGGCCATCCACATAGACCCGCACGGTGTGAGAACCGGCGAGCAGGTCGAGGGCGGCCGCAACATCGTCGCCGGTCGGCGTACCGACATCCGGGAGCTCCGGCAGCCCCAGCTCGCTGTGCTGTTCGAGGGTGCCGGAGAACGCGTCAACCGTGTGACCGGCAACAAGCGCGAGCACCTGCTCCGGGGTCTTCCCGGGCAGGTCGACGCTGCTGGCGGCGCTCACACCGAGCACCCCTGCCGCGACGACCGCCGGTGCGACGATCGCGGGCAGCCAGCGGGACTGCTGCCAAACCACCGTGCTCTCCTCGTTGAAAACTCGTGTGAAGGCTACGCCCACCGGAAAGGGCATTCAACGAGTCTGGGTGCACTCCCAGTCGGCCTGCTCAGTCAGGCTTGCGCGCCCTGCTCGGCTGCACGCGCGGCGGCTCGCCGGGCATCTTCGGGTAGTCAGGCGGGAACGGCAGTTCGCCCAGCCCGTTCGCCAGGTCGCGTTCCCACCAGCCGAGCAACTCGTTGATCGTGCCGGGGTCGGCTCCGAAGTCCGACCACGGGTCGCCCACCGTGCGCAGCCGCTCGGGCATGGTCAGGATGGTGTGCTTCTTCGGGTCGGTGTTCTCCAGCTCGTCCCAGCTGATCGGGCAGGACACCGGTGCGTGCGGCAGCGCGCGCGGACTGTACGCGCCGGCCATGGTGCGGTCGCGGTTTGCCTGGTTGAAGTCGACGAACACCTTCTCGCCGCGCTCCTCCTTCCACCACGAGGTGGTGACGGCATCCGGCATCCGCCTCTCCAGCTCACGCGCGGCCGCGATCACGGCATGCCGCACGTCGAGGAACTCCCGCACGGGCTTGATCGGCGCGAAGACGTGGATGCCGCGGTTGCCTGAGGTCTTCAGGAAGGCGGTGAGGCCCGCCTCGGCGAGGATCGCCCGCAGCTCGATCGCCGCCGGGATGGCGTCGTCGAAGTCGGTTCCTGGCTGCGGGTCGAGGTCGACACGCAGCTGGTCAGGGTTGTCCGAGTTGCTGCCACGCGACGGCCAGGGGTGGAAGACGACCGTGTTCATCTGCACCGCCCAGACCGCGACGGCCGGCTCATCGATGACGAGCTGCGGATGCGAGCGCGCGCTCGGGTAGATGACCATCTCGGACCGGACGTAGTCGGGTGCGCCCTTCGGCGGGTTCTTCGCGTAGAAGCGCTCGCCCTCGATCCCGTCTGGGAAGCGCTCGAGGGTCACCGGCCGGTCGCCATTCGCAGTGACGAAGGCGTCGCCTACATCGACGATGTACTTGGCGAGATCTAACTTGGTGATGCCGAGTTCTGGGTAGATCACCCGGTCGGGGCTTGAGATGCGCACGTCGCGCTGGCCGTTTGGCCCCGGGACTGTAAGGACGACCGCGTCGCTTGCCATGCCCCCAACCTAGACGGTGCGCCTCGCATGGTCGAGGGTGGCTGCGATGCCATCGGCGTACGGCGTCGGCGTGACGCCGAAGGTCGACTCGAACGTATTCGAGTCGAATAGGTACGACTCGGTGTTCTGGTAGCGCAACTCCATCACCTCACGCGCAGCCGACATGAACAGCCCGCCGATCCGCATCATTCCTGGACCCATCACCGAGACGTCCCCCGCAGCGAGCATGGCGACGTAGTCGGTGCCTGTCCGGGCGGGCGCAGCGGTCGGCATGTGCCAAGTTCCGCCAGCCGCCCGCTCATCTGTTCCGATGAGGGCGAGTGCGCGACCGATGTCGGGCGTGTAGGTCATCGAGTGCGGCTTTGTGGCATCGAACATCCAGACCGGGCGCTTCCCGCGCGCGGCATTGTCGACGGCCATCATGTTGAAAACGCTGGTCGCCGCGCCCGGGCCGTAGAAGTCGGCGCTGCGTGCGACCGTGACCGTGACGCCGCTCGCGCGAGCGTCGTCCAGCATCCGGAGCAGTCCGGCCCGCACCTCGCCCTTCTTGCTAGTCGGTCGGATCGGTGTCCGCTCGGTCATCGGACCGATCGTGCGCCCGTACGAGTAGACGTTGTCGAGGAACACGAGGTGCGTACCGTTGATGCGTGCCGCTTCGATGGCGTTGCCCATCACGATCGGCCATTCGCGTCGCCACACGCCCAACCGATACTGCAGCCCGACAAGCAGGTAGGCGACGGCCGCACCGTCGAGCGCGTGCGTGACCGCGTCCCGGTCGAGAATGTCGCCGATGATCGAGCGCACGCCGGGCGTTTCTGACGGCCGGCGGCCGAACGAGGCGACGTCGATTCCCAGCCCGAGCAATTGGGTCGCGGTCTCACGTCCCACCGCTCCGTTGCCTCCGAGTAGGACGTGTGTTGTCATTGCGTTTCTCCTGTTGTTGGTTGTGCCGGCGACTGGTCGACCGGAAAGGCGGCCGCCGATTCGTTCTCTTGCGCGATTCGCCTGAGCCCGGCGATGAGGGCGTCGCCGAGCACTGTGCCCGCGACCATCAGTTCTGTCACCGATTCGGTGTCGTGCCGCGATTGCAGGGCAAGGATGTCCGCTTTCGCAAGCCGCTCTGCAGCTGCCGCGTAGCTCGCCAGAAAATCATCCGGGAGCGCGAAGTCGATCGAGTCGAAGCCGTCGAGCACGCGGGCAGCCATCGCGATGCCGGGGTTCTGGTCCGAGTACCCCCAGCCACTCGACTTCGCCAGCTCAGTGACGCGCTCGCGTGAGGATGAGGAGCCGGCATCGCGGTGCGCGGCCCCCATGGCGTGCTGTGCGGCCTCGAAGGCGTATGCAGGAGCATCCGGATGCTCGTCTACGGCGGCAAGCACGCGGCCCGCCTCTGCAACCGACAGTCCCCCGGTCTCGAGCAGTGCGCGCACCAGCTTCACGCGCTTCACGTGGGATTCGTCGTACACGGTTTGATTCGTCGCGATGCGCGCGCCCTCGTGGACCAGCCCCTCGCGAATGTAGTACTTCAGTGTCGTCTGGCTGACGCGTGCCCGGTCGGCCGCTTCGGAAATCCTCACACACTGATAGTAGCACTATCGAGAGTGTCGCTACCAGCAGCCGCGACCTACCATCGAGCCGTGGCACTCCTTGAGCGCGACTCCGCAATGACGCAACTCGACGCCGACCTTGCCCTGGTTCGTGCAGGGGCAGGGCGGATGGTGCTTGTCGGCGGCGAGGCGGGCATCGGCAAGTCCGCCCTTGTGTCTGCATTCGTGGGGGCGAACGCCGATTCGGTCAGGGTGCTCGTCGGACGCTGCGACCCGATCGAACCGGCGCCAGCTCTGGGGGCGGTCGTGGAGATTCTGGGACGAATCCGCCGCGACCTGGCAGAACGCGCACGATCGGACCCGGACCTGTTCGCTACCGCGAGCACCTTCCTGTCGCAGGTCGCCTCGCAGCCGACGGTCGTCGTCGTTGAGGACGTCCATTGGGCGGACGGGGCAACCCTGGACGTGCTCGTGCACGTCGCTCGGCGACTCGCCACCGCCCCGGTGCTGCTGATTGTGACTTTCCGGTCTGACGAGGTCGGGAACGAGCATCCGCTTCGAATTGCTCTTGGGCGTCTGGCCGGCATAAGGCAGAACCGCATTGCGGTACCGCCGTTGTCGCTCGACGCCGTCGCCGAACTGGCGGCCGGCGTCGACATCGACGCGGCGAGGCTGCGTGAGGTGACCAGCGGCAACCCGTTCTACGTCACCGAGGTCATCGCATCCGGCCTGGACGACGTGCCCGCGGCCGTCGCCGACAGCGTGCTGGGTCGAGCACGCCGGCTGTCGCCCGCCGCGCGTCGCACGCTCGAACTGATCTCGGTCATGCCATCCGGGTGCAGCCTGCTGCGACTCGAACGGCTGAGCGCCCAGCCAGCGGCGATCGACGAGTGTGTAGAAGACGGAATCCTGATCGCCACCGATGGTTGGCTCGGCTTTCGCCACGAACTAGCGCGGAGGGCGATCGAGCAGACTGTGCCGCCCGCCGAGAGGCGGGGTTTGCACTCACACATCCTCGCTCAGCTCGAATCCTTCTCGGACGCGGGAGCCGTGGAACTCGCCTTGCACGCACGCGGAGCGCACGATCGCGTGGCCATCGTGACGCACTCGCTGGATGCCGCACGGGAGGCGGCCGCGCACGGTGAGCGACGGGCAGCAGCGAGTCACTTCCGGGCAGTAGTGGAGAACAGCAGCGGCACCTCCCCCGAGCTGGCCGAGGCTCTCGAGGGTCATGCTGCCGCTTGTCTGGCGCTCGGCGACGCGGATGCGGCAGTGACGAGCTTCGACAGCGCAGCCGACATTCTCGATCGACTTGGCCAGCCGACCCGTGCGGGGGTGGCCCGCGTGATGGCGTCGTCCGCGACCTGGAGCGCCGGTCGCGGGCCGGAAGCACACGATCGGATCGCTCGTGCCCTCACGGTGCTCGAACAGGTCGGCGGCGAGCCGTACGCGCTCGCTCTGTCACAGGCCGCGACGCTGGCGATGCTCGCGCGCGACAACGCGACCGCCGTGACCCTGGGCCGTGCGGCGATCGACCTCGCGGGCGAAGAGGGCGCTGAGCGGGTGCTTTCCCGCGCTTACAACGCTGTCGGCTCGGCCCAGCTCTTCCTCGCACCGGATGAGGCGGAGCACACCCTGATGAAGGCGCTCGAGCACGCCCGTGCGGCTGCGGAACCGTCCCTCGTCGCCGTTGCCCTGAGCAACCTCGGGTCAGGTTCGGGTGAGATTCGCCGGTACAGCGCAGCGCAGAGGTGGTTGGATCAGACCATCGAGTGGAGCGAGTCGCGTGACCTGGACGCGAGCGCCGATTACGCGACAGCGTGGAAGGCACGCGTGCTGCTCGAGCAGGGGCGATGGGCGGAGGCGGCAGCGCTCGCGAACGCCGTCGTCTCGCGAGCCTGCCCGGTCATCGCGCGGATCGTCGCCTCCACGGTGCTCGCGTTGATCCGATCGCGTCGAGGAGACCCCGGTGCCCGGGAAGCCCTCGACGAGGCGTGGACGCTGGCCGAGGCGACCGGTGATCTGCAGCGCGTGTGGCCGGCCGCGGTGGCGAGCGCCGAATTCGAGTACTGGGCGGGCGGCGACGTCACGCGCACTGACCGGCTGGAGTCGGCGCTGGAGCTTGCACACCGGTACGACCACGGGTGGGCGATCGGAGAGCTCGCGAGCTGGCTGCAGCGGGCGGGTGAGACGCCGGATGCGCGCGGCGCGGCCGCTCCGTACGCCGCCTGGCTGGCCGGCCGATTCGATGAGGCAACGACCGCGTGGCAGGAGATCGGATGCCCATTCGAGTCGGTCCTCGTGCGGCTCGACCAAGGGTCAACCCACGCGCTCCGCGAGGCACTGGACGGCGCCATCGCCCTGGGCGCCTCGCGGGCGACCGCTCGCATCCGACGGGAACTGCGGACACGCGGCATCCGGAACCTGCCGCGCGGCGCGATGGAGACCACGCGGGCGCACCCGGCCGGTCTGACGGCCCGCGAGAGCGAGGTGCTCGGGCTGCTGTCGGAGGGCCTGACCAACGCGGACATTGCGCGCCGACTGGTGGTCTCGGTGCGCACCGTCGACCATCACGTCTCGGCGGTGCTGCAGAAACTGCAGGTCGACTCGCGTCGGGCCGCCGCACGGATCGGCAGTGCGGACGACAGCACGAAATAGGCAATCGTCACCCATGTGGCGGGGCCTCCGGCAGCGAAAGCTGGGCTGTGCCGGCGCACGGCCGGCCCGAACTGGAGGTCATGATGCCCCGCTACCTGATCGAGCGCACCTTCCCGGACGGTCTCAGCATTCCGCTGGACGCGGCCGGGAGCAACGCCTGCATGTCGGTTGTCGGCAACAATGCGAGCCGCGAGGTCACCTGGCTGCACTCGTACGTGACGCCCGACAACGGCAAGACGTTCTGCGTGTACGACGGACCCAACCCGGAGGCGATCCGGGAGGTGGCCGAGTTGAACTCGCTGCCGATCGACAACATCACCGAGGTGCGAGTGCTCGACCCGTACTTCTACCAACCCTGAAGCAGCCCAGGCTCCCGGCGGCCAGCCGCCCGGCAGTCGTTCCTGTCCGACGCTCAGCGCTCAGGCTTAGGGTGCCTGCCATGGGAGTCACTGCACTGACGCTGGTCCGCCACGGCGAGAGCATCGGCAATATCGCCGCGTCCAAGGCCGAATCCAGCGGAGCCGAGGAGATCGAGCTTCCGTCCAGGGATGCGGACGTCCCGTTGAGCGAGACAGGCGTCGAACAGGCGGATGCGCTCGGCCGCTGGCTGCAATCGCTCTCCGACGATGAGTTCCCGGATGTGGTCTGGTGCTCCCCGTACGTCCGGGCGCTGGAGACGGCGCAGCGCCTCAGGGTGAATCAGCGCCGCGACCTCGACCTCATCGTCGATGAACGGCTTCGCGACCGCGAGCTCGGCATCCTCGACGCGCTGACGAAGCACGGCATCATCGCCCGCTACCCAACCGAAGCCGCCCGGCGTCAGCATCTCGGCAAGTACTACTACCGCCCGCCCGGCGGGGAGTCGTGGGTGGACGTCGCTTTCCGGCTGCGCGCGGCGCTCGGTGACATCGACCGGCTCGAGCCCGACCGCACAGTGCTCATAGTCGCCCACGACGCGGTCGTCACCATCATCCGGTCGCTGTGCGAACGACTCACCGAACCCGAGATCCTCCAGCTGGCCCGGTCGACCCCGGTGCTCAACGCGTCGGTGAGTCGGCTCGTGCGGGTCGACGGTTCCTGGACGGTTGACTCCTACAACGTCGTCGAGCACCTGCAGGATGCCGGTGCCGCAGTGACAGCGCACACCGGGGATCGGGATGCCTTCCCACACTGAGCCGCTCACGCCGAACGCGCTGCGGGAGTGGCCACTGCCCAGCGGGGCGGGTTCGAAGTACGACCGCGGCGCCATCCTGGTGGTCGGCGGGGCGCGCCGCTCCCCCGGCGCTGCGATGCTGGCTGGACTCGCCGCGCTGCGCGTCGGGGCCGGCCGGCTCACCATCGCCGTCGCAGAATCCGTTGCGATTGGCGTCGCCGTCGCCGTGCCGGAATCGGGCGTGATCGGCCTGGCCGAGGACGCCGCCGGTTCCGTGCGCGGCAACGGGCTTGACCGGCTGGAAGACGAACTGGCCCGCGCGGACGCTGTCGTCGTCGGTCCCGGCCTGGATGACGCGCACGAGGCGATCACGCTCGTGAGTGAGCTGCCGAAACTGGTCGGGCGTTCGACTCCGGTCCTCCTCGACGCGTACGCGCTCGCGGCGATTCCGCACGTCGTCGAGCAGGTCGGCGAGCTGCGCGGGCGCCTGGTGCTGACACCGAACGAGGGTGAGGCAAGCAGGCTGCTCGGGCGAGATCTCGAAGATCGCGCCGACGACCTGCGCCGCATCGCCGAGCGCTTCGGCGCGGTTGTGACGAGCTTCGGCCATATTGCGGCGCCCGATGGGCGGATGTGGGTCGATGACTCCGGTCAGGGCGGCCTCGGCACCTCGGGGAGCGGTGACGTGCTCGCCGGCGCCATCGGGGGTCTGCTCGCTCGCGGCGCCTCGGTCGAGCAAGCGGCCTGTTGGGGCACCCACCTGCACGCTGCATCCGGTGATCGCCTGGCCGCTCGCATCGGCCCAACCGGCTACCTGGCGCGCGAACTCGTCGACGAACTTCCCAGCGTTCTGCAGGAGCTCGGCCAGCAGGTGTAGAGGCGCTGTTCAGATAAGAGCCAGCGGACTCCCGCGAAGCGGTCAGACCAGCGCAGGCGTCCGCGCAGGTTGCGGTGCTTAGGTTCAGCCAAACCCCGAACGAGGCCACATGAGACAAGAGCCAGCGAAACGACCCGAGTCGCGCTTCGCGGCCAGCCCGGTTAAGCCGTCGCTGCCCACCATGCGCATCGGCGTGATCGCACCGTGTGCAGTGCCGATCCCGCCGCCCCGGTACGGCGGCATCGAGATGGTCATCGACCAGCTCGTTCACGGAATCGCCACTCACGGGCATGAGCCGGTCCTTTTCACCGTCGGGGAATCGACCCACCCGGCTGAACGCCGCTGGTCCTTCGATAAGGCCGCTGGCACACCCGAGCCGCCCATGCTCGCGCTGCGTCACTCCCGCGACGCGTACAAGAGCCTGCGCGATGTCGACGTGATTCACGACCACACGAGTGTCGGTCCGACGATGGTCGGCTCGCACCCGGCGGGCATTCCGGTCTCTGCGACACTGCACGGGGAATGCATCCCAAGCCAGGTCGACGCGCTGGCACCCGTCGACGACCGGGTGTCACTGATCGCTATCTCTCACGACCAGCGGCGGAGCGCTCCTGGGCTCCGCTTCCGCCAGGTCATCCATCACGGAATCGACGTCGAACAGTACAGCGAGGGCGACGGCTCGGGCGACTATGTGCTGTTCCTGGGCCGGATGGAACCCACGAAGGGCGCCCACCGCGCCATCGACATTGCACGCAAAGCCGGGCATCGTATCCTGATCGCCGCGAAGATGTGGGAACCGAGCGAGCGAGCCTACTTCCGCGAGTACGTCGAACCTCGCCTGGGCTCGGATGCCGAATACATCGGGGAGGTGGGACCGGAACAGAAGATCGAACTCCTGCAGAACGCCAGGGCGCTCGTCAATCCGATCCGGTGGCGCGAACCGTTCGGTCTGGTCATGATCGAGTCGTTGGCCTGCGGCACACCGGTGCTTGCGTTCCCGGGTGGCGCCGCTCCGGAGATCGTCGACGACGGCGTCACCGGCTACCTGCGCGATGACGAGGATGAACTCGCTGACGCACTCGCCGCCGTCGACCGGCTCAACCGCGATGACTGCCGCGACGCGGCGGTGAGGCGGTTCTCGACCGAGCGGATGGTTCTCAGGCACCTCGCGCTTTACGCGGCAATGCTGGGCAGCGAGCAGATCAACGACGGACTCATCCAAGCCGAGTAGAGATGGCTGACACCACACAATTCGAAGGAACCATCCCTGTGCCCGCCGTCCACGGACCGCAGGCGGGAGTGTCCCTGATCAGCGGCCGGTCCTTCGCGCTGTCCGACGGTGACGGCAACATGTCCCCCCTGTTCACCCAGGGACTGTTCGTGCTCGACACCCGCATCCTCTCCAACTGGGTGCTCACGGTCGCCGGTGCTGTGACGGAACCGCTGGGACTCGACGCCCCCTCCCCGTTCGTGAGGACGTTCGTCGGCCGCGGGCGTCCTCAGATCGGGCACGCGGATGCCGACATCGTCGTGTTCCGGCGTCGCGCCTTCGCGGACGGCATGAAGGAACTCATCGAGATCACCAACCACGGGCTGGAACCGACCGTGCTGGAGGTCGCGCTCGACGCGGACTGCGACTTCGCCGACCTCTTCGAGGTCAAGGAGTCGCGCCGGGTGGAGCGCGAGCGTGAGTGTCGGGTCGACGGCTCCCGGCTGGAGTTCCGCCGTGCCGGAGACACCGACCGCGCGGTTGACGTCGACTTCGGCGGCACCGCGTCGGTGACCCAAACGGGTGCTCGTTGGGAGGTGTCTCTCGAGCCGCGGGAGACGTGGCGTCAGGTCGTGTCCGTCGCCTCGACTCACCACGGGACCCTGGTCGGTCCGTTCGGCCCGCTCGCCAGCAATCAGGAGGCCGCTCGGGAACTGGAGGAGCAGCAGCAGAGCTTCTGGCTAGACGTGAAGAGCGACAACATCGAGTTGGTTCGCACCCTACGACGCACGGCGGATGACTTAGCTGCCCTGCGCATCCGCGATGAGGGTCACCCTGACCTCCCCCTCATCGCAGCCGGCGCACCGTGGTTCATGACCCTGTTCGGCCGCGACTCGCTGCTGACCTCGTGGATGGCGCTGATCGTCGACCCGTCGCTGTGCGCCGGGGTGCTGCAGACTCTCGCTCGGCTGCAGGGCACGCGGGTCGACCAGAGGTCTGGCGAGGAACCGGGCAAGATCCTGCACGAAGTGCGGTACACCGGCACCGCCGCCCGCACCATCGATGAGGCAGACATCTACTACGGCTCAGTCGATGCGACACTCCTCTTCGTCATCGTCGCCGCGGAACTGCAGCGCTGGCACCCGGACCCTGAGTTGCTGGATCGGCTGCTGCCGCACATCGACGCGGCGATGAACTGGATCGAGAACTACGGGGACCGGGACGGCGACGGGTTCGTCGAGTACGAGCGGGTCGGCGATTACGGCCTGGTGAACCAGGGCTGGAAGGACTCGTGGGACGCCATCCGGCACGCCGACGGCGCGCTCGCGACCGGTTCGATCGCACTGTGCGAGGTGCAGGCCTACACGTATGGTGCGTACCTGGCCCGAGCCGAGCTGGCGGCGCTGGCCGACGACCACGAGCTGCGCCAAGACTGCCTCGAGAAGGCGGCGCGCCTGCGTGAGAAGTTCAATGCCGAATTCTGGGACCCGGATGCCGGTTGCTTCGCACTCGCACTGGATGGCCAGAAACGGCGGGTCGCGGTCGCGTCCTCCAACGTTGGCCATTGCCTCTGGATGGGCATCGTCGACGACCGGTACGCAGCAACCGCCGCCGAACGACTGCTGAGTTCCGGGATGGACAGCGGGTGGGGCATCCGCACGCTCGACGCCAACGCGCGCGCCTACAACCCGGTCAGCTACCACAACGGTTCGGTGTGGCCGCATGACAACGCCATCTGCGCGTGGGGGTTGTCGAGATATGGGTTCCACGAAGCGGCGATGACTGTTATCGAGCGGCAACTCGATGTCGCTGTCGAGTTCGACGGCCGACCGCCGGAGTTGTTCGCCGGTTTCTCCCGGGACGAACTGGGTGAGCCGGCCGTCTACCCGTCGTCATGCTCGCCTCAGGCGTGGTCGGCGGCTTCCCCGCTGCTGTGGCTCCGCACGATTCTCCAGCTTGAGCCCGTCCCATCCGAGGGGCGTTTCTGGATCTCTCCCGACCTGCCTGGGTGGGTGCACCGCCTGCACCTGGACGGCATCGCGTTGGCCGGCCGAAGGATTCGCATTGACTTGGGCGATGACCGGGTCGCGATCGGCGGCACCGGCGACCTCGCCATCATGCCCGCCGCTCGGCCGGTGTTCGATCCGGCTCACGAGCTCCGCACAGCCGGAGTGACCGACTCGAGTTGGCGCCGATGACCCCGCACACTTGGCTCATCGACCTCTCCCCCGAGGAGTGCACGCGGCTGCTCGCCGAGTCACGGCTCGGCCGGCTCGGTGTCGTCATCGAAGGGCGACCGGAGATCTTCCCGGTCAACCATGTGATCGATGCCGATACCGGCTGTGTCACCTTCCCGACCGGGGTCGGAGCCAAGCTGAACGCCGCGCTGCAATGGCCGTGGGTGTCGTTTGAGATCGACGGGTCGGACACGAATGCCGAGGGCTCCTGGAGTGTGCTGGTGGTCGGTCAGGCCGAGGAGATCACCGACGAGGAGGTGATCGCGAGACTCGCGGAGCAGCGCGGCATCCGAGTCAAGTGGATCACGGGCGCGGGCGTCCGCTGGCTTCGCATCCGACCGACCAAGGTGAGCGGGCGAAGGATCACCGTGGGCGAGTCCTGACTCGCCGCGCGCGTCGCTGGTGCCTGGCCATAGAATTCGACGCATGGTCTACTTCTCACCGGAGTTGGTGTCGTTGACTGACACGACTCTGCAGACCGCTCTCGGCACCATTTCCGAGACCGGCGCTGAACTGCTGGCATTCGCGATCGTCGAGAAGGACGGCCACCGAGCGCTGCACCGCTTCACGACCGAAAGCCCGAGGGACAGCGCGGGAGTCGCTCGAGACTTCGCCGCATCACAGGACGACGCCGACCGGATCGCCGTCGCAAGCGTCGACCTCGTCGACGTCGGAGGCGAGCGGTTCGATGCGGTGGTGGTCGAGGCCTGGGACCTCATCCACAAGCAGGTCCAGGTGGTCGGGCAGCGATACGACACCGCCGGCGCGGCCGGCGCGCCGATCCTCCTCGATCACTCCGGGGCGGAAGGCACCTGACTCACGAATCACCGTCGGATGTGATTGTTCATCATCCGCACTTCACGCCATGCTGATCTCATGGAGGCACGTAAGCCCGACCGCGCACTGATCGCGGTCATCGCCGTCATCGCTGTGCTCGTGGTTGTCGCAGTCATCGTGGTGTTCGGTCGCGGCGAGCCCGAGTTGCTCGATGCGGACACGCCGGAGGGTGTCGTGCAGCGCTACTCGGCCGCGGTGATCGAAGGCGACGAGGAAACCGCGCAGCAGTACCTCAGCCAGGAGGTCTTGGACGACTGCCAATTCGTGGAGTCCCAGCTCCCGGACGGGAGCGTTCGCGTGACCCTGCTCTCCACGGACATCCGCTCCGAGACGGCGGACGTCGGCGTGCTCGTCGCCGTGACGAGTGATCGCGGGCCGATCGGCGGCGGCGGCTGGGAGAGCGAGAGCGAATTCAAACTGGAGAACACCGACGGAACCTGGCGGATTGACCGTGCTCCGTGGGAGCTGACCATCTGCATCGGACGATAGGCGAAGAACATGACTGAGACACAGCCCCAGCCGAGCGCGCCCGTGCAGGCATCCGGAGCGGGCGCCACCGTACGGCGCATCGTCATCTATACCCTCCTGCTGATCCTCGTGATCACGGCGGCGATCGGCTTGGCTGGCCTGCTCGGCCGCCCCTTCGACACGGGCGGACGCACCGTCTTCGAACTCGACAACCTGTCGCGATCGCTCGCCTTCGCCCTGATCGCCGGCCCGCTCGCGCTCGTGCTGTGGTGGCTCAGCTGGCGACGACTCAGTGAGCCGGATGAGCGCAGGTCGATCTGGTGGGGCCTCTACCTGACGATCGCCCACACGATCTCGCTGATCACAGCCACGGTCGCGCTCCTGTCTTTTCTGGCGTCGCTGCTGAACCCAGAGTGGACCGTCTTTCCTGTAGGCGGCTTCGGCCGTCAGCTGTCGTGGGACCCGTACGCGCTGGCCAACGCGCTCGTCTGGGCGCTGGTGTGGGTGTGGCATCGCTGGATGCTGGCACACCGAGACAAGGGACCGGTCCGGATGCGCACCGTCCCAATCGTGCTCGGCTGGGTCTTCGGCCTGTCGCTCATCATCGGCGGCAGCATCAACCTGCTGTCGACGCTGGTCAACGAAGTGGTGGCGATCGCCACCAACACACCGTCGTTGGGCGCCCCGTGGTGGGTGTGGGCCCTGCAGGCGCTCATCTGGGCGGCCGGCGGCGCACTCGTCTGGTGGTTGCACTGGTACCGGGACGCCGGTCGCACGCTCAGCACCGTCTTCAATGCCGTGGCGCTGGTCATCATGGGAATCCTGTTGCCCACCGGTATGGCAATCGGCGGGACGGCGACCGTGCTCTACGTGCTTTTGACTCTGGTGGCCGGCAGCGGCGATCCGCTGAGCGTCACGCTGTGGCCCCTCGCCGGCGGGGTGTCCGCGGCGCTGATCGGCGCGCTTGTGCTGCTGTACCACCGCTCGGCAACCGCGCGCGAGAGTGTCATGCACGCGGGCCGCCTCGCCGTCTCCGGTGCGGCGCTCGCGGGCGCGGCAACCGGTGTCGGCATTGTGATCAATGCGACACTCGCAGCGATCACCCCGGCTCTCTACTTCGGCGACCCACGCTCGCTGCTCTTCGGCGGCATCGCGATCCTGGCCGTGAGCGCGCCCGTGTGGTGGCTGGTCTGGCGCCGAGTTCCGGTGTCGAGCGCCAAGCGGGTGTACCTCATCGTCGTGTTCGGCGTGAGCGCGCTCGTTGCGCTCATCACCCTGCTGGTGATCGGCTACCAGCTGTTCGTGTTCTTCCTCGACCCGATGAGCGGCGCCGGGCTGGTTGACAGCATCCGGGCACCACTTGGCATCCTGGTCTCCACCGTGCTGGTGTCCTGGTATCACTTCGCCGTCTGGCGGCACGATCGCGGCGCTGTCGTGCCAGGGGGCACCGTCAGCGCGATCGGCCGGGTGCTGCTCGTCACCGCTGACCACGGGCAGGGCGAGCGCATACGCGAGGCCACGGGCGCCAAGGTCACCGTGCTCGAGCGCGCGGACGCAGCGCCCGGAGTCGAACGCGACGTGGACAGAGTCGTTGCCGCGCTCGAGGGAGTGTCGGCACGGCATGTGCTGGTGCTGGATTCGCCGAGCGGCGTGCAGGTGGTCGACCTCAAGGACTGAGCACACGAGCCAACGCCAAGGCGGCTGTAACTTTCCCTCCAATTCCGTCGCTGGCTGCCTGGCCGACCTAGTCTGACGCGAAAGCGAGGGAGGAATCATGACCAGCAGGGAGACCGTTTCGACGCCCCGCAACCGCAATGTGTGGCTGATTGTGGGAATCGTGCTCGCGGTGCTTGGCGCCATCTGCGCCGCGATCGGCTTCATCGTCGGCTTGACTGGCACAGAGGGCATCGGCGAAGGTGCCCTGCGTGCGAGCCTGCTGATCATCGGTGCCATCATGTTCGGGGCTGGCATAGTGGGGATCATCACCGGATTGCTCAAGAAGAACCGTGCCTGAGCCGGCCGGGAGCATCACCCTCCCCCCGGGGAGACAACTCGCCCTCACCTGGTCGATCCCGCGCACCTACGGCGGCATGACCGGCGCACTCCTCCGCCGATCACGCGCGTTTGTCAGCTTGGCAGGAGCCAGTGTTGACGTGCTCACCTTCGACTACGGCCGCGACTACGACGCGGTGATCACACGGGAGACGAAACGCGGAACGCTCATCCCGGGCATCCGGATCGTCAATCTGTGGGACTACCTGGAGTCGCTCGAGAACTTCGATGACTTCCCCACCACGGCGACCGCGCCCGAACTGACTGTGCCGGAACGACTGCCACGGGGAACAATCCACCGCCTGCTGACGCGCCAGACCGAGACCAGGATGGCCGCCGACGGCACAACGGAACTGCAAGTCGACCACTACCGGCGCGACGGGACCCTGCTGGCCATCGACCTGCGCGACCGCAAGGTGCGTGGCACTGTCGGCGGACGCCAGATCGTGCTGTTCGACCGCGAGGGCAATCCGGTGCGCATCTGGCGGCGCATCTGGCAGCTGTACGCGGCCTGGCTCGACCACCTCATCGGCGACGAGCCCGCGATTGCGATTGTCGACAGCAAGATCGTCGCCCGGTTCGCGCGCACCTACAACCGCCCGAACGTCACAAAAGTGCACGTCATCCACAACTCGCACCTCGCGACGGCCGAGCGCCCATTCGGGCCGCTGCGGCCAAGTCGCGCGGAGGTCCTGACCAACCTCCACGACTTCGACGCCGTCGTCGCCCTGACGCACCGGCAGCGGGAGGACATCGAGGTGCTGTTAGGGCCGACCGATAACCTCGTCACGATCCCGAACGCCGTGTCGATGCCCGACCTGACCGGGGTTCCTGACCGCGATCCGTCCCGCGGCATCATGCTCGCCACGCTGGACTCGCGAAAGCGAATCGACCACGCCATTCGGGCGGTCGCTGCGGTTGGTGCCCCTGCGACACTCGACATCTATGGCGCTGGAACGCAACGCGCGCGTCTCGCGCGGCTCATCGCAGAGCTGGGGGCGGCAGACCGTATCCACCTGCGCGGCTTCGAGCCGGATGCGCGCCGGCACTTCCAGTCCGCATCCTTCCTGCTCCTCACCAGCGAGTTCGAGGGGTTTCCGCTGGTGCTGCAGGAGGGAATGGCGGCCGAATGCATTCCGATCGCGTACGACATCCCCTACGGTCCGAGCGACATCATCCGACACGGCGTGAACGGCTTTCTGGTACCGGCGGGCGACATCGACGCGGTTGCCGGATGCGTCACACAGCTCATTGCGATGCCGGAACCGGACCGGGAGCGGATGCGCGACGCGGCCCGATCGACTGCCCTTCAGTTCACCGACGAGGCGATCACGCGGCGGTGGGCGGCCGAACTGGACGCCGCCGTGGCGCGCAAGCAGGTGGGCGGCAGACGGTTCACGTTGGTGGCGGGCGATTGTCGGCTGTCCAAAGACGACGATGGCAGCGTGCGGGTGTCGGTCACCTTGAAGCTGGACCCCGCGCGCGTCACACCAGACGAAGTCACCATCGCCCTCGCCGGCAGCCAGCCGCTTGCCGAGCTGCGGGCACCCGCCGAGTTGCGCTCGCACTGGCTGCTTGCCGGACGGTACACCGCCACCGCGGTATTCAGCCCGGATCGGATCGGCTGGCTCGGTGAGCTCGAGTCGCTTGAACCGAGCGCACTGGTGCGATCCGGCGCGAGCGTGCGCCGCGCATCCGCGGGCGGGCAGAGCTAGCCGATCACGGGAGGTGGCGCGCTGGCCGGGGCTGCGACCTGCTCCGGCTCGGCGGGCCCGGTGTCCAGCCGGAACGGCGGGTACTCATCGCGCATCAGCGCAGCGTAGGTGGTGACCCGGTACAGCCAGCGATTGATGCCCATGATGAAGTCGAACAGAGCGACCCGGTAGCGGTTCGTGAACAGCAGGATCACGGCAGCGATCAGCACCAGCACCGTCAGCAGGGAGATGCCACCGGCCGGGTTGGGTCCGTCCCAGCGCTCCCAGCCCCAGCGCCACCCCCACCAGCCGGTCCACCAGCCGGCGCCACCGACGAGCGCCGCGACAACCAGGTAGTGCGGTATCGCCAGCAGCCACCACTTGACGAGGACGAGTCCGTGACTGAGCTTCTCGGGGTAGTCGACCGAGAAGTCCGCGGGGTAGTCGGTGCGCGCGAGGGTGAACGGTGGGTAGCGGTCGGTCGCCAGCGCGGAGTAGGAGTAGAAGCTGACCCGCCAGTTCCAGCGAAGCACGCCGACGTTGAAGTTGAACAGCGACCTTGGGTAGCGGCCGGTGAACAGGATCGCGAAGAAGGCGATGACTGTCGTGATCACGAAGGCCATCCACAGACCGGCAAGGATGATGAAGTGCGGGATGGCGAGCAGCCATTTGACGAGCCACAGCCAGCGCGATAGCCCGGGATCCAGCACACCGGTGAGCTGTGCCGGGTACGGACGGCGCTCCACCTCCGGGACAGGCGTGACGGAGGCCACGGTGGGCGCCGGGTATCCGTCGCCCGGAAGGCGTCGACCCAGCCCCATCGCTCCGATGACGGTCAGCGGAATGCCGATTACCAGCATCCCCAACCCGGCCAGAATCAGGCCGAGTGCGATCGGCGCGAGCAGGTCGCTGCGGATGCCCGCCTCGATTTCCACTGAGACGTCGCGGCTCGCATCGGCGTTCATGATCACGACCGACCAGTTGCCGGTTTGCACCGGCCAGACGATCTCCTGGGGGCCCGAGCCGGTTGCCGACTCGATCCAGATGTCCTCAGCGCTGGGCCGACCCGGTTCGCGTTCACCGGGAACGTCATTGCTGCTCACCCTGAAGCGGCCGTTGCCGACATCGACCTCGGTGTGCGCGACGTCATCGAGGTAGCGTGCCACCTCGCCGCTCGGGCCGACCCCCACGAAGATGTCCTCATCGCCCGTCGATTCGACCGATAGCCGCGCGGTTGCGATGTCGAACGGCAGCACGGTGCTCGTGTCCCGGTCGGTGAACCCGGTGCTCCGCGGCGATGTCAGCGCGTAGGTCGAGCTCGTGATGGTGTCGGGACCGGTGATGAAGTAGCCCTGGTCGTTCTGCTTGGCGGCAATGACGCCTGACCAGATGCCCGAGCTGAGCAGCCCGGCACCAATCAGGCTGAACACGATGCCGATCACCAGGAGGACGATGAATCCCGCGGCGCCTGACGACTGGACGGGCTGACCCGGCTGAGGCTGGCTGTGGGACATCCGGCACCTCCGTAGCGGACGTAGCGATTTGCGCCGGATGCTACGCCGAAAACACCGGAACCGTCTCAGCGTTCACGCATTTGAGCCGCAGAATGGAGGGGTGAACGGCATCCTGAGCGACGGCATCGGCCTCGCCGCGGGCGGCGCCAACGTCATCATGCAGCTATCCATGCTGCCGATAGGGCGTGGGGTCGTCGAGAGCCGGGTCGACGGCGGGCGTCTCGACCGGCATCCGCTCAAGCGCGCCCGCACGACGTTCACCTACCTGGCAGTCGCATCCGGGGGCACGGATGCGGAGAAGCGCGAACTGCGCCATCAGATCAGTCGGGTGCACGCGCAGGTGCGTTCTGACCCGGATGCGCCGGTGCCGTACTCCGCTTTCGATCAAGAGCTGCAACTCTGGGTGGCAGCCTGCATCTACTGGGGTGTGCGGGACGTGATGATCCGTCTGCACGGCCCGATGGACGACGCTGACGCGGAAGACTTCTACCGTCGGGCGGCTGCCTTCGGCACGACGCTGCAGATGCCAGAAGACCTGTGGCCGGAGAGTCTGCGCGCCTTCGACGAGTACTGGCACCGGAGCATCCGGGAGATCCGTATGGACGATCTGACGCGCGACTACCTGCAGCGGCTCGCCGAGTTGCGGTTCCTCCCCCGCCCGCTCGCCGCGCTGTTCGGCCCGGCGAACCGGTTCCTCACCCTGGGTTTCCTGCCAGAGGAGTTCCGCCGCGAGCTCGGCTTGCCGTGGACAAAGCGCCAGCAGGCACGCTTCGACCGCTGGCTGCGCCTCACGGCTTCCCTCAACCGGGTGACTCCTGGCGTGCTGCGCCGCTTCCCGTACAACCTGATGCTGTGGGACGCCAGGCGGCGCATTCGGCGCGGCGTGCCGATCATCTGAGTCTCCCGCACGGGTCTCGACAGTGGGCCGATGGGAGCGCACAATCGTCCTGTCGGGGACGATCGATCCCGACCGTCGTGTCAGCTCCCCGACACGACGAAAGGATGTGCATCGTGACCAGCGAAGAAACCCAAACCGACGCCGACCGGGCGCTCAAGGCCAAGCATCGGGCGATGTGGGCGTTCGGCGACTACGCGACCCTCGCATCCGACCTCATCGCGAGCCTCGGACCGGTGCTGGTTGAGGCAGCGGGAGTGAATCCCGGCGACCGCCTGCTCGATATCGCGGCTGGATCAGGCAATGTCGCGATCCCTGCCGCGCTCGCCGGGGCGGATGTGGTGGCGAGCGACCTCACACCGGAGCTCCTGCAGGCGGGCGAGCGTCAGGCCAAGGAGCGAGGAGCGACACTTGAGTGGCGGGAGGCGGACGCGGAGGCCCTCCCGTTCGCGGATGGCGAGTTCGACACGGTGCTGTCGTGCGTTGGCGTGATGTTCGCTCCGCACCATCAGGTGACCGCGGACGAAGCGCTCCGCGTGCTGAAGCCAGGCGGCACCCTCGGCCTGATCAACTGGACGCCGGAGGGCTACATCGGCCAGCTCTTCGCCACCATGAAGCCGTTCGCGCCGCCTCCCCCGCCCGGCGCTTCGCCGGGGCCGCTGTGGGGAAGCGAGGATCACATCCGGGAGCTGTTCGGAGATCGGCTGACCGACCTCGATATGCGCAGGCAGAAGGTCAGGATCGAGCACTTCTCGCGCGCAGAAGAGTTCAGGGACTACTTCAAGTCCCACTACGGCCCCACGATCGCCGCGTACAAGAACCTGGCGGACGACCCGGAGCGGGAGACCGAGCTCGACCGCCAGCTGGACGAACTCGCTCGCCGGGGTGGCCTCGACGACGACGGCAGCACGATGGAGTGGGAGTACCTGCTGGTCACCGCGCGCAAGCGCTGACCCTTCGGCAGACGTTTGTGCCAAAAGCAAGCGATCGTTCCCTTGCTTGTGACACAAAGCTCTGCCTACACAGACACGGACGCGCCACGGCGGGTGCCGGGCGCGTCCGTGTGGGGCAGAAGGGTCAGCCGCTGATGCCCTCCAGCACGTCGGTCTCGGTGGAGCCGATCGCGTTGATCACCTGCGGGCGCCTTGCCTTCAGGAACAGGTACCAGGCGATCGCAACCGCGAGCACCCCGGCGAACAACCAGAAGATCAGGTTGAACGGGTAGGCGGGCACCGGGTAGACGTTCGTGTAGAACACGTAGAGCATCGCACCCACCGCGAGGATCGCCGTCGGCAGCACGAGCCAGTTCTTCACGCCGATCCGGCGCAGGAACAGCACCGCGGCGATCGCGACCGTCGCGTAGGCGACCATGTAGCCGTAGGTGCCGAACGTGTCGACCCACACCACGATGTCCATGCCGTTCACGCCCATGATGTACAGGATCGAGGTGAGCGCGATCACCGCAGGGCCGATGGTGAGCAGCACGCGGTGCGGGGTCAGCTGCGTCGGGTGCGTCTGGCCGAGGTACGCCGGCGCGACGCCTTCCTTGCCCATGACGTAGACGATGCGGCCGATCACGTTGAGCGGTGCGACGACCACGGCGAAGAAGGATGCCGCAACACCGAAGTTCAGGATCGGGTTGAACCAGACGGGCAGCCCGACCATGGTGGCCATGTCGTCGAGCGGGCTCGCCGAGGTCGCCAGATCGTCGCCGAGCAGGGCGACCTGCGTGTATGCGGCGAACACGTAGAGGACACCGACGAGCAGGGCGCTGAACATGATGGCGCGCGGGATGGCGCGGTACGGGTTCTTCGCCTCACGTCCGAGCGAGTCGGCGCTGGAGAATCCGACGAAGCCCAGGATGCCGAGGGTCATGCCGAACGCGACGCCGGAGAACTCGAAGCCTTCGAGGCTCAGCTGCGCAGGGTCAATGGCCGCCGGGCCGAGGTGCACGATGGCGAGGACGAGCACGATCAGGATGATCGCGACCGACACGAGCTCGAGCACGAGCGAGACGCGGGCGGAGAGCCGGATGCCGCGGATCGTGAACAGGATCGCAAGCGACCCGAGCACGATGGTCACGACCACGCTCGCCAGGGTGCCGGAGATCGGCAGGCCCAGCTGGTTCAGCACGGTGATCATGTAGGTGGTCGCGCCGCTCAGCGAACCGGAGGCGATGCCGAAGCATCCGATGAGCAGGGTCACGCCGGTCAGGTAGGCGCCGAACGGCCCTAGCCCGACCGCAGCGTAGTTGTACAGCGACCCTGCCGAGGCGCGCCGCTTGGCGAACTGCGAGATGAGGTAGCCGACCGCGAGGATCACGATCGTGGCGAGCACGAACGAGAACCAGGTGGAGTTGCCTGCCGACAGGAAGATGGATGCGGCGGTGAACGCGATGACCGCGCTCGGCGCGATGCTCGCGATTGCCTGCGCGAACAGTTCAGCGCTGCCCATCACCCCCCTCCGGAGGCCGGGGTCTGTGGATGTTGGTTGCTTGGAGGCGGCGACGTCGCTGCTCAATGTGTCTCCTTAGGTGGTTGGGGTAGTTCAGGACGCAGGGATCAGAAGCGTGCGGAGCGCCGAACCGTCGTTGAGCGCGTCCAGCGCGGCGCCGGCCTCATCGAGCGGTCGGCGGGCGGTGACCAGCTCGTCGAGCTTGAGGTCGCCCTCCATGTAGCGGTCGACGAGCGCGGGGATGTCGACCGCCGGGCGCACGCTCCCGTAGTTCGAGCCGAGGATGCGCTGGTCGGACTCGCCGAGCACAAGCGGGTCGAAGTATGCCTTCGAGCCGGTGGGCGGAAGGCCGACGACGACCGCGGCGCCGCCGAGTCCGAGTATCTGGATCGCCTGCTCGGTGGTCTGGGTGCGTCCGATCGCGTCGAACGCGTAGTCGACGCCGTCCGGGATCAGCGCGCGCAGCGCCTCGACCGCATCGACCTTGGACGCGTCGATCTCGTCCGTCGCGCCGAGGCGCATGGCGAGTGCCGTCTTGTCGGCCTGGATGTCGATGGCAATGATGCGCTCTGCGCCGGCGAGGCGGGCGCCCTGGATGACGGACAGGCCGACCCCGCCGCATCCGATCACCGCCACGATCGAGCCCGGCTCGACCTGAGCGGTGTTGGTGACAGCGCCGACGCCGGTTGCGACAGCACAGCCAACGAGCGCGATGACGTCGAGTGGCGCGTCCTCGCGCACCCGGATGGCGCCGCTCGCGGGAACGACGGCCTCCTGGGCGAACGATGAGACGCCGAGGTAGTGGTGGATGCGCTCACCGTCTCGGCTGAGCCGCGATGTGCCATCCTGCAGCACGCCGCCGGGTGCGACGATCGTCGCGGCCACCTGGCAGCGGGCCTCGTGCCCAGCCAGGCAGTACCGACATTCGTGGCACGGCGCGACCCAAGACAGCACGACGTGATCGCCGACCGCGAGGTTGGTGACGCCCGGGCCGACCTCGGTGATGATGCCGCTTCCCTCATGGCCCATGACGACCGGGACGGGAACATCCCACTCATTGCGGTAGACGTGGAGGTCAGAGTGACAGACGCCGGCCGCGGCGATCTTGACCCGCACCTCACCGGCGCCGGGCGCCGCGAGTTCGACGTCGGCGACCTCCACCTTTTTGGTCTCACCGTTGAATACGACTGCCTGCATCACCACTCCTTTGTCCTGTGCACACGCCCCGCAAACCACAGGGTCGCGGCCGGTCCGTGTCAGCCTAGGAAGGTCGCGATCGGGTGCACAGCCGCCGAATGGGAGCGCTGACGGGGGCCCGCGCACCGTTTCGTACAAGTCAGCGTGTTAGCGTCGAACAGGTGCAGAACGGCTCCGTTGATCAGGTTCCCGCGCCGCATCCGGCTGGCGATCGGGCCTCGGATGCCGCGCCCCGCGAACAGCGGGGTGGCCGCTATGACGGCCAGTTGGTCCGCGGGATCACCGCGCTGACGCACGCCGCGCGCACCGGTCAGACCGCCGGCATCGTCACGACCCTCTCGAAGCTCATCAACGGGTGGGCTGTGGTGATCGACCGGTACGGGACGCCGATTGCGAGCGTCGGCGCCTCGCGCATCCACCACGACGATGCTGTTGCCGCTGCGCTGCGGCTGTCCCGACGCATCCGGGTCACCAACCTCGGTGTGTACCCGGTCGGGCACCCACTCGACCCGAAGGCGCAGCTCGTCATCTCGGACAAGCTCGGCTCCCCCGGTCTGGTGCGCGAGCTCGCGACTCAGGCCACCGCGTTGCTCGACCTCACGTTCAGCCCGCAGCACAGCGCGCGCCTCGACCCGGTCGCGAGGGCGGATGCCATCGACGTGCTGCTCGCGCGAGACGAGGGCATCGCGCGGCGCGTCGCCGCACGTTGGGGATTGGTCGGCTCGGAGTTCTCCGTCGCGGTGATCCGCTCGCGGTCACGAAGTGTTGTGCTCGAGTCCAAGGTGCTCGACTGGCTTGACGAGCTGCGGCTGCCGCATCTCGCCTCGAGCGACGGATCGACGGTCATCGTGGTGCTCGACCCGGCATGGCTGAATGCGTGGGCGGAACGGCTCGAACGTGCTTCGCGGGAAGGTGTGCCGGTTCGCTGCGGGGTGGGCGAACCCGCGGCACTCGGGCAGCTTGCCGGCAGCCGGATGCAGGCGGAGCAGGCGGTCGAACTCGCGATCGCGGACGATCAGCCGTGTGTGAGGTTCGCCGATCTGGACTCTGTCGACATGCTGCTGAGGCACCTGACGCCGATCATGGTGCACGCCCTGAAGCGTCCGCTGGACGAGCTGACCGCAGCCGACGCATCCGGGGACCTCCTGCATTCGCTGCGCGTGTTCCTGGCCGAGAACGGCAGTTGGGAAGCCTCGTCGTCGCAGCTCGGCATCCACCGGCACACGCTGCGCAGTCGTATCCAGAAGGTCGAAGACCTGACCGGTATGTCCATGTCGAACGCTGAGGACCGGGTGCAGTTGTGGCTGGCGTTCCGGGCGAGTTCGCTCGACTCCTGACCCGCTGCCGCGCCGTTCCGGACATCCGCTGCGCCGCAGCCCAACAGGCGCCGTTTCGGACATCCGCGCCGCTCCGCCACGATGCGCCCGTTCCGGAGATCCGCGACAGGTGCGCGGGGCGCGGATGTCCGCAACCGACGCGCGGCGGGGGCTACCGCGCAGAAATCGACTCATTTAGGCTGACGCCGTGTATCTCACAATGGTCTTCCTTCATGTGCTCGGCGCCTTCGCGTTCGTGCTCGGTCACGGCGCGTCGATCGGGGTCGCGTTCCGCCTCCGCAAGGAAAAGGACCGTGCCCGCATGGCGGCACTCCTGGATGTCTCATCGTGGGGCATCACCTTCATGTACATCGGCCTGCTGGTCATGATCGTCGCGGGCGTCATCCTCGGCTTCATGGGCAACTTCTGGGGCTCGTGGTGGCTGTGGGTGTCGATCGCGCTGCTCGTGCTGGTGATGGGCGCCATGTACGGCATCGCGATGCCGTACTACCTCGGTGTCCGAGTGCTCTCCGGGGCGCGAATCCCCCCGTCCGCGCAGGCCAAGGCTGAGGCGCGCGCCACCGAGGGGCTGCTCGAGACACTCCCGACCTCGTGGCGGCCCATGGCCCTCGCGGGGATCGGCGGAGTCGGCCTCGCCGTGATCCTCTGGCTGATGATCGCCCAGCCGTCCTAGCGTGTTGTCAGCGCCATCACGACCCGGCTCTCAGTCGGCCGGGCGATCTCTTCGAATCCGGCTGCGCTGAACAGCCGTGCGCTGCCGACGAAGAGCTCGTTGTTCGAGGACTTCCGCCGCTCGGTGTCGATCGGGTACGCCTCGATGAGCCGCGCACCGTGTTGTCGCGCGTGGTCGATCGCGGCTTGGAGGAGGCGCGTCGCGATGCCCTTCGCCCTGTGCTCCCGGCGCACCACAAAGCAGGTGATCGCCCACACATCGGGGGCATCCGGCGGCTCGTCGCTGCCTCGCTTGACCACCTGAGTGCGCGCGAGCGCCGCCTGGTGCGTTCGCGGCGCTACCCGGACCCACGCCGCCGGTTCGTCGTCGACGTATGCGACCAGCGCCGGAGACGGTTCGGCAGCACCGAGCTCGCGCCGCAGCAGCTGTTTCCGCTCCTCCCGGCTTCGCGCACTGAACTCCGAGCGCGGGATGAGGAACCACTGGCACCAGCACGAGCCGCCGTCGCCACCGCCGGTGAACGCGTGCTCGATGTCGGCGAACGGCACTGTCGTTGCGGGTTCGATCCTGATCGCGCTCTCGTCGCGTGTCATGACGGCACCCTAAACCCGTCCCCTGACGTCGGTCAGCGGATGCCGGCGAGCGTGACCGGCGCGGACTGATCCGCCCAAGTGCCGGTCAGCCGTTCGGTCACGCCGCTGAGCTCGTCCCCGACGCGGCGCGCGACCAGCAACTCTCGGCCATCAGCGGAGATGGTGGTGATGCTGCCGGCGGTTGTGGCTTCCACCCGCTGGGGCACACCCACCAGGTCAGCAGAGCTGCCGCTCCCCCGAACCTGGGCCGTTCCCTCGATCGGCGTGCCGTCAGGGTAGAACTGGTCGGCCTCGCGCCCGCCGCCGAGAATCGTCGTGGCAAGCATTTGCGCGTAGACCGGGTCGCCTGCCGCGTCATAGAACCAGCGCGTGCCCAGCACCGAGTGCTCTGCGGTGCCGATGAGCCATTCGTCGGCACCCTCAAGCGGTGCCCCGCGGTAGGTGAGCGGCACCTGCAGCACCGGACCGCCTTGGGTTCCGATCAGCATCGTCTCGATTCCGACCTCGCCTGCTGGGTCGTCGAACCGGTACGCGGCGATCCGCTCCCAGTCTTCCGGGAGGTCGCCCGCCCACTCACGTCCGGCGACGAATTTTGCGACCATGTCGCGCTTCGACGGGACGATCTCGGCCTGATGCAGAATAGCCATCACTCACACACCCTTCGGTTTGGTGGCCTTGCCATCCAGCCACAACGTGTCGGATTCGTCACGGTGGCTGCCGTTCGAACCGACGTGCTTGCTGTCGATGCGCGGCCCGTTCTTGATGACATGCACGAGAGCCATCCCGTGACCACGACCGAGATCGAAGTCCTCCTTGAGCCAATCGAGGATCGTGCCCGCCTTGACATCGGGCGAATCGAAGCCCTTCTCCTTCGCGAGCTCAATGAGCTGACGAGGCGTCAAGCCTGTCTTCTCCTCGATGCTGTCGAGGTATGCCTGAAACGACATTCGTCTCCCTTGAATCGATACCGTGGAATCGATCGTAGGACGGATTGCGCCGCGTAACACTCATGTTGCCCGGGGCGGGCGGTGGATAGCGTGTCGGGATGACTGTCGAAGAGATACATGGCC
This sequence comes from Cryobacterium sp. BB736, assembly GCF_014980265.1. Classification (NCBI taxonomy): domain Bacteria; kingdom Bacillati; phylum Actinomycetota; class Actinomycetes; order Micrococcales; family Microbacteriaceae; genus Cryobacterium; species Cryobacterium sp. BB736. The sequence continues at coordinate 209,992 of NZ_JABXWQ010000002.1, forward strand.
TGCAGGTTCAGCGCGTCCCAGCCGATGGTCCCATCATCGCCACCGGCGATCAGACATCCGACCTCATCGGCAACGCCTGGTACGTCCACGCGCAGTTGCTGGTCGTGCCTGCGAGACGTTTCGGCACAGAGTTCTTCGATCTCTCCACTGGGCACGCCGGAGAGATACTGCAGAAGCTCGTGAACTACGGCCTCAAGCTCGCGATCATCGGCGATGTCAGCGAGCGCGAGCGGGACAGCGACGCGTTCGCGGCGTTCGTGTGGGAGTCGAACCGCGCCGACCACGTCTGGTTCCTGCCTGACGAGGACGCGCTGGTAGCCAAGCTCGCGGGGCGGGCCGGCGCCGTCAGCTGAGCGACGGCGCCCGGCGCCATCAGCCGGCGAGCAGCTGCTCCTTCTTGGCGGGGAGTTCCGTCACGGTCGCGGACTCGGCGGTTTCGCCCAAGATGACGGAGTCCAGGAGGGCATCCGCCTTGTCGAGGTCGATGGACAGCGTCAGCGAGATCTCCGTGACAAGCGGGCTGCGGGCATCCCTCAGCATCTGCTTCTCGGCGTAGGAGAGGTTGGATTCGTCAGCACGGCGAACGAGATCGCGCACGACCTCGGCGATCTGCAGCATGTCGCCGTTCTTGATCGTCTCCGCGTTCTTCTTGATGCGACGCGACCACTGCTTCTCTTCCACGCCACTGGGTGCGCGCAGCACGCCAAACACCTCGTCGAGCTGCTGTGTGGTGAAGACGTCGCGCAGGCCGATGTCGTGCGCCTTGTCCAGCGGAACACTGACCGACAGCGTTGAATTCTGCACGTCGAGGTTCAGGTATTTGGTGGAGACACCGCTGACCTTGCGGTTCGAGATCGTCCGGATGGTTGCGGGCCCGTGGTGCGGGTGGACGATGGTCTGACCTTTGGAAAACTGCATTCGAGACTCCCCGGTTGCGCGCGAGAGCCACGCTCGACATCAGTCGGATCTACACATGAGGTAATCGGCCTGGACAGTCTCCCGCCACGGTTCGACAGCTTTCGAACGGGCTCGGGCGGGGTGCGAAGACGGTCACTGTGCATCGGCACAATGCGCGCAGTCGCGAGCTGGCAAGATCAATTGTCTCACGGATCAGGCATTTTTCGTAAGCGGCGACTTCCACTCACCTTCGATGGTGCTCCGGTTTGTTATCGCTGCAGGTGTTCCAGCAAGCGCATCGCTAACAAGCGGCAGCAACGTTGCCGCGGTGGCCGGGCGGTCAGGGACGATCGCCGAACACGCTCGTGAACCTGGCTAGCGCCGTGTCGAGCGCCTCGTCATAGTCCAGTTCCGCGAGCTCGTAGACGAAGGGTCGCCCGGTCGCCATGACGGCACCGGCGCGCGCGGCCTTGCGCAACCAGGCGGTGGCCTCGGCACGGACGTCGGCGGGGTCGGTCACCACGTTGATGAGCCCGATCTCCCGCGCGCGGGCCGCCGTGAACGGCTCGCCACTTGCGATGTTCTCGATCGCCGCACGCGGTCCGACGCGCTGGATGATCGGCACCTGAGCAACCATCGGCCAGACGCCGATGCCGGCCTCGAGAGTGCCGATCCTGGTGTCCGGACCGGCGACCGCGAAGTCGCAGGCGGCGACGATGGCGGACCCGGATGCGACCGCGTCACCGTTCACGGCGGCGGCCACCGGCTTCGGCAGCGTCGGCAGGAGCTTGAGCAGGCTGACCAGCGCACCCGCGAACTCGCGCGGGTCGCCGCCGCGCGCGAAGGCCGCGGTGTCCAGGCCGCCGCAGAAGACCGAGCCGCTTCCGGTGAGCAAGATGCCCGTGACACGCTCGTCGGCGCACGCCGCGGTCAGGCTCGCCTCGAGCCCGGCCATGTTCTCCGGGTTCAGCAGGTTGCGATCCGGGCCGCTGATCTCGATGGTGGCGATGCCGTCGTCCGCCGCGTATTCGGCGCTCTCTGCCGCGCCCCTCTGGTTGCTCACGTGAACTCCTTCGTTCAAATCACCGCGTACCAATCACGCTAGTAGCCTGAGGGCCATGCGACTCGTCACCCTACGCACCCCCGAAGGAACCGCGGCGGCCGTCGAGACCGCCGACCGCTACCGAGAACTGGACGGCATCCCGGATGTCGGCGCCCTGCTGCAGCGTGAGGATTGGCGCGAACTCGCGTCGAGCGCATCCGGAGACCTGCACGCCAAGGACGACGCTGACCTCGCGCCGGTCGTGCCGCGGCCGGGCAAGATCGTGTGCGTCGGCCTGAATTACCGCGCACACATCCTGGAGATGGGGCGGGAACTGCCGGAGCATCCGACCCTGTTCGCAAAGTTCCCGGAGACGCTCATCGGCCCGGGCGACGACATCCGGCTGCCCGAAGAGGACTCCGCGGTGGACTGGGAGGCCGAACTGGGCGTCGTCATCAGCCGCGCCGGCCGCCGCATCAGCGAGGCCGACGCCGCGTCCCACATCGCCGGCTACACGGTGAGCAACGACGTGTCGATGCGATCCTGGCAGTACCGCACGCTGCAGTGGCTGCAAGGCAAGAACTGGGAGCGCACGACCCCGCTCGGCCCGGCCTTGGTGACGCCGGATGACTGGGCGCCGGGTGCCGCCATCCGCACCGTGATCGATGGCGAGGTCATGCAGGAGGGATCGACCGGTGACCTGGTGCACAGCCCAGAGTTCCTGGTGTCCTACATCTCCACGTTCGTCACCCTGAATCCGGGTGACGTCATCCTCACCGGCACCCCTGGCGGTGTCGGTCACGCACGCGAGCCGAAGCGCTACCTCACCGAGGGGCAACTGGTCGAAGTCACCATCGACGGGCTCGGCACGCTGCGCAACCAGGTCATCGCGGGCAGAGCTTAGGCTACGGCTCGACCAGCCGAGCGGTGTCCCACGGGACACTCCAGCCCAGTTCATCGAAGATCCGCGCGAGCACGATCGCGGTGAAGCCCCACACCACGACACCATCGACCTCAAACGCTGGGATGCGGAAGGTGCGGTTGCCGACGGAGCGCTGCACACTCGCCCGGTTGTCGGGATTCAGCAGGTCGGCCACCGGCATCCGGAACACCTCGACGGCCTCCCGCTCATCGACCGCGGTGACCTGCGATGTGCGCGCCCACCAGGCGAGCACCGGGGTGACGAGGTTGTTGCTGCGCGGCAGCGCGAGCTCAGGTAGCGTGCCGAGGATGTCGACACCACTCGGATCGAGACCGGTTTCCTCGACCGCCTCGCGCAGGGCGGTGGCGGTGATGTCGGCGTCGGATGCCTCCACGCCGCCGCCGGGGAACGAGATCTCCCCCGGGTGATGGCCGAGCGTGGTCGAGCGTCGCTGCAGCAGCACGTCGAGGTCGCGCGGGACCGGTCCGGACGCATCCGCGGGCATCGAGTCCAGTACGCCAAACAGCACGAGCACCCCGGCCCTGCGGACGTGCTCCGGGTCGGCCACCCTTCGGGACGGGTCGACGGCCCAGTCGCCGATGCCTCGTGCGGCGAGCCCGGCCAGTTCGCTACGAGGGTCGGTGGGCGCTTGCACCAGTCCAGACTATGCCGCTACACCTGACGGTAAGGGGGCATTGAGGCTGCATCCAGCGCTCTGCCGACCATCCGTCCTATCCTGAGAGACAGACCACCCACCACATCAAAGGAAGCCACATGAAGCAGTACGCGGTCATTGATCCATCGACGAATCAGACCATTTCTACTTACCCGCTGGCGAGCGACTCCGACATCCAGGATGCGATCGACGCGGCCCAGTCGGCTTATCAGGGCTTTGCCAAGCAGACCACGGTGGCCGAACGCGCTGCGCTCATGACGCGCGCTGCCGACCTGTACCTGGAGCGCAAGGACGAGCTCGCCCAGATCATCGCTCGCGAGATGGGCAAGCCCATCGAGCAGTCCATCGGCGAGGTCGAGTTCAGCGCCGACATCCTCCGCTACTACGCGGACAAGGGACCGGAGTTTCTCGCCGACGAGGAGATCGACACCGAGGGCGGCGCGCGCGCGTTCGTGCGGCGTCAGGGCCTCGGCGTGCTGCTGGGCATCATGCCGTGGAACTTCCCGTACTACCAGGTGGCCCGGTTCGCCGGACCGAACCTCGTCGCCGGTAACACCATCATCCTGAAGCACGCCGAGCAGTGCCCGGAGTCCGCGCTCGCGATCGAGCAGATCTTCAAGGATGCCGGGTTCCCGGAGGGCGCGTACGTGAACGTGTTCGCCGATCACGACCAGATCGGGACCATCATCGCCGACCCGCGCGTGCAGGGCGTGTCCCTCACGGGTTCGGAGCGCGCGGGCGCTGCGATCGCTGAGCAGGCCGGCCGTCACCTGAAGAAGGTCGTGCTCGAGCTCGGCGGCTCCGACGTCTTCCTCGTGCTGGACACGAACGACATCGACAGCGCCGTGGACATGGCGGTCGCCGGGCGGCTCGAGAACAGCGGCCAGGCCTGCAACGGCTCGAAGCGCATCGTCGTGCTCGACAAGTACTACGACGAGTTCTCCGAGAAGTTCATCGCCGCGATGAAGGCCCTCAAGTGGGGTCCGGCCACCGAGGACGGCATCGACCTCGGCCCGCTCTCCTCGGCCAAGGCCGCGGAGCTGCTGGGCGCCCAGGTGGCACAGGCGGTCGAGCAGGGCGCTGTGCTGAACATGGGCTCGACGACGGCCGACGGATGCTTCTTCGCGCCGACCGTGCTCAGCGACGTCACCCCGGACATGAACGCCTACCACGAGGAGCTGTTCGGCCCGGTGGCGGTGCTCTACAAGGTCGCGAGCGACGACGAGGCGATCGCGCTGGCGAACAGCTCGGCGTACGGCCTTGGCTCGGTCGTCATCTGTGAGGACACCGACCGCGCCATCGAGGTCGGCACCCGGCTCGACGTCGGCATGGTGTTCATCAACGGCGTCGGCCTGGATGCGCCGTACCTGCCGTTCGGCGGCGTCAAGCGCAGCGGCTTCGGTCGCGAGCTGGGCCGGTTCGGCATCGAGGAGTTCCTGAACAAGAAGATCTTCGCGTTCGGCGAGTAGGCGCTCGCGCGGGTCGAACTTCCGCGCGCGGGTCGAATTTGACCCGCGCGCGGAAGGTGCACCCGCGCAAGGCGAATCTCCCAGCGCCGTGCTCGACTCGTGGCTCGGCACCAATCACTAGGGATAGAACTAGGGTGCCGGATCGAGGCTAGGACCCACTAGTGAGGGTCATTCGAAGGTAGTCTCCGAGGCGGTCATGGAGGTACCGATCAGGAGTCGGTGCCGAATCCACCCGAACCTGAGGAGATCCACCGTGCGTTCTGTCTACCTTGTTCTCACTGTCATTTTGCTGGTCGCCTTGACCGTGCAGTTCTACCTGGCCGGCGTCGGAGTGTTCTCCAACCCCGACGATGAGCTGTTCAGCTTCCACGGCATGAACGGTCGCTACGTGCTGACGGTCGCATCGCTGTTGCTGCTGATCGTGTCGTTCTTCATCAAGGCCGGCGGTCGCACGATCGCGCTCTCAGCGCTGCCTCTTGTGCTCATCCTGCTTCAGCCCGGGCTGTTCATGCTCGCGGGGCTCTTCGTAAACCCGGACGCGCCCGCCGACTCCATGGCTGCAACCATCATCGTGAGCTTCCACGTGCTCGTCGGGCTTGGCGCGTGGGTGGTCACCTACCACCTGTTCAACCGCGCGCGTGGCCTGGTCTCGACGGCCAAGGCGGCGTCCGCGCCGGCGGCAGAGTCAGAGTCCGTCAGCGTCTAACCGATCAGAAGAGTTCGCGTCCCTCCCGTGATTATTCCGGGAGGGACGCGGCGTTTTAACTTCGTCACCGCATCGTCTGTTTGACCAGTTCGTCGGCCCAATCGGCAGCGCGCTGCTCCTCGCCGTCGAGGAGCGGGCCGGCGTAGTCGTGCACGCGAAAGGTCTTCTGCTTGATCGAGGTGTCGAAGCCCAGCGAGCGCAGCTCGTGTCGTGCCGCCTTGGCGGCTGAACCCGGCAGGCGCGGCTTGTCGACGCGGGTATCGAATGCGACCGCGGGAACCTTGATCGCCGACCGTTCCACCGCGTTCAGCCATTCCCGGATGCCGCGCTTGGGCTCGTGCGGTGCCGAGTGGTTCTTCACTGCGTCGCCACGCGTGCTCGGGCGGCTCATCGAGAAGGCATGGGTCGGGCCGCCGACGACGACCAGGTCGTAACCCGTGACGGCTTTCGGCGCGGCGTCCGTATCGACGACATCCACCGCGCCCACCCGGCCGAGCCTGTCGGCGATGGCGCGTGCGACCTTCTCGGTGTTCCCCCACTGGGACTCGTAGACCACAAGTGTGCGCATGCTTGCTCCAAGCTCGAAGGCTCCACCGTTGTGCGCGGCACAGGCTACGCCTCGTTCCTGCGAGCAGTGTGGATTCTTCTTATCTCGCAGAGGGCGAGGGTAGATTACGCACCATGTCTCGCGAACCGGGAGCCGACGAATCCGCCCCAGCGCACGATCGCCCACCAAGACCGGGCATGTCCGATTCGACGCCAGCCCCGGTGCGGCGCCTCAGTCCGCCCACCAGAACGCTGCTGACGGCCCGCTGGCTGTGGCTGGCAAGTCTCGCGTTAGGGCTGATCGCCGGCTTCTTCATCTTCATCTACCGGGCGGATCAGATCGACCGCTTGCAGCAGACGATCACCGAGCTCGATGCCACGCGCGCTGCCGAAACCGTTGATGCCCTGTCGCTGCTCGTGTTCTGGGGTGCTCTGGGGATCCTCGCCCTGGTCCTCGTGCTGGAGGCGATCATGCTCAGTGTCATGCTGCGCGGACACGGCGGAGCCCGATGGGCACTGCTGTTCCTGCTCGTGCTCAACGCCGGAGCCGTGCTGCTCGCCGACGCCGTGCTCCTTCCGCCCGAAGGCAATGGTCCGTACCTCTGGCTGCTGTTGATCGCCCAATTCGTGCTGGCCGGTGCGGGGTTCGTCTGCAGCCTGCTCCCCGGGTCGTCAGGATGGTTCCGGGCCCAGCACGGGCACAGCGGGCGGATGCGCTGAACTAAGGCAACCGCGCAAGGATGGCCTCGCAACTGCGCACCACCGCCTGACAGACCTCAGTGGTGGCTCGGTCGTTCAACGGGTTCTCGGCATGCGCGTGCCACCGCGCCAGCGACACCAGCGCTGCCGAGCGGATGTCGTCGGCCGAGGCCTCGCGAGCCAGTCCCAGTCGATCGGATGGCGCGACTCCCATGCCACCGATGAGTCGTTCCGCCTCCGCGGCCAGGCCGGTGGGCAGGTTCAATCCCGTGGTCCGCGACGCGGCGAGCAACCGGAGTTCGCGGAACTCGTGAGTACCAACGCGAATGCGCTCAAGTGATGCCGCCACTGCTTCGGTTCCGGCATGCGGTCGCTCGCGCAGCAGGGTCTCCACCCCCACCATCGCGCTGTACGCCTTGAGATGGTCCGCCCGAACCTGAAACTGACCAGCAACCAAGCTCACCAGTTCGTTCAAGCCGCTGCGCCGGGCCAGCTCGTGAGCCAGTTCCGTGGGTTCGGTCGTGCCGCTGTTGATGAGCACCGTGGCCAAGCGGATGCCGAAGATCCCGAAGCGGTCCAGCAGCGCCGCCCGCGCCGCAGCATCCGCGGAGATGTGGTCGGGCGACCGGATGAATCTGTCCGCCGACAGCAGCATCCGTTCCCGTTCTGCGCGATCAAGTTTGGACAGCTCGAGCAGTATGGCGAATTCAGCCTGCCGCATGGTTCTGGCCGTCTGGGCGAGCAGTCCGGCAACCGGCACGATGCCCATAGCCACCGAACCGAGGGTGCTGTCATTCCGATAGCGCTTCGCAATGTCGCGGGCGGCGAGCAACGAGTCAATGCGGCCCGCCCCGATCTCGTCGGCCCTAGAGATCACCGCGAGGGCATTGATGGCACCCGGCTGACTCGCGCTGATGCGGCGGAACGACTCCAGGAACGTCAGGTCCGCCTCTCGCAGGTGACGCATCACGTAGACGAGTGCATCCACCGCCGACGATCCGCTGTCCGGGATGAGGATGTCGGTAGAGCGTGCGGAGACATCTCCCGACAGCGAGGCGATGCCAGGGGTGTCGATCAGGGTCATGTCGCGCAGACTGCTGTTGGGCCAGTCCACGACCAGTCGATCCACCTCCTCGGCTCGTGCGCCGCGCAGATCGAAGTCCAGCAATCCGTTGACGCGCTTGACCGCAAGCAGACGCGGTTCGCCCTCGCGGGGAATCATGGTGACCCTGGGCGTGTCACCGTAGCGATACCAGGTCACGATGCGGGTGCACTCCGCCGTGCCGGTTGGCGCGAGCTCCTCGCCGATGATCGCGTTGATCAGCGTTGACTTGCCCGCCTTGACCATGCCCGTGACCGCCACGCGCAGCGGCTCCTCGAGCCGGCGCGCATGATGCTGAAGCGTCTCCTGCGCCTGGGGATCGTCGTGATAGACCGCGATCGTGTCCTGCAGGAGCTCGGCCACCATCGTGCTTGGTTCGTCCATCATTGGGCTGCCCCAGCCACCTTCGGCTCGAGCGCGGCTGCCCGCTTGCGGAGGTCGTCGACCCGAGCCAACTCCGCCTTGATCTGCGTGATCCGCTGCTCGCGCTCGACCTTGTAGGTTGCTGCCGACTTCTGCGCGGCGAACACCGACTCCTCCAGCGACCTGTGGTGCTCGGCTGCGATGTCGATGAAGTGATCTCTGGTCTGTCGTTGCACGAGTCGCAGTCGGTCTTTGAGCTGCTTGCCCACCTGGAATACGACATCGTCGATATGGCTGCGGACGAGGGCTTTGGCCTCAGACTGTCGTCGCTTGAGCCGCGCCTCCTGCTCGTCCTTGTACACCTTGCTTCCGATGAGGATCCCGGCGCCGACGGAGATCGGGTTGATCAGGGACATGCCGATGACCCCGGTGAGGAGCCCGAACATCAGCACCCCACCGTAGGAACCGCGCATTCCGATGAACACTTTCTGCAAGAGGGTCAGTCGCCCGCGGTCGAGCTCGTTCACCTCCTGCACCGGGTCGAGGACCTCGTCGGTGTTATCGACCTTCAGCACCGGGAGCGGCACCTCGTCGTGCACGAAGTGCTGGGCCACCTGCTCAGAGAGCCACTGCGCGCGCTCGTTGGTCCACACGAAGGTGTCTGACACCGCGGCGGCCACCCTCTGATCTAGCCACTCGACCGTCTCGTCCCACACCGGTCCGGGGTCGGCTTCGTCTATGGCCTGTTCCGCGTCCCGCTGCACGCTTCGCATCCGGTCACGGAGGTCGTGCTCCATGTCGGAGATCAGGTCGCTGACCCCATCGTTCAGCGTTGTCTGCCAGCGGGATGACTGTCGACGCAAGTCGTTGGCGCGGCTCTTGGCCGCCTCGAGCCCGGCAATCATCTGTGGCATGCCTTCGGGGTCCTCGAGTGCGCTGAGCTCCGCCTGAAGCGACAGCCGCAGGTGCTCCGTGATCGAGATCAGGTCCAACGCGACGGAGCGACGCTGGATCCGTTCGACCTTGCCCAGGATCTCCGTGTGCAGATAGGCAACCAGACTCGGAAAGCCCGATTCCGTGTTGAGCTCCTCGTCCGCCAGGCGGGCCGCGTGCAGCCGAAGTTCCGATGAGACGGGGAAGAGCGGAATCTCCGGATCCACCTTGTCGAGGTGTTCGCGGTTGGTCTCGGCCACCATCCGCCAGTTCGGGTACAGGTCGGTCTTGGAGACAACACACGCGACGTTGGGGCACACGCGCAACGCCTGGCGGAGGAACTGGATCTCCGGCTCGGTGAACTCCTGAGATGCATCCGAGACCAGCAGCATCGCATCCGCCGTGGGCAGTGCCGTCAGCGTGGTGAGCGAGTGGGCGGGATCGAGCCGGCCGAGGCCGGGCGAATCGACGAGCGACAGTCCCCCTGCGAGAATCTCGCGCGGAAGGAAGACCTCCGCCGCGATCAGCTGCCCCTTGTTGCCGGGGTTGCCGCCTTCAGAAACGTGTGCCGCGAGTTCGTCGATGCTGATCGGCCGGGTCTCGATGGTGCGCTCGCCCATGCCTGAGCCGTTTTCGCCCGCTGTGATCAGGATCCGTGCAGATGGTGTATCTCCGTGCCGGACCACGGTGGGCACCGCTGTGGCGATGTCGACGTCCACCGGGCACACCGGTGCGTTGACGAGTGCGTTGATCAGTTGGCTCTTGCCCTGCTTGAACTCACCGACGACGATCACTCGTGTGCTCGAGTCGCCCAGCCGTTCACGGGTGTGCTCGAGCCGCCGCAGGAGGTCCGGTCTCTCGGCCGCGCTGACGAGTTCGATGCCACGTTCCACCAGCTTGACAAGTTCGACCACGATGTCTTCCTCTTGACGGACCATTCCCATCAGAACACACCAAGCGGCCCAGCAAAAGCAAACGCTCCTGCTGGGCCGCCTTCGTCGGGTTTTTGCCAGGTGTCGGGTCACCCGGCTGGGTCCACCTCCTAGGGGGCGGGTTCTTCGACCACGATGACGTGGTGGCTGTCCTCGACCTCGGTCGAGTTGTCGACCGAGTTGTCCGTGTTGAAGGACTCGTCGAATTCGACATCCACATCGGCATCGATGTTCGTCTCCTCCTCGTTGAAGGAGTCCTCGATCTCGACGTTGGTCTCCTCGTTGAACGAGTCGTCGATGTCAACATCAACATCGGTCTCGGTGGTGTTGAAGGAGTCATCGATTTCGACATCGGTCTCAGTCGTGTTGAAGGAGTCCTCGATGTCAACGTCGGTCTCTGTGACCGAGTTGTCCTCGTTGAAGGAGTCGTCAATGTCAACATCCACATCGGTCTCCGTGATGGAGTTGTCTACCGAGTTGTCTACCGAGTTGTCGTTGAACGAGTCCTCGATCTCGACAGATTCGTCCACAGAGTTGTCGGAGTTGTCGTTGAACGAGTCCTCCACGTCCAGGTCGACGTCGATGTCGGTGTTCGTCGAGTTGTCCACCGAGTTGTCCTGCGAGTTGTCGACGTCGGCGTCGCCGCCTGCGGCAACTGCGCCCACACCGGATGCGATGATCGCGTCGTTGTCGAAGTACTGCGTGACGTCGCCGTCAGCCCAGATGTTCTGGTGGACAGACTGGTCGGTGTTGGTCTCCGTCAGGGAGTAGTTGTTCACGACGTGCGTGATCTGCTGCACGGCGTGGCCGTGGTCATCGTCGTCGCGCCCGTGTCCATGACCCTTGTCGTGGTCGTGGTCACGGTCCTTGTCGTGGTGGTCGTGGTCGTGGTCGTGGTCGTGGTCATCATCGTGATGTCCGCCGCCGCCGTGGTGGTCGCCGGTTGGGGTCGTGCAGTCGAGCACGACCGGCATGACGGCGTCCATGTCATCGCTGGTCACATCGCCCAGTCCGGCTGCCGCGAGAGTTCCCTCCGGGTCATTGCGGAATTCTTCGGCCTTTTCCGGGTCGCCCAGCAGGCTGAGCAGGAAATCCAGCAGCATGGTGGTGAGAGTGGTCATGTCGGGTTACCTCATCCTTGAGTTCATTTACCGGCGGTTTTGCCTGGTCTGACGAACGTAGGCTTCGGCCGGTTGCCCGGGCATCCGGGTGCACTCCCCTACTCGGCTTCGTCTGGTGCGGGGTTTGCCGGTCCGGGGTCAGCCCTCGATAGGGGTTTCGGACCGGCCGGTTGGCTGCTCAGCCGGAAAAGGCGTCGCGCTCATCCAGCATGATGCGAAGCTGAGCCAGCAACTCCCCACGCGTTGTGACGCCGAGCCGCCGCCTGATGCTCGCAATGTGGTGCTCAACCGTGCGCGGCGAAATGAAAATGGCCTCGCCGATCTCTTGATAGGTCTTTCCCTCGAGGACGAGTACCGCGACTTCGCGTTCACGAGCGCTCATTCCGTTCTCGACCGAGTCGGCGGGGTCGTTGGGAGTGGCCGGGTGTGCGCCCGTAGGTGAATCGGGTGGCCGTTTGGTGCTGGGGCGCAGGTCGCGTGCACACGCGAGGAGTCGCGCCATGTCTTTACGTTCTGGCGCGCGTGCCGAAGCGTGTCCGGCCAGCCGCGCGCCCTCCCAGGTCATGCCCACGGCAGCGAGTCCGCGAGCAGCTGCTTCGACCACCGTGACGTCGAAGTTGCCGGCCAGGACCAGTACCCAGGCACGCCCTGCTGAGGCAAGCGTCGAAGCGAGGTGATCGTGATCGGATGCTCGTACGAGCGCAGCAGCGTGCGGCCCCAATTCCTGCGGACGCTCGGCAAGGATGGCTGCCTGGATCGCCGCCCAGTGCAGCGGAACAGACCAGAGCGGCGGATCGCCGAGTTGCTGCAGCAGTGCCCACGCATCGAGCAATTGGGGTTCCAGGCGCTCGGCATCACGCAAGCGCGTCGCGGCAATCAGCAGTTCGGCCAGCGGCATGAGGTTGTAAAGGTCGATGTCGACGTGCAGGACGCTCTCCCGTGCCCGATGCCACGCGCGCACGAGTGACGATCCGTCATCCGCTCGTCGGGCCAAGCCGACCTCGAGCGCGCGCAGCCACAGCACGTCGCGCGGCACGAGTTCGCAGTCCACTGTGGTGGCCTGGGTGATGGCCTCGTACGCCCGCTCCGGCCGGTCGCGCTGCATGGCTACCCACGCTCGCAGCAGCAGGAGGCGCGGTCGTGCCGCCTGCCCGCCCTGTCCACCAAGGAGCGCGGCATCCAAAATCGAATCAGCCACGTCGAGGTCACCCGCGTGCAGCGCCGCGAGCGTGGCGAGAGCGGCCGGCGATTCGGGCAACGGCACGGTAGCGCCGGAAGCGGTCATCATGTCGGATGCCTGGATCAGCGAAGGAAGCGCGTGGGCGGCTTGGTCGCTGACCGAATGCATGATGCCCTGGCCCATGAGGTTGACGGCCACCGCCAAGGAATGCACTGCACCTGGCGATGAAGCGGCGTTCGCCATCGACTCTGCGCCTGCGCGGTCGCCTGCTCCCATCATGGCCACGACGGCCAGACCGGCGGAGCCTCCGATGTTCTCGGGTCCACGCGATCGGTACAGTTCTGCGCTGCGTGCGAGCATTCCTCTTTGCGCCCATGCGGCGGCTGCGATGTCAATCGCCCTGGAGTGATCTGGCGGATCCTCCTGTGCGAGAAGGGCATCCACGATTCGGGATGCACCGTCCACATCGCCCACTGCCGCCGCGGCCTGCGCGCGTCGGGCAGCCGTGTGGGTTTCGTCGGATCCGGCCGCGGTAGCTTCCTCGTAGAGCACGCTGGCGCGCGCTGGTTCCGTGTCCAGGGCGGCATCAGCGGCGTGCTCAAGCGTTCGGGAAATCCGGACGTCCCTCAGGCCATCCTGTGCGAGAGCTTCCGCGACGGTGTCAAGCGGGAGGCCCTCGTCTACGAAGGTATCGACGAGCATCCGCTGGAGCGCTCGCACGCGGTAGGGCGGTGTGGTGTCGAGAATGGTTTGTCTCACGACCGGCAGAAGGCGTCCGTTGGGCGACAACCACCCGGCCGCGCGGGCCTGCTCGACGAGGTCGTCGATCTGTGCAGCGTCCAGACTCGGCGGCACATGGTCGGCGAGGTCGAATCCGACCGCGAGGGCAAGCAACAACTCCCGCAGAGCAACGGACGTCGTTTCAAGCTCGTGGCCGAGCGCTTCGATCGCCTCTGGCGGGTTGGCCTGCCCCATGCCGGTGCCTTACACGGCGAGCTCGGGCGGCGCTGCCTGCGCCTCCGCTGGCGGTGTCGTGGGTTCGGGCGTGGGCTCCGGAGTCGGTTCGGGGGTCGGTTCGGGCGTGGGTTCCGGGGCTGGTTCTGGAGCCGGATCCGGCGTGGGATCGGGAGCAGGCTCGGGTGTTGGATCGGGCGTCGGCTCGGGTGTCGGATCCGGGGTGGGCTCGGGTGTCGGATCCGGCGTGGGCTCGGGTGTCGGATCCGGAGTCGGGTCAGGCGTCGGGTCGGGGGTTGGATCAGGCGTGGGCGTGGGCGTCGGACTCGGCGATGGGGCCGGGTCTGTCCCCCGGGGGGCGGTTCCGGGCGTTTCTGTCGATGTCCTCACCGGTGATGAAGTCCCGGCGCCGTCGCGCGGCGACACCGGCTGGCCCGTTCGACGACGCAAGGGCTCCTCGCCGTCCCCGCGTCCCTGGCTGTCGTCCCGTCCCTGCCGGGGCGCATCCGAAATTGGCGCGGCGCCCTGGTTGGCAGAGTCGGGCTGCCCGCCCCCGCCTGCCGCACCGTCCGCTGATCCGACCGCTGGCGCATCACCGCTGGTCTCTGTGCCCGTGCCGCTGGTCCCCTCCTCAGGGAACAGACTGAAGCCTGACGTCTGCATGATCGTCACGCCCAGAACCAGCACGGCGGCAGCGGCCGCGGCTGCGACGGGAACTGCCTTTGCCAGCATCCGGTCTCTGCGTGAGATGGGTTGCACAACGTCGTCGTTCTCGGCGTCCGTGTCTTCGTCTTCGGTGTCGATCTCCGCCGTATTCACGGATGCGAGCAACGGCAGTGCCCCGAACGTGGCCGCACCCAGTGAGATCGACGTCTGGGGGTTCGTGTCGATGACGATTGGCAGGTCGAATTTCTCTGAGAGCAACTGGGCGACCAACGGGATGCGCGATGATCCGCCGACGAGCACCACGGCGGTCAGGTCGTCCGCGTCGACACCGGCCGTCTCCAGTCGGTCCGCGAGCAACTCGACGATTCTGCGGACGTCGGCTGCGATCATGCCCTCGAACTCGGAGCGGACGATTCGCACCTGCGTTTGGAGGCCGGGCAGCTGCACGGGGACGGAGGCTTCTGAAGCGAAGGAGAGCGCTTCCTTCGCTTGCGTGCAGTCGGCGCGGAGGCGGGTGAGCGCCAGGTGGGTTTCCGAATCCGTCGGATCGATTTGTTCAGCAGCTCCGTCGAGATTGGTCCGGACGTGGGCAAATACTGCATCGTCGAAGTCCGTCCCCCCGAGCTCGATCGAGGAAGGCTCTCCACTGAGGTGCCAGGACCGTGTGTCGTCGACGGTGACCAATGCCACATCGGCGGTAGCGGCCCCCAGATCGCACAGCGCGAACGTGCCAGTATCGGCCGCTGCCCCGCTGGCGTAATGTGTCGCAGCGGCTTGCGTCTCGCTCACCAGCGTCGCGGCGCCCAGCCCGAATTCAGCAAGGGCGTTCGCGATCAACGCAAGCCTGTAGTCGCCCCAGTTCAGCGGGTGCGAGATAACAAGCGCTGCCGGCGGCTCTCCCTCGGACTCCTCGGCTCGCTCGACTACCCAGCGAGCCGCGACTGCGAAGACGTGTTCGGCTGTGACTCGTTCCTCGGCGACCATGATGGGCACGGTGTCGCCAACCCGCCGGGTGAACTCGCGCACGACACGGTCGGGGTGTTCGATCCCACACTCCTCGGCTGCATCACCGACAAGCACACGCCCGTCGTCTCCGAAGTAGACGGTGGATTCGGTCGCGACGCTCTGCGAACCCAACCTCAGCGGAATTGGTGTTGCGCTTCGGTCATCGGGGCTGAGTCGAACGACGGCGGCGGTGGTAAATCGGGTGCCGATATCGACAGCGAGAACGTAGGGCATCGTTCCTCATGCAGGCGACCACTCATGAGCCACACGCAAGCGGGTTGTGTGACTCGGGCCGCACTGTTTCCTGATCGGGGGTTGTCACCTAACAATCTGCTTGCGCCATTCGGGTGTCAATCGTTTTCAATCCCTTTAGGGGCGATTGCCAGAAGGATTTGAGGCGCTCGGCTGAATTCAGCTTCCGACGGGCCGCCGCACCTCGAAGAGGAGGCGGGCGAACTGTCCCACCGCCGAAGCGGAGACGAGACGCAACCGATCGGCTTCCACCCGGCGTGGCAGCAACGGCGCGCCCCCGGTGAGCGTCACGGGAGCGATCGACACCGCGATTTCATCGAGCGCCCCGGCGTCCAGGAACTGGCCGGCCAGGTCTCCCCCACCGACCACCCAGATGTCGCCGCCGCGCGCTGCCTCACGAATTGTCGGCAGGGCCTCCGCAACACTGCCGGACAGAAACCGCACGTCCGCACCTGCCGGCACCGGCAGGACGCGAGTGGTGAACACGAACGTCGGCTTGCTCCCGAAGAACTCGCTCCACCGCTCCGGGTTCTCGAGCAGACGCTCATGCGCGAGCACCCACTCGTACGTCGTCGAGCCCTCAACCATCACCACCGCATCCGCCGGGAACAAGCCCGGCTCTGGCTGCTCCCCGCCCTCGACTGCGAACAGCCAATCCAATGAGTTGCTGTCGTCGGCGATGAACCCGTTCAACGTCGCCGCGGTATCGAAGATGATGCGCCCCATGCGGTAAGACTCTAGAAGAAGCCCCCGACACCGGCGCCAAGACTCGAGAATGGAGCTAGTCAGACGACGCAACCAGTGATCGGGGATCCACAACGTGAACGACACGGTCAAGCGCAGCACCATCGGCATCCTCGGCGCCGGCAAGGTCGGTCCCGTGCTCGCCCGGCTCGCGGTCGCCGCCGGCTACCACGTGCTCATTGCCAGTACGGGCGATCCGGCGAGACTCGCTCTGAGCGTCGATGTGTTGAGCAACGGCGCTGAGGCCACAACCGCATCGGAGGCCGCCGCGCGAGCCGATATCGTGATCCTCGCGCTGCCCCTCGGAAAGTATCGGACGGTTCCCGCTGATGAACTGCGCGGCAAGCTTGTCATCGACGCCATGAACTACTGGTGGGAGGCCGACGGCATCCGCACTGAGTTCACGGACCCGCGCACATCCTCGAGCGAAATCGTTCAGGCGTACCTTCCAGAGTCCCGCGTCGTGAAGGCCTTCAATCACATGGGCTATCACGACCTGGAGGACGAGGCACGTCCAGCAGGCCAACCGGGGCGCAAGGCCATCGCCATCGCCGGCGACGATCCTGCTGACCTGTCAGCCGTCGCGAAGTTGGTCGACGCCTTCGGGTTCGATCCGGTGATCGCGGGCCCGCTGGCCGAAGGCATCCGGCTCGAACCGCATGCTGAACTGTTCGGTGCGGACGTCAATGCTGACGAAGTGCGGGCGATGCTCGAACGTTTCCCCAGGTCGGCGCGCGGAATGGTGGTCGCCCGGGCCAGAGCGGAGACGCCCGGGGACCCTGGGCGCGCCGGAATGTGAAATGTGCGAAATGTGCCGGGTCAGGCGTTCTGCCACAACCCCATCAAGTTGCCCTCACTGTCGGTGAAGTAGGCGCTGTAACCCATCCCCAGGACATCCTGCTTAGGCATGACCATCCGGCCACCAAGCGTCGTGATCTTCTCCAGTGCCTGCTCGATGTCGTCGACGTCGATGGTGACAATGGGGCTCTTCCGGTCCGCGTCGCGCAACATCAAACCGCCGTTGATCGCTCCGGAATCCGTCGGCGCACCATTCTCGTCGGACGGTGTCGTCCCCAGCATCGCGTAGTCGATGTCAGGCACTGGGCTGATGTCCCAGCCGAACGCGGAGCGGTAGAACTCCGTTGCCCGACCGAAGTCATCCGCCGGGATCTCGAAATGCACAACTCGCCCAGTCATGGCGGTGTCACCCTTCTGCCGCGGAGACCGGAATCCGCCACGATGCAGATCCCCTCGCACCGGCAAGGTGACCGTACGCGCCCGCCCTGAAAACGGTCATGGAAGGCTTAAGGCGCTAGACCCCGCCTAGACCTGCGTCGCGGGCCCGCGCGACGGCCTCAGCGCGTCCCGTCACCTGAAGCTTGGCGAACACATTCGAAACGTGGTTGCGCACGGTCTTGTCGCTCACGAACAGACGGCGAGCCACCTCCGCATTGGTCAACCCCCTGGCGACCAGATCCAGGACTTCATGTTCACGTGCGGTGAGCGCCGAAAACGGCCTGGCATCGGGCTGGCTCCCGCCGGCGAAGAACGACAGCACCCGTTCGGCAATCGCCGGCGAGAACACGACCTCACCGCGTGCAGCAGCAGTGATGGAGCGTTCGATCTCGGAGCGGTCCGCGCCCTTCAGCAGGTAACCGCGAGCGCCGGCCCGCAGTGCGGCAAAGATGGAGTCGTCCCCTTCGAGCATGGTGAGCACCAGCACCGCGCTGTGTTCCGACACCCGGATAAGCTGCCGAGTCGCCTCGACACCGCTGCCCACCGGCAGGTTCAGGTCCATGATTACGACGTCCGGCTGAAGTTCGTGGGCAAGGCGCACCGCTTCAGCGCCGTCGGCAGCTTCGCCGACCACTTCGCTGCCCGCCATGGTGGCGATCACGCTCACCAGCCCTTCACGGTAGAGCGGATGGTCGTCGACCACGAGTACGCGTGTTGTCACGAGAGGCTCGCAACCTGCTGCGCACCGGCTCGCGCAGGCGACAGCAACGGAATTCGCGCGGTGACCTGCGTTCCTGATGCTCCGGTCGTAAGGCTCAATTGGCCACCCA
Source organism: Cryobacterium sp. BB736 (assembly GCF_014980265.1). Lineage (NCBI taxonomy): Bacteria > Bacillati > Actinomycetota > Actinomycetes > Micrococcales > Microbacteriaceae > Cryobacterium > Cryobacterium sp. BB736. The sequence continues at coordinate 228,267 of NZ_JABXWQ010000002.1, forward strand.
ACTCCTCCGCGCGCAGCCTCATCGAGGTGAGGCCGAATCCGTTCGCCGGCACCGCGGGCAGGCCGCCACCGTCGTCCACTACCGTGATCGCAAGTGCGTTGTCCTCAAACGCCAGTCGGATCGCGATGACGGAGGCACCGGAATGGCGCACGGCGTTCGTCACCGCTTCCGACACGATCCGGTAGGCGGCAACGTCGAGGGCGGCGGACAGCTCGGGAAGGGCGGCGACCTCCGCGGTGACCAGAGCATCCGGCGTCGTCAGGTGGGAGGCAAGGTCGTGCACGGATGCCGCCAGTCCGAACTCGTCCAGGTTCGGCGGGCGCAGATCATGCACCAGCGCACGCAGGTCGGCCACGGTCGCGTTCAACCGGGGCACCAGCCGGGCGATCAACCCGGATGCGACGTCAGCGTCGGCCGATGGCACACTCAGCGCCGCTTCCGCCTGCAACGCGAGCGCGGCGAGCGCCGGCCCGATGTCGTCATGAAGGTCGCGCCGCAACTGGCGCCGCTCCTCCTCCCTGGCGACGACGATCGCCTCACGCGCCCGCTGCACTTCGTGCGCCAGCATCACCGTGTGAGCCGCGACGCCCGCTTGCGTCGCCAGCCGGTCGAGCACCAGTCGGTCGGAGGCATCCAGCCCACCCGGCCGGTGCACCGCCAGCTCACCACTGGGGACCCCGCCGTAGGTGAGCGGCACCCGGGTGACGCCGTTGGTGGCGTCCGCTTCGATCGGCGTGCCGAAGCTCGCGACTGTGCCGTTGACGAGGGTGAGTTCGGCACCGGATGCTCGCAGCGATCTGGTGACCTGTTCAACGACCGCAGGCAACACCTTCGTCGACAGCTCCTGCGGGTCCGATGCAGCGGCCAACCGTTCGCCGAGCCTGGCAAGCGCCACGTGCGGTTCCTCGACATCGCCGTGCACTCGCAGGTTGACCCAACGCTGCAGTTGCGCGTGCAACGGCAGCGCGACCAGTGCCGCCAACGCGGTCGCCACAACCGGGGCTCCGATCCAATCTCCGACGGTGCTGCCAAGCAACCAGACGGCGGTCAGGTAGATGAGGATCACCGCGACAGAAAGCGCCGTGTAGGTGATGGAGCGGGAGATGACGGTGTCGATCTCCCACAGTCCGTGGCGGAGCACTGCGACCGCCAACGCTAGAGGCACCGGGAGCATGGCCAGGCCCGCGATGACCTCGGTCGGTCCCGCGGGGAAGAGGCGGGCCAGGCCGGCCAGTGCCAGCGTTGCGGTGACCCCGAGCAGCAGCCACTTGAGCTGTTGGCGCGACACACCGGTCGAGCGACGCCAGCGCGCGGCGAGGGACGCAATCGCCAGCCCGGTGGACAGCACCAGCAAGGCGCCGACAGCGATCACCGGCGCGGGATGAGTCGCCAGCGGCGAACCGATCGGGTTCACCAGGTCGCGAAGTTGAAGGGGAAAGTCCTGCTGGTCGTACGGCGTCATCGCCCACATCGCCGAAGCGACCACCAGCGTGGCGACCGAGAGCCAGAATGCGGGGCGCCACCGAGAGGCCGTGAGCTGACCGCGCGGCAGCACATGCGGGAGCACCGTGAGGATCGCAACATAGGCGACAACCCACAGCCAGGTGCCGAGCCAGAGGGCGAAACCGGCGAGCGGAACGTCGCCCAGCCAAGCCCATTCCATCGCTAGGAGCGCGACTCCCGAAGTTGCCCCGATCACGGCGGTGACCCGGCGAATCCAGACGGCATCGCTGCGGCGCAGCATGACCGAGACAGCGCCGTAGGCCACGGCGGTGGAGAGCCCCATGAACCAGAACGACGGGGTGTGCAGCCGATCGGATGCGGCGTTGACCGCGTGGAGCAGTCCGCCGAGCAGGCCGGCAACGACCGCAACAACACCCCCGACCGCTCCCATTCGCTCATTATGGCGGCGAACGCGCGCAACAGCACGGGACAGGAAGTCCCGACTGAAGATAGGACGAGCACCACTGCCGATTGGGACTCGACCGACGGCACCGTTATCCCATGACAACCAATACGACCTCAGAGCACCTGTCCGCTGACCCCAGCGAGACATCCGCTCGCCCGCCCGTGACCGTGATCATCGCCACGGTCCTCACCATTCTCCTGGCGTCGGTCGGCACGTACGGTGTCGTCTTCTTCTCCGGACTCGACGGCTACGACCCTGTGGATGCGACCTTCCTCTCGATGTACGGCTACCTCTCCCTGATCGGGGTCGCCGCCGTCCTCGCCCAACTCAGGGGAAGCGCCACGGGCCGGGCGGGCGTCATCGCCTGGGCGATCTTCATGGCGCTGTTCACCGTGGTCAAGCTGGTAACCATCCAGGAGACCGAGGCGATCAGCTTCGGCGTTGTCGCCCTGATCGTCGTCGGCCTTGAGCTGGCTCCCCCGACACGCCGCTTCATCCGCGCGAGGGCAACGGCGCAGGCGGCCTGACGCTGGCTCCGGTCGGTCAGCCCGCCTATGCGGGTCTGACCGGCTGTCTCAGCACCGTCCTGAGCTTGGCCGGTGCGGTGCGCCGCGCATCGTTGAGATAGATCTCGTGGTGGTCGCCGTTGAAGGTCAGCCCGTGCGCGGGCAGGTACTCGTGATGGAGCCTGTGCAGCGTCGGCGCCTCGTCGTCGTAGGGTCCGACGTGCAGGATCTGCACCGACGTACCCTCTGTCAGCGACAGCAGTCGGAGTCGATCGAGTGCGGACAGCGGCTTCTTGGCGCGTGCCTTGGCGACGGCGGATGCGACGTCGTCGTCCGTGATCCAGTCGGGTTGGTTGATCAGCAGCGTCCAGTCCCAGGCGTCCTTGTCGCCCGAGGCGAAGACCGCTGGATCGTCGGCTCGCCATAGCGCTTCAAGGGGAGCGACCGCGAAATCCCGGCCGGCCGCCTTGCTGGCGAACTTCACCGTGTACGCGACGCCGTACAGGGCCTCAATCGCCTCCGCGTACAGCGCTGATGTGTTGGGATTGCCATGACCGTCGAACGCGAGGTAGCGCATCGCCGGAACGTCCACGATCGCAAAGTCCTTCGACGAGGGTGCGTACTGCGCCTTATGCGCCGCCTTGACGTCGTACTTGTCCACCTGGCGATTCTCCCGCCGCGTGCCGTGTGGCCCGCCGACTCAGCGGTGCTGGTCGAACAAGATCGGGTTGCCATCCGGATCGACGACGATGAACGAGCCTGGGCCCTCGGACTGCTCATCCGCTTCCGTCGCGATCGTGATCCCGGATTCCTTCAGTCGCCGCTGCAGTTCGCGCACGTCGGTGAACGGGTCGACTTCCTTGGCGTCGGCATTCCAGCCCGGATTGAAGGTCAGCATGTTGCGTTCGAACATGCCCTGGAACAGTCCGACGATGGCGTCGCCGCTCTTCATGATGAGCCAGTTCTGGGCGATGTCGCCGCCGAACTGTTCGAAACCGAGCTTCTCGTAGAACTCCCGTGATGCGTTGATGTCCTTGACTGTGAGGCTGATCGAGAATGCACCGAGCTGCATGTCGGGTCTCCTTCCTGATTGCCTCCACTCTGTCACGGTCGACCGGCGCTGCTTCCGTGCAGAATTGCCCCATGACTGCGGACACTCCCCTGGAAGAACTCTCCTTCACCGTCTCCGGGCGCATCGCCCTCCCCTGCACCGAGGTCTACGAGGCGGTCGCGGACCCCGAACAGCTGTCCAAGTACTTCACGACCGGCGGCGCTCGCGGTCGGCTCGAGCCAGGCGGCGACGTGACCTGGGACTTCCACGACTTCCCCGGCGCCTTCCCGGTCACCGTCGTCGAAGCGCATCCGCCGCGACGGATCGTCGTGCGCTGGGACGGCAACTCGACAAGCAGCCCCGACGGGACGACGACCACAACCTTCGAATTCGAACCGATCGATGACGACACGCGAACTCTGGTGACGATCACCGAGTCTGCGTGGACTGCCACGAGGGAAGGAGCGAAGAGCGCATTCGGCAACTGCGAGGGCTGGACCGGAATGCTCATCGCGATGAAGGCGTGGCTCGAGCACGGAATCAACCTGCGCGAGGGCCTTTACAAGTAGCCTCTTGTCACTTGAGCTCGAGATCCATTCACCCGCCGTTGTCGACCACCAGCACGTCGCCCGGGGATGCCGCGTCGATCGTCTCAAGGATGACGTCAACGCTTCCGAGGTGTGTGACTGGTCGGGCCGGGCCGGCGAAAGCGGCGCCGGGGACGGCTGGACGCAGCGCGACCGGCCCTGGCCGCACGTCGATACCGAGCCGAAGTGGCGCGTCGGCGATCGCCGCGGTTGCTGGAATCACTTCTGACATTCGTCCTCCCCTTGCCGTTCAGCCGTTCTGGGTGTCAAATCTAGTCAGACGTGCAGACAGCGCAGGCGACCTAGGGAGTTCCTATGTCCGCGAAAGGCACTAACGGCACCGCCAAGAACACCGGCCGGAGCGGTGCGGAGGTTTCGCGCGGCACTGCATCACCGGTGGTGTCGGCCAGTAGGCCAGACAACATCCGCAACATCGCCCTGGTGGGTCGATCCGGCGCAGGCAAGACACTGCTGGCCGAATCGTTGCTCGCGGCCACCGGGGTCATCTCCCGCATGGGCTCGATAGTCGACGGCACAACAGTTAGCGACTCCGACCCGTCCGAGATTCACCAGCAGCGCTCTGTCGCCCTGTCGGTGTTGCCGTTCGCGGTCGATGAGATCAAGGTGAACCTGCTCGACACCCCGGGATATGCGGACTTCATCGGCGACCTTCGTGCCGGCTTGCGGGCGGCGGATGCTGCGCTGTTCGTGGTGTCGGCTGTCGACGGCGTGGACGCGGCGACCACCGCGCTGTGGGCCGAGTGCGAGCACGTCGGGATGCCGCGAGCCGTCGTCATCAGCAGAATCGACCATCCGCGCGCCAACTACGAGGCGGTGCTCATGGGGTGTCAGGAAGCTTTCGGAGGCGGGGTGCTGCCGCTCTACCTTCCCGTGCGCGCCGACGGCGTGATCATCGGCTTGCAGGGGCTGCTGTCCGGCAGTGTGTCGGACTACCGCCCGGAAGGGGCACCCCCCACGACCCGGCCGGCGGATGCGAGCGAACTCGCCGCAGCTGATGCCGCCCGCGGGACCCTCATCGAGGGGATCATCGCCGAGAGCGAGGACGAGACGCTGATGGACCGCTACCTCGGCGGGGAGGACGTCGGCCTCGACATCCTGATCAGCGATCTGGAGACCGCCGTGGCGCGCGGTTCCTTCTACCCGGTGTTGCCGACCTCCGCCCAAACCGGTGTCGGAATCGACGAATTGCTTGAGGTGATGACGCGCGCGTTCCCCTCGCCGCTCGAGCGCGAGGTGCCGCCCGTGACGGATCTCGACGGCAATCCGGTGGGGCCACTCACCTGCGATCCGGCCGGCCCGTTGGTCGGTGAGGTGGTGAGCACGGCGATCGACTCATTCCTGGGGAGGGTCTGCCTGCTGCGCGTTTTCTCCGGCACGGTGCGAGAGAACTCGACAGTGCACATCGGCGGACACGGTTTGGAGGATCGCGGCCATCAGGATCACGACAGCGACGAGCGGGTCACGCACCTGCAGGCTCCGTTCGGTTCCAGCCTGCGTGCCGTCTCATTCGCCGTGGCGGGTGACATCTGCGCGCTCACCAAGGTGGCTACGGCCGAGACCGGCGACACCGTGTCCGACCGGGAGTCGCCGCTGCGTATCGCGGCGTGGGAGATGCCCGAGCCGCTCATGCCGGTTGCAGTCCAGGGGGCATCGCACGGCGACGAGGACGCTTTGGCGCGCAGCCTCGGCAAGGTCGCGGCGGTCGACCCGACGCTGCGGGTCGAACGCAACCCGGAGACCCACCAGCTGATCCTGTGGTGCATGGGCGAAACCCACGCCGAGGTGGTGCTGGACCGGTTGCGCGCCCAGGGGGTGAAGCTGCAAACCGTGGACGTCATCACGCCGCTGCGCGAGACGTTCGCCACGCCCGCGGCAGCCCGCGGACGCTACGTCAAGCAGTCCGGCGGCCACGGCCAGTTCGCGATCTGCGACATCGAGGTGGAGCCGCTCGAGCGCGGAGCGGGCTTCGAGTTCGTGGACAAGGTGGTTGGCGGCGTAGTACCCGGTCAGTTCATCAGTTCGGTCGAGAAGGGCGTCAGGGAGCAGATGCAGAAAGGGGTGTCCGCCGGGTTCCCGGTGGTCGACATCCGGGTGAAGCTCGTCGGAGGCAAGGCGCACAGCGTGGACTCCTCGGATGCCGCGTTCCAGGCGGCCGGCGCGCTCGCACTGCGAGAGGCGGCATCCGGTGCCCGCATTCAACTGCTTGAGCCGGTGTCAGTTGTCACGATCAGCGTGCCGGACAGCTACTTGGGTGCTGTGATGAACGACCTGTCATCGCGTCGCGGCCGCATGACCGGCACGGACTCGGCCGGCGGCGACCGCAGCGAGGTGAGCGCGGAGATCCCGGATGCCGAGTTGCTGCGCTACGCGATCGAGCTGCGCGCCCTCACTGCGGGCACCGGCAGCTTCCGGCGTCGTTATCTGCGGCACGAGCCTGCTCCGTCCGGTGCCGCTGTGCACGCCTGAGCGCTAAGCGAGCACCGGGATTGTTCCGGTCGTGGGCGAAACGCCGGGCGCCGATATCTCGCTTACCGGCACCGCGTCATCCGTCGACAGGATAGGAATCGACGCTGTTGTCTCGTCGACGGTAACCGGATCGCTGGTCGAGAGGATGGGCACCGACCGCACGAACGGCAGGCGTCGCGCGCGGCGCACGATGATGATGGTCGCCAGCGCGAGGGGGATGATCACCGCGCTCGGTGCGGCCACCCAGAGCGATCCGCTCAACACGCCGAACAACCCCCACAGGACGTAGCCGATCATCATCAGCCACTGGCTGGTTTGGGAGATCCCGGCGAGGCGGGTGACGTCGTTTCGACTCTTCCACGTCGTGCGTGCTTGCGGGATCCACATGCAGACGGAGAACGCGGTGGCGGTGAATCCGAGGAGGTCCAGAAGCGAGATGTCGATGCCCATGCGGCGGCGTACTTACTTTCTTGCGGTCCGATTCGGCACCCGAAACGGACGGTAATTGCGAGGGCATCGACTGATGACACGGTCATCATAAGCGCACAATCCGCCGCGAGAAAAATCGTCAGCGTGCTGGCGGCGGCGCTTCGTCAGGTCTCCTGGAGCTCCCGCGGACGGGTGATGACATCCACGAGAGCGCCGTTTCGCCACACCGTGATCTCGATTGGGCGATCGATGGCGTCCTCCACCATCAGGCGCTGAACGGCCGTTGCGGTGACGACTCGCTGATGGTCCAGGTGCACGATGATGTCGCCGCGGTAGAGGCCGGCTTCATCGGCCGGGCTGCCCGTGACCACCTGGGCAACCTCTAACCCGGTGGGCGAGCCTACCTTCGCCGCGAGGTCCGGTGCGAGCGGGACTTGCATGCTGGCGATGCCCAGCCACGCCCGGCGCACGCGACCGCGGGTCATCAGCGTTGTGATGATCTCGCGCGTGGTCGCGTTGATGGGCACCGCGAGCCCAAGCCCCATTCCGGCCGCGGCGGTGTTGACGCCGACCATGCGACCGGCGCTGTCAGCCAGAGCGCCGCCGCTGTTTCCAGGGTTGAGCGCGGCATCCGTCTGGATGACCTCATCGATCACCCGGCCGGATGGCGTTGGGAGGGATCGTCCGAGCCCGGATACGATCCCCGCGGTCACGCTGCCGGCCATGCCGAGGGGGTTGCCCACGGCGACCACCAGCTGACCGACCCGGAGTTCTGCGGCGTCACCGAGCACCACTGGCCGCGGCACAGGTCCCTTCGCGCGCAGCACGGCCAGGTCGGACAACGTATCTCGGCCGAACACGTCGGCGGCTACCTCGGTGCCGTCGGCGAAGGCGGCCACGACTGCACGCGCCCCGGTGACAACGTGAGCGCTGGTGAGCAGGAACCCATCCGCGCCGACCACTGACGCACTGCCGGCTCCGCGTCCGCGTGCGGTCTCCACCTGCACGCTGGCTACACTCGGCAGCAGACTTTCGGCGACGCGCATCACCACCTGCGAGTAGGCGTCCAGCGGGTCTTCGCTGCTCATGCTGTAGTAACGAGCGCCAGTGCCGATTTATGCCGCTCGCTGAGCAATTGCCGAATGCCTTAGCGTCCGGCTTCGGCGAAAGTTTTCTAGGCGCAATTGCAACCGTCCCGCGTACTCTTTGCTCCACAGTCAGGGATTTGCGCACCGATGAATCCCAAGACGGAAGGCTCGTGGTTAGCGTGGACGTACTGGGATGGGTGTTGGCAACCCTTGCGATGATCGCCCTCACATCGATCGTCATGGTAGTCGTGATCGTGCGGACGCTGTACAAGCGGATTCGCAACAGTCGGACCCTCGGCGGTGCGGCACTGCGCACTCGTGCGCGCTTCAGTTGGGGCGACCAACAGAAGGTTCTGATGCTGCGCGTGCGCCTGCGGGACACTCTCGACAGCGGCCAGGCGGCGGTCGACTTCGCGGCGCATAACGACGGCCCACACGGAGAAGTCCCGCGCCTCTTTCGCCGCATCCGAATCGCCGCTGAAGCGCTGGAGAGGCAATTGCGGTTGATGGAAAGCGAGCAGGATGGCGCGGTTCTGGCCGAGTGGCTGCCTGACGCTTCGCGGCAGGTTGATGAGCTCGCCGGGTCAGTGCGGCGGCTGCGCTCAGCCGTCACAACAGGTCTCGGAGAACTCACCGACGACACGCTGACCGCGCTGCGTTCCGACGTCGATCGGGAAGTAATCGCGTTGCGCGCTGGGGTGCAAGAGTTGCACGCGCTCAATCGGAACGACGTCGTATCCGAGCCTGACCGCCAGCCATCGATGGAGCGCCTGATTAGGAGAGCATCATGAGCGTTGCGGCCCGGTTGCGAACCATCTTCCGCAGCAAGACCACCCGCGTGCTGGACAGCATGGAGGACCCACGAGAGACCCTCGATGACAGCTATGAGCAGCAGGTGAGGATGCTGTACGAGGTTCGGCAGGGGGTAGCCGAGGTTGCGACGGCGAAGAAGCGCGTCGAACTTCAAGGGCAGGAGATGGGGGCCCGCTATCAGCGCTTGACCGATCAGGCTGGCGAGGCGTTGAGCCAAGGACGGGAAGACCTGGCCCGCGTTGCCTTGGAGCGTCGCGCGCTTCTCGAGAACCAGGTCAGCATGCTGCGTGATCAGCACACCTCGCTGCAGAAACAGCAGGCTCAACTGCAGGAGAACGAGCGCAGACTCGCCGATCGAATCGACGCGTTCCGGACCGAGAAGGAAGCCATCAAGGCCAGCTACACGGCCTCTGCCGCGCGAGTGAAGGCGAACGAGGCCGCCACCGGCATGAGCTCACAGATGACCGAGGTGGGCGTCAGTCTCGACCGGGCCAAGGATCGGATCGCCCAGATGCAGGCCCGAGCAGACGCAACCGATGAGCTGCTTTCCAGCGGTGCCTTCCGTGACCTCACAGCGCCGCCGGACGAGGACCTGGAACGGCAGCTCGCTGCAGTGACGGCGAAGGCAGAGGTCGACCGGCAGCTGCAGCAGCTCAGGGATGGCACCTCACAGGGCCGTAAGTCCCAGGCCGGCAAGGATCCCAACGCGTGGCTGAGCATCGCCGCCCCGCCCGCGCCGACCGACCCGGCGCCGTGAGATTCAGGGCTCTGTCGTCACGTTCAGGGCTCGCTCCGCCGGGACGGTGACGACAGGTCGTTGCACGAGCTCCAGGATCCATAGAGCGATGACCGCGAGCACCAGCGTCCAGATGATCAACCCCGGTGTGAGCGGTCGCACGAACAACACCACTATGGCGGCAACCGCACCGATAAGCGCACGCAAGAGCACCCGCTGTTGGTAGAACCACTCACCCGTCCGCCCCGTGGTCACCCCGTGCCGCTCAGCGGATCCGCGCAGGCGGCCAGCTCCTTCACGGGCGAGAGCCCTGAGTCGCCGAGGAACCTCGAACGGTCCGGCCATCCACGCCACGACGGCGACGACGAGCGCGAGCACCAGCACTGCAACAGCCGTGGCGCGCATGTCAGTCGCAACGGTCTCGTAGAGCAGGCTCGCGACGTCCACGGGAAGATCGGTCTGGCTGACGGCGGAGGTGAACGCGACATTGCCGACTGCGAACGCCGAAAGCGTCAGGATCATCGCCAGAGCGAGAGCCACGGCCGCCCAGATCAGCGCGATCACTCGGCGCCGCGCGACGAGCACTCCCGCCGCGAGCAGAATGATGGCAATCCAAGGAAGCCAAGTCCCAAGAGTGACGGTCAGTCCGTACACGACTTGCACCGTCGGCAATGCATCAGACTGGGCGACCTCGATCGTGCGGTCGACCGCCGGGATCCGGCTCGCGATATCGATGCCCTGCCTGAGCAGTGCAGCCTTGACTTCTTCGATGATGGGCCCGAGTTGAATGCCGACCGCGCCCTCCCGACTGATCGTGAGTGCGGCATCCGGATCGTTCTGCATCGCCGCGACCAGCTGCGTGTGACTGACGCGCAGCGCTGCTGCCCAGACATTTGCGAAGGCGTCGGATGCGACGAACCGTGTCACACCATTCCGGATGAGATTCTCGATACCCGAGGCAGCTGGCCCCTTGAGCAGGTTGAGCGCGTCGGTGGCAGCTGGTCCGGTGCCCAGAGCGATGATGCCGTCGATCACTTGCGTGGTGAGCTCCTCAACATCCACCCGCTCGTTGATGACGGCGATGATCTCGTCGGTGATGTACGCCTGAACCTCGGGGTCGTTGGCCAGCGGTGCGTAAGCGGCCACGAACTGCCCGGTGTCGGTCAGTTCGGTTTTCGACCATGAGGCGATGACGGCCACCGGCGCGAGAATCGCGCCAATCGTGATCAGCACCGCGGCGAGCAGCGTCCACGCCCAGCTGCGTCTGGCCACGCCGGACTGCCCCGGGACGGTGCTCTCGGCTGGGTCCCGGAGTCGGGAGTTTTCAGCTTCGAGCTCATCAATCCGTCTTTGCATCTCAGCGCTTCCAGGATCGGTCACGAGTCATCACCTCACACGGCACGAAACTAACCGTGGGGTGTTGCGACTGCCTCACCCTTGGGGGATGACTCGGTGCCGCAAGGGCGACGCTACCCTTTGCGAGAAATGTGCCCCAAGGATGGCGATGATGAAGCCTGAGACTCCGGGCGGCGGTTCCACTGCGGCGTCGCTGGACGGTCGACATTTCCAGTTCGAGGGTGGTCGTGGGGCGACCTTCGACCCGGGCGGTTTCGTCACCCTGCGCAGCCACGAAGGCTCCGCCCAGCTCGGTCAGGTCCACGATGTCATCCTCGGCAAGCGCGGGACCATACACGGAACGGGCACCATCCTCGGCGTCATCATGGAGGGCCGCGTAGACGATTCCCGACCGGTCACCTTCGCAACGGCGCAGATGGAGAAGGCGGATGCTGCCACATTCGAGCTCTTGTACGGGGACACAGGGCAGTTGTTGCACATCGGTTCACACCTCGGTTCTGAAGGCACTCCTGCGCACCTCCTCCCCCGGCGGTTCAATCGACACACGTTCTGGTGCGGTCAGAGCGGGTCGGGTAAGACCTATGCGCTCGGCGTTGTGCTCGAACAGCTGCTCGTGTGCACCCGCCTCCCGATCGTGGTACTCGACCCGAACGCTGATTTCGTGAAGCTCCGCGAACCCAGCGGGAGCGAAGACTCGGATGAGTCCCGCATTCTGTCCGAGCGGAACATCCGAATCCTTCGACCGTCGTCATCGAACACGGACCCGCTGCGCGTGCGGTACCTCGACCTTCCGGTGCGGGCGAAGGCGGCAATTCTGCGCCTCGATCCACTTGAGAATCGTGCGGAGTACAACGAACTCATGCACCTGGAAGAGACCCTCGGCACGATGGATACAGCGAAGATCGTGCCGAGACTCCGTGAACGCGGCACTGGGACCTCGGCAGCGCTCGCGGCACGCATCGAGAACCTCAGATTGACGGATTGGAGTGTCTGGGCGGGAAAGCTGGAACCAGTAACGGAGGTCATCAACGCTCGTCCGGATGCGACCGTTCTCGACCTGGGTGGCTTTGAGTTCCCGGATGAATCACTGGTCGTTGCGATGGCCGTGCTCGAGGACCTGTGGGCGCGGCGAGAAGAACGCCGTCCGATCCTGATCGTGATCGATGAGGCCCACAACTTGTGCTCGCCGGACGAGACCAGCCCACTGCATGTCGCCGTGCGGGAGCGGATCATCCAGATTGCGGCGGAAGGGCGCAAATTCGGCTTGTGGCTCCTGCTTTCTACGCAGCGTCCGTCACGCATCCACTCGAGCATCATCTCCCAATGCGACAACCTGGCGCTGATGAAGATGACCTCCCCCATCGACCTCGACGAGCTTGCGCGCATCTTCGGCTTCGTGCCTCTCGCGATGCTTGCCCGCTCCCCACGATTCCGGCAGGGCGAGGCGCTGTTCGCCGGCAGTTTCGTACCCGCTCCCACCATGGTCACGATGGGGGCGCGCCTCACCCGTGAGGGTGGTGCCGATGTAGGGGTGCCGTTCCGGACGTAGTCGCCTCGCTAGGCTTTGTCGCATGCCCGCCGGTGGGAATGAGCGCATGAGAGCCGTCGTCTACGACCGATACGGACCGCCTGACGTGCTGCGACTGGAGGAGTGTCCGGTGCCGTCGCCCGGCGAAAAGCAGGTGCTTGTGAAGGTGGCAGCCACCTCGATCAACCTGTCTGATTGGGAGATGCTGACGGGGAACCCCGGATACGCGCGCCTGAACGGACTGTTCGCGCCCGGGCGCAAGGTACTCGGCTCCGACATCGCGGGGCAGGTCACGGCCGTCGGCTCGGGTGTCACCAGTTGGCAGGTCGGCGACGAGGTGTACGGCGACAATCTCGCCCTCATGGGCGGTTTCGCCGATTACGCTGTGGTGGCCGAGACCGCGCTCGCGCGCAAGCCGCCGGAGTTGAGCTTCGCCGAGGCTTCGACCATCCCCCAGGCGGGTGCGATCGCGACCCAAGGAACAGCCAGCGCCCGCGCCGGTCAGCGGGTGCTCATCAATGGGGCGGGAGGCGGGGCAGGCACGTTCGCGATCCAACTCGCCAAGTTGGCCGGCGCCCATGTGACCGGGGTCGACAACGATCACAAGCTCGATTTCATGCGCGACCTCGGCGCCGATGATGTCATCGATTACCGTCGGGACGATTTCACCCGACGTGGGCCGTTCGACCTCGTGCTCGATCTCGTCGCGCATCGCTCGGTGTTCGCCTACCGGCGGGCATTGGCGCCTGGTGGTCGCTACCTGTGCGTCGGCGGTACTGTGCGAACTCTGCTGCGGGTGGTGACGCTCGGCGCCGCGCTGGGCGGTCTGACCGGTCGGCACCTGGGTCTGCTCGTGGCGCACGAGGGACCAAGACACTTCACGCCGGTTGCCGAGCGCTGCGTCGCCGGCGAGTTGGGCATCCGGATCGACCGGACGTTCTCGCTTGACCAGGTGCCGCAGGCGCTCGCCCACGTCGGTGCCGGACGTTCACTCGGCAAGGTGGTCATCACGCCGTAGGGCTCCCAGCGACCCCCAAGACGACGGATGCCCCGGTCCGAAGACCGGGGCATCCGCGCTAAGTAATCAGGCCTCGCTCATCGCGGTGGCCTCGGCCTTGCCCTTGGCGGCGTAGTAGGCGGCACGCGCCTCGAGGCGGCGGGTCTGCTCGGCCTGGCCGGCGTCGAGCAGCTCCTGCGGCACCTCTACGTTCGGCACCCGGTTGACGCCGTTGTGCTTCGCGATGTAAGCGTCCAGCTCCGGGCCGGACTCCCACGAGGTGATCAGGCAGTAGCGCGGCTCGGCGCCCGGGTGCGACGTGGCATGCCACAGCCGCTGAGTGTCGACGATCAGCTGGGCTCCCGCGGGCAGCGCGATCCGGTACTCGACGCTCGGGTCGGTGCGGTTGTCGCGCAGCACGAAGTAGCTGTCCTTGTCGTCGGTGAGGTTGAAGAACCCGCGGACGATCCAGCCGGTGCCGTCAGGGTTGAGACGGTTGTTGTCGTCCTGGTGCAGGTTGTAGAGGGCATCCGCGTAGCTGTTCGGCTGCAACTCGATCACGCGGCAGCGGCCGACGTTCGCGCCCGGTTCCTGCGCACGACGGGTCAGGTTGGGAGCCTTCTCAACCTGCGACGGGATCCAGACCCCGTCCTTGTCGGTGCGCGGCGGCTGGTGATTCCAGAAGCCGTTGACCTCGATCTCACCCTTGGCGCTCGCGAGCGGCGCGAAGCGGGTGTCACCGGATGACTTCCAGTCGACGTACTCGAGGTCGAGCCACTCCTTGGGGTCGAGCTCCTGGTTGTAGCGGTCGAGTACGACGTAGCCGGTCTCTTCGAGCGCGGCGGACTTGATATAACCCATGATGCGAATCATGCCTTTCGTTCTAGGGCCAGCACGTTTTAACAGGCCCAGGTAAGGCAAGCCTATCTTTCGTCCGATGAGCGTTCCCTCAGCGGCCGGACGCGCGTCGCGAAATTCACCAGCACTTCACCGATGAGCACGCCGATTCTTCACAGTCGGACTGTGCCGATCTTCATAGTCGGAGGGTGATGGCTGGTTCGGTGGTGGCCGTGCCGCCCATCGGCCCGGTCCAGGTGACCCCACGTCCGGGTTTGGCTTTGGCCTTGATCTTGCCTGCGGTTTTCAGGGTGTGATGGCTGCGGCACAGCGCGATCAGGTTGTCGAGGTTGGTCTCACCGGTGAGCGCCCAGTCGTGGGTCGATCGGGCCGTACCCGTTCAGGTTGCCCGGTTCCTCGCTCCTTCCGAGCAGGGTCAGCACCGGGACGGTGACGAACACCTTCGGCCGGATACCGCACTTGCCCGTGGTGGGCACCCGTCGAGCATCAGGTCGCGGGCGAAGTCGGCGCCGATCTGCGCCACCGTGCGCGTCTCGCCCTCCTTGCCGTACAGCAGCTTGGCGTGGGCCGTGATCCGGTTCATCGCCCCCAGCGCGTCCTCCGCACTCAGGTGCAGGCTCAGCCAGGCCATCCCGTCCTCGGCCGGCCACGACTCCACCCGCCTCTGCTCCCGGGCGGCGCGGTGCCGTTCGGCCAGCACCTCCGGGTGGAGCAACTGGCGCAGGGTGCGCACCTTCTGGCTGAACCGCGTCGGGGTCAGCTTCACCGCGTATGGGAGCGCCCTCTGCTCCAACGCCGCGCAGTCATCATCGGACAGGCCGATGCTGTGCTCGACCATCACCTGCGCATGCCGGTAGGAGAACTCACCTGCTGTTAGGCCCGCCAGCGTCGCCGGCAGCTTGGTCACTAGCTGGTCGGCCTCGGCCAACTGCCCCTCCGCGGCCCGCTCGGAGATCTTGAGCCGCATCGCCACCTCCAACCGCAGCGCCCGCGCCTCCAAGTTCTGCTTCCACGGCACCGACTTGCCGAACATCCCTTTCAGCTCGTTCAACTCGATCACGGCTTGCAGTTGCCTTACCCGTGCCGCCATGATCATCGCGATCATCCGATCCGCGGTCTCCACCCCACCGATCGCATCGTCCAACGCATCGAACACGAACCGCAACGGCTCAACTCGGGTCGCCGGATCCGGCGCCGGCGGCTGTTCCGGGTCGCTGATTTGTTCCATACTTCACTGCACCACGACCCGCAGACATTCCCACCGCACCGTCCACAGTCATCGCGACCGGAAACGGAACGTGGGGCAAATTCTCAGGAATGCGGCACGACGACGCCACGACCGGAGATCTCCCCAGCCTGCAGCTTGCGGTACGCGTCCAGGGCGTCGTCCATGCTGAACCGCTCCACCTCCGGCTTCAATTGGCCGGCGCGGTACATCGCGACGACCTCCCAGAGGTCCTGGATCGTGCCCCAATAGGTGTTGGTGAGTTCCGCCTCGTACGGGGTCGAGAAGAAATCCCAGGTGTACTGGCCGCCGGCGATCCCCACGATGGTGACCCGCCCGCCCTGTGCGACGGAAGCCATCGCAGTCTTGACTGTCGGCGCAACCCCGACGAAGTCGAGCGCCACGTCGACGCCACGACCACGGGTGAGGTCACGGATCTGGGCCACCTGGTCCGGCCCGCCACCCACCGTCTTCGCGCCGGACTGCGCGGCGCGTGCCATCGCGTCCTCCTTCATGTCGGTAGCGATCACCTCCGCGCCCGTCATCGCCTTGAGCATCTGGACGGCCAGCTGGCCTAGTCCGCCGAGGCCGATCACGAGCGCAGTCGCACCGCCCTTGGCCAGCTTGTCGAGCGAGTTCTTGATCGCGTGGTACGGCGTCAGCCCCGCATCCGACAGCGGCGCGGCGTTCACCGGGTCAGCGTCGCCCAACGGCACGAGGTTGCGGGCGGGCACGACAACGTACTCGGCCATGCCGCCGTCGCGTCCGAGACCGATGCCCAGCGAGCCGACTTCGGCGACGTTCTCGCAGTACGTGTCCTGACCGCGGGAGCAGGCTTGGCAGCGCTGGCAGCCGTAGGGACCGTACACGAGGTAGGCATCGCCCTTGGTGAAGCCGCTCACTCCGGAACCGAGCTCTTCGACCCATCCGGAGTTCTCGTGACCCAGCGTGAAGGCAGGAGGCTGCGCGCCCGGCATCCCCTCCTCGAAGGTGTCGTAAATCGCGACGTCCGAATGGCATGCCCCTGCACCGGCGACCTTCAGCAGCACCTCACCGGCACCCGGAACGGGACTCTCCACATCCTTCAGGGCGGGAAACGTCTTGTAGTCCTCGAACACCACAGCGCGCATGGGCTGCTCCTCTCGACAGTGAGATGCACCGGATGCGCCGGCAGCACCACCCAGAGGCTACGCTCGGCCCCTGCCGCCGATGCCGGGTTATGAGGGAACACTCGGCTACCCGGTGTGCGGCGCGTGACAGCGGTTCAACGCCCCCGGTTGGTGAGGCGGACCCGCCGCGGCGCCCGGCCACCCACGAACGACCGTGCCGGGTCGACGATGAACGACTGCCGCAGCGCCTCCCGGCCCACGAGCATCCGGAACCCCATCGAGTCGCGGTTGCTCAGGGTGACCTCCGCGCTGACGGTGCGCCCGAGGATGGCCACGTCCATAAGCACGACGATGCGCTCCTCCTCGTGGCCGGATGAGCTGCGCACCATGCGCCGGTCGTGGATCGGGCATTCGACGGCGATCGCGTCATCGGCCGAGTTCTGCCACGGGTGCACCCAGAAGCGGACGCGCTGCGCCCCACCCTCGCCCAGCTCCTCGACATCGAACGCGTGCAGGCTCGACGTGCGCGCGCCGGTGTCGAGCTTCGCTTTGATCCACGGCACGCCGATGCCGGGAAGGCTCACCCACTCGCGCCATCCGGCGATGGTGCTTGAATGGGACGGTTGCGTCATTTCACTATCTTCTCAGGGGTCACCGTTTGAAACTCGCCATCCTTTCGCGCGCCCCGCACTCGTACTCGACGCAGCGCCTGCGCGCTGCCGCGGTGCAGCGCGGGCACAACGTGAAAGTGCTGAACACACTTCGTTTCGCGATCGACCTGTCCGGGCCGGAGCCCGACTTGCATTTCCGCGGCCGCCCGTTGTCGATCTACGACGCGATCCTGCCCCGCATCGGCAACTCGATCACCTACTTCGGGACCGCGGTGGTGCGCCAGTTCGAACAAATGGATGTTTACACACCGAACACCGCCAACGGCATCACCAATGCGCGGGACAAGCTGCGGGCCACCCAGATCCTGTCCCGGCACAACATCGGGATGCCTGCGACGGCGTTCGTGCGCAACCGGGCGGATGTGCGGCCTGCCATCGAGCGCGTCGGCGGAGCTCCCGTGGTGATCAAGCTGCTCGAGGGCACGCAGGGCATCGGCGTGATCCTCGCGCCGGAAGCCAAGGTGGCTGAGGCGATCATCGAGACGCTGCACTCCACCAACCAGAACGTGCTCATCCAGCGTTTCATCGCGGAGAGCCGCGGACGCGACATCCGGGCCCTCGTGGTCGGCGATCGCGTTGTCGCGGCGATGCGGCGCAGTGCCATCGGCGACGAGTTCCGCTCCAACGTGCACCGCGGTGGTTCGGTTGAGCCGGTCGACCTGACACCGGAGTATGCTCGCGCCGCGGTGCGCTCGGCGCAGATCATGGGGCTGAAGATCGCGGGTGTCGACATGCTCGAGGGCCATGACGGACCGCTCGTGATGGAGGTCAACTCCTCCCCAGGCCTGCAGGGAATCGAGGCAGCCACCAAGCTCGATGTCGCCGGCGCGATCATCGACTACATCTCGAACGAGGTCGCGTTCCCCGACATCGACGTACGCCAGCGGCTGGCGGTCTCCACCGGGTACGGAGTTGCCGAATTGGTCGTCAACGCCGGAGCAGATCTGGTCGGCACGTCGCTCGGCGAATCCGGGCTGACTGAGCGCGACATCACTGTGCTGACGCTGCACCGCGGCGCGACCGTCATCCCGAACCCACGTCGTGGCCAGCTGCTGCAGGCCGGCGACCGGTTGCTGTGCTTCGGCAAGTTCGAGGAGATGCGGTCGATGATCCCGAACCGCCGCCGCCGAAGCAAGGTGCGCAAGCTGCCGAAGGAACCCATCACCGAGAGCTGAGTCGCCGCTTAATTGGTCGATGACGCGATTTGTTATCGATGCGTCTTCTGTAGAAAGCACGCATCGATAACAAACGGCAGCAGCGATAGAAGCCAGCCATTGCGCTCACGCGCATAAGGTGAAAATTTGGTGGATCTGAGGGGACTCGAACCCCTGACCCCCTGCATGCCATGCAGGTGCGCTACCAGCTGCGCCACAGACCCGTGCTTCGTTCCGGATGAGCGGAACGACTACCTAGATTACTACACGTCGCGCCCGTGCGTTGACCGCTCAGACGTAACCCATGTTCTCGGTGGCGTTGCGAGCGAGCACGAGCAACGGGTCGACGCTCGTGCCGTTGGCCGTGAGATGCAGCTCGTAGCCTTCAACCAGCACGCCCGCCGTGATCATCGGTCCAAGAACCGTCTCCTCGCTGAGCACCCAGGTCTCGTCGAGGAAGTCGGGTCCTTCTGCGTAACCCTCGGACTCCCACGCTGCCACCTGCTCCGCGTCGGTGGCGGTGGCCCGTGTTGCAACCCCGAGAGTCACGCCCGCATCCGAATTCGGGATGCCCCACTGACAAGCGAGACCGCCCCGTCCCTGGAACTCGACAGCGGTCGGATGCGCGGGATCGATGTCGATCGCGACGTAATCAGCGCCGTACTGCTGCTGCACCACGTCAAGGTCGACGAGCTCATCGCAAGATTCCGGTAGCTCCAACTCCCGAACGGTGGGAGATGGCACGCTCGTCGGCTCCTCAGCCTCTGTCGGACTCGGGGTGGTGGTAGTTGCACCCGGTTCGGTCACTCCGGTACATCCGGCCAAGATCATTCCGGCGACCGCCATCGTCACCCAGGCTGTACCGATCCGCATGCCAACCGCCTCCGCCACCGTCACTCATAGCGTACGACTCGGGTGATCGTTGGAATGTTGCAATCGTCTAACGCGGAAGCCAGGCTCCGCATGCCCCTGATGGCCGACCGGAGCTCCTGCAACTGGTGGTGTGGCAGGAACCGCTGTGTGAGCGGACCGAGGTCGTTCGCGCTGTCGCTCACCGCGACCGTTTCCACTGTGATCCCGTACTCGAGCCCGAGAACCTCGACCGCGACCGCCGCCTGGTACGGCACGTACACCGGGGTCGTCACGACGAGCACGTTGCGGATGCTCGAAGGTATGCGCTCGGCCCAGAACCGGAATGTGTCGCCGGTGTGCGCCCGCCTGCGCTCCGGTTCGGATGATGGTGCCGCGACCGCGCGCACGTCCATCCCGTCGAGCTTCCAGCGCACATCACGCCAGCTCGCGAAGGGGCTGTCGTCCGAGTACTCGCTCACCTCGCCGTGCGGGAACGGGCCGAAGGATTTCTCCAACCCCGCCACCATCGCATCGAACTCGTCATCACCCTCGACGCCGAGTTCGCTCGCGAGATCCACCTCATCGCCCGCGAACGGCCGAAAGGCGCCCAGGAACGTGACTTCGTCAAAGCTGACACCCGCATCCACCAGCTCGCGAACATGCCGCGGCTTCACGATGCCCGCTCGCACCATCCCGCCCGTCATGATCACCGTGTCATAGTTATCCAGCGACGGCGGTGGCGTGCCATCGAGTCCGAGCGGACCAACAGCGTCGGCGATCGCCTCCAACTGCGCAGGAGTCAGGTCGGGCACGGTGGCCAGGTTGCGCTCACGCCCGGCACGAAAGTCCCAGTGCGCGGCAGCGAACCGTTCCAGGAAGTCCAGCAGCGGCTCCCCCGCCGCCACCGTCCCGCCGAACGCCTCGAGCAGTCCGCTGTCCGTGACGCGCTGCGCCCAGGCGTCGACGTCAGCGCGGACCTGCTCCGCCGCATCCGG
The DNA here is from genome assembly GCF_014980265.1 of Cryobacterium sp. BB736. Lineage (NCBI taxonomy): Bacteria > Bacillati > Actinomycetota > Actinomycetes > Micrococcales > Microbacteriaceae > Cryobacterium > Cryobacterium sp. BB736. Next base: position 248,618 of record NZ_JABXWQ010000002.1, read on the forward strand.
AGCCGCGCGCCACCACCGGGTGAGCGTCAGAGGGTCGGAAGCGTCGGGCTGTCCTGCCACAGTCGCTCCAGTGAGTAATAGACGCGGTCTGACTCATGGAACACGTGCACGACGATGTCACCGAAGTCGAGGAGCACCCAGCGACCTTCGGCCTTGCCCTCGCGGCGCAGCGGCTTCGCGCCGTGCTCGATGAGCTTGTCCTCGACCTCATCGGCGATCGCCGAGACGTTCCGCTCGTTCCGACCGGTTGCGAGCAGGAAGATGTCGGTGAACGGAAGCCTGCCCGACACATCGAGCGCAACCAGATCCTCTGCCTGCTTGGAATCCGCCGCCTGAGCGGCGATGCGGAGAAGTTCGCGTGCGCGATCGGATGCTGTCACTGAGGCCTGACTGTTGAGAGATTGTCGATCACTGATCAGAAGATGTTCAAGACGACGCCGCCGACGAGCAGCACGACGACACCGCCAGCCATGACCGCACCGCTCACCGCGAGAGCCATCATCGGGAAGCGGCCGGTCTTGTGCCGCTTGCTGGCGATGAGACCGTGCGAGGACGTGTGCGAACTGCTCACGGCGCGGATGGCGCGCACCGGCGCAGAACTCGGCTGACCGTCTTCGAGGTCGTCGTCGAGGTCGATGTCCCGCGTCTCATGCGACGCGCTGATGCCCAAGGCGCTCAAGCTGCGCGGCAGGTCGATCGATCCGGTGACCAGCACCTCCCCGCTGCGACTGACCGCGCTGGTGATCGGGTCGGCAGGAAGGGACGGCAGCACGAGCGCGCTGGTCGTGATGGCGTCGCTGATCGACAGGTCGCGGATGTGCCCGGTCACGTGGTCATGCTCGGTGACGTTCACTGCCGGTGGCGGCGGAGTGTGGAACTCGGGTGCAACGACCACCTCGCGGTCGGTCGGCAATTCGCTGGCAGCCGGAGTTCCAGGGATGACCAGGTCGTCCGCACTCTGCGCCGAGTGTGAGTCACGGGTCGGCCGCAGCAGCGGCTCGATCAGCGGCTCCGGCAGGGCCGCTTCCGGTTCGATCACGGTGGGCTCGATGACCTCGGGGAACACCTGCGCTGCCGGCGCCTCCGGGAACACCGGAGGGCGGATCACCGCGGTGAACGATGGCGGCTCGCTGGCTTCCACGACGATCTCGGGCTCGGCTTCGGGCTCAGGATGCGCCTCGACGAGCGTCTCCGGATGCACCTCGACCGCGCTGTCCTGCTTGGCCGGGAAGACGTCCTCGATCGGCGGCAGAACGACCGGAAGCGGGATCGCCTGCGGCTCGCTCGGCTCGACGTTGTTCGGCTCGATGAGGGTCGGCGGGGTGGGGCTGGCGGCGTTGCGGATCGCACGCAGCTCGCGGCGGGTCAGTGTGTGCTCAACCGGGGGCTGCGCCGCAGCCTGCTCGGCGACGGTCCGCTCAACCGGGGATTCCGGCACCACCTCGGGGCTCTGGAACGCCTGCGGTCGTGCCGACGACTTCGCGTCTGGCTGCTGCGCCGAGGTCTGGTACTTGAGGTCTCCGCTGGCCACCTGCGGCGACCACGGAGCCGGCGCCTCGACCGGTGTTGCGGCGCGCGTCTGACGGGACTCCGGGCTGAAATCGCGCATCCGGTAGCCGGGGTTGTCCGGCTGATGCGGCGCGGTCGACACCGGACGGTTCCGGAACGAGGGCCCGTCGTAGCTCGGGATGTGCGGACGCGCCGAGGTGGTGTAGCTCAGGGGTTCCGGCTGCGCTGCCGGTTCCTGTTGGTTTTGGGCATCACTTTGAGCTCGAGCTCGCTCGCGTTCGCGAAGCGCTCGCCTGCTCAGGGGCGGCTCATCTTGCCAGGCTGTCACGTAAGACTCCGATACAAGCGGTACTTGGAGATGTACTGCACGACACCGTCGGGAACCAGGTACCACACCGGGAAACCCCGACTGACGCGGCTTCGACAGTCCGTCGAAGAAATGGCCAGCGCGGGAACTTCCAACAAGCTTACGTGCTCCTGCGGCAATCCGGAAATGGTGAGGTTGTGCCCAGGACGGGTCACAGCGACGAAGTGAGCGAGATCGAAAAGCTGCTCGGCGTTCTTCCATTCCAGAATCTGCGCCACCGCATCCGCACCCGAGATGAAGAACAACTCGGCGTCGGGGCGGGCCGACTGCAGCTCCCGCAGCGTGTCGATCGTGTAGGTGGGGCCGCCTCGATCGATGTCGACACGACTCACAGTGAAGCGCGGATTGGATGCCGTGGCGATCACGGTCATCAGGTAGCGATGCTCTCCGGCTGTGACGTCGCGCTTCTGGTACGGCTCGCCGGTGGGGACGAAGACGACCTCGTCAAGGTCGAATGACTGCGCGACTTCGCTCGCCGCGACAAGGTGTCCATGGTGGATGGGGTCGAAAGTGCCGCCCATCACTCCGATTCGGGCGCGTCCTTGCGCGGTTGCCGGCATGGTCACTGGCGAACCTACTGGTGCGCAGCCTCGTCATGCCGATGCGACTGAATGACGTGACGGTTCGAGACGTCGCGGAAGCTCCAGGTGATCAGGCCCATGAGTATGAATGCCGCGGCGGGAATGATCGCGAACCAAATGATGGGCATCCAGATGGGTGCCAGGTGCTCTTCGCTGGCGGCGACTACAGCAAGCAGTGACATTTCTTCTCCGTTCGGCGCTTCGGCAAGCACCATAGCCAATCTACCGTGTTCCGTCGATGGCGCCGGGTCTTACGCGCGCACCTGACCCGAGCCCCTGACGATCCATTTCGTGCTCGTCAGCTCCGGCAGCCCCATGGGGCCCCGGGCGTGCAGCTTCTGCGTGGAGATTCCGACCTCGGCGCCGAACCCGAACTCGCCGCCGTCCGTGAACCGGGTTGAAGCGTTCACCATGACGACCGCGGAGTCCACCTCGTTCAGGAACCGTTCCGCGTTCGCGAGGTCGTTGGTGACGATCGACTCCGTGTGACGCGTTGAATAGCGCCGGATGTGCTCGATCGCCTCATCGAGCGTGTCGACGATGCGCACCGACAGTTCGAGCGACAGGTACTCGGTGGACCAGTTCTCCTCGGTCGCGACGAGCGCGTCCGGGAAGTTCGCGACCACCTCCTGATCGGCGTGCACGGTGACCGAAGAATCGCGCATCGCCTGCATGAGGGCGGGTAGCACGCGTTCGGATGCGGCGCGATGGATGAGCACCGTCTCGACGGCGTTGCACACGCTCGGCCGCTGCACCTTTGCGTTGCGGACGATGTCGACAGCCCACTGGGTGGGGGCGCTCTCGTCGACGAAGATGTGCACGATGCCGGCGCCGGTCTCGATGACAGGCACCGTCGACTCGGCGACGACGGTGTTGATGAGGTTTGCGCTTCCGCGCGGGATGAGCACGTCGACGAGGCCGCGGGCGCGCATGAGCTCCGCCGCTCCGTCGCGTCCGAACTCATCGATGGTCTGGGCTCCGAGAGGCGGGAGACCGGCTGCAGCGAGCGCATCCTGGATCAGCTCCACGAGCACCCGATTCGAGTTCTGGGCGGCCGAACCGCCCCGGAGCACGACCGCGTTGCCGCTCTTCAGCGCGAGGCTTGCGATGTCGATGGTCACGTTCGGTCGGGCCTCGTAGATCGCGCCGACAACGCCGAACGGCACACGCACCTGATTGACCCTGAGGCCGTTCGGCAGCGTCATCCCGCGCACCGACTGCCCGATCGGATCCGTGAGGCCGATGATCTCACGAACAGCGGCGGCGAGGGCGTCGATACGCTTGGCGTCGAGTCGGAGGCGGTCGAGCAGCGCGTCGCCCAGACCGTTCGCCGTGCCCGCCTCCAGGTCGTGCGCGTTGGCCTCGACAATGCGCTCGGCATTCACTTCGAGAGCGACCGCGAGCGACTCGAGTGCGGAGTTCTTCTGCTGGGTGGTCGCTTGCGCAAGCCCGAGTGAAGCCTCCCGAGCGGCGAAAAGCTTGTCGGCTAGGGTGCTGGTCGTGGTGGTACCGTGCATGCTCGCGAGTTTACCGTCGCGCGGCAGCCGTCTGGGCGTTGCGTGCGGGTCTCCGACGTGGTCAGTGTCTACACGCATCCGGAGGCATTCATGACAGAGTTCGTCACATCGACGGATGGAACACGGCTCGCCTACGAACGCGAAGGCGACGGGCCGACCGTGGTGTTCGTCGGTGCGGCGATGCAGTTCCGGGCGTTCGATCCGAGAACGGGCGAACTGGCTCACCGGATGGCCGCGCAGGGCTTCACCGCCGTGACCTACGACCGCCGCGGACGCGGTGAGAGCGGTGACGCCAGCACGTACGACGTCGACCGTGAGGTCGAGGATCTCGCCGCTCTCATCGAGGCGAACGGTGGCAGCGCCGCGCTGTTCGGCAGTTCGTCCGGCGCTGTGCTCGCGCTGTGGGCAGCTGCCGCCGGTTTGCCGGTCACCGCGCTCGCCCTGTGGGAGCCTCCGCTGGCGCTCGAGGGTGACGGGGGTGCCTATCAGCGCAGCCTGACCGAGCGGATTACCGCGGGCGACCGTGAGGGCGCCATCGCCGTGTTCATGCAGGACATGCCGCCCGAATGGCTGGAGGCGTCGCGCCGAAGCCCTGCGTGGCCAACCATGCTCACCCTGGCTCCGACACTGCCCTACGACGCAGCGATCCTCGCGAAGGCGGAAGCGGGCACGCCGTGGGCGACCCAATGGGCTGCCGTGACGCAACCGACCACCGTCATGACCGGCGCCGAAACGCTGCCGCTCTTCCCCGCTGCGGCTGACGCGCTTGAGCGGTCCCTTCCCAGCGCCGCCCACGTCACCGTTGCCGGAGCGAATCACGGTTGGGAGACGGATGCGATGGTCGAGGCGCTCGTCCGAGCCTTCGGACCCTCACGGTGACGACGAGCCGCTGACCTAAACCTTCGCGTCGAACCAGGTGCCGACGTGGTCCCCCGCGAGCGCCTCGCGCACCTGAGTGGTCGACGCAAGCAGCACGGGGGTTCCGGCGGCTGCCGCGAGCTTCGCCGCGGACACCTTGGTACCGGCTCCACCGGTGCCAACGCCGGCTTCGCCGATTCCGCCGAATTCGACCTCGGCCAACTCGTCGTCGAATGCGACATGCTCGATCTTGCGCGCATCCGGATGCGACGGCGGCTTGGTGTACAGCGCGTCGACATCCGACAGCAGCACAAGCAGGTCGGCGCGGACCAGAGTCGAGACGAGCGCCGCGAGCCGGTCGTTGTCGCCGAAGCGGATCTCGTGCGTTGCGACGGTGTCGTTCTCGTTGACGATCGGGAGGATGCGCAGCCCGAGCAGGCGTTCCATGGCGCGCTGCGCGTTGCTGCGGTGTGACGGGTTCTCCAGGTCGCCCGCCGTGAGCAGCACCTGACCGGCGACGATCCGGTAGCGGCGGAGGCTCTCCTGGTAGCGGAAGATCAGAAGGTTCTGGCCGACTGCCGCGGCCGCCTGCTGCGTCGCGAGGTCGGTTGGCCGCGCGTCGAGCTGCAGGTACGGGATGCCTGTCGCGATGGCGCCTGACGACACGAGCACAACCTCAGCACCACGCCCGTGGGCTTCAGACAGCGCGTCGACAAGTTCGGTGATCTGTCCGGCGTTGGCGCCGCTGATCGACGACGAACCGACCTTCACGACCACACGCCTCGCCTGCGGGATCTGGGTACGGGACGAGAGCGGCGGGAGCGTTATCGGCTCAGTCATCCTCGGTGTTCTGTTCCTTCGTATCGCCGGTGCGGTCGATCTCGAAATCGCCGTCATCGGTCCACAGGCCGGCCTCGCGCTCGCGACGGAGTTCCTCGCGGGCTGCTGCCTTGGCGTCCATGCGGGCGAAGTAGTCCTCGCGCCGCTCGGCGCGGGTCGGACGTTCGCTTCCTCCGAAACGGGAGTCGGTGCCTCGCGGACTCGTGATCAGCTCGGCGGCAGACGTCAGCGTCGGCTCCCAGTCGAAGATGACGCCGTCGTCGGCGCCGATCACCACTGTAGCGCCGGCTGCAGCACCCGCTTGGAACAGGCGGTCATCGATGCCGATCTTGGACAGCCGGTCGGCGAGGAAGCCGACGGCCTCCTCGTTGCGGAAGTCGGTCTGGGCGACCCAGCGCTCGGGCTTCTCGCCCCGGATGCGGTAGATCGGCCCCTCGGAACTGCCCTCGACGGTGATGGTCATGCCGTTGTCGTCGACGGCCTTCGGCCTCATGACGATGCGCGGCTTCGGCGCAGGCGTTGCGGCGCGGTCGGCCTCGACGAGCTCAGCCAGTGCGTAGCTGAGCGGCTTCAAGCCGTCGCGGCTCACGGTGGAGATCTCGAACACGCGGTAGCCGCGTGCCTCCAGGTCGGGACGGACGAAGTCCGCGAGTTCGCGAGCCTCGGGCACGTCGATCTTGTTCAGCGCCACGAGCTGCGGGCGCTCCAGCAGCGGCGTCTGGCCGGCTGGCACCGGGTACGCGCCCAGCTCGGCGAGGATCGTGTCGAGGTCGCTCACCGGATCCCGGCCGGGTTCGAGGGTGGCGCAGTCGAGCACGTGCACAATCGCGGTGCACCGCTCGACGTGGCGCAGGAACTCGAGGCCGAGACCACGACCCTCACTGGCGCCTTCGATGAGTCCAGGGACATCGGCGACCGTGTACCGGACCTCGCCCGCCTGGACTACGCCGAGGTTCGGGTGCAGCGTGGTGAACGGGTAGTCGGCGATCTTCGGGCGTGCCGCCGAGAGGGAGGCGATGAGGCTGGACTTGCCGGCGGACGGGTAGCCGACCAGCGCGACATCAGCGACGACCTTGAGCTCCAGGATGACATCGCCCTGCCAGCCCGGCGTGCCGAGCAGCGCGAATCCGGGCGCCTTGCGCTTGGTGCTCGCGAGCGCCGCGTTGCCGAGACCACCCAGGCCGCCCGGGCCGGCGATGAACTCCATGCCGGGCTCGTTCAGGTCGACTAGCTCTGTGCCGTCCGGGTCCTTGACGACGGTGCCGACGGGCACCGGGAGCACGAGGTTCTCGCCGCGCGGGCCGTTGCGGTTGTCGCCCATGCCCGGCATACCGTTGGGTGCGCTGCGGTGCGGCGAGTGGTGGTAGCCGAGCAGTGTGGTGACCTGCGGGTCGGCGATCAGCACGATGTCCCCGCCGTGCCCGCCGTTGCCGCCATCCGGACCGCCCAAGGGCTTGAACTTCTCACGACGCACTGAAACGCATCCGTGCCCGCCATTGCCAGCACGCAGGTGCAGCGTCACCTCATCGACGAACGTCGCCATGGCTGCCTCCTGTCTCTCACGTTAAACACTACGAGCGAGCCGAAGCTCGCTCGCAGGGAAAAGCTTTGCTGCTACTCGGCAGCCGCCGCCACGATGTTGACGACCTTGCGGCCGCCCTTCGTGCCGAACTCGACCGAGCCCGCCTCAAGGGCGAACAGCGTGTCATCGCCACCGCGGCCGACACCGGCGCCCGGGTGGAACTTGGTGCCGCGCTGGCGGACCAGGATCTCGCCCGCGCTGACGACCTGGCCGCCGAAGCGCTTCACGCCGAGGCGCTGCGCGTTGGAGTCGCGACCGTTACGGGTGGAGCTAGCTCCCTTTTTGTGTGCCATGAGTGCTTCAGCCCCTTACTTGATGCTGGTGATCTTGACGCGGGTCTGCTCGGCACGGAAGCCCATGCGGCGCTTGTACCCCGTCTTGTTCTTGTAGTTCTGGATGACGATCTTCGGGCCGCGCTCGTTGCCCAGCACCTCAGCCGTGACCGTGACCTTCGCGAGTGACTTCGCGTCGTGGGTGATCTTGTCACCGTCGACGAGCAGCACCGGCGCAAGCTCGATGTTGCCGTTCTTATCCGCCTGGATGCGGTCGAGGACGACGATCGAACCGACCTCGACCTTTTCCTGCCGACCGCCGGCGCGCACAACTGCGTAAACCACGTGGGGACCCTAACTCTTGAAGGAAGCTATTGGCGTAAAAGCGGGCTCAGCCCAGCGCACACCAAGGGTCAATGCTACTTGATGGGCAGTACGGCGGTCAAACCTCGTCGAGGATGCCTTCCGCGGGTTGTTGAGCCGGACGCTTCGTCAGCCAGAACCACAAGCATACCCCGGCGAGGACCACGACCGGCGCAGCGTAGATCAGCGCGTTGACCGCCTGCATCCAACCAACGGCGATCGCGTAGTTGCCACTCTGGGCGAGTGCGCCGGCGACACCGCTCAGTGAGTGCCCGAACCAGCTCACCTCGGACAGCCGCGCCATCGCTTCGAACAGGAACGAGGCGACGAAGACCGCTACCGCACCGATGCCCGCGGCTGCGAGTGACCGCGCGACCACCTGTGTCATCCGGTGCTCCGCGACGATGCGTGCGACAAGCCAGAAGCTCAGGAACACGCCGAGCGCGAACGGCAGCCGGACGGTGAGAAAATCAAACCCCAGCCCACCTAGCCACAGCCCAAGCTGACCGGAGTTGCCGTAGAAGGCGATCGTGTACACAGCGTTCGCCAACTGCTGGGCGACCATCACCGCGAGGACGAGGCCAGCCGCGTACGCGGCCGTGACCGAGTTTGGTTTGCGGACCGCTGTGGCGACGCGGTGCATCCGGATGCCCCCTCTAAACTCCCACCATGGCCGTGCTCATCGATCAACCTAGCTGGCCAGCGCACGGGATGCTATGGGGACATCTGGTGAGCGACTCGTCGCTTGAGGAGTTGCATGCCTTCGCGGCGATGGTCGGACTCCCCCGGCGGGGTTTCGACCTGGACCACTACGACGTGCCGGACCACCGTTACGACGACCTCGTCGCGGCCGGGGCGATCCCGGTCAGCAACCGGGAACTCGTCGAGCGCTTGCTGGCGAGCGGCTTGCGCGTGACGCAGCGCGAGCGTCGCGGTCTCTGACCTAAACCATCGAGTCGGGAGTAGTTGCCCTTATGAGGTCGTTCATTTGGACAACTACTCCCGACTCAATGAAGGGATTAGGACTCTTCGGTCTCAGCCTGGGCCGCGATGCTCGCGGAGGTCGCGCGTCGCGGTCGGCGTGCTGAGCGTCCTGTGCCCGGCTCCTTCGGCGCCGGAAGCGCTTCCAGCACCGAACCCAGAATGTCCTCGGCGGCCTCGGGGCTCACCCGGCGGGGGGCGCGCTGCACCTTCTTCAGCGGGATGTCCAGGATCGCGAGCTCGGCGTCCTCGGCGTCCTTCTCGGGTGCCGCGGGCGTTTCGGCCATCGCCTCTGCTGTCGCGGGAGCAGCCTCTTCGACCGCTTCCTCGGCGGGTTCGCTCTTCGCCGCGTCGTCATGCGCATCCGGGATGATCGTGCTCGCCGCGATCTGGGCGAGCGCGTTCTTCACGTCATCGGTGATGGCGTGCGTGCCATTGCCGGGCTTCGACGGCGGCGCGGTCTGCGCCTTGCCCCGACGGCGCGTCTCCGGCTGCGGGGTCTGGCGGTGCTTGGTGACGGGGTCGTGGTGGACAATGATGCCGCGTCCGGCGCACACGTCGCACGGCTCGCTGAACGACTCGAGCAGCCCAAGGCCGAGCTTCTTGCGGGTCATCTGCACGAGACCGAGGCTCGTCACCTCGGCGACCTGATGCTTGGTGCGGTCACGGCTGAGGCACTCGACCAGGCGCCGCAACACGAGGTCACGGTTGGTCTCGAGCACCATGTCGATGAAGTCGACGACAATGATGCCGCCGATGTCGCGCAAGCGCAGCTGGCGGACGATCTCCTCCGCGGCCTCGAGGTTGTTCTTCGTGACCGTCTCTTCGAGGTTGCCGCCCGAGCCGACGAACTTGCCGGTGTTGACGTCGATGACGGTCATCGCCTCGGTGCGGTCGATGACGAGCGAGCCACCGGATGGCAGCCAGACCTTACGGTCGAGCGCCTTCTCGATCTGCTCGGAGATGCGGTACGAGTCGAATGCGTCGCCGTCGCCGTCGTAGCGCTTCAGGCGGTCCATCAGGTCGGGAGCGACCTGGCTGAGGTAGCCGGAGATGGTCTTCTCGGCGTCGTCACCCTGCACGACCAGGGACTGGAAGTCCTCATTGAAGACGTCACGCACGATCTTGACCAGCAGGTCAGGCTCGCTGTGCAGCAGGGACGGCGCGTTCCCCTTCTCGACTGCCTTGCTGATCTCGGCCCACTGGGCGATCAGGCGGTTGACGTCGAGGGTCAGCTGCTCCTGCGTCGCTCCCTCGGCGGCGGTGCGCACTATGACACCGACGTTCTCCGGGAGCACCTCCTTGAGGATCTTCTTCAAGCGCGCACGCTCGGTGTCCGGCAGCTTGCGGCTGATGCCGTTCATCGACCCGTTCGGGACGTACACGAGGTACCGCCCGGGCAGGCTGACCTGGCTGGTGAGTCGGGCACCCTTGTGTCCGACAGGGTCCTTGGTGACCTGCACGAGCACCTTGTCGCCGGGCTTCAGTGCCAGTTCGATGCGACGCGGCTGGTTCTTCTCGCCCTCGGTGTTCGCGGCATCCCAGTCCACCTCGCCGGAGTACAGCACGGCGTTGCGGCCACGACCGATGTCGACGAACGCTGCCTCCATGCTCGGCAGCACGTTCTGCACGCGACCGAGGTAGACGTTGCCGATGAGCGACGATTCCTGCGACTGCGCGACGTAGTGCTCGACGAGCACGCCATCCTCGAGCACGCCGATCTGGATGCGGTTGTTCTTCGACCGTACGACCATGACGCGATCGACGCTTTCGCGGCGTGCGAGGAATTCTGCCTCTGTGATGACCGGGCGGCGGCGGCCGGCGTCGCGGCCGTCACGGCGGCGCTGCTTCTTCGCCTCGAGCCGCGTCGAGCCCTTCACTCGCTGCGGTTCGGTGATGAGCTCCGGCTGCTTGCGCGGCTGGCGGACCCTCACAACGGTGTTTGGCTGGTCGTCGCCCGGGTCGGAGTCCTCACCCGCACGACGCCTGGTGCGTCGACGCGACGATGGCGGCGTCTCCTCCGTGTCGTCGAAGTCAGCCACCGGCGGCAACGGGGGCAGGTCCGGTGCCTGGAAGATCAGCGACGTGGTCGTCAGTGCCCGGATGGGCTCGGGCTCGGGGGTGGTCGCCTCGGGCTCGGCAGCCTGCTCGGGCTGCGCTGCGGGTTCCGCTGTCTCTGCAGGCTCAGCCTCGGCGTTCGGCGACTTGGCGACGTCTGCCGCTTGGTCAGCCGACGCATCCGGCACCTCAGCGACATCGTTCGCGGCCACGGCAGCCGACTTCGGCTCCGCCTTCCGCCGTCTCAAGATGCGGCGCTTCGGGGCCGCCTCAGCGGCACCCTCCGGCGCGGTTGTTGGATCCTGTGATTCGTTGTTGTCGTCTGTCTCCAGCATTGCTGGTGCGCTCCCAGCCCGGTGCGGGTATCCGCGCTACCCTGCGATCCGGGTCTCAATTCTCGAGCGGCGTTCGTCATGAACATCCGCAAATCCTGTGCGTCCTGACCGTGGCACTCGGTGCGTCGTGCAACCGTGGATCTCGGCCATTCCGGTTCTGTGACCGGGAAGCTTGTCGTAGGTCACGCCGAGCGCGGCTCGGGTGACTGTCGTCAATTATCGCACGCTGTCGCCCGGAACGTACGCATTTGCCTCGGAGTGGAATAATCGCGAGCGTGCGCCCGCCCCAAACCACTGCCCGTCCGACGGCACTCGCGATCTTCCTGATCATCGCCGGAGCTATCGGATTCTGGGGCTCGTGGGAGCTCACCATCTCGAAGTTCGAGGTGCTGCAGAACCCTGACACGCAGCTCAGCTGCGACATCAGCGTTCTCGTCGCGTGCGGCCCGAACCTGGACTCATGGCAGGGCGCGGTATTCGGTTTCCCCAACCCGTTGCTCGGAATCGCGGGCTTCGCAGCGCCGATCGCGGTCGGTGTCAGCCTGCTTGCCGGCGCACGGTTTGCGCGCTGGTTCTGGATGCTGTTCAACCTCGGGCTGCTCGGCGCCTTCGTGTTCGTGTGCTGGCTCATCGGCCAGAGCATCTTCGTGCTCGGGACGCTGTGCCCGTGGTGCATGGTCGTTTGGTCGGTGACCATCCCGTTGTTCCTTGCGGTGACGCTGTACAACCTCAAGTCGGGCAACATCCCGGTCCCGCCGGCGGCCCGCCGCTTCTTCGGGAAGCTCTACTCCTGGGTGCCGCTGCTGACCGTTCTCTGCTACGTGGTCGTCGCGGTGCTGGCGCAGGTGCGCCTCGACGTCGTGAACAACCTCTTCTGACGCCGAGTTGCCCACTTCCGCCCCCAAAATGTGCGAAAACTGGGGCGGAAGTGGGCAACTCGGGACGTTCGGCACTAGTTGGTGAGGCTGTCGACCCAGTCCTGGTTCTGCGAGATCCAGTCCTCGACGATGGGCGCGTAATCGTCACCGTCGTACTCGTTGAACAGTGCGTTCTCGAGCGAGTGAAGCAGGTCGGAGTCCATGGTGAAGTTCTCCAGCCACTTCGCGACCTCGGGGAAGTCGTCCGCGAAGCCCGTGCGGCTGTAGCTGTACATGCTCTCGGAACCGCCGAGCGCGCCATCCGGGTCCTCGAGATCCTTGATGTCGAACGCGTCGTACGCCCAGTGCGGACGCCACAGGGACACGACGATGTTCTCGCCGGAATCCAGTGCGGTCGACAGCTCGGTCAGCATCGCCGGGGTCGACGAGGTGAGGAAGTTCATATCCTCGAGCCCGTACCCGGGGATCACGGCGTCCTCCATCACGCCGGTGAGGCCGGCGCCCGGCTCGATGCCGACGATCTGGTTGCCGAACAGGTCCGCGTTCTCGGCCAGCTCGGCGAGTGAGTCGATCGGCGCATCCGCGTTCACGGCAACGGTGAGCGAGGCCGTGTCGTTCCAGGCACCCAACTCGACGATGTCGTTGCCGTAGGTCTCGAGGTACTTGGAGTGCGTGCCTGGCAGCCAGACGTCGGTCGTGAAGTCGTAGTCGCCGGTCGACAGTCCCGCGAAGACCGGTGCGGGGTCTGCGTACTCGAGGTTCACGTCGTAACCCTGCTCGGTGAGGATGTTCTCCCACAGCAACGAGGTTGCGACTCCCTCGTCCCAGCCGTTGAACACGGCGATGGTGATCTCGCCCTTGCTCTCGGTGGCGTTGCCGGGCTCGGCCTCCGCCGAGCATCCGGTCAGTGCGAGCGCCGCAATGGCGCCCGTTGCGATCAGCGCTGAATGGCGCTTTCTCATTGGTGTCTTCCTTTCTGGGCGCGCAGATGCGCGTCCGGGGTTGACGTGATTGCACGCGGAATCTCCGCGCGCACGGGTCACGGGCGCGCGGGGCGCCCGCGAGTTCAGGGGACGGCGATGGGCCGCTTGCTGCCCTCGCGCACGGCGGCGACCTCGGCCTCCTGGGTGATGCCGTTCGGCCGGCGGCGCCCCAAGAACCGGCTGAGGAAGCTGCCGCCGTTGCCGAATGCCGCGGTGAGCCGGTCGAGGAAGATCGCCAGGATCACGACCGAGAGTCCAGCCTCGAAGCCGAGGGCGATGTCGATCCGGTTCAGGCTCGCGACGACCTGCCCGCCGAGTCCACCGGCGCCCACCATTCCGGCGATCACGACCATGGACAACGCGAGCATGATCACCTGATTGACCCCAGCCATGATGGTCGGCATCGCGAGCGGAAGCTCGATTTGGCGGAGGATGCGGCCAGGTGAAGACCCGAACGCCTTGCCCGCCTCGACGACCTCCTGGTCGACACCGCGGATGCCGAGCTCGGTCAGGCGGACACCCGGCGCGAGCGCGAAGATGATCGTCGCGACTATGCCCGGCACGACGCCGACGCGGAACAGGATGAGCGCCGGGATCAGGTAGACGAACGCCGGCATCGTCTGCATGAAGTCGAGGATCGGCCGGATGATCGTCGAAGCGGCCCGCGACTTTGCAGCGAGGATGCCGATCGGGATGCTCAGCAGCACCGCGATCACGCTCGCGACAATGACCAGAGCAAGCGAATCCATCGCGTAGTCCCACTGACCGACGGCGACTATGAGACCTAGGCCAACGACGCTTCCGATGGCGAACGGCACGCCCTTCACGAGCAGTGCGATGACCGCGAGCACGAGGATGACGGCCCAGAATGGGGGCGTCGCGAGAATCCAGTCGAGCGCGTCATAGGCGCCCTTGAACACGGTCCTGATTGCGCCGAACACGTCGGAGAAGTACTTGGTCACGAACTGGACGAGGGACTCAACCCAGTCGCCGAGAGGGATGCGGAAGTCGTTCACGAGCGACCTCCCGTCATCACGGCATCCGAGTCGGGCTGCGCCGTCTCCTCCAGCGTCGCGGTGACGATCGACACCTCAACCGTGGGCGGCGGTTCGACGATCGGCTGCTCGCCGGTGTTCGTCGTCACATTGCCGAGCGCGGCGAGCAGCGTCACGTTCGGGATCACCCCGAGCAGGCGCTCGTCTTCGTCGACGACCGCGATCGGCAGGTCGCTTTCGACCGCTCTCTCGTAGAGGTCGCTCAGGTACTCGTCGGCGTGCACGCGCGGCACTTCGACCCCAAGTGCCGACCCGAAGCTGCTCTCCCCCGCCCTCACGAGCTTCACCATCTGGCGATCTCGTACGACGCCGATCAGCTTGCGGTTGCGGCCGACGACGTAGAGGGCGGATGTCTGCAGGTCCCGCATCATCCGGAGGGCGGCGCGAGGGCCGGCCGTGTCAGAGATGACCGCGCGCGCCGGTTCCATTGCACTAGAGGCGGTGAGCACGCGCGAGCGGTCGACATCCTGCACGAACTGCGCGACGTAGTCGTTGGCCGGGTCGGTGAGGATCTCCTCCGGTGTGCCGATCTGCACGATGCGACCGTCCCGCATGACCGCGACCCGGTCGCCGAGGAACATCGCCTCGTTCAGGTCGTGGGTGATGAACACGATGGTCTTGCCGAGTTCTGCCTGCAACTCGACCAGCTGTTCCTGCATCTCGCGCCGGATGAGCGGGTCGAGGGCGGAGAACGCCTCGTCCATGAGCAGGATGTCGGTCTGCGCCGCCAGCGCCCGGCCGAGACCGACGCGCTGCTGCATTCCACCGGACAGCTCGCTGGGGAGGCGGTCCTCCCAGCCAGCCAGTCCCACCTTGCCGATGATCGTGCGAGCGCGCTCCTGCCGCTCGGCGACCGGCACACCCTGAATCTCGAGCCCGTAAGCCACGTTGTCGAGCACGGTGCGGTGCGGCAGCAGAGCGAAGTGCTGGAACACCATCGACACCTTCGAGCGGCGTACGGCGCGCAGCTCCTTGGGTGAGATGCCGACGATCTCCGTGCCATCGATCGTGACGCTGCCCGCTGTCGGCTCCAGCAGCCCGTTGAGCATGCGGATGAGCGTCGACTTGCCCGACCCTGACAGCCCCATGACCACGAAGATCTCGCCCGGAGCAACATCGAACGATGCGTCGATGACGGCGGCTGTTCCGTCGCCAGCGACGCTGTCGCGGCTCGCGCCGGCTCGCAGCCTGGCGACTACGGATTCGGGCTTCCTGCCGAACACCTTGAACAGGTTTCGGACTTCTACAGCGGGTCGGGACGTGGTCACGGTACCTCCGCGCACGCATCCGAAATTCGGATCGCGGGCGTCATTGGTCACGGTCCGGGTGCATGCCAGGTGCCCGGTGCGACAGTGCCGCAGGGCGGGAGCGAACTTCGGGAACGCTCCCCTGACACGAACCATACGACCGAACGAAATGGGGCTTCATTCGGGCGCGGCCTTGTGTACTGCGTCGACCACCTTAGCGAAACTGGGAAATTGCCGTTAAGGCCGGATGCCGGTCCTCGGCCGGAAAACCGCAGGTCAGGAGCGAATCTCGGCACTTTCGCCGCTCGGCGTGTTCGTTGCCGTTTCGTTACCTATGAGCGCTCAGAGGCCGTCAGGCGAACCAGAGCGCAAGCTCGCGTGCAGCCGACTCTGGCGAGTCGGAGCCGTGCACGAGGTTCTGCTGCACCGCGAGACCCCAGTCGCGCCCGAGGTCGCCGCGGATGGTGCCCGGCGCAGCTGTGGTCGGGTCGGTGGTGCCGGCAAGCACCCGGAAGCCCTCGATGACGCGGTTGCCGGCGATGCGCAGCGCGACGACCGGGCCGCTCTCCATGAACTCGACCAGCGGCTCGTAGAACGGCTTGCCCTGGTGCTCCTCGTAGTGGCTGGCCAACAGCTCGCGATCCGGCTGCACGAGTCGCACGTCGACGAGAAGGTACCCCTTTGCCTCGATGCGGCGCAGGATCTCCCCCGTCAAACCACGCGCGACGCCATCCGGCTTCACCAGTACCAGGGTCTCTTCGACGGAATCGGTCATTTCGTTCTCCTGTTCACGCTGTTGCTGAGTTGTTCTGCCTGTCCAGCCGGCGGCCGGTGAGGAAGCAGTAGATGAAGATCGCGGCGAAGCCCGCCCCGATCGCGTACATGACG
The DNA here is from genome assembly GCF_014980265.1 of Cryobacterium sp. BB736. NCBI lineage: Bacteria > Bacillati > Actinomycetota > Actinomycetes > Micrococcales > Microbacteriaceae > Cryobacterium > Cryobacterium sp. BB736. The sequence continues at coordinate 264,932 of NZ_JABXWQ010000002.1, forward strand.
GGCAGCACGAGGCCGAGCGCGATGAGCACGGCCTGCATCGCCCAGCCGAGCCAGATCGCCCACGGGAAACGCGCGTACGCCGCGGCGATGATCAGCAGTAGGAACAGCACCGCCCCGCCGCCGAAGGCCACCCCGGGAGAGACCTCACGGAGCCCGAAGACGGCCATAGTCACAAAGAAGACGAGTGTCGCTTCAAGCCCGAGGGCGATCGACACCAGCGACTCGGTCGCGCTGCGGCGCCTGCGCGGCTTGCGCTGCCTGGGCTGATTCACCTCAGTCACAGCGCCCACCCCTGGTCTCGTCCGATATCGATCGCTTCGCCGACGAGGGTGATCGACCCGGTGACCAGCACGGCACGTCCCTGCTCCAGCCCTGCCCACTCGCGTGCGGCGTCGAGCGCCTCCTCGAGGGTGTCGAACCGGATGACCGTCTCGTGCGTCCACTGCTCGACATCATCGGCCAGCTCGTCGGCGGGGATCGCCCGATCCGAGTGCGACTGGGTGACGTGGATGCGCGTCGCGAGGGGCGCGAGAGTATCGACGATGCCGTGCGCATCCTTGTCGGCGAGGATGCCGACGACGAGCGCCAGCTCACGGAAGTCGAAGTACTTGCCGATCGCCGCCGCGAGCGCCTCGGCACCGTGCGGGTTGTGTGCGGCGTCCACAAGCACGGACGGCTCGATGCCCAGCAGCTGCAGCCGGCCGGGCGAGGTGGCGGTGGCGAGGCCTTCTGCCAGCACGTCCTCGCCGATGCGCTGCTCTCCGCCGCCGAGGAAGCTCTCAACCGCGGCGATCGCAACGGCCGCATTCTGCGCCTGGTGGTCACCGAGCAGCGGCAGGAAGACCTCCTCGTAGCGTCCGGCGATGCCGTGCGCGGTGATGAGCTGGCCGCCGACGCCGACGGTGGCCGACTCCAGCCCGAAGTCGCGACCCTCGGCCGCGATGGTGCCGTTGTTGCTGGCTGCCGCGCGGATGATCGCGTCGGCGGCATCCGGATGCTGAGCTGCGGTGACAATGCGGGCGCCGGGCTTGATGATGCCCGCCTTGGTCTCGGCGATCTCGGCGATGGTGTCGCCCAGTCGGTGCACGTGGTCCAGCGCGATCGGTGTGAACACCGCGACCTGGCCGTCGGCGATGTTGGTCGAGTCCCACTCGCCGCCCATGCCGACCTCGACCACCGCGACATCGACCGGCGCATCCGCGAAGCTCGCGTAGGCAAGCAGCGTGAGCGCCTCGAAGTAGGTGAGCGGCTCCTCGCCCTCGGCGACAAGCTGCTCGTCGGCCATCTTCAGGTACGGCGTGATGTCGTCCCAGTTCGTCACCAGCGCCTCGTTCGAGATCGGTTCCCCGTCGATCATGATGCGCTCGTTCACCCGGCTCAGGTGCGGGCTGGTGAACAGTCCGGTGCGCAGGCCGTGCGCGCGCAGGATGCTCTCGGTGATGCGGCTCGTGCTGGTCTTGCCGTTGGTGCCGGTGATGTGGATCATGCCGAACGCCTTCTGCGGGTCGCCCAGCAGCTCCGCCGCCCGCCGGGTCGGCTCGAGCCGGGGCTGCGGGGCGGACTCCCCCACCCGGGCCAGCAGTTCGGCGTACACCCGGTCAGCCTGGGACTGGAACAGCGCGTCGTCGCTCAGCTCCGGGTCGTCGTCGCGCGCGCTCATACCTTCTCGATCCTGAATGCGTAGGAGCCCTCGCCGTTGTCGGATGCGGCGCGCTCGTCCCAATTGTCTCCCGACGCATCCGTGAACGGCATCGTCTGCAGCTCCACCGCGAGTACCTCGTCGGAGATGTGGCCGCCGAACGAGTCGACCGCGGTCGTGAACGCGCCGTCAACGGCGATGGTCAACCGGATGCGGTCGCTCACGTCCAGGTCGCGTGCCTTACGCGCCTGGTTGATCGCACGCACGAGGTCGTTGGCGAGGCCCTCGCTCTCAAGCTCGGGGGTGGTGAGCGTGTCGACGAGCACGAAGCCGCCGCCGGACAGGAACGACACCGCGTGGTTCTCGTCGCCCGCCTCGAGGACGAGGTCGAACTCGCCCGGCTGCAGCGGAGTGCCGCCGACCACGACCGCGTCGCCATCCTGCGACCAGTCGCCCGCCTTGGAGGCCTGGATGACGCGTTGCACGTCCTTGCCGATGCGCGGGCCGAGCGCTCGCGCGTTGACGGTCAGACGCCGGACGATGCCGTAGTCGCTGAGGCTCTGCTCGGTCAACGGCACGAACTGCACGGTCTTGACGTTGAGCTCGTCGCGCAAGATGTCGCTGAACTCCTCGAGACCGGACTGCTCGCCGACCACGGTCAGCGCCGCGAGCGGCAAGCGCACTCGCAGGCTTCTCGTCTTGCGCAATGCAAGACCGGCGGATGCGATCTCCCGCACCCGGTCCATCGTCGCCACGAGCAGGCCGTCGGCGGGGAAGACCCTCGCATCCGGCCAGTCGGTCAGGTGCACGCTGCGCCCGCCGGTGAGCCCGCGCCAGATCTCTTCTGTGACGAGCGGCGCGAGCGGAGCGGCCACGCGGGTGAGGGTTTCGAGCACCGTGTACAGCGTGTCGAAGGCGTCGGTGTCGTCGCCGCCCCAGAACCGGTCGCGACTGCGACGCACGTACCAGTTGGTGAGCACATCGGCGAAGTCGCGCAGCTTAGCCGCGGCCATCGGGCTGTCGAGCGCCTCCAGATCGACCGTGACCTGCTCGATGAGCGTGCGGGTCTTCGCGAGCAGGTACCGGTCGAGGACGTTGGTGGAGTCAGTGCGCCACTTCGCCTCGTAGCCGCTCGCACCTGCGCTGAGCCCGGTCGAAGCGTTGGCGTACAGGGTGAAGAAGTAGTACGTGCTCCACAGTGGCAGCAGGAACTGCCGGACACCCTCGCGGATGCCCTCCTCGGTCACGACCAGGTTGCCGCCTCGGATGATCGAGGACGACATCAGGAACCAGCGCATCGCATCCGCGCCATCCCGCGCGAAGACCTCGGAGACATCCGGGTAGTTGCGCAGGCTCTTCGACATCTTCTGCCCGTCGCTGCCGAGGACGATGCCGTGGCTGATCACGTTCTTGAACGCCGGACGGTCGAACAGCGCCGTCGCGAGCACGTGCATCGTGTAGAACCAGCCGCGAGTCTGCCCGATGTACTCGACGATGAAGTCGGCCGGGTTGTGGCTGTCGAACCACTCGCGGTTCTCGAACGGGTAGTGCACCTGCGCGAACGGCATCGAGCCGGAATCGAACCAGACGTCGAGGACATCCTCGATGCGGCGCATGGTCGACTTGCCGGTCGGGTCATCCGGGTTCGGGCGGGTCAGGTCGTCGATGTACGGGCGGTGGAGGTCGGTGGGCCGTACGCCGAAGTCGCGCTCCAGCTCATCGAGGGAGCCGTACACGTCGACGCGCGGGTACTCGGGGTTGTCGCTCTTCCACACCGGGATCGGGGAGCCCCAGTAGCGGTTGCGGGAGATCGACCAGTCGCGGGCACCGGCGAGCCACTTGCCGAACTGGCCGTGCTTGACGTTGTCGGGCACCCAGTTGATCTGCTCGTTGAGCTCGCCCATCCGATCACGGAAATCCGGGACGCGCACGAACCAGCTCGACACCGCCTTGTAGATGAGCGGGTTGCGGCAGCGCCAGCAGTGCGGGTACGGGTGCTCGTAGCTCTTGACCTGCAGCAGGCGGCCGTCGGAGCGCAGCAGCTGGGTGAGCGGCTTGTTCGCGTCGAACACCTGCAGGCCGGCGACGGGCGCGACATCCGGAAGGAACTTGCCGCCGTCATCGACCGAGAGGATGACCGGGATGCCTGCAGCCTGGCCGACGAGCTGGTCGTCCTCACCGAAGGCGGGCGCCTGGTGCACGATACCGGTGCCCTCGCCGGTTTCGACGTAGTCGGCCACGAGCAGCTGCCAGGCGTTCTGGGTGCCCCACTTCTCGGTGTCGGCGTAGAAGTCCCAGAGCCGGTCGTAGTGGATGCCCTCGAGCGCGGCGCCGAGGTGGGTGCGGGACACCGCCGCACGCGCGGCCTCAGCGGACTCGTAGCCGAGGTCCTTGAAGTAGGAGTGGAGGGTGTCGGTTGCGAGCAGGTACTCGGCGACGCCCTCCTCGGCGCCGTCGCCGGCTCCCAGCGGGCCTGATGGGACGACCGCGTACTCGATCGCGGGGCCGAGCGCGAGCGCGAAGTTGGTCGGAAGCGTCCACGGGGTGGTCGTCCAGGCGAGGGCGCGCACGGCGGTGAGGCCGAGCGCCTCCGCCTTCGGGCCGACCAGTGGGAAGGTCACCGTGACGGTCTGGTCCTGGCGCTGCTTGTAGACGTCGTCATCCATGCGCAGCTCGTGATTGGACAGCGGGGTCTGGTCGCGCCAGCAGTACGGCAGCACGCGGTAGCCCTCGTAGGCGAGGCCCTTGTCATAGAGCTGCTTGAACGCCCAGATGACGCTTTCCATGAAGGTGATGTCGAGCGTCTTGTAGTCATTCTCGAAGTCGACCCAGCGGGCCTGGCGGGTCACGTACTCCTGCCACTCCTGCGTGTAGCGCAGCACGGACTCGCGCGCGGCCTGGTTGAACTCGGCGATGCCCATCGCCTCGATCTGGCTCTTGTCGGTGATGCCGAGCTGGCGCTCCGCCTCGAGCTCGGCGGGCAGTCCGTGGGTGTCCCAGCCGAAGCGGCGGTGCACCTGCTTGCCGCGCATGGTCTGGAAGCGCGGGAAGACATCCTTGGCGTAGCCAGTCAGCAGGTGGCCGTAGTGCGGCAGGCCGTTGGCGAACGGTGGGCCGTCGTAGAACGTCCACTCTTCGCAGCCCTCGCGCTGCGCGACCGAGGCGCGGAAGGTGGCATCCGCCTCCCAGAAGCTGAGGATGCGCTCTTCGATCTCCGGAAAGCGCGGGCTCGGGTTGACGGACTCATCGCCGGTGCCGGATCGCGGATACATTCGCTGCCTTCCCTCGTGTCGACTTCCAACACGAGGACGACGGATGCCGCGGTACCACCTCGCTTGCCGGCCGCGCTTGCGCGTGACTGGCCCCTCATTGCGGCTGTGACGGGCCACCCGTTCGGTTCTAGTTGGCGGTTGCCCGCCGTTCTTCCGAAGACTCCCCGGTGATGGCCGGATCGCAGTCGTTGCCCGCAATTCTAGCGGGTCGCGCCGTCCGTGCCCCAACATCGCGAGTTGCCCACTTCTGCCCCTGTTTGGGCCTCAATTCGGGGCGGAAGTGGGCAACTCGGTGAATCCGGCGCGGCGTGAGGCGGGGGCGCAAAAAGCGGGTCAGGCGGGGCGGCGCGCGGCAGCCGCCGCCGAGAGCACGGATGCGCCGGTCGCTGCATCGTCGACCGTCACCACGAAGCGCTTGCCGCCCGCGTACTTGACCTCGATCGCCTCGCCCGCGCGGAGCACAAGCCCGAAGCGACCGTCGAGCGAGACGCGGTAGCCCCAGCCACCGAATTCCGGAACCGGACTGACCTGCACGACGCGCACCGACTCGATCGACTCCGCAGGCAGGAACTTGCGCACACCAAGTCCCTTCACGCTCAGTCCCGCTGGACCGGCCGTCACTCGCCACAGCCCCCGCACCCGCTGCGACCAAACCGCGATCTCATCGGCGCGAAGCTGCAGCGGAGGCGCCTCGATGCCGTCATCCGTCACGGCACCTGCCGCCGGAAGCAAGAACCAGGCGATGGCACCGAACGCGAGTCCGGCTCCCGCGCCCACCAGCATCCACCAGCCCGCATCGGGCGCCAGCGTGGCATCCTCCAGCCCGCGCTGCACGTACACGGTGCCGGTGATGCCCACCGACAGCAGCCCGCTGATGAACGCGATCGACGTCAGCACGAGCTTCTGGTTGGCCAGCAGCGCGCCGTCACGCAACCGCCACGACAGGACAAGCACGAACATCGCGTAGGCAAGCGTCAGCCCGACCGGCATCAGGATGGCGAACCACGGCGAGCCGAAGCCGTCTGGCCCGGACGGGCCCCAATGTGTCGCGATCACCTCGGGCAGCTCCGGCAGCCAGCTGAACATCACGATCGCGGCAGCGAGTGCGACAACGGTCGGCAGCACTCCCCCGACGAGGATCATGCGCCGGTGAATGTTTCGCGCGGTGCCGGATGTCATTGGTAGGCCTCTCTGATGAGCGCGGTGAGCGCCGCTGGATGGATGTCGAGTTCTCGGGCTTCGGTGACCACCACGTTGATGGCGGCATTCAGTTTGGCGTACTCGCTCGCCCGATCGGTGACGGTCGCACCGCGCCCCGGTCGCAGGTCGATGATGCCCTCGTCGCGCAGCACCTGGTACGCATGCAGCACCGTGTGCACGTTGACGTCGAGCGTGCGCGCGAGTTCCTTCGCCGATGGCAGCCGCTCCCCTGGGGCTACGGCGCCGGAGATCGCCGATGTCCGGATGCCAGCGGCCAGCTGGTCGAAGATCGGGACGTCGGATGCGGCGTCGATTCTGAGGAGCATGCCCCCAGTCTATTGTTCTACTTGAACTAGCACAAGTCCCTACGTTGGCAGGCGTGTGCAATCAGCCCCATGTGCCCCGCTAGGATTGTTGGACTGAGTTCAACAAATCATCCCGCACCCGTCACGTCAGGAGCCGCATGCGCGCGCCCGCCCATTTCGCCCATCGGTCCATCGCAGCAGCGGCCGGCATCACGGCTCTAACGCTCCTGCTCGCCGGATGCACACCAGCGGCCCAGCAGAACACCGAACCGACCGCGGGCGGGACACTGGTCTATGCGAGCGGCGATGCGGAGCCGACCTGCCTCGATCCGCACGTCGGCGGCAACTACCCGCAGGCGCTGATCGCGACCCAGTACCTGGAGTCGCTCGTGTCGAAGGACGCCGACGGCCAGATCATCCCCTGGCTCGCCACCGCATGGGAGCCGGCCGAGGACGGCCTCAGTTGGAAGTTCCAGCTCCGTGACGACGTGACCTTCACCGACGGCACCCCGTTCAACGCCGAGGCGGTGCAGGCCAACGTTGAGCACCTGCTCGACCCGGCGACCACCTCCTCCACCGGGTATCTCGCCCTCGGCAAGGTCGCATCGACCGACATCGTCGACGAGCACACCATCCGGTTCAACCTGTCAACGCCCGACAGCGCTCTGCTCGACTCGCTGTCGATGCCGTGGGTCGCCATCCAGTCCCCCACAGCGCTGGCGCGCGGCATGGACGTCAACTGCGAGAGCCCGGTCGGGACCGGCCCGTTCATCGTCACAGACTGGAAGCGCCAGGACTCGATCACGCTCGTCCGCAACGACGACTACAACTCCCCGCCGGCCGATGCCGAGCACGACGGGCCCGCCTACCTGGACGAGATCGTCTGGCGCTTCATCCCCGACTCCGCGTCACGCTTCGCTGCCCTCCAGTCGGGGCAGGTCGACGTGATCGACAACGCCCAGCCGAGCGATATCGCCGCCGCAGAAGGTCAGGGCATCACCGACCTCGACGCGCCTCGCCCCGGTGCCTCCAACCGCATCGAGCTGAACTCTGGCAAGGCGCCGTTCGACGACATCAGGGTGCGTGAGGCGTTCATCCGCGCCGCTGACGTCAACGACGGCATCGAGGCGCTGTTCTTCGGCACCGCCGACCGCTCCTACTCCGTGCTCTCCAGCGTCGAAACGCTCGGGCTCTCGGCCGAGGAGCACTTCGGCATCGACCCGGATGCCGCGAACGCGCTGCTCGACGAAGCCGGCTGGACCGAGCGCGACGGTGACGGCTACCGCGTGAAGAACGGGCAGCGACTGAGCGTCGACTTCCCGGTGAGCACCAACCAGTCGATCCCCGCCGAGCAGTCGCTGTTCGAGCAGATCCAGGCAGCGGTGAAGCAGGTCGGATTCGAGGTGCGACTCAAGCCCATGGACCTCTCCAGCTGGTACTCGACGCTGATCGGCAACGACTACAACCTGGTCAGCGCGCCCTACACCAAGGTCGGTCCGGACGTGCTGCGCATCCTGTACCACTCCGACTCGATCACTCCCGCGCCGAGCGGCTACTTCGCCAACCTCGCCCAGCTGAACGACCCCGAGGTCGACGCTCTGCTGACCGAGGCGAGCCAGGTGACGGACGCCGATGAGCGGGCCGCCCTCTACGCCGAGGTGCAGGAACTCATCCTCAGTGGGTTCTACGCACTGCCGCTGTACGACCAGCAGAACCACTTCCTGGTCGGCGGGAACGTGAGCGGCCTGCGCGCGATGCCGACGGTCTCCACGCCGACGTTCTACGACGCGTGGCTGGCCCGCTGACGATGAAGATCGGCCGCTGGGTGCTCACTCGGGCACTCGGCGGCATCTTCGTGCTCTGGGCAGTCGCAACGCTGATCTTCTTCGCGATGCGCGCGATCCCTGGCGACCCGGCCGAGGCGATCCTCGGCGGTCCGGGATCGCAGGCATCCGACGAGGCGATCGCCCAAGTGCGCAGCGAGTACGGGCTGGACCGGCCGCTGTACGAGCAGTACCTGCTGTCACTCGGCCGCCTCGCAACCGGCGACCTCGGCACCTCCTACGCGCTGAAGGCTGACGTCGCCGGACTGGTCGGCGAGTTGTTCCTCAGCACCCTCATCCTCACCGTGCTGTCGCTGCTCGTCGCCTGGGCATTCGCGCTGACGCTGGCGCTCTGGGCGACCCGCGGCGGCCGCATCGGCCGGATGATCGGCTCCGGCATGGAGATCATCGCCGCCGCCGTGCCGCACTTCTGGCTCGCGTCGATCTTCATCGTCATCTTCTCCACGGCGCTCGGCTGGTTGCCGCCGATCAGCACGCCCGGTCCCCTCGGACTGGTGCTCCCGGTGCTGACGCTGGCCATTCCGCTCGCCGGCTTCCTCGGCCAGGTGATGCGCGAGTCGCTGACGGATGCGCTCGAGTCGCCGTTCGTGCTGTCCGCCAGGGCGCGGGGCGAGTCGGAGACCGGTGTGCGCTGGCGGCACGCCATCCGGCACGCGGCGCTTCCCGCGATCTCGCTGTCCGGGTGGGCGTTCGGCTCGCTCATCAGCGGAGCGGTGGTCGTTGAGACCGTGTTCGCCCGGCCGGGGCTCGGGCGCAGCCTGCTGAACGCCGTGCTCATCCGGGACGTGCCGATGGTGACCGGGGTCGCTCTGATCTCGGCGCTCGCGTTCGTGCTCGTCACCATCGCGACCGACGCGATCGACCGGGTCGCGGACCCGCGATTGAGGTCGGCATGACCGCCACCATCGACACCCAGACCGCGCAACCGGGAGCCCTGAGCCACGCCGGCACGAGAGTGGGTGCCCGGCCGACCGTCGGCGAAGTGCTCGCTGCCACCGCGCTGCTGCTCTTGGTTGTCGCCGCCATAGCGCCCTGGCTCCTGACGCCATTCGACCCGCTCGCGATCAGCCCTCGCGAGGCGTTCCAAGGGCCAAGCGGCACCCACTGGTTCGGCACCGACGAGTCCGGACGTGACGTCTTCGCGCGCATGATCTACGGCACCCGTCCATCGCTCATCATCGGCGTCGCGGCGACGGCGATCGGGCTGATGCTCGCGCTGATCCTCGGCATGCTCGCGGGACTCGGCCCCAGGCCGGTCGACTACGCCGTCACGCGCGTGGGCGAGGTGCTGTTCGCGCTGCCGGGCCTGCTGCTCGCGCTCATCTTCATCACCATCACCGGACCGGGAGTCGTCACCTCGACTATCGCGGTCGGGATCGCCACCGCCCCCGGCTACGCGCGCATCATCCGCAGCCAGCTGCGGGCGGTGCGCGATGCGCCGTTCATCGAGGCAGCAACGGTGCTCGGTCGCTCCCGGTTCACGATCCTGCGGCGCCACACCCTGCCGAACGCCATCGCACCCGTGTTCGTGCTGGCCACGCTCGGCGTCGGCCAGGCGATCGTGTGGGCAGCGTCCCTCAGCTACCTCGGGCTCGGCGCCGAGCCTCCCGCGGCCGAGTGGGGCGCGATGCTCAACGCCGGGCGCACCTACATCAGCAGCGCGTGGTGGCTGACCGTGTTCCCCGGGCTGTTCATCGTGCTCGCCGCTGCCGCCTCCACGGCGCTGGGCCGCAGCCTGCAGGCGAGGACGAGGCAGGTGCAGTCGTGAGCCGGATGCTTTGGGTTGAGGACCTGCGGGTGACCTTCGGGGCCGGCGCGCGCCAGATTACGGCGGTGGACGGGTTGTCGTTCGAACTCGAGGCGGGCGAGTCCCTCGCGCTGGTCGGTGAGTCCGGTTCGGGCAAGAGCGTGACCGCCCGTTCCATCCTCGGGTTGGCGGGGTCGGGTTCCCGGGTGTCGGCGGGGCGGCTCGAGCTTGCCGGCCGGTCGGTGCTGGCGTTGAAGCCTGCCCAGTGGCGACGCATCCGGGGCAGCGAAGTCGGACTGGTGCTCCAGGATGCGCTCGTGTCCCTCGACCCGCTGCGCACCATCGGGCGGGAGATCGACGACGCTCTGCGGCTGCACACCTCGCTCACGCCCGCAGCGCGGCGAGCGCGCGTGATAGAACTGCTCGAGGCGGTGCGGATGCCCGACCCTGAGCACCGGATCGGCCAGCGCTCCGGTGAGCTGTCCGGCGGACTCCGCCAACGTGCGCTCATCGCCTCCGCGATCGCACTGAACCCCGGGCTGATGATCGCCGACGAGCCGACAACCGCGCTGGACGCGACCATTCAGGCGCAGATCCTCGACCTGCTCGGAGAGCTCAAGAGCAATGGCACCGCTCTCCTGCTGATCAGCCACGACCTGGCCGCGGTCGGCAGAGTCGCCGACCGCGTCGCCGTCATGCGGGCCGGGCGCATCGTCGAGCACGGGCCCACCGATCGCGTTCTCGGCGCACCGCAGCATCCGTACACGCAGGCGCTCCTGGACGCCGTGCCGACCGGCCGAGACCGCGGCGAGCGCTTGTCGTCATCGGAACCGGTGCGGCCCCTGTCCTTCCATCCGGCCGATCCCGCCACCGCTACGAAGGCACCGGATGTCGTGCTCGCAGCGACCGGCCTCACCAAAACCTTCCGTCTCCGGCACGGCACGACGCTCACCGCAGTCGACGACGTGTCCCTGCACTTGCGCGCGGGGCAGACCCTCGGCCTGGTCGGCGAGTCCGGATCCGGCAAGACCACCGTCGCCCGGATGATCCTCGGGCTCAACGCACCGGATGCCGGCGATGTGACCCTTCTCGGCGAACCGTGGAGCACGGTTCCCGAGCGCGATCGCCGCAGCCGCCGGCCGCTCCTCGGAGCGATCTACCAGGACCCGCTGAGCTCGTTCGACCCCCGGTTCACCGTCGAGGAGATGCTGACCGATGCCGTCAGCCTCGGCGCGTCGAGACGCGGTCGGGAGCACCGTGCGCGCGTCGCCGAGCTGCTTGACGCCGTCGGGCTCCCGGATGCCCTGCGCGGCAGGCGCCCATTGCACCTTTCCGGCGGGCAGCGTCAACGCGTCGCGATCGCGCGCGCCCTCGCCCCGGGCCCGAGGATCGTGATCTGCGACGAGCCGGTGTCCGCCCTGGATGTGTCGGTTCAAGCGCAGGTGCTCGACCTGCTCTCCGACCTGCAGACGGCGCTCGGGGTCAGCTACCTGTTCATCTCGCACGACCTTGGGGTGGTGCGGCACATGAGCGACGAGGTGGCGGTGATGCGCCACGGCCGCATCGTCGAGACCGGCCCGCCGGAGCGCCTCTTCACCTCGCCGACCCACGAGTACACCCGTCTGCTCGTGGATTCCGCGCCTCGGCTTCAGCCGGCAGACAAGGACACGACATGAACGACACCAGCACCCCGCGCGGCAGACCACAGGCGGCCTCGCGTGAGCTGCTCCAGGATGCCGCGCTCGAGCTGTTCCTCGAGAACGGCTACGCGGGCACCACCATCGAGCAGATCACCACCCGCGCCGGAGTGAGCCGCAACACCTTCTTCAACTACTTCGACGCCAAGAGCGACGTGTTCTGGGTCGAGCTGGACGACGCCCTCGAACGGATTCCCGCGTCGCTCAGCACCGCACCACCTACCGCCGGAGGAATGCAGGCCGTCGAGGCGGCCCTACTCGATTTCGGAGGCCAGTTCGGTCCCGGACGGGTCCCGTTCGCCCTGACCCAGTACGAGCTCATCGGCAGCGTCAACGAGCTACAGGCATCCGCCCTGACCCGGTTCACCAGGCAGGCTGCGCTGCTGGCCGGCTTTCTCACATCGCGCGGCTTCGAACGGCTGCGTGCCCAGACCGCGTCCTACGCGGCGCTCGGGGCCGTGGTCGCAGCCGGTCAGGAGTGGGCGGATGCCGGCACCGCGCGTGGAGACCTGCTGCCATACCTGTCTGCAGCCCTATCCCCGGTGATCGGCGCCTTCGCCGACGAGTGAACCGCGGTTCACGACCTGTGCGCACGGGCGCTGTCTACACTGTCGTGACTGCGCCTTTCGCGAATCGAGTGGACAATGAGTGACGACACTCCGACCCAGCGGATGCCCGATCCGGAGAACGATCCGACCCGGCGGCTGCCTACACCCGGCGATGATGCGCCAACGGAGATGTTCACCCCGCCACCAGCCGCTGCACCACCGCAGGTCCCGCCACGAAATGAGCCGCCCAACTACGGCCAACCCCCGGGCGGCAGCGGAGGCGGCGCGGGCAAGGACCCCGGCAAGCGCAACCGCCGGCTGATCACGTGGCTCTCTATCATCGGCGGCTTGCTGCTCATCGCGCTGATCGTGCTGCTCTTTCTCTTGTTCACGCGTCCGAGCGAGCCGGAGCCGACCCCGACACCCACCGAGACATTGGAGTCGCCGACACCGACTCCGACTCCGACGCCCACCCCAACGCCGGAGCCGGAGCCGAGCCCGGAACCGACGCAGGAGCCACCGCCATCGCCCAGCCCGGCGTTCCTCAGCCTCACCCCGCCGAGTGGCACCTCGGTCGGCTGCCCGAACGACAACGCATCCGTGCCGGTCAACTTCACCTGGACCACCACCAACGCAGTTGAGGCCGCGATCGGCGTGGCGACGACGAACGCGTTCTCCGAACCGTACGAGACCGGCCTGCCCGCGAACGGGCAGTTCGAGTTGCCGTACCAGTGCAGCGAGCCGTCGCAGGTGTACACGGTGAGCATCCGGGGCAACGGAGAGGAAGCGCACTTCACCATCACGCTCACCCGCTGAGCCGGGCGGTTAGAATGGGGCAAACCCACACTCAGGCACCTTTGGAACGGACACGGTGCCGCACATAGCGATTCGGAGCCCCTGATGGCCTTTTCTCTGCCCGACAAACCCGCCCTCGAGGGACTCGAAGCTAAGTGGGGTGAGCGCTGGGAGCGACAAGGCACCTACCTGTTCGACCGCGCTCGTGCTCTCGCCGCTGACGCCCAGCGCGACGACCTGTTCTCGATCGACACTCCCCCGCCCACGGCATCCGGGTCGCTGCACATCGGCCACGTGTTCAGCTACACCCACATGGACCTGATCGCCCGCTACCAGCGGATGCGCGGCAAGAACCTGTTCTACCCGATGGGCTGGGACGACAACGGGCTGCCGACAGAGCGCCGCGTGCAGAATTACTACGGCGTGCGCTGCGACCCGTCGCTGCCCTACGACCCCGACTTCACGCCGCCGTTCGAGGGCGGCGACAACAAGAGCGCGAAGGCAGCCGACCAGGTTCCGGTCAGCCGCCGCAACTTCATCGAACTGTGCGAGCGCCTCACGATTGAGGACGAGAAGCAGTTCGAGGCGCTCTGGCGCAAACTCGGCCTGAGCGTGGACTGGACCCAGACCTATCGCACCATCGGCGACCACGCCCGCACGGTCGCGCAGCGCGCTTTCCTGCGCAACCTGGCGCGCGGCGAGGCGTACCAGTCGGACGCCCCGACGCTGTGGGACATCACCTTCCGCACCGCGGTCGCGCAGGCCGAGCTCGAGGACAAGGAGCAGCAGGCCGCCTACCACCGGGTGACCTTCCACAAGCCCGACGGACAGCCGATCGAGATCGAGACGACCCGGCCGGAACTGCTCCCCGCCTGTGTGGCACTGGTCGCGCATCCGGATGACGAGCGCTACAAGCCGCTCTTCGGCACCACCGTGCGCACCCCGATCTTCGATGTCGAGGTCCCCGTTGTTGCGCACCACCTGGCGCAGCAGGACAAGGGCACCGGAATCGCGATGATCTGCACCTTCGGCGATGTCACCGACGTCGTCTGGTGGCGCGAGCTGGACCTGCCGAACCGCACCATCCTCGGCAAGGACGGCCGCGTGCTGCCGGATGCCCCGGATGCGATCACCGCTGAGGCGGGCAAGGTCGCCTACGCCGAGCTCGCGGGCAAGACCGTGTTCAGCGCCAAGGCGCGCATCGTCGAGCTGCTGCGCGAAAGCGGCGATCTCATCGGCGACCCGCGGCCCACCACCCACGCGGTGAAATTCTACGAGAAGGGCGACAAGCCGCTCGAGATCGTCAGCACGCGCCAGTGGTACATCCGCAACGGCGCGCGCGAAGAGGACCTGCGCGACAAGCTCGTCGAGCGCGGCCGCGAGATCAACTTCGTGCCGGAGTTCATGCGCGTGCGCTACGAGAACTGGGTCGGCGGCCTCACCGGCGACTGGTTGATCTCCCGGCAGCGCTTCTTCGGCGTGCCCATCCCGGTCTGGTACCGGCTGGACGAGCACGGCGAACGCGCCGACGTGATCGCACCCGCGGAGGCACAGCTGCCGATCGATCCGTCATCGGATGTCCCGGACGGGTTCGACGAGAGCCAGCGCGGGCAGCCGGGTGGGTTCGAGGGCGACTTCGACATCATGGACACCTGGGCGACCTCATCCCTCACGCCTCAGATCGCCGGCGGCTGGGAGAGCGACCCGGAGCTGTTCGACGCTGTCTTCCCGTACTCGCTGCGCAGCCAGGGCCAGGACATCATCCGCACCTGGCTGTTCTCCACCGTGCTGCGCGCGCAGCTCGAGCAGGACAGCGTTCCGTGGAAGAACGCCACGATCAGCGGCTTCATCGTCGACCCCGACCGCAAGAAGATGTCGAAGTCGAAGGGCAACGTCGTCACGCCCGCTGCGATGCTCGACGAACACGGCTCGGACGCAGTGCGCTACTGGGCGGCCTCGAGCCGGCTCGGCACCGACGCCGCGTTCGACCCGCAGAACCCGAAGCAGATGAAGATCGGGCGCCGGCTCGCCATCAAGGTGCTCAACGCCGCGAAGTTCGTGTACTCGTTCCCCGAGGCGGCCGACGGCGTCGACCGGGCCACCGAGCCGCTCGACATCGACCTGCTGGCCGAACTGAGCCGGGTGGTCGCCGCCGCGACGCGAGCGTTCGATGAGTTCGAGCACACTCGCGCTCTCGAAGTCACCGAGCAGTTCTTCTGGACCTTCTGCGACGACTACCTCGAGTTGGTCAAGGAGCGCGCGTACGGGGCATCCGGAGCCGAAGCGCAAGCGTCGGCCGTCACCACCCTGCGCACCGCGATCGACGTGATGCTGCGGCTGTTCGCGCCGTTCATCCCGTTTGCCACCGAAGAGGTCTGGTCGTGGACGCACGACGGGTCGGTGCACACCGCCGAGTGGCCGGCCTCTGCGACGGATGCCGAGGCAACCGGACTGCTCGGCCTTGTCGGGCAGGCGCTCATCGGCATCCGCGGAGCGAAGACGAACGCGAAGGCTTCGCAGAAGACCCCGGTCGCGTCAGCCACAATCGCCGGGCCGGTGCTGCTGCAGCAGGCCGCGGTGGACCTGAAGTCGGTCGGCCGGATCGAGGAGCTGACTTTCGTCGAGAGCGACGAGGTCAGCGTCACCGCGATTGAACTCGCCGACGAGGTCAAGGCCGAGGAAGGGTAGACGCCGGGAGGGCGTCTACCATAAGGACAAGTCAACTCCGGCGAGGAGTGGGTGGAGGAACAGCTCTAGGCAGCTGGCACGCCACTTCTCGCCGGAGTTGAGTCTTTGTGGGGCTGGTGGAGCTGGTTGGGGCTGTGGAGCTGCCGGCTTAGCCGCGCAGCTGGGTGAGGCGAAGCGCATCAGCTTCGCGCTGAGAAGTGTGGGTGGCCGTCATCATGAGACGGGCATGCTCTTCATGGGTCAGCGCCTTGCGCTCGGCACGCTCTCGTGACCACTTGAGCATCGCAACAGCGAGTCGGGCGACCATGCGGTCGAAGCCGGTGTGGGGCGCGCGACGGGCCACGGATGAGCCGGTGAAGGCCTCCCTGGCGGTTGCGGTTGTCATCGAATTCACCTCCTTGATTACTTCGAACGTACCCGTGACCACTGTCATTACAGGGGCCGTGAATGGTGCACTTGCGGCATAGCTAGTCATGGCTTTTCTCCTGTTTCAGGGGACGGAATCTCCTCGCCATCGACGATCGGGAATCCGTTGAATTGGATTTGGACCGGGCGGGTGCCCGGGACGTTGCGTGCGCGGTGCGCGAGGGCGAACTGCTCGAGCAGGGCGAGCACCTTCTGGTTGAACTCGGTCAGGTCGGCCGCGCTGGCGAACACGCTGGTGACGTTGATCATGCTCGCCTTGAGCCACTCCTCCGGCATGGTTTCCATGCCGCGGTTCACGAAGTCGGCGAGGTTGCGCTCGCGGCTCTTCGACCACTCGTTCATGACGAGGTTCGATGCCTGCTTGCCTGCCTCGGTGCGCATGAACTCCTCCGGCCCGAGGTCGACGGCGCCGGGGATGCGTTCCCACCAGCGCTCGCGCCCAGTGCCTGCGCCCTCGAGTTCGCGAACGAACGCGTGCTTCTCGAGTTGGCGGAGGTGGTAGCTGGTAGCCCCGCTTGACTCACCGAGTCGCTCGGCAAGCCCGCTGGCTGTTGCCGGCCCGTAGGTGGAGAGCGCATCGAAGATGCGAACTCGCAGCGGGTGGGCGAGAGCCTTCAGCGACTCGAGGTCGAGGATGCGCTTCTGCTGCTGCGGGCCCGGTGTTTCTTCCATGAGTGCAAAGGTAGCATTGCAAAGAGGTCTTTGCAAGTACTTCTTTGCAATCAGTCTTTTGCAACTTCTTCTTTGCAATCACCTCTTTGCATCGCCTCTCGGCTTATGGCATCCGGAACCAAACGAGTCGGGAGTTGTTGCCGAATTGGACCGGTCCAATTGGGCAACAACTCCCGACTCGATGATGGTGTGCGGATGCGGCGCTAAGGGCGCGCGAGGATCTCGCCGTGCGGCATGGCGAGCCAGGCGGTGCGGTCGTCCCGCCAGTCGATCCACGCCTTCGACAGCTGCTCCAGGTCGTCGACGGTCGCCAGCTTCAGCTCTTGCACATCGCTCGCGAACGACGACGACAGCACGCGCTGTGACCAGGTCTCGCCCCACCAGCCGCGGTCCTCATCGGAGCTCATCCCCCACACGGATGCGTGGCCAGAGACATCCGTGAACCCCGCCTCGTACGCCCACGCCTTCAGACGGCGGCCGGCGTTCGGCTCGCCGCCGTTGCTGCGGTGCACGGCGTCGTACAGCGACTGCCAGCGCGACAGCGCGTCCAACTCCGGGTAGAAGATGATGCCGGCCCAGTCAACCTCGCGCGCGGCCACGACTCCCCCGGGCTTCACCACGCGGCGCATCTCGCGCAGCACGTCAACCGGACGCCCAACATGCTGCAGGGTCTGGTGCGTGTGGACGATGTCGAAACTGTCGTCCTCGAACGGGAGGTTGTAGGCGTCGCCGACCACGAACTTCACGTTCTCGACGCCCTTCTGCCGCGCGTTCTCCTGCGCGCGGGCAACAGCATCCGCCGAGTAGTCGAGACCAGTGACGACCCCGGGCGCGACCCGCTGTGCGAGGTCGATAGTGATGGTGCCTGGGCCGGATCCGACGTCGAGGATAGTTGCCCCTGCGCGCAGCTCGGGGATCAGGTAGGCGGCGGAGTTTTCCACCGTCCGCCAGCTGTGCGCCCTGAGTACGCTCTCGTGGTGGCCATGCGTGTATCGCTCGTCAGATTCGGTCATGGGCTCAACGCTAATAGGCTCGGGGCATGACGAATCCGTTCATTACGCCGAGCACGCTTCCGTACCAGCTTCCGCCGTTCGCCGAGATCACCGACGAGCACTACCGACCCGCTTTCGAGCGCGGCTTCGAGGAGCAGCTGGCCGAGATCGCCGCCATCACGGCACCCGACGACGAGCCGACATTCGAGAACACCATGGTGCCGCTGGAGCGCAGCGGGCAGACCCTCGCGCGCGTCGCTCGCGTGTTCTACAACAAGACCTCGGCGGACTCCAACGACTTCACCAACGAGCTCGAGGAGGAGCTCGCACCGAAGATGGCGGCGCACGCCGACGCCATCCGGCTCAACACCGAACTGTACGCGCGGATCAAGCGCCTGCACGACTCTCTCGACGAGTTGGGGCTCGACGACGAGCAGCGCTACCTCGTGGAGCGCAACTACACCGAGATGACCCTCGCCGGCGCCGGCCTCGACGACGCGCAGAAGGAACGGCTGAAGGACTACAACAGCAAGCTGTCCACCCTCACCACCCGATTCGAGAAGAATCTGCTCGCGGACACCAACGACCTCGCGCTGGTGTTCGATGACGCCTCCGAGCTGGACGGACTCGCACCGGGCGAGCTCTCCGCAGCGGCCGAGGCAGCCAAGGAGCGCGGACTCGACGGCAAGTACCTGGTGACGCTGGTGCTGCCGACGGGGCATCCGTACCTCGCCGACCTGACGAACCGCGAGGTGCGGGAGCGCATCATGGACGCCTCACGCGCGCGTGGCAGCCGCGGCGGCGAGCACGACAATCGCGAGCTGGTGCTGGAGATCACGCGCCTGCGCGCCGAACGCGCCCGACTGCTGGGCTTCCAGACTCACGCAGAGTATGTGACGGCGGATGAGACGGCGAAGACCCCGAAGGCGGTCGCCGACATGCTGGGTCGCCTCGCGCCGGCCGCCGCTCGAAATGCTCGCGCGGAGCAGGCCGACCTCGAGCAGCTCGCGGGCCACGAGATCGCGGCTCACGATTGGGCGTTCTACACCGAGAAGGTCCGCCAGGCGAAGTACGACGTCGACACGGCCGCGATGCGTCCGTACTTCGAGGCGGAGCGGGTGCTGCAGGATGGCGTCTTCTTCGCAGCCACGAAGCTGTACGGCATCACCTTCACCGAGCGCACCGACCTGCAGGCCTACCACCCGGATGCCCGCGTGTTCGAGGTCCGGAACGAGGACGGGAGCGAGGTCGGGCTGTACCTGCTCGACCTCTACACGCGGGATTCCAAGCGCGGCGGTGCCTGGATGAACGACCTGATCGGCCAGAACGAGCTGCTCGACCACCCCGTGGTGGTGGTGAACAACCTCAACGTGCCCAAACCCGCTGCCGGCGAGCCGACACTGCTCACCTACGACGAGGTCAACACTTTCTTCCACGAGTTCGGCCACGCGCTGCACGGCCTGTTCGCGCGCGTCAGCTACCCGAAATTCAGCGGCACCTCGGTGTTCCGCGACTTCGTCGAGTTCCCGAGCCAGGTGAACGAGATGTGGATGCTGTGGCCAGAGGTGGTCGCGAACTACGCGGTGAACCACGAGACCGGTGAGCCGATGCCGCAGGAGCTCGTCGACAAGCTGCATGCATCCGAGCAGTTCAACGAGGGCTTCAAGACCAGCGAGTACCTCGCGGCGGCCCTGCTCGACCAGGCGTGGCACGCGATCACCGCGGATGACGAGGTGACGGATGTCGCGGCCTTCGAAGCCGAGGCTCTCGCCGCGGTCGGGCTCGACAATGCAGCGGTGCCGACCCGATATTCGAGCACCTATTTCGCGCACACCTTCTCGGGTGGCTACGACGCCGGCTACTACTCCTACATCTGGAGTGAGGTGCTCGACGCCGACACCGTCGAATGGTTCAAGGAGAACGGTGGGCTGAAGCGGGAGAACGGCGACCGCTTCCGCAACCTCCTGCTCGGTGTCGGAGGCAAGAAGGACGCCCTGCAGGCATACCGCGAGTTCCGTGGGCGTGACGCGGTCATCGAGCCGCTGCTGAAGCGCCGCGGGCTGGAGTAAGCCAGCATCGAAGTCTCGCGAATCGGTCAGGTTTGAGCCATAGCCTCGGGGCCTGACCGAGAGGAGACGATGATGACCGACGCATCCGTTCAACCGACAGAAGAGGTCGCGCAGACACCGCTTCGTGAGTTCTCCAACTATCGCGAGGCTGCGGCACTTGTCGACAAGCTCTCCGACGACGGGTTCGACGTCAGCCGGCTGCGCATCGTCGGAACCGGGCTGCGCAGCGTCGAGCAGATCACCGGCCGGATGACCGTGGCTAAGGCTGCAGGGATGGGAGCGATCGGCGGAGCCTGGTTCGGCCTGCTCATCGGCGTTATCTTCGGTCTGTTTGTGATCGGCATCGCCTGGTGGGCGGTGCTGCTGTTCAGCGTGCTGCTCGGAGCGCTGTGGGGCGCGATCTTCGGCGCGATCGGGCAATGGTCGACTCGCGGCCAGCGTGACTTCTCGAGCGTGAAGACGATGGAGGCCAGCTCCTACTCGGTGATGGTCGACGTCACGCACGCGGACGAGGCGCGGCGGATGCTAGGTGGCCTCTGAGATCGCCGGTCGAGGTCTCGACAAGCTCCACCACCGGACCCTTGAGGGGTCGCAAAGCGCCCTTCCCAGCGCCATAAGGGCCGCTTTCTGACCCCTGGGAGTTCTGCGAGGTCTCGACAAAGCTCGACCGCCAAGAGCTCCACCATCGGGAGGCGGAGAGTTACGCGGACTTCTCCTGGCGACGCTGCTTGTGCGGCACGATGGTCGGCGCAGCGTTGTCGATGACCGACTGCTTGGTCACGATGACGCGCGCGACATCCTCGGTCGAAGGCACCTCGAACATGATCGGCCCGAGCACTTCTTCCATGATCGCGCGCAGCCCGCGAGCGCCGGTCTGACGGAGCACCGCAAGATCGGCGATCGCCTCGAGCGCATCCGTCTCGAACTCGAGCTGCACACCGTCGATCTCGAACATGCGCTGGTACTGCCGCACGAGGGCGTTCTTCGGCACCGTCAGGATGTCCATGAGCGCAGCCTGGTCGAGCGGCGTGACCGTCGAGACGACCGGCAGACGACCGATGAACTCCGGGATGAGTCCGAACTTGTGCAAGTCCTCCGGCAGCACCTCACTGAACAGGTTGATGTCGTCGCCCTTGCTGTGCAGCGGGGCGCCGAAGCCGATGCCCTTCTTGCCCGCACGCTGAGAGATGATCTCCTCCAGCCCGGCGAACGCGCCGGCGACGATGAACAGCACGTTCGTCGTGTCGATCTGGATGAACTCCTGATGCGGGTGCTTGCGTCCGCCCTGCGGGGGCACGGATGCGACGGTGCCCTCCAGGATCTTCAGCAGCGCCTGCTGCACACCCTCACCCGACACGTCGCGGGTGATCGAGGGGTTCTCCGCCTTGCGGGCGATCTTGTCGATCTCGTCGATGTAGATGATGCCGGTCTCGGCCCGCTTGACGTCGTAGTCCGCGGCCTGGATCAGCTTGAGCAGGATGTTCTCGACGTCTTCACCGACGTAGCCGGCCTCGGTGAGCGCGGTGGCGTCGGCGACGGCGAACGGCACGTTGAGGCGCTTGGCCAGCGTCTGAGCGAGGTAGGTCTTGCCGCATCCGGTTGGCCCGATGAGGAGGATGTTGCTCTTAGCGATCTCCACGTCATCGTGGGAATCGGCTGAGTGGATGGTGCGGCCGGCGCGAACGCGCTTGTAGTGGTTGTACACCGCGACCGAGAGCGCCCGCTTGGCCGGCTCCTGGCCGATGACGTACTCCTCGAGGAACGTGAAGATCTCCTTGGGCTTCGGCAGGTCGAAGTCGGCTGTCGCCTGCTCCCCCGACTCCGCGAGGCGCTCCTCGATGATCTCGTTGCACAACTCGACGCACTCGTCGCAGATGTAGACCCCTGGGCCCGCGATGAGCTGCTGCACCTGCTTTTGGCTCTTGCCGCAGAAAGAACACTTCAGCAGGTCGGCGCTTTCGCCTATCCGTGCCATTCGCGGCCTCCTCCCGGTCCCCCACCTTCGGGGGTCGCATTCTTTACCGTGATCCTGCTACCGAGCCTAACCCGACCCGAGGACACTCTGATGCAACGTGCCGATAACCTCCCACGGCGCGCCGCCTAGGATTGTTCGCGAGGAACCTCGCAGCACTCAGGAGCGCACACATGTCGACACGTTGGGCCCGCGTCGCCCGCGGTCAAGCGGCGGCTCTGGTGTCGACTTTCATCGCAGCCTTCTCGCACGCAGCAGCCGATGGCGATCTTCCTGGCCCGGCCGGCATCCTGCTCTGCCTCGCTTTCTCCGGCATGCTCTGCGTCGCGTTGGCCGGCAAGCGGCTGTCCCGGATGCGACTGGCGGTCTCGATCGCGTTGAGCCAGTTCGCGTTCCACGCGTTCTTCAGCAGCCTGAGCGCACCGATCGCTGCGGTCCCGGTCGCAGCGCACGCGCACCCGGGCGGGCTCGCCGGCCTTCAGCCGCTCGCGCCCACCGTGCACGCTGTGCACGCTGTGCACGCGGGTGAGACCATGTGGCTCGCCCACGTGGTGGCCGCGGTCATCACCTTTCTGATCCTGCGCTTCGGCGAGCGGGCGTTCTGGAGCCTGTTCGAGACCGCGCGGCTCAGCGTCGGCGCACTCCTCAACCGGTTGCTCGTCGCCCCCGTGGCTCTCCCCCGTCAGGCATCCGGCGCGCAATGGTCACGCAGCGTCGTCCCTCGCGCGCTGCGACGGATGCTGTCGCCGATGCGGCATCGCGGTCCGCCGCTAGCCCTCTTCGCCTGAAGATCGGCGAACGAAGAGCACTCACGCATCCGCGTGCCACATCGTCGCCGTGCAGCGCACGGCTGAAAGAAGATCACAGTGAAACGCAAGAACCTAATGGCCGCAGGAGCGGTCGCTGCCATCGCGCTGCTCGGCCTGGCCGGGCCGGCATCCGCGCACAACGCCGTCATCTCGACGACGCCATCCGACGACCAGGTGCTCACCGAACTGCCCGCGCGCTTCGAGATCCGTACAAGCGACGACCTGCTTCCCGCTGGCGCGGCGATCATGCAGGTGACGGATGCCGACGGGCTGTTCTACGGCGACGGTTGCGTCGTCGTCGAGGGACCGAGCGCGTCAAGCGTGCCGGAGCTCGGCGCGCCCGGCGACTACACCCTGGACTGGCAGGTCGTCTCTGCGGACGGGCACACCATCTCGGGCACCATCCCGTTCAGCTGGGCGCCCGCTGCCCCGGATGCGCCGATCAGCGAGGGACGCGCGACCGCGCCGGTGTGTGGCGAGGAGCCGGCCGCCGCGCCGGAGCAGACCTCCGACGCGACAGACACGCCACTGCCCACCGACAACGGGGACGACGCCGAGACGGTCGCGGACAGCGGCCCGCCGTGGGGCTTGCTCCTCGGCGGCGTGCTGGGACTCGGGGCGATCGGTGCGCTTATTGCGGTCCTCGTGCATCGCGCGAAGAGTGCGCCGAAGGGCTGAGTCGGACCAGTCCGACGCCGGGCAGCGCATGCGAAAGCGCGTGCGCTGCCCGCTGCTCGATCTGACTGAACACCGACACTGACAGCGAAGGATCGACGTCGATGTCGGCGGCAACCGTGAGCCGGTGGCCCATCCAGCGGAGCCGCACGACGTCGACCGAACGCACGCCATCGACGCGAGCCAGAGCTGCCTCGGCGCGGTCCACCAATTCCGGGTCTACAGCGTCGAGGAGCCTACGGCCGATGTCACGTGCCGTCCCCCAGAGCAGCACGAGGATCGCCGCGGTGATGACCAGCCCGACGATCGGGTCGGCCAGCGGCATCCCGAACCACACGCCGATGACACCGAGCACGACCGCGAGGGACGTGAACCCGTCGGTGCGGGCGTGCATCCCGTCGGCGACGAGCGCCGCCGAACCGATGCGGCGGCCGACACGGATGCGGTAGACGGCGACGAGTTCGTTGCCGGCGAAGCCGATGATGCCCGCAGCCAGCACCCAGCCAAGGTTGCTGATCGGCATAGGGTCGATGAGCCTGCGAATCGATTCGACACCGGCCACGACCGCCGACAGCGCGATCATGGCGACGATGAACAGCCCGGCGAGGTCTTCAGCACGCCCGTAGCCGTAGGTGTAGCGCCGGTTGGCGGCCCGGCGGCCGACCACGAACGCGATCCACAGCGGGATTGCGGTGAGCGCGTCGGAGAAGTTGTGCACGGTGTCGGCCAGGAGGGCGACCGAGCCGCTGATGAGGACGACGAAGAGCTGCAGCACCGCGGTTACGCCGAGTCCGATCAGGCTCAGCTTGACCGCGCGGATGCCCTGCGAGCTCGCCTCCAGCGCATCGTCGATCGAGTCGCTGGCGTCGTGACTGTGCGGCACGAAGAGCGAATGGAGAAAGCCCTTCAATCCGGTCGGATGGGTGTGCCCGTGGTCGTGGTCGTGGTCGTGACCGTGACCGTGACCGTGGTGATGGTCGTGACGGTGGTCGTGCGTGTGGGGGTCGTCGCGGGTCTCGTGCGTCATGAGGCGCTCCGTGCGTCCGAACGGTGGTGGCGCGGCACTCCGCCGAGCGAGTGCTCGGCCTGCTGGATGGCACTTGTGACGAGCGCACTCGCATGCTCGTCCTCGAGGCGGTAGTACACGCGAGTGCCGACGTGACGGGTCGAGACCATGCGCGCCAGCCGCAGCTTGGCGAGGTGTTGCGACACGGCCGCCGGCGACTTTCCGACCGCCTCCGCCAGCTCGTTGACCGACAGGTCCCCAGTGCGCAGGGCGAGGATGATCCGCACCCGAGTCGCGTCGGCGAGCATCCGGAAGACCTCGACCGCGACTTCGGCGAACTCGGCGTCGCCGACATCGCCAATCACGTTATCTGCATTCATACGCAGATTCTTTCATAGGGCAGTGGACAACAAGAAACCCCGCACTCGAAAGTGCGGGGCCCTTGGCGTGACCTGATACCGGCGGGAGCTACTTGGTGAGCGCCGGCAGGCTCTTACGGCTCGTGAGCACCTGGTCGATCAGGCCGTACTCGAGCGCCTCGGCGGCACTCATGATGTAGTCGCGGTCGATGTCCGAGCCGACCTGCTCGATGGTGCGGCCGGAGTGCTGCGAGATGGTCTCCTCGAGCCAGGTGCGCATCCGGAGGATCTCCCGCGCCTGGATCTCGATATCGGAGGCCTGGCCGCGCCCGGCGTCGCCGGTTGCCGGCTGGTGGATCAGGATGCGCGCGTTCGGCAGCGCGAGTCGCTTGCCTGGCGCACCGGCACCGAGCAGCACCGCGGCGGCCGAGGCCGCCTGCCCGAGGCAGACGGTCTGGATCTGCGGCCGAATGTACTGCATCGTGTCGTAGATCGCCGTCATCGCGGTGAACGAGCCACCGGGCGAGTTGATGTACATGACGATGTCACGGTCGGGGTCCTGGCTCTCGAGCACCAGCAGCTGGGCCATGACGTCATCCGCCGACGCGTCGTCGATCTGCACGCCGAGGAAGACGATGCGGTCCTCGAACAGCTTCGCGTAGGGGTCTTGGCGCTTGTAGCCGTAGGCCGTGCGCTCCTCGAAGCTCGGCAGGATGTAGCGCGACTCCGCCGTTGGGCGGGCCAGCCCTGACGGCTGGTAGCCGGAGGACATTGAGGGGTTCGTGAATTCCATGGTGATTGTGCCTGTTCCCTACTTCTCTGCCGAGGTGTCTTCGGTTCCGCCGCCGCCGACGACGTCGGTGGCGAACTCGCGCAGGTGGTCGACGAACCCGTACTCCAGCGCTTCCTGCGCGGTGAACCAGTTGTCGCGGTCACCGTCCTTGATGATCTGCTCGATGGACTTTCCGGTCTGCTCTGCGGTGAGCTCGGCCATCCGCTGCTTCATGTCGAGGATCAGCTTGGCCTGCGTCTGGATGTCGGCAGCGGTGCCGCCGAAGCCGCCGGACGGCTGGTGCAGCAGCACGCGCGCGTTCGGCGTGATGTACCGCTTGCCCTTGGTGCCGGAGGACAGCAGGAACTGCCCCATGGACGCCGCCATGCCGATGCCCACCGTGACGATGTCGTTGCCGACGAACTTCATGGTGTCGTAGATCGCCATGCCCGCGGTGATCGAGCCACCGGGCGAGTTGATGTACAGGTAGATGTCGCGGCTCGAGTCCTCGGCGGCGAGGAGGAGGATCTTGGCGCAGATCTCGTTCGCGTTGTCGTCGCGTACCTCGGATCCGAGCCAGATGATCCGATCCTTGAGGAGTTGGTCGAAGATACTGCTGACGAGTGCCGGTTGGGCCATGCTGTCGCGCTCCATTCAGTTGTCGCTTGCGTTACGAATCTATCCGAGCGACACCTTGCGAACTGCCGTGTTCGCCGTCGGCTGAGAGTCCCGCCTACGCTTACAGGCGTGAATGCGGATTGGGATGCTCGGGTCGATGCTGTGTGGGGTGCCGCTGCCGAACTCGGCGAGGCTGAAGTGCTGCGCCGGATCGATGAGCTGGTGGCGGAGCGGGGCGAAACGGATGCCCGCGCCGCGTTCGAGGCGGCCAGCGCCAGGGACTACGTCGGGCAGGAGGCCGAGGCGGCACCTCTGTACCGCCGGGCGCTCGAGGCGGGGCTGCCCGAGCCGCACAAGTCCTACGCGATCATCCAGCTCGCGAGCACGTTGCGGAACCTCGGAGAGGCGAGCGAAGCCATCCGGATACTCGAGGAGAGCGGGGTCACCGACCCGGCGCATCCGCAGTCCTCGGCAGCGAACGCCTTCCTCGCGCTGGCTCACGTGACGGGCGGCGACCCGCAGAAGGGTGCGGCGATCGCGCTGCACGCGCTTGCGGGCACCATGACGGAGTACTCGCGGGCGATCCACGCCTACGCCGACGAGCTCACGTCCGCGCGTTAATTACAGCGCGGGCTGAGCCGAAGCCCAGCCCGCGAGTCGATGCGACCTACTGGTGGTCGTGACCGAAGTGCTCGTGGTCGGGCGTGCGACCGTGGCTGTCGGTGCCGCGGTCGCCGGTGTTCAGCTGCTGCAGCATGTCGGCGGTGCCGCGCGGGTCGAAGCCGTCTTCGTCCTCATCCGGGGTGGCGGTGAAGGCGGAAAGGTCGACCACGTTGCCTGCGGTGTCCTTGACAGTGGCCTTGGCGAGCACGCGCGCTAGCGCCTTGCCGCGCGCGACCTCACCGACCATGCCGGGGATCTGGCCGTTCTGCGACAGCACCTGAATGAACTCGCCCGGCTCCATGCCGTACTGCGCGGCGCTCTGCACCAGGTACTGGGTGAGCTCGTCCTGGCTGACCTTGACCTCTTCGGCCTCGACCACGGCGTCGAGCAGCAGCTGCTGCTTGAACGTCTTCTCGCTGGACTCGGCGACCTCGGCGCGGTGCGCGTCGTCCTCGAGGCGTCCCTCGTTCTCGAGGTGGCGGTGCACCTCGTCGTCGATGAGCTGCTGCGGGATCGGGATCTCCACCGACTCGAGCAGCTTCTCGACGAGCAGGTCGCGCGCCTTGGCACCCTGACCGAACACCTTGGACTGGTTCAGCTGCACGCGGAGGTCCTCGCGCAGCTCGTCGATGGTGTCGAACTGGCTGGCGATCTGCGCGAAGTCGTCGTCAGCCTCGGGCAGGTCGCGCTCCTTGACTGCGATCAGGTCGATCGAGATCAGCGCGGTCTCGCCGGCGTGGTCGCCGCCGAGCAGCGGTGCGTCGAATGTGGTGCTCTCCCCCGCGGTGAGGGTGTCGAGCGCTTCGTCGATGCCCTCGATGAGCTCGCCGCTGCCGACCTCGTAGGAGATGCCGGTCGCGGTGTCCACCTCGCTGTCGCCGATGGTGGCCTTGAGGTCGATCTGTACGAAGTCGCCGGTCTTGGCGGGGCGGTCCACCGTGACGAGGGTGCCGAAGCGGCTGCGCAGGTTCTCGAGCTCGGCCTCGACCTCGTCATCCGTCACCTCGATCGGGTCGACGGTGAGCTCGACGCCGTCCAGCGAGGGCAGCTCGAACTCTGGGCGCACGTCAACCTCGACGGTGACGACCAGGTCGCCGCTGAAGTCCTTGCTGTTCGGGAGCTCGGTGACGTCGGCTTCCGGGCGGCCGAGCGGGCGGATGCCGGTCTCCTCGGTTGCCTGCCGGAAGAACTTGTCGAGTCCCTCGCTCACAGCGTGGTTGATTACCTCGTCGCGGCCGATCCGCTGGTCGATGATGGGCGGCGGCACCTTGCCCTTGCGGAAACCAGGGATGTTGACCTGCTCAGCGATGTGCTTGTAGGCGTGGTCAATGCTGGGCTTGAGCTCCTCGGGGCTGACGTTGATGATCAGCTTCACGCGGGTGGGGCTCAACCGGTCGACGGTGGTCTTCATGGGTTTGTCGTTACTCCTGATGATGGAAATGGGCAATCGTCGGGGCGACAGGATTTGAACCTGCGGCCTCCCGCTCCCAAAGCGGGCGCTCTAGCCAAGCTGAGCTACGCCCCGTTCAACTGGGTGGCTCGGCCAGTGCACGCGCAAGTGAACGCAAATTGGCCTCGGCAAGTCTAGCCGCTTTTCGCGAGCGGTTCGCTGTGGTTATCGGTTGGGATTGCCCTATGCTGGCGGCAGTATCCGACCTCGTGCGGATGCTGATGCTGACCCGGGGGGAACGGTGGCCCGCATGACTGACACGATCACTGGTGCGCCGACGGCCGGGTGGTACCCGGATCCGATCGTCACCGGAAACATCCGTTGGTTCGATGGGAAGAACTGGACGAGCCATTCGGCGCCCAAGCCGACGGGGAATGCGTCGCTGCCCGCAGCACCGCTCGCGATCACGTCGAGCGGCCCGGTTTCCGCGCCGCCGCCGCCAAGGTCGGCGACCCCGCTAGACGCTTCGGGGAATGCTTCGGATGGAGGCACGCCACCGCCTGCCGCACCCGCCATGGCCACCGCGGCTCTGCCTGCAGAGCTGGTCTCGTTCGGGCCGTCGCACAATGAGCTGCCCAGTTTCGAGGCTGCCTTCGCGTCGGCTCTGGCTGCCCCTCCTGCACCACCCCTGCCGACCACTCCTGCTGCGCCGGCCGCGCCGCGGTTCCCCGGGAGCGCTGCTCCCGCCCCGGTGCCGCCGGCGAGTGCGCAACCGCTGCGGACATCAGCGCCGCCTCCTCCGCCACCATCGGCTCCGTCGGCATCCGCCCCCGCGGCGCCGCCCGCACCCGCCACCGCATCGCCGTTGGCCCAGCCTGCCGCGCCGCTCCGCTCGGCACCGCTGAGCGCGGCTGACCTTCCTCCTGCGCCTCCCGGTCTGCCGACCGCGCCGGCCGGGATGGCCACGGCGCCACGACTCTCCGGGCTGCCAGACCCCAGCTTGAGCGCTCCTCGCGCGGGAGAGGCGAATCCGCCGCTCCCCCAGCGTGCGCAGGACGACCGCAGGAACTTCCCCGCGACCATCGGCTTCATCCTCGGTGTGCTGTCGGTCGTCTTGCCTGTGTTCGTGCTGAGCGTCGCAGCGTTCATCGTTGGTGGCATCGGCGCGGCGCGAGCTCGCGGCTGGGGTCGGCTCGGCTACCGGCCGAATGGTCGGCGACGCGCCGGTTGGGGCGTGTTCCTCGGCATCCTCGGCGTGCTGCTGTCGATCGTTGTCGGCTACGTCGTGCTCTGGCAGTGGGCGGGCGTCGACCTCGGGCTGAAGGTTGGCGCCTACCTGGATCCCGCGCTGGCGTGGCTGCGCGAGGCGGGCGTGCCGATCCCGTGAGCTTGACGCATCCGGTACAGTAGCTACGGCAGTCGCGCCTGATTCAGGCGCCTGTGGGGATGTAGCTCAATGGTAGAGCCTCAGTCTTCCAAACTGATGGTGCGGGTTCGATTCCCGTCATCCCCTCCAATTGAACGGGACAGCTTCGCTCAGCCCATCGACCGCCGGCATCCCCAGCGAAATCGTCACGTCCCGATCAACACACAACCGCGCGGTCAGGTGACGGCTGCCGCCGCAGCGATGGCCTTCGAGCGCGTGTTAATGGCTTCCGCGAGCGCAGCGACTTCACTTCGAGACTCCGGAGGCAGCGCCACGACGGCATCAAGCCTTATCCGGCGAAGGACAGCCTCGATGGTACGACTTGCCGCAACAATTTCATCCGCTCCCGTGAGCGCCTGTCCCCCGCCACCAAAGACGGAGAGGATCTCGGAGTTGCGCTGCTGTTTCTCTGCGGAACGTTCGCGCGGACTAGCTGAACGCATGCCCAAACTCATAAGCGTCTCCGCGTCCAATAGGCCCCGGAGTATGTTCCCGCTGTGGTACCTGATCGCCGCTTGCAGTGCAGACGCGTCGGCCGCGGGCACCTCCGCAAGAGTCATGTTCTCGCGTACCCAACTACGGTACGCGTGAGTCCGCCCTCCCCAATCCGGAGTCCCCTCCTTTGTGAAGAAATGCTCCCTTGCGGACACGAAGGCGCCCGCCGTCGTGCGAAGCAATTCTGTCTTCTCCGCGTCGGTTGCCGTGGCGTAGTTCCTGAGTGCTGTAACCGCGACTGACTGAAGTTGGGGCAGTGATTGGGGCGTGTTGGAGCTCATGATTCGCGACCATACCGCTGGACCGTTTCACGCGGGTAATCGACGGCAAGCAGGTGCGCGCGGCCTCCCGACTTGGCACGTGAGGGCGCTGTGCTAGAGACAGCGTCCACCCCGCAAATGGCCGAACGTATCTATGCGAAGCTAAACAGCGGCGGCAGGACAAGCACGACGAACAGCACCCAGCCGGCGAACACCGGGAGGTAGCCGGTCTGCCAGCGTTCGACACGCGCTGCCGGGTCCCGGCCAGCCAACAACCGCGCGATAAGCCAAGCCGTCACGACGAGATTCACCAGCAGGATGATGTTGAGACCGAGCGCCGCCACTCGGTTTGCTGTGAACCCGAGCTCGCCGATCCGCGCGAACATCGACACGAGCACCAGCAGGTCGAGCACGACCGCCGCGACGACCGCGACCAGCCTGATCGCATCGGTCAGCCGCTCGCGACGTGTC
This sequence comes from Cryobacterium sp. BB736, assembly GCF_014980265.1. NCBI lineage: Bacteria > Bacillati > Actinomycetota > Actinomycetes > Micrococcales > Microbacteriaceae > Cryobacterium > Cryobacterium sp. BB736. Next base: position 295,742 of record NZ_JABXWQ010000002.1, read on the forward strand.
AGGTCCCGCGCCGAGATCCCGTAGACGACCAGCCCCAGCACGACGAGCAGAAGCAGGTCGAACACCATCAGCAGGTCGCGGTCGAACTCGCGACCGAGCCCGAAGATCGCGTACGCGAACGCTGAAACCGTCAGCATGATGGCGAAGAGCGGCGTGAAGATCGCCGTCAGCACCGGCGCAAGGTTCTCGATGACGCTCTTCTTCGCCTCGACCAGCCACGCCGCGACGACGACCGCGCCCGCGGCTCCGGATGGCAGGACCCAGTCCAACACGCCTTCGACGGCCCCAGGTGCGATCGGCCCCAAAATCGCGATCGTCAACCCGATGAGCACGGCACCACCGAGCGCGATGAGCGCGTAGTAGATCACCCACTCGCCGGTGAACCGGATGAAGTCCATCCGCGGTGCAGACGACCTCAACTCCCCCGCGACGTAGGCGGCTCCGACCACGAACCACAGCGCGACGGGCAGGTGGATGGCCACCAGCAGATCCGTGCTTCCCCAAGGAACGAAGGGGAACACGTTGACCGCGACGGCAAGCACAGCGACGACCGCTCCGAGACCCAGCATCCATCGCACCGGCATCCGCCGCACCACCGCAAAGTAGCCGGCGAGCACCGGCAGCACGAACAGGCTGGCGTTGCGGTTGAAGAACGAGTCTGTGATACCGGGCGCCTCGCCTATCAACCTCGCAACCTGCACGAGCACGGCTGCGAGTGCGGCGAAGGCGAGCATCGTCACGATCGGCCGCCCTCGCTCATCGTCGGGACGTGAGATCGCCAGCTGCTTCCACAGGCGCTCGCCGTGCTCGCGTGCGAACTCCGCAGTGAGCTGGTTGACCTCGCCCAGACGCCTGACCGCGATCAGGAACGCTTCGTCCGCGGTCAGCCCGGCCGCCTCGAGGTCGGCGATCTGCTCCCGCAAATGCCCTTCGAGTTCATCGGCATCCGAATCGGCGACCGCCCTTCCCTGCAGCACCGCAGAGCGCCATTCGCCGATCTGCTTCTCCAGCGTGTCGCTCATGCCGTCGCCACCGAAGGTGTCGGTCCCCAGATACCGCCGAGGGTCCGGTTCGCTGTCTCCCACTGCTTGCGGTGCTCGACTAACTGGCCGCTCCCCTTCTCGGTGATCTCGTAGTACTTACGCCGCCTGCCCTCGGGCGACGACCCCCACTCCGCCCGCACATAGCCGAGGCGCTCGAGCCGGTGCAGCAGTGGATACAGCATCCCGTCGGTCCACTCCAGGTCCCCGCCCGAAAGCTCCCGCACACGTTTCAGGATCGCGTAGCCGTAGCTCGAGCCCTCCAGCAGGATCGCAAGCACGAGCGGGGTCGCCATCGCGGCGACCAGGTCCTTGTCGATGTTCGACACCATGCCGACCAGCATATACCTTGATGTTCTAGGTATCTAGCAGTTCTAGGTATCGCGGGCTCGCGTCCGGCGCCGCGGAAGAAGGAGGCTGATCGCGACGAGGAAGTAGCCGAACACCGCGACGATCGGAAAGAACAAGCCGACCACGATGAGCCCGACGTAGAAGGCAAGGCCGGGTGTGAGCTTCCGCCCGACAAACCGAAGGTCGGCTTCGTCGCGGTCGGTGCGCACGAGGTCATCCTTCAGCGCGAACCGCCAGAGCATCCACAGGCAACCTGACGTGGCCAGAAGAACAGCGCCGTACAGCGTCACTGCCACTCGCTCCGCGTTCTCCATGCCGAGGTTGTCGGCCAGCAACCGCGTCGGAAACGGGAGGAAGGCGACGAAGAGGAGCAGAAGCAGGTTGAGCCGCAGAAACCCTGGGGACACTTCACGAAGAACCTCGGAGAGGTACGCGTGGCCGATCCAGATCGCGCCAATCGTGGAGAAGCTCACGAGGTAGGCAAGGTAGGAGGGCCACTCGTCCACAATCGCCCCGAAGAGGTCGGCGTCAGCGGCTGCCGACACCGAGATCTCCAGCACCAGCAGCGTGGTCGCGATGGCGAACACCCCGTCACTGAACGCCTCCATGCGCCCAGCCCGCAGCCGGAAGCGCTGCATCCGTTCCGCGTCATCGCGGTTCATTCTCCTGATGCTAGTTTCCGAGGGAGGCGAGCAAAACCCGTCAGTAAGTCGCTGCGGCGGACTGACCGAGGAACTCCTCCAGCGTCGTGAACGCGCCGTCGTGGTACGCCGCCGCTAGTTCGACCCCGACGAAGCGCATGTGCCACGGCTCGGGCGTGTACCCGGTGACCTCGGTGCGACCCGCCTCGTACCGTGTGATGAAGCCGAACCGCCACGCGTTCGCGGCCGCCCACTTGCCCTGCGCGCTCGCTCCGAAGTCGTCGATCGTCAAGCATCCGGATGCGAAGCACGGCACCAGATCAGCGGTCAGCCCGGTCTGATGCTCGCTGTGCCCTGGCCGCGCCGACACGAGATCCGCCCGCTCCTGCCCCTTGTCCCACACGTGCCAGGCGTAAAGCGAGTCCTGCGTCGCATACGAGCGGTAGCCGCTCAGCATGCCGATTTCCCCAACGCCCTCGGCGAGCGCCGCCGCCACCAGTTGCTCGAGCGCCGCCACCGCGTTCGCGCGCAGGGGGGTGCCGTTGATGTTCTGGATGCTCGGCCAGGCCAGGTCGCCGGGCTCGAAGTCGAGCGGCACCAACGCGCGCTGCTTGTTCACGAGTACCCAGTGCCGGTTCGGGTCGCTCAGGTCCAGGCATTGCGCACCGGATGCCACCGCCTCACGGAACGCGTCTGCTCCACCGACCGCGGCGATCAGCTCGGCGTCGGTGCCTGCGAGCGCTTCGAGCACGGCAGGCTGTTCGCACAGCGGAATCGGCGTCGGAGTGGGCGTTGGCGACGTGGACGGCAGCGACGTGGGCTTGCGCGTCTCGGACGGCGGCGTAGCCGAGCATCCGGTCACCACGATGGTGACCATCACGGCCAGCAGCACGAGGCTTCGCACGCCCTGGCCCTCCCGGCCCTTCCCGACCATCCCCACTCGCACAGTCTTCCACCTCTGGCACGCACGTCCCACGCCGAGAGTCGAACGACCGCTACCGTGATAGCTGCACACGCGACGGGACAAGCAGGGGGCAGCGCCGATGGCCGAAGACGACAGCGAGTTGCGCGGCTACGCCGCGCCGATGTACTTCCCTCGTCGCCTCGAGGACCTCACCGGCACCGGCAACTGCCCTGCGTGCTTCGCGCGGCTGACAGGTGAGGTCTGCGACTCATGCCGACTCGACCTGAACCACCCCGCTGCATCCAGGTTGCACGACGTGTCGCTCGCGGCTGCGAACGCGCTCGAACTCCGCGCTTCAATTGTGGGGCGGATGCGATTTGAAACTGCACAGCGAGCCGCCGAATTGACACTGCAGGGGGCGCAGGCGGTGGCGCAGACAATCGCCGTGCCTGTGGCCTCGACCGAGACAGCCGCATCGCCCGCCGGCGCCACCTCGTCGACGGCAATCGCCGAACCGGCGGCCAAGGAGCCGGCCTTCACCCCACCGCAGCCGCCGCCCATCGCTCCCCCGCCCCCGGCATCCGGAACACCAGGCGACAATTTCACGGTTGAGCCGCGCCGCTCGAGCGTCCAGGTAACGCTGCTGCTGGTCGGCGTGACCCTGCTGTCAGTGGCCGCCATCTTCTTCCTGGTGTACGCCTTCATCAACTTCGGGCTGATCTGGCGCAGCGTGATCATCGGCGGCATCACCGTCGCCGCCCTGGTCGCTGCCCACCTGCTGCGTGTCAAGGGGTTGCGAGCAACCGCCGAGGGCATCGCCGCGTTCGCGGTCGTGCTGGTCTACCTCGATGCGTGGGCGGTGCGCGAGAATGACCTGTTCGGGCTCGGGAGCGGTCACGGCGCCATCCACTGGGGCGTCACGTTCGTCGCAACGTCGATAGCGTTCGCGCTGTGGAGCCGCGCGAGCACCCTGCGCACCCCCGGCATCGTCGGGCACTCGGTGTTCGTGCCGGGCATCATGCTGCTCGCGGCCGGCATCACGGACGAACTTGTGCTCGAAGACGGCACCTTCATCGCCTTCAGCGCCGGGGCGATCGCCGGGTTCAGCCAGCTCCTCGCCCCACATCGGGTCGAACGGGTCATCGTGCTCATCCAGACCAGCCTCGCTGTCGCTGGTGCGGCGTTCGCCGGCCTCTTCGTCGGTGATCCGGCGATCGGCCCCGCCGTGGCACTCGCTGTCGTCGCCCTCGTGGCCGGCGCGCACGTTTACGCGCTCGCGCAGCTCAGCGCTCGCGCCGAGTTCCGCGGCTTCGGCTATGGGTTCAGCCTGTTCGCCGGGGTCGTCGCGGCCGGTCTCATGGTGCCGCTCGACACCGGCTGGGACCCCTTCTCCTACTTTGTGCCGCCGGTCGCGGCTGTCGCCGTCGCTGTCGGGTTGGACGGCATCCGCTCGAAACTGCCGGACGGGTACGGCCGCCGCTCGCTCCTGCTGGCGACCGTGAGCGCCGGCGCGGTGGCGTTGCTCGTTCTCGCGTTGCCGGTCGGGGTCAGCGCGTTCACCGTGCTGGTCACGGTGGCGAGCGCCATCTTCCAGCCGTGGGATAACGCTGCGATCGACACCATCTACTTCGTTGGCGACGAGTTGGGCTGGGCGGTGCTTGGGCTTGCGATCGCGACCGCACTCGCCGGACTCCTGTGGGGCGTCGCCGGGATGCTGGGCCGGCGCCTCGTCGTGGTCGCCTGGGCGGCCGTCATCGCGCTGCTGCTCGCGGTTCCGCTGCTGAACACCGTGTGGATGGTGCTCGCCGGCTGGCTCGCCATCGCCGTGGTCGCCCTCGGGCTGCTCCTGCTGAATCGTGGGGAGCGCATCCGCGGCCCGCTCGTGGCAGCACTGGCCACCGCCGGCACCATCGGCTATCTGTTCGGCTGGGTGAGCATCGAGACCTGGTGGGCGAGCACGATCGTCGGCCTCGGGCTGCTCATCGGGGTCCGGATGCTGGTTGCGCGGCCCGCTCGCGCGGCGATCGCCGCGGTGATAGCGGTGTTGGTCATCGGCTCCGCGGCAGCGGTTGCGGCACACATCACGTTCGGCTCCGGAGTCCCGGATGCTGTCGACGCGGCGGGCCGCATCCGGTTCGCCGGGCTCGCCGCGGTCGTGGTGTTCGCCGGCGCCGCGTTCCCGAACCGGCTGGTCAGCGCGCTGGAGCGCCGCGCAGTGTTCTGGGTCAGCGGCGCGCTGATCGCGATGCTGGTCGGCTCGACCCCGGCCTGGCTGGAGCGGCTGAGCGCAGCCGAGCGGGGCTTGCTGCTCCTGCCCGAGTATTGGACCGGGCTCGGTGTCGCCCTGCTGCTGCTCGCCGGGATCGCGCTGTGGCTGCTCCGCGTGAACCGGGTGCTGAAGGTGGAGCGCATCGTCGCATCCGTCGGCATCGGCCCGGCGCTGTACCTGGCGGTCACGTCGTTCGCGCTCGCGCTGGGACTGGTCGAGTTCAGCGCGGCGGTCGCGCCGATCAGCGCCGCACTGCTCGCGGCCGCCGGGTCGCTCGTCGTCACGGTGCTCGGTCGTTCGACGCTGCCGCGCTGGGCGCGGGATGTCGGAGTCGCGATCGTGGCGGTGCCCGCCCTGGGCTGGGCGGTGTGGTCCAATGCCGACGCCGGCTGGCTCGTGCTCGCTTTGGGAGGTGTCACGGCCCTGCTGCTCGCGATCGACACCGACGGGTTGTTCGGTTCGCAGTCCCAGCGCCGACACTTCGGCTGGCTCGCTCTCACCCTCGCCACCGGTGGCCTGTGGTGGCGCCTCAGCGCCGACGCGGTCTCCTCGCCTGAGCCCTATCTCCTGCCGCTCGCGGGCGCGCTCATCGTCGTGGGGATTCTGGTGCACCGCGCGCGGGGCACATCCGTCGCCGCGCCGCTGATCGCGCTCGGAGGGGCGCTTGTCGCCATCCTGCCGCTCGCGTTCCAGTACGCGACCGGGGATCCGATGCTCGCCATCGTGCTGTTCGCGGCGTCGAGCGCGCTGCTGCTCGCGGGCAGTTTCCTGCGCGGCGGTTCACGCGCCTGGCTCGACGCCGCCGCGGCCGCCGGTGCGATCGGTGTGGCTGTCACCGCGATCGGACGGGCCGCCGAGGCGTCGGTGTTGGACGTCGCGCGAGATGTGTGGCTGGCCGGAATGTTCCTGGTGCTGCTCGTCGCCGCGATCGGGCTGGGCCTTCGGGCATCCGGCGATCGCCTGCGCACCCTCGCCGCGAACGGGCTTGTCATCTTCGCGATGGCGGCGGTTCTCCTCATTGAGCTGACGAATCTGCCTGACACCCGGCTTGGCGCTGTGCGCGCGATGGCGATCGTGGTCACGTTCGCCGCCGTGCACGTGCTGTCGTTCCTGGGCGACCGGGTGCCGTTCACCCCGGTTGTCGGGTGGAGCGCCATCGGCTTCGCGTTGATCGGGGCGCTGCTGGCCCTGCAGACCGTCGAGCCCGTCGAGATCCTCTTCGTGCCAATAGCGCTCGCGCTGCTCGTCACCGGCGCAAACCACCTGAACGAGGTGGCAACCGCGCGGTCATGGCCGTGGCTCGGCCCGGGAACCGGCATCCTGTTGCTGCCATCGCTGATCGCGACAATCGACGACCGCCCCATGTGGCGTCTGGTCGGCCTCGGGGTGGTGGGTGTCGCGGTGATTGTCGTGGGCGTGGCCAAGCGGCTGCAGGCGCCGTTCACGATCGGCGTTGTGGTGGTGCTGATCCACGGGATCGCGACGTTCCTGCCTCAGTTGCGGGCGGCGTACGAGTTCTTCCCGTGGTGGCTGTGGCTGGGTGCCGGCGGCGTGCTGCTGATCGTGCTCGCCGCCCGGTATGAGCAGCGCATCGCCAACTTCAAGGCGATCGCGCTGAAGTTCTCCAACCTCCGCTGACCGAGGGTCAGCGCTGCAGCCAGGCGAGCACCGCGAGCACCCGGCGGTGGTCGGTGCCGGAATCCTCGAGGCCCAGCTTCTGGAAGATCGACGTCACGTTCTTCTCCACAGCACCGGTGCCGATGAACAACGCGGATGCAATCGCCGCGTTGGTCTTCCCCTCGGCCATGAGGGTGATGACCTCGCGCTCGCGCGGGGTGAGGCTCTCGAGCGGGTTCTGCCGCCGGCCGAGCAGCTGTGTCACGACCTCGGGGTCAAGCACAGTGCCGCCTGCCGCGATGCGCTCGATCGCGTCCTTCAGCTCGTCGAGGCTCGCGACGCGATCCTTGAGCAGGTAGCCGATGCCGCCGCTGCCGGATGACAGCAGTTCGCTCGCGTACGCGACCTCGACGTACTGCGACAGCAGCAGGATGCCGAGGTTCGGCTGCAGCTCGCGCGCGCTGATCGCCGCGCGCACTCCCTCATCCCTGTAGGTCGGGGGCATCCGCACGTCGAGCACCGCGAGGTCGGGCCGCAACTCGGGCAGGCTCGCGATCAGCTCGTCGCCGTCACCGAACGCCCCGATGACGTCGACGCCGGCCTCGCCGAGCACCCGCACGAGTCCCTCGCGAAGCAGCACCGAATCATCCGCCACCACAACCTTCAACGCCACCGCCCCACTCTAGGGGGACGGCGGCGTTGAAGACTGCGGTCAGTAGGTGATGGGCAGGTGGACGGTGGCCACCGTGGGGCCGCCCTCTGGACTCGACAGCTCGAAGCTGCCGCCGAGACCGCGGATGCGTTCCTCGATTCCAGCGAGGCCGTGGCCGTCCTTCGAGGCCGCACCGCCCGAACCGTTGTCGGCAACCGTGACGTCGAGCCACCAGTCGTCGCCCTCCGGAACCCGGTGGAGCGCGAGCTGCATTCCGATGTCGGATGCGCCGGAGTGCTTGGTTGCGTTGGTCACCAGTTCGCTGGCGACAAAGTACGCGTTGCGCTCGATCTCCTGCGGCAACTGCACCGAGCTGTCGATCGCGTTGACGAAGCTGACCGGCACGGCGTTCCGGGCGGCGAGCGACTCCAGGGCGGCGGCCAGGCCGCGGTCCATCAGGATCGGCGGGGCAAAACCGCGGGACAGCGCACGCAGCTCCTCGAGCGCAGCCTTCGACTGCTCGTTCGCCTCGGTGATCAGCTTGCGCGCGTTCTCCGGATCCCTGTCCAGCTCACGCTCGGCAGAGGCGAGGTCCATCTGCAGCCGCACCAGGCGCTGCTGCGGACCGTCGTGGATGTCACGCTCGAGACGGCGCAGCGAGTGACCCTCGGCGGAGATGGCAGCGCCGCGGGACTCGTTGAGGTCGACCACGCGACGCTCGAGCGCCTCGGAACGCCATGCCCCGAGCATCCCCTGGGCAATGACGTGGTGCAGTCGGGTGAGACCGCGGGTGATGAACGGCAGGGTGAGGGCGAAGAAGATCCCGAAGAAGAAGTTCAGAATCGCGTCACCCTCAGGACCACCCGGCAAGTTTCCGCCGGGGGCAAAGAACCCGAAGATCACCTCTGACAAGTAGAAGTCGTTGTCACCCTGTGGGATGAAGCGGTCCCAGAACCAGAAAGTCAGTCCGCCGAGCGTGCCCGCCACCCAGGTGATCGCGATCGACCAGGTTGCGATGCCGATGGCGAAGTTCACGACCATGCCGTGCAGCAGGTAGATCCAGTAGCGGCCATCTGCGAGGGGACCGAGCGCGCGCGCGAGCCCGGTGCGATCCGAGTCGCCCCAATTCGGGCGCGCGATCTCCGGCATGCCCGCGGCGCGCAGGCGCACCAGCTCGAGCGTTCCGAAGCCGCGCGCGACGTACAGCGCGGCGACGATCAGGAAGAGGCCGACGAAGATGACGATCATGCCCGCGCCGGCGGAAAACAGCGAGACCATCACCGAAAAGCCGACAACGACGATCGGCAGCGTCGGCAGCAGGAAGCCCAGCTCTCGAGGAACCCCGCGCCAGAGTGCGCCGTAGCCGGTCCTCTCGCTCACGTGCTCAAGCCTGACAGATTCTGTGGTCATGTTTCTTTTCCTCGTATCCGTTGGTGGCGTCGATTCGGCAACAACAACCAGCATCGCGATCCGGCGCGGACGGCGGCATCCGGCTGCCTCACGGATGCCCGTTCGGGTTAACCCCACCGAACCTGAGGGGAATATCGTCCAGCTGGAATGTCTGCGGTGAGGCATAGGTTGCGTCTGATACCTTTCGCTGTCTCCCCCGCAAAGCCTGCCGCGCTACCCCTTGCCTCAAAAGGACGAAATGACTAACACAGCACCGGTCGAACTGCCGATTGTCGACCACTCGCGCCGCAACCAGCGCGTCATCTGGCTGTTGCTCGCAGCCGCTTTTGTGGTGATCCTGAACGAGACCATCATGAGCGTGGCCATCCCCCGCCTGATGACGGATCTGTCGATCGACGCGCGGGCAGCTCAGTGGCTCACCACGGCGTTCATGTTGACCATGGCCGTGGTCATCCCCATCACCGGCTTCCTGCTGCAGCGTTACAACACGCGGCCGATCTTCATCGCCGCCATGACGCTGTTCTCGGCCGGAACCCTGCTGGCCGCCGTCTCGCCCGGCTTCGAGGTGTTGCTGGTTGCGCGCGTTGTCCAGGCATCCGGAACCGCGATCATGATGCCGCTGCTCATGACGACCATCATGAGCCTGGTGCCGCCTGCGACCCGCGGAAAGACCATGGGCAACGTGTCGATCGTCATGTCGGTCGCCCCTGCGCTCGGCCCGACGATCTCCGGCCTCATCCTCAGCACGCTGACCTGGCGATGGCTGTTCTGGCTGGTGCTGCCGATCGCGCTCGTGATGCTCGTCATCGGCATCCGCCGCGTCGAGAATGTCAGCGAACCGCGGCCGGTCCCCATCGACGTGGTCTCGGTCATCCTGTCGGCGTTCGCCTTCGGCGGGCTGGTCTACGGGCTCAGCCTGGTCGGCGCCAGCGCGCAGCAGAAGGGCGACGCGATCGCCGTCTCCGAGACGCAGATGTGGGTCTCGCTGGCCGTCGGCGCACTGGCTCTGACGATCTTCATCTGGCGCCAGCTGCTGTTGCAACGCCAGGATCGTGCCCTGCTCGACCTGCGCACCTTCCGCGCGCCGATCTTCACTGCCTCGGTGAGCATCCTGACGGTGAGCATGGTCGCCCTGTTCGGCACCATCGTCGTCTTCCCGCTCTACCTGCAGCGCGTGCTGGGCCTCACCGAACTCGAGTCCGGGCTGATGATCATGCCCGGCGCGCTGCTGATGGGTTTGCTCGCGCCGTTCATCGGCCGGCTGTACGACCGCATCGGGCCGAAGCCGCTTGTGATCCCCGGCACGATGATCGTCAGCGGCGTGCTGTGGGGCTTCACGACGGTGGGGACCACGACCTCGGTCTGGTTCGTGCTTGCGCTGCAGATCACCCTCAACCTCGGTCTGGGGATGCTGTTCACCCCGCTGTTCACGGCCGGGCTTGGCGCTGTGCGGCCAAGTCTGTACTCGCACGCGAGCGCCGTCGTCGGCACCATTCAGCAGGTCGCCGGAGCCGCGGGCATCGCGTTGCTCGTCACGGTCATGTCGACGCAGGCGGCCGCGCTCGAGGCGACGGGTGTCTCCGTGGTCGAGGCGGAGGCCGCGGGCACGCGCGCGGCCTTCCTGGTCGGGGCGATCATCTCGCTGGCTGGCGTCGCGCTGTCCTTCTTCATCAAGAAGCCGGCCGACGTGATTGCAGAGGCACCGGTGCCCGCCGCGCACTGACCTGGCGGTTACAGCGTCGAGTGGGTGACCCGGCCGGCCAGCAGCGTCAACGCGACGGGCATGCTGCGCAATTGCTCACCGTCGGCGCTGTACGGGTCGAGTTCGACCGCGATCAGGTCGGCGGGCTCCCCCTCGGCGACGCGTGAGCGAGTCGAGGCAGTAATGGCCTCGCTGGCCGTCACCGCCTGCTCCGGATGCCACGGCTCGCGCCCGTCGCGAGCGCGGCTGACCGCGGCGCTGATGGTGATCCACGGGTCCAGCGGCGCAACCGGAGCATCCGAGCCGAACCGCAACTCGATGCCTGCGTCGAGCAGGGAGCGCAGCATGAAAGAGCGGTCGGTGCGGCCGGCCCAGTACTGGTCGGCGATGTCCCGGTCGTCCATGGCGTGCTCTGGTTGAACGCTGGCGGCGAGGCCGAGCGCAGCTATTCGCGGGATGTCTTCACGCCGCAGCAACTGGGCGTGCTCGATGTTTCCGCGTCCGCCGACGGCCTCGATCGCGTCGAGCGCGAGCCGGTTCGCCTCGTCGCCGATGGCGTGCACGGTCAACAGGATCCGTGCATCCATCGCCTTGCGCAGCAACGGCATTAGCCGGTCCGGCGGGACGGTGAGCAGGCCATGGTCGTGCGTGCCCGGGTACGGGTCGACACAGAAGGCGGTGCGCGTGCCGAGCGACCCGTCGGTGAGGATCTTGAACGAGCCGACCCGCAGCAGGCCGTCGTCTGTCAGCGTCTCCCCGGAGAAGCGCCCATCTTCGATGGCCTGATCCAGGTACTGCGTGTAGATAGCCGCGTCGACGCGCAGCACATCGAACCCGTTGCCGAATCGGCGCGTCCAGTTATCGATGTTCGGCGCCATGTCGAGGTCGGTGATGCCGACGATGCCGCGCGCGGCCGCGGCGAGTGCCGCATCGCGCACCCATTCGTCGTGCTGCTCGGTCGGCGCCTGCTTGAGACGTGCGACGAAGTCGAAGCAGTCGTCCTCCTGCAGCAGGCCGGTCGGGTGGTCGGTGTAACCGTAGGCCCGGGCGGCGGCCGTGCTCAGCCAGCAGGAGTGCAGGTCCGAGTTGATGAGCACGACGCTGCGGTCGCCGACCGCGGCGTCGAGCAGCTGCCTGGTCGACGCGTTGTCCGGCCAGAGCGCGTCGCGGATGCCGACCCCGACCACGGTCTCGTTCGGGTCCTCCTGCGCGTGAACGTGCAGTTTCATTACGCCGGCGGCCTCAGCGGCCGAGGTGACCCGTGACAGGTCGATGCGGCGGAGCGTGTACGCCCACTCGCCGAAGTGCACGTGGTGGTCCCACATCCCTGGGAGCAGCCAGCGACCGTCAAGGTCGAGCGACTCCCCCGTGATCGTGCCCGCTGGCCGGAAGCCTGCTATCGAGCCGTCGTTGATCTCCACGTCGACAAGTTGGTCGCCGACGCGTGCGTTTCTGAGGATCATTGTTCTCCGTGCACCCTGCGCATCTCGTCAGCCAGTCGAGGCTGCGAGTAGTTGGCACCGTGGTCGAGCTCGTCGATGACGGTGTGCACGACATCGGCGGGCTTGTTCTGGCTGAGCTTCAGTCGCGCGTCGAAGCGCGTGACTACGAGTCGGAAACCGACGGTGCCCGTCGCAAGCTGCCGGTTCTCGTGGTCGTCCTCGAGCAGCTTCGGATGCGGCATCCGGCCTTCGAAATGCTCGACCAGGGTGCCGAGCACGCGCCAGTTCTCCTCGTCGCTGAGGATCTCTGGCGTTCCGTACAGGTGAGCTGTGGCGTGGTTCCAGGTCGGAACCGACTTCAGGTCGCCGTACCAGCCAGGCGAGATGTAGCCGTGCGGACCCTGGATGATGACCAGCAGCTCTCCGCCGCCGAGCTCGAGCAGGCGGTCGTCGGGGCGGCCGACGTGCGTGACGATGCTGATCTCGTCGCGGTCCTCCTCGAGCAGTACCGGGTAGTGCGAGGCGACGAGACCCTTGGCCGTGTTGGCGACAATGGTCGCCCACGGGTTCTCGCGTATCAGCCGCCGGACCTCCTGCGGGTCATCGATGACAAAGGACGGATTGTGGCGCATTACTCAAGCATGGCATGGCGGTTCACCGCTGGCAGTTAGGGCACCAGTACAGTTTCCGGCCGGCCGCCATGTCCATCAGGATGTGCGTGCCGCAGGTGCGGCACGGCAGGCCCGCGCGCTGGTAGACCCAGTGCCGGTCGTCACTGTTCGCGAGCGCGTTGCGGTAGTCCTCGTCGGTCGGGTAGTCCATGGTCAGCATGTGGCCGGTCTCGACGCCGATGTGCAGCAGGTGCACCCAGTCGCGCCAGAGCGAGCGCACGGTCTCCTCCGGGACCCGCTTTCCGGGCGTGTGCGGGTCGAGTCGCGCCCGGTACAGCAGTTCGGCGCGGTAGACGTTGCCGATGCCGCTCACGACCGACTGGTCCATCAGCAACAGGCCGATCGGTGTCGGCTTCTTCAACACCGTCGCGGTGAACCGGTCCTCCGCCTCCTGCGAGTCGTCGCCCATCGGGTCGGGTCCCAGCTTCCCCACCACGGCATCGACTTGCTCCGGCAGCAGCACCTCGCATGCGGTCGGTCCGCGCAGGTCGGCGACGGTGTCCTCGGTGAGGAGCCGTACCCGCACCTGCCCAACCGGCTCCGGAGGCCAGGTGTCCAACTCGGGCTGCACGGTCTCCTTCTCCGACATGCGCAGCCTCGAGCGCCGGGGCGCGCCGATCGAGTGCAGCGAGTCCTCGAAGTTGGCGAGGTCGTTGCCGCGCTCGTCGGCCGATGCGAGCGGCGCATCCGTCGAGATGTCGCCCGCGAAATCCCACGCGCCGTAGATGCCGAGATGCACGCGCAGCCACAGCCGGTGATCGAACTCGAGGAACAGATTCTTGCCCACCGCGCGCGAGTCGGTCATCGTGAGCCCATCGAGCTGCTGGGCGCCGCTCACGAACCGTCCCTGCGGCGAGCTGGTTTCGACGCGCTTGCCGACGAAGTGCAGCGCGAACTGCCTCGCGATGCGGTGAACGGAGTGACCCTCAGGCATCAGGCGCCGATCTCGTGCCCAGCGATGTTCCCGGTGTGCTCATACTCGGCGAGCTGACCGATCCGGCGGGAGTGGCGCTCCTCACCGGAGAACGGTGTCGCGATGAAGACGTCGATGAACTCGATCGCTTCCTCCAGCGTGTGCTGGCGCGCGCCGATGGAGATCACGTTGGCATCGTTGTGCTCGCGGGCCAGCTCGGCGGTCGACCGGTTCCACACCAGCGCGGCGCGAGCGCCCCGTACCTTGTTGGCCGCCATCTGCTCGCCGTTTCCCGAGCCGCCGAAGACGACACCCAGAGCCTCGATCCCGGACTGCTGGTCGGTCACAACACCGATCGCGGCATTGATGCAGAACGACGGGTAGTCATCCAGCGGGTCGTATTCGCGTGGGCCATGGTCGATCACCTCGTGGCCGGCACCCCGCAGGTGCTCCTGGAGGTCGCGGCTGAAGTCCAGACCGGCGTGATCGGTGGCGATGTGGATGCGCATACAGGTCATTCTAAGGATGCCGCGGGGCAGCACCTCTGGCCTTCGGCCGACAACAGGCGCACACTGGAGGGAACTGCAAACGCGACAAACGCGGGAGGCGCAGATGTCACCGACGACCGTATCGCCCGGGATGGTCCCAGTCCTTTCTGCAGGACGGCACCGCAGTCCCCGAACAGGCGCGTGCTTCATGGAGTTCGCGTCCTACCTGGCTGGAGAGCGCTGGAGCGACCATCCGTCGTGCACGCATCCGGCTCTGGCATTCCTTGCCCGCATGGTCAACGACTGCAGTTCCGACACGGAGCGCTCTCGACTTGCTGTGCTCATCCCGTCGGTCATCGGACTGAATGGCTCCGACCGCTCGGTCGAGGTCGCCATCGCGCTCCGTGCTGCGAGCGTCGCCCTTCCCATTGCCAGTGAGGAACGGCAGCGCGCGCTCGCTGTCGGCATCCTCTCCTGCCAGCGGATCCTGGAGCGGATGGGCGTCGAACCGGCTCCCGACCTCGCGGCCGCCGTGGACAGCGCGATGCAGCGGACCCCGCTGGCCGTCAGCTGGGCACGAGACTTCGTGGGAAGCTACCGGCTGCCCACCGGCAACAAGGCCGCGTCCCGCCTGAGCGAGTCGGTCATCCGGATCTCCGTTCTCGGCATCGCCGGCGCGTGCATCGAGAACCCGGACGCGCGACTGCGCGCGCTGCTGACTGCGGCGATCGAGGACTCGGCCGCGATCCTACGGCCGACGTCAGTCGAAGACCGGGCCCCGAGTGCGCGACCGCTTCAGTTCGAAGAACCCATCGTAGGAAGCCGCAGCTAGAACGCCATCCCAGAGGGCGACCGCTTGGTCGCCCTTTGGTGTGGGCGAAATCACCGGACCGAAGAACGCGACATCGTGCACGGCGATGACCGGAGTGCCGACGTCCTGGCCGACCCGGTTGATGCCGTCGAAGTGCGACGCGCGCATCTGCTCGTCGAACTCGTCGCTGTCGGCGTACTTCAGGTACTCGGCCGGCAGGCCCAGTTCGGCGAGCGCCTCCGGGATCACGGCATCCGGATCCTTCGAACCGTCGAGGTGGATGCGGGCGCCGAGCGCGTCGTAGAGCGGCTTGACGACGCCAGCGCCCTCGAGTTCCTTCACCGCGGCGACGAGCCGGGTGTAACGCAGCGCGCGTGGGAAGAACGCCCGGTAGGCGTCGTCGACATCCTTGTCCTCGTTCAGCACCGCGAGGCTCATCACATGCCAGTTGACGTCAAGTTCGCGATGCTGTGACACCTCGTCGACCCAGCGGCTCGTCATCCAGGCCCACGGGCAGGACGGGTCGAACCAGAAGTGAACAGGGGTGGCGGATGCTTCGGTGGTCATGCATCCCAGTCAAGCGCATCCCCGCTGGGTGACCTGCATCGGGGTGGCCGCGCCGACTAGTCTGGGGTGCGCGCCGCCGCCGTTGCCGCGCGCAATTCGTTCGCTGACATGGGAGCCTAAGTGCCTGGAGACAACCTCACCCGCCTCGAAGCGCAGGAGCGCAAGGCGCTCATCGATGTGCAGAGCTACGACGTCGAGCTCGACCTCACGACGGGACCCGAGGTGTTCCGCAGTACCACGGTCGTCAGATTCACCGCGACCGCTGGCGCCTCGACGTTCATCGACGCGTTCACGCGCACGGTGCACTCGATCCAGCTGAACGGCGTCGAACTGGACCCTTCCGTGGCCGACGGTGTGCGCATCCAGCTCGCGGGCCTCGCCGAGGAGAACGTGCTGCGCGTCGACGCTGACGCCGAGTACACCAACTCCGGCGAGGGGCTGCACCGCTTCGTCGACCCGGTGGACAACGAGGTGTACCTCTACTCGCAGTTCGAGGTGCCGGACTCCCGCCGCGTGTTCGCGGTGTTCGAGCAGCCCGACTTGAAGGCATCCTTCGCCTTCACCGTCACCGCCCCCGCGCACTGGGTGGTCGTGTCCAACTCGCCGACCCCCGCGCCGGTTATCAACGGTGACTCGGCGACCTGGGTATTCGCGCCCACCCCGGTGATCTCGTCGTATATCACCGCCATCGTGGCAGGCCCGTACGCTGTCGAGCGCAGCGAACTGACGAGCAGCGACGGGCGGATGATCCCGCTCGGCATCTACTCGCGCAAGTCGCTCAGTCAGTACCTCGACGCTGACTACCTCTTCGAGAAGACCCGTCAGGGCTTCGCCTACTTCGAGAGCAAGTTCGACTACCCGTACCCGTTCGAGAAGTACGACCAGCTCTTCGTGCCGGAGTTCAACGCCGGGGCGATGGAGAACGCCGGTGCAGTCACGTTCACCGAGACCTACGTCTTCCGGTCGAAGGTGACGGATGCGATCAAGGAGCGTCGCGTCGTCACGATCCTGCACGAGCTCGCGCACATGTGGTTCGGCGACCTGGTCACCATGAAGTGGTGGAACGACCTGTGGCTCAACGAGTCCTTCGCCGAGTGGGCATCCACCATCGCGACCGCCGAGGCCACCGAGTGGTCGGAGGCGTGGACCACCTTCCAGGCGATGGAGAAGAGCTGGGCCTACCGACAGGACCAGCTGCCGTCGACGCATCCGGTGGTCGCGACCATCAACGACCTAGAGGACGTGCAGGTCAACTTCGACGGCATCACCTACGCCAAGGGCGGCTCGGTGCTCAAGCAGCTCGTAGCCTGGGTCGGCGAGGAGGCGTTCTTCGCCGGGGTCGCCGCGTACTTCAAGAAGCACGCATACGGCAACACCGAGCTGACGGACCTGATGGCAGAGCTCGAAGTGACGAGCGGCCGCGACCTGAGCGGCTGGTCCAAGATGTGGCTGGAGACCGCTGGCGTGAACACGCTGCGACCGGAGATCGAGACGGATGCCTCGGGCACCATCACGAGCTTCGCGGTGCTGCAGAGCGCGCCGGAGGACTACCCGACCATCCGCCCGCACCGTCTCGCGATCGGCTTCTACGACCTCGTCGCGGGCAAACTCGTGCGGGATGACCGGCTGGAGCTGGACGTCGATGGCGAGCGCACCGAGGTTCCCGGCCTGGTCGGGCGCCGCAAGCCAGCGCTCGTGCTCATCAACGACGACGACCTGGCCTACGCGAAGATCCGCCTCGACGAGCAGTCGCTCGAGACGGCGATCGCGCACCTGAAGGACATCGAGGACCCGCTCGCGCGCGCACTCGTCTGGGGTTCGGTGTGGGACTCGACCCGCGACGCGGAGGTCGCCCCGCGCGACTACGTGAAGCTCGTGCTCGGCAACATCGCCAGCGAGACCGAGAGCACCACCATCCGGACGACGCTGAACCAGCTCGTCACCACGGTGCGCACCTACGTCGACCCGTTCGAGCGCGCCAAGACGCTCGAATACATCGGCTCGTCGCTGTGGACTCTCGCCGAACTGGCGGAGGCGGGGTCGGATGCGCAGTTCCAGTTCGTGAAGTTCTTTGCGAGCGTCGCGTCGATCGGTGACCACGTCGCCGCGCTGCGTGGCCTGCTCGGCGGCACCGTCGCACTTGACGGCCTGACCGTCGACACCGACCTGCGTTGGGAGCTTCTTGAGGGTCTCGTGCTGAACGGCGCTGCGACCGAGGCGGACATCGACGCCGCGCTGGAGAAGGACAACACCGCAAATGGCCAGCAGGCGGCGGCTCGCGCTCGCGCCACGTTCCCGACGGTGGAGGCGAAGCTCAAGGCGTTCTCGTCCATTGTGGATCAGGCGGATGCGCCGAACGCGATCGTACGGAACACCGCGCTCGGCTTCCAGCACGTCAACGACCCCGCGGTGCTCGAGCCGCTCGTGGAGCGCTACTTCGCGAGCCTTGCGAACATCTGGGAGTCGCGCAGCTACCACATCGCCGAGACGCTCATCGTGGGCCTCTACCCCGCGCCGCTGGCGACCCAGTCGCTCGTCGACGCAACCAACGCGTGGCTGGACGCCAACCAGGAGATCCCGGCGCTGCGCCGCCTCGTGGTGGAGAACCTCGCAGGTGTGGAGCGCGCGCTGAAGGCGCAGGAGCGCGACAAGCAGCGCTGACACCTCCCAGTTGCCCACTTTGGCCCCTGTTTCCGCATTTTCAGGGGCCGAAGTGGGCAACTCGGCGTTTGCGACCCCTCGGAGTGAGTGAGCAGGCGCAGAAAAGTAGACTGGCGAGAATATGGATGAGACTCCCCCCGCCTTCGACTGGACGGCCTTCTGGGCGAACGTCGACGCGTTCTTCAGCCATCCGCTGGTCAAAGCCCTTCTTCTCGTCGTCTTCGCCCTCGTGCTCAACTGGGCGCTGCGCTTAGGCATCCGACGAGTCGTCAACCGCGTTGTCACGGGCGCCAAGAAAAAGCACAGTGTCGACGACACCCAGGCCCTGATCTCCTCGCCTCTCGCCGCGGCGCGGGTTGTGCAGCGCACCAGGGCGCTCGGCACCGTCTTCAACAGCGCCGTGACGGCGATCATCACGATCGTGATCCTCCTGCTGGTGATCTCGATCGTCTTCCCCAACGCCACCGGAGCGTTCGCGATCGTCAGCGCCGCGATCGGCGCCGGTCTGGGTTTCGGCGCGCAGAACATCGTGAAAGACGTGCTGAACGGGATCTTCATGGTCGCCGAGGACCAGCTCGGGGTCGGCGATGTCGTCGACGTGGGCGAGGCGACCGGCACCGTCGAAGAGGTCGGCCTGCGCATCACCAAGGTGCGTTCGGTTGACGGCACCCTGTGGTTCGTTCGCAACGGCGAGATCCTGCGTGTCGGCAACTTCTCCCACGATTGGGCCCGCGTCATCATCGACCTCCCCGCCCCGTACACCGCGGATGTCTCCGCTATCCAGGAGACGCTGCTGGAGACGGCCACCGCTATGTCGAACAGCCCGGCCTGGCGCTCGAAGATCCTCGAGAAGCCGGAGATCTGGGGCATCGAATCCGTGTCGGCCGAGGCCATCGTCATCCGCCTGGTGATGAAGGCGCGGCCTGCGGAGCAGTGGGCGGTTGCGCGTGAGCTGCGGCTGCGGCTCAAGCACGCGCTCGACGAGATCAACGTCGGTCTGCCCGCGCTGAACCGGGTGGTCATCGACAGTCCGGATGTCCCGCAACCAGTCGGCAGGCGGACACAGCAGCCGACGACCGAGAAGGAGGAGTCCGGTGAGTGAAACCGGCGGGGAAACCCACGTGACGCTGCGCACCGGCGAGGGCGGCACCGCGGTCGGCGGCGAACTCTTCGACCAGATCGGCGGCAGCGAGACCTTTGACCGGCTGGTCACCGCGTTCTACGACGGCGTGCAGAACGACCCGGTGTTGTGGCCGATGTACCCGGCGCACGACCTCGATGGCGCCATCCGTCGCCTGAGCATGTTCCTGCAGCAGTACTGGGGCGGACCGAAGACCTACAGCGAGGAACGTGGACATCCCAGACTCCGGATGCGGCACGTCGCGTTCAAGGTGAACCCGGATGCCCGGGAGCGCTGGCTGCGACACATGCGCGACGCCCTGGACACGCTCGAGCTGCCGCCGTTGCAGGACGCGACGCTGTGGGGCTACCTCGAGCGCGCCGCCCACTCGCTCGTCAACACCTTCGAGGAGTAGCCGCTACGCCTTGAAGACCTGCTGCACCTGCGGCACGCCCGGCCGGTAGGCCAGGTAGCTGTAGTGTGGGGCGTCGAGCACGACCAGGTCGGCCTTCTTGCCCTCTGCCAGCACGCCGACGTCCTCGCGGCGAAGCGCCGCGGCTCCCCCTGCGGTCGCCGCCCAGAGCGCCTCAGCCGTCGTCATCCCCAGCTCGCGCACCGCGAGGGCGATGCAGAACGACATCGACGACGTGTAGCTCGACCCCGGGTTGCAGTCGCTCGCGATCGCCACGGTGACGCCCGCGTCCATCAGCCTGCGCGCATCCGGGTACGGCTGGCGGGTGGAGAACTCGACGCCCGGCAGCAGCGTCGCGACGGTGTTGCCGCCCGCGAGCGCGGCGACATCCTCATCGGTGAGGAAGGTGCAGTGGTCAACGCTCGCCGCGTCCAGTTCGACCGCGAGCTGCACCGCGCCGGATGTTCCGAGCTGGCCGCCGTGCAGCCGCGCCCCGAGCCCACGGTCGATGCCCGCCTCGAGGATGGCGCGTGCCTGGTCGACGTCGAATGCGCCGTCGTCGCAGAACACGTCGATCCACTTCGAAAGGGGCGCGCACAGGTCGAGCATGGTGCCGGTGACCAGCTCGACGTAGCCAGCCGGGTCGTCGGCGAATTCGGCGGGGACGACGTGCGCCCCGAGGAAGGTCGTCTCGGTGGTGAACTGGCCCGCGATGGCGAGGCTTCGCGCCTCGTCGATCGAGGTCAGCCCGTAGCCGCTCTTGATCTCGACGGTGGTGGTGCCCTGCGCCCGCATCTCGGCGACCAGGCGCGTCGCGTTGCGTGCCAATTCGGCGTCGCTCGCGGCGCGGGTCGCCTCGACCGTGCGGCGGATGCCGCCGGCGGCGTACTCCTCGCCCGCCATCCGCGCAACGAACTCGTCGGAGCGGTCGCCCGCGAACACGACGTGGCTGTGGCTGTCGACGAAGCCTGGGATGACGCAGCGCCCGCCGACGTCGAGCCGGTCGTCGGCATCCGGAGCGCTGCCCGCGTCGCCGACCCAGCTGATGACGCCGTTGTCGATGACGACAGCGGCGTTGGCCCGCTCCGCGGTCAACTCGCCCTGCTCAGGGTCGTTGGTGACCAGCAGGCCGATGTTGTCGATCACAGTGCTCAAGTTGGGCGCCTTTCAAAATTTAACGACGCCTTAACTTACAGTGTTCTACTTCGAAATCCTGCTACCGACTCGAGTACGCACAGCGCGACCAGCCGGATGGTCCGCTGATCTGGTGTGTCCTTCGTCGCGTCAACCTCGACCAGATCGACCGAGCGGACGGCCGGATGCGCACCAGCCAGTCGCGCGGCGATCCGCAGCTCGTGCGCCGAGATTCCGCCCGGAACCGACGCCGGGCAGGCCGGCGCGACCGAGCGATCGCACACATCCACGTCCAGGTCGACGTGCACCGGGCCACCCCCGGATGCCGCCAACTCGAGCGCCTCCGCCATCACGTCCGCCATCGGTCGCAGCATCAGGGCGTCGCGGTGCACAACCGTGATGCCGTAGTCGGCGGCACGCGCTGCGTACTCGGCGGAGTTCGCGAAGTCGGCGATCCCGACCTGCACGACCCGGCCGCCGTCGAGGCCGGCCTCGATCAGCCGCCGCACCGGCGACCCGTTGCTGACGCCGTCCCGCAGGTCGTGATGGGCGTCGAGGGTGACCAGCCCGCCGGCCGCCAACCCGTCGCCCATCCGGCCCAACGCGGTCGGCACGGTCGCGGCGTTGTCGCCGCCGAGCGCGATCACCAACTCGGCCTCGATCGCGGCGATCGCCGCTGCGGCCGCCCGCTCGTCGGCATCCGGATCGGCCAGGTCACCGCAGTCGACGATCGACAGCTCGCCCCACGGCACGGTATACGCGAACTCGCCGTAGTAGCGGAGAGCCTCCCGCACGGCCGCCGGGGTCTTCCCGGCGTCAGTCGCCGACAGCGAGGTGCGCCAGGTCGGCACCCCGACCAGCGCGACATCGGCGGCACCGGCGGGCGCGGGCCAGTCGCCCGCGCGGGGCCAGAGCGGATCGTGCGACAGAGCCATCAGTCGCCAGTCTCCCGCATGGGGATGCGCACACCGCGCTCATCGGCGATCTCGACGGCGTGGTCGTACCCGGCATCGACGTGACGGACGACGCCCATCCCGGGATCGTTGCGCAGCACCCGGGCGAGCTTCTCTGCGGCGAGCGGCGTCCCGTCGGCCACCGACACCTGGCCGGCGTGGATCGACCGGCCGATGCCGACACCGCCGCCGTGGTGGATCGACACCCAGCTGGCGCCGGATGCCGTGTTCACCAGCGCGTTCAGCAGCGGCCAGTCGGCGATGGCGTCGGACCCGTCGAGCATCGCCTCCGTCTCGCGGTAGGGCGAGGCGACCGAGCCCGAGTCGAGGTGGTCGCGGCCGATCACGATCGGTGCGCCGAGTTCGCCGGATGCGACCATGTCGTTGAAGCGCAGCCCGGCGACGTCGCGTTCGCCGTAGCCGAGCCAGCAGATGCGGGCGGGCAGTCCCTGGAAGTGCACGCGCTTCCCCGCGAGCTTGATCCAGCGGGCCAGCGATTCGTTCTCCGGGAACAGCTCGAGCACCGCCCGGTCGGTCGCCGCGATGTCGGCGGGGTCGCCGCTGAGCGCTGCCCAGCGGAACGGGCCCTTCCCCTCGGCGAACAGCGGCCGGATGTAGGCGGGCACGAACCCGGGGAACGCGAACGCGTCGGCGTACCCGGCGGCGAGCGCCTCGGTGCGGATGTTGTTGCCGTAGTCGAACACCTCGGCGCCCGAATTCTGGAAGCCCACCATCGCCTCGCCGTGCCGCGCCATCGACTGGCGCGCCGCGTTCGCGAAACCGGCCGGGTCGGCGCTCCGTGCGGCGTCCCACTCGTCGAACGAGAACTCGAGCGGCAGGTAGGCGAGCGGGTCGTGCGCGCTCGTCTGGTCGGTGACGATGTCGATCTCGGCGCCCATCGCGAGCAGCCGCGGCACGACATCCGCCGCATTGCCGAGCACCCCGATGCTGAGCGGCCGGCGGGCGTCGCGGGCGTCGTAGGCGAGCTGGAGCGCGTGCTCCAGGCTGTCGGCCTGCACGTCGAGGTAGCGGTGCTCCAGCCTGCGCGCGATGCGGCTCGGGTCGACGTCGACGCAGATCGCGACGCCGCCGTTCATCGTCACCGCGAGCGGTTGGGCGCCGCCCATCCCGCCGAGCCCGCCGGTCAGTGTGATCGTGCCAGCCAGGGTGCCACCGTTGCGCTTGGCTGCGACCGCGGCGAAGGTTTCATAGGTGCCCTGCAGGATGCCCTGCGTTCCGATGTAGATCCACGAGCCTGCGGTCATCTGCCCGTACATGGTCAGGCCGAGCTGCTCGAGGCGGCGGAACTCGTCCCAGTTGGCCCAGTCGCCGACGAGGTTCGAGTTGGCGATGAGCACGCGCGGCGCCCACTCGTGGGTCTGCATGACGCCGACCGGCCGGCCGGACTGGACGAGCATGGTCTCGTCGCCCTTGAGAGTGGTCAGCGTGCGCACGATCGCGTCGAAGCTCGCCCAGTCGCGCGCGGCCTTGCCGGTCCCGCCGTAGACGACCAGCGCATCCGGATGCTCTGCAACCTCAGGGTCGAGGTTGTTCTGCAGCATCCGGAGGGCGGCCTCCTGCTGCCAGCCGAGGGTGTTCAGGGCGTTGCCGCGGTGGGCGCGCACCGGTCGTGGTCCGCTCATACGAGTTCTCCTCCTCGCTCCGAGACGACGACTGCCGCAGCCTGCAGCAGCGAGCCGTCCAACACCATCGCATAGGCGTCCTCGATCTCAGGGGCGAGATAGCGGTCGGTCGCCGGCCCCTCGATCGCCTCCCGCAACCGTGCCCGGACCGCGGATGCGACTGGGCCAGGCTCGACCGGCGCGCGCAAGTCCATCGCGCGAGCGGCGGTGAGCAGCTCGATCGCGATGACGCGGCCGAGTCCGTCGATCGCGCGCCGCAGCTTGCGGGCGGCGCCCCAGCCCATCGAGACGTGGTCCTCCTGCATCGCCGACGACGGGATCGAGTCGACGCTCGCCGGCGTGGCGAGCCGCTTGAGCTCGTTGACGATCCCCGCGGCGGTGTACTGGGCGATCATATGGCCGGAGTCGACGCCGGGGTCGTCGGCGAGGAACGCGTTCAGCCCGTGATTGCGGGCGACGTCGAGGAAGCGGTCGGTGCGGCGCTCGCTCATGCTGGCCAGGTCGGCGACAGCGATGGCGAGGAAGTCGAGCACGTAGCCGAGCGGTGCGCCGTGGAAGTTCCCGTTCGACTCGAGCCGGCCATCCGGAGTCACCACCGGATTGTCGATCGCCGCTGCCAGCTCGCGCTCGGCGACCATCGCGGCGTGCTGGATGGTGTCGCGCACCGCGCCGTGCACTTGCGGCGCGCACCGCAGCGAGTAGGCGTCCTGCACCCGGGTGAATCCAGTCGGGTGGCTCACCATGTCGGAGTCGGCGAGCACCGCGCGCATGTTCGCCGCGGAGTCGCGCTGTCCCGGATGCGGCCGCAGCGCCTGCAGGTCGGCGGCGAACACCGCGCCGGTCCCGGTGAGACCCTCGACGCTCATCGCTGCGGCGAGATCAGCGGTGGTGACAAGCGCGCGCAGGTCGTTCAGCGCGAGGACGAGCATGCCGAGCATGCCGTCGGTGCCGTTGATGAGGGCGAGGCCCTCCTTCTCGTGCAGCTCGATCGGCTCGATGCCGGCCGCGGCGAGCGCGTCGGATGCCTCGACGAGGGTGCCGCTGGAATCCCGCACCGTGCCCTCGCCCATCGCCGCGAGTGCGATGTGGGCGAGTGGGGCCAGGTCCCCCGAGCAGCCGAGGCTGCCGTACTCGCCGACGACCGGGGTTAGCCCTGCGTTCAACAGTGCCGCGTAGGTCTCGGCGACGACCGGGCGGACCCCGGTGCGCCCTGTAGCCAGCGTCGACAGGCGCAGCAGCATGGTCGCGCGCACCACCTCGCGTTCGACCTCTGCGCCGCTGGAGGCTGCGTGACTGCGGACGAGCGAGCGCTGCAGCTGGGTGCGCCGCTCGAACGGGATGTGCTTGCTCGCGAGCGCGCCGAAGCCGGTGGAGACGCCGTAGTGCGGCTGGTCGTCGCTCGCGAGCTGCTCGACAACCGCCCGGGACTCGGCCATCGCGGTGAGGGCATCCGGGGCGAGCTCGACGGGTTCGTCATCCCGGGCGACGGCGACGACATCACCGGGCGACAGCGGCCCGGTACCGAGAGAAACAGCCATGGTCACATCAAACTCCCGAACCGTGCCCCGAGCGCCGGTTGATCGCACAATGTGTCTCGGATACGAGACAATAAGTGCATGAACGTGCCCGCCGCGAGGAGCGCACTGCGCATCATCCGGCACCTCGCCGAACGGAGCGGCCCTGTGCGCGCCGCGACCATCGCGCGCGAACTCGAACTGCCCCGGTCGAGCGTCTACCACCTGCTGGCCGTGCTGCAGGATGAGGGCTTCGTCGTGCACTCGCCCGAGCACCAGGGCTACTCGCTGGGGCCGCTAATCGGTGAGATCGGCACGACGGTGCTGGCGTCGAATGCCCTCGCGCGGATCGGCCGACCGTTGCTCGAGCGGCTGGTCGCCGAGACGAAGCTGCCGGTTGTCGGACACCTCGGGCTGCTGCAGCACACCGACGTCGTCTACGCGGTGAAGGTCGCGGCCGCCCGCGCACCGGCGGTGGTGACCAGCGTCGGCGTGCGCCTGCCCGCCCACCTGACCGCGACCGGGCGTGCGATGCTCGCTGCGCTGCCGCCCGCCCAGTTCGCGGCCAACTACTCCCCCGGCGACCTCCAGC
Organism: Cryobacterium sp. BB736; assembly: GCF_014980265.1. NCBI lineage: Bacteria > Bacillati > Actinomycetota > Actinomycetes > Micrococcales > Microbacteriaceae > Cryobacterium > Cryobacterium sp. BB736. Next base: position 321,249 of record NZ_JABXWQ010000002.1, read on the forward strand.
TGCGCACCGAGCAGGGGCCAGCCACCGTCGCCGCGCTCGAGGAGCTGCTCGCCCAAACCCGGGACCGCGGCTGGGCGACCGAGGACGGCGACATCAACCCGGCCTACGCATCCGTCGCCTCCGCCGTGCTCGACCACAACGACTACCCGGCGGCCGCGGTCGGCCTCACCTTCCGCCGCAACCTGCTCGCCGACGCGCCCCGGCTCGCCCGTGCCGTCTCGCGCGCTGCCGACACGCTGTCCCGCCGCATCCGCGGCCGCTCTTAACCCGTCTCAAGGATTTCCTGCCGCTTCGCTGCCGACTCGCCCGCAACATCCGTCGCCGCGGCGAACATCTCCTTGAGACGGGTTAGGGAAAGATGAGGGCATGACGACGGAGTTGGACAGTGACGTCTTGGTTGTTGGCGGCGGGCTGGCAGGGCTGGTGGCCGCGGCCGAACTGGTGAACGCGGGCAAGCGCGTGACCATCCTCGAGCAGGAACCGGAGGCGAGCTTCGGCGGCCAGGCCTGGTGGTCCTTCGGCGGACTGTTCCTCGTCGATTCGCCCGAGCAGCGCCGGATGGGAGTGAAGGACTCGCCCGAGCTCGCCCGCCAGGACTGGTTCGGGTCGGCCGGCTTCGACCGTGAGGAAGACCTGTGGCCGCAGCGCTGGGCCGAGGCATACCTGGATTTCGCGGCCGGTGAGAAGCGCGCGTGGCTGCACGGTCTCGGCATCCGGTTCTTCCCGGTCGTCGGTTGGGCCGAGCGGGGCGGGTACACGGCACTCGGCCACGGCAACTCGGTGCCGCGGTTCCACATCGTCTGGGGCACCGGCCCGGGAGTGCTCGCGCCGTTCATCAAGACGGTGCGCGACGGACAGCAGCCAGGCCTCGTCACCCTCGCGTTCCGGCACCGCGTCGACGAACTCGTGGTCGACGGCGGCGCGGTGGTCGGCGTGCGCGGCACCATCCTGCAGCCGGATGCCGCCGAGCGCGGCGCGGCGAGCAACCGCGAGCCGGGAGGCGAGTTCGAGGCCAGCGGCCAGGTGATCGTCACCAGCGGCGGCATCGGCGGCAACCACGACCTGGTGCGCGACCAGTGGCCGCGCCGGATGGGCGACGCGCCGGCCGACCTGCTCTCAGGTGTGCCCGCCCACGTCGACGGGCGGATGCTCGGCATCAGCGAGCGAGCCGGGGCACGCCTCATCAACGGGGACCGAATGTGGCACTACGTCGAGGGCATCAAGAATCACAGCCCGGTGTGGCCGCTGCATGGCATCCGGATCCTGCCTGGTCCGTCCAGCGTGTGGCTTGACGCGACCGGCAAGCGGCTGCCGGTGCCGCTGTTCCCCGGCTTCGACACGCTCGGCACCCTCGAGCACATCGTCGCGACCGGCCACGCGCACTCGTGGTTCGTGCTGACCCAGAAGATCATCGAGAAGGAGTTCGCGCTCTCGGGCAGCGAGCAGAACCCCGACCTCACCGGCAAGGACTTCAAGCTGCTGCTGCAGCGGGTGAGGAAGGGCGCCCCCGCACCAGTCGAGGCATTCAAGCGGCGCGGAGAGGACTTCGTCGTCGCGAACACGCTGGACGAGCTCATCGCCGGCATGCAGGCGAAATCGGACGTGCCACTCGACGCGGACCGCATCCGCGCCGAGGTCGAAGCTCGTGACCGCGAACTCACCAACCCGTTCGCGAAGGACGCCCAGGTGAACGCACTGCGGCAGGCACGCAAGTACCGCGGCGACCGGCTCATCCGAGTGGCTGGCCCGCATCGCATCCTCGATCCGAAGGCCGGTCCACTCATCGCGGTGAAGCTGCACCTGCTGACCCGCAAGAGCCTTGGCGGCATCGAAACCGACCTTGACTCACGAGCCCTCGGCACCGACGGGCGACCGATTCCCGGCCTGTACGCGGCGGGCGAGGCGAGCGGATTCGGCGGCGGCGGCGTCCACGGGTACCGGTCGCTCGAGGGAACGTTTCTCGGCGGATGCCTGTTCAGCGGGCGCGCCGCCGGGCGCGCTGCCGCGGCGAGCGCCTAAGCACCCCTAAGCTGTCCTCGACTATTCGAGGAGGCCCATGTCCGACGTCGCAGCGCCCGCAGGCTGGTACCCCGCCAACGACGGCAGCCAGCGTCAACGTTGGTGGGACGGAGTGGCCTGGACCGAGCACTACCAGCACCCGTACACGACAGAGCGGGTCGACCTCACTGCACCAGAGGGCGCGCGCGTCTACACCCCGTGGATCTGGGTGATGCTGGGGGTTCAGGTGCTGCAGACCATCGCCCTGCTGACCATCGACTGGGCCGAGTACATGCGACTTTCGCTGGACGCTTCCATTCAAGGGCAGCTCGCGGCGCTGACGTCCCAGGCGTCGTTGGTCTCGATGCTCTCCGGCTGGGGCGGCCTGGCGCTGCTCATCGGCTGCGCCTTCCTGGACTGGTCCGCGCTGAAGCGCGAAGGGATCCCACGCCCGTTTCACGCCGCATGGTCGATCCTCTCCCCGGCCGTCTACGTGATCGGTCGAGCGGTCGTCGCACGGCGCCGAGCGGGCCGCGGAATCGCAGTCATGTGGCTGGAGATCGCCATCCTGATGTTCGGGCTTGTCGCCGCCATCTGGATGATCGGCGTCATCTTCGCCGTGGTGTTCGAGTTCATGCCTTCGCTGACGGCCTGACCCGCTGCAGATCGGTTGACCCGACTCGCCTCCCCGTTCACCCCTATTGGAAGGTGACGGGTGTGTCCGGGATGTCGACGGCGGTGACGCCGTGGGGGCTGGTCCATTCCAGCACGCCGGGACTGATCTGTTTCACGCTCCAGCCGGGCAGGTGCTTGATGGTGTGATGATTCGGGCACAGGTCTGCGAGGTTGCCGACCTCCGTCTTGCCGCCGTGCTGCCAGGCGGTGGTGTGGTCGAGGTCGCAGTCGCCGGGCGGCCGTGCGCAGGACGGACATCGACATCGCCCGTCGCGGCGATGCAGGTAGCGACGCAGCTTCTTTGACGGCCGGTAGCTGTCCACCGCCAGCACCTGCTGGCTGACCGGATGGGTGAGCACCCGGATCAGGCTGGGCGCGTTCCCGGCCAGCCGGGTGGCATCGTCCAAGCCGATCGGACCGCGTCCGGCAATGCTCGCCGGCTCGTCGCTTTCGCCGAGCAGGGTGAGGACCGGAATGAGGATCGACACCTCCGGGCGGATACCGATCCCGGCGGCGTGCGGGGCATCCGGGTCGCCCGAGGGCTGCCCGGTGAGCACCAGCTCGCAGGCCAGGTCGGCACGCACCTGATCAAGAGTGCGGGCGTCTGCCGGGTTGGCGGCCTTGACCGCCTTGGCCTGCGCGGTGAGCCGGTCGAACATCGCCACCGCGAACACGGTCGGCACGGTGTGCACCAGCTCCGACATCCCGTCGACGCCCTCGAACATGCGCACCGAGCGGCCCTCCCGAGCCTTCCGGTGCCGCTCCTCGAAGGTCACCGCGGCGAGCTTCTCGGCTGCCTGCCGCGCCAGCCGCCGTAACCGGCCGGGGGTGATGTTCACCGCCCGCTTGAGCACCGCGGCCTCGTACTTGCCGCGCAGCTCCGGATCGTCGATCGGGTCGCCGCACTCGACGATGACGCGGGCGTGCCCGATGCCGATCGTGCCGGCCGCCAGCGCCTCCAGCGTGCCGGGGTACTCGTCGACCAGCTCCTCGGCGTAGATGATCCGGCTCTCCATGGTCCGATCCGACACCCGGCAGGCCAACGCCAACTCTGCCGCCAACGACCGGTAAACCAGATCCACCCGGGCATCCGGACCCTCCTCGGCCACGTACAGCCGGGCCAGCATGGCCAGCTCCCGGGCCTCCTCGGCCTCCAACTGCGCCTTCCTCGCCTGCAGCAAGGCCACCCGCTTGATGCCGGCGTCGATCGGACTCTCCGGCTCCAGCCCGGCCACCAGCGCACGGAACCTCGCCTCGACCTCATCGGCCGGCAGCTCCCAACCCGCATCGGCGAGCCCGCGAGGCTGAATCTCAGCGTCGACCTGACCTCCGGTGCCGGTGAAGTTCTCCATGAATCCAGTGCACACCCTGCCACCGACATTCCGACATCGGAGGCCGGAAGTTATCCACATGAAAGGTCTCGGCTGGCTCGACAACCACAATGTGGACTCGACCCTGAGTCAGACCTGCAGTGTCCACGCCCTGCGGCGCACGAGAACGTGCCCGCGCTGGCTGGTCAGCCGAGTCCAGGGGCCGGTCTCGTAGATCCGCACGTCGTCGTCACCGATGAAACCCAGAGAATGCGCGGCGAACGCCGCGCCGGCCGGGACGTACTCGATGCTTGGAATCGGGCGGCCCCACACCTCGGCCCGCACCGAACGCACGAGCTGCTCACCGGTTTCGGTGCCGACGGTGTCTGCCACCTCCCGGATGCCTTCGTCCGCGACCCGAGAGAGCACGACCGGGCCCACCGGGTCGTGCTGGGTCCAGCCGCCACGCGGGGGCGAGATCGCGGCCCACACCACCGTGTTCACCTCGATCGGCAGGCTGACCGTCACCGGCGCATCCGGATCGGTCACGTTCGACTGCGCCCGCGCGAGACGGTCCAGCAGCGAGCGCACCGGCACGACCGCGTCGAACGCCTCAGAGTCTGTCAGCGCGAACGTGCGCAGGCCGAGCACCGTCGGTGTCTCATCGCGCAGGCCGACCGGGTAGAGCACCGCCACGTACACCGCGAGCACGCCCGAGCCCGAAATAAGGCGCACGGAGCCGTCCTCCACCCTGCCGGCGCGACCGAGGAAGGTCTGCAGATCACTGAGGGAGAGGGAATCGACCAATGAGAAGGTTCGGTTCATTACCCAAACTAAACTAGCTGGAAACAACTGGCGCCGCTCGCGCCCGCTGAGCCGGGAGACCCATGAACGACCCCCTGTTTGGAATGCTCGCCGCTCTCGACCTCGACGACACCGGTGCACCGGCAGGCAAAGACATCTTCACGGGCCCCAGCCAATGGATGCCGCACGGCCGCGTGTACGGCGGCCAGGTTCTCGCCCAGTCGCTCGTCGCCGCCGTCCGCACCGTGCCCGAGGACCGCATCGTCCACTCTCTGCACGGCTACTTCCTGCGCCCCGGCGACGTGCAGCTGCCGATCACCTTCACGGTGGACCGCATCCACGACGGCCGCTCGTTCTCCACCCGCCGCAGCCAGGCGTACCAGAGTGGTCTTCCGATCCTGTCGATGATCGCGTCGTTCCAGACCGTGGATGAGGGCCTTGACCACCAGGTTGACGTCGATGGAAACGTCCCGCCACCGGAATCGCTGCCGACGGACGAGGAGGTCCTCGATGGCCACGACCACGTCATCGCGCGCTACTGGGCCAAAGGCAGGCCGTTCGACATGCGGCACGTTCAGGAGCCGATCTACCTCGAGCCCGACCGAGACAGCTCGCCCCAGCAGGCCATCTGGTTGCGGGCGACGGGCGACCTTCCGGATGACCCGAATCTGCACCGTGCCGCGCTCGCCTACGCAAGCGACTACCCCATCCTCGAGTCGGTGCTGCGCCGGCACTCGCTCGCGTGGGCGACGCCCGGCCTCAAGGTCGCGAGCCTCGACCACGCGATGTGGTTCCACCGGTTTGCGCGCGTCGACGAGTGGCTGCTCTACGTGCAGGAGTCGCCCAGCGCCACCGGCGGCCGCGGCCTGTCGCACGGCCGGTTCTACACGCGCGAAGGAGTGCTCGTCGCGAGCGTCGCGCAGGAGGGCATGATCCGGGTACCGTCGCCGCGCTGATCTGGCATAATTATTTCCTGAACGGTCGGTCACTAATTCCCCGTTCGCCCGACAACGCGGTCAGGAGAGAGCATGGCGGAGGCCTTTCTCGTCGGTGGGGTTCGCACGCCGGTCGGACGCTACGGAGGGGCCCTCGCAACGGTCAGACCGGACGACCTCGCCGCACTCGTGATCGGTGAGGCGGTACGTCGAGCCGGAATCGACCCCGAGCGCATCGACGAGGTTATCTTCGGCGCGGCCAATCAGGCCGGCGAAGACAACCGCAACGTCGGCCGGATGGGCGTGCTCCTCGCCGGGTTGCCGGATGACGTGCCCGGCATCACCGTGAACCGGCTGTGCGCATCCGGCATGTCGGCGATAGCCATGGCGGCGCAGGCTGTGCGCGCCGGCGACGCCGACCTCATTGTCGCAGGCGGCGTGGAGTCGATGACGCGCGCACCATGGGTGCAGGCAAAGCCGCAGAAGCCTTGGGCGAAACCCGGCGACGCCTACGACACCTCGATCGGCTGGCGCTTCGCCAACCCGAGACTGCTCGCGCGCGACAAGGCCACCTTCTCGATGCCAGAGACCGCGGAGGAGGTCGCGCGAGTCGACTTGATCACGCGCGAGGAAGCCGACGAGTTCGCGCTGCGCAGCCAGCAGAGGGCCACGGCCGCGATCGACGCCGGACACTTCGCCGACGAGATCATCGGCGTGCCGACCGCCACCGGTGAGGTGCTCGTCGACGAGGGGCCGCGCCGCGACTCCACTCTTGAAGCTCTTGGCCTTCTGCGGCCGGTGGTGAAGGGCGGCACCGTTGTCACCGCCGGGAACTCCAGCTCGCTCAACGATGGATCGTCGGCCATTGTGATCGCCAGCGGCGAGGCGGTGGAGAAGTACGGGCTCGAACCGCGTGCGCGCGTCGTCGTCGGGACCAGCGCCGGGCTCGCCCCGGAGATCATGGGCCTCGGGCCGGTCCCCGCGACGCAGAAGGCGCTCGCCCGCACCGGCCTGACGATCGACGACCTCGGCTCGATCGAGCTCAACGAGGCGTTCGCCACCCAGTCGATCGCCTGCATCCGGCGACTCGGCCTGGACCCGGAACGCGTGAACGTTGACGGCGGCGCGATCGCGCTCGGCCACCCGCTCGGCTCGAGCGGCTCCCGGCTGATCGTCACGTTGCTCGGCCGGATGGAGCGCGAGGACTCCCGGTACGGACTCGCAACCATGTGCGTCGGCGTCGGCCAGGGCACGGCCATGATCGTGGAACGGGTGTCGTGAGCGCGCCGCTGCTCGTCGAACGCCTGGACGACCGGGTCGTCGCGACCCTCAACCGGCCCGACGTGCGCAACGCCATCGACCAGGCGACCATCGACGCCCTGCACGAGCTGTGCGACGAGCTGGAGAAGGACCCCCGCATCCTCATTATCACCGGCGCCGACGGCGTATTCGCTTCCGGTGCCGACATCGCCCAGCTGCGCGAGCGCACCGCCAAGGACGCGCTGCGCGGCATCAACGCGAACGCCTTCATCCGGGTCGCCGCGCTGCCCATGCCGGTGATCGCCGCGATCGACGGCTACGCCCTTGGCGGCGGCGCCGAGCTGGCGTACGCCGCGGACATCCGGATCGGCACGGTGAGCCTGAAGATCGGCAACCCGGAGACCGGCCTCGGCATCATCGCGGCGGCCGGCGCGAGCTGGAGGCTCAAGGAGATCGTGGGCGCCGCGCGGGCGGCCGACCTGCTGCTCACCGGCCGGAGCGTCGGCGCCGACGAGGCCCTGGCGATCGGTCTGGTGAGCGCGCTGCACCCTGCCGAGGAACTACTGCCTGCCGCGCACGCGATCGCCGACCGTATCGCGCGCAACGACGCCGCCGCGACCATGGCCACCAAGCGCGTGCTCACCGCGCCGCGCGCCGAGCACCCACGTGTCGACCTCGAGGAGCAGGCCGTGCTGTTCGAGGGCCCGGAGAAGCACCGTCGGATGACCGAGTTCCTGGAGAAGAAGAAGTGACCGTTCCAGAGCGCGTCGGAGTGCTCGGCGGCGGCCGGATGGGCGCCGGCATCGCGCACGCCTTCCTGCTGGCCGGCGCGGACGTGATCGTGGTCGAGCGGGATCCGGAAGCCGCTGCCGCGGCGCTCGGGCGAATCACGGACAGCGTCGAGGAGAGCATCGACCGAGGCAAGACAGTGCTGTCGCGCGACGACCTCGCCAGCGCCCTGCACACCGGCACGGATGTTGCCGCCTTCGCCGATTGCGCGCTCGTGATCGAGGCTGTGCCAGAAGAACGCGACCTCAAGCTGGACGCGCTGCGGCGAGTCGAGGCGCAGCTCTCGCCCGGCGCGGTGCTCGCCAGCAACACGTCGTCGATCTCCATCGACTCGCTCGCCTCCGAACTGCTGCGCCCTGGCCGCTTCCTCGGCCTGCATTTCTTCAATCCGGTGCCGGCGTCGGCGCTCGTCGAAATCGTCGCCGGGGATGCGACCCAGCCCGAACTCCTCGGCGAGGCGCGCGGCTGGGTGGCCGCGCTGGGCAAGACGCCGATCACGGTGCGTGATGCTCCCGGGTTCGCGTCCTCCCGGCTCGGCGTCGCCATCGGCCTGGAGGCGATCCGCATGCTCGAATCCGGGGTCGCCAGCGCCGAGGACATCGACGCGGCCATGACCCTGGGCTACAAGCATCCGGTCGGCCCGTTGAAGCTGACCGACATCGTCGGCCTCGACGTGCGCCTCGGCATCGCCGAGTACCTGCACGCCGAACTCGGCGATCGTTTCGAACCCCCTGCGCTGCTGCGCCGGCTCGTCGCCGAGGGAAAGCTGGGCCGCAAGAGCGGCCAGGGCTTCTACCGCTGGGACGAGAACCCCTCAAAGGAGAGCAATCGATGAGCGAGATCCTGCCGAGCTACGTCAACGGCCAGTGGTGGACGCCCGAGTCGGCCGACGGCGCTGCCACCGTGCGCGACGCGTCCACCGGCGAGGTCGTGACCCGGGTGTCGACCGCGGGCCTGGACCTGGCCGGCGCGCTCCACTACGCGCGCACGGTCGGGCAGGCGAGCCTCGGCGAGCTGACCTTCCACCAGCGGGCGGTGCTGCTCAAGCAGTTCGCGCTCACCCTGACCGAGCGCAAGGACGAGCTGTACGCGCTGTCCTCCCGCACCGGCGCGACCAAGCGGGACTCCTGGGTCGACATCGATGGTGGCATCGGAGTGCTGTTCACCTACTCGTCGAAGGGGCGGCGCGAACTGCCGAACGCGCGGGTCTACGTCGATGGGCCGGTCGAGAACCTGTCCAAGGACGGCTCTTTCCTGGGCCGCCACATCTACACGCGCCTCCCCGGCGTTGCGGTGCAGATCAACGCCTTCAACTTCCCGGTCTGGGGGTCGCTCGAGAAATTCGCGCCGGCGTTCCTGGCCGGGGTGCCGACGCTCGTGAAGCCCGCGACCCCTACCGGTTACCTCACCGAGGCGTACGTGCGAATTCTCGTCGAGACCGGGCTGCTTCCGGATGGCTCGCTGCAGCTGGTCTCGGGCAGCGTGCCCGACCTGTTCGAGCACCTGCGACTCGGCGACCTGGTGTCGTTCACCGGCAGCGCTTCGACCGCCGAGCGCCTGCGTTCGCACGAGTCGGTGCAGACCGGCGGGGTGCGGTTCTCGAGCGAGACCGACTCGATCAACGCGTCAGTGCTGGGGCCGGATGCGACGCCCGAGACCCCGGAGTTCGACGCCTACGTCAAGCAGCTGGTGAACGAGCTGACCTCGAAGGCAGGGCAGAAGTGCACCGCCATCCGGCGGGCGGTCGTGCCCGCGGCATCCGTGGACGCCGTCATCGACGCCGTTCGGGCGCGCATTGAGGAGCGGATCGTGGTCGGCGACCCGCGCGCGGAGGGCGTCACGATGGGACCGCTCGCGTCTCTGGAACAGCGCGACGAGGTGCTGCGCCAGGTCGGCAAGCTCGAAGCGGCCGGCGGTGAGATCGTCATCGGGTCGACCGCCGACCCCGACGTGACCCGAGCCGACGGCAGTCGCGCGCTGGCCCCGGAGGGAGCCTTCTTCGCCCCGCTCATGCTGCGGTTCGATGACCCGAACACCGAGGCGCTGCACCAGGTCGAGGCGTTCGGCCCTGTGTCGTCGATCGTCGGCTATCGCACGCTCGATGAGGCGGTCAAGCTCGTCGCGCACGGTGGCGGTTCGCTCGTCACGAGTGTGGCGACCCACGACCCCGAGTTCGCGGTCGGCATCACCGAGCGGATCTCCGCCTACAACGGGCGCGTCCTGCTGCTCGACCGGGACAACGCCGGCACCTCGACAGGGCACGGTTCGCCCGTGCCGCACCTTGTACACGGTGGGCCGGGCCGCGCCGGCGGCAGCGAGGAGCTGGGCGGCATCCGCGCGGTGCTGCACCACATGCAGCGCACCGCGGTGCAGGGTTCCCCCGAGATGCTCACCGCGCTGACCGGTGTCTGGCATGCCGGGGCGAAGTCGAATCCGGATGGTCGGCATCCGTTCCGCAAGTCCCTGGCCGAGCTGCGGATCGGTGACCAGGTCGTGTCCGAGCCGCGCACCGTGACGCTGGATGACATCGAGCTGTTCGCGAACTTCACGGGCGACAAGTTCTACGCCCACATGGACGAGGATGCCGCGGCCGCGAACCCGTTCTTCCCCGGCCGGGTGGCGCACGGCTACCTGCTCATCTCGTGGGCTGCTGGGCTATTCGTGGACCCTGAGCCGGGGCCGGTGCTCGCCAACTACGGGCTGGAGAACCTGCGCTTCGTCACGCCGGTGTCGCCGGGTGACGCCATCCGGGTCGAGCTCACCGCGAAGCAGATCACGCCGCGCGAGACCGACGACTACGGCGAGGTGCGCTGGGATGCTGTGCTGCGCAACCAGAACGACGAGCTGGTGGCGCAGTACGACGTGCTGACCCTGGTGGCAAAGACACTCGCCGCCTGAACTCATTGAACTCACCTCCGCGAGACTGCAGAAAAAGGGCGGAATGGGCCTCCCAATCGCACTTTTGTGCAGTCTCGGCGCGAATGCTCGGTTAGATGGAGTCGGTCATTTCCGCGAGACTGCGGAAGGTGCGGAATGGACCTCCCTAGACGCCGATTCCTGCAGTCTCGGCGGGCGGGGCGGCAGGGCTACGGGAGGACGCGGGCGACAGCCGGCATCCGCAGCCCATCGAGGGCGATCGCCAGCACGTCGTCCGCCAGGCGATCGACGCTCTCGCGGCCCTCCGGCCGGTACCACTCGACGATCGAGTTGATCATGCCGAACACCAGCCGCTCGACGACGCGAGCGTCGATGTCGCTGCGCAGCGAGCCCTCCTGGCCCGCCTCGACGAACAATGCGGTGACCGCGCGGTCGAATTCACGCCGGCGGCGCAGAGCCTCCCGCTCCACCTCGGTGTTGCCGCGTACCCGCAGCAGCAGCGTCACGAACGGGAGCTTGTCGACCAGCACGTGCACCGCGCCACGGAGCACGTACGCGAGCCGGTCGGCGGCTCGCCCGGCGCGCGCCTGCTCATCCGTCAGCAAGGCCTCCAGCGCGTCGAGCGCCTCATTCAGCGCGCGCTGCAGAATCTCGTCCTTCGACGAGAAGTGGTGGTAGATCGCCGACTTCGACAGCCCTAGCCGCTCGGCCAGCACGCCCATCGAGGTCGCGTCGTAGCCGAACTCGATGAACGCGGTCACCGCGACCTCGAGGATGCGGCGCTGGTCGTAGCCGGGACGGCCACGGCGCGGTTCGATCAGTTCTGACATAGGCCACCAGTCTCCCATCCCGGGCGGGGCACGGATCAGCCGGGCGTGCCCAGGCTGCGGTTGGTGGAGACGCTGCGTCCCCGGTACTCGGCGACCACATCGCCGGTGTCGTCGGTGACGGTCACGTCATAGAGGCCGGTGCGTCCGCTGCGCACCTTCCGCACGGCGGTCGCGGTGAGGCTCTGCCCGGCGCGGGTCGACTTCAGGAAGGTGATGTCGGCCCCCGCCGCCACCGTGATGTTCTCATCCTCGTTGCACGCGATGGCGAATGCGGTGTCCGCGAGCGCGAACACGAGCCCGCCGTGCGTGATGTGGAAGCCGTTGGTCATGTCTTCGCGCACCTTCATGGTGACGACTGCGTGGCCAGGATCGTCCCGTTCGACGACCATGCCGAGCGCGGCAGAAGCCAGATCGCGCTCCATCATCGCCCGGTTCGGTGCGGCGGCTTCGGTCACTGTCGCTCCCCTGCTTCGGTCGGGATGTACGCGCGCACGGCCTCATTGCCGCCGCGCTACGAGACACTATATACTAACCGAACGATCGGTTAGAAATGCCGTTGGAGCATCAGGAGTCGACGATGACAACCCCTGCAGACCTCGCCCCGGTGGAGCCAGAACTCTCCGAGGCTGAGAAGCAATTCAACGACCTGATTGCCGCTGATTCGCGCATCGAGCCCAGGGACTGGATGCCGGAGAGCTATCGCAAGTCGCTCATCCGGCAGATCTCCCAGCACGCCCACTCGGAGATCATCGGCATGCAGCCGGAAGCCAACTGGATCACCCGGGCTCCGAGCCTCAAGCGCAAGGCGATCCTGATGGCCAAGGTGCAAGACGAGGCCGGCCACGGCCTGTACCTCTACTCGGCGGCGCAGACCCTCGGGATTTCCCGTGAGGAGATGACCGACCAGCTGATCGCAGGCAAGGCCAAGTACTCGTCGATCTTCAACTACCCCACCCCGACCTGGGCGGACATGGGTGCGATCGGTTGGCTCGTCGACGGCGCGGCGATCTGCAACCAGGTCCCGCTGTGCCGCGCCTCCTACGGCCCCTACGGCCGCGCCATGGTGCGCATCTGCAAGGAGGAGTCGTTCCACCAGCGTCAGGGCTTCGAGATCCTGCTCGAGCTCATGCAGGGCACGCCCGCACAGCGGGAGATGGCACAGGATGCCGTCAACCGCTGGTACTGGCCGTCGCTCATGATGTTCGGCCCGCCGGATGACGAGTCCCCCAACTCGGCGCAGTCGATGGCGTGGAAGATCAAGCGGTTCTCCAACGACGAGCTTCGGCAGCGGTTCATCGGCATGCTCATCCCGCAGGCCGAGGTGCTCGGCGTCACGCTCCCCGACCCGAAGCTGCGCTGGAACGAGGAGAAGGGCGCGTACGACATGAGCGACATCGACTGGGACGAGTTCCACGAGGTGCTCGCGGGCCGCGGTCCGACCAACTCGCAGCGGCTGCAGCGGCGGCGCGAAGCACACGAAGAGGGCGCATGGGTGCGCGAGGCCGCCGCCGAGTACGCCCGCAAGCAGGCGGCAGCACGAGCGGAGGTGGCCTGATGCCGACACCGGGTGAGATCGAGACAGAGGCCTGGCCGCTCTGGGAGGTCTTCGTGCGCGCGAACCGCGGCCTGAGCCACGTGCACGTCGGCTCGCTGCACGCCCCGGACGAGGAGATGGCAATCCGGAACGCGCGCGACCTGTACACGCGCCGCAACGAGGGCGTGTCGATCTGGGTTGTCCCTGCCGCTGCGATCACCACCAGCGACCCGGACCTCAAGGGCGCCTTCTTCGAAAGCCCCGCAGGCAAGAACTACCGTCACGCCTCGTACTACACGAAATCCGAGGGAGTGAAGCACCTGTGACTGACTCCGAGGTGCACGTCTCGGTCGACCAGGTCGAGCTGTCGGCTGAGCTCGAGGGCGACCAGGGCGCGGTGGCGACTCCGGATGTCGCGGAGTACGCGCTCTGGCTGGGCGACGACGCGCTGATCCTCGCCCAGCAGCTCGGCTGGTGGATCTCCCGCGCGCCCGAGCTCGAGGAAGACGTCGCACTGGGCAACATCGCCCTCGACCTCCTCGGCCACGCCCGCTCACTGCTGCGGTACGCGGGCACAGCGTCCGGTCGCACCGAAGACGACCTCGCCTACTTCCGCAACGAACCGGAGTTCCGCACCGCCTGGCTGTTCCAGCAGCCGAACGGCGGCTTCGCCCACACCATCGCCCGGCAGTTCGTCGCATCCGTCTACCTCGACGCGCTGTACCCGCGGCTGACCTCGTCGAGCGACGCGACCCTCGCCGCAATCGCCGCGAAGGCCGCCAAGGAGGTCGCCTACCACCGCGACCACGCCACCCAGTGGGTGCTGCGGCTCGCCGGCGGCACGGACGAATCCCGGCGCCGGATGATCGTCGCACTGCACGACGTCTGGCCGTACGTCGATGAGCTGTTCCGCGACGAACCGCTGATCGACGCTCTGGAGGGCGTCGCGGTGCGGCCATCCACCTTGCGCGCCGACTTCGACGCCGTGGTCGACGCGGTGTTCACCGAGGCCGGGATCGAACTGCCCAAGGGCATGATCTCCTCAGGGGGTGGCCGTCGCGGCAGCCACTTCTCCACCATGGGGTACCTGCTCGCCGAGATGCAGGTGCTCGCCCGGCAGCACCCGGAGGCGAAATGGTAGAGACGATCGCCCGCCCGGCGCCGACGGATGCCCGCGCCCGGCACGCCTGGGACGTCGCCGCCACGGTGACCGACCCCGAGATCCCGGTGCTGACCATCGAGGACCTTGGCGTGTTGCGCTCTGTCACCCTGGACGGCGAGCGCGTGCGGGTCGAGCTGACGCCGACCTACTCCGGATGCCCGGCGATGGAAGCGATGAGCGCCGACGTCACGGAGGCGCTGCTGCGGGAAGGCTACCGGGACGTTGACGTTAGGCTCGTGCTCTCACCCGCTTGGACGACCGACTGGATGAGCGAAGCCGGACGCGAAAAGCTGCGCAGCTACGGCATCACCCCGCCGAGCGGCAACGCGCCAGCGCGCGGCGACGGACCGATCCGGGTGCAGCTGACGGTGAAGTGCCCGCGCTGCGACTCGCTCAACACGCGCGAGCTGGCACGCTTCGGCTCGACATCGTGCAAGGCGCTCTACGAGTGCCGCGACTGCCTCGAACCGTTCGACTACTTCAAGGTGCTCTGAGTGCCCGCGACCACGCGCAAACGCGCGCGTTTCCACTCGCTCGAGGTCGCGGACGTGCGACCGCTCACCGCCGACAGCGTCGAGGTCACGTTCGCGGTGCCGGACGAGCTGCACGGCGAATACGACTACCTCGCCGGCCAGTACGTCGCCCTGCGCGCGAGCATCGACGGCCAGGAGCTGCGGCGCAGCTACTCGATCTGCCGCCCGCCGCATCCTGGGTCGATCAGCGTTGCGATCAAACGCGACCTCGGCGGCCGGTTCTCGACCTGGGCGAATGCTGAACTGCACCCGGGCGACCGCATCGACGTCATGAGCCCACAGGGCACTTTCACCTCCCAGCTGGACGACCTCGACGACAAGCACGTCGTCGGCATCGCCGCAGGGTCGGGTATCACCCCGCTGATGTCGCTTGCGCAGACCGTGCTGGCTCGCTCGGACACCTCGCGGTTCACCCTCGTCTACACGAACCGCTCAACCATGGACGTCATGTTCCTGGAGGACCTCGCCGAGCTGAAGGACCGCTACCCCGCCCGACTCGCGCTGCACCACGTGCTCTCCCGCGAGCAGCGCACCGCCCCGCTGCTGTCCGGCCGCATCGACGAGGACAAACTGCGCCGGATGCTGGACGCACTCATCCCGCCCGCGCACGTCGACGAGTGGTTCCTGTGCGGCCCATTCGAACTCGTGCAGCTGTGCCGCGACACGCTCGCCTCGGTCGGCGTCGACCCGACGCACGTGCACTTCGAGCTGTTCACGACCGGTGAGCCGGACCAGGCATCCGGGAACGCCGGACGACCCGTCGTGGTGCAGCGCGGCGAGGAGACGTTCCGCATCGAGTTCATCCTCGACGGGCACTCCGCGACGGTCGAGAGCCCGGTGAGCGCGAACGAGTCGATCCTGAACGCCGCGCTGCGGGTGCGTCCGGATGTGCCGTTCGCGTGCGCTGGTGGCGTGTGCGGCACGTGCCGGGCGCGTCTCATCGAGGGCAGCGTGCAGATGACCGAGAACTACGCGCTCGAACCGGACGAGCTCGAGCGCGGATACGTGCTCACATGCCAGTCGCATCCGAAAACCCCGGCCGTCGTGGTCGACTACGACGTGTGACAGCCGGTGGTCGCGAGACCCCGCTCAACCGAAGGAGCAGATGACGTGATCGAGCTGACCATCGCCGACAACGTTGCCGAGGTGGTGATGAATGCCCCGGACAAGCTGAACTCGCTCGACCCTCAGGCGATCGCCGAACTCGACGCCGCCTACCGCGAGGCAGAATCGGCGGGCGTGCGCGCGCTGCTGCTCCGAGGTGAGGGGCGAGCGTTCTGCGCCGGCCGGGACATCTCCGAGGTCGATCCACAAGACGACGACGTGCTGGGCTACCTCGGTGGGCTGGTCACGCCGCTGCTCGAGCGGATGAGCAGCTTCCCGGCGCCGACGTTCGCTGTCGCGCACGGGGCGTGCCTCGGCGTCGGGCTCGGCCTGCTCATCGCGACGGATGTCGTCTACGTCGCGGACACCGCGAAGATCGGCTCGCCGTTCGCGAACCTGGGCGCCACGCTCGACTCGGGCGGGCACGCCCTCTTCTTCGAGCGGCTCGGGGCGCACAAGACCCTCGACCTGATCTACACAGGCCGGCTGATGAGTGGGTCGGAGGCGGTGGCATCCGGGCTCTTCTCGCAGGTGTTCCCCGCCGACGAGGTGACGGATGCGACCCGCGCGGCCGCCCGGAAGGCTTCGACCGGCGCGACGAGAGCGTTCCTGGAGAGCAAGGAGCTCGTGCACGCGTTGCGCGACGAGCGGCTCGGGCTGTGGCAGTCGATGGCGGACGAGAACCGTGCGCAAGCCGCACTGTGCGACACCGACGACTACCGCGAGGGATTCGCCGCGTTCCAGCAGAAGCGCTCGCCGGCCTTCACCGGCCGCGCCTGACCCTCATCGAGTCGGGGGGGGGGGGGGGGGGGGGGGGGGGGGGGGGGGGGGGGGCCGGGGGGGGGGGGGGCGGGGGGGGGGGGGGGGGGGGG
>NZ_JABXWQ010000003.1:0-288370 GCF_014980265.1 Cryobacterium sp. BB736
CCCCCCCCCCCCCCCCCCCCCCCCCCCGCCCCCCGCCCCCCCCCCCCCCCCCCCCCCCCCCCCCCCCCCCCCCCCCCCCCCCCGACTCAATGGGTGATGCGGCGGGTCATGGCTCGACGGCAAGGAGGACCGCGCCGGTGTCCACGGATCTCACGTCGATACGCTGAATCTCCTCGATTGACAGCTTGGTGGATGCGGTCGGCTCGGTCGTTCCGCCCGGCCGCGCCGTCCAGGTGGCGAGTTCGACCTCGTTGCCTTCGGCATCCGTGACCCACAGTGCGTAGTCGGCCGGCGCATCGTACGATTTCCCGTCGGTGTACCGGCACTCCATGTCGATCGTCGTCCCCCACTCGTGCGGGGTGAGCTTGACATCCGCTTCCAGTGGGCTCGCTGCCACCTGCGACAGCGAGTACTCCGCTACACCTTCACGCTCGCCGATGAACCCCGGTGCGACGAGCGTGAAGGTGAGGGCGGCCGCCGCTGCCGCTCCGGCGAGGCTTACGCCAATCGTCCGGATGCGACGGCGACGGTGCGCCGCGTGCGCCAGCCCCTGCATCAGCGACTCGGGGACCCGATTCCCCTCGCCCTCTGCCCAATCGAGCGGCACACGAGACAGCAACCCGGGAACCGCCGCGAGCTCTGCGACCGCGGCACGACAGGTGGCGCACTCGGTCAGGTGATCCTCGAACTCGCGCCGCTGTGCCGGAGACAGCGAACCCAGAACATACGCGGCATCCCAGTCCCGGTAGATGTCAGTCATCCGGTCACCCCCCTCTCCTGCAGAGCAAGCCGCAGGGCACGCAGCGCGTAGTGCAGTCGCGACTTGACTGTGCCCTGCGGCAACTCCAGCGCGTCGGCGATCTGAGCGATCGACTGTCCCCGGTAATAGGACAGGACAACGACGGCGCGATGCTCCTCGGACAGCCCGGCGAGCGCATCCGCCACCAACCAACGGTCCAGCGCCGCGTCGACCCCATCGTCGACGGCGCGCTCCGGCAGTTCAGCGGCGCCCAACTCGTTTCGAGCACGCGCGCTGCGGTAGTTGTCGATCACCAGGTTCCTGGCGACGGTGAACAGCCACGCGCGAGCGGATGACTCGCTCTGATCGAGCACCTTCGGGCGCCGCCAGGCCCGCAACAGCGTCTCCTGCACGATGTCCTCGGCGAGTTGCCGGTCGCCGCACAGCCACAGCACGTACCGCCACAGCGCGGCGGCGTGCTCATCGTGCAGCGCACGAAGCAACTGGGCCTGCTGATCGGGCATCCGACGTTTCCTCCTATGACTTACAACGTACGCCCGTCGAAAAAAGTTCACCGCACGTTGAACCGATCCGACGCGGTGGCCGTGACACAGTTGACACTTCCGACACCGACGATGGGGAAAGAATCGTGGACAACCTTCCGACACTGGGCCGTCGAGCGCTGATCACTAACGGCGGCGCGGCCGCCTTGGGTGTGGGTGTTCTCGCACTGGCCGGTTGCACGCCCACCTCACCGGGCGGCACCACTGGGAACGGCTCGCTCGAGGCAGGGACCGAGCTCGTGAAGCTGTCCGACATCCCTGTCGGCGGCACTGCCTCGGCGAAAGTGGGCGGCGCCCCGATCGTGCTGGCGCAGCCAACAGAGGGCGAGGTCGTCGCATTCAGTGCCATCTGCACGCATCAAGGATGCACCGTGGCCGCGATGCAGACGTCGTACGACTGCCCGTGCCACGGGTCGCGCTACGACGCGGCGACGGGAGCCGTCATCAACGGGCCGGCCCCAGAGCCGCTTGCGAAGATCGACGTTGAGGTGGTGGATGGAGCGGTGGTGACGTCGTGATCGACTGGGTCGTGGGTGGCCTCCCGGTGCACGCGCTGATCGTGCATCTGACTGTCGTGATCATCCCGCTGGCCGCCCTGTGCGCGCTGCTCGCCGCGTTCTGGCCCGCGGCTCGCCGGCGGTTGGGGATTGTGACCCCGCTGCTGGCGCTCGTCGCCCTGCTGGTCGTCCCCGTGACGATCTGGGCGGGCCAATGGCTGCAGGAACGCGTTGCACCTACTCCGCTGGTCGAGCACCACGCGGCGCTCGGACCGCTGATGCTGTGGTGGGTGATCGGCTTGTTCGTCGCCACCGTTGGGCAGTACATCTGGCACCGGACATCTCATCGTCTGAACGGCGGGCCGCGAATCGTCGGCGGCCTTCTGATCACTTTCGTTGTAGTCGTCGCGGCCGTCGGCTCAGTGGTGATGGTCGCCATCATCGGTGAGGCGGGCGCTGCCTCGGTCTGGACCGGCAACTTCTGACTGAACCATCCGGCCATCGCTTTCGTTCTTAACGTCGGGACGCCAAACGCGCCCGGACAGAGAAGAAGGTCAGTCATGAGGAAGGGAATCAGCGCAGCCGCCGGCGTTTCAGTCGCCCTGCTGCTGCTGGCCGGGTGCAGCCCGACCGAGACGCCGCCGGTAACGGATGAGCCGGGCACTGTGACCGAGGGAGCCGAGCTCGCGGTCGCGACCAGCGACCTGGGAGAGATCGTCGTTGATGGCGAGGGGATGACCGTCTACGTCTTCGACAACGACACCCAGGGCACCGACCGGTCGGCGTGCGAAGACGCGTGCGCTGCGCTGTGGCCGGCGGTCATAACCGAGTCGGATGCTCCGACGGTCGAAGGAGTCACAGGGACGGTCGGCACGATCGAGGCGATCGAGGGCGGTCAGCAGGTGACTCTGAACGGATGGCCGCTGTACACGTACGCGGACGACTCCGGGCCAGGCGATGTGGCCGGTCAGGCGTTCAACGACGTGTGGTGGGTGGTCGACCCTTCGGGCGAGAAGATCACCGACATGCCGGATAGCGGCTTCAGCTACTGACGTTTGAAGGAGACGGGCTCCTCGATGTACGGAGCCCACGCTTCCCGCTCCGCGTCGCTCACCCGGCGCGGCCGGCCCGTGGCTGCATCGATGAACACCATCGTTGTCGTCGCCTTCACGTGTAGTTGGCCCTTGGCGTACACCTCGTAGGAGAGGTCGGCACTCGCGCCGCCGATCCGTCCGATCCAGAGCTGCACGTCGATGGGCTTTCGCTGGTACTCCATCGGCAGCACGTACTCGATCTGGTGACTGGCAATCAGCGTCAATGTCGGCGACCCTGCGCCGGCCTCGATGATCGCGGTCGGCGGGGGGACGTCATCCGCTGACTCCGGCGCCCAGAAGACGCGAACACGCGCCTCCTCGAGCAGCCGCAGCATCGTGACGTTGTTGACGTGGTTGTACGCGTCGAGGTCGCCCCATCGCAGGTGTATGGGAACGTGGACGCGCATCAGTCGCGCGTGAGCTTGCGGTACGTGGACCGGTGCGGCTTCGCCGCCTCCGGCCCGAGACGCTCGATCTTGTTCTCCTCGTAGGCGTCGAAGTTGCCCTCGAACCAGTGCCACTTGGCCGGGTTCTCCTCGGTGCCCTCCCAGGCGAGGATGTGGGTCGCGATGCGGTCGAGGAACCACCGGTCGTGGGTGATGACCACGGCGCAACCGGGGTATTCGAGCAGCGCGTTCTCCAGGCTGGACAGCGTCTCGACGTCCAGGTCGTTGGTGGGCTCGTCGAGGAGCAGCAGGTTGCCACCCTGTTTGAGGGTCAGCGCGAGGTTCAGCCGGTTGCGCTCACCGCCGGAGAGCACTCCAGCCTTCTTCTGCTGGTCGGGTCCCTTGAACCCGAACTTGCTCACGTAGGCGCGCGACGGGATCTCGGTCTTGCCGACCTCGATGAAGTCGTGCCCGCCGGAGACGACCTCCCACAGCGTCTTGTTCGGGTCGATGCCGGCACGCGACTGGTCGACGTAGGAGATCTTCACGGTCTCGCCGACCTTCAGGTCACCGTCATCGAGCGGCTCGAGACCGACGATGGTCTTGAACAGCGTCGTCTTTCCGACACCGTTCGGGCCGATGATGCCGACGATGCCGTTGCGTGGCAGGGTGAAGCTGAGGTCGTCGATGAGCATCCGGTCCTCGAAGCCCTTGCGCAGGTCGCGGGCCTCGATCACGACATCGCCGAGTCGCGGACCCGGTGGGATGACGATCTCCTCGAAGTCGAGCTTGCGGGTCTTCTCCGCCTCGGCTGCCATCTCCTCGTAGCGGGCGAGACGCGCCTTCGACTTGGCCTGACGGCCCTTGGCGTTGCTGCGCACCCACTCGAGTTCGCTTTCGAGTCGCTTGGCGAGCTTCTGGTCCTTCTTGCCCTGGATCTGGAGGCGCTCGGCCTTCTTCTCCAGGTAGGTCGAATAGTTGCCCTCGTACGGGTAGAGGCGGCCGCGGTCGACCTCGGCGATCCACTCGGCGACGTGGTCGAGGAAGTACCGGTCGTGGGTGACCGCGATGACGGCGCCGGCGTACTTCTGCAGGTGCTGCTCGAGCCAGAGCACGCTTTCTGCGTCCAAGTGGTTGGTGGGCTCGTCGAGCAGCAGCAGGTCGGGCTTCTGCAGCAGCAGCTTGGTCAGCGCCACCCGGCGCTTCTCACCACCGGAAAGGTTTTCGACCGAGTAGTCCCCCGGCGGCGTCCGCAGCGCATCCATCGCCTGCTCGAGCTGGGAGTCGAGGTCCCACGCGTCGGCGGCGTCGATGTCCTCCTGGAGGGTTCCCATTTCGGCGAGCAGCGCGTCGAAGTCGGCGTCGGGGTCGGCCATCGCGGCGGAGATCTCGTTGAACCGGTCGAGCTTGCCCTTGATCTCGGCAACGCCCTCCTGCACGTTCTCGAGCACGGTCTTGGACTCGTCCAGTTCGGGCTCCTGCATCAGGATGCCGACGGTGTAGCCGGGCGAGAGGCGCGCCTCCCCGTTGCTCGGGTGGTCCAGACCCGCCATGATCTTCAGGATCGTGGACTTGCCGGCACCGTTCGGGCCGACCATTCCGATCTTCGCGCCCGGCAGGAACGCCATCGTGACGTCGTCAAGGATGAGCTTGTCGCCAACCGCCTTGCGGGCGCGCACCATCGAGTAAATGTATTCGGCCATGACCCCATTCTAGAGAGGCCAGGCTGGGGGCCAATTCGGCTGGCGCGGGGTCACCAGTCGATGGTGCGCGTCTTCCCGACCAGGCACGCGCCATTGCTCAACACTGGCGCGATGGTGCTCGTCGACGCCTGAGACCGGGCAAGAGGCTTTGAGGATCGTCTTGGCCCCGACCAAGCCACCATCCCGAAGAACAGGCTCCGCTCAAAGCTCATCCCAAGTCTGGGGAGTAGACCCAACTTGCCCGACGCAACTTTTCACTCTCTGCATTGCTGCGCCAGAACGGGGGAATGTCGACGCGAAGCCGTTGCTGAGCAGCGGCTCCCAAGTCCGTCATGTAGGCAACCATCGGTTGCCCCTTCCACTTCACGGAATTTGCGGTGGTTTCCTTGATTCGATGAAGTAGTCGGAGTTGTTCGAGCTGACTGATTTCTCTGCCAATCCGCCGATCATCCAACACAGCCTGTGGCACGAGAATAAACACAGTATCGGCGTTCTTAGTGAACCGCGCGATATGCCGCCACCGTTCTCGTAGAGCATCGGCATCAGAAAGAGCATCCACCTTGAAGGAGTCTTCCTCACGCAGAGTGGTCAGCAGACTCATTGTCTTCTGAACGTCCGCCGTACGCACGCGTACAGCGGCGTCCGCGGAAAGAGGGCCATCCTGCGAGAGACGCTCGATGGTCTTCTCTAGGGCGCCCTTCAAGAGTGTTATATAGTCGCGCGCCACCGCACCGCCTGAAGCAAGAACCATCCGGTCTCGGGCGTCATCTGTTAGCAAGTGCCCGACAGTGACGCCGAGCGGGGCCAGAATGCCTTCGACAACGTCCTCAAGGAAGCGCTTCGCGGTATTGAAGTCCGTCAGAGTTACATCCAGCGCCAACCGAGAAATGTCGTGGCCCACCTGCATCCCGATTGGCGGGTCGCCGTCTTTGAATGGCTGCAGTCGCGTCCCAAGACCACCCACCTTCAGGTAGTAGCCAGAACCCTTCACCGCCCTGTGAATGAAGTCCAAGACCATTGCCTGATCGGCCTGACCCACGTAATAGAAATCGTCAAGGAAGATTAGGCCGTGTTCCTTGCCGGACTCAGAAATGAGGCGACGAAAGGCAGAGTTCAACTGAGGGATTAGAGCACGGATGCGTTCATCTTTGCTGAGTTCATATTCGGCCCTTTGTGCCGCGCCCGTGTGATTGATCCGGCGAGACTTGAATGTCGCGCTCAGCTTGAGCACATCTGCTGGGATGGCAAACGTGCCTCCGAGCCCACCTTCGCTTGTCTTTGAGCGCTCTCGCGTCACCTGATTTTGGACGACCAGCGGATCCCCGAGGATCTGATTGAGTTCCGCAAACAGCGGCTTGAGTGTACGGAAGAGGGCCATCCTGGCAATCCACTTGGATGGCCTCACAAGCGCCGTTGTCTCCGACAGCACACGGAGCACAATCTCAATCAGCACATCGGGGTAAGCGCGATTTTTGAAGGACTCCATGTCAATGGATACCACCGGCGTGCCCACTTTTCGTAGCGAGACGCGCGCCCTAAACAACAACGTTGACTTGCCTACACCACGACGACCGGTGAGCAAGTGATTCGTCTTCGCCAGTAGCTCGCGTTCAACTCCTGGTCGAATCTCAATGAATCGGTCCAGCATGGACTCCGGCGTGCTATCGGTCGTCCGAATCGCCTCGGCGAGGAGCGCCTGAGCGTCACCTACGCGCGCGAGTATCAACTCTCCCATGAATCCCCATCGATCAGTGCGCCTACGCGGTCATCGCGATGGGCTTCCGTCCGTAGCGTACCGAACTCGTCACCTTCATTGCGACAAACCAACGGCAGCGCACGGAGGCGCCGTTAGGGGTGGTTTCCGACCGACAGAATCTCCACTCTGAATGTGGCTCAGAGAGGCCAGGCTGGGCGCCAATTCGGCTGACGCGGGATCACCAGTCGATGACGCGCGTCTTTCCGACGAGGCACGCGCCGTTGCTCAACATCGGCGCGATGGTGCTCGTGTAATCGGCGCTGCGGACCTGACCGATCAGGCAGTCCTCACCCGCCAGCACGGAGAACTCGATCGAGTCCACCGCAAGCCCGCCTGGCGTCGCATCCGGTGTCACCTGCATCGCGGCCTTCTCGAACCCGGCCGCGACCAGGTTGTCGATTATCGCCTTGCCCTGTGCATCCGGCGCCCGCTCGAGCAGTCGCTCGTTGACGAAGTCGAAGTAGTCCCGGTTGGCGAGCGCACTGCCACCGGGAAGAAGTTCGGGATCACGCTCCGGCTTCGGCGGAGCACTCGCGCTCGCCTCGGACGTTCTGGTCACCTCGACCTCGGCTGGTTGCCCGGCGACGCACCCGGTGAGCGCGAGACTGCCGGCCAGCAGCACGGCCGCGACGGACAGCCGGCTCCGGATGCCGGAAGCAGCGGGGCTTTGCCGGCACCAGTTCGTCACGCCGACGATTCTAAGGGTGTGCGGCCAAGCGGTGGAGTTCAGAACGGTGTGGCGACTTCCTCGCGCTCATCTTGGATGGGCAGCGATGCCTGTCCGACGTCGGTCGCGGGCTCGGCCGAGGTATCCGGAGCGCTGGGGAAGGCATTGTCCGCCTCCTGGTTCACGGTTACATTCCGCGTCCGCTTGAACTGCGACGCGCCCCAACTCAGGTCGTGGCCGATGGCATCAGCCACGATCTCGACGTCCTTGCCCTTTTTCTCACCACTCACCCATTCCTTGACTCGCAACCTGCCGGTGATGATGACGGGTTCTCTCTTGTGGACCGATCCGTTCACGTTCTCAGCGAGGTCCCCGTAGGTGCTCACCGAGTAGAAGTTGGAGTCCTGCTCGACCCACTCCTTCTTCGTCCGATTCCAATACCCCTGGCTTGTCGCGATTCGGAAGTCGGTGATGACTAACGAGTCGTTTCGGATGTGCCTCGGCTCCGTGGCGACGAAGCCCCTGATCGTGATGATGTCGCTCATGCAATCAGTGTGGGGGCGTCATCCGACGATCTCGCGAGGGGATGCGAACAGCGGTTGTACCGAAGGAAGCCTGTTGCGCTGGTGAGGACAGGAAAGCTCAGTGCTCGCGGAACTCCGGCCAGTCCGAGCCGGGCGGCAACGCCGCGAACAGCGCACTTTTCGCGACCTCGAGCGACGGATAGCGGCCACGTGGCGCGTCATCCGTCAGCAGCTTGAAGGTGTACTCGCCTTCGACGCGGTGGACGCTGCCGATCGCACCCGCCGGCCCGAAGGCGACCCAGGTCTTCTCGGTGGTTTCCTCTGCCATGGCGCCCTCCATCCGACTGCGCGTGAGCGGTCAGGCGGCCTTCACGTACGGCGCGAACGACTTGCGCACCTTGTTGACCTTGGGCACCGCGACCGCGAGGCAGTAGCCCTGCCCCGGATTCTTGGCGAAGAAGTCCTGGTGGTACTCCTCGGCGCGGTAGAACTCACCGAGCGGTTCCAGCTGGGTGACGATGCCTCCGTCCCAGAGTTCATCGGCCTTCCGGATGGCATTCTCGAACAGCGCCTTCTGCTCGTCGTTCGCGTAGTACATCGCCGAGCGGTACTGCGTTCCGATGTCGTTGCCCTGGCGGTTCAGCTGACGCGGGTCGTGCAGTGTGAAGAACACGTCCAGGATGACGTCGCCGGGGATCTGCGCGGGGTCGAACGTCACCGCGACGGCCTCGGCGTGCCCCGTGGTTCCGGTGCACACCGCCTCGTAGGACGGGTTCGCCGTCGCGCCACCCGTGTATCCGGATACGACGTCTTCGACACCGGTGAGAGTGCGGTAAACCGCGTCGAGACACCAGAAGCAACCGCCAGCCAGAACGTATGTCTCCATGGCTCTAGGCTAACGCCATGAACTACGAGGCTGCCCGGGATCGCTACCAGCGTACGCAGTACGTGCGCACCGGAATGAGCGGCCTGAAGCTGCCCGAGATCTCGCTCGGGCTGTGGAACAACTTCGGCGATGACCGTCCGCTCGAGACCCAGCGCGCAATCATCCGGCGCGCCTTTGATCGCGGTGTCACGCATTTCGATCTGGCGAACAACTACGGCCCACCAGCCGGCGCCGCCGAGTCGAACTTCGGCACGATCCTGCGGCAGGACCTGCTGCCCTACCGTGACGAGCTCATCATCTCGACGAAGGCGGGTCACAACATGTGGCCGGGCCCGTACGGCGAATGGGGTTCGCGCAAGTACCTGCTCGCGTCCTTGGACCAGTCGCTGAAGCGGATGGGCGTCGACTACGTCGACATCTTCTACTCGCATCGACCGGATCCGGATACGCCGATCCACGAGACCATGGGCGCCATCGCCACCGCGATCAAGCAGGGGAAGGCACTGTACGCGGGGATCTCGAATTATGACCCGGTGCAGACTCGGGCGGCGTACGAGGCGCTCGCAGGTCACGGCATCCCGCTGCTGATCCACCAGCCCCGCTACAACCTGTTCGATCGCACGCCGGAAGACGGGCTGTTCGAGACGCTGGGCGAACTCGGCGTCGGCTGCGTCGTCTACTCCCCGCTCGCCCAGGGACTGGCGACCAACCGGTACTTGAAGGGCGTCCCGGCCGGATCACGCGTCGCCGAGGGCCGCTGGCTCAACGCCGAGAACGTCAGCTCCAGCTACCTCGAGCGTGCGACGGCGTTGCAGGCGATCGCCGACTCCCGCGGTCAGACCCTCGCGCAACTGGCGCTCCGGTGGGTGCTGCGGCAGCGTGAGGTCACCAGCGCCATCATCGGCGCGAGCAGCGTCGCGCAACTCGATGACAGCCTGGATGCGCTGCACTCGCCGCCGCTCGAGGCGCACGAGATCGCCGCTATCGAGCCGTACGCGGTGCACGGCACCGGACTTCACTAGCGGTGGGCTACTTCTGGGCGCTGCTTGCGGCGCTGCTCTTCGGAGTGAATGGAAGCGTCACCAAGGTGCTCGTCGAGGGCGGGCTGAGCGCGGCGCACGTCACGCTGTTCCGTGTCGCTGGCACCGCGTTGATCGCAGCCATTGTGCTGCTGGTCAGCGACCGTAAGGCATTCAGGATCACGCTTCGCCAGGCAGCGGTGCTCGCCGTCCTCGGCGTGTTCGGTGTGGCGCTGCTGCAGTTCACATATGCGGTCGCGGTGAGCCTCGTGCCGGTGGGCATCGCGCTGCTCATCGAGTACATGGCGGTCCTCATCGTCGCGCTGTTTGCGTTCTTCGTCCTGCGTGAACGGGTGCGGGCGCGCCTGTGGGTCGCCATCGGGTTCGTGCTGATCGGTCTGGCGCTTGTGGCGCGGGTTTGGAACAGTGACCTCAACCCGTTGGGCGTGCTCATGGCGTCGTGCGCGGCGGTCGCCCTTGCGCTGTACTTCCTGCTCGGTGAACGCGAAGTGGGCAAGTCCTCACCGATGGCGGTGGGGTTCTGGTCCATGTCGTTTGCAGCGCTGTTCTGGGTGATCTTCGGCGACCTCGGCTCGCTCGACGTGAGTGGGCTCGGTGAGGCGGTCCCGCTCGGCGGTCACCTCGAAGCGGTTGCGGTGCCGCTCTGGATGCTGGTCGCCTGGAATGTGGTGCTGGGCTCGTTCGCCCCGTTCCTGCTCTCATTGCTCGCCCTGCGCTACCTGACGGCCACCGCGGCCGGCATCACCGCATCCGCCGAGGTGATCTTCGCCTTCGCGTTCGCCTGGGTCTGGCTCGGTGAACTGCTGACACCGTTACAGCTGGTCGGTGCTGCCGTCGTCCTGGTTGGCATCGTGCTCGCGCAGACGGCTCGCATCAACAAGGTGGTCGACCCCGACCTCGCGATCATCGACCAGGAAGCGCGAATCACCTGAGGCGATGTCGGTGGTCCACCGTAACGTCGGTAGCATCCCGAGACCACAGCGGCCGGCTGCACACGAGGAGAACGGATGGCACGACTCGACTACGCCGGAACGTCGACACGCGATCGCTTCGGCGTCCGCTGCATGCAGTTGCACAGCGAACTGTGGCGTGTGACCCGCCCCGACGGTGAGGTGCTCGGCTACGTCGAGCAGTTCAGCGACCCCCGCGGCATCCGATTCCGCGCCAAGCGGCTCGTCGCGCGCGCCCAGCACTTCCTCGTCGTCGGCGAGTTCTGGGCGTTCGATGAGGCCGTCGACGCCTTGCGCTGACCCAGCGTCGCGGAGCGCGAGACTCGCCCGCAATTTCAGGTGAATGACCCCCAACAGTGGGTAAGGTTCAGCCATGCAGTGGTGGAACAACTTCCTTGACTGGTTCAATTCAGAGGCCGGGCAGCAGGTGATGACCACCGCGATAATCCCGGCTCTCGCGATACTGGTGGCCGGAATCATCGCCGCCCTCATCGGGCGAGCAGCCACCAAGCGCATAGTCGAACTGCACGAGCGGGAGAAGCGCGCTGCGGCGATCACCGCGCTCATCGCATCCGCTCGTCGCGCGGCCCGTTGGAACTCGCTGTCCGCTCCCGAGCAGCAGCACGCTGAGCACGTCGCCCTCGAGGCCGACGTGCAGGTTCGCCTCCTGCCGGTGACCGGGGCGGCGATGGCTGCCGACTGGGCCATCCACGAGATCGCCGAGATGAAGAAGAACGCCGTGTCGTTCAGCTTCCAGGCGGAGCAATCGCTGATCGAATTCCGCAGCCGGATGCTCGAGTGGCAGGACAAGCCGAGTCGCGCCAAGAAGCTCTTCAAGAACGATCTCGACTCGTGGGCCTACGAGGCGTCGCTCACCGATCAGGAACTCATCGCTCAGCAGCAGGCCTGGGCGGCGCAGCAGGCGGCCGGTGAAGCCAGCTCCAAGCCCGTCGTCGAAGACAACCCGCCGAGTGTCTTCACCACCCCCGCCACCCCGGTGCAGCAGGGTTCAGAAGCGGTCGCGCGACCGATCGAACCGCAGCGTGCGCCGCTCCGTCAACAGTCCGGTGCGTTCGCCATGCCAGCCGCCCCCGGCGCTTCCGCCGGCGACTCCCCCGCAGACGACTCGGCCGGGATTGCTGACGACACGAAGGCATTTGAGCAGACACCGATGCCGAAGTCGGCGAGCACGGTTCGTCAGCGCATCGCTCCGGACGACGGCGAGCACTACGGCTGAGCAACCGTTCGCCGGCAGGTCCGGCTCAGCGGTACCCGGCCTGGTAACGGAGGTCATCCACCTGGAAGAAGGCGTAGCTGATCCCCTTGATGCGCTTGACGTCGTAGTCGACCGCTACGCCGTCAGCCGTCAGCGACGTCAATACCCTCTCTCCAAAGTCCGCCGGAAGCATGCCGGTGAGCAGGCCGTCGACGCGTGGGTCCACCTGGACCTCGAACGCCACGTCGCCCGTGCCGGTGCTGTCCACGGTCGTGAACGTTGAAGCCTGGCGCCCCTCGGTGAAGTCGAGCAGCTGCCCAGCGGAGATCATCGGAATGTCCCTGCGGACGGCGACGTCCATCAGCTTCTGATCGAAGTCATCGCTGAAGTCGTAGTGTGTGCCGAGCAGCCCGTAGTAGCCGCGTTCGTCCTCCGCCGCGGTGATCAGCTCGTCGATACCGGCAGTGGAACCCATCCAGGTCTCATTGACCAGGTGTGTCTCCTGCTGGAAGACGTCCAGCATCCGGCCGTCCTCGTCGCTGAACCGCATGGGCAGCGCCGACCCGGTGATGTAACCGGGCCGGTCCCGGATCCAGTCCGGTGGCCAGTTGTAGTAGTTCATGTCGAGGCGGATGCCCCACTGGCGCTCCTCGGTCGGCAGGCCCAGCCAGTCGCTGTAGGCGACACAGTGGAGGCGGTGGCCTGTCTGGTCGGGAAGGGCAGGATGCCTGCTGCGGAACTGCAGCATGGATGCGGCGAACGCAGCGTCGAGTGACTCCTCGGTCCAGTCCGCGCAGCCCGTGGAGACGTGAGCCCCCAGATCGAACCCCAGGTCCCAGTAGCGTTCAGCGTCTTCTGCGGCGAGTGGGGTCGGCGGATGCAGCCAGGACGTCGCGCGCGGACACTCCCACCGCTCGACATCACATCCGGGCTCGGCCAAGGACAGCATCCGCTCGAAGGACTGTCTGGTCCCGTCCTCGGTCCCATGGTCGTCTGCTGTCATCACCAAGGCGGTCTTCTCACCGTTGGGCAGATACCAGAACCGCGGCAGCGGGGACGTGTCTCCGTGTAGTTCCACCAGCACGTTGCTCAGTAGGCGCATCTGCTCATCGGCCTGCGGGATCCCGATGTTGGACTGATCCAGGTAGTCCGGTTCATCGGTTGTTCCGATGAAGAGGTCATTCGGCCGGATGGGCGCCGAGCCGTCGTGCTCGCTTCCCGCCGCATCCGGATGTCCCTGCCTGGTGTAGATGACCGAAGTCGCCAGGTCGTAGCTGAAGGCGGCGATGTGTCCAGCGGAATTGCCAACTTCGGTCAAGGTCAGCGCGGGATGCGGGCCGGAGCGCTCCCGGTCAGGGGATAGGGTCGCGATGGTTTGGCTTTCCGACCCGGTCGTGTACAGCAGCGCGCCACCATGGAACTGCATGGCCTCGGCTGTCAGGCCGACCCCAAGGGCCTGTGTGGTGTCGATCTCCAGGTAGCCATCCTCGAGCGCCAGCCCGGTTGGCTCAAGTCCAGCCAGCTCGGCCAGCCCGCCCTCCGGCTTCATCGTGATCAGTTCACCGCCGCCCATCACCCAGGACTCCACCTGGGCAAGGTGCGGCCCCGTCGAGCTCATGGCGCCGAGGATGACGACTGGATGGCTTGCGAGCAGGTCGCTTTGGAGCTCCTCCGGAGTCACGGTGTCGAATCCTGTGAATCCTTCGGCCCGCAGGATCTCTGCCAGATAGGCGTCCCTGGTCCCCTGTCGCGCCACCACGAGTATGCTGCCGCCCGATCCGTCGGAGAGACTTGGCGCAGGCTCGACTGTTATGGGCCACGAATCGATGACATTGTCCTTCGACGACGGTGACTCGCGATGGTGTACCTCCACCCCATACGTCCCCGCACTCAAGGGCACCTCGGGCGTGAAGGACAGCACCCCCGTGTTGCTCTGGACATTGCGTCCATCGACGATCTCGCCGCCTGACCCGGTGAGCACGATGTCGAAGTTCCTCTGGCGGTTGAACCATCCGACCTGCAACACGACATGGACCTCCGCGGAACCCTGCACCACGCGCGTTGCGGGCCCCGGATACTTTGCGACGACCTCTGCCTGCACACCGCCAGACATCGCCCAGAACGCGACGGCGGACGCCGCCACAGCGACACACACCATCAGACCGATGACGACACGAAGGGTTCTGCGCAGCGGTTCTCGAAGACCTCGAGACTGCGGTCCGGCCATGGCTCGCATCGGCGCCTCCGGAACAGATACCTGACGTCAGTTTCGCCCTCAGTTCCGGAGAGGGATTTCCGAACTAGCTGGCAGTTTTCCGAATTGGCGGGTCAACTCACACGCGCCCTCGGCAGGAATCGAACCTGCGACCAAGAGATTAGAAGGCTCCTGCTCTATCCGCTGAGCTACGAGGGCGAAAACGCGCTACCACGATACCGCAGCACCCATACGGCACCCGGCATTTAATTGACGAATCGTCAGAGGTCGTTGCGGTCCTCTGGGTCCTCAAGCTCGTCGCTGTCCTTCGGGTCGTAGATGTACTCGACCTGGTACTGGTCGCCGAGCTCGCGCCACGACTCGAAGTTGTAGTTGATGAGGGTTTCCTTGCCGTCGATCGATGCGACGACAGTCAGCTCCTCGTCCCACGAACCATCCGTGCTGATGCGACGGTCGATGCGACCGTCGTTGGGGCCGCCCTTATAGAAGACGATGTACTCGTCGCCGCGCTTCAGGTCTGGGGTCTGATCGGTCATAGCCCATTACTACCACTTGACGACTGACGGCGGTAAGTGCTGGAAAGAATCACGTCTTCACGTGCGCCGTTAGACTCGTGGGATGGCAAACGGCTCCGATCGACTCGTCTGGATCGACTGCGAGATGACGGGACTTGACATCTCCGTCGACGAGCTGATCGAGGTTGCGGTCGTCATCACCGACTTCGACCTCAACGTGCTCGATGAAGGCATCACGGTGGTCATCAAGCCGGACCCAAGCGCCCTCGCAAACATGTCGGACTTCGTGCGCGACATGCACACCGAGTCCGGCCTGCTGGCTGAACTGGAGAACGGGATGTCGCTCTCCGATGCCGAGTTCGCAGTCAACGAATACATCCTGAAGCACGTGCCGGTGCAGCAGCAGGCTCCCCTCGCCGGCAACACCATCGGGACCGACCGGACCTTCCTCGCGCGCTATATGCCGCGGGTTGACGCTCACCTGCACTACCGCAATGTCGATGTCTCCTCCATCAAGGAACTCGCCAAGCGCTGGTTCCCGCGCGTGTACTTCAACGCGCCGCCGAAAGCCGGCGGGCACCGCGCGATGGCGGACATCCTGGAGTCGATTCGCGAACTCGAGTACTACCGGCGTGCGGCGTTTGTCGCCCCTCCCGGCCCGAACAGCGACGAGGCCCAAGCGGTCGGCCTTTCGGTCGTGCAAGAATTCGGTGCGCGCCTGTAATAGGATGGTGTGTCGTTGCGACCTTCTCGGTCGCACATGGTGGTCGTAGCTCAGTTGGTAGAGCGCTGGCTTGTGGTGCCGGATGCCGCGGGTTCGAGTCCCGTCGATCACCCCAATTACTCGTCTTGAGTCGAGCGCGTTCAACCATGCGCCCGTTTGTTATCGATGCGGCCGCTGTAGCAGGCGCATCGATAACAAACTGAAGCAGCGTCGCGCGGAAGCGATCGTTGGAGACTGTGCGTCGCCGCGCGGTGTGCAAGGGTGGAACCATGCCCCAGACCATCGAATCCACTGACACGCGCCAGCGCGAGTCGATCGATGTGCCTTGGGTCACGATCGTGCTCAACGACCCGGTGAACCTCATGTCCTACGTCGCGTGGGTGTTCCGCTCGTACTTCGGTTACGCAGCCGCCGAGGCGGAGCGTCTCATGCTGCAGGTCCACCTCACCGGCCAAGCGGTCGTCGCCACCGGCGGCCGCGAGGAGATGGAGCGGCACGTCGAAGCGATGCACGACTTCGGGCTCTGGGCGACGCTCGGCAAGGCGGATGCCTGATGCGCGGCTTCGAGCGCCACCAGGACGGCAGCATCAGCGCGAAAATCGACCGCGACGAAGCACTGCTGCTGCAGAGTCTCGCCTCCCAGCTGGCGACCCTCCTCCAGTCCCCGGATGACGGCGATCCGGCGGTCATCCGGCTGCTCCCCGATGCCTACCCGGATGACGCGGACGCATCGGCTGAGTTCCGCCGGTTCACCCAGGATGGGCTCGTCGAACGGAAGCTGCACAACGCGACCCTGGTCACCACGACCCTGTCCGCGGCCGTCGACAGCGGGGAACTTTCACTGAACCCGGGCGAGACCCTCGCCTGGATGAAGGCGCTCACCGACATCCGTCTGACCCTCGCCTCCCGGCTCGGCATCGAGCGCGAAGACGACCGCAGCGCCGACATCGTGCTTCAGGACCTCTACGACTGGCTCGGCTTCGTGCAGAACTCGCTCGTCGAGGTCCTCGACTCATGACAGGCTGTCGATGTGTATGACATCGGGGCGGACGAGTTCGAGCAGCTCGTCGTCGACGAACTCGATCAGCTGCCCGATGACATGGTCGACGGACTCGAGAATGTGGTCTTCGTCGTCGAGGATCGCCCGGAGGATGGCTCCCTCGATCTCCTCGGACTGTACGACGGGGTGGCGGTGACCGAACGCGGCAACTACGGTTTCGGCGAGCTGCCGGACCGGATCGTGCTCTACCGCGAGCCGCTGCTGGACATCAGCGAGGACCTCGACGAGCTCAAGGATCAGATCCATGTGACGCTCGTGCACGAGATCGCCCACTTCTACGGCATCGACGACCGGCAGCTGCACGAGCTCGGCTGGGCCTGAGAATCAGCCGTCGATCACCAGGTCGGCCAGGTCCTGCGGATGCTCCCGCGCAATGAACGCGTCCTCCTGGGCCGCCCAGCGGTCCCAGTGCGGCGCGTAGGTGTCGCCGTCGCGAGCGAGCGCACGCTGCTTGCGCGTCTCGGCATCCAACTCGACCCAGATGCCGAGGGTCGCGAGCGCCCGGTTCTCCCGGGACAGCGCGCCGAACCCCTCGATGATGATCGGCCGGGCGGGGTTCAGTTCGTGCCACTCGGCTGGCTCGTTGGCAAGCCAGTCCCAGCGTCTCCAGCGAGGCCGCTCTGCCGCGAGGATGAAGTCGTGAACGTGTCGGCTGCCCGCCTCCAACCCGTCCCAGCCCGGGTAGAGCTCGTCGAGGCGCACCAGTTGGGCATCCGGCATCGCTTCCAGCAGCCCGTGAGCCACCTTGGTCTTGCCGGATCCGCTCCGACCGTCGATGAGAATCCGATCAACCAGCAATGAAGTTCCACTCCCCTGTCACGACGGCAGCAACGATAGCCGCCGCACCGACCAGGGCGCCGGATGCGACCACCAGCCACTCGGCGGCACCGAACCGCGATTCACGCGCCCAGGTGCGATGAGCTCCGCCGAACGCCCTGGCCTCCATCGCGGTCGCAAGCTTCGTCCCGCGCCGGATGGACAGCACGAGCAGTGCGAACACCTGCCCGGGGATGCGGCGGATCCGCCCGGTGTCGCCGACGCCACGCGCGCGACGCGCGAGCTCGAGATAGCGCCAATCGTCGATGAACAAGCCGACCAGCCGCAGGCCGGCCAGGGCGCCGAGCACGAAGCGGTTGGGCAGTCGCCAGACCTGTGCCAGACCGTCGGCGAGATCCGTCGGGTCGACCGAGCTGAACAGCACCACCGCGGGCAGCCCGATCGCCAGCACGCGCAAGGTCGTGGCCACCGCCAATTCGATCGACCCGTCGCTGATCCGCACCGCCAGGAACTCGACATACACGGTTCCGGATGCCTGCCCGTAGAGCAGGATCGTCAACCCGGTCAGAGGGGCGGCGACCCACACCGGCCAGGTTCGCGCCCAGAACGTTCGCCACCCTGGCCCGATGAACGGGAGTGCGATGCCGGTGAGCAGGAGCGCCGTCGCCGCGGACACCGGATCGATGGTCAGGACGAGGCACGCCGCCAGCAGCAGGGCCGCGGCCAATTTGGCCACCGGGTTCACCCGAGCGAACGCGGTCACAGCGACACCTCCTGATCGGCGAGCGCCTCGACGAACACCCGATCGTGCGTTGCGAACAGCACCGCGCTGCCCTCATCGAGCAGCTCGGCGAGCAACGCCACCTGCTCCCGCCAGGTGCGCGCGTCCTGACCGAACGTCGGCTCGTCGAGCACCAGGAGGCGCGGACGGGTAGCGAGCGCGGTTGCAACACTGAGCCGGCGCTTCTCCCCACCGGACAGCGTGAAGGGGTTTGCCTCGGCCAGATGCTCCAACCGCAACCGCTGCAGCAACTGGTCGACGCGGTCGCGCACCTCGGGCTCCGGCAGCCGCTGCGCCTTCGGCCCGACCTCGAGCTCGGAGCGGACTGTAGACGCGAGGAATTGGTGCTCCGGTTCCTGGAACACCATTCCGATGCGGGTGAGCAGGTCGCGCGACTTCCAGCGGTACGGATGCGGGCCGATACCGGCGCGCAGAGCATCGGATGCCGCCACCTCGCCGGCGACCGACGGCAGCAGCCCG
Source organism: Cryobacterium sp. BB736 (assembly GCF_014980265.1). Classification (NCBI taxonomy): domain Bacteria; kingdom Bacillati; phylum Actinomycetota; class Actinomycetes; order Micrococcales; family Microbacteriaceae; genus Cryobacterium; species Cryobacterium sp. BB736. Next base: position 18,574 of record NZ_JABXWQ010000003.1, read on the forward strand.
GCAAGGGTGAGCGCGAGCGTGGTCTTCCCGGATCCGTTCGCACCGCTGAGCGCGGTCGCCACGCCCTCGCGCAACTCGAGGTCGATTTCCGAGCGGACCACGGTACCCGCCCGGCCGACGCTGAGCGAGTCGGCGGTGAGCAGCGCCTCCCCCGGTCGCGCGAACCGCTCCGGACTCCAGGCTTCGCGACCGGGCACCCACACGCCGCTCGCGGCGAGCGTTTCGCCGTGGTCGACGAGCACAGCATCGGGGTCCCCGTCGGCAATCACCCCGCCCTCGGGCGAGAGCACGATGACCCGGTCGACGACAGGCAGCCACACGTCGACTCGATGCTCGACGACCACGAGCGTTGCGCCGGTGGCCTCGAGCACCCTGCTCACAGAGTCGCGAACCTCGAGCACGCCGTCCGGGTCCAGGTTCGCGGTCGGCTCATCCAGGAGCAGCAGACCCGGTCGCATCGCGAGCACCCCGGCCAGCGCGAGCCGTTGCTTCTGCCCGCCGGAGAGCGCCGCGGTTGAACGGTCGAGTGCAAGATCGAGGCCGACCGCATCGAGCGCTTCGCCGACCCGGTGCCAGATCTCCTCACGCTCAATCCCAAGGTTTTCGCATCCGAAGGCCACATCGTCGCCGACCCTTGCCATGATGACCTGGGACTCCGGATCCTGCAGCACTAAGCCGACCCTCCCGTGTGCGGGATCCGGTTCGCGGCCGTCGATCGTCAGCTCGCCGTGCTGCTCGCCCTCATCCGCACCGCCGAGCACGCCGGCGAGCGCCGAGAGCAGGGTGGACTTTCCGGCCCCTGATGGCCCGAGCAGCAGAACCCGCTCCCCCGGCCGGATGTCGAGGTCGATACCGTCCACCGCCCACCTCTCGCGGCCGGAGTGTCTCCAACCCCAGCCGCGAGCGGTGACGCGCGCGGGCGCACTCACCCGCGTCGACGCGCTCACACCCGTTTGGCCGACTCACCGGCCGCGAACCGGCTGAGCACTCCCGTCCGGGCGAGCGCACGCATGGCCAGCCACGACAGCAGCCCGGCGATGACTGCACCGCTGATGATCCCGCAGACCGCATAGACCGTGGCGAACAGCGTGTCGGCGCCCGCGTACCAGACGATCAGGTCGTGGATGACCATCGCGAGCCCGGCGCCCATGCCAGCGAGCATCGCGACGTAGACGCGGTAATTGGCGTACAGGAACACCGCGAACACCAGTTCCGCGCCGAGACCCTGCACGACGCCGCTGACCAGCGTGTCTACGCCCCACTGGTTGCCGACCAGCGCCGACACCGTTGCGGCGAGCAGTTCGCCATACAGCGCCGCGCCCGGCTTGCGGATGATGAGCCCCGCGAGCACGCCCGCGAAGAGCCAGAAGCCGTGGCCGAGCGCCTGCAGACCCGGCAGCAGCGCGCCGAGCGGCCCGGTGACGGGCTCGGAGGCGACATTCCAAACCAGGAAGACCGCGCCGGATGCGACGCCGATGACGCTCGCCACCACGATGTCGACCACGCGCCAGCGAAGATTACGGCGGACGACGGGTTGCTTGGTTGTTGAAGTGCTGGTCACTGTTCGTGCCCTTTCAGTGGTTGAAATAGGCACGGGAGTAGAGATTTGGCCCTCCCTGCGCTGGCATTATCCAGATCAGGTTCGACGGTCGAAGCTTCGATCAGCTTCCTCTCAGCCCGGCTCACCGGACTCCCGTGTTCGGCACCCATTCTAGTGCGGATACGGTGGGACGATGGATTTCCGCGTGTTCACAGAGCCCCAGCAGGGTGCGAGCTACGACGATCTGCTCGCCGTCGCGCAAGCGACAGAGCGGCTCGGCTTCGACGGCTTCTTCCGCAGCGACCACTTCCTGTCAATGGGCGGCGACGGGCTGCCAGGGCCGACGGATGCATGGACAACGCTCGCCGGCCTCGCCCGGGAGACCAGTCGCATCCGCCTCGGCACGCTCGTGACCTCGGTCACCTTCCGGCATCCCAGCATCCTCGCGATCCAGGTCGCCGGCGTCGACCAGATGTCCGGCGGCAGGGTCGAACTGGGGCTCGGCACCGGCTGGATGGAGGAGGAGCACACCGCGCTCGGTGTCCCGTTCCCCGCGAAGCGGTTCGGGATGCTCGAAGAGCAGCTCGAGCTGATCACCGGGCTGTGGTCAACGCCGGTCGGCGACCGGTTCTCGTACGAGGGTGAGCACTACCGGTTGCAGAACGCACCCGGGCTGCCCAAGCCCACTCAATCCAGCGTGCCGATCATCGTCGGCGGCGGTGGGCCGAAGCGCACGCCCGCCCTCGCGGCGCGCTTCGCGACCGAGTACAACTCGGTGTTCGTCGACCTGGCTGAGCACCGCGCCCGGATGGCGCGGGTTCGCCAGGCGAGCGAGGCCGCCGAACGCGAGGTGCCGATCCTGTCGATCGGGGGCACCATCGCTGTCGGCGCGAGCACCGCTGACGCCCAGCGCAGGGCGGAGGCCATCGGGCGGGATCTGGACCGGATGCGACCCACTGGGATCGTCGGCACGCCCATCGAGGTTGTCGATCGGCTCGGGGCCTTCGCCGAACTCGGCGTCACTCGCGTCTACCTGCAGCTGCTGGACCTGCAGGACCTGGACCAGCTCGAGTTCTTCGCCACCGAGATCGTCCCGCAGGTCGGGTAGAGCACAGTGCGGCGCGACGAGTTCAAGGCATACAGCGACCGGCTGCTTGCGAGTGTCTCGGACCGGCCGGATGTCATCGGGCTGGTGTTCATGGGTTCAGCAGCTGACCGCTCCCGAGCCGATGAGTGGTCTGACCACGACTTCGCGCTCGTCGTTCAACCGGGCCGCCAGGAGGAGTACAAGCGGAACCTCGACTGGCTGCCAGAGCATGAACGCATCGCGGTGGCCGCACCCGAGCACGAGGGCGGCCGCAAGGTCATCTACGACAACGGTCATGTGCTCGAGTTCGGAGTCGCATCCGTTGACGACCTGGCCGTCTGGCAGGGGAAGACCGCCTTGGTGGTCCTCGATCGCGGTGGAGTGGGCCCGGCGATCGAAGCGATGGTGTCGCGGGAGAGTCCGCGGGAGAGTGTCGACGCCGAGCAGGAGATCCTGCTGTTCATCGCGGTGCTGCTGATCGGGGTCGGCCGGTACCGGAGGGGCGAAAAGCTCATCGCCGGCGAGGGCGTGCGCTCGGTCGCTGTGCGTTCACTGCTGGAGGCGCTGGTGCTGAGGCAACCCGGCATCGGATCGGAGCGGCTCGACGCGTTCGACGTTCTGCGCAGGATCGAGCTGGTGCATCCGGAGTTCGCCGCGCGCGTCGCCGATGCGCAGGAGCGGGACGTCGAGACATGCGCTCGATTGCTGCTCGAACTCGCCGAGGAGGAACTCGCCCCCGGCTGGGACGCCTTCCCACACCGCGGCGCACAGGCGGTCAGGCGCCGGCTCGGCTGGGTCTAGCGCATCGCCTTCACGATGCGAGAGATCGCCCAGCCGACAGCGCACACGAGCGGAATGGACACCGCGAGCAGCGCGACCGGATTGGGCCGGAAACTGGTTGTGGCGCCGCGCGTCACGTAGACGCCGAGCGGCATCGTCGCGCCGCCCCCGCCACCACCGCCCTTGCCGCTCTCCCCACCGCCGCCGAAGCCATAGGTGACCATCGCGATGGGCACCAGCGTCGTGTCTCCCATGACGACGGCTTCACCGTAGGCGAGCTTCACACCGCGCTTGGGCACGGACTCCGCGAGTTCCTCTGCGACTGTTGGCATGACGCAACCGTACGTCCCGCATGCTCAAGACTCGCAGTGAACCTCGAGAATCAAGAACCGGACGGGCGGATGGGTGCCGTCGGCTTCAGCAGCGCAGCTGGACGCAGCGCCCCTCGGCCGAACCGGTCGGCGACGCCGTCGATCGCGCGCTCCGCCTCCCGCCAGCTGTCGTCGGTGTCCCACAGCGCCGGCTGAGCCTCATCACCGGTCAACTGTTCGACGCGCACACCGATGAGCCGCACGGGCCTCCGGTTGTCGAGGGCATCGTAGATCGAGCGCACCTCGTCGTAGATCCGGCGACCGAGGTCGGTCGGATCCGCGAGCGTGCGCGATCGCGTGATGGTCGTGAAATCGGAGAAGCGCAGCTTAAGGGCGACGGTTCGGCCGGCTAGTCCGGCGTCGCGGAGCCGCGCGGCCACCTGAGTCGATTGGCGAAGCAACTCGCGCCGCAGCAGGTCGCCATCCGTGACGTCCGTCTCGAACGTGACTTCGTGCCCGACGCTCTTCTCCACCGAGTTCGTGTCGACCGGCCGCGGGTCGATGCCGTTCGCGAGTTCGTGCAGCTTGCGACCGGATGCCTCGCCGAGCGCCCGCTGCAACGTCGCCAGTGGCGCCGCCGCCACGTCGCCGATGGTGCCGAGGCCGCGGTCCAGAAGCGTCTTCTCGGTGACCGCCCCGACTCCCCATAGTGCACCGACGGGGAGCGGATGCAGGAACGCCAGCGTCTCGTCGCGAGGGATCACCAGCAGCCCGTCAGGCTTGGCACGCCCGGAGGCAAGCTTGGCGACGAACTTGGTCGCCGCAGCTCCGACCGAGCAGGTGAGCCCCGTCTCTGCGAGCACGCGGCCGCGGATCAACTCCGCTGCCTCAGCCGGTGAGCCGATCACCGCGCCCGCGCCGGACACGTCGACGAAGGCCTCGTCGATGCCGAGCCGTTCCACAGTCGGAGAAACGTCGTCGAGGATGGCCATCACCTGCCGCGACAGCGCCCGGTACCGGTCGAAGTGCGGCTCGAGCACGATCGCCTTCGGGCAGAGCTGCAGCGCCCTGGCCAGCGGAATCGCCGAGCGCACCCCGTACTTGCGCGCCGGGTAGTTCGCCGCAGTGACCACCGAGCGCGCCGAATTGTGGGCGACGACCACCGGCTTGTCGGCGAGCTCAGGGTGCTCAAGCAACTCGACAGACGCGAAGAACGCGTCAAGGTCGACGTGCAGGATGGGCGCCGAACTGCTGTCGATGTCCTCGGCGCTGACCTGCCGGTCACTGCCGTCCTGTTTGCCCACGCAATCAGGCTAACCCCGGCGACCGACCGTCAGCGGCCCGGCGCGTGGTCCAGGAAGAGCCTGCGGTTGCGGAGGGTGCGGATGGCCTTGGCGAGCGGGTACACGGCGAAGAAGACGACCATCGGAGCACGCAACAGCGGGTTCATGAGGCCATGTCGCGCGTAGGTGCGCTCGAAGCGCCCGACGTAGTAGCTGTACTCGCGCGGGCTGTCCTCGACTCGGCGGGCCGACATCCCGCTCACCATCGAGCGCACGTAGGCGACGCGCAGCCGGTGCTGCGCGAGGTGGATGGACAAGTCGATGTCCTCGTGCAGTTCATCCTTCTCATCAAGGCAGGTGTCGGCCCGGATGGCCTCCCACGCTTGACGCCGAATCGCCATGTTGCTGCCGAACAGGAAGTGGTAGTCCCGGGACAGGCTCAGGATGACCCGGCGCAGGCGGTCGTCGGCCTTCAGTCCGAACCGTCGAAGTGGCATGTCGTAGTAGAGGACAGGGCCGGTCGCTGCGGCGACCGACTCATCGGCGAATGCCTTCTGGACTTCCTCGACCCAGGTCGGTTCGATGACGGAGTCCGCGTCGATTCGGCCGATCACGTCTCCGGTCGCCGCGTCGAGGCCCGCGTTGCGTGTGGGGATGATGCCCTGCACGTCGTTCTGCTGAACGTAGATGATCGACTGCTGCGGATGCTCCGCTTGCAGCCCCTTCACGATCTCGGCGGTGCGATCGGTCGAGCGATTGTCTACGACGATGATCTCGTGGGCCGGCCTGGTCTGCAGGACAGCAGCCAGCACGCACCCCTTGATCGACGCCTCCTCGTTGTAGGCGGGAATGACGATCGACACTGTCGTTGGGTTCGAGGGCACCGGCTCAGGCTAGCCTGTGGCCGTCCTGAGCCGGTGTCCCCTCGCGGACTCAGACCGAGTTTGCGCGCAACCAGCCGAGCGGCTCGATGGGGCCTCCACCCACGTGAACCTCGAAGTGCAGGTGCGGGCCGGTGCTGACGCCGGTGCTGCCGACTGCGCCGATGACTTGACCGGCCGTGACGCTCTGGCCAACACTGACGGCCATCGAGCCGTGCTGCATGTGTGCGTACATGGTCTCGACCTCCTGGCCGGCCACGACGCTCTTGATGCGCACGTGCACGCCGTATGCGCCACCGGTGTTGGCAGCGGTCACGACGCCGTCGGCGGCGGCCACGATCGGAGCGCCGGCGCCGGGCGTGAAGTCGATGCCCTCATGGTTGGAGCTACAACCGATCGAACATCCGGCTCTGGCACCGAACCCGCTCGTGATGGTCGCACCCGAGCCGACCGGCCAGACGACCTCCGGCGGCGCCTCGGTTGCACCGTAGGTGTCGCGGTGCACGGCCTGCTTCGGAGCCTTCTTGTCGACCTCGACTGCCTGCGGGGCGAGATCCTGCTCCGAGACCTGCTCCATTGGCGTCATGTCGGAAGCGACGACGAGAGCGTCACCGTAGGCCGGCACACCTACTCCGGCACCGACGATCACGGCGAGTGCGACGATGCCGAGGCCGAGTTCCCCGAGGTAGCGCGCCGTGAAATGGCGGACGCCACCCTTGGCGACGCCGCGTCGGCGTCCACTGGGCTTCTGGTTTGCGGCTTTTTCGGGTGTGGCGTGCTTGATGGCGGCACGCATCTTCTCGATCAGCAAGGGGGTAGTTGTGTCTTCCGGGTCAGGCGTCTAGGGAACGCGTGGTGGAACGTCGATGCGGCGGGGCACACGCGGCGCACGGAACTCGGGGGGCGAGCATCCGGGCACCTGTCCAGGTCGACCAGTCGGCGGATCAAACACGCCAACACTCAACCCGCGAGGAGAAGTGCCAGAAACGATCCTGATTGCCGAACCTCCGCGCTACCTGAGTAACTTGCGAACCGTTCTCAAGAGGGAACGTTCTACCTACGCCGCGCAGGGGCCGCTACTTGCCCGTCATTGCAGGGATCTCCGGATGTGAGCACGGTCCGTGAAGCGGACGAAAACGCCCGAAAATTTTCGAGTTTGCGCTGTAGCCGCTAGTTCTCTAGCAGCGAATAAGGCGTAGCTCGCGAGATCAAGAGCAGTTCGACGCCCTCGCTGTGGAGCAGAGGCACGAGTTCATGCTCGCCGCATTCGATCACTGCTCGGGCTCGCTTCAGGAAGATCCGCGCCATCTCCGGCTTGCATTGGAAACGCCGTCCGCCGTACTGAATCACGGCCGTCAGTCCCGCATTCCCCACGGAGGTCACGGCTGCGGGCTGAGTTATCGGTCCAGTCGCCAGCGCCGCGGCTGACTTCGACTGCTCCCCTGACCTGGACACAAGCGAACCTGCTCCCCTACAAACGCCCGACTGTTGAGGCCGATGCTAGGGTGGCGGCCCGCTGCCGACGCCTGCTTCCCATGAACTTCACGGGGTATCCGGATGAATAGCTGGCTTAGAAGAGGGTGGGCTGGGATTCCAGGTGCGCGGCCATGCCCGGCGGCAGCTCCTCTGCGATGAGGGAGCGCTCACCGTCGTCGCCTCGGAGCATCCCGAGAGCGCTCGATCGCACCCCACCGGTTGAGGCATCGGTTCTGCCGCGATCGAGGCCGTGCGCGCGGATCAGCGGACGGATGCGCGCGGCGAGCCACTTGCGGTAGCCGGTGGGCGCGTATGCCTTGTCGCCGTAGAGCGCGACGTAGCGTGCGACGAGCTCCGGATGCTCGCGCTCAAGCCACTGCATGAACCATTCCTTGGTGAACGGCCTCAAGTGCAGCGCGGTGTAGAGCACCGAACTGGCACCGGCCGCCTTCGCCTGGCGAAGTGCGAGGTCGAGATGCTCCTTGCTGTCGGTGAGGAACGGGAGGATCGGCATCATGAACACCGAGCACTCCAGACCCGCCTCGCGCACCGCGGTGACGGTCGCGAGCCGCGCTTTCGCCGTCGGAGTTCCCGGTTCGACCGATTGCTGCAGTTCGTCGTCGTAGATCGCGATCGACATCGCGAGGTCGACCGGCACCACCCTGCTGGCTTCCGCAAGCAGCGGAAGGTCGCGCCGCAGCAGCGTTCCCTTGGTCAGGATCGACAGCGGGGTTCCGCTGGCGGCGAGCGAGGAGATGATCCCGGGCATGAGCCGGTAGCGGCCCTCTGCCCGCTGGTAGGGATCCGTGTTGGTGCCGAGGGCGACAGGATGCCTCCCCCAGGTCGGCTTCGAAAGTTCCTTCGCGAGCACCTCGGCAACGTTGACCTTGACGATGATCTGCGTGTCGAAGTCGTCGCCGGCATCCAGGTCGAGGTAGCGGTGCGTTGGCCGCGCGAAGCAGTAGGTGCAGCGGTGCAGGCAGCCGCGCATCGGGTTGATGGTCCATCCGAACGGCATCGCCGTCTGTTTCGGGATGTGGTTGAGCGCGCTCTTTGCCAGCACCTCGTAGAACGTCACGCCGTCGAAGTCGGGTGTGCGAACCGTGCGCACCAGGTTGTTCAGGCGCGCGAGACCCGGAAGGGCATCCGGCTGCTCCTGGTCGATCTGCTGGCCGCTCCACCGCATTCCCCTATTCGAACATATGTTCGACCGAGATGCAAGTGTGCAGCGCTCATTCGGTGCGTTCGACCGGCTCCGGCACCTGATCGAGGGGATGCGCGAGCTCGTCCTTCGGCATTCGGAAGATGACGATCGTCAGCACCGCCAGCGCCACCGGCGCCAGTCCCGCAATCAGGAACACCGGAGCGTTGCCGATCGCGACGCCGACGGGTCCGGCGAGGGCCATCGAGATGGGCATGAACACGAGCGAGACGAAGAAGTCCAGGCTCGAAACCCGCCCGAGCATGGCGGACGGCACGCGGCGCTGCAACAGGGTTCCCCACACGACACTCGCCGCCGAGTAGGAGAAGCCGACGATGAACATCGCGGCGATGATCAGCCACAGTTGCTGGGCGAAGCCGATGATCGCCAACGGTGCGCCACCCGCACCCCACAGCAGCACCATGATCGTCAGGTAACGTCGCGGCAAGCGCAGCGACGCCACGATGAGCGACCCGACCGCGCCGCCGATCCCGAACGACGCGAGCGCGAGCGCGTAAGATGCCGCGGCATCGTCCGCGCCGACGACGTCGCGGATTGCGAAGGGCAGCAGCACCTCGATCGGCCCCATGATCAGGAACACCAGCACGCTCGCGTACAGCAGCGTGCCGAACAGCCACGGCGTGCGGACCATGTAGACGAAGCCTGCACCGAGATCGGAGAGCATTGAGCGAACCGGATGCCCGTCCCGCGGCTCTCGCTCGACCGGGATGTGGCGCATGATGACGAGGCCGCCGACCGCGAGCGCCTGGGACGCGGCAACCACGGCGAACGCCACACCGGGCGAGAAAACGGCGATGATCGCGCTTGCAACGGCCGGGCCGGCCGCCTGCATGATGACGGGCCGAAGCATCCCCTCGACACCGTTCGCCGCCAGGAGGAATTCGTCCGGGAGCACCGATGGGAGGAGCGCCGAATACGCCGGGTAGAAGAAGCCGTCGGCGCAGCCGAGGACCGTCGCGATGACGACCAGGTGCCAGAGTTCAAGGTTGCCAGTGAGCGACAGCGTCGCGGCGACCGCGGCACCTGCGGTGCGAGTCGATTCGACCGCGACGAGGATGGTGCGGCGCGGGACCCGGTCGGCGACCACTCCACCGAACAGCACCGCGGCGACGAGCCCGAGTGATGAGCCCAGCACGACCCAGGAGAGCTCCACCGGGCCGCCGCCAAGATCGATGACCTGGAAGACGACCGCGATCAGCCACACGCCCGTGCCGAACATGGAAAGCGTCAGCGCGGCGACCAGGATGCGGTACTGCGCGACAAGGAACGGTTTCGCTGCGTTGGGGATTCTCATGGGCTCTCCCGCTCGGCCCCTCGACGATGGTCCGCACGTGGCGACTGCTACCCGTCAAGCCTTGCACCAGCCACCGACAAGGGAAAAGGGAAGCAGGGATTTGCCGCAAAACTTTTCCCGCTTATTGTGGTTATAACCACTCGGTTATATGCTGAGGGGCATGCACGCGCTCGACGTTCTCGGAGACCCGGTGCGCCGGCGGCTCGTCGAACTCCTCGCGAGCGGGGACCAGTCGGCTGGCGAAGTGTCGCGCGTTGTCGAGAGCGAATTCGGCATCAGCCAGCCCGCGGTGGCCAAGCATCTGCGAGTTCTGCGCGAAGCGGGCTTCGTGCGCGTGCGGCCAGAGGGATCGCGTCGCATCTACCGGCTCGACGAGCGCGTGATCACCCAACTGCAGGACCAGGCCGACCGCTACCGGACGCTCTGGAACCAACGTCTCGACGCCCTCGAGACCGAGATCGCGCGAGGCAAGCGCGAGAGAAGGACAGCACAATGACCAGGATTTTCGGCGACCTGACCACAGCAGCGAACGGGTTCGATCTCGAATTCGTCAGACTGTTCGACACCGATGTGGCCGACGTCTGGTCCGCGGTGACCGACCCGGAACGGCTTGCCCGCTGGATGGCGCCGTACCGCGGCGAACTCCGGCTCGGCGGTACCTGGGAAGGGCTGAGCGACGACGGAAGCGTGTGGGTCACCGGCACCGTCTCTGCGTGTGACCCACCGCACACCTTCACGACGACCTGGCATGCGATCGAGGAGCAGCCGACCGAGCTCACCGTGACGGTCGACGAGACGCCGGATGGCGCCAGAATGAGGCTTGTGCACACCAGCGTGCAGTCGATCGACTATGGGCCGGGCTGGCAGACCTATCTCGAGCGGCTCGACGACCTGCTTGGCGCTGCCGCCGCATCCGTCACGGATCCGGAGCGCACACCGGGCGTCGACTGGGACGAACGGTACGCGAAGCTCCGTGAGCCATGGCGACAGCAGTTCGACGCGCTCCGCGCTGACCGCTGAACGAGCCGGGACCGCCAGTCACGCTGCCACCAGCTCCCGCACCCGCGGGATGACCTCGTTGCCGTACAAGTCGATGCTCGACATCAACAGTTCGTGCGGCATCGAGCCGTTGGAGTACTTGAGGTCGAAACGTGACAGTCCGAGCCCCTTGACCGCTCGCGCGATCTTCTGGGCGACCGTCTCTGGTGAGCCCACGAACAGGGCACCGCTCTTCGCCTCGTTCTCGTACTCCGGGCGGGTGACCGGCGGCCAGCCGCGTTCGGCGCCGATGCGGTCGCGGTTCTTCTTGAAGTGCGGGTAGAGCTCCTCGAGCGCATCCTCGTCGGTCTTGCCGACATGCCCGGGCGAGTGTGCGCCGATCGGCAGCTCTGGCCTGCCGAATTGGCCGAGTGCGCGCTTGTACAGGCCGACGAACGGTTCGAAGCGCAGAGGGTCACCGCCGATGATGGCCAGCATGAGCGGGAAGCCATAATGCGCGGCGCGCACGACCGACTCCGGTGTACCGCCAACGCCGACCCAGGTGGTGATGCTGCCGGACTCGGCCGGCGGGAATACCAGTTGGTCGGTGAGCGGTGCGCGCACCGAACCCGACCAGGAGACGGGGCCACCCTTCAACAGCTCGGCAAATAGTTCGATCTTCTCCTCGAACAGCCGCTCGTAGTCGGCCAGCTTGAAGCCGAACAGCGGGAACGACTCGGTGAACGAGCCGCGCCCGATGATGACCTCTGCCCGTCCGTTCGACACCGCGTCGAGGGTGGAGAACCGTTCGAAGACCCGCACCGGGTCGTCTGAACTCAGCACGGTCACCGCCGAGCCGAGTCGGATGTGCGACGTGCGGCTCGCTATCGCCGACAGCACCATCTCTGGCGATGACACTGCGAAGTCGTCGCGGTGGTGCTCCCCCACCCCGATGAAGTCGATGCCCAGCGAGTCGGCGAACACACCCTGCTCGACGATGTTCCGGATGGTCTGGGCGTGGCTGATCGGGTCGCCATCGACGTCGAGAGTGACATCTCCGAACGTGTCGAGGCCGAGTTGCAGTTGCTGGGTCACGGGGGTGGCCTTCCGCTGAGTGTGCGAACGAATCTAACCCCAGAACGGTGTGCCGACCATGAGTATTCCGTCAGGCGTGTCCCAGCGTCCGCGCCTAACTTCGCAGCATGACCGAACGCGATGAGAAAGAGCAGCTCGAGAAGGACATGGCGTACACGCCTGGGAGCGAAAGCGAGACGCAGGAACGTCAGGAGAGTCCAGCCTCCAGCCGCGCGACTGACGACCCTGAGATCGACGAGGGTGACGTCAACCTACTGCCCGGCACGGGGGGTCCGGACGACGTCGGCGATGTCGAGGTGGATCCGGAGGACCTCAACCTACCCGGACGACGTCAGAATCCGACGGAATGAGCACCCACAGCACGATGTAGGCGACCACTTGCGGGCCCGGGAGCAGGATGCTGAGCGCGGTAAGCATGCGCACAGCCGTCACCTTCCATCCGAAGCGGCGGGCGATCGCTGCACAGACTCCGGCGATGACCCGATCGGTGCGTGGTCTGCTGAGTGTTGTCATGCTTCAACCCTCACGCAGGAGGCCGTGCGGCGCCATCGGGGAAACCCCCGATTCTCGACTCGGGGACAGGGCGAGGGTAGCCTCGAAGACACAGAAGCCCTAGTGCTTCCGACGGAGGGAGTGCCGTATGCCCAACAAGTCACCGAAGAAGGGCGCGAACACGAAGACCGCTGCTTCGAAGTCCTTGAAAGAGAAGCGCGCCGACAAGAAGGCGAAGGCTTCCAAGAGGACCGGCGAGTAACGGTCTATCCAACAAGCGCATTCGAAGAGCCGGGCCCCGCGGGCCCGGCTCTTTCGCGTGCGGCCGGCTAGGCTGCGACGCCAGCCGCCAGCAGTTCGTCGAGACGCTCGTAGCCTTCGGACAGGCCCGTCTCCATGCCACTGGCAGCCATCCCGTCGCGCGCTTCCTGCGTCGGGTAGACCGAGTGTCCGACGAGACGCGTGCGTCCGTTTCCGAGATCCTCGAACCTCATCGACTCGATGCTCACGACATCCGGGTAGCCCTCGAACTCAAAGGTCTGGATAGCGAACTCGTTCGGACGTACGACGTGGAAGACGCCGTTGAATACGTACTCCTCGCCATTGGCCTTGTGGATGTAGCGGTAGCTGCCGCCGGTGCGGAAGTCGAACCGCTCCACGGTCATCTCGTACCCGCGCGGGCCGAGCCATTGCTTGATGAGCTTGGGATCCGAGTGGGCGCGGAACACCGCCTCTACCGGCGCGTCGAATTCGCGCTCGAAGTCGATGAACGGCACGCCCTCGGGCACGTCGAGCTTCAGTGCGTTGCTCATTTCAGTTCTCCTTGATGGTCTCCAACAGGGCGTCGAGTGTGCGATAGCGCCGCTCGGCGTCCAGCCGGTACTTGTCGATCCAGCCGGTGAGCTCCTCGAGCCCGGCCGGGTCAAGGTGAGCCGGGCGGCGCTGACCGTCTCGACTCCGGGTGATCAGCCCAGCGTTCTCGAGCACCTGGATGTGCTTGGAGACCGCTTGCTTCGTGATGTCGAACGGTTCGGCGAGCTCGTTGACCGTCGCCGGTCCGCGAGACAACCGCGCAACGATTCCGCGTCGCACGGGATCCGCGAGGGCCAGGAACGCCCGGTCCAGCCACTCGTCTCTGTCGCTCGTCATCGTCAACCAATTCATTTATCAACCATTTGGTTGAATATAGACTAGAACGACATTTCCGTGCTGTCAACAGTTGCGACAAGCAAGATGGGTGGATGCACGGTTACACCGCAAACCAGATCCGGACCGCTGAAAAGCCACTTCTGAAGCACGGCGTTCCCCTGATGGCGCGCGCCGCGGCGGGTCTCGCGCGGGAGCTCCGCGCGCTGCTTCCGGATGGCGGTGGTCGCATCCTCGTGCTTGCCGGGTCGGGAGACAACGGTGGCGATGCACTGTTCGCGGCGGCCGAGCTGGCGTCGGACGGCGCCGACGTGTCGGTGATCCAAACCGGCAGCACGATGCACGAACGCGCTGCCGCCGCTGCGATGGTCGCGGGCGCAAACGTCATCGAGCCGCGAATGGCCGCTCAGGCCGCGGAGGTCTCCGATGTCGTTCTCGACGGCATCCTCGGCACCGGGGCCAGCCGCTCCCCCGCGCTGCGCGACACCGCGCGTGAGGTGGTCGCCTTGGTGCTGCCGGTGCTCGCCCAGCCGAAGCGGCCGCTCGTCGTCGCCGTCGACATCCCGAGCGGCATCCACCCGGATGACGGCTCCGTCCCGGACCCGACAGTGCTGCCAGCGGACGTCACCGTGACCTTCGGCGGGTGCAAGGCCGGGCTGCTGCTCGATCCCGCTTCCCGGCTCGCGGGGCGGATTGTGCTCGTGGACATCGGTCTGGGCCCAGCACTCGGGGGGGTCGAGCCGGCGGTGACGACGCCCGATCGGTGAGCGCCTACTCTCCCGCGGGCCACTCCGGCTCAACCCACTGCACCAACTGAAGGATCACGCCGTTCGGATCGAGCACTTGGAAGTAGCGCTCGCCCCACGGCTCGGTCTCGATCGGTGTCGCTATCTCAACCACGTCCTTGAGCCGCTCCCATTGGGCATCTATGTCGTCGACGACGAACACGATCAGGATGCCGTCGCGAGCGACCCCCGCGTGCGACGCAGGCTTGAAGCTGCCGAGGCCGGCGTCGAGAAAGATGACGTTCATGGCGGCATCCGAACGACTCAGCGACACGAAGCCATTCGACGACATGTCCACATCGAATCCGAAGTACTGCTGGAGAAAGTCACCCGAGGTCGCCGCGTCAGGGACGTTCAGGGAGATGGCGGAAGCGGTGATCTGCATGATGCAGTAAAGCAGTGTGCGCCGAGAATCATGCCGGGTAGGTTTCGAGACGATCGCTGCGCGATCCCCGGGCCAGCGAAATCCGGTGTCGATTGGCTGCACGCTCAATCGTCATAGGGGTATGTCGGTCACACCGCGTGGCCGCTACGGTACGAGAAGAAGGGCAGACAGATGCGCTACTCACTGATCATGCACTACCCCGAGATGACTGAGGCCGACCTCGGCACTGAGGCGATGAACGAGGGCAAGGCGGCCTTCGATGACTACGCCAAGGCGCTCAATGAGGCCGGCGTGCTGCTGGCGGCCGAGGTGCTCCAGCAGTCAGCCAGCACAACGACGCTAACCGCGCGCGACGGCGCGCTGAAGGTCCAGGACGGCCCGTTCGCCGACACCAAGGAGCAACTGGGCGGGATCTTCCTGATCGATGTTCCGGACCTCGATGCCGCACTCGCCTGGGCCGAGAAATGCCCGGCCGCGTATTACGGCACGATCGAGATCCGACCGACCGCAGTGCACTTCGAAGACGGGGCATGGCACGGGACGATCTGACCGCGAAGGCGCGGGCGGAAGTGGTCGCCCGCGCTTCGTACGGTCGCCTGCTCGCGCTGCTCGCCGCGCGCACCGGCGACATCCCCGGAGCTGAGGATGCGCTGGGCGACGCGTTCGTGCAGGCGCTCAGCACGTGGCCGGCGAGCGGCGTCCCCGCCAACCCGGAGGGATGGCTGATGACCGTCGCACGTAACCGGCAGCGGGACCGCGCGAAGTCCGCAGCCGAGCGCACCTCCGCGCCGCTGGCCGCGGAACCCCAGGTCTTCGACGAGGTCGATCCGGATGCCATCCCCGACAAACGGCTTGAACTCATGTTCGTGTGCGCTCACCCCGCAGTCGACCCCGGCATCCGCACGCCGTTGATGCTGCAGACCGTTCTCGGGTTCGAAGCGGAGCAGATCGCGCGTGCGTTCGCGATGCCGACAGGGACTATGGCGCAACGCCTGGTGCGCGCCAAGCGGCGCATCCGGGATGCGAGGATCCCGTTCGTCGTCCCCACCCGCGCCGACATGCCCGAGCGGCTGCCCGCTGTGCTCGAAGCGATCTACGGCGCGTACGCGATCGACTGGCTCTTGGTCTCCGGCGAACGGGAATCGCTGGCCGCCGAGTCGCTGTACCTGGCCTCAACGCTCGCGACGCTGCTCGACGACGAACCGGAAGCGTACGGGCTGGCCGCCCTGATCGCGTTCTCGTTCTCGCGGGCCCGGGCACGCACCGGCGCGGACGGCCGCTTTGTGCCGCTCGAGGAGCAGGATACGACCCGGTGGGATGCGACCCTCATCGCACGCGGCGACGACTGGCTCAGGCGAGCCGCACGGGCGCAGCGCCTCGGCCGATTCCAGCTCGAGGCGGCGATCCAGGCGGTGCACGCGGCACGCGCTCGCACCGGCCTGACCGACTGGTGGGCGCTCCGGACCCTCTACACGGCGCTCGTAGAACTCACTCCGACGCTCGGTGCCCGAGTCTCCCTGGCCGCAACGATCGGGACACTCGATGGTCCGGATGCCGGGCTCGCTGCCCTCGAGGCGATTGAAGGTGCCGAACGGTTCCAACCGGCCTGGGCGACCCGCGCGCACCTGCTGGCCGAAGCGGGGGCGACTCGCGAGGCATCCGCCGCCTACGAGAAAGCCATCTCGTTGACGACCGAGTCTGCGTTGCGGGCACACCTGACTGAGAAAGCGACCCGACTCTCGCCCAACGGCTGACCGGCGGGTCTAGCATGTCTCGCATGTCCGCGTCATCAGACGCGTACCGCGATGCACTGGACGCGGCACACGTCAATGCAATCAAATGGCTCGAGTCCCTCCCAACCCGACCCGTCGGTCCGCGAGCGAGCGCAAATGAGCTCTACGAGCGGTTCGCTCCCCCGCTTCAGGACGGGCCGCTGCCGCCCGATGCCGTCGTCAACGAACTGGCAGAGCTCGCCGAGCCCGGCCTCATGGGCATGCCATCCGGACGCTTCTTCGGTTGGGTGATCGGCGGCACCCTGCCCGCCGCTATGGGCGCGGACTGGCTGGTCAGCGCGTGGGACCAGAACGGCGGCATGCGTTACGCGACACCGGCGACGGCGGCGATCGAAGAAGCGGCGGGCACGTGGCTGCTCGATCTGCTCGGCCTGCCCGCCGGCGCCGATGTCGGCTTCACCACCGGCGCGACGATGGCCAACTTCGTCGGCCTCGCGGCGGCCAGGCAGCACGTGCTCGACGCTGTCGGCTGGGACCTCGCCACGAATGGGTTGGCCGGCTCCCCACCCATCACCGTCCTCGCGGGCCGGGAGCGGCACGTTGTGATCGACCTGGTGCTGCGCTACCTCGGACTGCCGGCTCCGGTGGAGGTCGAGGCGGACGATCAGGGACGGATGCTGGCGGATGCGCTCGAGCGTGAACTCGACGCGACGTCGGGCCCCGCGATCGTCTGCCTGCAGGCCGGAAACCTGCATTCTGGCGCGTTCGACCCGATCGGAGATGCTGCCGCGATCGCCCACCGGCACGGGGCGTGGGCACACGTCGATGGCGCCTTCGGGCTGTGGGCGGCCGCCAGTGGCCGATTCGCCGAAGAGACGCGGGGTTGGGAGACCTGTGACTCGTGGGCAACCGACGCGCACAAGACGCTGAACGTCCCGTATGACTGTGGCGTGTCGATCGTGTCGCGGCCGGAAGTGGTGCGCAAGGCGTTCGGTGTGCACACCAGCTATCTGATCACCGATGAACACGGGCCCGGCGACCCGTACGACAAGGTCGCCGAGTTGTCTCGACGGGCGCGCGGCGTGCCGGTCTGGGCGGCGCTGCGATCCCTTGGTCGGGATGGCGTGACCGCGCTCGTCGACCGGCTCGCCGCCAACGCTCGCGCGCTCGCTGCCGGGCTGCTCGCTATGCCTGGTGTCGAGGTGCTGAACGACGTCGTGTTCACGCAGGTCAGCGTGAGCTTCGGTGACGATGAACGCACCCGCAACATCACCGAGCGGCTGATCGCTGACGGCACCAGTTGGATGTCCGGCTCGAACTGGGCGGGGCGCGACATCCTGCGCATCTCGGTCAGCAACTGGTCCACCGACGCGGATGACGTCTCCGACTCGCTCGCCGCGGTGGAGAGGGCAGTGAGAGCCGAAGACGCGGTCAGCTCTGGTCGTTGATCGCGAACCGGATGGCACCGGCCTCATCGACCTGAGCGTCCAGTTCCTTGTCGTCAAGGGCAGCAGCGGCGGTCTCCTCGAGGAAGACGCGAGCCCCGGTGTGCTCAACCACCGTGTCATTCGGCTCTGGCGAGGCGGTGACATCAACCGTGAGGTTCGGGGTTCCTTCGGCCGCGCTGATGCGCAGGCCCGCCTCGTCGCTCGCGGTCTGGTCGGTGAGGTTCTTGATCAGCACACTTGCGGTGTCAGTCAGAGTGAGCATGGGTGAGTCCTTTCGATCGTGTGCAAGTACCCGACTTTTCTCGGACCCGGCGACGACTGCAACCCCTGGGGTGACACTCTGCGGAAGTTCACACGAGCACCGGCACGTCACCGTTCGACGCGCTCCCACGGCTCTACCGGTCCGGGGATGACGACGAACAGCGGATGCGCATCCGGTGTCTCGACGTGGGAAAGGCGCTGCTTCCACGACGGGTTGCGTGACGCGAGCTTGGCTCCCAGCCAGTGCCACTCGTAGTCCAGCTGGCCGTCGGTGACCGGCAGCCCAGAGACATTGCCCGGTCGCTGGATCTTGTCCCGCGCGAACCGGTAGCCGCGCGCATCCGCTTCGTCGACGATGCCGTGCAGGTAGGAGCCGATCGAGGCGAGCGGGTCGTCGCTGCCGCGGAACCGTTGCAACTGCGGGTGGTTGCTGTACCCGCCCGAGGTCCTGCCGATGACTGCCTGAGCCAGCAGACCCTCGCGCCAGCACGCCGTCAGCCCTTGCCTGTCGAGGTAGCGCGGATGCAGCGACCACAGTCTCATGATGCGAAATCGTACGACTCGCGCCAGACAGGGGCGAGACTTCGCCCCACCTCGACGTGGTATCAATGGCACGTGGATGCCAGTTCCGCCGCTGCCAAGGGCAAGGCAGAGGATGCCAAGGAAGCGGCCCGGCGCGCCGCTGACAGCCGCCCCGCCCGCGTCTTCGCCCGCGCCGGTCTGATCGCAAGCGGTGCCCTGCACGTGCTGATCGGCATCATCGCGATCGGGGTGGTCTATGGGCTGGACCACAACGCTGACCAGAGCGGCGCCCTGGAGGCGGTCGCGGACACACCCGGCGGGGTCATCGCGCTGTGGATCGCCGCACTGTCACTGTTCGGCCTTGCCATCTGGCAGTGGACCGGGCCGATCGCTCCGCGGCCGGAAGGCGTGGTCCCCAACAAGTGGCGGGATCGCGCCAAGTCTGTTGTCTTTGTCGTAATCGGGCTGGCCGCGGTCGTCTTCGCAACAGGCGGGCAACCGGATGCGGCGGAGCAGACCCGTACGGTCAGCTCGACGCTCATCAACATCCCGGGAGGTATCTTCCTCCTCGGCGCGATCGGTGTCGCCGTCGCGAGCGTCGGGGTGTTCTATGCCGTGCGCGGCGTCTCCCGGCGGTTCATGGAAGACATCACGCTCCCAGACGGCGCCGTCGGCGTCGCGGTGCTTTGGCTCGGGATCGTCGGGCACACGGCAAAAGGAATTGCGCTCGTGCTCGTCGGGGTGCTCTTCGTCGGCGGCGCATTCGTGAGCGACTCCAGCTGGACAACCGGTCTTGACGGCGCAGTGCACTACCTTCTCAGCCTGCCAACCGGTGTGTGGCCGCTTAGCATCATTGCCTTGGGGTTCATCGCGCACGGGCTCTACCTTTTCCTCCGCACGAGGTACATGCGCCGATGACGC
The DNA here is from genome assembly GCF_014980265.1 of Cryobacterium sp. BB736. Taxonomy (NCBI): domain Bacteria; kingdom Bacillati; phylum Actinomycetota; class Actinomycetes; order Micrococcales; family Microbacteriaceae; genus Cryobacterium; species Cryobacterium sp. BB736. Next base: position 38,214 of record NZ_JABXWQ010000003.1, read on the forward strand.
CGAGTCGGGATGCCATCGCCGAGGTCGCTCGAGAGCTCTACGCGTTGCCGCCCGACGCGTTCACGGCGGCTCGGAACGACCGAGCCAAGGCGGACCCGGCCATCGGCAAGGAGGTCAAGGCGTTCAAGAAGCCGTCGGTCGCTGCGTGGGCGGTCAACCTGCTGGCTGCACGGCGCGGGGATGAGCTCGAGCAGGTCCTCGCGTTGGGCGCGGCGCTTCGGGAAGCGCAGGATGATCTCGATGCGAAATCGCTGCGGGAGCTGACCAGGCAGCGCCGGCAGGTCATCGCCGCGCTCGGGCGGGCTGCCGCGGATCTCGCCGAGGAGGCCGGGCATCCGATCAGCGGAGCAACCCGCGATGAGGTCGAGCAGACGCTGCAGGCGGGGCTCGCCGAACCTGCAGCAGCAGCGGCAGTGCGCAGTGGAAGGCTCGTGCGGGCTTTGGCCTTCGCCGGCCTCGAGTCGGTCGACCTGAGCGGAGCCGTTGCCGGCGGGGAGCCGGATGCGCCCGCCGCCCCAGCGCGGAAGCCGTCAGCCGGCGCGGCGGCGGCGAAGCCGGTGAAGCGGCTGAAGGATCAGGCTCGGAAGAAGGCGGAAGAAGCCGAGGCCGCGGCGCGTGAGGTGCAGGACGAGCTCGACCGGCTTGAGGGTGAGGCCGACGAGGCGCTTGCTGCGCGCGACCGGCTCGAGGCGCAGCGGGAGGAGCTGATCGCCCGGCTGGATCAGCTCGAGGAGCAACTGGCTTCCTCCGCCAGGGATGCGACCACCCTGCAGCACCGGCGGGAGCGAGCCGAGCGCGACGCGGAACGAGCTGCGGCCGCGGCAGATCGTGCTCGCGAGCGGGCCGCCGAGTTCGACTGACACGCCCTGTTATGCAGAACATCCCTGGTGTGCCCGGTGAAAGTCGATGTCTAGTTTGCTTGACACGGTGTGAATGCTGCTTTACATTTCTCGTGTAAAGACTTATTGACATTGGAGAACAAGCAAAATGACATCCGCAGAAAAAGAAACGTGGATCCAAGCATTGGTATCTGTGGTCACCTACTCGGCCTACCTGATCATCATCCTGTCCCGCGCGGCAGTCACCCCCATCACGCAAGTCGACTACTTCGTCACGATGCTGTGGACGATCGGCATCTCCATCGTCTCGGCCATCGTGCTGAATATCATCGCCAGTATCGTGTCCGGGGATGGCGGCAAGAAAGACCGGCGCGACCGCGAGATCTTCCGGTACGGCGAGTTCATCGGACACGGCTGGCTGATCGCCGGCGCACTCGGCTCAATCTTCATGGCAGCGTTCGAGGTCGACTACTTCTGGATCGCCAACGCGCTCTACCTCGCGTTCACGCTCTCCGCCATCACCTCGTGCACCGCGCGGATCGTCGCCTACCGGGGCGGGTTCCAGCAATGGTGAAACCGACGCTCGTGACGAACAGCATCCGGCAGCTGCGCTTCGAGCACGGCGAAATGACCCAGGCCGACCTGGCGAAACGGATCGGCGTCACCCGCCAGACCATCATCGCCATCGAGCAGGGCAAGTACTCCCCCTCACTCGAGATGGCATTCCAGATCGCGCATGTCTTCGGCATCCCGCTCGACGACGTGTTCCAGTACCCCACCACGTAAGGAGAATTGCAATGAACACCTCGACCACGAACAAGAAGCCAGATGCCGAGCGCCACGAGAGGCGGATGATGAAAGCCGCAACACAGGATCGCTACGGCGACGCCGATGTGATCACGATCAGCGACGTGCCGGTGCCGGAGGTCGGTGACGAGGACGTGCTGCTGAAGGTGCACGCCGCAGGCGTCGACCCGGGAGCATGGCACCTGATGACGGGCAAGCCCTACCTGATGCGTCTGTTCGGCGTCGGCTTCACCCGCCCGAAGCAGAAGACGCGGGGTTCGGATGTCTCCGGCACAGTCGTCGCGGTCGGCGCAAGCGTCACGGAGTTCGCGGTCGGCGACGAGGTCTTCGGCGTCGCGACCGGCTCGTTCGCCGAGTACGCCGTCTCGAAGGAGCGGTGGCTGGTCCGCAAGTCCGCCAGCGTGAGTTTCGAGGAGGCGGCCACCATCGCAACGTCAGCGGTGACGGCACTCCAGGCGCTCCGCAACGGGAAGCTCGAGGAGGGCCAGCGGGTGCTGGTGATCGGGGCATCCGGAGGCGTCGGCTCGTTCGCCGTCCAACTCGCCAAGAGCATGGGCGCCACCGTGACGGCCGTATGCAGCACCAGGAATATAGAGCGCGTGCGAGCACTCGGCGCTGACGAGGTGATCGACTACACGACACAGACCCTGGAGGCGACCGCGCACGACTTCGATCTGGTGCTGGACATTGCCGGCAGCCGGTCGGTGTCAGTCCTGCGGCGGATGCTGGCCGAGCGTGGCGCGCTCGTGCTCGTCGGCGGCGAGGGTGGAGGGAACATTCTCGGCGCAGTGACGCGCAACCTCACCATCGCTGCCCAGGCGCCCTTCGTGAAGCAGCGGCTTTTGGGGATGTTCGCGATGGTGCGCAAGGACGACCTCGAAGTGCTGCGCCGGCACGTCGAAGCGGGAGCGCTGCGACCGCTGATTGACACCGTCTATCCGCTGGAGGCCGCGGCGGATGCGCTCCGCCACGTCGGCTCAAACCACGCGCGCGGCAAGATCGTGCTGTCGGTGACGCCGAGCGTCTAACAGTCCCGAGGGGTCAGTGACCGTCCTTCCTGCTGCACGGGAAGGGCGGTTGCTGGCTCCTCAGGCGTTGCTAGAACCCGCCGAAGTCGAAGCCTCCACCGTCGAAACCGCCGCCAAAGTCCCCGCCGTCTGCACCGGCGTCGCCCGAGGCATCCGCGCCGGGGTCAGCACCGGCATCCGCCCCGCCGCCATCGAAGAACGAGCCCACGATCGCGGAGCCGATCACGTAACCGGCGATCGTGCCGAGCAGCGAGCTGCCGAACATCGCGCCGAAGCTGGGGCCGCCCCGCTGATCGCCGTCACCCAGCGCACGCGTGAGCGTTCCCGGCTGACGCAGCTCTGTGCGAGTCGCGGTGCGGGCCAGCGTGCTCGGCTGGTTGTCGGCCGGCCGTTCGCCCTCGGGTGCAGACTCGGTCAGCTTCTGGAACAAAATGTCCCGCTGCTCGGGCGTCAACTTGGCAAACGCCTCGGTGTGGACCTGCTCGATGGTCTCTGGTGGAGCCGTGCGAAGGAGGTACTCGTACCGCTCGACCGCGACCTCATCCTCGTTGCGGCGCTGCGGAGGCTGCTCGGGCCGGCCGAAGATCTTGTCGAAGAGTCCCATTTGCTGCTCCTTGATCGGGATCCAATTCTGTCAGTCGACGCTGGACGGGCGCCGATCACTCGAGCGGTTTGAGCTCGACCTGCACTACGTCGCCGGTGCTGATTCCCTCGGACTCCCGCACCGACTTCTTGACGGGAAGCAGGTAGCTGCCGCGCTGCGAATCGGGAAAGATCGAGGTCTTCCAAGTCGATGAGCCGATCCGCACGCTGACCCGAACGGAGCCGAACCCTCGCGGCATGCGCGGCTGCTCGCGGATCTCCTCTGACTCGTCTGGCGGCACCGACACGAAGTGCCAGGCGCTCTTGCCCTCCCACTGCCAGAGTTCCGCGCTGAAAAGGAAAGCGTCGCGCATCCCGCGATGATAACTCGCCTTCTGCTAGTTTTCTCGGCAAGAGCAGAGGAGAAGCCCGTGAACAAGCTCGTGTCTGTCGGAGTCATCGCGGTGGCGGCCGCGTTCCTGGTGAGCGGGTGCACCCCCACTCCTGCGGGCGATCCGGGCGCAGATCCTGCCCCCACTGTCACGGTGACCGTGACCCCTGCGCCGGAAGAGCCCGGAGAAGGACCGGACTTCGGTTTCACCTTCTTCGAGGAGGCGCAGATCGGCGCGACTTGGGCCCAGATGAGCGACCAGTTGAACTATCCGGTCACCGGCTACGAGGTCTGCCCGCACTACGGCGTCGTCTGGCAGACCGACACAATGTACACGCACGCGATGATGGACAGCTCCGACATGGCTGCCGGCACGTTCCTGTTCTACTCCGAGATTGGAATCGCTGACCCGGCCTCGCACTTCCCACGCAACGCGGAGGGCGTCGGACTCGGCAGCACTCAGGCCGAGGTCGTTGCCGCGTACCCGGATGCGGTGGTTGGCACGTACGCCGACATAACTCGCGGTGACCTCACGACGATTACGGTCGAAGATCCAGACAGCGACAGCAAGTACGTTTTCGCGCTGACGACCGGTTCGAGCGTGGTCGATCTGTTGCAGTGGGGGCTCCCCGGCACCGGCGGTCAGTGGGGTCACCTCTGCGGCGGCCTGTAGACCCGGCGACTTAGTCAGCGAGCGAACGGCGCATCCGGAACTCGGTGCGGCCTATGAGCCGCTACGCGGAGAACCATGCGAGTCGTCCCCGAGTCTGAGGACCTTCTAGATACGGTGTATCGAAATGGGTCCACGCTCTGGAGGAGTAGATACGTGACCGAACAGTCCTGGCATGTTGCGCGACTCATACCCACGTCCGGCATCAACGGAGCCGACGAGCAGGAACGCCGTGCAACCTCTGCCCTGCTCTCCGTTATGGCTTCGGTGAAGGAGTTTGGGCGTGTGTTGACAACCCCTCTCGGAGCTCCGGCGGGACAGTTGGACACGTATATCGAGGTGCCCTTTGTTCTCGGTGATCGAAAAGTATTTCCGGACGGGCTTATCCGCGTTCGTCGCGGGTCAAGAGTGTGGACGGCGCTTGTCGAGGTGAAGACCGGCACGAACGCGCTCGCCGCTGAGCAGCTCGGGGACTATCTAGACGTGGCGCGCGAGCACTCATTCAACGCACTGATCACCATTTCTAACGAGATTCCACCGGCAGTTGGTCAGCATCCCACTTCAGTCGACAAACGAAAATTGAAGAAGGTCGCCCTTCACCACTGGTCGTGGAGTGAGGTACTCACTCACGCGGTCATGCAGAAGGAGTTTCGGGGTGTAGCGGACCCTGATCAAGCGTGGATCCTTGGCGAACTCATTCGCTATCTCGAGCATCCGCGATCGGGCGCGCTGTCGTTCGATGACATGGGACCAAATTGGGTGAGCGTGCGCGAGGCGGTTGCGGCCGGCACGTTGCGCCCCACTGACAAGTCTGCTGGCGAGGTCGCTAGTCGGTTTGATGCCTTGATTCGTTTCGCTTGCCTGCAGCTAGGGCGAAAGCTCGGCACAGAAGTCACTCCGGTATTGAACCGAGAAGAACGAAACGATCCAGGGGTAAGAACCTCCAAGCTCGTCCGTTCGCTGGTGGACAACGGCACATTGTTCGCAGCGATCCGTGTACCGAACACGATCGCCCCGATCGAGATCAGTGCCAACCTCAGGTCGAACAAGGTCACGTGCCACATCGATCTAGACGCCCCCAAGGAAGGCAAAGCCACCACTCGGGTCAACTGGCTCCTTCGACAGCTCAAGGATGCTCCGGAGTCAGTGCGTGTTGAAGCTTTCGCCGCCAGATCACGAGAAGGCGCTGCCGAACTACTCAAGGACGTCCGCGAGAGTCCGGTGAAGCTAGTCGTCGACCCGGCCAAGGAAATTAGGTCGTTCCGTGTTGCACAATCGCATCCGCTCGGCACCAAACGCGGAGTGGGACGCGGATCATTCATCGATTCGGTTCTCAACGGAATCGATTCGACTTACGGCGATATTGGACAACGGTTGAAGGCCTGGACGGCTTCTCCCCCACGAGTTCGCTCGGAGGACGAGGTGATCCTCGATCCCTCTGTCAGCCCGTCGCTGGGTTCCGCGGCGCTGTCCTCGCAAGATCAGGATCTTCCCCCCACAGACGACGAAAGCACGCCGCAGGGAGCATCAAGAACTGCTCTAGCGGCCAACTAGCCTGCCCGCTGCGAATTGTGCTCCGGATCATTCCGCGGAACCCGGATAGCGGCACCGCCATGTCAATATCATTGGCCCATGCCTTCGAGGGGTGAACGAGTAGCTGGGTCGCTGACGTCGTGGAATGACGACCGCGGCTTCGGATTCATCTCGCCAACGGATGGCGGCCGTAACGTCTTCGTGCACATCAGCGCATTCGACGCGCGTGTCGGTCGGCCGCAGGTTGGCGACACCATGACGTTCACGGTGGGGAATGCACCGGATGGCCGGGTTCGGGCGGAGCGTGTGCTGGTGGATGGCGCTGCTGCCGTTCGGCCAGCGACTCGGACGCCCTCGGTGGCGCCTTACGCCAGCGCCGCGACCCTGATCCCGCTCGTCGTCTTCGCCGGAGCGTACGCGATCGCCGCCCCCCTGATGCCACTGCCGACCTGGATCCCGGCTGCCTACGCGATCGCCAGCCTGCTCTGCTTTGTCGCTTACTGGAAGGACAAGCGCGCGGCCGGCGCCGGCGGGTGGCGCACCCCAGAATCGACGCTGCTGAGCCTGGGACTGCTGGGCGGATGGCCCGGTGGCCTCATCGCGCAACTCGCCTTCCGGCACAAGACTCAGAAGGCCAGCTTCCGGGCGGCGTTCTGGTGGACGGTCGTGCTGAACGTGGCGGCGCTCGTGACGCTTGTGTGGCTCATCTCGGAGGATTCGATCAAGTGGATTTAGGGGTCGCGCGCGGGTCGAACTTCCCAGCGCGGGTCTGATTCGACGCGCGCGTGGAAGGTCGACCCGCGCGAGGCGGTCGCCACAGGCATCCGGCACTACTCAAGCCGCGCGATTAGCGACAGACTGGGCGCATGGCTGAACCCAGCGACTCACGTGTCGCCGTCTACATCGACTTCGACAACATCGTCATCTCCCGCTACGACCAGTTGCACGGCGACCAGCGCTTCCATCGAGACAAGGCGCGCAACTTCTCACCGGCGCGCTCCAAGTCGGAGGTGGCGACGAAACTGCACGATGCGACGATCGATGTGGGCGCGATCATCGACTTCGCGTCATCCTTCGGCTCGATCGTCATCAGCCGCGCGTACGCGGACTGGTCCGTGCCGGTGAACGCCGGTTATCAGAAGCAGCTGATCGAGCGCGCGGTGGACCTCACCCAGCTCTTCCCGACCACAGCCGGCATCAAGAACGGTGCGGACATCCGGCTCTCGGTAGACGTCGTCGAGGACCTGTTCCGCCTGCCCGACCTCACTCACGTCGTGATCGTCGCGGGCGACTCGGACTACATCGCCCTCGCGCAGAAGAGCAAAAGGCTCGGGCGCTACGTCGTCGGGATCGGAGTAGCGGGCGGCACCAGTCGCTCCCTCGCAGCAGCCTGCGACGAGTTCGCCGACTACGACGCGCTGCCGGGAATCAAGCCGCGGAAGAACCCGACGGCGCCGCGCCCCACCGTCGCCGACGAGCAGAAAGAGAAACCAGCAGCGACCAAGAAGAAGACGCCGGATGCCTCGGCTAAGGCCGACGCGGATGCGCCAGCCGACCCGCAGCGAGCCGCAACTGATCTGCTCGTGCGGGCGCTCCGACTGGGGCATGCCAAGGACGACGAGGACTGGCTGCACAACTCGGCCGTGAAGACCCAGATGAAGCGTATGGACCCGTCGTTCCAGGAGTCGGCGCTGGGTTTCAAGTCGTTCTCCGAGTTCGTGAAGTCGCGCGCAGACGTTGCCGAATTGGACGAAAGCAACCAGACCCGCCTGGTGCGGCTCAAGCCGGGTGTGAACCTGCCGTAGCTCGGCGCGCGTTTCTTCCGAGGGGTCGCAAACAGCCCTTCAGGTGAGCTTTAAGGCCTCTTTCTGACCCGCAGGGGTGGTTCGGCGCTCAACCGCCGGAGGTTTCAGCGGGAGGCTGAGGTCGCCGCATCCAGCCACCGACCGAGCTTCAGCGGCTTGTCGGTGACGATTCCGTCCACACCAAGCTTTAAGGCCGTCTCCCAACGCTCCTCGCTGTTCAACGTGTACAAGATCAGCCCGATACCGGCTCTGCGCGTGCGTTCCACGATCCACCGGTTCTTTCGCACCTCCGCGAAACTCGTCACGATCGCCACCGCACCGAACCGTTCCGCTAGCTGGACCGGGTCGTTCGGAAGCTTCGACGCCAGAAGCGCACGCCGAATCGTAGGATCCGCCGACTCCACGCTCATCAGTGTGTGGCGGTCGAACGCAGCAACGATCACCCGTTCTGCGACACCGTAACGCTGAAGGAGGTCCGTCACGATCGTCGCCTCCTCCGGCGTCCAAAACGCCTTCAGTTCGATCAGACTGCGCTTATCGCTACGCGCAAGAAGCTCAAGGAACGACTCGAGGGTCGGGATTCGCTCACCGGCAAACTCCTCCGAGAACCAGGATCCGGCATCGAGCCCCTGCAACTCGGCCAGCGTGAAGTCGCTCATCCGACCAGAACCATCGGTCGTACGATCCAGCCAATGATCGTGGAACAGCACCGGGACGCCATCGGCTGACAGTCTCACATCGGTTTCCACGACGTCCATCGGACCTTCGATTGCGGCCCGAAGCGCCGGGAGCGTGTTCTCCGGAGCGGAAGTGCGATCACCACGGTGGCCGGCAACGAAGCCGGCGTCCCCCGGACCGCGAGCGCCAAACAGGCCAGTGGCGTCAACACTCGACGACTCCGGGGGCAAGACAAGACTGAACGCGAACGCGAACACGGCTGCGGCGGCCAAGAGGCCGCGACGCGTTGTCGACATTGACACCGCCAAATCGGGTAACGGGAACCATCGCCGCCGAAGCGGTTCCGCTCACTATAGCGAGTTCGTTACCGTTTTGTTACCTATTCGCCAGCACGCGAGATCCTCGTCTCGCCGTCTCCGCTCACGCGCCCAGCGCGGATCCCTACCCGCGTCGCTTCCGCCGGATCAGAATCACCAGCACCGCTGCAATCGCCGCGACCGCGAGGAACACAATCGCCATGCCCGGCCACAGCCAGGATGCGTCCACTCGCTCAGCGTCGTCGAGCGTCGTGACGTCGTCATCCGCAGCGTCCCCCGCCTGGCGGGCAGTGCTGTCTCGCTCGGCGGCGGCGTCGTCCCGCGGAGTTGCGCTCGCGGTCGGCTCTGGTGTCGGCGTCGCCTCCGGCTCGGCAGCGGGCGCGGGCTCCGGATCGGCCGCCGGTGGCGCGGGGGCCGGTGCCGGCGCAGCCGGTGCCGGAGCCGGTGCCGCAGGTGCTGGTGCGGGCGGCGCCGGCGGCGGCACCGTGGCCCCATACTTCGCGAAGACCTGCACCGACCAGGTTCCGTTGGCTCCGGAGATGTGCGCGATGCCAATGTCAGTGAAGTCGCCGAGGATGTTCGCCTTGTGACCGGGCGAACTCATCCAGCCCGCGTGCACCGCGGCGCCGGTCGCGTAACCGTGAGCGACGTTCTCGCCCGCCTTGCTCCAGCCCCCCGGGATCTGCGACGAGTAGCTGGGATTGTGCGACATCGAGTTGGCCGCATCCATCTGCTGCGCCCACGCGAGGGCGACAGAGTTCATCGACGAGTTCATTCGAAGCGGCCCGAGCCCGGCGTCAGCCCGACTCTGGTTCGCGTGAGAGAGAATCGCCGGCTCGTCGTACGCGGATGCCGGGTCCGCGATCCCGAACACCGCGCCAGCAGCGACCACCAGTCCGGCAACCGCACCCGCTATCCAGCGGCGAGCGCGTCGGGTCCAGCGAGCTGACCCCCGGCGGTTTTGCGCGTGCGGACTTGCGGTGAGTGCTGCATCAACCATCAGGGGATGCTAACGCGGGCGATGCTGGGAAATCGGTTCATTTGAGGCAACGTCGCCTCGCGCGCAACCCGTCTCAAGGAGATCCGGGCTTAGACCGGTTGAATCCGAATAGAGCCAAGTCGACTCAGTCAAATCTCCTTGAAACGGGTTAAGGCGGAGGTTTTCAGCGCTCGTTGCCGCGCTTGTAGTTGCCGGTGACCTTGGCCTTCCCCAGCCGCCATCCGAAACTCCAGCGAGCTAGATGATGCCCTTCGGGTGCCACACCGTCTTTGTCTCGGTGAAGAACGTGATGCGATCAACGGATGGCGCAGGCACACCCGGCTCGGGCGGGAGAACGCGCTTCAGCGTGTCCGCAGCCGTGATCTGCAGGTCCACCCAGTCGAGGTCACCCGCGCCGGTCAGGTCGAGCGCATTGACGTCGGCGTGCGCCGCGAGCCACGGAGCGAGCTCGGCGGGCGACCCGGTCAGCACGTTCACGACACCGCCCGGAACGTCGCTGGTCGCGAGCACCTCACCGAGGCTGATGGCGCTCAACGGTGCCTGCTCGCTCGGCACCACGACAACCGTGTTGCCCGTGACCAGGGCCGGGGCGACAACCGAGACGAGCCCGAGCAGTGACGACTCCTGCGGCGCAATGACGGCGACAACGCCTGTCGGCTCCGGTGTGGAGATGTTGAAGTACGGCCCGGCGACCGGATTCCCGTTGCCCGCGACCTGCAGGTACTTGTCGGCCCAGCCTGCGTACCAGACCCACACGTCGATGGCCGAGTCCACTTGCGCGTTCGCCTGCGCATCCGTCAGCCCCTCGCTGCGGCGGAGCTCGTCGACGAACTGCGCGCGACGCCCCTCCAGCAGCTCGGCGATCCGGTACAACACCTGGCCGCGGTTGTACCCGGTGGCACCCGCCCAGCCGGACTGCGCCTTGCGAGCGGCGACTACCGCATCCCGCGCGTCCTTCCGGCTGGCTTTCGCCGCGTTCGCCAGGAACGAGCCGTCACGAGCGGCGACCTCGTAGGTGCGGCCGGATTCGCTGCGCGGGAACGCGCCCCCGATGTAGAGCTTGTAGGTCTTCGGGACGGCGAGACGGGTCGGGGTCACTTGGTTGCTCCCTTGGTAGTGGCCTTCTTGGTTTTTGCCCGCGTTGTCTTGCGCGGTGAGCTCGGCTTCATGCCCTCGATCACGGGCGTGTCAGTCGACTTCACGGTGACCGGCGACGGCTTGCCTGCCGTCACGGCCGACCGGGCGGGCGTGCCAGCCGGGTTCAGGTAAGCGGCTAGCCCGTGACGGCCACCCTCGCGCCCGTAGCCGGACTCCTTGTACCCGCCGAACGGGCTCGACGGGTCGAACCGGTTGAACGTGTTCGCCCACACGACGCCGGCGCGAAGCTTGTCGGCGACGCCGAGGATGCGGCTGCCCTTTTCGCTCCACACTCCAGCCGAGAGGCCGTACGGCGTGTTGTTGGCCTTCGCGATCGCCTCAGCCGGGGTGCGGAAGGTCAGCACCGACAGCACCGGTCCGAAGATCTCCTCCCGCGCGATGCGGTGGCTCGTCGCGACGTTGGTGAAGATCGTCGGTGCGAACCAGAACCCGCGGTCAGGGATGACGCAATCGGCGGTCCAGCGGTCGGCGCCCTCCTGCTCGCCGACGGCGGTCAGCTGCTTGATGCGGTCGAGCTGCTCCTGCGAGTTGATCGCACCGATGTCGGTGTTCTTGTCCAGCGGATCCCCCAGGCGCAGGGTCGACAGGCGCTGCTTGAGCCGGTCGAGCACCTCGTCGTGGATGTTCTCCTGCACGAGCAACCGCGATCCGGCGCAGCACACGTGGCCCTGGTTGAAGAAGATGCCGTTGACGATGCCCTCGATCGCCTGGTCCAGCGGCGCGTCGTCGAACACGATGTTCGCGGCCTTGCCTCCGAGCTCGAGGGTCAGCTTCTTGCCGGTGCCTGCGGTGGACCGGGCGATCGCGCGGCCGACAGCGGTCGACCCGGTGAATGCGACCTTGTCGACATCCGGGTGGTTCACCAGCGCCTGCCCGGTCTCCCCCGCTCCGGTGATGATGTTCACGACACCCGGCGGCAGGTCGGCCTGCTGCAGGATCTCCGCGAAGATGAGCGCGGACAGCGGCGTGGTCTCGGCCGGCTTCAGCACGACGGTGTTGCCGGATGCGAGTGCGGGCGCGATCTTCCAGGCCAGCATGAGCAGGGGGAAGTTCCACGGGATCACCTGCGCGGCGACGCCGAGCGACTTCGGCGCCGGGCCCAGCCCGGCGTAGTCGAGCTTGTCCGCCCATCCGGCGTAGTAGAAGAACCACGCCGCGACCAGTGGGACGTCGACGTCACGCGCTTCCTTGATCGGCTTGCCGTTGTCGAGGCTTTCAGCGACCGCCAGCTCACGCGAGCGCTCCTGAATGAGACGCGCGATGCGGAACAGGTACTTGCCGCGGTCGGCGCCGGACATGCGCGACCACACCGAGTCGTACGCGCGGCGAGCGGCAGTGACCGCGAGCTCGACGTCGTGCTCGTTGGCGTGTGCGATCTCGGCGATCGCCGATTCATCGGCGGGCGAGATGGTCGTGAACGGCGTGCCGTGGCCGTCGACGAACTCGCCGCCTATGAACAGTCCGTAGGTGGGCTTCAGGTTCAGGATCGAACGCGACTCGGGAGCCGGTGCGTAGTCGAGGAAGTTCATGGGGTTCTCCTTGTAAGCGTTCGGCTCAGTCGATGGTCACGTAGTCGGCGCCGCTGTAGTTGCCGCTCTTGGTCTTCTGACTCTGCAGCAGCACGTCGTTGAGCAGGCTCGACGCGCCGAACCGGAACAGGTGCGGCTGCAGCCATTCCTCGCCGACCGTCTCGGCCACCGTCACGAGGTAGCGGATGGCATCCTTCGACGTCCGGATGCCACCGGCCGGCTTGACGCCGATCCTCTCGCCGGTGAGGCGGTACCAGTCACCGACGACCTGCAGCATGAGCAGCGTCACAGGCAGGGTCGCGGCCGGCTGGACCTTGCCGGTCGACGTCTTGATGAAGTCCGCGCCGGCCAGGATCGACAGCCACGAGGCGCGGCGCACGTTGTCGTAGGTGTTGAGTTCACCCGTCTCGAGGATCACCTTGAGGTGTGCGTAGCTTCCGTCCACTCGGCGGCACGCGTCCTTGACCGCGACGATCTGGTCGAAGACTATGCCGAACCGACCGGAGAGGAACGCGCCGCGGTCGATGACCATGTCGATCTCGTCGGCGCCCGCTTGCACGGCATCCCGGGTGTCGGCGATTTTCACCGCCAGCGAAGCGCGCCCGCTGGGGAACGCGGTTGCCACCGCGGCGACGTTGATGCCCTTGTCGGTACCCGCCGCGTGGTGGGCGCCCAGCGCTTGGATCGCAATCGGGACCATGTCCCCGTAGACGCACACGGCCGCGACCCGGGGGGTGGTCTGGTCGGTGGGGTCAGGGTTGACCGCCTTGGCGACGAGGGACTGCACCTTGCCAGGGGTGTCGGCACCCTCGAGTGTGGTCAGGTCGATGAGGCTGATGATCTTGTCGAGCGCCCACGCCTTCGACGTGGTCTTGATGGAGCGCGTCGACAGCCCGGCAGCACGCGCCTCCAAGCCGACCGCGTCAACACCGGAGAGGCCATCCAGATGCAGCTTGAGGCTCTTCTCGGTGAGGTCGCCGCCGAGCAGGCTCACCGCGCGCTCGGCCGGCGCGAGCGCCACCGCTGACTGTTCCATTGTCATTTCTCTTCCTCCAGGAGGGTCCGCGCAGTTCCCTCGTCGGTGACGACGACGCTGCACAGTCCATTGGCGACGACCGCTCGCGCGACGTCATGCTTCTGTTCGCCCGCGATCACCAGGATCGCAGTGTCGGCGGACCGCAGCTGCTCAAGCTCCAGTCCCACCGTACGCTCATTGAGTCCGGGATCAACCGGGTTTCCGTTGGCATCGATGTACCGCCCGACGACGTCTCCGACCCCACCGCGACGCACGAGCTCCGCGACGTCGTCCGCCGTCAGGTAGCCGCTCTCGACCAGCACGGAACTGGCATCCGCGACACCGGCGCTGAACAGGTAGACGGATGCTCCCCGCGCCAGTTCGAGCACACCCGCAACTGTCCGGTCGGCTTCGATGGCGCGTTTGGTCTCGAGCCGCTCGAGGATCGCGGGGCTCGGCAGCAGCGTTGCCTCGCCGGATGACTTCTGGGCGATGGTCGCCGCCGTCGTCGCCGCCGTGCTCGCGCGACGGTTGAGGCTCACTCCCCCATTGATCTGGACGACATGCACGCCACGTGCCCAACCATTCGGCAGCCGCTCGGCGACGTCGTCAAGTGTGCGGCCCCAGCTGACGCCGAGCGTGCGCGGCACAGGCCGGAGCGCGCTCAGGTAGTCGGATGCCGCTTGCGCGACGTCCGCGCGCGCATCCGCTGATTCGGGGATGATGACAGCGTCCTTGAGGCCGAAGCGCTCCCTCAGGTCGCGCTCGAGGCCGAGCCGCCTCGCTCGCGGGTGCACGATCTCAATGCGCACGATGCCGCTCTCGCGGGCGCGAGTGAGCAGGCGCCCAACCTTCCAGCGGGTGATGCCGAGGAGCGCGCCGATCTCGTCCTGGGTCTTGTCCTCGTCGTAGTAGAGCTCGGCGACGCGCACGGTCAGCAGGTCAGAGTCCTGCGCTCGCGTGTCGAAAGTCTCTGCAACGGCCACGCCTCAAGGGTAGGCAGAGCACGCGCAAACGACAACATCCGTTGCCGATATTGCTCATATGAGCATTTCGGGGTCGTGTAGCCAACGGCTCGCTGGTCAGGACGACCGCAGATAGCGCTGCCAGACCGGAGCGCGGTCCCGGTCCCAGTTCGCCCAATCCACCGGATGGCCGCGCAGCATCTCCTCGAGCTGGTCGAGGTTGCTCTGCCAGTCGGCGCGGATGCGCGGGATGAAGGCGCGCTCGATCACGACCGAGATCCCCACGTGCAGCAGCGCACCGAACTCCGTCGCCACGAGTCCGTAGCGCAGCGTACCGCGATTGTCGGACTCGACGGTCAGCGCGCGCGGCTCCTCGAGCAGGGTGATGGTGCCGGTGGTCGGCGGAAAGCTCTGGCTGTGCAGCCAGACCAGGTCGTAGCGGCCGCCGACTTCCGCCTCGATGCGCGCTTCGCCGAGCCACCCGATGACCAGCTCCGGGTCGATGAGGGCGTCCCAGACAACGACCGGCGACACCCCGAACTCGCGGGAGAACTCGAGGTCCACGGCGTCCATGCGCGCAACTGTACGCGCCGCCGCCCACTTTAGGATCATGACATGGCGCAGTCTCTAGCTCTTGCTATCGATCTCGGAGGAACCAAGGTCGAATCGGCCCTTGTCGACCCGGACGGGATGCTGCTTGCCGGCACCCGATTCCGCCGCCCGACCGGGCGTGACAGCGACTCGGCGGCCATCGCGGCGAGCGTCGAGTCCGTCGTCCGCGATGCTCTGGCCGCGGTTCCGGATGGCGCCGAAATCGCCGGTGTCGGGATCGGCGCCGCGGGTCCGCTCAATGAGCAGGCCGGCCTTGTCTCGCCGCTGAACCTTCCCGCTTGGCGCGATTACCCGCTCGTCGAGCTCGTAGCATCCATCACGTCCGTGGTGACGGATGCGCCGGTGACGATGCGCATGGATGGCTTGTGCATCACGCTCGCCGAGCAGTGGATCGGTGCAGCGCAGGG
Organism: Cryobacterium sp. BB736; assembly: GCF_014980265.1. NCBI lineage: Bacteria > Bacillati > Actinomycetota > Actinomycetes > Micrococcales > Microbacteriaceae > Cryobacterium > Cryobacterium sp. BB736. The sequence goes on from NZ_JABXWQ010000003.1 coordinate 53,550, forward strand.
GGCGCAGAACCTGATGGGCATGGTGGTCTCGACCGGTATCGGCGGCGGGCTGATCCTGCACGGCCGAACGGTGTCGGGACCGACAGGGAACGCCGGTCACATCGGCCACGTGCAGGTCGCCGGGTTCGTCGACCGGTGCGCGTGCGGCAGTATCGGCTGCATCGAGGCGATCGCCTCCGGGCCGAACACCGTCGCGTGGGCGCGCTCGCAGGGCTGGGACGGCTCCACCGGTGAGCAGCTCGCAGCGGGCTATGCGGCTGGTGACGACGTCCCCCGCCGAGCGATCGAGCGCTCCGGTCGAGCGCTTGGTCACGCGATCGCCTCCGCGACGGCTCTCGTCGACCTGGACCTCGTCACCATCGGCGGCGGATTCTCGCAGGCGACTGGGGACCTGTTCGGCTTCATCCGGCAGTCGATCGACGAGCGTCACGAGTTCGGCTTCGTCACCAAGGTGAAGGTCGTGCGATCCGGGCTGTCCGGCGACGGACCGCTGATTGGCGCTGGCGCGCTCGTGCACCGGGCGGAGCTGCTCGGTTAGACGTGCAGCTCGTCCTCGACGAACACGCGCTTGCGCAGGGCGAAGCCGACCGCGACCAACACCACGTTGGTCGACAGCAGCAGCATGATCGGCAGGGTCCAGCCGCCGGTCGCGTCGTGCAGGATGCCGATGAACAGCGGTCCGGTCGCCGCTAACGCGTAGCCGACACCCTGCGCGAAACCACTGAGGGCGACCGCACCGCGCTGTGTGCGGGTGCGCAGGTTGATGATGACCAGCGCGGCCGGGAACAGCATCTGCCCGCCGCCGAGCAGCACGACCCAGAGCACGAGAGCGCTCCCGGGGGCCAGCAGCAGCCCCGCGTAGCCGATCAGGTAGCAGGCGACGCCCGTGTAGACGAGCAAGCCGAAGTTCTTCAGGCGCGTGGCGAGAATCGGCACGATGATCGAGGTCGGGATGCCGACGAACCCGAAAATGCTCAGCATGACGCCGGCGTCGAACTCGCTCACGCCCGCGGTATCCATGACCAGTTGCGGCAGCCAGGCGAAGTTCGCGTACGCGTGGAACGACGTCATCCCGAACAGCAATGTCACCGCCCACGCGACCTTCGAGTGCCAGATCCGCCGCAGCAGTTGCGGCTCCGGTTCTTGAACCTCCGGTGCGGTATCCAGGCGTGCGAGCCGATCGCGCCTGGCTCTGGCGAGCATCACCAGCCACGGCAGGAGGCTGACCGTGGCCAGAACACACCACACCGCCAACGACGCGCGCCAGCCGGAGGACTCCGCCACCGGCACCGCGAGCGCTGCCGGCAGTCCGGTGGAGACGGCGATCACCGTCGCGTACGCGGAAGTGACCAGCCCGATGCGGTCGGGGAAATACCGCTTGACGAGCGGTGGAAGCAGGATGTTGCCGAGTCCCGCCCCGATCAGCCCGAGCGCTGTACCGGCGAACAGCGACGGGAAATCCCACGCGGCCGCGCGCAGGCCGTAGCCGACCACCATCACGACGATGGCAACCACCGTGAAGCGCTCGAGCCCCAGCCGGTGCGCTCCCGCAGGGCCGAAGAGGCCGCTCAGCGAGAACACGATCGGCGGAATCGTCCCGAGCAGGGCCAACCCGATCGCGTCCAGTGGGATGTCTGCCGCGACCGGCGACACCACCGGCGACAGCGACGTGACGGCGGTGCGAAGGTTCAGCGCGACAAGCAGGATGCCGAGCAGAGCTGTTGTGCGGCCCGCCCACAGCGGAAGCGCACGCTGGTTCGCGTCAGGCATCCGGCGCCGCAGTCAGGTGCAGGAGCGAGCGCACCTGGTCGACGTCCTTGCCGATCTGCGCGGTCAGTTCGTCGATCGAGTCGAACCGCTCCATACCGCGCACGCGGTCGACGAACTCCACTTCGACGATCTTCCCGTACAGGTCGAATCCCTCCTCGAGACCTCGACCCAGAACGTGAGCTTCGACCTGGCTGTCCGGCACGCCGGTGAAGGTCGGGTTGTTGCCGACCGAGATGGCCGCGGGCAGCCGCTTCGGGTCCGGCGAGCGTCCGGCGCCGGCTTCACCATGGACAGCCAACCATCCGGCGTAGACGCCGTCGGCGGGGATGAACCCGTCGAGCTGTGGCGACAGGTTCGCAGTCGGGAAGCCGAGTTCGCGACCGCGCTGCGCGCCGTAGACCACCTCTCCCCTTACGCTCGGCGGGCGCTGCAGCAGCTCCGCGGCTTCCGCGACCCGTCCGTCGGTCAGCAGTTCTCGCACCCAGGTGGAGGACACCCGGCGGCCGTCGTGCTCCACAGAGTCGATGGTGCGCGTCTCGAAGCCGTGCTCTGAGCCCATGCGCTGCAGCAGTTCGACCGTGCCGGCTCCGCCGCGCCCGAACCGGTAGTCCGGTCCGACGAGCACGAAGCCGGCGTGCAGCGTGTCTACGAGGATGCTGCGCACGAACTCGTCGGGCTCCATCCGGGAGAACTCATCGCTGAACTCGAGCATGACGGTCGCGTCCAGGCCGGCGTCGGCGAGCAGCTCGAGCTTCTGGTCGTTGCAGATGAGCGCGCGCGGGCAGACTTCCGGGCGCACCACGCTGAGCGGGTTGCGGTCGAAGGTCAGCGCGGCGGCGACGAGCCCGCGACCGGATGCCTCCTGCCGCAGCTGCTCGATCATCGCCCGATGGCCGATGTGCAGCCCGTCGAACTTGCCGATCGTCACCGCCGATGGACCGAAATCGGCCGGAACGTCCGCTGCGTTCAAATAGACGTCCACTTCTCACGCCTTCCGCGCGAAGCGGTCGCGCTGCGACCACAGCCACCACATGCCGAGCAACGGCAGCACCAACGGGATGAACAGGTAGCCGCGCCCGAAGAACGACCACACCGTGTCATCCGGGAACAGCGCGGGGTCGAACAGGCTCAGCGCGCCGACGACGAGCACGCCGATGAACTCGAACCCGATTGTGGCCCAGGCGACCAGGTACCAGCCGCGGCCCGGAGCGATGAGCGCAACAGTGGCGACGATGTACACCACAGCGGCGAGCGCCGACAGTGCGTACGCGACCGGCGCCTCGTCGAAGCGCGTCACGATCTGGACGAACGAGCGTCCGGTTGCCGCCAGCGCGAGCACACCGTACACCGCGATCAGAGCGCGGCCGATGCCGAGTCGCCGACGAGTGTCAGTGGAGTCCATCGCCCTCAAGACTAGGCGAGTTGGAACGACCAAATCTGCAGCATCCGGTAGACCATCACGGCGACCGCGAGATTCGCTATCGCAAGCACGATGTTGCTCCACTTGTTGCGCTCGATGAGGGACCACAGGCCCGCCAGCGGCAGCAGGATGATCGCGGACACGAGGTAGGTGTAGAACTCGAGAACATTGCCGCTCGGCACGTTCCCGAAGCCCGGGGCGAGCAGCGCGACGACCAATTGCACGAGCAGCAGCACCTCGACGACGGTGGTCGCGCCCAGGGTGAAGTCGTCGGGCTTGCGGCCCATGAACCCGCGCACCAGGCAGAAGAGCCCGGCGAGCACGGCGATCGCCACCTGCACGTACGCGAACCAGTCGATCATTCAGCCACCTCATCGCTCGGGAAATTCACGAGCGCTCGCGCCCGGCCGCCGCTCACTTCGACCAGTCCGATCAGTCGGCCATCCGGACCCAGCGCGGCAATCGGGCCACCGTCGCCGCCGGCAACCGTGATGCGCTTGCCGTTGGCGAGGTCCCGCGCCTGATCTGCATCCAGCCGTTCGCTCGGGAAAAGCGTAGTGGCGACCTCGGCCGGATTCAGGAGGTTCTCGTCCACGGCGAGTTGCTCGAGTGAACCGGCCGCGTCGATCGGGAACGGGCCGACGCGCGTGCGTCGCAGGGCGGTGAGGTGGCCGCCGACACCCAGCGCTGCCCCCAGGTCGCGAGCGAGCGCCCGGATGTAGGTGCCCGACGAGCACTCGACGCGAACGTCGACGTCGACGTGGCGCGTGAGGTCGCTCGTGGACGAGCGGACGTCCAGCACGTCGAAGGCGGAGACGGTCACCGCGCGCGCGGCGAGCACGACCTCCTCGCCCTTGCGCGCCAGGTCGTAGGCGCGCTTGCCGTCGACCTTGATGGCGCTGACCGAGGACGGAACCTGCTGGATATCGCCGGTGAGCCGCCCGATCTCCCGCGCGAGCTGGTCGTCGGTGAGCGACTCGACGAGGGGGGCCTCCGCTGTCGCGACAACCTCACCCTCGGCGTCATCGGTTGTCGTGGTCTGCCCGAGCCGGATAGTGGCGTGGTACTCCTTGTCGAGGCCGACCAGGTAGGTCAGCAGCCTCGTCGAGCTGTTCAGGCCAAGCAGCAGCAGCCCGGTCGCCATCGGATCGAGGGTGCCCGCGTGGCCCACTTTCCTGGTGGCCGCCAGCCGGCGCACGCGCGAGACGACGTCGTGGCTGGTCATGCCAGCCGGCTTGTCGACCAGCAGGATTCCGCTGCGCCTGGGTTCCATGCCCAGAGGCTACCAACGGCCAGGCGACCGGTGCTGCCCAGTAGGATGCGGTGCATGCGGGTGGGGGTGATCGGCGCTGGCGCGGTAGGCGGAGTCATCGCGGCGCTGCTCGACCGGGGCGGCCACGACGTCGAGGTGACGACCCGCGGCGACGGGATCGCCGCCATCCGGGACCGTGGCCTCACCCTGACCGGCTCCTGGGGCGAGCACGTCGCCCGACCTGCGGTCGGCGAGCGGCTGACCCGCTCCCCTGACTTGGCCGTGGTGACCACGAAGGCCCTCGACGCGCGGGACGCGCTGCTCGCGAACGCCGAAGCCCTGCGAGGCATCCCGGTGCTCGTGGTGCAGAACGGGCTGCGCGGCGTCGAGACCGCGACCGAAGTGCTGCCGGACTCCGAGGTCATCGGCGGTCTCGCCCTGTACGCGGCGTCGTACGTGAAGCCCGGTGAGGTCACGGTGACCAACGACGGTTCCACCTACATCGGCGGTGCGAGCCACTCGGCCGTTCGATTGGCCGCCCAGGTGATCGGCGGCGTCATGCCGGTCAGCGTGACCGACAATTTCGCGGGCGCCCAGTGGACCAAACTGGTCGTCAACCAGATCAACGCCCTGCCGGCGATCACCGGGCTGAGCGCGCAGGCGACCATCGCCCGCCGGCAGCTGCGACACATCATGACCCGAAGCATGCGGGAGAACGTGCGGGTCGGCTACGCGTCCAACGTCCGGTTCGAGTCGCTGCAGGGGCTCACTCCGGCGCTGCTGTGGATGCTCGCGCACGCGCCGATCGGGATCGCTCAGGTCGTGCCGGCGCTCATGGCCCGCAGGATGGGACCGGTTCCTAATCCCGGCTCCACCCTGCAGTCGCTGCGGAGGGGACAGCCGACCGAGGTCGACTACCTTAACGGCGCGGTCGTGGACGCAGGCAGGAAGGTCAGCCTGCCCACGCCGGTTAACGCCGCGCTGGTGGAACTCGTGCACGAGGTCGAGCGCACCGGGAGGCACCTGAGCCCGCAGGAAGTCATCGCCCGCGTGGGCTGAAGGCCCGAGTCAGCAGGAGTCTTCAAAGACGCGTCTCGGATGCCCGGGGTCGGTGTTGTCGATGATCGCCGAGGCCTTCATGCTCGGGTCAACGCTCGAGATGTAGAACCCGTCTGCCTCCGCTCCCCTGGTCTCAAGCTCGGTTGCCGGGGGCGTCTGGGTGCGGGTGACCCATACGGAGTAATTCCACAACGGAGCGAGCTCCGGGCGGTGCAGGTACACCCCGTCGACCACGAGAACGGCATCCGGTCCGGCCGACATCCACTTCGGTTGCGTCACCGGCTGGTCACGTTGTTCATCGAAACCGGTGAGCACGAAGCCGGTGCTGCCTGCGGTGCGAAACGGGTCGAGCAGCACGCGCCGGAACAGCGAATAGTCGTACGCGCTGCGGTAGTGCGCCCTCGGGTCCAGCCAGCCGGCGCGATCGCGCTCGGCGCGTGGCTGGAAGAAGTCGTCTATCGATGCCCGGAAGACGTGCTTCGTCGAGGCGCGCAAGGTATCCGCGAGTCCGTCGGCGAACTCCTTCTGGCCCGCGTTGTAGCGCCCGTCGATGGCGACAGTGGCTCGGCCGCGCGCATAGTTGTGCAGGATCTCGGTCGCGAGTGACTCGAGCTGGTCCTTCTTCAGCGGTGCCCACCTGGCCATGGCCCCAGCCTAGGCCGGGAAGACGGCACACGCCCGGATAGCCTGAGAGGATGACCGTGACCCGCAACGCGAACAGTGGCGAGAACGCCCTCGTCGGTGCGGTCATCGAGTGGTTCGTCGGCAACGCGCGCGACCTGCCGTGGCGCAGCCCCGACTGCACGCCGTGGGGTGTGCTGGTGAGTGAAGTGATGCTGCAGCAGACCCCGGTGAGCCGTGTGCTGCCCCGGTTCGACGAGTGGATGCGGCGCTGGCCGTCGCCCGCTGACCTGGCTGCCGAGGCGCCGGGCGAGGCGGTGCGGGCCTGGCACCGGCTGGGCTACCCGCGGCGGGCCCTGAACCTGCATGCGGCGGCGGTGACGATCACCGAGCGGCATCGCGGCGAGGTGCCACGCGATCTGGTTTCGCTCCTCGCCCTGCCCGGGGTCGGCGACTACACGGCCCGTGCGGTCGCGTCGTTCGCGTTCGGCGAGCGGCATCCGGTGGTCGATACCAACGTGCGTCGGGTGATCGCCCGCGCGATCGTGGGGCACGGCGAAGCCGGGCCACCTTCGACTCGACGCGACCTGGCCGCAATGGAGGCTCTGCTGCCGGCTGCTCCCGCGGATGCGAAGCTCGTGAACGCGGGGACGATGGAACTCGGCGCCCTGGTGTGCACCGCACGGTCGCCGCGCTGCGACGACTGCCCGATCGCCGGACACTGCGCGTGGCGTGCTGCCGGCCGGCCGGCGTACAGCGGTCCACGCGCGGCCGTGCAGAAGAAGTTCGAGGGATCCGACCGGCAGGTGCGCGGGCTCATCGTCGCCGCGCTGCGGCAAGCCGATGGGTTGGTGCAGCACAGCGACCTGGCCGGGCTTTGGCCGGATGCTACTCAGTTCGAGCGTGCGCTGCGCGGCCTGCTGGCCGACGGTCTCGCGACCGGCACCGCGGCATCCGGCTACCGCCTGCCCTGACGGAGCTAGTCTTCTTCGTCTTCGCGAGGCTTGATGTACGGGTCCGCGTCGCCGGCGTACTGCGCGGTCTTCGCGATCTCGCTCACCTCGGTATCGCGCAGGCGCGCGGCAGCAAGGAGGTCCTCGATGTGCTTCGCGTTCTCCGGGATCGCATCTGCGACGAACTCGAGACTGGGGGTCAGCCGCGAGGTGATGTTCTTGCCCACCTCTGTACGAAGCATCCCGGTCGCCGACTTCAGCGCAGCCGCGGAGTCCTCGCGCTCCTGGTCGGTGCCGTACACCGTGTAGAACACCGTCGCGTGCTGCAGGTCGCCGGTCACCTGCACGTCGGTGATCGTGACGAAGCCGAGCCGCGGGTCCTTGATCCCCCGCTCCAGCCGCTTCGCGATGATCACCTTGATGCGATCGGCGAGCTTTCGTGCCCTGGCCGGATCAGCCATGGTTCACTCCCTTCCCGAGTGCGCACGCACCGGCCGGGTCAGCTGACTGACCCGGCCGGCGAAGCGCTACTTGCGGGGCTTCTCCTTGAGTTCGATCGTCTCGATCTCGTCGCCGATCTGGATGTCGTTGAACTTGCCGAGGCCAATACCGGCTTCGAAGTCGGTCCGCACCTCGGTGACGTCGTCCTTGAAGCGGCGCAGGCTCTCGATCGCCAGGTTGTCACCGACAACGACGCCGTCACGGATGACGCGCGCCTTGGCGTTGCGGGTGATGGTGCCGGACCGCACGAGCACACCGGCGATGTTGCCGAACTTGCTCGACCGGAACACCTCGCGGATCTCCGCGACACCGGACTGGACCTCTTCGTACTCGGGCTTGAGCATGCCCTTGAGCGCGTTCTCGACGTCCTCGATGGCGTTGTAGATGACCGAGTAGAACCGGATGTCCACGCCCTCACGAGCCGCGCGGTCGCGCGCCTTCGAGTCGGGCCGAACGTTGAATCCGATGATGATCGCGTTGTCGACTGTTGCCAGGTTGACATCGCTCTCGGTCACAGCACCGACACCGCGGTGGATGATGCGCAGCTGAACCGACTCGTCGACCTCGATCTTGAGCAGCGACTCCTCGAGCGCCTCGACGGCACCGGAGACGTCACCCTTGATGATGAGGTTGAGCGACTCGACCTTGCCGTCCTCGAGCGCCTTGGTGAAGTCCTCGAGGCTGATGCGCTTGCGGCTGCGGGCCAGCAGGGCGTTGCGCTCGACAGCCTCGCGCTTCTCCGCGATCTGACGCGCGGTGCGGTCGTCGTCGGTGACGATGAAGACGTCACCTGCGCGAGGCACCGAAGTCAGGCCGAGCACCGCCACCGGACGCGACGGGGTCGCTTCCTCGACGTTCTCGCCGTTCTCGTCGAACATCGCACGGACGCGACCGTGTGCGGTTCCGGTGACAATCGGGTCGCCGACCTTCAGCGTTCCCGACTGGATCAGCACCGTCGCCACGGCACCGCGGCCCTTGTCGAGCTTTGCCTCGATCGCGACACCACGCGCATCCTTATCCGGGTTGGCGCGCAGGTCGAGACCGGCGTCAGCGGTCAGCAGCACGGCGTCGAGGAGCTCGGGGATGCCGGAGCCCTTCAGCGCAGACACGTCGATGAACATCGTGTCGCCGCCGTACTCCTCGGCAACCAGCCCGAATTCGGTGAGCTGTTGGCGCACCTTTGCCGGGTTCGCTTCAGGCTTGTCCACCTTGTTCACCGCAACCACGATCGGCACTTCCGCCGCCTGCGCGTGGTTCAGTGCCTCAATGGTCTGCGGCATGATGCCGTCGTCGGCTGCGACAACGAGGATCGCGATGTCGGTCACCTGCGCACCGCGAGCACGCATGGCGGTGAACGCCTCGTGACCCGGGGTGTCGATGAAGGTGATCTTGCGATCCGTGCCGTCGTGCGAGACGCCGACCTGGTAGGCACCGATGTGCTGGGTGATGCCACCGGCCTCGCCCGCTCCGACGTTCTCCTGACGGATGGCGTCGAGCAGCTTGGTCTTACCGTGGTCGACGTGACCCATGACGGTCACCACCGGCGGGCGTGCCGCCAGGTCCTCGTCGTCCTCGTCCTCGAGCTCCTGCTCCAGGTCGATGTCGAAGCCCTCGAGCAGCTCGCGGTCCTCGTCCTCTGGCGAGACGATCTGGATCTTGTAGCCCAGTTCGGCACCCAGCACCTCGAACGTCGCGTCATCCAGCGACTCGGTTGCGGTCGCCATCTCACCGAGGTGGAACAGCACCGTGACCAGGTTGCCGGGGCTCGCGTCGATCTTGTCGGCGAAGTCCGTGATGGAGGCTCCGCGCCGCATCCGGATGACGGTGTTGCCGTCCCCGCGCGGGACGCTGACGCCGCCAATCGACGGCGCTTCCCTCATCTCGAATTCTGCGCGCTTCGTCCGCTTCGACTTGCGGGCCTTGCTCTTGCTGCCACCGCGACCGAACGCACCGGCGGTTCCACCACCGGGACCGCGACCACGACCACCGCCGCCTGGGCGGGGCGCTCCGAAGCCACCACCGCCGCCCGGGGCGCCGCCGGGACGGAAGCCGCCACCGGCACCACCGGGACGAGCGCCGCCGCCGGCACCGGGGCGTGCGGGACGACCTGCACCAGCACCAGCGGGACGCGGCGCACCGGGGCGCGGCGAACCTGGGCGCGGCGCAGCCGGCCTGGGGATGTTCGCGGGCGTCGGCCGGGACTGCATGCCCTGGGTCGACGCGTACGGGTTGTTGCCCGGGCGCGGGGCGCCTGGGCGCTGCATCCCCTGGCTGGAGGCGTACGGGTTGTTGCCTGGCCGCGGAATGCCGGGGCGCGGTGCGCCACCTGCTGCCGGGGCATCCGGCTTGCGGGGCTCCGCCGGGGTCGGCGCGGCTGCCTCAGCTGCCGGTGCCGCAGGGGCTGGCGCCGGGGCAGGTGCCGGAGCGGGGGCCGCCTTGGGCTCCTCTTGCTTGGGGGCCGCCTTCGGGGCCTCCTTCTTCGGCTCCTCGGCGGGCTTCGGCGCGGTGATGCCGTCCGCTTCAAGCGCGGCCTTCAACTTCCGCGCTACCGGGGGTTCGATACTCGACGACGGGCCCTTGACGAACTCGCCCATCTCCTTGAGTTTCTCAAGGGCTTTCTTGCTTTCAATGCCGAGTTCTGCCGCGATCTCGTGCACGCGTGGTTTTGCCACAGTTCTCCTGTCTCGAAGTCCACTCCGAGACGGAGTGGACCTAGTTACGGACGGGTCTCATTTCGAGCCGCTCATTACTTGTCCATTTGCCATTCAGCCTGTTCTGTCAGCTGTTACTTGTGGATGCCGGAAGGTCTCCGGACTTCTTGGGTCAACCTTGCTCGTGTCGAGGTCACCGGTCACGCGCAACGCGCGCCCGAAGGCTCGTCGTCTGATTGCGGTCTCGATGCAGTCGCGGGTGGGATGCACCCACGCGCCGCGTCCTTGCATGCTGGCCGCGACATCCGCTACAACCTGACCGTCGCGCGCAACAACCCTCAGCAATGCCGATCGGTCGTCCCGCTGCCGACAGCCGAGGCAGGTTCTGACTGGTTCCATACTAGACCCTCCCACGCTGAGCGTGTCCCAGCCTCGGTTCGACGGAACGCCGATGCTTGGCGCAGGGCCAGTCAGGACTCCATGGTCGAGTCGGGCTGGATGTCGATTCTGGCCCCGGTGAGCTTGGCGGCCAGACGCGCGTTCTGGCCCTCCTTGCCGATCGCGAGTGACAGTTGGTAGTCGGGCACGAGCGCCCGCACCGCCTTGAGCGATTCGTCGATCACGAAGGCGCTCGTCACCTTCGCCGGCGACAACGCGTTCGCGACGAAGGTCGCGAGATCCTCGCTGTAGTCGACGATGTCGATCTTCTCGTTGTTGAGCTCAGCGGTGACGGCGCGCACGCGCTGCCCGAGCTCGCCGATGCACGCTCCCTTGGCGTTCACCCCTGGCTCGTTGGCCTTCACCGCGATCTTGGTGCGGTGGCCGGCCTCGCGCGCGAGCGAGACGATCTCCACGACGCCGTTCGCGATCTCCGGCACCTCGAGCGCGAAGAGCTTGCGGACGAGGGACGGATGCGTGCGCGAGACGGTGATCGACGGACCCTTGAGCCCCTTGCTGACGCTCGTCACGTAGACCCGGATGCGGTTGCCGTGCGAGTAGTCCTCGCCGGGTACCTGCTCTTCGGGCGGGAGGATGCCCTCGATGGTGCCGAGGTCGACGTGGATCATCCGCGGGTTCGGTCCCTGCTGGATCACCCCTGCGACGATGTCGCCCTCGCGGCCACGGAACTCGCCGAGCACCGCGTCATCCGCGATGTCGCGCAGGCGCTGGTTGATGACCTGCTTCGCGGCGAACGCGCCGATGCGTCCGAAGTCGTCCGGGCTGTCCTCGGCCTCGCCGATGATGTTGCCCTCGTCATCGAACTCCGGCACGAAGATCGACACCTTGCCGGTCTTCTGGTTGAGTTCGACGCGCGCGGGTGCCGGCTCGTCACGATGCGCGTGGCCGTGTCCGTGACCGTGGCCCGTCTCTGAACGCCCGGTGTGCTTGAGGTAGGCGGTGAGGATGGCCTGCTCGATGATGGTGACGAGTTCGTCGAATGGGATTTCACGTTCGCGCTCCATCAAGCGCAGCACGCTCAGGTCGATTTCCACTGCGGACCCTCCACTATTCAACTCTCGTAACACACGGCTTCACCGCAACGGAGAAGCCGTCTGTCTACGGTACCCGAGTTTCTCGAAGGGCACTTTCATTCCAAGCTCGTGGACTAGCGTCGTGCCATGGCCGTCCGCAGCCTGTTCCCGATCCTGTCGACACGAAACTTGCCCGCGCTCGTCGAATTCTACGAACGAGCGCTCAGCGCTGAGGTCGCCTACCGATTCCCCGGCGAGGACGGGGACGACTACGTTTCGCTGATGATTGGACCGGCGTCTCTCGGCATCGGGCATGATCCGGACGTTGTGGAGGCCGTAAACGCGGGAGACCGAGTTGCGCTCTGGTTCTATGTCGACGACGTTGATAAGGCGTTCGCTACCGCTCTCAAGTCGGGCGCCGTGGAAACTCGCTCGCCGATGGACATGCCGTGGGGCGAGCGAGTCGCGCAAATTCGCGACATCGACGGCAATCTCATCAACCTCGGCATGGAGTTACCCGGCGTCTGAGTCTGCCCTGCCTCAGCACAGGCGGACGATGGCCTCGTCGACCGTGACGCTCTCGCGCTCCCCGGTGCGGCGGTCCCACAGTTCGACGCGCCCTTCGGCCGAGTCGCGTCCGGCGATGACGATCCTTGGCACGCCGATCAGCTCAGCGTCACCGAACTTCACGCCGGGCGACACCTTGGGGCGATCGTCGAACAGCACATCCCGACCGGATGCGTCGAGTTCCGCCGCGAGCCGCTCACCCAGCGTGTAGGCGGCCTCGTCCTTGCCCGTCGCAATCACGTGCACATCGAACGGCGCGACCTCCTCCGGCCAGATCAGGCCCTTGTCGTCGTTGTTGGACTCGGCGATCGCGGCCAGGATGCGCGTGACGCCGATGCCGTACGACCCCATGGTGACGGTCACGAGCTTGCCGTTCTCGTCCAACACCTTCAGGCCGAGCGTTTCAGCGAAGAACCGGCCGAGTTGGAAGACGTGACCAATCTCCATGCCTCGGGCGGTCTCGATCGGCCCTGAGCCATCCGGTGCCGGGTCGCCGTCGCGCACCTCAGCGGCCTCGACGAACCCGTCCGGCACGAAGTCGCGTCCCGCGACCAGCCCGAACACGTGCTTCTCGTTCTCGTTCGCGCCCGTGACCCATTGGGTTCCGTCCACCACACGGGGATCGACGAGGTACCGGATGCCGCTGGCCGACTCTTCGCCGAGGATGGGCCCACGCTCGGACCATGGCCCGATGTAGCCCTTCACGAGGTTGTCGTTGCTGTCGAAGTCGGCCTCCGTGGCCGCCTCGACTGTTGCGGGCGCAAACGCGACCTCGACACGCTTGAGGTCGACCTCTCGGTCGCCTGGCACGCCGACGACGACTAGTTCGCGGGTTCCGTCCAGGTGACTGAGCGCGAGCACGACGTTCTTCAGCGTGTCTGCCGCCGTCCACGCGCGGTCTTCACGGGGGTACTCCGCGTTCGCCAGATCGACGAGCGTCGAGATGGTCGGCGTGTTGGGCGAATCGAGCACCGCCGCGGGGTGCAGCCCGTCCACCGGGATGGGCTCAGGTCGCTCGGTCTCGTAGGCCTCAACGTTGGCTGCGTAGCCTCCCGCTGAGCGCACGAAGGTGTCCTCGCCGACTGGCGTCGGGTGCAGGAACTCCTCGCTTCGCGCGCCGCCCATGAGTCCGTTGTCCGCCTGCACGATCACGTACTCAAGGCCGAGTCGCGCGAAGATCCGCTCGTACGCGTCGCGCTGGTCCTGGTAGGACTTGTCGAGCCCCTCATCCGTGTAGTCGAACGAGTAAGCGTCCTTCATCGTGAACTCGCGACCCCGCAGCAGGCCCGCGCGTGGCCTGGCCTCGTCGCGGTATTTGTCCTGGATCTGGTAGATCGCGAGCGGCAGGTCCTTGTAGCTCGAGTACAGGTCCTTCACCATCAGCGTGAAAGCCTCCTCGTGCGTTGGGGCGAGCAGGTAGTCCGAGCCCTTGCGATCCTTGAGCCGGAAGATGCCGTCGCCGTAGGCCTCCCAGCGGCCGGAGGCCTCGTACGGCTCCCGCGGCAGCAGCGCAGGGAAGTGCACCTCCTGCGCGCCGATCGCCGCCATCTCCTCGCGGATGATGTTCTCAATCTTGCGCTTGACCCGAAGCCCCAGTGGCAGCCAGGCGAACACACCGGGCGCCTGGCGACGGATATAGCCGGCGCGGACGAGCAGGCGGTGGCTCGTCACTTCGGCGTCGGAGGGGTCCTCGCGGAGGGTGCGGACGAAGAGCTGGGACAGGCGCGTGATCACAGCAGTCGAGTCTACTGAAGCGCAGGGCACCACCCGCTGACTACGCTGGTGCCTTAGCGAGGGTGGAGGGGCAGGCGATGGCGGAGCGGCAGCGCGCGCTCGACTCGGTCGACAGGCGGATCATCGCCGAGCTCGGTCAGGATGCGAGGCTCTCCATCCGTTCGCTTGCGGAGCGCGTGCACATCTCCCGCACCGCCGCCAACACCAGGCTCACCCGCCTGATCGACGACGGCGTGATCACCGGTTTCACGGCGACGGTGGATCGCGAGGCGCTCGGCCTGCCCCTCACCGCGATCGTCATCGTCAAGGTCGACAGCGCGTGGCAGAGCGTGTCCGAGGAGCTCGCCTCTCTGCCGTTCGTGGAACGCGTGCAGGCGCTCAGCGGCGACATCGACATCCTGCTCACCGTGAGCGCCCCGGATCACGACGCACTGTCCGAGACGATCCTGCGTCGCGTCCGGAACATCTCGGGCGTCGCGTCGACGCGGTCGTACATCATCCTTGAGGAACGGACGGGCACACCGCCCGAGCAGTCGACGGACAGTTGGCAGCTCTGACGCGTTTTTCGCGGACGGATGGCACTGCCTTAGGGTGTGCGAGCGCCAAGCGTTCGGATTCGCTGAAAACTGCCGATCAGCCCCGGGAATCGGGCGCACGATATGGGGTATGAGCCTCAATGTTGAGACCAAACCGACCGTCGGCCTGCCCGACCCGGAGCCGCTGCGACTGATCGACGACGAGGGGCGCGCGGTGCGCTCGAGCGCCAGGCAGGGGTTCGAACTTCCGCCCGTGGCGACGCTCAAGGAGCTGTATCGCCGGATGGCGATCGCCCGGCGCTGGGACGCCCAGGTGACCGCACTCACCCGTCAGGGTCGGCTGGCGACCTACCCGTCGGCGCTCGGCCAGGAAGCGTGCGAGATCGGCACCGTCCTCGCGATGACCGAGCAGGATTGGCTGTTCCCCACCTACCGCGACTCGATCGCGCTGATGACCAGAGGCATCGACCCGGGCGAACTGCTGCAGGGCTTCCGCGGCGACTGGCACAGCGGCTGGGACCCGAAGAAGCACCGCACCTCGGTGCAGGCGACACCACTCGCGACACAGGCCCTTCACGCCGTCGGCTACGCGACCGCGGCCAAGCTGAACGGCGAGCGGATCGCGACAGTGACGTTCATCGGCGACGGCGCGTCCAGCGAGGGCGACACCCACGAGGCGTTCAACTTCGCCGGCGTCTGGCAGGCGCCGACGGTATTCGTGGTGCAGAACAACCAGTTCGCGATCAGTGTGCCCCTGTCCAAGCAGACCCGCGCTCGCACGCTCGCCGACCGGGCGATCGGCTACGGCATCCCCGGCTACTACGTCGACGGCAATGACGCAGCGGCCGTCTACGCGGTCATGTCGCGGGCGATGGAGCGCGCACGCCGCGGCGACGGCCCGACCATCGTCGAGTGCCTCACCTACCGGGTGGAGGCTCACACCAACTCGGATGACCCGACCCGCTACCGCACCGCGGACGACGTCGCGATCTGGAAGGGCAAGGACCCGCTCGAGCGGCTCGAGCGCTACCTCGTCTCGCAGGATGCCCTGAGCGACGCCGACCGGGACGAGATCACGGCTGAGGGCGAGCGAAGAGCCGCCGCGACCCGTGAGGCGATGAGCGCAGAGCCCGTTCTTGACCCGATGGACCTGTTCGCGCACGTGTACGTGAACGAGCGGCCGTCCCTGGTCGAGCAGCGCGAATTCCTGAAGGCCGAGGGGAACCGATGACGACAACAGAGGCGAAGCCGATCACGATGGCTGCGGCGCTGAACGCCGCGCTGCGAGACGCGATCGCCGAGGACCCGACCGTCGTCGTCTACGGGGAGGACGTCGGCCCGCTCGGCGGGGTGTTCCGGGTCACCGACGGGCTGCAGGCCGAGTTCGGCGAGAACCGCGTCTGGGACTCACCGCTGGCTGAGTCCGGCATCGTCGGCACCGCGGTCGGCATGGCGATGTACGGCATGCGCCCGGTCGTGGAGATGCAGTTCGACGCATTCAGCTACCCGGCGTTCGAGCAGATCGTCTCCCACGTCGCGAAGATGCACAACCGCACCAAGGGACGCGTCGCGCTTCCCATGGTCATCCGGATCCCAGCATCCGGTGGCATCGGCGGCGTCGAGCACCACTCCGACTCGTCGGAGGCGTACTGGACGCACACCCCAGGGCTGACGGTCGTGATGCCGTCGAATCCGGCTGACGCGTACTCGCTCATGCGCGAGGCGATCCGCTCCGACGACCCGGTCATCTTCATGGAGCCGAAGAGCCGCTACTGGTCGAAGCAAGAGGTCGCGCTGCCGGTCACAACCGAGCCGATCGGCACCGCGAAGGTCGTGCGGGAGGGCACGGACGTGACGCTGATCGCCTACGGGCCGACGGTGGCGACCGCGCTGGAGACCGCCGAGATGGCCGAGGCGGAGGAGCTGTCGATCGAGGTCATCGACCTGCGCAGCCTGTCCCCGTTCGACGACGCGACCGTCGGAGCATCGGTGCGCAAGACCTCCCGCGCCGCGGTGATCCACGAGGCGGCCCAATTCGGCGGCTTCGGCGCCGAGGTCGCCGCGAGGGTCACCGAACGTGAGTTCTATCACCTGGCCGCACCGATCCTGCGGATCACCGGCTTCGACATCCCCTACCCCAGCCCCAAGCTCGAGGAGTACTACCTGCCGACCCCGGAGCGCATCCTGAACGCCCTCGCAACCTGGGAATGGGAGCTGCCGTGAGCCGCGATTTCATCCTGCCCGACCTCGGTGAGGGCCTGACCGAGGCCGAGTTGGTGCGCTGGCTGGTTTCACCCGGCGACACCGTCGTGATCGACCAGCCGGTCGTCGAAGTCGAGTCGGCCAAGGCGGTCGTGGAACTGCCCAGCCCGTTCGCGGGTGTCGTCGGCACGCTTCACGCCGAGCCGGGGCAGACCGTGCACGCGGGACAGCCGCTGCTCACTGTCGAGGAGACCAGCGGAGGCGATGTCGTCCCCGGCACGGCGCTGCGCGACGAAGGGTCCGGCGCCGTGCTGATCGGCTACGGGACAACGGCCCGGAAGACCTCCAACCGTGCCGTGCCGGCCGGACGGTTCCACGGCCGCGGCACCGCGGTGGCCGAAGCCGAACCTCCCACGACCACCACCGCCCGCCGCTCCCCCGTCGTCTCGCCGCTGGTGCGCAAGCTCGCGCGTGAGCACGGCATCGACGCGACCAGCATCCAGGGGTCTGGCCCCGACTCGCTGGTCATGCGCGCCGACGTCGAAGCCCACATCGCCCAACTCACGGGCACGACCGAGTCCACCGCCGACGGCGACGTCCGGATTCCGCTCACCGGCATCCGCAAGGTGATCGCAGAGCGGATGAGCGCGTCCCGGCGTGAGGTGCCGGAGGCAACCATCTGGCTCGACGTCGACGCGACGGCGCTGCTCGAAGCGAAGGAGCAGCTGCAGCGCACCACCGGCGAGCGCTGGAGCCTGCTCGCGCTGGTCGCACGCTTCGTGATCGCCGGTCTCAAGCAGCACCCGATCCTGAACTCGTCCGTCGACGTGGCCGCGGGCGAGATCGTGCAGCACTCCGACATCAACCTCGGTCTCGCCGCGCAGACGCCGCGCGGTCTGATGGTGCCGGTCGTGCATGGTGCTGGCGCGATGACCACGCAGCAGCTGCGGGACGCCATCGCCTCGGTCGTCGACACCGCGGCAACCGGCGGCTTCCCGAACGAGCAGCTGCGCGGCGGCACGTTCACGCTCAACAACTACGGTGGCTTCGGCGTTGACGGTTCAGCGCCGATCATCAACCAGCCGGAGGTCGCGATGCTCGGCATGGGACGCATTATCGACCGGCCCTGGGTCGTTGACGGCCAGCTCGCGGTGCGCAAGGTCATGGTGCTCTCGATGGTGTTCGACCACCGGGTCTGTGACGGCGACGTGCCCAGTGAATTCATCACCTTCGTCGCGCGGTGCATCGAGAGCCCGCTGAACGTACTGCCGAGCCTGTGACCGGGGAACTCGCACTCCTCACCGACCGCCTGCGTGCGGCCGGATGCGTGTTCGCCGCGGACGAGGCGGCCCTCCTCGCCGACGAGGCGACCACAGCCGAGGAGTTCGAGACGCTGGTCGGCCGCCGCATCGAAGGCGAGCCGCTCGAGCATGTGGTGGGCTGGGCGCAGTTCGTCGGGCAGCGCGTGCACGTCGCATCCGGAGTGTTCGTGCCGCGTCGCCGCAGCGAGCTGCTCGCTCGCGAATCCTTCGCACTCGCGGATGCCTTCTCGATCGTGCTGGACCTGTGCTGCGGCAGTGGCGCACTCGGCGCGGTGATCGCGGCGGCGGAGCCGTTGGTGGAGGTCTTTGCGGCCGACATCGACGAGAACGCGGTGGCGTGCGCCAGGCGAAACCTCCGGGCAGAGCGCGTGTTCGCGGGCGACCTGTTCGAGCCGCTTCCCGCGTCGCTGCGCGGCAGGATCGACGTCATCGCAGCCAACGCGCCGTACGTGCCGACGGATGAACTGCCGTTCATGCCGCCCGAAGCGCGCCACCACGAGCCGGTGCACGCGCTCGACGGCGGGAGTGACGGCCTCGACGTCGCACGCCGCATCATCGCCGCAGCACCCGATTGGCTCGCACCCGGCGGCGCCCTGCTGATCGAGACGGGCCGCACCCAAGCGGCAACGCTGAGCGCACTGATGGCATCCGCCGGCCTCACGCCAAGGACCGTGCACGACGACAAGTTGGACTCCACCGTCGTGATCGGCTCGGCCGACTGACGGGAGGCTGGCGTGGGCCGCTTCGTGATCATCCTGCCGCTTGAGCCGCTGAACGTCGGCGATGGCTTCGTCACCGCCGACTGGCCGCTGCACGTTACCGTGGTGCCGCCGTTCCGCACCCGGTGCACTGCAGAGCAGCTGCGCGAGGCCATGACCGCGGTCGCCCGGGCCCGCGAGCCGCTGCGGATCACGGTGGGGCCGGATGACTGGTTTGGCCACCGCAAGGACGTGCTCGTCTCGCTCGTGACAGACGACGGACGGATCCAGAAGCTGCACGACAACCTGCTGGTGACGTTGCGACGCTGCCTCGTCGACCATGAGACGCTGTCGCATGTCGGGCGTGGCTACCGCCCGCACATCACGGCGACACGGCACGGGCGGGTGACCGATGGCGAGCGCTACACCCTCCCCCAGCTGGCCCTCGTCGACATGGCTACACCTCACGGCGATCCGCCGCGCGTCACGCGCGCAACGGTCGACCTCGGCCGCTAGCTCGTGGTGACGACGGGTTCGCCGACCGGCGCATCCGGCATCTCGGATGCGATGCGGCGCGCCTCCTCGAGCAGGGTCGCGACGATCTCGCTCTCTGGCACCGTCTTGATGACCTCGCCCTTGACGAAGATCTGGCCCTTGCCGTTCCCGGATGCGACACCGAGGTCCGCCTCGCGCGCTTCGCCAGGACCGTTAACGACACAGCCCATGACGGCGACGCGCAAGGGCACCGTCATGCCCTGCAGCCCCTCTGTGACCTCGTCCGCGAGGCTGTAGACGTCGACCTGTGCGCGGCCGCAGCTCGGGCAGGAGACGATCTCGAGCTTGCGCTCGCGCAGGTTCAGCGACTGCAGGATCTGCAAGCCAACCTTGACCTCCTCCACCGGCGGCGCCGACAGCGAGACCCGGATCGTGTCGCCGATGCCCTCAGCCAGCAGGATGCCGAACGCGGTGGCCGACTTGATCGTGCCCTGGAACGCCGGGCCTGCCTCGGTGACGCCGAGGTGCAGCGGCCAGTCGCCCTGCTCGGCAAGCATCCGGTAGGCCTTGACCATGACGATCGGGTCGTTGTGCTTCACCGAGATCTTGAAGTCGTGGAAGTCGTGCTCCTCGAACAGGCTCGCCTCCCACACCGCGCTCTCGACGAGCGCTTCCGCAGTGGCCTTGCCGTGCTTCTGCAGCAGGCTCGGCTCGAGCGAGCCCGCATTCACGCCGATCCGGATGCTGACGCCTGCGTCACGGGCGGCCTTCGCGATCGCGCCGACCTGGTCGTCGAATTTGCGGATGTTCCCCGGGTTCACCCGCACCGCGCCGACGCCGGCATCGATGGCGGCGAAGACGTAGCGCGGCTGGAAGTGGATGTCCGCGATGACCGGAATCTGGCTCTTGGCGGCGATGATCTTCAGCGCATCGGCGTCCTCCTGGTGGGGCACGGCGACGCGCACGATGTCGCAGCCGGTGGCGGTGAGCTCCGCAATCTGCTGGAGCGTCGCGTTGATGTTGGTGGTCTGCGTCGTGGTCATCGACTGCACGCTCACCGGAGCGTCGCCTCCGACGAGAACCTTGCCGACCCGGATCTGCCGCGTCTTGCGCCTCGGGGCCAGTACTTCGGGGACTCGGGGCATACCCAGATTTATTGCTGCCACGCCTCAAGTCTACGTCCGTGCGCTGTGCCTCTCCCGGCGGCGTCCGAGGCGGCTCGCGGATGCGGGGAGTAATCTGCGTGCCCGGGCCCGGCCACCGTCACCCGCCATGGAGGAGCAGTGTCACTCACGACAGAACAGTTCGCAGAGCGGGTCTTCGCATCTGCGCTCGGATCGATCGAGATGTACTCGATTTACATCGGCGATCGCCTCGGCTACTACCGGGTTCTGGCCGGCCGCGCTGTCACCGCATCCCAGCTCGCCACTGCCACGAAGACCGACGAGCGCTATGCGCGCGAGTGGCTGGAGCAGCAGTCCGCAAGCGGCATCCTCGACGTCGACCTCAGCGGCGCAGATCCGGTGTTCACGCTTCCCATCGCGCACCGGCCGGTGCTGACCGAGGCGACCGACAGCAACTATCTGGCGCCCATGACTCGCATGCTGACTGCCGCGGGCGGACAGCTGCCTGACCTCCTCGAGGCATACCGGTCCGGCGGCGGTGTGCCGTGGGACCGGTACGGCCCAGACATGCGCGAGTCGCAAGCCGACATGAACCGCCCGTTCTTCCAGAACGAGCTCGCGGACGTCTTCGGCCGGCTGGGGCGAGTCCACGAGTTGCTCTCGAAACCGGATGCGCTGGCCGCCGATGTCGGCTGCGGCGCGGGCTGGTCGACCATCCACCTGGCCAGGGCCTACCCCAACGCGACGCTGAACGGCTTCGACATCGACGCCGTGGCGATCGAGATGGCCAGGCGCAATGCGGAGGCAGAGGGAGTCGCCGATCGGGTGACTTTCAGTTCCGACAACATCGCGGAGCACCCCGTCGATGCGCACTGCGACGTGGTCCTGGCGTTCGAGTGCATCCACGACATGCCGAGGCCCGTCCGGGTCCTGCGTGCGATGCGCTCGATGCTGAGGGACGACGGGATCTGTGTCGTCATGGACGAGGCCGTTGGCGAGAGCTTCGCCGGCCCATCCGACGATGTCGAACGGCTGATGTACGGCTTCAGCCTGCTGGTGTGCCTTCCGGATGGCCGTTCCTCCCGGCCGTCGGTCGCCACCGGAACGGTCATGAGGCCGTCAGTGCTGCGCGGATATGCGCTCGACGCGGGGTTCAGCGACTGCGCTCCGATTGCTGAGGCAGGCTTCTTCCGCTTCTACGAGCTCACGCCGTGAGCTAGACGGGTTTCATCGCTGTCGCCGGGCTGATCCACCCTGTGACCTCCCCCAACGAGATGGTGGAGCCACCCGCGCCGGGAGCCGTGGCGGTGATGCGCACCTCGTCCCCATCGGCTAAGTAGCTGATGGTCGTGCCGTCGGCGAGCGGAAGCGGATCGGTCCCGTTCCAGGTCAGTTCCAGCAGGCAGCCTCGTTGGTCACGCCGTTCGCCCGACACGGTCCCGGAGCCGAACAGCCCACCGGAACGGAGAATCGCGCCGTTCACCGTCATGTGCGCGAGCATCTGCACGGCGGTCCAGTATTGGGTGGAGAACGGCGGTCGAGAGATGACTTCGCCGTTGAGTTCGACCGCCAACCGCAGGTCGAAGCCCCACGGCTGCATGCCGCGGTCATCCAGGTACGGCGCGAGTGGAGTGTCTCTGGTCGGTGGCTGGACTCGGGCGTTCTCGAGCGCCGCGATCGGCACCACCCACGGGCTGATGGCGGTGGCAAACGACTTGCCCAGGTGCGGGCCGAGCGGCGCGGACTCGAACATCTGGATGTCGCGGGCAGACCAGTCGTTCAGCAGCACGACCCCGAAGATGTGGCGGCTCGCGTCTTCGAGCGACACCTCGGACACGGCATCCGTTGTCCCGACGACGAAGCCAACCTCCGCCTCGAAGTCCAGCTGCCGCGTCGGCCCGAACGTTGCGGCCGAGCCGTCGAGACGCAGCCCCTTGGGACGGACAACATCGGTCCCGGATGCGACAACGGTTGCCGACCGTCCGTGATAGCCGATCGGCAGGTGCTTCCAGGCCCGTGACAATTCGGGGCGCTCCGGTTGGAAGATCTCGGCGACCCTCAGGGCGTGCTGCTCCGAGGTGTAGAAGTCGACGTAATCGGACACCGTGAACGGCATGCCGATGCGCACGGATGCGATGGCGTGAACGGTCTTCGACAGCCTGTCGTCGACCGGAGTCTCGCCAAGCAGGACCGTCACGAGCTCGCGCAGCTCCGCCCATACGAGATGGCCAGCGGCGAGGATGCCATCAAGGGACGGCGTGTCGAGTGCAACGCGGAGCGCGTCCGACACCCGGGGGTGTCCAGCGAGCGCGGCTCGCAGGTCGACCACCGAGTCGCCGATGCGGACGCCGGGCCGGAAGCCGGCGCCGGCGTCGAAGGAACCGTAGGGCAGGTTGTTCAGACCGAAGCCCTGGGTGCCGTGGATATCCGCGATGCTTCCCGTTTGCGCGGCGCTCACGATGCATCCTCGAAGATCGCAACCGCGCGGGTCCAGCCGGCCGAAGCCTTATGGATCTTCACCGGGAAGCACGAGACCTGGAAGCCGAACGCTGGCACCGCTTCGAGGTTGTGCAGCTTCTCGATATGGCAGTAGCCGATGTCGCGGCCTGCCCGGTGCCCTTCCCAGATGATGCCCGCATCGCGGTCTTGCGCGTAGCGCTTGGCGGTGTAGCTGAACGGGGCATCCCAGCTCCACGCGTCGGTTCCCGTGACGCGCACGCCTTGGCGCAGCAGGTGCAGCGTCGCTTCCCGGCCCACTCCACAGCCGCGGGACACGTAATCGTCTTCCCCGTAGCGGGCGCCGGCGCTCGTGTTCACCATGACGATGTCCAGCGGCTGCAACTCGTAGCCGATGCGCGCGAGTTCGGCATCGATGTCAGCCGGCGTCAGCACGTAGCCGTCGGCTGCGTCGCGAAAGTCGAGCTTGACGCCGTTCTGGAAGCACCACTCGAGCGGGACCTCATCGATGGTCATTGCGCGCTCGCCACCATTCATGGTCGACGCGTAGTGGTAAGGCGCGTCGAGGTGAGTGCCGTTGTGGGTGGAGAGGTCGACTTGCTCCACGGCCCACGCCTCGCCGTCCGGCAGGTCGGCTGCCGTCGCACCGGGAAAGTAGCTCAACATCGCGTCTCGCGACTGGGTGTGATCGATGTAGTTGATCTTGGGTTCCATCCCCGGCGGGTCGGAGGCGATTCCCGACTTCAAAGGCACCGACAGGTCAACGATTCTGCGCATCCTTGCTCCTTGATCAGCGCTGAGACTCCTCAGCGCACGCCCCAGTCGTCGGTGCGCTCGAAGATGTACATGCCGCCGTCGTGCCGATCGGTGGCGTAGATGAGGCCGTCCGAGTTCACGATGAGGTCGTTCATCTGGATGGCACGCTTTCCGTCTGGCGATGGGGGGACGTGGTAGGCCAGTTCGCGCGGACTGAACGGATCGCTGAGGTCGTAGACCCGCACGCCCGCACTGAAATAAGTCACGAACACCTCGTCGACGCTCTGGTAGGTGCCAGCGCGCATCTCGTGAAGGTTGTGCGGACCGAAGCGCCCACCGCGAGTGTGGAAGTCACCCTGCGGCTCGGGCAGGATCGAAATCTGCCGGGGACGCTGCTCATCGGAGATGTCGAACACCCTCACGTACTTCTTCTGGGTGGCGAGGTCGTCGACGATCTCCTCCTCGGTGACGATCAGCAGATTCCGCTCCGGGATGGGCAGCACCGAGTGCACCGAGCCAGATACCTGAGGCGGGCTCGCGAGGTCGTCCAGGATGATGTGCTTGACGAGCTTCGGGGCGCTCTTGTCGGCGATGTCGAGGATGACAACCCCGCCATCCCACCACGAACAGTAGGCTCGGTCTCCCACGATGTTCGCGTGGTGGTGCCAGACGTCCCGGCCCGAGTGCCAGCGCGACTCCTCCCCCGCACCGTGGTTCATGCCGGGCAGCCACCACCGGGACACCTCGACCGGGTTCGCGGGATCGCTAAGGTCGAAGATCATGAAGATCTGCCGGTCGAAGCCCAGATCGCTTCCGCTCATGTAGACGTAGGGCTCTTCGATGTACTTGAACCGGTGCACGCCGTGACCAGGCATGTGGTAATAAGCCAGCTCGCGCGGCCGGGTCGGATCCTCGAGCGAGAACACCTTGAAGCCGGTAGGAAGCGCCGGATCCGGCTGCGCGTTGGGGTAGATCTCCTGATTGACCAGCAGGATGTCGCCCAGGATCTGCACCTTGTGGGTGCGGACGCCGTCGGGCTTTTCCATTTGGTAGACGACCCTCGGGTTCGTGGGATCTGAGATGTCGACCACGGAAGTGCCGATGCTCCTGTCTCCCATGTGCCCGACGTACGCGTACTTGTCGTAGAAGTTGACGTGCATAGCGTCGCCCGACCCGTTCAGGTCGGTGTGGCCAATGACTCTCAGGCCGCGCGCCTCGGCGTTCAGCTGGCTCACATCGGTGGTCGGGCTGTCGTGCATCTTCCTTCTCCTTGTTGCTCTCTGACGCGTAACCGGCGAGGGCATCCGGGGACGCCCTCGCCGGTCGCGGATGTGACTACTTGGCGTTGTTGATCGGCATGTCCGGGATCATCATGTCCTTGATGCCGTACTTGGACATGAGCTCCTCGTAGAAACCGATCTCCACCAGGTGCTGCAGCGCTGCGTGGAATGCATCGCGCAGTTCGTCGTTGCCCTTCTTGATCGCGGGGCCGCTCGTGGTGTTCTGCACCAAGCCCGCGACGCGGAGGTTGTCAGAGTCGCGATCCGCGTAGGCGAGCGCGACGATGATCTCGAGCACTCCGACCTCGTCCTGCTCACTCTTGACAGCGAGCGCAACACCGGCGTTGTCAACGTAGGTGTGGAAGTCGATCGCCTCTTCGCCGTTGGCGACGCACTCCTCGGACGCCGCAGTCATGGTGCGGTCGACGAGCGTGCCCTTGGTACCCGCCACCGAGTGGCCGCACAGTCCGGTGAGGTAGTCGACGTCATCCTTCTCGAACGTGTTGTTTGCGAGTACCGCGAAGCCGTTCTTGTAGATCGAGATGATGTCGAAAAGCTTCTGACGGTCGATGTTGTCACCCATTGTGGCCAGGTCGTAGCGCCCTGAATCAACACCCGGCTGCAGCGCGTCGAACGTGACGACGTCGAACTCGGCCTTGAGCCCAAGCACGGTGGCTGCAGCGTCGTACAGCTCGATGGCAACACCGACCAGCTCGCCAGCCTCGTCGGTGAACTGAGCCGGCATGTTGGTGCTGGTTGCGCCGATCTGGAGCGTGCCACGCTTGGCGATCTCCGCCGGCAGCATGTCCGCGATCTCCTGCACGAGCGCGACCTCCGTGGTGGTTTCGATGTCCGACCCCGGGGTGGCAGCCTCGCCTGGGTTGGCACACGCGCTCAGACCGAGCAGTGCGACGAGCGCTCCGGCGACGGCCACTTTGTTCTTCAGTAGCATCTTTGCTTCCTCTCTTGGTGGGTACTGCTCTCGGTTCTTGTCGGCGATAGAGCATTGCTCTCTCGTCTCACCAGCGGTGACCGCCACCGCTGACGCCTTGGGGCGCATCACGCGCGGCTAGGAGTCCGCCCTCCCGGTGTCCTGAGCCTTGAAATTGACACGCCGGTTGAATCCTCGTCCGAACCTGCGCTCAACCCAGATCTGTCCGACCATGAGCACACTTGTCAGCCCGAGGTACCAGACGCACGCGACCGTGAGCATCGGGATGGTCTCCCCGTTCTGCGCGTACACCTTCTGCACCGTCGTCAGCAGTTCGCCATAGCCGATGACCGTGACGATCGACGTGTTCTTGAACATCGTCACGACCTCATTGGCGAGCGGCGGGATCAACACCCGGATGGCCTGTGGTCCGGTCACGCGCGCGAGCTTCGTCGGCCCACTCAAACCAAGCGCATGCGAGGCCTCATGCTGGCCTGCCCCCACGGCCAGATAGCCGCCGCGGAAGATCTCGGCCGCCTTCCCTCCGAAATACAGTGAGAGACCAAGCAACGCCGCACCGAACTGGGTGACGACGTGCTTGGTTTCGATCTCAAATAGTGCCGGAAGACCCGGAATGCCGAGGCCGAGAGTGGGAACCAATGCCGCAAGAAAGTAGATGAACAGCAGCACCACCATGATCGGCAGCGCCCGGACGAGCCAGATGTACGCGAGTGCCATGACCCGCAGCGCCGCGAACCGGGACAGTCGCGCCATGCACACGAGCAGGCCGATGATGGTCCCGCATGCGAGCGCCGTCACGGTGAGCAGCAGCGTGCGGCTGACTCCCTCGAGCACGTCATCCGAGAAGAGATTCGCCGCGACGACATCCCACTTCCAGCCGGGGCTGCGGAGGAAATCGATGACCGAGAGCACGACAAGGATCGCGATCGCCGCGGCAACCCAGCGCTTGAGCTCGAAACGCCGCCGGATCGGCATTGCGGCGACCTTCTGGTGCTCAGTTCGATCCGGCACGGTTGCAGCATTGGTGGTCATCCCCTGCACCTCACTTCGAACCGGCGAAGCTACGCTCAGTCGCGTACTGGACGATGGCCTCGACAGCGGCCGTGTCCGCCCTCAGCTCTCGGCCGAGGATGACCTCGGACAGCACACGAACAGCCGTGAGCGCGGCATGGTCAACGCCGATGCGTTCGGCCAGTTGCTCGTAGGCGGCAATGCCGTAGGGCACGTCGTCGGTGAGGAAGCGGGAGTCAAGCTGCTTGGGCCCGAGACGGTTGCGATAGAGCGGGAACACCTTGACCGCGTCGAAGAAGGTATCGCCCTGCATTCCATCGCCACCGTAGGAGTTGAGTGCCCCTTCGAGCAGCGTGCGGGGACTACCGCCGAGCGCTGTCACCACGTTCACCCGTTCGCTGTCGATGGCGTCCATCAGGCGAGCGACGCCGGGCGTGAGGCCCTCGTCCCAGTAGTGCCAGTCCTCGCCGTTCTCGATTCGGGTGGCGTTGAGGATCGCGAGAGGCGGGTGGATGGTGGCGTTGATGTTGGACAGCGAGGTCGTCAGGAAATCCGCGGCCACGAGCTCCGGCAGATACCGCGAGAAGTGGTCGAGCAGTGCCGCCGTGTCCTCGTCGGAGGCGCCCGCGATGTCCAGGTTTCGCTTGCGCATGGCGATGTTCACCCGGTCCCCGGAGAGCGATCCGCCCGCGATCCAGCCCGGGACCTCACCGAAGATCGGTGACTCGATGCCCCACCTGCGGAACAGCTCGGTGGCCAACAGCGCTCCACCGAACCCACCGGGGCCCAGCAGCACCAGTTTGCCCGCGAACTGCTCGGGCCTCACGCTCAGCAAGGACTCGAGATCCTTGGCCGGCGCCGCGATCACGTAGCTGTCGCCCTCGAACTGTGCGTCCTGGGCTACCGCTTCGATGACCGCTGTGCCGCTGAGGCCGGTCCCCTCGACCTGCACGGAATGCT
The DNA here is from genome assembly GCF_014980265.1 of Cryobacterium sp. BB736. NCBI lineage: Bacteria > Bacillati > Actinomycetota > Actinomycetes > Micrococcales > Microbacteriaceae > Cryobacterium > Cryobacterium sp. BB736. The sequence goes on from NZ_JABXWQ010000003.1 coordinate 81,343, forward strand.
CGCCCGCGCCATGCTCGCTCGTGAAGAGCACGCGCTCCCCGCTTGTCAGCGCCGCGACGGCGGCAACCGGAAGTGAGCGCTCGGCGTTGTCTCCAATGACGACCAGAGTCACGTTGTTCTCCTAGCTTCGTTGATGGGTAGGTGTCTTTGCGCTCAGCGCAGCTCGGCGTCGAGTTCCGGGGCGATGGTGCCCTTCCACGGAACGGCGACGCGTGACAGGTGGTCGAGGTCGCCGGGAAGCAGCAGGTGGTCTCGACCGATCGAGGCGAGATCCGACAGGCCCAGCGCACCCATGGTGCGTCGAATCTCGTCGCGGAGGATCGACAGGGCATGGGACGCCCCCGCCTCCCCGGCTGCCGCCAGTCCGTACAGGGTCGCGCGTCCGATCATGACCGCGTCTGCTCCCAGCGCGATCGCCTTCAGCACATCGCTTCCGCGGCGGAAGCCGCTGTCGACAAGCACCGGGACGCGGCCAGCGACTGCCGCCACGATACTGGGCAGCATCTCCAGCGGAGATGGGGCCGAGTCGTTCGTTGCGCCGCCGTGGTTGCTGACCACGATGGCGTCGGCACCGGCGCTGATCGCCTGAACCGCGTCATCCGGGTGCAGAATTCCCTTGATGATGAGGGTACGCGGCCACAGGTCGCGAACGCGCTGGAAGAAGGTCCAGTCGAGGGAGTCCTCCTTGACGAACCAGGCCCGTCGTTCCGCTGCGGTCATCCCCTCGGGGACATCGGTGTTGGTCATACCCGGGAGCTGGCGCTCCTTGAGGAGGTACCTTGCCGGTGTGCCGAGCGCCCAATGCGGGTGACGCACCCCTTCGAAGAGGTGGCCGAGCTTGACCCGCTCGAGCGGGAACTTGATGTCCTGGCGCTTGTCCCACGGCCGGTTGTACGGGATGGTGGAGTCGACCGTCAGGAACAGCGCCTCGAAGCCGGCATCCCTGGCCCGCTCGACCCCGCGCAGCGACGATTCGAGGTCGCGCCACATGATGGCCTGGTACCACTGCGTGCCGCCGCCCTCTTCGAGCACGGTCTCCATCGGCGTGGCGGTGGTGCTGGTCAGGGTGAAGGGAATATTCGCCTTCGCCGCGGCGCGCGCGAGTGAGACCTCACCCCGATAGGAGATCCAGCTGGTTATGCCGGTGGGTGTGATGATGAGCGGCAGGTCGTGCTTCTTGCCGAAGAGGGTGATCGACGGGTCCCGCTGCGAGACATCCTGGAGGATGCGGTGGATGAGCTTGATGCGCTCGAACACCTCACGGTTGTGGCGGTATGAGACGTCGTCCTCACTGCCGTGGTCCAGCTGATTGAACAGCGCAACGGGCAGTCGCCGCTTGGCGATGAGGCGCAGGTCGTTGATCTCCACTGCCTTGTCAAGACGTACCACTGATCTAGCTCCTGTCCGGGTTCTGTGCCTTGTGCGCTGTACTCACTCAGCTCACCTGCTTCTCGTGCTGCTCGCCGATCGCCGCGAAGAAGGCGCGGCCGCGCTCGGTCTGCGGGTTGGAGAGCACCTCACGGGGCGCTCCCTGCTCGATGATCCGGCCGTCGGCCATCACAACCAGCTCGTCGGCGATGTCGCGTGCGAAGTTCATCTCGTGGGTGACGATCACCATCGTCGTGCCGTCGTTCGCGAGACTCCGCATCACCTCGAGCACCTCGTGCACAAGCTCGGGGTCCAGTGCACTCGTCGGCTCATCGAAGAGCATCACCTCGGGCTGCATTGCCAGCGCCCGCGCGATGGCGACACGCTGCTGCTGTCCTCCGGACAGCTCGTTGGGGTAGTTGCCAAGCTTGTCGCCAAGGCCGACGCGCGCGAGGTGCTCTTTCGCGACCTGCTTCGCCTCGGATTGGGAGAGGCCCCTAACGGTCTTGGGCGCGAGCATGACGTTCTGCAGTGCGGTGAGGTTCGGGAACAGGTTGAACGACTGGAACACCATCCCGAAGTTCAGGACCTGCTCCCGCGACTTGGTCCTCGACACCGGAACCCGGTAGCCGCCCCGAACCTCTTCGTGGCAGAGCTCCCCCTTGAAGAAGATCGCACCGCCATCGATCGATTCCAGCCCGTTGATCGTCCGCAAGAGCGTGGACTTTCCGGAGCCCGAAGGACCGACGATGCAGGTAACCGAGCCTGCGGCGATCGAGAGGTCAACTCCGTACAGTGCCTGGAAGGAGCCGAACTTCTTCTCCACCCTGACCAGCTCGAGAATGAGCTCCGTGGAAGCGTTCACCGAACACCACCTTTCTGATTGATCGACTCTGAGAGAGGAACAGCGACCGTGACCGGCACGTCTGGCCCGAATTCCTGGTTTTCGTCATGCCGGAAGACCCTGCGATCGAATCCGCGCCCGAACTTTCGCTCCAGCCGCAGCTGACCGACCATGAGGATGCTGGTCAGGGCGAGGTACCAGACACACGCGACGGTGAGCATCGGGATGGTCTCGAAGTTGGTCGCGTACAGCCGTTGCGTGGTTGTCAGCAGCTCAGCGAAGCCGACGACGGACACGAGCGATGTGTTCTTGAACATCGTGACGACCTCGTTCGCCATCGGCGGGATGATGACACGAATCGCCTGCGGACCGATGACGCGGCTGAGCGCCGTCCACGGTCCGAGCCCGAGGGCCTGCACTGCCTCGCGCTGCCCGGCTCCCACTGCGATGAACCCAGACCGGAAGATCTCGGCCGTCTTGCCGCCGAGGTAGAAGGACAGTCCGACGACGGCCGCAGTGAACGGCGTGATCAGGTCGTTCGTCGGCCACTCGACGACGTAGGGCAGGAAAGGCAATCCGATGCCGAGGGTGGGCTTCAGCACGCCGAGGAAGTAGATGAGCAGCAGGATCACGAGCGGCGGCGTCGCGCGCACGATCCACACGTAGACGAACGCCGCGCCGCGCAGCACTGAGAAGCGGGACAGACGGGCCAGGCACACTATGAGGCCAGTGAGCAGGCCGAACATCAGCGCCAGCACGGTGAGCCAGACGGTGTTGAGCACGCCGAGCATGATGCGCTGGGAGAACAGGTACGACCACACGAGTGGCCAGTCCCAAGCCTCGTTGAAGATCAGGAGATTCAATACCACCGCGGCCACGTAGATCCCCACGATGAGGAGGATCCACCGGGTGATCTCGAAGCGGCGCTTCTGCGGCAGGCTCAGCAGCCGGTCGGTGCTTAGCGTCTTCTCACGAGTTGGTGACGACATCTGTGTCTCTCCAGTGCGCTTACAGGGTGGTTCCGGCGGCGTCACCGGCGGTCAGGCTGGATTCGGTTTCGAGGAACCGACCCGGACGGTAGGCGGCGAGCAGCTCGCTCTGCTCACCAGTGGCGATCTCATAAGCGAGCAGGCGGCCGATGAGGGGTGCGAGCACTCCGCCGCTGTGCATCACGGCGTCGTAGTAGCCGGGCACGGCCGCGACCTCGCCGACGCGTGGGAGGCCGTCCGCGGGGAACGGGCGAATGCCGACCCTCGTGACCACCGAGCGAATCGGCGCACTGCCCGGAAGCACCCGCTCGAATTGGCCGACGACGTGGTCGACGAACTCGTTCCGTTCCATGCCGCCGGTGAAGCTGCTGTCGCGGCTGGCCGCGCCCACGTCAGACTTCCAGCCGAGGAGGCTGCGCAACCGGATCACGCCGTCGATCTCAGGCTTGATGGCCAGCCCCTCCACCGTGATCATGCGGCCGAGCGGCTGACCGTTCACCTTCACGAGCACGCCGATGCCGGGCTGGGGGCGCATCGGCATCGGGATGCCGTACAGGCCGGCTACTTGGTCCGCTGACGCTCCGGCAGCGTTCACGACGGCATCCGCGTCGATCCAGGTGCCGTCATCGAGTGTCACCCGGTGCCGGCCGCCGGAGAGCTGCCCGAGGCCGATCACTCGGGATCCGATGTGGCCGATCGCGCCGCTCTCGGTGGCGGACTCGAAGAGGATTCGGGTGAGCAATGAGCCTATGACGGAGAACTCGCTCGTGAAGTGGGCGACACGGAGGTCGGGGCGCTCGAAGACGACGTTCGGCTCCAGTTGCGCGTTCACCTGCGCGGCGCTCAGCACCTCGACCGGCATCCCGTGCTCTCGGGATTCGGCAACGGTTCCATCGAAGTCACCGTCGGCGTCCTCGGTGAGCAAGGTACCGCCCACTGTGAGCCACGGCGTGGAGGGGAACAACTCGGCGAGCCGGAGGTGCTCTTCCATTCCGTGCAGTCGGAGGTTGCGATATCCCTCGTCTGCTGTGCCGCGAGCGGTGACCCAACCCGTGCCCGCCTCGGTGACACCTGCACCCGGATAGCCGGCATCAACGATCGTGACGCGCACATTCGGGAGTCGTGACAGGTGGTACGCCACGGATGCGCCGACAATGCCGGCTCCGATGACACAGACTTCCTTCACGTCCCGCAACCTCCCGCTAGGTGCTTCGGATGCGGCGATCCCCTAAGGAATCGAACGCCACATCCTTGTGGTCTCTTGAATCCATCGCGGCGCTGCCGCCCGGAACAAAGTGTATTCAATCCTACAGACTCGGGAGCCAATCACAAACGGTTTGCATGCGACTTTGTCCCACTGTCTCCGGCGCGGAATGGGCGCCTTCGACATCGTGTGGGGTAAGTATTGCATACCAAGCGCGTCACTCAACCGATTGCTTAGAAACAAGTTGAGGCTTATTGCATGCAAAAAATGAATAGATGCGAGCGTGCGCTCATGGTGGTGACCAGCCGGGGTCAGGCAGGGGTCGCTCAGTCCAGTTCGCGCAGACCCAGCAAAACGAGCTCCCCGGATCGCAGTACGTGGCGGATCATCGCCTGACGAGCGGCGCGGCCGTCTCCGGCCTCGATCGCCTCTCGGATGGCACGGTGCTGCGCGACGTTCGAGCGCATGAGACGGACATCCCTGCCGAGTTCATTCCAGGTCAGGTTGCGCGGGAGTTGGTTGTGAATCCACGCCAGGGCCGAGACGAGAGTCTGGTTGCGTGCTGCCGCAAGGATGATCTCGTGGAACTCATCGTTGGCCTGGGTCCACCGCTGCCTGCCAACCTCGACGCTTGTGTCCGCATCGGAGACCTCGGTGACAGCGGCCTCGAAAAGCTCCTCCGCTGCGATCAGCTGGTCGATCTGCAGCTGTGTGGCGAACGTCGCGGCCAGCTCGGCGGCGAGGCCCTCGAGTTCGGCGCGGACGCGGTAGCCATCCTCAATCTCGCCCGCCGATGGAACCCTGATCCGAGCGCCGCGGTTGGGGATGAGCTCGACCACTCCTGTTGCGCTGAGGGATTGAATCGCTTCGCGCACCGGGGTTCGGCTTGTGCCGAATTCCTCTGCGATCTTGCTCTGGCGCAGCCATGATCCGAGGGGAAGCTCGCCGGAAGAGACTTGCTTCGTCAACTCCGCGGCAATGCGATCGGACAACCCCGCATTCGGGTCAGCGCCCTGCTGCTGGGTCGGGTCTGTCGTCTTCACACTGCGATCGTAGTTGTTCACCACTCGGTTGGCCACACATGATTAAGGAATGAATGCGACCTAATCCATTTGGTATACAATCCATGTGAAACGGATTGTCCGGTTAGTGAATAGTGAGCAACGATGCCTGAACTTGACCTTGTGCCCATCCTTCTCCTCGCACTGGCCGGGCTCGGCGCTGGGATGATCAATACGATCGTCGGATCCGGATCTCTCATCACGTTTCCGGCGCTGCTCGCCGTCGGCTATCCACCGGTGCTAGCCAACGTCACGAACAACCTGGGCGTGCTTCCAGGATCGATCAGCGGGGCCATCGGGTACCGCCGGGAGCTCAAAGGGCAGTGGCGGTCGATCGTTCCCCTGATGATCTCGTCCGGGATTGGAGGGGTCGCCGGGGCGCTGTTGTTGCTGGTGCTTCCCGCCGAAGTGTTCAACGGCGTCGTGCCCGTGCTCATCGCACTCGCGTGCGTGCTCGTCGTCACCGGCCCGACAATCAAGCGGCACATCGCTGCCCGGCAAGAGCTCGCACGCGCGCGACGCAATCAGGCTCTCGCCGCTCAGCATGCCGTGGCCCTGGCAGACAATGGCGAGCCGGAGTTCCGCGAGAACCGTCCGGGATTGGCTGTTGCGACAGCCCTCTCCGGCACCTACGGCGGCTACTTCGGTGCCGCGCAGGGCGTCATCCTGCTGTCCATCCTGTCGATAATGCTCAAGGGTTCCCTGCAGCGCGCCAATGCCATGAAGAACGTTCTCACGGCAGCCGCCAACTTCACGGCCGGTGTCGTCTTCGTCGCATTGACTCCGATCGACTGGTTTGCGGCAGGGATCATCGCCGTGGGCGCGATCGTGGGCGGTCAGCTGGGCGCGAAGCTTGGGCGTCGCATTCCGGAGCTCGCCTTGCGCATCACCATCGTGGTCGTCGGCGTCATCGCGATCGTTGCGCTTCTGATCGACAAGTCCTGATCGGCGACTGATGGAAACGGCACGGCTCACGCGCGTCCAGCGTGTCGCGCTTTATGCGGGCGGCTTCCTTGGCCCGTTCGGCGGGCTCATGACCTCCTCGATCCTTCCTGAGCTGGGTGCCTCGTACGGCATCTCGCCGGAAGAGGCATCGGTGTCGATCATGGTCTACCTGCTGCCGTTCGCGACCACCATGCTCGTGTCCGGGTCCATCAGCGCACGCTGGGGCATCCGCCGCATGATGACCACGGCGTACGTCGTGATCACAGCAGCGGGAGTGCTGTGCGCAGTGGCGCCCAGCTGGCACGTGTTCCTTGCCGGGTACTTCCTGCTCGGGGTGAGCAACGCCTTCACCAACCCGCTCATCGTGACGCTGCTCAGCCGGTTCACCGCCGTGGACCGTCTCGGTCGAACCCTCGGGATCTTCGGCGCGGTGGCCGCCACCGGACAACTCTCGGCGCCGCTGGTGAGCGGCTTGTTCGCAGAGTTGACCTGGCGCTACGCGTTCATCTTCGTCGCTGTCTACGCGCTCCTGCTGTGTACGATACGACTGCCCTCGATTCCGAATCAGCAGAGGCAGACAGGGAGCAGGACGCTCTCTTGGCCAATCGTCTGGCTGTGCGTGACAAACCTCACGATCGGTGCGTGCGTCACCGGACTTGGGTTCCTCGTCGCGTTATTCGCCTACGACAACCTGGGCTCGAGCGCCTCCGAGCGCGGCATCATCCTGATGATCGGGGGCGTCTCATCGCTCATCGTCGCCCCGCTAGCCGGGTCCGCTGTGGATCGCTGGGGTTCGCGTACTGTCAGCCTTGCCGCCCTGCTCATCAGCGCGAGCTTCATTCTCGCGGTGCCACTTGCGATCAACCCTCTGATGCTCGCCGTGCTGTGGGCGGTAGCCATTCCGTGCGCCCTGGCCGTCGCGCTGAGCATCAACAAGCATGTGCTTGGGCTGCGCTCAGCTGACTCCGCCATCTCGTTCGTGCAGGCGTTCCGGTTCTTCGGAGCCGGCGTTGCCCCGATGGTACTGATGCCGATCTACCTGTGGCAGAACGCATGGGGCTTCATTGTCGCCGCCATTGTGCTGCTGGCCACTATCCTGCTCCACCTCGTCGCGCGTCCATTCGACAGCCAGCGTGCCACCGCCACCGAGACCGCGTGAGCTGACGGGGAGCAGCGTTAATCGATGGCGGGCGCCCACTTTCGTGGGCGCCCGCTGTTCAGACTAGGCCGGTGTCAGCCGACGTTGACGGTCAACTGGCCGACTCCGCCGATCGTCGCGACGATCTGGTCGCCCGGCTCGATCTTGCCCACTCCCGGAGGGGCACCCGTCGTCACAACGTCTCCCGGCACCAGGGTCATCACGCGCGAGATGTTGGAGATGAGCTGGGGCACAGAGACGATCATGTCTCCCGCACGCACGTCCTGGCGCACGACGCCGTTCAGATGCATGACGATCGGCAGGTCCTCCCACGAGGACACCTCGTCTGCGGTGACAACCCACGGCCCGATCGGCGTGAACCCGTCGTACGACTTGCGCCGCGACCGGTCGCCCGAGCCGCGCTCGGTGATGTCGAGCAGGATCGTCCAGCCCAGCACGTGCTCAAGAGCCGACTCGACCGGGATGTCCTTGCCGCCCTTGCCGATGATGAAGGCCAGCTCGCACTCGTAGTGGATTTCCGCTTCAAGCTCCGGCAGCACGATCTCTCCGCCACCGGTGATCGAACTGGGTGCCTTGAGGAAGAAGTCGGACGTGAGCATCCACTCGGGCAGTCCGCGGTTGCTCATCTCCTCCACGTGCTCGGTGTAGTTCGAGGCGGCGGCGATGACCTTGGTGGGGTTCAGCACGGGTGCCCGGAGCTCGACGCTGTCGAGCGCATGCCGGCTCCCGGTTGCCGTCGCCGCGGTGATCGCATCCTTCAGTGAGTCGAAGTCACGGCACAGACGGACCCAGTAGCCCGCCCCAAGCCCCTGGTCATGCTCGGGCAGTGCCGAGGTCACGTCAACGACGGTCTGGTCGTCGACGACCACCCCGAGTCGATCGTCGTTGAAAATTGCAAGCTTCACTGCGTTTCCTCTCGTTCCATCATGGCGATGAAGTAGTCCCACGCCTTTGCGTGGCCGGCTGGTGTGTTGGTTCGCCACGCCTCGACCTGCATGGCATCCAGCGAGCGCACTGGGCCGAGCGAGATCGCGCGCAACAGGGATTCGGCCGTCTGCTCGAGCGTCACGGCGCGGACGACCGTCGCCTCGACGCTTGGCCCCACGATGACGCTGCCATGCGCGTGAAGGAGGGCTGCGGGACCGTCACCGATCACGTCGACGAGCCGGTCCCCCGCCTCAGACGATGAAATCGGGCCCGTCTCATCTAGCACGGGCACTGGCGCGTGCAGCCACGGCGTCGCGATGCCGAACACCGGCAGGATCTGCTGGGTGCTGATGCTGAAGGCACGGCTCATCGGCGAGTGCGAATGGACGATCGAGCGAACATCAGGGCGCGCGCGATAGATGCGCGCGTGGATCGCCCATTCGAGCGGCACGGTGCCCGCCCCATCGAGCACCGTGCCCTCCTCGTCGATCACCATCAGATCGTCAGCGCTTGCGAGACCTGGGGCCTTGCGAGCTGAGATCGCGAATGAGTTGGTGCCGGGCAGCCGGTAGGTGAGGTGACCCGAGCTGTCAAAGATGCCCAGGCGGTCGAGGATGCGGCAACCGACGACGATCAGGTCGTCCAATTCACCTGTTCGACCGGTCATCTCAGTCCCATTCGTACTGCGCGGACGGGTTGCCGAGTGCGCCACCGCGGGAGATCGCTGCTTGCTTCGCGGTCTCGTAGTCACCGAGGTCGAAGATGATCTCGAGGCGGTAGCCCCAAGGGTCGTCCATGTAGAGCGAGAGCAGACCGAGGCCACCGTGACCGTACGGCCCGAGAACCTCGACACCGTTCGCCTCGAGGTGAGCAATCCATTCATCGAGCTGCTCTGCAGGGGCGTGCATCGCGTAGTGGTAGAAGTGGAGGTCGGTCGGGCGCTGCATGACCGGGCCCTCTGCAAGGTTAATGACGGCCGTGCCGAACTGCACCCACACCTGACGGTTGCGCTTCGCAGCGACGTCGGATGCGTTCCAGCCGGTGCGCATGATCTCGGTCCCCTTGAAGACGCGCTGATACCAGTCACTGGCAGCTTCGACGTCCGGCACGGGGTAGGTGATGTGGTGCCATCCGGTGATTGTCATTATTCGCTCCTTCTTGGTGACAGCGTTGAGGGGGAATTTCGCAGCTCGGCGACGATCGATGAGACGGCTCCTTCGAACCGCTCCATTCGCCGCAGGTCGCGGAAGCGGGTAGGCAGCTCAGCGATCGACGCCGTGGGGTCATCGTCGTCAGCATGACGCTCGGCGATGCTTCGGAGCGCGCTCAGCAGTTCGATCATGTCATCCAGGACGCCAGCACTGCCGGCGGTGCCATGCCCAGGGACGACACGCTCTGGCTTCAGCCCTTCCAGCACGGCAAGTGCTTCAATCCACCCTGCCGTGTTCGCGTCGCGCAATACCGGCATGACATTCGTGAACACGACATCGCCGGTGAACACGGTGCTGGTGCGCTGATCGAAAACAACGACGTCTCCGGGTGTGTGGGCATGGCCAACCGGAATAAGGCGCACAGCTCGCCCGTCCACGTCGATGGTGGTCGTCGAGTCGACCGGCTGCGTCACGACCGGGACCGCTGCAGAAGCCAACTCGTCCCTGTGGTCGGGAAGCAGCTCGATCAGGCGATCGCGCTCATGCACACCTCGCTCGTCGAGGAGTCGAGCCGCCCGGTCGCTCGCGATCACCGGCACATCCGCCAACCCCGCCGCTCCGAACACATGGTCAGCGTGGTGGTGGGTGAGCACGAGCTGCGCATTCGCACCGTCCGTGGCTTGGCGCCAGAATTCTCGTGCCGCCGAGGGCAGGCTGCCTGCGTCGACCAATAGTGCACTCGAACCGCTTGTGATCACGGACAGGTTGGATGCGCCAGGCGAGCTCGCGAACACCCGGATGCCATCGCCAAAGTGCTCAAGGCTCATGCTGCCGACTCCGGAACAATGACGACCTTGCCCTGCAGTCCGCCAGCCTCCACCGCGGCGTGGGCGGCAGCAGCGTCTGCCAGGTCGAAGACCTTGTCGACTCGCGGTCGCAGTCTGCCCTCATCGACCAGCCTGAGCACCAGACGCAGGTCCTCGAAGGTGCTGCTGGTCGAAAACAGCAGGCTGAGATTGCGCCGATACAGGTCGCGAAGAGTGAGCCCGACCTCACCACCGCTCGCACCACCGCAGCACACGAGCCTGCCCTCCGGGGCGAGCGAATCGACGCTGCCGGCCCACGTATCGGAACCAACTGTTTCCACGACGACGTCGACTCCCCCTGGCGCAATCGACTCCAACTGAGGCGCGAAGTCGGTCGTGGTGTCCACAACCCCCAACGCGCGCACCTCGTCGGAGAGTTCTCGCAAGTTCTGGGGCGTCCGGGAACCGAGGACGACGCGGGCGCCGAACAGCGCGGCGATCTGCGCCGCTGCCGTGCCGACGCTGCCTGCGGCACCGACGACGAAAACCACATCGGCTGGGCTCACCCTCGCCCGGGTGACGAGCAGATGCCACGCCGTTCCGAACGACACCGCAGTACTTGCCGCGACAGCGAAAGAGGTGCTGTCGGCGATGGGGATGAGATTGCGGGTCGGGACGCTGCAGAACTCGGCGTACCCGCCGGCGTGATGGATCCCCAGGAACTCTCGCTGCGCGCACGAGTTGTCGCGACCGGAACGGCAGTAGGCACACTCACCGCAGGAGATGTTCGGCGCTACGGCGACCCTCGTGCCGGGATCGGGCGCTGCGGCGTCGGGGCTGGAGATCACCGTGCCCGCCATGCTCGCACCGAGCACGTGAGGAAACCGAAGCTGCCAACCGGCGCCGTTCAGCCGGGTCCGGACGTCGAGGCCCGGTTCGACACCTGCAGCACCTACCCGGATCAGCGTCTCACCGCTGGTTGGCACCGGCGCCGGAAGCTCGCTCAATCGCAGTACCTCTGGACCGCCGTGCGACCGCAGGATGCTCGCTCTCATCGCGTTGGCACGCTCGCTCACTGGCGGCGTTCTCCTGACAGACGCATCGCGAGTCCTCCTTTGGCTAGCTCACGCCACTTAAGTGCGTGTGGGCGGCCCCGCTCCCCACCCGATATGAACCCTAGGGCTCCAGCGCCACAAACTCAACCTGTTTGCATACAATCTGGCGCAGTTTTCGGCTCGGATGCGTGAACGATGCGAAAATCGTATGCAATAATGCCGCCTATGCAGTCAGTCGAAGAGCCGGCCACCGGCCGCATTGGGCCCTTGGCGGGCATCCGGGTCATCGAGCTCGGATCCTTGATCGCCGGCCCGTTCGCAGGTCGGATGCTCGCCGACTTCGGCGCGGAAGTGATTAAGATCGAGAGCCCCGGTCGAACGGACCCGTTCCGCGATTGGGGTCGCGCCGAGCAGAACGGTCACGCTCTGTGGTGGGCGGTGCAGTCCCGTAACAAGAAAAGCGTGTTGCTCGATCTGAAGAGCGACGTTGGCCGTGAGGCGTTCGAGTCCATCCTCGGCACCGCTGACGTTGTGATCGAGAATTTCAGGCCGGGCACTCTGGAGAGGCTCGGGCTGGCGCCCGAGCGGATGCTCGAACTGAACCCGGGCGTCGTCATCGCGCGAGTGTCCGGCTATGGCCAGACCGGAAGCAAGGCATCCCGGCCCGGATATGCGTCGATCGCCGAGGCCATCGGAGGCCTTCGGCACCTGAATGGGTTCCCGGATGGCCCACCCCCGCGTACCGGCATCTCGCTCGGCGACAGCCTCGGCGCGATGTTCGCGGTCCAGGGCGTGCTGATCGCGCTGCTCGCGCGGCAGACCAACGGTGGTCGCGGCCAGGTCGTGGATGTCTCGCTCGTGGAATCCTGCTTCTCGCTGCTGGAGAGTGCGCTGCCCGACTACATGGCGAGCGGGCACATCCCGGGGCCGAGCGGCACGTCACTCGCCGGCATCGCCCCATCGAACATCTATCACTCGAGGGACGGCAAGTGGGTGGTGATCGCGGCCAACCAGGACAGCGTCTTCACGCGGCTGGCAGCGGCGATGGCGATGCCGGACCTTCTGACGGACGATCGGTTCACGGACCACACCGCCCGCGGCCGGCACCAGGCCGAACTCGACGAGATCATCGCCGATTGGTCGGTGTCACGATCCTCCGCAGACCTGCTCGAGGTGCTCGACGCGCATGACGTGCCGGCGAGCCTCGTGAACACAATCGCGGATATCGTCGCCGACCCGCACTTCAGGGAGCGCGAGATGTTCCTCGAGGTCACAGATGACGACTGGGGCACAGTCACCCACCCGGGTATCGTCCCGAAACTCTCTCTCGAGCCGGGCGCCGTGCGGTGGAACGGCCCAGTGACACCGGGCGAACATACCGAGGCCGTGCTACGCGAAGTGGGCTTGGAGTCAGTGGTGGATGCCGGAGAACTCGCATGAGCGCAGTGGAGATCATCGACGTCACGCCGCGTGACGGGCTGCAGAACGAGGCCACGACCGTTTCGACCGAAGCGAAAATCGAGCTGATCGCGCGACTCGTCGACGCAGGCGCTCGGCGGATCGAGGCGACGAGCTTCGTGCACCCCGGGCGTGTGCCCCAAATGGCGGACGCAGACGAGGTGATGGCGGCACTGCCGCGGATCGACGGGGTCAGTTACATCGGCCTCGCGCTCAACGAACGCGGTGTGGACCGGGCGCTGGCGGCGCGAGTCGATGAGATCAACTTCGTCGTACCGGTGTCCGAGGCGTTCGCATCCGCGAACCAGAACACGACCGTGGAGCGGGCGGTGGCCGGGGCTCTTTATGCGGGCAGACAGGCGCGCGCCGCGAATGTGCCGCTGTCGGTCACGTTCGCGGTGGCGTTCGGTTGCCCCTACGAGGGCGAGGTCACATCCGACCAGGTGCTTCGCACGGTGTCTCCGATCCTGGAGGCAGGGGACGTCGCTGAGCTCGCACTCGCGGACACGATCGGCTGCGCCAATCCGTCACAGGTAGCCGGTCTTTTCGACCTGCTGCGGCAGCGCACCGCGGTCGAGTTGCGTGCTCACTTCCACGAGACCCGCCACACCGCGTTGGCGAACACCGTCGCCGCACTCAGCGTCGGCGTGCGACGCTTCGACTCCAGCGTCGGTGGGCTCGGTGGCTGCCCGTTCGCGCCCGGTGCCGCCGGCAACATCTCGACCGAGGACCTGGCGTGGCTGCTCGAGCGGGAAGGGAACATCCACGGGGTCGACGCCGAGCGAGCTACCGAGATCGGACGCTGGATCTGCGAAATCGTCGGGGTTGCGCCGCGCTCCGGCCTTGCATCGGCTGGCTCATTCCCGCGCAGCGCACGTGCTCAGTCCTGAGCCGGTCGTCGCCCGCCGATCGCCGCGGTGAGTTCGTCGGCGGCCTTCAGCAGCGTGTCCACCAACGCCTCACAACGCTCCCTGGGCATCCGAAGGGTGGGTCCCATGATCGAGACCGCACCGGCCAAGTCGCCCTGAGCGTTGAACACCGGCGCAGACAGACCGCTCGCACCCGACTCGCGCTCGCCTGTGGTGATCGCGAAGCCGTTGGCGCGAGTGCTCTCGACAGCGTCACGCAACGCGTCCGGGTCGACGATGGTCCGCTCGGTGACAGCGTCGAGGTCGCGAGCGAGCGCCTCTTCAAGCAGGCCGTCCTCCCAAGCGAGGAGCACGCGTCCGGGCGACCCGGCATGCAGCGGAAGCACAGCGCCCACGTTCATCGCCGCGCGCAGCACCTGATGGGTCTCCGCCATCGCCACGCAAACGCGGTGCACACCCGATGTCTGGAAGAAGCACGCGGTCTCCCCGGACTCGTCGCGGAGGCGGGTGAGCACCGGCTTGACCGCCTCGACCACATCGTCGCTCCGAATCGCCGTCGCTGCCCACTGCCGCATCCTGGCACCAATCCGATACCCGCGAGCGGTGCGGTCCAGGAAGCCGTGCGCTACCAGGTTCCCGACGAGTCGTTGCACCGTGGAGGGCGGCAGGCCCGTTGCAGCCCGGATGGTCGCCAGTGTCTGCTCGGGCTGGGCGAGGGAAAAGGTGCTGAGGATGTCGGCGATTTTTCCGAGCACAAGCAGGGGGTGGTGTCCGCTGCTACCGGGTTGCGCCATGCGGTTGATCATAGTGGCGCGGTGAGCGCCGGCCCCATTGACACGATCGAGCTTTGTACTACATGATGGGTTAGAACCTACATGATGAGTTTTGGGCTTGTCACGGCAATGCTGCCGCGCCACGCGGCACTTTCAATCGGAGGATTTCATGGGCCGCATTCTGATCAACCCGTCCGGACTGAGCAAGCCAGGTACCTACTCGCATGTTGCGATCGGGACCGGGCAGACGATCGTGCACTTCGCCGGGCAGGTGTCGTTCGACGAGAACGGCGAGATCGTCGGCCACGGCGATCTGCGAGCCCAGGTCATCCAGACCATGAACAACTTGAAGATCGCGATGGATGCGGTCGGGGCGACGTGGGACGACATCGTTCACCGCAAGGTCTACGCGACCGAGATGGGCGAGCCGGGAACGATCGGCGCCGCCATTCGTGAGGTCACCGGTGACGCGGGGCACCCCGCACAGGCCACAGTGCAGGTTGTCGCCCTCGCTCGCCCAGGTCTCCTGGTCGAGATCGAGGCAGTAGCGATCCTCCCGTAAGTCCGAGGCAAGACGCGGATGCGACAGCGGGAGCCGGACCTCCAAGAGCTCAGTTCATTCAACCTCGCCCACCCGCCGACCCCGAGTGCGGTCATCTTCGCCGAGACGGCAGCGGACGTCCAGCGGGCCGTTCGCAAGGCTGTCGAAGAGGGCCGCGGCATCGCGGTGCAATCGACGGGACACGGAACGATCGGCAGCAACGACGGCGCGGTCCTCGTCGCGACCCAGCGGATGACTGGCATCCGCGTCTATCCCGATCGGCGGACGGCGTGGATCGGGGCCGGCGTGCGCTGGAGCGAGGTCGTCGCGGAGACCGTCAAACATGGTCTCGCGCCGGTC
Organism: Cryobacterium sp. BB736; assembly: GCF_014980265.1. Classification (NCBI taxonomy): domain Bacteria; kingdom Bacillati; phylum Actinomycetota; class Actinomycetes; order Micrococcales; family Microbacteriaceae; genus Cryobacterium; species Cryobacterium sp. BB736. The sequence continues at coordinate 96,853 of NZ_JABXWQ010000003.1, forward strand.
AACGGGTCATCTCCGACGGTCGGGGTGATGGGCTACGCACTCAGCGGCGGAATCGGGCTGCTCTCGCGGATGTTCGGGTTCGCCGCAGACACGATCCTCGCGGTGCAACTGGTCACCGCGGACGGAGAGCTCCTCGAGGTGACGCCAGAAGAGAACAGTGACTTGTTCTGGGGCGTGCGCGGCGGTCGCGGGAGCTTCGGCGTCGCCACGGCTATAGAAGTCCAGCTCTTCCCGCTCGAGTCCTACTTCGGCGGTGGCCTCTACTTCCATCCGGACGCGGCGGCGGACGTGCTGCCGCGCTACCTGGAGTGGGTGCGCACCCTGCCCGAGTGGTTCGGCACCTCGCTAGCCATGCGCGGCCCCGTGCCGCCTGTGGACAACGAAGGGTTCGCCCAGTTCGTGCACCTGAGGGTCACCGCCGCCGGCGACAGCAACGACGCGGCAGCGCTGCTGCATCCGATGCGCTCCCTGCCTGGCATCGTCCTGGACAGCGTCGATGAGAAGGCATACTCGCGTATCCGGGAGGTGCACAACGACGGCGGCGTGCCGAAACCCTTCACCGAGCGAAGCCGTCTGCTGCCGCGCCTGACTGAGGAGCTGCTCAACGACATGTGGCACCAGTACCCGGACGACGATGGATACGCACCGACCCTCGAGTTCCGCCACCTGGGCGGCGCGATGGATCGGATGCCCGCGCACCCGAACGCCGTTGCCGGACGCGGTTCGGAGTTCTCCTTCCTCGTGATCGGACGCACCGACGACGCTTCCCGGGCGAGAGCGGCACGCGCGTTCCAACTCGCGGATGCCGCCTCGGCCGGCCAGCCGGTTCCGAATTTCCAGGGCGATGAGGTTGGCAAGGATCGGGTGCTCGCCTCCTACGACCCGCAGACGGCAGCCCGCTTGCTGGAGCTGAAGGCGACACACGATCCGCAAAACGTGTTCCGGTTCGGTCACGTGATCGCACCATGAGCGGGGCACCGGCGTCTCCGCGCACTTTCCTGCTCACGAACGCAACGCTGATCAGCATGGACGAACGGCTGCCTCAGCAGTTGCCGCGTGCCGCGATGCTCGTCGCCGATGGGATCATCCAGCAGGTCTACACGAGCGATGCCGACCTGCCGACGACCGCAGGCGTGCTGCCGCGGATCGACGCCGCCGGGATGGCCGTGCTTCCGGGGCTGACTGACGGCCACGCCCATCTGGACCGCGAGACCCTCGGTGACGATCTACCCGGATTCGCGGGAGCGTCAAGCGTCGCGGACATCCTGGACGTCGTGGCTCAGGCCGCCGTGAATGCACAACCGGGCGAATGGATCGTCACCAGACCCCTGGGCACTCCCCCGGACTACACCGATGCCGACGACCCGTTCGGCGGCGGACGCCTTCCGGACCGGCACGATCTCGACTCCGTCAGCCCCGACAACCCGGTCTTCATCCGGCCGATCTGGGGCTTCTGGAACATGCGGGCGAAGAAGATCTCCTTTGCAAACTCATTGGCACTCGCCGCGGCAGGGATCAGCGCTGAGACGCTCTCGCCGCACGATGACCTGGTGATCGAGCGTGACGCTCGGGGCAACCCGACCGGCAGGTTCGTCGAGACCGCGCACCAGCCGCTCATTGAGCACACGCTCCTGCGAGTCGCACCCGGATTCACCAGGCACCAGCGCGCTGCCGCCATCCGGAACGCGTTCGAACGGTACGCGTCCTTCGGCACAACCGCGGTATTCGAGGGCCACGGCATCGCCAGCGAGGTCTTGGACGCCTACCTGGATGCCTACGCTGCGGCCGGCAGTGCAAGACTCCGCGCGAGCTTGCCGTTGAGCCCGCATTGGCCCGAGATTGGCGACCTGCGAGGCACACTTGAAGGCTGGAGGGGTGACTTCGAGCTTCTGGCCGGCAGGTTCGCCGGCGTCGACGGCGTCTTCATCGGGGGCGCTGTCGATGAGACCGCGACGGCGCTGCGCTCCGCGAACCACCCGCGAACCGGTTGGGCGGGCTTCGCCGCCGGGGCGTTCGTGCCCATGGCGGACGTCGAGCAGCTGCTGCTCGACTGCGCACGCTCCGGTGTGCGGGTGGCCGGACTGGCCAAGAACCTCCTCGAGATATTCGCCCGGGTCGACGGGCAGGTTCCGATAGGTGGGTTGGGCTGGACCCTGGGACACCAGCCGACGCTGAGCCGCGACCAGATCGACGTCGCCGCCGACCTCGGAGTGATGATGACGACCATCACCGGCCATCACCTCCACCGTGGGGTGTTCACTCGAGACCTTGTCGGCACGGATCGGGAGAGCGAGATCGTGCCGGTGAAATCCCTGATGGATGCTGGCGTTCCAGTGGTGCTGGGATCCGACAACCGGCCGATCTCGATCTGGGACAGCATGGTGCACGTGGTGAGCCGAGAGGATGAGCGCGGAGTCATCGTCGCCCCCGATGAGGCCGTCAGCCGTTATGACGCGTTGAAGCTCGTCACCGTGAACGGTGCGCGGTTGACAGGCGACGAAGACAAGAGAGGTGTCATCCGCCCGGGCCTCGCCGCAGATTTCGCCGTGCTCGATCGAAACCCTCTCGAGTGCGACTTGGCCGAGCTTGCGGGCACCCGCTCCGTGCTGACCCTCGTGGACGGGCATCCGGTGAGCACGGACGGAACCCTGGCGCTCTAGCGGCCGAGTGCGTAACCGAGCCCACCCCGCGGATCCGCGCCGGCGGTGAGGAATCCCGTCTCGCGATCGCGCTGCGCCGCGAAGATCCGCCCGAGTGACCACGCCGGACTGACCGTGACATCGTGCCCGCGCGCCTTCAGGTCGGCGATCACGTCTGCGCCGAACGACTCCTCCACCAGCACCTGCCCGAGGGTCTGGCGCCTCGGATAGAACGACGCGGGGAAATGGCGAATGTGGAACTTGGGGTACTCGATGGCGCGCTGCAGGTTGCGCTCGCCGTGCAGCACGGCGAGCAGGAACGCCATCTGCCACTGATTCTGCTGGTCACCGCCCGGCGAGCCGAGCACCATAGCGGGCGCGCCATCACGAAATGCGATGGTCGGTGACAGAGTGGTCCGCGGCCGCTTGCCTGGCACGAGCGAACTCGGCAGGCCTTGCTCCAACCACATCATCTGCATCCGCGTGCCAAGCGCGAACCCGAGCTTGGGGATGATCGGTGACGACTGCAGCCAGCCGCCGCTCGGCAGCGCGGAGATCATGTTTCCGAATCGGTCGATGACGTTGATGGAGACGGTGTCCCCCGCGGTGGCTCCGGGCTTCGGTCCCGGCGCGGCCAGGTTCGGCTCTGCGAACGCTGCGTTGCTCAGGGCAAGGTTGGGCTCGGCGAACGCAGCATGCGTGGAGTTCGCGGGGTCCAACCTGTCAAGGTCAGGCATCAGCGGTGTGCGCCCGCTCGGTGAGCCAGGGCGGAACTCGTGGGATGCGGACTCGGTGATGAGCTTGCGCCGCTCATCCGCGTACCCCGCCGACAGCAGCGCCTCGATCGGGGTGTCTCCGCTGTCGCCGTACCAGGCCTCCCGGTCTGCAAAGGCGAGTTTGGCCGCCTCGATCACGGCGTGCACGCTCGCTGGGTCGACCGGATCGAAACCGGTCCCTTCGAGCAGGGCCAACTGTTGCAGCATCACCGGTCCCTGACTCCACGGCCCGGCCTTGTACACCGTGTACCCACCCGATTCGACACCGAGGGCACTCTCGTAGCTCGGCGCCCAGGAGGCGAGGTCATCGGCAGAGATCAGACCGCGATGTTCGGTCCCATTGGCATCGCGGTGAGTTTCGGCGCTGAACTCGTGAACCGCCTCGGCGATGAAGCCGTGACCCCAGGTAAGGAGCGCGGCGTCGAGTTGGCTGTCGCGATCGGCGCCCGCCGCCTCCGCCTCTGCCAGCAGCCGTCGGTAGGTCTCAGCGAGTTGGCGGTTGACGAATCGATCGCCGGCACGAGGGATGCTGCCACCGGGCAGGTAGGTCGAGTACGAAGCCGGCCAGTACTTCTCGAAGACTTCGGCCATGGAGCGGATCGTCACGATCGCCTGCTCCCCCAACGGGTACCCACCCGCGGCGAGTTCGATCGTCGGCTCCAGAACCTGCCGGAGCGAGAAAGTGCCGTGATCGCGCAGCAGGGTCAGCAGCGCCGGCGTCGCCCCCGGCACCGAAGCGGGCAGGAGCCCGGATCCCGGGATCAGATCCAGCCCAAGCGCAGCGAAGGCGGACGGGACGGCCCGGGCGGGCGCAACCCCCTGCCCGCACAGCACCGTCGGCACGTCATCGCCTGCGCGCGCGAACATCGCAACAATGTCGCCGCCCGGTCCGGACTGTTGCGGCTCGATGACCTGCAAGGCGAAGACACCAGCAACTACGGCATCGAACGCGTTGCCGCCGGATTCGAGCATCCCCATCGCGACGGCACTGGAAATCCAATGCGACGACGTGGCCATACCGAAGTCGCCCATGAGCTGTGGCCGGCTTGGAATCACTTGTATTACTCCCCTAGATGTTGGTGTGTTGGCGAACCGACCGGGCGCCGCGCCGTTATCGGGCTGCGACCAGCAGGCTGGCGAGGTCGCCGGGCGTCAGCAGAACGTCGCGACCGAGCTCGGAAAGACGTGTGAGGCCGAGCGCCCCCATCGTGCGTTCGACCTCCTCCCGCAGGATGGTGAGCGCCCGTTGCGCCCCGAGCTCGCCACCGGCGGCCAGTCCGTACAGGGTTGCCCGGCCGATCATCACCGCGTCCGCGCCCAACGCGACAGCCTTGAGCACGTCGCTTCCGCGAGTGAAGCCGCCATCCACGAGCACCGGCACACGGCCGCCGACCGCGGCCACAACCTCCGGGAGCAGTTCGATGGGCGCCGGCGCGGCATCAATGGTGCGGCCGCCGTGGTTGCTGACCACGACCGCATCGGCACCGGCATCCGCCGCGCTGAGCGCGTCATCCGGATGCAGGAGGCCCTTCACGATCAGGGCGTGCGGCCAGCTGTCTCGGACGCGGCGCAGGAAGTCCCAGGTCAGCGAGTCGTCTCTGACGAGGAACCGCTTCCTCTCGGCGGGGGTCAGGGCGCTGGGGACAGTCACGTTGGCAAACCCGGGCAGGCGTCGCTCGGTGAGCAGGTAGCGGCAGGCGGTGCCGAACGTCCAACGCGGATGGTGAACGGCCTCGATCAGGTGGCTGGGCCGGAACTTCATGGGGAAGGTCAACCCGCGGCGCTTGTCACGCGGTTGGTTGAATCCGATGGTGGTATCGACCGAGAGCACAAGTCCGTCGAACCCGGCTCGCCTCGCACGGTCGATCTCTTCGAGTGTTGCCCGGGTGTCCTGCCAGACGACGGGCTGGTACCACTGGGTTCCGCCGCCTTCTTTCCGCACGGTTTCCATGGGTGTGTTGGTGGTGCTGGTGAGGACGAACGGGATGTTGGCGGTGGCTGCGGCACGCGCGAGAGCCACCTCGCCGCGGTAGGAGATCCAGCTGGTGACACCGGTCGGCGCGATCACCAACGGCAACCCGTGCCGTTTGCCGAACAGCGATGCCGATGCGTCACGGCGAGAGGTGTCGCGCAAGACGCGATGCACCAGTTTGAGGGCCCTCAGGGCCTCGCCATTGTGTCGTACCGCGACGTCGTCCTCGTTGCCGTTGTCGAGGTTGTCGAATAGCGCCACGGGCAGCCGCTTCTGGGCAAGCTCTCTCAGGTGGTTTATGTCCACCGCGCGCTCGGCAGCACTTGTTGTCGCCACGGCTGGGCCCTCGTATTTCGTTCGTGTCCGGCGCCAAGGCTTCGGACGGTGGATAAGACCGACCCGGCGGCTGCGGAACCGCAGCCGCCGGGTCGATCGACGGGTTACTCCCGGCGCTTCCCGGTTTCCATGTTGTTGATCGGGATGCTCGGAATGGCGTGGTCCTCGAGACCGAACTCGGCCAGGATCTCGTCGTACAGTCCGATTTCGACCAGGTGGAGCAGTGCGGCCTGGAGGGCGTCACGCAGCTCGTCGCGACCCTTCAGCACAGCGGGACCGCCGCTGAACGAGTAGTCGGCGTCCACGACCTTGATGGACTCCGGCTGCCGTGCCATGTAGCCGTTGGCGACACCGGTTGAGACGATTCCGTACTCGGCCTGCTCGCTGGAGATCGCGAGCATGACCGCTGCGTTGTCCACGAAGGAGCTGATTGCGGCCGGCTCCTTGCCCGCTGCCTCGCACTTCTCGGATACCGCGATGGCGGTCCGCTCCGCGATCGAGGTCTTGGTCACAGCCACCGACGAACCGCACAGCGCCTCGTCCATGTTCACACTGTCGTTCTCGTTGTCGGCGTGCGCCGCAAGCCCGACGCCGCTCAACTGCACCGAGATGATGTCGAACAGCTTCTGACGCTCCGGGTTGTCGGCCATCTGGGCGATGTCGTAGCGCCCCGACTCGACGCCAGCCTGGATGGCGTCGTTTGTCACGATGTCGAACTGCGGCTCAAGGCCGAGCACCTGGGCCGCTGCCGTGTAGAGCTTCACGATCGAGCCCGTGTGCTCACCGGCCTCGGTGGTGTACTGCTCCGGGAAGTTCGTGCCCAGGGCGCCGATCTTGAGAACGCCGCTCTTCTTGATGTCCTCCGGCAGCATGTCCGCAATCTCGGGAACAACCTCAATGGCGCTCGACTCGGAGTCCGAACCGGGCGCACCTTCGTCAGGCGTCTCGCCCGGTGTCGCACACGCGGTCAGTCCGAGCAGCACCGCAAGGGCACTCGCGGTCGCCAACTTCTTCTTCAACAGCATCATTGCTTCCTCTCTGGTTGGTACAAGGGTGGTGCGGTGACAGGGATGGGTTGCCCTGTCATTCGGCGACTGGCGTCGCCGAATGGCTATGCGATGGCGAGTTGTCGGCTCACCCCGTTGACCTGGGCCAAGAGGCCGCCGGCCAGCAATATTTCGCGTTCGGCGGGACTGAGCTGGATGCCGAGCACGAGCGTCCGCCCGTCGCCAGTGGTCACAGTCAGTTCAGAGTGGCCGTGCGCGATCGCGGCCTGCAGCCCGGAGATCGACCACTCGTCGCCTTCATCCGTGGTGTCGCCGGCCGGGCGGATCAGCGGCGCGATACCCGCTGCGATGAGGTTCCGGCGGTGGATGCGCGCGTAGCTCTTGGCCGCGACGATTCGCACGCCGAGGTGCAGCGGAATGAGTGCCGCGTGCTCTCGCGATGAACCCTGCCCGTAGTTCTCGCCGCCGACGATGATGCCTCCGCCCCAGTCGATCGCCCGATCATGGAATCCCGGGTCAAGACGGTTGAACATGAAGCGGGCGCAGACGGCGAGGTTCGACCAGACTGACATCGCGATCACGCCATCCGGTGCCATGTCCCCGGTTGAGATGTCGTCTCCGACGACGATCAGAACCCGGGCCTTCAGGTCGGCCGGCAGCGGTTCGGGCAGTGGCGGCGGCACCAGGTTCGAGCCTCGTTCGATTTGCACGTTGCGGCGTTCTGCCTCAGGCAGCACGCGCGTGATGTTCGCTTCGTGCAATCCAAGGTCGGGTGCGGCGGCGGCCACGAGCTCCAGCGGGCCAAGCCCCGTCGCCTCCGTGATCGTGCCCGTGAGCGCGCTGGCGGCCGCGGTCGAAGGGGAGCACAAGTAGACCTGATCCTCGGCTGTTCCGCTGCGTCCCGGGAAGTTGCGGTTGAACGTTCGGAGGGATGCGGCGCCGGCTACCGGTGCCTGACCGATTCCCACGCAGGGTCCGCAGATCGGCTCGAGCATCCTCGCTCCGGCTTTCATGAGCGTCTCGTAGACGCCGGACGCGATGATCATCTGCAGGATTTGGCGCGAACCAGGGGTGACGGTCAGTTGGACCCCGGGGTGCACCGACCGACCATCGAGGATCGCAGCTACCGTAGCCAGGTCGTCGTACGAGCTGTTCACCGATGACCCGACGCACACCTGCACCACCCGGGTCGGCGGCAGGTCGGCAACAGCGACGACGTTGCCCGGCGAGTGAGGGACTGCCACAAGCGGTCGCAGCACGCTCAGGTCGACGCGCTCGACGGCGTCGAACTCTGCATCGGCATCTGCTGCGAGCGGGATGAAGTCACTCTCGCGTCCTTGCGAACGCAGCCACAGGCGGGTCTGCTCATCGGATGGGAACATCGCCGTCATTGCGCCGGTCTCCACGATCATGTTGCAGATCGTCGCGCGCGCGGAGACGGACAGCCGCTCCACCGCTTCCCCGAAGAATTCGAACACCTTGCCGCGGCCGCCGCGGACGCCATGCCTGCGAAGCAGTTCGAGGACGATGTCCTTGGCCTCGACGGCGATTCCCAATTCTCCGGTGAGCTCGACACCGACAATTTCCGGGCATACGAAGTCGAAGCCGTACCCCGCCATCGCGACTGCTACCTCGAGTCCGCCCGCACCCAGCGCGAACATCCCGAGGGCTCCGCCCATCGACGTGTGGGAATCCGCCCCGACGAGGATCTCGCCCGGCTTGCCGAATTTCTCCAGGTGAATGTAGTGCGAGATGCCGTGCCCCGGTGGCGAGTACCGCACACCATAGCGGTCGCAGAACGATCGCAAGTAGCGGTGGTCCTGCATGTTGCGGTCGTCGATCTGCAGCACGTTGTGATCGATGTACATGACGGCGAGGGGCACGCCGATCCGGTCGACGCCGAGCATCTCGAACTGCATCGCGGCCATGGTCCCGGTGGCGTCCTCGATGAGGATTTGGTCGACGCTCACCGTGCAGTCGAGCCCGGCGCTCAACGCACCTCCGCTGACCAGATGCGCCCGCAGAGTCTTGCGTGTGAGGGTATCGCCCACCACCGAACCTCCACTTCGAGAGCCAATGAGAAGGACTCTATGGTGACTCACATAGTGAGCGCAATACCGCAACGTGAGTTTTCTGGCAGCGCGCAGGAAGGAACGCCAATGGAACGAATGTCCCGGATGCGGCAGGGAAGTGGATTGCGCGAGTCTCCGACGCGCGAAAAACGGGTGGGCTGCGGGAGGCTAGTGCGCCGCTGCAGACCGCTTGGGGGACTCGGCTGATGCCTGCAGCATGGCAAGGGCCGCTGGTCGGGCCGCCAGGATGTGGCTCGTCATCACTGCGGCGACCAGTTCCGCGTCGCCCGCTGCTATGCCCCTGATGATGTCGCGGTGGTGCATCATGCTCCGCTCCAGGTCTTCGGTCTCGAAGCCCCGGAAGGTGCGGCCGACCATCGACACCGACGTCAGGGTATTGATCATGCTTTCCAGCAAGGTGCTCTTCGCCATCCCGACAACCGTCGCATGGAACTCGGCGTTGAGTCGCGCCAAATCGTCGAGGAAAGTCGCCGGGCGGCGGGCGAGAAGTTGCTCCATCTGCGTCTGGACTGCCTGGAGCTTCTCAACGTCTTCCGGATTCGAGTTCGCTGCCGCCAAACGCCCCGCGTGCGCCTGCAAGACTGCCCGGAGACCGTAGGACTCGTAGATCTGCTCCGCCGTCCACGCGCGAACCGTCGCCCCACGGTTCTGGGCGATCTCCACTAGTCCCTCGGCCGCCAGAGTACGAAGCGCCTCACGCACCGGTGTTCGACTGGTCCCGAACTCCAGGGCGAGCGCGCCCTCTCGCAGTTTCGTGCCCGGAGCGAGCGACCCATCCGAGATCCGCTCCAGGAGCGCGTGGTAGACGAGGCCATTAGCGTCGACGAACTCTGCCACTTGGGTTCCTCCACCTGTGCGCACGAATAGCTGCCCATACTGTAGTCGCTGCCTCGGCGGCAGCGACCTAGGGCCGCACCCTCGTGGGATGCGGCCCCATTGCCGCGGGTAAGCGGGTTAAACGGCCGTCCGGCCCAGCAGGTGTGCGTGCAGAGCGGCGTCGAACTTCTCCGGGTATTCGAGCTGCGGGGAGTGTCCGCAATTCTCGAGTTCGATCTCTGTCACGCTGCCGCCGGCGGCCTCGTATTCCATGAGTACGTTGCGAGTCTGTTGCTTCATCGGTTGCGCCGGAGCGACCTCTTCGCCCGGCCAGCCAGGGATCGCACCGAGCTGACCGAGGTAGTTCAGGTCGAAGTACGACGTGTCGGACACGATCGCGTCCTGGGTGCCGTGGATCCACAGCACGGGCGGCTTTACCGCGAGATCGACGATTCCGGTCGTGTTGAAGTACGTCGGCGCCATGGTGTTGAGCACGCCACGGTCGCCCGGAGCGAAGCCGGGCCAGTTCTCACTCGGGGTGGAGTTGCCTGGATAGTTTCCGTCGGCGACCTTCGTCGTGAGCATCGACTCGACCCACAGGTCCTCGTGGTCGCCCTGGTAGCCGGGTGCGACGTACGCGGAGCGGAACACCGAGCGCGGCGAAGTCTGCTCATCCGCAGTGCGGTCGCCGCTGTGCAGCCTCGCTTTGAAGTCGGGGTTCACTCCCCCGGCACCGGAACCTGCGGCATCCGGTGTCAGCAGCGACCCGTCAAGAGCGGTTGGCCCGAAACCGTACGGCGACACCGGCGCCTGCAGGGTGACGGTGCGCACGAGCTCGTTGTGGTCGAGCATGAGCTGCTGCACAACTCCGCCGCCCATGCTCCAGCCGACGAAATGCGCCGACTCGATGCCCAGCGCGCGGAGCACGGATGCGACGTCGTCGGAGTAATCGGCCAGCCCACGGGTCGCGTCAACCGCCAGCGTCTCGCTGTCGCCGAAACCACGCAGGTCGATGGCGATCGCCCGGTAGTTCGCAGGCAGGCGCAGCATGGTCGGCTGCCAGAACAGCGATGACGAGACGTTGCCGTGGATGAACACGACGGCCTCGGCGTTCGGGTCATCTCCGTCGCGTTCCAGGATGTTTGCGTTGAGCCGGTCGGTCTTCAGCGTGCGGGAACTGATCCCGTCGATCAGGGTAGCGGTCATGCAGCAAGTTCCTTCCCGATGGTGAGCGGCGGCTCAGTTGCCGCCCGCACCTCGTCCACGGTCACGCCGGGAGCGAGTTCCTGGAGCACGAGACCAGCGGGCGTCACGTCGATGACGGCCAGGTCCGTGATGATCCGGTCGACGACACCCCGGCCGGTGAGCGGAAGGGAGCACTCGTTCACGATCTTTGCCGAGCCGTCCTTCGCGACGTGCTCCATGAGCACGATGAGCTTGCCCGCGCCATGCACCAGATCCATCGCACCGCCGGGACCCTTGACCATCTTGCCCGGGATCATCCAGTTGGCGAGGTCGCCGTTGACCGACACCTGCATCGCACCGAGGATCGCGGCGTCGATCTTGCCGCCGCGGATCATGCCGAAGCTCATCGCTGAGTCGAAGAACGCGGTGCCGGGGAGGGTGGTGACGGTCTCCTTGCCTGCGTTGATCAGGTCGGGGTCGACCTTGTCCTCGGTCGGGTACGGTCCGACCCCGAGGATGCCGTTCTCCGATTGCAGCACGACGGTCAGGCCGTCCGGTACGTAGTTCGGGACCAGCGTCGGAAGGCCGATGCCCAGGTTGACGTAGGCGCCGTCCTCCAGTTCGAGTGCTGCCCGCGCCGCCATCTGCTCGCGTGTGAGTGCCATCAGTTGCCGCCCTTCTCGGTCACGGTGCGCCGTTCGATGCGCTTCTCGATGTCGCTTCCCACCTCGACTACCCGGTGCACGTAGATTCCCGGCAGGTGCACGGCATCTGGATCTAACTCGCCCGGCTCCACGAGTTCCTCGACCTGCGCGATGCAGATCTTGCCTGCCATCGCCGCCAGTGGTGAGAAGTTGCGCGCGGCCTTGTTGAAGACGAGGTTGCCGTGCCGGTCGCCCCTGAGCGCGTGCACGAGCGCGAAGTCGGTGGTGATCGCATCCTCGAGCACGAACTCCAGGTCGCGGCCGCGCACTGTGAAGGTGCGGACCTCCTTCTCGGGTGAGGCGATCTTGACGCCGCCGTCGCCGTCGTAGAGGCGCGGCAAGCCGCCCTCTGCGACCTGCGTGCCAACACCGGTCTGGGTGAAGAAGGCCGCGATCCCGGATCCGCCGGCGCGCAGCTTCTCGGCGAGAGTGCCCTGGGGGGTCAGCTCGAGCTCGAGTTCGCCGGACAGGAACTGCCGCTCGAACTCTTTGTTCTCGCCGACATACGACGAGGTCATCTTGCGGATGCGTCGGGCGGCGAGCAGGATGCCAAGGCCCCAGTCATCCACGCCGCAGTTGTTGCTGACGATCGAGAGGTCCTTCGAGCCCCGCTCGAGCAATGCCTCGATGAGGATCATCGGGTTGCCGCTCAGGCCGAACCCGCCGACGGCAATGCTGGCACCGTCGCCGATGTCGGCGACCGCTTCGGCCGGTGAGGCGACCCTCTTGTCGATTCCAGTCATTCAGACTCCCGCTTTCTTCTCAGCCCGGGCGAGCGCATCCTGAACCACAGCCGCGACTTCGCGGGCGCCCCTTCCTCCTAGCACGATCGTGTAGTGATTGACATCGTCGACCTCCAGCGTGGAGATCCGTGGGAAGCGCTCCGCCCAGCCTGCCACCTGCTCGCTCGTGTACAGCGGAGCCGCGTTCATGAGCCCGCGGGGTGCGCGAAGGAAGGTCGCGTCGTGGGTCATCCCGGTCAGCGCCGACATGACCGAGTCGCTGCCGGACAGCTCGGCGGAGTCCTCTGCGACCGCCTGGTAGCTGGTCGACGGGCGCAGCTCGGGTTCGCTGCCGTCCAGGTCGTAGTCGATGTAGTCGAGCACGACGTCGTTGAGGTCGTCGGCGAACGCCGGATGCTCTTTCCAGAACTCGACGTAGGCCGCCCGCGTCGGGAAGGTCATCGACAGCCGCTCCTGCGCAGGGCCGAGCACCGCCCGGGTGAAGTCGGCATCGGACATGCCCTCCGGCACGGTCAGCGGAAGACCGCCGTCGACCAGTACGAGCTCCGCGACTCGCTCCGGATGCCGGTGGGCGAACACCACGGACGCGAACCCGCCCATAGAGTGCCCGACGACAACCGGCCGCTCGACCCCGAATGCGTCGAGCACCGCAGCCAGGTCGTCGGCGTGTGATGGCATGCCGTACGGTCCCGGCAGCCGGTTGCTGCGGCCGCGGCCGCGCAGGTCCGGCGCGATGATGCGCACGCCGGGCAGCGCCTCGCTGAGGTACGGCCAGGTCATGTGGCTCGCCGTCACGCCGTGCACCGCGAGGATGGTCGGTCCCTCCTCCGGCCCCCAGCTGCCCACCGCGAGTTCTCCGCCGCGCACCGGGATCATGCGGGCGCGGTAGTCCGGCGCTGTCATCGGGAGCTCCATCCGCCGTCCATGGTGTACGAAGCACCGGTGACCATCTGGGCGGTGTCGCCGGACAGCCAGCGCACGAGGTCGGCAACCTCGGTGGGCTCGAGGAGTCGCTTGATGGCGCTTTCGGTGAGCATGATCTTCTCGACCACTTCGGACTCCAGGATGCCATGCACGCGCGCCTGGTCGGCGATCTGCTTCTCGACCAGCGGGGTGCGCACGTAACCCGGGTTCACGCAGTTGCTCGTGACGCCGTGCGGCCCACCCTCGAGGGCGGTCACCTTGGAGAGACCCTCCAGGCCGTGCTTGGCCGCGACGTAGGCGGACTTGAAGGCGGATGCGCGCAGGCCGTGCACGGAGGAGATGTTGATGACCCTGCCCCAGCCGCGCTCGTACATCTTCGGCAGCGCTGCCCGGATGAGCAGGAACGGCGATTCCAGCATGAGCCGCATGATCAGGTTGAACCGGGCGGGGTCGAAGTCCTCGATGGGGCTGACGTGCTGGATTCCGGCGTTGTTGACGAGCACGTCGATGTCGAGGTCGAGGTCAGCGAGGGCGGGCGTGTCGCTCAGGTCGACCTGCCATGCCTCGCCACCCACCTCCGCTGCGACCCTGGCAGCCGCATCGCCGTCGAGGTCGGCGACGATGACGTGGGCTCCCGCCTGGGCGAGCGAGTGCACGCACGCGGCGCCGATGCCGCTCGCACCGCCCGTGACGAGGGCCCTTCGGCCGGTCAGGTCCGTCATGCTTGTCCCTTTCTCTGCTCGGGGGCGCCGAGGCCCCGCTGGATGAAGCTCATCATCTCCTCGAACACGTGGTCCGGGACCCGCGAGGTGCCGCTCGCGGTGGGGTCGTTGTCGGCGCCGGCGGCTCCGTCCTCGCCCCAGAGCACCCACCGCATGCCGACCATCTCGCCGATGCCCATCAGGATCCAGGCGACGACGGCCGGGTCAACATCGCCGATCTCTCCGTGGTCCTTCGCTTCGCGCAGGCCCTCGATGTAGCCGTCGACGATCCGCGTGTAGTGCATGCGCAGCGCCTTCGGCGACACCGATTCCGCTTCACGCACGATGCGGTACAGCGCGGGGTGCTCTGCGGTGAACTGGAAGAAGCCGTGGTAGCCGGCGCGCTCGGCTTCGAGTCGGGTCGGTGCCCCCTCCATCGCGTCGCGCATCGCATGCCTGACCCTGCGGTTGAGGTCCTCGACCAGCTCGTCGAAGATCTCCAGCTTGCTGCCGAAGTAGAGGTAGAACGTGCCTTGGGCCACGCCGGCGGCTTCGGTGATGCGCACGATCGATGCCTCGTGGTAGCCGCACTCGGAGAACACCTTCTCGGCTGCGACGAGCAGCTTGGAGCGGGTCCTGTTGCCCCTCTCGGTGCGTGGCGCGTCAGTCATCGCGGCCCGCCGCTCGTGTGCTCGCTCGCCTGCTCGGCCAGGTACGCATCGACCAGCGCGCGGCGCAGCACCTTGTTGCCACTCGAGCGTGGGATGGACGCCACGAACCGGATGCGCTTGGGCACCTTGTAGGCGGCCAGGTCGCGACCGCAGAACGCCAGCAGGTCCTGTTCGTCGGTTGCATAACCCGGCCGGACGACCACGTGCGCGATCCCCACTTCGCCCCACCGGGTATCCGGGACACCGACGACCGCGACATCGGCGACCGCCTGATGGCCGGCAAGGACACTCTCGACCTCGGCGGGCGAGATGCTCTCGCCACCGGAGATGAAGATGTCGGAGATTCGATCGACGACCTGGTAATACCCATCGGAGTCGCGGCGAACCAGGTCGCCGGTGTGCAGCCAGCCGCCGTGCAGCGCGCGAGCGGTGCTCTCCGGATCGCGGAAGTAGCCGGGGAAGACGCTGGGGCCTGTGACGAGCAGCTCCCCTGTGGCCTCGCCGTCGAGGATCTCGCCGGTGATCGCATCCGCCACGGCGACCTCGACGTGCGGGTATGGCTTGCCCGCGAGTCCGATCTTGGTGCGGGCGTCCTCGTCCGGCAGGCACAGCACGTTCGGGCTCGCCTCGGTCAGGCCGTAGCCCTGTGTCAGTGCGACGCCACGCGAGTGCCAGGTGCGCAGCAGCGGTTCCGGCATCGGCGCCCCGCCGACGACAGCGTGCCTGAGGCTGGAGAAGTCGGTGCCCCGGAAGGACGGGTGCTCGGCGAGGAACAGGTAGTTCGCGGGGACACCCATCATGGTGGTGATCCTGCGGTCCTGGATGAGCTGGAGGACCCGCCCGGGGTCGAAGGTGCGCTCGAGCACGACCGTCGCGCCGACCCACCAGGCGAGCAGCGGCTGAACGTTCCAGCCGCCAACGTGGTACTGGGGCATGACCGCGAGCACCGTGTCGCGGCTGGTGATCTCGACGGTGCGCGAGAACGCGAGGTTGGTCCAGAAGCAGTTGGCATGCGTGAGGATGGCGCCTCTGGCCGGTCCCTGCGTTCCGGACGTGAAGATGATGAGCAGGCCGTCGTCGTCGCGCACCGCGCGCTGTTCTGGAAGCTCGGCCGGGTTGCTGCGCACAGGGTGCGGGACGCTCGCCTCGATTCCGCTGCCGCCGAGGGCCTCGACGGCCGGCTGCGTGACGAGCCGCTTGGTTGTCGCCGCCGCGAGGGTGCGGAACTCTTCCTCGACCAGCAGCAGAGCCGGGTCGGCGATCTCCAACTGCTGGGCGAGTTCGCGAGGGGACAGCCGCCAGGACAGCGGCGCCAGGATGATGCCGGCCTTCGCGCACGCGAAGAACAGCACGACATGGTCGGCGCTGTTGCCGGTGATCGTCGCGATGCGGTCGCCGACGCCGTACCCGCGCTCGAGCAGGGCGGCCGCGAGGTTGCTCGCGCGCTCGTCAAGGTCGCGGTAGGTCACGACAACGCCGCGATCGTCTACCGCCACCCGGTCCGGCGTCGCGACCGCACGGTCACGGGTCCACCGGCCGAGCGTGTGCAGCCCGTCGTTCACACGACCTCCTCCAGGACATCCCTCTCAGCCCGGACATTCGACCGTCCCCGCGTGACGCGCTTCGCCAGTCCGGCGATGCCGCCCGGCAGGAACAGAACGACCAGGATGAACAACGTTCCCAGAATGAAGAGGGGTTCCGAAAGGGGGATGCGAAGGAAGTCCGGAAGACCTGCGATCGCCTCCGAGCCGGCAAGCACGGTGAGTCGCTGGTCCAGCAGCGTGTAGACGACACCGCCGATGACGGCGCCCCAGCGGTAGCCGACGCCGCCGAGCACGACGATGACGAGCAGAGTCAGGGTGAAGTCGGCGGTGATGATCTTCTGCGTCGCGCTCGACTGCAGCAGCAGGTAGGCCATGCCGACGATGGTGGCGAGCACCCCAGCAACGATGAACGTGAGCAGCTTCACGAAGTACGGCCGGATGCCGATGACGCGAACACGCAGCTCGTTCTCGCGCGTCGCCGCGACGACGTGGCCCGCACGGGACTTCTCGAACCAGCTGGTCACGAGGAACACGAGCACCAGCACTGCGAGGCAGACCCAATACAGGTTGCGCGTGTTGAGCACGCCAACGAGTGCATCCGGGATGTGCGTCGTGTCGAGTGCGAGTCCCTCGTCGCCACCGGTCCAATCGGCGTTGCGGCGCACGAGCACCGAGCCCGCCTGCGCGAACGCGAGGGTGACCATGGCGAACCCGATCCCGGTGACCCGCAGGCTGACCGCGCCGACGACGCCTGCTATCAGGAGGCCGACGACCAGCGTGATCACGATCGCCGGGATGAGCTCCATCTCGAACCGGCGCAGCACGATCCCGAGGCCGTAGGCGCCGGCCGCGAAGTACAGCGCATGGCCGAACGAGAGCAGCCCGGCGACACCGAAGATCAGGTGGTAGCTGAGCGCGAGACCGGCGATCAGCATCGTGAACGCGAGGAGCTGCAGCGTGCCGGGCGTGTAGGTAGCGCCAGGCAGCACGCCGGGGATGCTGAGGTTCAGCATGGGCAGCAGCGCGAGGAAGCCGACGAGCAGCGCCCCGAGCACCCACTTGACGGCCGGGCGGGTGAGGAAGTCCATCACCGAAGGCTTGTTCGTTGTCTGCGTTGCGTTGCTCATGCCTTGCTCCCGAGAAGTCCGGACGGGCGGAGGAGCAGCACTGCCGCGAGCAGCAGCACGACCACGAGGTCACCGATGCCCCAGTGGTAGTTCGCGAACTGCTGCAGCACCGCGACCACTGCCGAGGCGATCGCAGCGCCGCTGAGCGAGCCGAGACCGCCGATGACGGTGACGATGAACGCGAAGATCAGCAGCGAACCGCCGATGTACGGCGACACATACCCGTTGTAGTGCGAGGCCAGCACGCCGCCGATTCCGGCTGCGGCGCCACCGATGGCGAACACGAGCGTGAACGCCGAGCGAACGTCGATGCCGAGCGCCGTCACCATGGAGCGGTTCTCCACGCCGGCGCGGATGATGAGCCCGAAGCGCGTGAACTTCAGGAATAGCACGATGGCGATGAGCACGATGACTGCTGCCGCGATGTACAGGAAGCGGTCGTTCGGGATGGATGCACCGAGGACGTTGGTCTGGCCGCCCATCCACGCCGGCGCGGTGAGGTAGATGGGGTCCTGCCCCCAGATGCCCTCGAACAGCGCGACGGTTGCCAGTGCGAGACCGACCGTCACGAGCACTTGCTCGATCAGTCTCTCGTACAGCTTTCGAATCAGCAGCAGCTCGGTCAGGACTGCGAAGATCGCGCCGACCGCTGCGCCAACCAGCAGCGAGAGCAGGAAGGTCCCCCAGCTGTCGGCCCCGAAGCGGCGGGCGAACTCCCAGCCGGCGAACGCGCCGAGGGTCAGGAACGACCCATGCGCGAAGTTCAGCACGTCCATCAGCCCGTAGATCAGGGAGAGCCCGGATGCGACGAGGAAGTACAGTGCACCGAGCCCGAGCCCGGTGATGAGCAGCAGCACTATGGTGCTCATGCGCGCTCCTCCTGAGCGCTGGTCGCGCTCGCTACGCTCGGCGCCGGGTGGCTGTCGCCACCGCTCACTCCGAGGAATCGGTGAATGAGTGTCTCGTCATCGAGAAGGGTCTTCGCCTTGCCCGTGTAGACCACACGGCCTCCATCGAGCACGATGACGTCCTCGGCGAGTTGGCGCACCACCTGCAGGTTCTGCTCGACCAGCAGGATGGGGACGGTCTTCGCTGCCTCGGCGAGCGCATCCGCGACCTGGGAGACGATGATCGGCGCGAGCCCCTTGGTCGGCTCATCGACGAGCAGCAGCCGGTTCTCGTTGATCAGCGCGCGACCGAGCGACAGCATCTGCTGCTGGCCGCCGGAAAGCGTTCCTGCCTTCTGGGCCGCCCGCTCGACGAGGTCCGGAAACAGGTTGTCAACCAGCTCGCGGCGTGGCTTGCTGGTGCGCTCGGCGAGACGCAGGTTCTCCGCGACGCTCAGCTTGCTGAACACCTCGCGGTCCTCTGGGACATAGCCGATGCCACGCTGCACGATCTTGTGGGTGCGCAGCCGTTCGATCCGCTCGCCGGCAAACGTCAGTTCGCCCTTGCGCTCGATCAGGCCGAGGATCCCCTTGATGGTGCTGGTCTTGCCGACACCGTTGCGACCGAGCAGGGCCGTGACGCCGGTCGCCGGAACGTCGAAGCTGACGTCCTCGACGACCTGCTGCCCGGCGACCTTGGCGCTGAGACCCAGAACGGTGAGGATCGAGTCGGATGGTGCTGGGGCGTTCACACGCTCTCCCCGAGGTAGGCGCTCTGCACTGCCGGGTTGGCCATCACGGCCTCCGGAGTGTCAACGACGAGCAGTTGTCCATGGTGCATGACGGCGACACGGTCGACCAGACCGAGGACGACCTCGATGTGGTGTTCGACCATGAGGACCGTGCGTCCGTGCCCGCGGTGCAGGTTGCGGATGACTTCGGTGAGCCCGGGAACGTCACCGGATGCGACGCCCGCCATCGGCTCGTCGAGCAGGATGACGCTGGGCTCAGTAGCCAGCAGCATCGCGATCTCGAGCTTGCGCTTGTCGCCGTGGGAGAGCACGCCGGCGTCGGTTGTCGCATGGTGCGCGAGTCCGACTTCCTCGAGCTTCTCCTCGGCGATCGTTGTTGCCTGGTCGCCGTTCCGGGGGAACCGGGTCAGCGACAGGCTGCCGCCGAGCTTGGCCTGTGCCGCGAGGCGGACGTTCTCCAGGGCCGACAGTCCGTTGAACAGGCTGGAGGTCTGGAAGGTGCGACCGAGACCAGCCCGTGCTCTCGTGAAGATCTGGTCCTTGCTCACGTCCTTGCCCTCGAGGCGGATGGTGCCGCCTGTCGGGTTCAGGACGCCTGAGATCAGGTTGAACAAGGTGGTCTTACCGGCCCCGTTGGGACCGATAACACCCAGCATCTCGCCTTGCGCCACCGACAGGTTCACATCCGTGAGGATGCGTGCGCCGCCGATCTGAAGGCTCAGATCCTGTACTTCGAGCACGGGCTGGTTGGTCGTCATGTTTGGTGCTTGTCGCTTACGGCTCGACGGTCTTGGCGTCGACGACCTTGATCAGCTCGGGGACGTAGGTGCCGCCCTGTGCCTTGAGTCGCGCCTGGAACATCGGCTGGATGACGGCGTGGTCCGCGGCACGGATGGTGAGCTCACCCTTAACCGAGTCGAAGGTCCAGCCCTCGAGCGATGCGATCATCTCGTCGACGTCGTCTCCGCCACCCTCGCTGATCGCTCGCACGATCATCTGCGCGGCGACGAAGCCATCCGGTGAGAAGAGGTCGGCGACGTGGCCGTTCTTCTCCAGGTGCTCGATCATGAACTTCTCGGCGTCAGTGCCCGCAGCGCCACCGAAGTAGTGGTTGAGGAAGCTGATCTTCTCGCTCGCGGGGCCGTAGGCGCCGAAGGTGGAGACGTCGCCGAGACCGGTGACGACCGGGAAGTTGTCGAACACGCCCTGCTGCGAGAGCGCCTCCCACATTGCGGCGGAGGTTGCGCCCGCCCACGCGACGAACACGAGGTCCGGCTTCACGTCGTTGATCTTCTGGGCGAAGGGCGTGAACTCGGTGGCGTCCTCGGGAACGAGCTCGCTCACGACGGTCGCGCCCTGCCCGCCGAGCACTGCGGTGACGCCGGCGAAGTTGCCCTGGCCGAACGCGGTGTCCTGCGCGAAGACGAGGACCGTCTTGCCCTTGACGTCGCCCGCGAAGGTACCCGCGGTGGAGATGTCCTGGATGGTCTGGCGGCCCGAGCGGAAGGTGTAGTCGTTGACGCCGGTGATGGCGTCGGCTGCGGCGGGGCCGGAGATGTACAGGATCTTGTTCTGCTCGGCCTGCTCGGCGAGCGCGAGTGCGATACCGGATGCCGCGGTGCCGGCGATGATCTTGTAGCCGTCGCCGATGAAGTTCTTGGCCGCGGTCACGGCCTTGTCGGTGTCGCCTGCATCGTCCGCGTGGGTGATGTTGATCTCGCGGCCGTCAACCTTTCCGGTGCCGTCGGTCGCGTAGTCGAGGCCGGCCTCGAAACCGTTCAGGTAGGCCTGGCCGTAAAGGGCGAGCGGACCGGTCTCGGAGGTGATGACCGCAACGTTGACCGGTGCGAGGTCCTCTCCGTTGGTGCCGGGCTCAGGGGTGGACGTCGACGGTGCGCATCCGGCTAGGGCCAGACCCGCGACGGCCAGGATGGCCGGTGCCAGGTACTTCTTTGTTACCCGCATGTGAATGCCTTTCGTGCTGTTGGTGACGTGGGGTTCGTCCGCCAATATGACAGACGATTCAGGTCTCAGCAAAGTAGTACCATTCGAAGTAGAGTGTCAAGCAGACACACGGGCACCGCGCCGTATCACCTTAAACGGCGCGAACGAGCAATGGAGCCGCAACCTATGACCACACGCGATGTCGTCATCCTCGCCGGAGCACGCACCCCACAAGGGAAGATGAACGGCGCACTGTCCTCTCTCTCCGCCGTCGAGCTCGGCACCATCGCGCTTAAAGGTGCCATCGAGCGCTCCGGGGTCGACGTCAGCGCGATCGACGCCGTCATCATGGGCAACGTGCTCACCGCGGGCCTCGGCCAGGGTCCCGCTCGCCAGGCCGCGATACACGCGGGCATCGGCTGGAACGTCCCCGCCACCACCATCAACAAGATCTGCCTCTCCGGGCTCGCCGCGATCATCGACGGTGCTCGGCTCATCCGCGCTGGCGAGGCCGAGGTGGTTGCGGTCGGCGGGCAGGAATCCATGTCCAACGCGCCCCACGTGCTGCCCGGCTCGCGCCGCGGCTGGTCCTACGGCAACACCTCGGTAGTCGACACCACGGCGCACGACGGGCTGACGGATGCGTTCGACCGCGAGTCGATGGGCACCTCCACCGAGAAGCACAACCCGTCGCTCAGCATCAGCCGCGAAGACCAGGACGAGGTCGCCGCCGCATCCCACCAGCGGGCCGCCGCTGCGACAGGCCTGATCGCCGAGGAGATCGTGCCCGTCACCATCAAGGGCCGCAAGGGCGACACTGTCGTCGACACCGACGAGGGCGTGCGCCCCGACTCCACACCCGAGTCACTTTCAGGGCTGCGCCCGGCGTTCACCGAGGGTGGCACCATCACCGCGGGCAACTCCTCCCCCATCTCCGACGGTGCTGCCGCGGTCATCCTCGCCAGCCGCGAGTACGCCGAGGCGAACAACCTCGACTACCTCGCCGTCATCGGAGCCCCAGGCCAGGTCGCCGGCCCGGACAACTCGCTGCACGCGCAACCAGCGCACGCGATCACCGCGGCGCTCGAGCGCCAGGGCTGGTCAACCGCGGATCTCGACTTCATCGAGATCAACGAGGCGTTCGCCGCGGTGTCCCTGCACTCGGCGCGCGCGCTCGGCGTGAGCCTCGACAACGTGAACATCCACGGCGGTGCGATCGCGATCGGGCACCCGATCGGCGCATCCGGTGCCCGCCTCGCGCTGCACGCGGCCTACGAACTCAAGCGTCGCGGCTCGGGCAAGGCCGCGGTGGCGCTGTGCGGCGGTGGCGGTCAGGGCGAGGCCCTGCTGCTCTCCCTGTGACCACCTCCTAGAGCAGGGAGATCGGCTTCACGATGTCGGCGTAGATCAGCAGGAGGCTCATGCCGCCGAGCAGGATCACGACGCCGAAGGTGATCGGGATGAACCTGGCCGCGTCGAACGGGCCGGGGTCGCGGCGTCCGAACAGCTTCGCGAAGAAGCGGCGGATGCCCTCCCACACTGCGCCGGCGATGTGTCCGCCATCGAGGGGCATCAGCGGCACGAGGTTGAAGACCAGCAGCGCGACGTTGACGGATGCGACCAAGCCGATCAGGTAGGCGGCGCGGTCGGCGATCGGGATGGTGTTGATGCTCGTGACCTCACCGGCGATCCGCCCGACGCCGACGACGCTCATCGGCCCGTTCGGGTCACGCTCCTCGGGACCGAATGCCGCGTTGGCGACGTCGACGAGTCGCTGCGGGAGGTTCAGGATGATGCCCGTGACGGCGGTGATGTTGTCACCCACCGCGGGAAGCACGGCACTCGGCGGTTGCGGCACGGCCTTGTAGGCGGCGGTGATGCCGAGCATCCCGACCTGCTCGGTGAGCAGCTCCCCATCGCTTCCGGTGGCGACCTCGCCGTTATCGTCGAAGACGTAACGCTCCGTGAGCGCCGGAGTTGCAACCACGTCGATGTTCTTGCCGTCGCGCTTGACGACGATGTCGATGGGTTCGCCAGCCGACTTCTGGATGATCGCGGTGCTGTCCTGCCAGCTGCTGATGGCCTGGCCATCGACGGACACCAGAGTGTCGCCGGGGAGGATGCCGGCCGCGGCCGCCGGAGCCGCCTGATCGCTCGGTGCGCAGTCGCGCTGTTCCGCCGATGCGGGGATCAGGCACTCGCTGACACTTCCTACGGTGGTGGACACCTGTTGCACGCCGAAGCCGCACAGCACGACGGCGAAGAGCGCAACCGCGATGAGGAGGTTCATGAACGGCCCGCCGGCCATGATGATGATCCGCTTCCACACGGGCAGGCGGTAGAAGGTGCGGTGCTCCTGGCCCTCGGGCACGGTCTCCGCGTTCGCGGTGCGCGCATCCTGAACCATCGACTGGAAGAAGCCGGTACTCGAAGTGCGTGCCTTCTCGCCCGGTTTAGCCGGGGGGTACATGCCCGCCATCGAGACGTACCCGCCGAGCGGGATCGCCTTGACGCCGTACTCGGTCTCCCCCTTGCGCTTCGACCACAACGTCGGCCCGAAACCGATCATGTACTGGGAAACGCGTACCCCGAACAGCTTCGCCGGCAGGAGGTGGCCGATTTCGTGCAACGCGATCGACAGCGCCAGCCCGAGCGCGATGATAACCACGCCCACCACATACAGAAGCACCGTTTCCACCGATTCAGGATACTCGCCGACAACTTCAGGAGTCTTCAGGGTTGCTCGATAACATGACTCCTGCCCTGCAGAGAGAACGATCGTCCTCCCCCCGAAAGAGAGAACGTGCCAGCCGACCTAGGAACTGAACAACCGATCGGATCCGTCCTCGCCGGGCGTTTCCGGACCGAGTCGTTGCTCGGTCGTGGCGGGATGGCATCCGTCTACCTCGCGTTCGACGAGGCGCTCGGCCGTCAGGTGGCCGTCAAACTGTACCGATCCGACGTCACCCAAGAGGACGAACTGGAGCGGCAGCAGCACGAGGTGCGCACTCTCGCGGCACTGAATCATCCCGCACTCGTCACTCTCTTCGACGCAGGCACCGACGAGTCGACTGGAACGTCATTTCTCGTCATGGAGTACGTGCCTGGCGACGACCTTCGCGCGAGGCTCTCAGCCGGACCGGTCTCCCCTGTCGAGGTCGCGGTCATCGGCTGGCAACTCGCCGACGCGCTCGCCTACATCCACGCGAACGGTGTCGTGCACCGCGACATCAAACCGGGCAACATCCTCCTCACCGATCGCGGAGACGACGAGTCCGGACCGCATGCCAAGCTCGCCGACTTCGGCATCGCCCGCCTCGTCGACGGCGGTCGCATCACCGCGACAGGCACCGTGCTGGGTACCGCGAGCTACTTCAGCCCGGAGCAGGCGCTCGGCGGCGCGATCACGCCGGCAAGCGATGTGTACGCATTCGGGCTGGTGCTGCTCGAGTGCCTGACGGGCGAACGCGCGTTCCCCGGTTCTGCGATGGAGTCGATGATGGCCCGGGTGAACTCGGACGTCGCCATCCCCGACTCGGTGCCGGACGGATGGGCGGCCCTGATTCGGCGGATGACCGCGCGCGAGCCAGACCAGCGTCCGAGCGCACGCGACGTGTCGCTTGAGATCGCCGCACTGCCAGAGCCGTACGAGCAGACGATGCGCTACCCGGTGCTAGAACGCGAGACGTCCGACACGCAGACGACGGCCCCCGTAGTAAACCATCAGCCGACTACCGCGCCGAAAGCTGTTGGCGTGACTGCCGTGGCAAACGCTGAACCGCCCGCAAGCCACTCCTGGTTGCGGGCCTTAGGGGCCAAGCGAGTCGCGCTCATCGCAGGCATCCTCACGGCGCTCGTGCTCGCGGTCGTTGTCGCGCTGACCATCATCCCGACGCTCAATCCTGAGCCGCCAGCGGCACCGGACTATCCGGTCGTCGAGGGGCCGCTCGGCACCCACCTCGAACAACTGCAGAGGACGGTGGCACCGTGATGACCCGTACGCGCGCCTGTGTCGCGGCCGTCGTGCTGTCGGCGGGCGTCGTGCTGTCTGGATGTGCCCAGGCGCCCAGCTTCGATCCGGATGCGGCAGCGAGGTTCCAGGAGAGTGTGCTCGAAGTGAGTACGGCTGCGTCGACCGCCGAATTCGACGCCGCACTCCAGAAGGTCGCCGAACTGGAGGTGGAGGTGAAGGACGCGCTTGCGCGCGGGCTGATCACCCCCGAACGCTATGACAGCATCCTCGCCGCGATCGCGCTCGTCCGAGCCGACCTGGAGGCCGCGATTGCAGCGCAACAGCCGGCTCCTCCCCCGCCTGAGCCACCGGCGTCGAACGAGGGCGGAAATGACAACAACGGGAACAACGGCAACAACGGCAACAAGGACAAAGAGAAAGACAAGAACAAGGACAATAAGGGCAACAACGGGAACGGCAAGGGCAACAAGGGCAACGACGACGACGACGACTGACGTGCCCGATCAGTCCATCAGGCGGCGCAGGTCGTCGACAACGAGACCCATCCGCTCCTCCCGCTCCCGCAGATAGTCGTCGTCGACGACCACGACCTGGCGATCGAGGGAGTCGATCACCGCTTTGGAGATGTCGCCCCAGGCATCCTTTCGCGCGCTCTCGATCAGGCCGAGCAGGTGATCTCGGTCGTCGATGAGTCGGCGCAGCTCCTCGGATAGCGCACGGAGCACTGTCGCGCGCAGCCGAAGGTTAGACGCGTCAGCTTGCCGGTAGTCGTGCGCGTGGGTCGCCTTGCCCCTGCGCCCTCTGAGCTGCCGGATTTGAGCGTCGAGGCGATCGCCGGCCTCGTCGAATTCGCGAGCCAACCCGCCCAGCGCGGCCTTCGCCTCCGGCAGATATTGTTCAGGGTCGAACCGCCGGTCGCCCGTGAGGGCCCGGATGATGACGGCATTCTTGACCTTCATCCTGCTCGCGTAGTCGGCGAGCTTCCGACCATCGGCGATGGCCTCTTCGACCGGCGTCGGTGTCAGCGTCCCACCACCCGTTCGGCTTCGGATCGCGCCCAGCGTTCCGCGTCCAGGACGCCGGCAAGCGATGGCTCGCCCGGCTCGTGCGCGTCCACGACGCGACTCACCGTGTCGACAATGTCGAGGAATCCGATCCTGCCCTCATGGAACGCGTCTACCGCCACCTCGTTGGCGGCGTTGAACACGGCCGGGTAGGTTCCACCGGCGCGCCCCACACGTTTCGCGAGGTCTACCGCAGGGAACACCTCCGAGTCGAGCGGCTCAAAGGTCCACTGCTGTGCGCGGGTCCAGTCGAGCGGCGCGCCCACCCCGGGCACGCGGTGCGGCCAGTCGAGCGCGAGCGAGATCGGCAGGCGCATGTCGGGTGGGCTGGCCTGTGCGATGGTCGATCCGTCGACGAACTCGATCATCGAGTGGACGATCGACTGCGGATGCACAACCACGTCGATGGCGTCGTACGGCACATCGAACAGCAGGTGCGCCTCGATGACCTCCAGCCCCTTGTTGACGAGCGTCGCGGAATTGGTGGTGACCACCCGTCCCATGTCCCACGTGGGGTGGGCGAGCGCATCCGCCGGCTTCACTTCGCGTAGCGAGTCTCGGGACCTGCCCCGGAATGGACCCCCGGAAGCTGTGAGCACCAGCCTGCGGATCTCTTCGTGGGTTCCGGCCATCAGCGCCTGCGCGATGGCGGAGTGCTCCGAATCGACCGGCACCAGTTGGCCCGGCGCTGCGGCATCCTTCACCAGGGACCCGCCCACGATGAGGCTCTCCTTGTTGGCAAGGGCGAGCACCGCACCGGTCTCGAGCACAGCGAGCGTCGGTCCGAGCCCGACCGAGCCGGTGATGCCGTTCACGACGACGTCTGCTTCGACGGTGCGGACGAGCTGAGCCGCCTCGTCGGCGCCGAGAGCGACGTGTTCGACCGAGAAGTGTTCTGCCTGGCGCGCCACCGCGTCGCGGTTCGATCCGGCACCGAGGCCGACCACCTCGAACCGGTCGCGATTCGCGGCCACGACCTCGAGCGCCTGGACGCCGATGGACCCAGTCGAACCGAGGACGATGACCCTACGCACGAGGTTCAGTCTTCCATGTGCGCGCTCGGGTCGTGGCTAGCCGACGACCTCGAGGATGTCGATCACGAAGACAAGAGTCTGACCACCGAGTTCGTGGGCATCGGGGTCCTCACCGTAGGCGAGCCCCGGTGGGATCACCGCGATCACTTGCGAACCGACGGTCTGCCCTGCGATCGCCTGGCTGAAGCCCGGAACGACCTGCGCGAGCGAGAAGGTGGCGGCACCGCGACCCCAGCTCTGGTCGAAGATCTCACCGGTCGCCCAGTTCACGCCCTGGTACTGGACGCGCACGGTTGCACCTTCAGGCACTGTCTCGCCGTCGCCGAGCTTGAGGACCGCGATCTGCAAGTCGGATGGCGGGTCACCCTTCGGCACCGTGACATTCGGGGTGCCGTCTTCCTCGAGTTGGACGGTCGGGAAGCCGGGCTCTTCGGGCTGGTCCTCACCCCAAGCCTTGTCCGGCTTGATCTCGATGACGTCGATGACGAAGACGAGCGAGTCCTCACCGTTGATCGTGAAGCCCTCCGTCTCGAGGCCCTGATCACCGAAGCCCTCGCTCGGCGGGATGACCGACACCACGCGGGAGCCCTCCGCCACGCAGCTGATGGACTTCACCAGGCCGGGCAGGAGGGTGGAGGGATCGGCCGTGAAGGCGATCGGGCCCTCTTCGCCGTAGCCGTAGGTCTCGAAGAGCTCGCCGGTCTCGCCGTTGTACGCGGAGTACGCGACATTCGCGGTGCCCTTGAACGGCAACTCGTCGCCGTCACCATCGATCACGATGGTGCGTTCGGTCTCAGACACGGTGAGTCCGCCGTCGAATTCGACCTCGGGAGCTGACCCGATTTCACCGGTCACCGTGATGGCGTCAGAGGCATCTCCGGATGTCGTCGCGCAGTAGTCGATCTCGGAAGCCGGGTTCTCGGTCGCCTCGGGCTCGGACGGTGAGCAGGCCGCGAGAGCAACCACCATGGAACCGGCGATCGCGAACGTGGCGACGAACTTGGGGAGTGTCTTGGGCAAGAAATCGCTTCCGGTCTCGGGGTGGCACTGCAGGTCAAGTCTTGCCCACTGCCCCTTTGTGGAAGCTGTGCGAAGAACTCCGAAGAGCCTAATCGTTACGACGATGCGATGATCGTCGGCTCGTGCTTCACCGGGAAGTTGACCGAGTTGGCGATGAAGCACAAACGGTTCGCCTCGTGGTGCGCATCCGTGGCCTCTGCGAGCTGGCTCTCATCGGCGATTGTGACGCGGGGCCGGAGGGTGACGCTGCTGAACTGCCCGCTGCCGTCGGGGTTCGAGGTCATGGTGCCGACGGCGTCGTCCTGGTAATCGGTGACGACGATGCCGCGATTCACCGCAACGTGCAGGTAACTGAGCATGTGGCATTGCGAGAGCGCGGTCAGCAACAGCTCTTCGGGGTTCCAGCGGTCTCGATCACCGTGGAAGGTGCGATCGGCGGACCCATCAATGTCGTGCTTGCCCTCCGCGGTGACGACGTTCTGGCGGCCGTACTCGCGGTAGCCGCTCGTGCCGGTTCCCCGGTTGCCGGTCCAGCGCACTCGCACCTCATAGTGGTGTTCGTGATGCATGTCCTGAACGGTACACGGGTCCGCCGATAGGCTCGAACAATGGCACGCGAGAGCAACCGGCACCCCCTAGATGCGACCGGAATCGTTGAGCTAGCGGTCGTCGAGCGCGGTGGCATGATCGAGTCGCGGCACCTCGGGGCGGCGGTGGTTGTCGACGCCGGCGGTGCAGTGCTGAATTCGCTGGGGAATCCGGATGCGCTGGTATACCCGCGCTCATCCCTCAAGCCGCTGCAGGCGCTCACCGTATTGGAGTGCGGTGTCGACCTTGACGATGAGGAACTTGTCCTCGCTACCGCGAGCCATTCGGGAACCGAACAGCATGTCGCGGTCGTGCGGCGGATGCTGGAGTCGGTAGGCCTGGGCGAGGATGCGCTGCATTGTCCGCCCGACTGGCCGCTGGATTCCGCCGCGCAGGCTCACGCCCGGGTCGGCGGTGAGCGACGCCGGGTAACAATGAACTGTTCCGGCAAGCACGCGTCATTCCTTATGGCGTGTGTTGCCAATGGCTGGTCGATCGATGACTACCTCGACCCGCTGCATCCGTTGCAATTGCGGGTGCACGAGACTGTCGAGCGTTTCGCGGGTGAGCCGATTGGCCACAGTGCCACGGATGGCTGTGGAGCTCCGGTGTTCGCGCTCAGCCTGACCGGGCTGGCTCGCGGGATCTCCCATGTCGGCATGGGGGCCGACGAGCGCACCGCGCGGCTGACCTCGGCGATTCGGCGTCACCCGTGGGCGATCGCAGGCGAGGGCACACCCAACACGGTGGTGATCCGGGAGCTCGGACTTGTCGCGAAGGTCGGCGCAGAGGGCGTCATGGTGATGGCCGCGTCGGACGGCACCGCGGTGGCGGTGAAGTGTGTCGACGGCAGTTCACGTGCGACGACGCTCGTTGCGCTGGAGTTGCTTGCCCGGGCAGGTGTTGTGGGCAGAGATGATGCGGATCGCGTGATCGCCCTCACCACCGAGCGCGTGCTGGGCGGCGGGGAGCCGGTGGGCGGTATTCGCGCGGCGTTCTAGCGCCGCCAGCTGTCTCGGTAGTCGAGACCCTACTGGCATACCGGTGGTCGAGCTTGTCGAGACCCCGGGATCTCGACAAGCTCGACCACCGAAGAACTCGATCACCGAGGGGCGTCAGTTCCAGCGGGCGGGGTGGTCGGTGGCGGTGACCCCGTTGGGGCTGGTCCACTCCAGCAGGCCGGGCGCGACCTGTCTCACGGTCCAGGCGCCGATCGATTTCAGGGTGTGGTAGCCGCGGCATAGGTTGGCCAGGTTGTCGATGGCGGTCTTCCCGTCGTGCTGCCACTCCTTGGTGTGGTCCAGGTCGGTGCGCCACGGGGATGCGTTGCAGCTGGGGAATCGGCAGCGTCCGTCTCGCCAGCGCAGGTAGCGGCGCATCTTCGCCGACGGCCGGTAACTGTCTACCGCCACCGTCATCCCGGACACCGGGTGGGTGATCAACCGCACCAATTGGTCCGCGTCCGCCGCCAGCCGTCTGGCGGTGTCCATGTCGATCGGACCCCGCCCCACCATCGACGCCGGTCCGGCCGTCTCGTCGCCGGCCAGCGCGAGCGCCGGGATCACAATGGCGACCTCGGCGCGGATGCCGACCCCGGCCCGGTGCGGGGCATCCGGATCGCCGTTCGGCTGCCCGGTGAGCAGCAGCTCGGTGAGGAGGTCGGCGCGGAGTTGGTCTCTGGTGCGCGGGTCGCCGGTGTCGGCCACCGCCTTGGCCTGCTTGGTGAGCCGGTCCCAGATCCCCTCGGCGAACACCGTGGGCAGCATCGCGCTCAACTGGGACATGCCGTCACCGCACTCGGTCACCCACACCCGGCATTCCTCGCGGGCCTTCTTGTGCCGCTCCTCGAACGGGATCGCGCCCAGTCGGGCGGCGGTCAGCTGCGCGAACCGGTCCAACCGGCCCGGGGTCACCTCCACCGCCCGCTCCAACACCACCTGCTCATACTCGGCGCGGGCTTCCGGGGTGCCCAGGTTCATCCCGCGGTCCATGATCACCCGGGTGTGGCCGAAGCCGATCGCCCCGGCCTGCAACGCCTCCAACGTCTGCGGGAAGTGATGCACCAGCTTCTGGGCGGTGCACACCCGCGCATCCACCGTGCGGTCGGCCAGCCGCAGCAACACCGCCAGCTCGGACACCAGACTCCGGCCGGCCATCTCTCGATCCGCGTTGGATGCGCCACCCTCGGCATCCGCCATGTCGGCCAGTTCCGCCAGCACCCGCTGCTGCTTCGCCAGCAACCGGTCCTGCCCGTACTGCAGCTCCAGCACATCATCCATCAGCGACCGGCGATGCCGCTCCTCACCCTCGAAGCCGGCAGTGAATCGGTCCGCCTCCGCCGCAAAAATGTAGGGGTCCTCGAACGGACCACACACCGCCAGATACGCCTCTTCGATGTCCGCGGCGCGATCTCGACCCAGCCACGCCTCCCAGTCCTCGTAAGCCCTGGCATAACGCTCCGCCGGCTCCGGATAGGGGGTCGTGGTCTTCATAGTTCCACTGAACAACCAGCCACCGACATTACGAACCCTCCGGCGGCAGGGGTGTGGATAACTCTTCCCAACCGGGTCTCGACAGGCTCGACCACCGAGATGGACACCCATGCCGACGCTGGTTTCGAGACGATCGCTCCGCGATCCCGGGACCAGGGAGAAGCTAGAGGTTCAGGGCGTCTGGGCCTTCTCGCAGCAGGATCGCGAACTGCTCGGCGTCGATGATCCGCAGGCCGAGCTCCTCGGCCTTGGTCAGCTTCGAACCCGCGCCGGGGCCGGCCGCGACGAAGTCGGTCTTCTTGGACACGCTCGACGCCGCCTTGCCTCCGGCCGCGATGATGGCCTCCTGCGCTTCCTCACGCGAGAACCCCTCGAGCGACCCGGTGGCCACGACCGTCAGTCCAGCGAGCGGACCGCCTGCCGTGGCCGCCGCACCCGGCCCGGGATGCCCCGGCGTCACCAGTTCTACGCCCGCCGCCGCCCAACGCTCGACGATCTCCACGTGCCAGTCGACCGCGAACCACTCCTTCACGGCATCGGCGATGATGCCGCCAACCCCCTCTACCGATGCGAGCTCGTCGCGCGAGGCGTCGCGGACCGCGTCGAGTGAGCCGAAGTACTGGGCCAGCGCGCGCGCCGCGACAGGTCCGACGTGCCGGATGCTGAGCGCAACGAGCTTTCGCCACAGCTCCTTGGTCTTGGCCTTCTCGAGTTGGTCGATCAGCTCGTACGCCGACTTGGACGGCACGAATCCCTCATCACCGGCGAACTCCGCGGCATCCGGATCGAATGGCGCATCGCCCTTCTTCCGCTGCCTGCGGAACGGGGCGACCTCCTTAGGCGAACCGTCCTCCTCAAGCCTGATCAGGCCAGTCTCGCTGTCGCGCACCTGCACCCGGATGGGGAACAGGTCAGCGACGGTCAGGTCGAACAGGCCCGCCTCAGTGGGCAGCGGCGGCTCCGCCGGCACGAGCGGCTGCGTCAGCGCGGCGGCGCTCACCTCACCGAGCCCCTCGATATCCAGCGCGCCACGGCTGCCGATGTGCTCGACACGCCCGCGCACCTGCGCGGGGCAGCTTCGCGAGTTCGGGCAGCGGAGGTCGACGTCGCCCTCCTTGGCCGGGGCGAGCGGGGTGCCGCACTCCGGGCATCCGGTCGGCATCACGAATTCGCGTTCGTTCCCGTCGCGCAGTTCGACGACCGGCCCAAGCACCTCGGGGATCACGTCGCCGGCCTTGCGCAGCACCACCGTGTCGCCGATCAGCACTCCCTTAGCCTTGACGACATCCTGGTTGTGCAGAGTCGCCTGCCGCACGGTCGACCCGGCGACGCGCACGGGCTCCATGACCGCGAACGGTGTCGCCCGCCCGGTGCGGCCGACGCTGACGACGATGTCGAGGAGCTTCGTGTTCACCTGCTCGGGCGGGTATTTGAAGGCGATCGCCCAACGCGGCGCCCGGCTGGTCGACCCGAGCTCATCGTGCAGGGCGAGCTCGTCGACCTTCACGACCACACCGTCGATCTCGTGTTCCACGCTGTCGCGGTGCTCGCCGTAATGCTCGATGTAGGCGGCCGCGTCGGCCGCGCTCGAGGTCACCGTGAAGTGCGTGCTCGTCGGCAGCCCCCAGCCGGCCAGCAGCGCGTACACCTCGGATTGCGACGCCACTGGCGGGTTCGGCCACGCGCCGATGCCGTGCACAAGCATCCGGAGCCTGCTGAGCCTCTCATGCATCAGCGTGAGCGCCGCGCCCGTCTTTCCTTCTTCTTTCTGTCGCAGGCTTCCGGATGCCGCGTTTCTGGGGTTCGCGAAGACGCGCTCCCCCGCTGCGGCCTGCTGCTCGTTCAGCTCGCGGAAACTCTCGACGGGGAAGAACACCTCGCCGCGCACTTCGACCAGTGGCGGATGACCCTCTCCGGCGAGCCGTTGCGGGATGCCGTTCAGGTACTGCACGTTCTGGGTGACGTCCTCGCCGACGACGCCGTCGCCGCGCGTTGCCGCGTTCACCAGGCGCCCGTGCTCATACCGGAGGTTCAGTGCGAGTCCGTCGATCTTCAGCTCGCACAGGTAGTTGCCCGCGCGGCCGGCGGATTTCTCGACCCGCGCGGCCCACGCGAGGAACTCGTCGAGCGAGAAGACGTTGTCCAGACTCAGCATGCGCTCGGCGTGCTTCACCGGTGCGAACAGGGTCGTCTCGGCGCGGCCGCCGACGGTCTGCGTTGGACTGTCCTGCCCCTGCAGCTCTGGAAAGTGGTGCTCGAGCTCTTCCAGCCGGTGCATCAGCGAGTCGTAGGTCGCGTCGTCGACGAGCACCTCGTCGCGCTCGTAGTAGGCGTCGCGCAGTTCGAGGATGCGCGCGGTCAGCGCATTCGCTTCGGCTCTCGCGCGGTCCAGGTCGATGGGAGTCTGCTCGCGAACAATCTCGGTGTCGGCCACCCGCTCAGTTTAGGCGCGGCCACCGACCGTCCCTGCTGTCAGAACGCCCCACAGGGCTTAGGAACAAGAACCGCGCTCGCTCAGCGCGGCTCTCGAGAGCACCTGGTTCTGGGCGCTCATTTTGATCAGCAGTTCGTTGCCCGACACCTCGGCGGAGTCCAGGCTGATCGCGGCCGGCAGCACACCTGCGACACAGAATGACCGCGTCTGCAAAAGGTTCTCGGCGATGCTGCCGAACTGCTTCTTCAGTTCCTCGGCCGTTGTTTGCTGCCCGCCGATCTCGATGCTGGATGGGGTGAAGCCGAGCCAGCCTTCGGATGCGTACGGTTCGATTCCGACGCCGGCGGATGCCGTGAAGCCAGGCACCTTGATGCCGAAGAACTCCATCGTCGGCGTGGAGAATTCGGTGCCGATCAGGATCTCCGGCTCGGCGAACCGGACATTGTTGACGACTGCCGCAGTGAGGAGTCCGGACAGGCGTTGGATGTTCTCCTCGCCAACGCTCACGGTCGCATCCACGCTCTGAACCGGAAGGTCGGTGTCGACCGGGATGCCGGTCGCGTTCAGCACGAGGTCGCCGGACAGGTCGCCGACGCCGACGTTGTCGACTCTCACCGTCGCCGAGTCGATCGTTCCGCTGAGCGCCTGCAGGATGACGGAGAACCCGTGCACCTCGACCGACACCGGATGGCTGTCCGGCAGTGAGAAGACCTGCCGCACCTTGTCGCCGACAAGGTCGGCAACCCGGCCGCGCGCCCACAACTCGGCCACCACAGCGGCCCCGGCAACGAGCACCACGACGATGAGCACCGTGATCAGCACGGCGCGTCCGGCCCCGCGACGCCGGGGCGGGTCAGCCAGCGGCACGAGTGGCACGGTGGCGTTCGCATCCGACATCCGGTTTCCCGCCCTTCGTCACATCCGCTCTGGTGCGGACACGCCGAGCATACCGAGCGCGTTTCGGAGCACGGTGCCAGTCGCGTCGTTGACCCAGAGGCGAGTGCGGTGCACGTCGGAAACCGGTTCGTCGCCGAATGGCGTGACCCGGCAATTGTCGTACCAGCGGTGGTAGGAGCCCGCGAGCTCTTCCGCGTAGCGCGCGATCCGGTGTGGCTCGCGCAACTGCGCCGCCTGCGCCACGACGCCCGGGAACCGGGCGAACATGCCGAGCAGCTCGCTCTCGGTCTCGTGGGTGAGAAGCTCCGGCGCGAAGACGCCGTGATCGACACCGGATGCTGCGGCATTCCGCGCCACCTGGTGGGTGCGAGCGTGCGCGTACTGAACGTAGAAGACCGGGTTGTCGTTGCTGCGCTTCTGCAGGAGCTCGGGGTCCAGCGTCAACGGTGAATCTGCCGGGTAGCGCGCGAGCGAGTACCGGAGCGCGTCGGTGCCGAGCCAGGCCTGCAGGTCGTCCAGTTCGATGATGTTGCCTGCGCGCTTGGAGAGGCGGGCGCCGTTGATGCTGACCAGTTGCCCGATGAGCACCTCGATGTCCTTCTCCGGATCATCTCCCGCGGCTCCGGCGAGCGCCCGCAGCCGGTGGACGTAGCCGTGGTGGTCGGCGCCGAGCAGGTAGATCTTGTGCTTGAACCCGCGGTCGCTCTTGTTGAGGTAGTAGGCGGCATCGGATGCGAAGTAGGTGTGGACACCGTTGGAGCGGCGGATGACACGGTCCTTGTCGTCGCCGAAGTCGGTCGTACGCACCCAGACCGCGCCGTCCTCGTCGAAGACGTGCCCCTGCACACGGAGACGGTCAAGCGCATCATCGATCGCGCTGCGCCCCTGATCGTCTGTCTTGTGCAGGTCGCGTTCACTGAACCAGACGTCGAAGTGCACGTTGAACCGCTCGAGCGACACCTTGATCTCGGTCAGCTGCAGTTCGTAGGCGACTTCCCGCGCGAGTCCGCGGCCGGTCGATTCCGGAAGGTCGAGCACGTCGGGGTGGAGTTCGCGCACGCGCGTCGCGAGGTCTTGGATGTACTGGCCCGGGTAGCCGTTCTCGGGGGTCGGCTCGCCGCGCAGGGCAGCGTAGACCGAGTCGCCGAAGGTGTCCATCTGGGAGCCGGCGTCGTTGATGTAGAACTCGCTCGCGACCGTCGCGCCTGCGGCCCGAAGCACCCGGGCGATGGAGTCACCGAGAGCGGCCCAGCGGGTGTGCCCGATGTGCAGCGGCCCGGTCGGGTTGGCGGACACGAATTCGAGGTTGATCGACTCGCCGAGCAGGCTGTCGTTGGAGCCGAACGCTGCACCGTGTTCGACGATGGTCTTCGCGATGGCGCCGGCGGCCGCTGCATCGAGGCGGATGTTGATGAAGCCGGGTCCTGCCACGTCGACGGATGCGACCCCGTCGATCTCCCGGATGCGCTCGGCCAGCTCACCGGCGAATTCGCGCGGGTTGACGCCGAGCGGTTTGGCCAGCTTCATGGCGATGTTCGAAGCCCAGTCGCCGTGGTCGCGGTTCTTCGGGCGCTCGAGTGCGATCGTCTCCGTCGGCACCTCGGTGGATGCCCCTCGCTCCTCGAGCACCGTCGACACGATCGTGTGGATGGCTGCTGCGAGTTGATCAGGGGTCATTCGATTGATTCTAGTGGCGAGCCATCAGCGTCCCCGGCGCGTGCGCGCGCAAGGAGCGGCACCTGAGGCGAAGATGGAGTTGTGACCATCTTGCGCGCCTCTTCTGCACTTTTCGCCGCCACGCTCACGATCGGCGTCCTCGCCGGCTGCGTTCCCGGTGCCGAGCCGGAACCGAGCCCTACGGCCTCGTTCTCGCCGGATGAGTCGGCCGGCCCGCGCGTCGATCCAACCGCGACCCCGACGGCGACGATCGAACCGGACCCCGGCGCCACTCCGTTCAGCGTGCCGTGTGAGACGCTCGCCAGCCTGCAGACCATGTACGACTTCAACCCGAACTTCGCGCTCACCGGGAGCTTCTCCCCCACGGCGGGCACCCCGGCGGCGGATGCAGCTGCAGACCAGGGCACGCTGTGCCGCTGGGTGAACGCCACGAGCGGTGAGGCGATCGACTTCACCGCCTCGATCCCGTCGCCGGCGGAGTTCGAGGCCCGGAAGGCGGCTGCCGCATCCGGAACTCCGGTGACCGGTCTCGGCGCCGATGCCTGGTTCACGACCGAGCACGATGTCGGCACGGTGCAGGTGTTCAAGGGGGATAAATGGGTGACCGTGAGTTCGGCGTGGTTCACGTTGGCTCAGGATGCCCAGGCGCTCGTGACTGAAGCGGCGAACGCGGTCGGCTGACCCGCCGCACAGGACCCGCTGCGGCTGGTAACGTAGAGCACGCCCTGGCCCCCATAGCTCAGGGGATAGAGCGTCTGCCTCCGGAGCAGAAGGCCGCAGGTTCAAATCCTGCTGGGGGCACATCTTGTCACGTGACACGCTAGTTCGGACTCCTGCCACTTAGTTCGGACAAGCAGTGTGCGGCGACTCGGTGTACACCCGCCGAGACTGCACGAAAGGGCTCTTAGGTGCCCCATTCTGCAGATTTCCGCAGTCTCGCGGAAGTGACGGTCAGCGCGTTCATGTCGCCCCGGTCAGCAGCATCCGGCGGCGTTGGTAGTCGAGCAGACACCAGTGGCCGGGAGGCTGAGCTCAACTG
The DNA here is from genome assembly GCF_014980265.1 of Cryobacterium sp. BB736. NCBI lineage: Bacteria > Bacillati > Actinomycetota > Actinomycetes > Micrococcales > Microbacteriaceae > Cryobacterium > Cryobacterium sp. BB736. Next base: position 133,892 of record NZ_JABXWQ010000003.1, read on the forward strand.
CCCGGGCGGATGCGAGGTCGCCGGCGAGCCAGGCGGCGATAGAGCGAACCTGCTCGTACCCGGTGGCCAGCAGGAAGGTGGGTGCCCGGCCGTAGCTCTTCATTCCGGCGATGAAGAAGTTGGGTTCCGGCTGCTGCAGCTCGGCGAAGCCATGCGGTTCAACCGTTCCGCAGCTGTGCACGTTCGGGTCTATCAGCGGCGCCAGCGCTCGTGGGGCCTCCACGATGTCGTCGAGGTCAAGCCGGATCTCCCGCAACAGGTCGAGATTCGGGCGGAACCCGGTGGCGTTCACGATCAGGTCGGTATCGACGTGTTCGCTGTCCCGAGTGCCGAAGATGCGGATGCGACCGGCCACATCCTCAACCTTGGCGATCTCGAAGCGGTCGACGACCGTGATCTCACCGGCCTCAACCAGCTGCTGGATGCGCGCGCCGAGAGAGGCGCGCGCCTGCAAATCGTCGTCCTCAGAGCCGAGCACGCGAACCGCGGAACGGTTGCGGATGAGCCAGGTCACAGTGGTGCCGGCACCTTGGCGGGCAAGCTCGACCAGGTTCAGAAGCGTGTTCGCGGCGGAATGCCCGGCGCCCACCACTGTGACATGTTTCCCAGCAAACCGGTCTCGCTCGGACCCGAGAACATCGGGGAGGGCAAGGCTCACGCGGTCGGCCACGCCAGGAAGGCCGAGCGGGTCGAGACCACTGGAGCCGAGGGTGTTCGGCGTGGCGTAGGTGCCGGACGCGTCGATGACGGCGCGGGCGAGCACCTCGTCCCGAGTGCCGTCGGACCGAAGGATCCGCAACACAAACGGAGTCGAGTCCCTGCCACTCGAGCGGGTGCGGTCCATGCCCTGCCTGCTGACTGCCTCGACAGTCGCGCCTGTCGTGATGTGGGGTGCGAGCGCATCCGTTGCCGCCAGCGGCACGAGGTAGCGTTCGACCACTTCAGAGCCCGAGGGCAGGCGCGAGGCGTTCGGCGCGCCCCAGCCGGTGGGCTCGAGGACCCGACGCGCGGCCGGGTCGACCAGAAACTCCCACGGGGAGAACAGGCTGATGTGACCCCATGACCGCATGCTGCTTGCGACGGTGTTACCGGCTTCGTAGACGGCGAACTCGATGCCGCGCTCGTGCAGTTGTGCTGCGGCGGCTAGGCCGATGGGACCCGCCCCGATGATGGCGACGGGCAGGCCGTCGAGACGGGAGTCGCGCAGGGTGGGCATGGCCAGGTCGGCAAGTGTCACGGCTGTACCTTCGAGTCTGAATATCGATGGACTTCGATCAATCGGAATTATTCACCCGTCCATCGAAGGTTGTCAATATATGCCACTATGTGGTTCATGATTTTGCTGAACTTCGCTGGTCTTCGTCGGGTCGCGGCTGAGTTTCTCGGGAGCGCGCTTCTGGCTGCCGTCGTGGTCGGCTCCGGCATTGCCGCCGAACGTCTCTCGCCCACCGATGTCGGCCTGCAGCTGTTGGAGAACGCGCTTGCGACCGCCCTTGCGCTGCCGGTGCTCATCCTCCTGTTCATCCACGTCAGTGGCGCGCATTTCAACCCTGTCGTGTCGCTCGTTGATTCCACGCTCGGGTCGCGCTCGTGGCGGGACACTGCCGCTTACATTCCCGCTCAAGTCATTGGATGCATCACGGGGGCGATGCTCGCCAACCTCATGTTCGGTGCCACCGTGGTCTCATGGAGCGCGAAGGAACGCTTGACCAGCGCAACGTTCCTCGCCGAGGCTGTGGCAACCGCCGGACTGGTCCTCGTGATCTTCGCGTTGGCACGAACCGGACGCGCATCCGTCATCCCGGCCGCCGTCGGCGCCTACATCGGCGCTGCCTACTTCTTCACCAGCTCGACGAGCTTCGCCAACCCGGCGATCACCGTCGGGCGGATGTTCAGCGACAGCTTCGCCGGCATCGCTCCGTCATCGACCCTCGGCTTCATCGCCGCACAGCTTCTCGGTGGCGGAATCGGATACCTGCTGGTGCGGTACTTCTATCCTGTTCGGGTCCGGTAGGTCTGCCTACGCGACGACCTGGATGGTCGCGAGGGTCGGGTCGGCGGCGTAGGCGATGCGGCCGCCGTCTGCGAGGGTGGTCCGCAGCGCGTCCAGTGTGGCGGTGCTGACGATCTCCCCCGGCGCGAGCACCGGGACGCCAGGAGGATACGGCGCGATGAGCTCGGCGCAGACGCGCCCGATGGCGGCGTCGGCGTCGAGCGTCTCGTGCGGCGCGAAGAATGCAGTCCTCGGATCAAGAGCAGTTTCGGCCCGCACGCTCCATGCCGCGGAAGGCGTGATGGGCTGGGGCGTGCCACGATGCCGCTCGATCGCGGCCACGATGGCGTCGATCAGCACGTCGACGGTGCTCGCGTCATCGGCGAGGGTGATCATCGGCACGATCACACCAGAGTCGGCCATCTCAAGAGTGATGCCCTGGGCGAGCAGGTCGGACTCGATCGCGTGCCCATGGGCGCCCGTGCCGGCCAGAAGCACGACCAGCTTGGCAGGGTCGACGGCGAGCGCTCCGTGCGGATGCCCGGCCGGGCGGTCGGCGAGCACCTCAACGCCGTCCACCGCGGCCAGCCTGACTCGCGCCGAAGCGACGAGGTCAACAAGTCGTCCCACCAGTTCTGCCCCGTCGCGTTGCAGCAGCGCTCGCGACGCGTCGGTGCTGGCGAGGATCGCGCCGGCTGCGCTCGTGGTGTGAGATGCCTCGAACGCCCGCTCCAGTCGGTCCGGGTCGAGCAGTCCGCCCGATCGAGCCGTGCGTGCGAGCAGCAGCGCAGCCTGGCTCCACGCCGGGAGGGACTTGTGCGCGCTGGTCACGAGGGCATCCGCCCCGCGACCGAGCGCATGCGCGGGCACGGCGGGCGAGAACCCGAAGTACGCTGCCCACGCGGCGTCCACGACCAACGGAACTCCTGCGGCGTGCGCCGCATCGGCAAGTCCGGCGATGTCGGATAGCGTCCCGACGTAGGACGGATCGCCGACAAGCACGCCACACGCATCCGGATGCGCGTGCAACGCCGCCTCCACTGCGCTCACCGGCACCGCGCCCGGCAGCCCGGTAGCCGCGTCGATCTCCGGATGCACCCACACCGGTCGCAGTCCCGCCAGCACGATGCCCAGCAGCACCGAGCGGTGGAGGGTCCGCGACACGATGACCGACTGTCCGGGACGGCCGAGCGCGAGCACCGCCGCCTGGTTGGCGTGCGTCGACCCGCCCACCGAGAGGCGGCACCAGTCCGCGTCCCACGCATCTGCTGCGCGCGCCTCCGCCGCGGCCAACAGCCCAAGGGTCTGCTTCATCGTGTCAAGGCCGGCGAGCATCGGCACATCGCCCTGAATCAGCTCGCCGACGAGGTCCTGGCGGTGCTTGTGGCCCGGGATGCTGAACGGAGTCACCCGCCCGGCTCGCTGGTGGCCGGTGAAGCGCAGCCACGCTTCGAACAACGGCGCATCCGGGGCGTAGCCGCGCGGGTCGCGCGGGTCGTTCGCGGTCATGATCCGGCCTCCAGGAATCGTTCCACCGCATCCGTGACTGCGACAGCGAACCTCTCGAGTTGGGCGATCTCCACCCACTCGTCGACCGCGTGCAGCCCGCCGCCGGCCGGGCCGCAGACCACCGTCGGCACCCCCGCGGCCTGCCACAGTGCCGACTCCATCCAGTACGGCGCCCCAACCTGAGCCGGCGGGGTCGCGCCGGCGGATCTGAGCGCATCGCTGAGCAGGTTGGTGAATTCCGCGGCGCTGCCAGCGGCATCCGCTTGCCACGCATCGCGCGCGTGGGTGAGCCGCACGTCGCCCGCCAGCCCGGGGGTCGCCGCGGTGATCGGGTCGACCAGCGCGCGCATCAGGTCGAGCGCATCGTGCGGAGACTCCCCCGGCAGGATGCGGCGCTCGACCACCACGTCTGCGGTTGCCGCGACGGTGAACGGCGCGCTGCCCGCCCTCGCGACGGTCGCCATCATCGAGCCGAAGTCGAGGAGCGGATGCCGTTCCCGCCGGCGCAACTCGTCGTCCGCATCGGCGACGGCGGTGAGGACCTGACCGAGCGCGCGGAGCGCATCGACGCCCGCCTCCGGCTGCGACGAGTGGGAACCCGCCCCACGCAAAGCGACATCGACGACCGCGTAGCCGCGGTGCGCCACCGCGATGTCGAGCCAGGTCGGCTCGGCGATGAGACAGAGGTCCATGGTCACACCACGGAGCTCCTGCAGCACCGCCTCGGCTCCGACGCTCGCGTCCTCTTCGTCCGCGACGAGGGCAACGATGATGGTGCCGGGCACGTCGGCGGCGGCAAGCTGTTCGGCAGCGACGACCAGACCGGCGACGCCGCCCTTCATGTCGCTTGCACCGCGACCGTACAGTCTGCCGGACTCGATGCGCGGCGAGAACGGGGCCGGCATCCCCTCCACCCCTACGGTGTCGAGGTGTCCGTTCAAGACGACCGTGCGTCCGGGCCGCGAACCGGTGCGTTGGGCGATGAGGCTGATGCGTCGAGGGTCGGATGGGGCGGGAATCGAGCGGATTGCGAAGCCCGCGGCATCCAGCCGGTCCATCAGGTGTGAGGCTATCCGGGCCTCGCCGGCGGCATCCGGTACCAGGCTCGGGCTGACCGAGTCGATCGCGACGAGCTCAGCGGTGAGTTCGACGGCCGCGCTGCCGACATTGCTGTTGATCACGCCTCGACGATATCGCTGTCCAGCAAGCAACCCGCGGCATCCCAGAACGAGGAGGGCTTCTGCCGCCGCTGGCTGCGCTGAGGTACATTGCGAAGGTGACGAGGTGCCCTTCCTGCAATTCGCCGATATCGGCGAAGCAGAACCCCTACTACGGCGCCGGCCTCTCGGTACATGAGCTCATCCTCGACTGTGCCAACTGCAAGCAGGTGACCTTCGTGCCGAGCGAGCGAGCGGATGCCGCTCTCAGGCCGCGCGCCAAGGCGAGACGCCTACTCGCGCGCATCTTTCGCCGCCACCGCTGATACGAGACCCTTCGTCCCCTCACTCTTGATAATCGCTTCGAGACCGGTCCGATAGTGTCGAGTTGACCGGAACGCACCTGCCGCGCCAGCCGCGTGAGTTCACAGCCGCCGAACCGGCATTCCCAGCGCGACGCCGCGCTCATCCGCCTGGACGCACTCGCGTCGCCACCACGGAGCCACCATGCCCACCAGCCAGAACGTCCTGTCGCGGGACCGCTACGCGCCGCAACCATCGGTGATGACTGCCCTGCGTTCCCCGCGCCTCCTTACCCGCGAAGTCCTCGCCGGGCTCGTAGTCGCGCTGGCGCTCATCCCTGAAGCAATCTCGTTCTCGATCATCGCCGGCGTCGACCCTCGGCTCGGGTTGTTCTCCTCATTCGTCATGGCAGTGTCCATCGCCTTCCTCGGCGGCCGCCCGGCCATGATCACCGCGGCGACGGGTGCCGTCGCGCTCGTCATCGCGCCGGTTGCGCGCGAGTACGGCATGGACTACTTCATCGCCACCGTCATCCTCGCCGGTGTGTTCCAACTGGTCCTCGGCGTTCTCGGCGTCGCCAAGCTGATGCGGTTCATCCCGCGCAGCGTGATGCTCGGCTTCGTCAACGCCCTCGCGATCCTGATCTTCATCGCCCAGCTGCCGCACCTGGTCGGTGTGCCGTGGCTCGTCTACCCGCTTGTCGCAGTCGGGCTGCTGATCCTGGTCGGGATGCCCCGGCTCACCAAGGTCGTTCCGGCGCCGCTGGTTGCGATCGTTCTGCTGACCGTTGCGACCGTTGTCACGGCGGTGAATGTGCCGACGGTTGGCGACCAGGGCGAACTGCCGGAGAGCCTGCCCGAACTGTTCATCCCCAACGTGCCTCTGACCTGGGAGACCTTCTCGATCATCGCTCCGTACGCGCTGGCGATGGCTCTTGTCGGACTGCTCGAATCGCTCATGACCGCCAAGCTGGTCGATGACATCACGGACACCCACTCGCACAAGACTCGCGAGGCGCTCGGTCAGGGCGCGGCCAACGTGCTCTCCGGCCTCTTCGGCGGCATGGGCGGCTGCGCGATGATCGGGCAGACCATGATCAACGTGAAGGCGTCCGGCGCACGCACCCGGATCTCCACGTTCCTGGCCGGCGTTTTCCTGCTGATTCTCGTCGTCGCGCTCGGTGATGTCGTCGCTGTCATCCCGATGGCCGCCCTGGTCGCAGTCATGATCATGGTGTCGGTCGCCACGTTCGACTGGCACAGCATCCGTCCCGCGACATTGAAGCGCATGCCGAAGAGCGAGACCGCGGTCATGGTGATCACCGTCGCGATTGTCGTCGCCACCAATAACCTTGCAATCGGGGTGATCATCGGTGTCATCGCGGCGATGGTGCTGTTCGCCCGCCGCGTCGCCCACTTCGCAACGGTGGAGCGCACGCTGCCAGCCGACGAGACCGTGCCAACCGCCTACTACACCGTCACCGGGGAGCTGTTCTTCGCCTCCAGCCACGACCTCACGACACAGTTCGAGTACGCGGATGACCCAGACCGGGTGGTGATCGACATGTCCGATTCGCACGTGTGGGATGCCTCAACGGTGGCCGCCCTGGACGCCATCACCACCAAGTACGAGCGCTACGGAAAGCGGGTCGTGATCGTCGGCATGAACGAGGCGAGTACAGCGATGCACGAGAGGCTCGCGGGCAACCTAGGCGCCGGCTAGCTGTCCCTCGCGCGGAGTTCCGCGTTGAGCCGCGCCGCTTGTCGTGTGAGGTGGTGGCGCTCTGCGAGGTTCGGCGCTGCTTGCGCGGCATCCGCGTAGAGCTGCGCTGCCGTCACAAGGTCACCGTCACGCTCATGCAGGTAGGCAGCGGCCGCGGTGAAGCGGGGCAGGGAAGGATCGAGGTCCGCCAGGGCAGCCAGTCCGGCTCGCGGACCGTCCGCCTCGCCGACTGCGACAGCGCGGTTGAGACGGACTACCGGGCTGCCGGTGAGTCGCAGCAGTTCGTCGTACCACTCGACGATCTGCACCCAGTCGGTGTCATCCGCCGTGCGGGCATCCGCATGGAGTGCCGCAATGGCGGCCTGAGCCTGGTACTCCCCGAGCCGATCACGCATGAGTGCTGCCTGGAGCACGTCGACACCCTCGGAGATCATCGCGGTGTCCCACAAGCTGCGGTCTTGCTCGGCGAGGGGCACCAGGCTGCCGTCCGGGCGCATCCGTGCCGGGCGCCGTGCGTGGTGAAGAAGCATCAGTGCGAGCAGGCCGGCCACCTCCTCATGCCTGGTCTCTTCGGCCAGTTGGCGGGTGAGGCGGATCGCCTCGGCCGCGAGGTCGATGTCACCGGAGTAGCCCTCGTTGAAGACGAGGTAGAGCACCCGCAACACGGTGGCGACGTCGCCCGGCTGGTTGAATCGGACGCCCGACACTGTCCGCTTCGCCCGGCTGATCCGTTGCGCCATCGTCGCCTCCGGCACGAGGTAGGCCTTCGCGATCTGGCGCGTGGTCAGACCACCGACCGCGCGCAGCGTCAGCGCGACTGCGGATGCCGGTGTCAGAGAGGGATGAGCGCACAGGAAGTACAACTGAAGGGTGTCGTCCATCGCCTGGCCCGGCTCAGGCACAGGCTCGCTCTCAACGATCACCTCTCGCTGTCGCCGGGAGCCGTCGGCGCGGGCCGTGTCGAGGAACTTGCGCCAGGCCACGACGACCAGCCAACCCTTCGGATCCCGCGGCGGATCATCCGGCCACACGCGCAGTGCTTCGACCATGGCGTCCTGCACGGCATCCTCGGCCGCCGCGAAGTCAACTCCGCGGCGGACGAGGATCCCGATCACAGCGGGGGTGAGGGTCCGCAACAGGGCCTCATCCACCGTCCGTCACTCCGTGATGGTCTCGGGCGCGGCGAGGAATGGGCGAAGCTCGAGCCACTCGTGGATAGGCTTGCCGCCGGCGCCCGGAGCCGCGGACAGCTCGCCGGCAAGTTCCAGCGCCCGGTCGTAGCTCTCGACATCGATCACCATCCACCCGGCGATCAGGTCCTTGGTCTCCGCGAATGGACCGTCCGTGACCGGGGGACGCCCGTCGCCGTCGAAGCGCACGAACGTGCCCTCTGGCGACAGCGCAGCCGCGCCAACGTACTCGCCGGAATTCTCGAGACGCGCGGCGAAGTCGTCCATGTACTGCATATGCGCCGAGATCTCCTCGGGCGTCCACCGGTCCATCGGCACGTCGTTGACCGCAGTTGGCGCGCCACGGTAGTGCTTGAGCAACAGGTACTTGGTCATCGTGTTCTCCTTCATGCAGTACGGCCCATTGTGGCCGTGTTCATTCCGAGGACGGAGCCGCAAGTGGATTCTCGACATCCGTCGCCGGTCCGGCGATCGCGGTGTAGGTTTTCTCGCAACGACGACGGGAGCATCCCATGGCTCAGAAGTTCGAGACGGTCGACGAATACGACAGGTCGCTGTCGCCCGATGTCCTCGCCGCAGTCGATGAGGTACGCGGCGTCATCCGCTCGGTGATCCCGGATGCCGACGAGGTGATCAGCTATCAGATCCCGACGTTCAAGGTCGACGGCAAGTACGTCGTCTATGTCTCCGGATGGACGGAGCACGTCAGCATTTACCCGGTGCCGGGGCGTGACGAGCAGCTCCTGGCTGAACTGGAACCGTTCCGCTCGGGCAAGGGAACGCTGAAGTTCCCGCTCGGCAAGCCGCTTCCGCACGACCTCATCCGGCGCACCGTCGAGGAACTGCTCGCCGAGCGCAAGGAACGCGCCTGACCCGGCTGCCGTCACCGGATTTGCCGTGAACTGGCGGCGAACCATGCAAAGTCACAGGCGCACACCGGACACTGGGCGGATGCGAGTCGTCCTCGCCCCGGATTCTTTCAAGGGGTCGACCAGCGCCACCCGAGTTGCGCACGCGATTGCCCGCGGATGGAGCAGGAGACGACCGGACGACGACCTGGTGCTGCTCCCGCAAGCCGACGGCGGCGAGGGCACCCTCGACGCCATTGAGGCGGCCATTCCCGACTGCACTCGGCACACCGTCACGGTCACCGGGCCGGACGGTGTGCCCACTCGCGCGGACTGGCTCGAGCTGCCCGGCAGGCTCGTGGCCGTCGAGCTCGCGCAGAGCTCCGGGCTGCCACTCATGGCCACGCTCGACCCGCTGGGCGCGACGACGCGCGGACTCGGTGAGGTAATCCGCGACGCCGTGACCACTCTCGCGCCGACCGGCATCCGCCGTCTCATGGTGGGGCTGGGCGGATCGGCGTCCACCGATGGCGGCACGGGCGCCCTCACCGCGCTCGGCGCTCGGTTCCTCGACTTTGGCGGGAGGGAGCTGCCGGATGGCGGTGGTCACCTCAACACGCTTCGCGCCATCGACCTGTCCGCAGTCAACGACGTGGCCGAGCGCATCGTCCTCCTCACCGACGTGGACGCGCCACTGACTGGGCCACACGGCGCAGCCTTCGTCTTCGGACCGCAGAAGGGCGCCGACCACGGTCAGGTCGAGCTGCTCGACCACGCACTCGACCGGTTGTCGCAATTCCTGCGCGGCGACCCCTCGAGGCCCGGCGCCGGCGCCGCAGGCGGCACAGGGTACGGTCTCGCGACCGCTCTGGGCGCTGAGCTGCTACCGGGCGGGCGGTTCATCGCCGAGCTCACGGGCCTCCCCGAGGCAATCCGGGATGCGGATGTCGTAATCACGGGTGAGGGAAGGTTCGACCGAACCTCGCTGAGCGGCAAGGTCGTCGGCGGCGTCATCGAGCTCGCCGAAGGGAAGCGGACGATCATCGTCGCCGGCGTCGTCGAAGCGGGTATGCCCACCACTTTCCAGCCGCTCTCGCTCGCCGAGCTGGCCGGGTCACCGGAGGCCTCACTCGCCGACCCGGAGGGCTGGCTGGAGGTCGCAGGCGAGATCCTCGCTCAGGGATTCACCCGCTCCCCCGGCACTCCCCCGCACTACGACTCGGAGTGGGCCTCGAGGAAGTCGTAGAGCTCGGTGTCGTCGACGCCGGGGAAGGTACCGGATGGCAGCGGCGAGAGCACGTGCGCGTGCATGCGTGCGCTCGCCCATGCCTTGTGCGACCAGCGCTGCGACAGCTCCTGCGACGGACGACGGCAACAGCTTGGATCCGGGCACTTCGACTGCTGCCGGAAGGTCGTCTCCCGGCCGCGGAACCACTTCGCATCCGCGAACGGAACGCCGAAGGTGATCGAGAACTCTTCCGAGCTCGCCGCCGTCCCGATCTGGGTCGAGCACCAGTAGGTGCCAGTCGGCGCATCGGTGTACTGGTAGAACTCTGTCGTGCGGTTGGTGCGCTCGAACGCGCGGCGCGCTGCCCAGTGCCTGCAGACGATCTGCCCCTCGGTCGACCCGGTGACATCGGTCGGCAGGTTGAGCCCGTCGTTCTCGTAGCCCTTGTACAGGGCGCCGTCCTCGCCGACGCGCAGGAAGTGCACCGTCATCCCGAGGTGCGTGGTCGCGAGGTTGGTGAAACGCAGCGCAGCGGCCTCATGGGTGACACCGAACGCGTCGCGGAAGTCCTCCACCGCCAGGTTCTTGTCCGACTTCGCCTTGCCGAGGAAATCGACGGACTGCTTGAGCGGCATGAGGCACGCGGCGGCGAAGTAGTTGATCTCGAGCCGCTGCCTGAGGAACTCTGCGTAGCTCTCCGGCTCGTGATGTTCGAGCAGGCGGTGCGCGAGCGCCTGCAGCGCCATCGACCGCAGGCCGTGCCCACCGGGGATGGAAGCCGGCGGCAGATAGATGCGGCCGTTCTCCAGGTCGGTGACCGACCGGGTCGAATGCGGCAGGTCGGACACGTAGATGAGCTCGAACCCGAGTCGCTTCGCCATCAAGTTCACCGAGCGGTGCGTCAGCGCGCCGGTGGCGTGACCGACAGCGCGCAGCTGCTCCTGGGCGAGCTCCTCGATGGCCGGCAGGTAGTTGTTCTGCGTGCGCATGTACTGGCGCAGCTCCGTGTTCGCCCTGCGCGCCTCCTCCGGCGTCGCGATCGCCTCGCGGGCGCGCCGAGCGAGCTCGTGGTGGAGGCCCACCATGGCCTCAAGGGTCTCGTCCGACATGGTGCGCGACGGCCGGATGACCGGCAGCCCCAGTCCCGCATAGACGGCGCTGCGCTGCAAGCGCTCCAACTCGATCTCCATGGCTGCGCGCGGGCTCGGAGGTGCGGGGTCCAGCAGGTCGGAGACTTCGACCTTCAGGGCGGCGGCGATCGACTGCAGCACGGACAGCCGGGGCTCGCGACGGCCGTTCTCCATCAGCGAGAGCTGGCTGCCTGCGATTCCCACTGTCGCACCGAGCTGTTCGAGGGTGAGATTGGCACTGCCCCGGTAATGCCGGATGCGTTGACCTAAGGTGGCGAGATCAGTCATGAATTCACAATAGTGAAAGAATCAGCGATCTTTCGACCACTTTCACTGCGAAATCTCCGGAATGACGCGCAAAGTGTTACTAGACAAGGATTTGAAGCCGGCGAAGTCCGCTTCCGGCTGAGGAATTGAGGAGCAAGACGATGACACTCACCGCCCCCCGCAACTCCGAGTCGGGAACATCAGCGCTGGGTGTCGAGCCCACGCATTCGATGGGAGGCGCCCCCGACAACGCGCCTCAGGACGTCGTTGAATGGGTCGCCGAGATCGCCGCCCTCACCCGACCGGATGAGGTCGTCTGGTGCGACGGCTCGAAGGCCGAATGGGATCACCTGACCAAGAAAATGGTCGATGACGGCACCCTCATCCGACTCAACCCGGAACATCGGCCGTACAGCTTCCTCGCTCGCAGCGACCCCAAGGATGTGGCTCGCGTCGAGGCGCGCACGTTCATCTGCACCGAGGACCCCGATGAGGCCGGCCCGACGAACAACTGGCGCGATCCGAAGGAGATGCGCGCAACCCTCCTCGAACTGTTCGATGGCGCCATGCGCGGTCGCACCATGTACGTCATCCCGTTCTCGATGGGCCCGATCGGCAGCCCGATCGCCAAGCTCGGCGTGCAGGTGACCGACTCCCCCTACGTCGTCGCCAGCATGGCGATCATGACGCGCATGGGCGGGCAGGCTCTCGCTCAGTTCGGCCGCTACACCGACTGGGTCCCGGCTGTGCACAGCGTCGGCGCTCCTCTCGCCCCGGGTGAGGCGGACGTGCCGTGGCCGTCGAACGAGAAGAAGTACATCACCCACTTCCCGGACACCCGCGAAATCTGGTCGTACGGCTCCGCCTACGGCGGCAACGCTTTGCTCGCGAAGAAGTCGTTCGCGCTGCGCATCGCATCCGTCATCGCACGGGATGAGGGCTGGCTCGCCGAGCACATGCTCATCCTCAAGGTCACCAACCCGCGGGGCCGCGTGTTCCACGTCGCCGCCGCGTTCCCGTCGGCCTGCGGCAAGACGAACCTCGCAATGCTCAAGCCGTCGATCCCTGGCTGGAAGGTCGAGACCATCGGCGACGACATCGCCTGGCTGAAGCCGGGACCGGATGGCCGCCTCCGCGCGATCAACCCAGAAGCGGGCTTCTTCGGTGTCGCGCCCGGCACCGGCCGGTCCACCAACGAGACCGCGATCGACACCATCTGGGGCAACACCATCTTCACCAACGTCGCGCTGCGCGAGGACGGCGACGTGTGGTGGGAGGGCATGACCGACAAGGCGCCTGACAACCTCATCGACTGGCAGGGTCGCCCGTGGGATCCGGCCAACGGTCCCGCAGCGCACCCGAACTCCCGGTTCACCGTCGCCGCGAGCCAATGCCCCACGATCGCCGACACGTGGGATGACCCGAACGGTGTCGTCATCGACGCGATCATCTTCGGCGGCCGTCGCGCGAGCAACGTGCCGCTCGTCGTCGAGGCCCGCGAGTGGGAACACGGCGTGTTCATGGGCGCAACGGTCTCGTCCGAGCGCACCGCGGCGGCCGAGGGCAAGGTCGGCGAGTTGCGTCGCGACCCGTTTGCGATGATGCCGTTCTGCGGCTACAACATGGCCGACCACTGGTCGCACTGGCTGAAGGTCGGTTCCGAGCTTCGCAAGAACGCCGTGCTGCCGCGCATCTTCCAGGTCAACTGGTTCCGCCGCGGCGAGGATGGCAGCTTCCTGTGGCCCGGGTTCTCCGAGAACTCTCGAGTGATCGCCTGGATCCTGGAGCGCGTCGACGCGCAGGTGCCCGCCAAGGACACCCCGCTCGGCCTCGTGCCGACCGAGGGTGGAATCGATCGGGATGGCCTGGACGTGTCCGACGAGGCGTTCGACGAGCTGTTCGCCATCGACCGTGATGCGTGGCTCGCTGAGCTCGACGACACCGAAAAGTTCTTCGAGCAGTTCGGCGACCGCACTCCTGAAGCGATGCGACGCCAGCTAGCCGCCATCCGGCAGCGTCTCGAGAACACCGAGAGCGCCTGACACCCCTCTCTCGCGCTCGCACCCAACGTTCGGGGCGCCTGCCTCGTCTTAGTGGGTATGAGCAGCATTGCGCTCGCGTCGCGCGCGCCGTCCTCCGCGATCCCCGCCAGAATGGTGGCGGAACCAAGGAGGACGCGCGTGGCACGGGCCGGGAACGAGGAGCGCTGGGAAGAGGTCGTCACACGCCTCGTCGCAGAGCGCGGTGACGCCCTCACCCGTTACGCCTACCTGATCTCGGGAAGCGCGGATGATGCGGCTGACCTCGTGCAGGACGCCCTGGTCAAGACGTTCGGGCGCCTGCGCAACGGCTTCACCGTTGCAAGCGCAGAAGCCTACGTAAGGCGGGCCATCCTGAACACCTACCTCGACACCGGGCGCCGTCGTAGCCGTTGGCGGCGCATCGAGCATCTCACCGCGGTCCCCGCCGAGCAGGAGTCCACCGACGCGGCCACCGAAACACGCCTCGACCTCGACGCGCGGCTGCAGCAGCTGTCGCCGCGAGAGCGCGCGTGCGTCGTCCTGCGCTATTACGAGGACCTGAAGGTGGATGACATCGCCGAAACGCTCGGCATCAGCGCCGGCGCGGTCAAGCGCTATATCAGCGACGCGCTCGCCCGTCTCGCGGTTGCCATGGGCGACGAGCACGGCGGGCCATTGACCAACACGCGGGGAGGCGATCGTGCCCACTGAGTCCGAACTGCGCGACTGGCTGAAGGGTGGCGACACGCCACCGTCGCCGGGGGTCGACCCCGCCGACATCGTGCGGCGAGTTCGCCGCCGCCGACTGCCACGCCAACTCGCCGCGGGTGCGGCAACCACCCTCGCGGCGGCCGGTGTGATCGTGCTCGGCGTCGGCACCCTGCCGCAGCTGGTCCAGCCTCCCGTGTCTGTCATGAGCGACGGCATGCAGAGTCCGGAGTTCGGGACCGGGCCGGCCGACGAGAGTCGCGACAGTTCACTCGTTCCTGCGTCACCGCTCCAGCTGCTCAACCAGTGCAGCCAGCCGTTGACGGTCGTGCAGCCCGCAGCATCCGGTCTCACTCTCACCCTCGCCTTCCCAGCCGATGTCGCGATCGCCGACGGTGAGGTGATCGGCACGGTCACCCTGTCGAACAGCGGCACCAAGCGGGTGACCGGCTCGGCGGCAGCGGGACCGGCGGTCACCCTCTCCCAGGATGGCGTCACGGTCTGGCATGGCGCGCCCGCTCCGCTCGCCGAAGCGGTCCCCATCGATCTGGCGCCCGGCCAGTCCACCCGGTTCGACGCGACCTTCATACCTGCCCTGTGCGGCAGTTCCGGTTCGAGCACGAACAGCCCACTTGCCCCAGCCGCCCCTGGCAGCTACGAGCTCTCGGCCGCGATCGTCGTCTCGGAGGTCGGAGGCGACAACACCGCCGGCTCGGAACTCGTTGGCAGCGCGCTTGTGCCGATTCACCTTCGCTAAACCCGGGTGTTCGGTCGCCACCGCTAGACTCTCACCTCACCTCGGCACAGCGAAAGGACTCGGCCATCGCCACGCAACGCTCGCTTCTGACACGGTGGGCCGCGATCGCGTTCGGGGCGGCAATCGCTCTCGCGACCCCGACGGCCGCTTTCGCCGAGGACCCCGTCGACCTCGGTGGCGCCTACATCTTCGACTCCGTAGGAGCTGTGCGCGGCCAAGAGGGCGCGATCATGGACTCGCTCGATCAGCTGGCCGCAGAGACGGACGCACAGCTCTTCGTCGTGTATGTCGACTCGTTCGAGGGCGTGCCGGCAGGGTCCTCGTGGGCGGACATCACAGCCGAACAGAACGGGCTTGGCAACGACGATGTGCTGATGGCGGTCGCGGTCGAGGACCGCATCTATCAGATGTCCTACCCGAGCGAGTTCGAGTTGAGCGAGAGCGAGACTCGCCAGATCGAGAGCGAGCTGATCGAGCCGCGCCTCTCCGACAGCGACTGGGCTGGTGCCGCGATCGCCGCAGCGGACGGCTTGCGCGAGAAGATCACAGACCCCGGATTCCCGTGGGGCTGGGTACTCCTGGGGCTCGTCGTGGTCGTCGGACTCGCGTTGTTCATTCGCTCGCGCGTGCGAAAGGGCCGCGCTGTTGCTGCTGAGAAGCTGAACGCCAAGCAGCTCGACCAGCGCGCAAGCATCCTGCTCGTGCAGCTCGACGACGAGATCAAGACGAGCGAGCAGGAACTCGACTTCGCGGTCGCCCAGTTCGGCGAGGAGACCGCAAAACCATTCGTTCATGCGCTTGGGTCGGCCAAGGACAAAGCGCGCGCCGCGTTCGAGCTGCGCCAGAAGCTCGACGACGCGTTCCCCGAGTCTGCCGAGGAGCGCCGCAGCATGACCCTGCAGATCGTCGAACTCGCGGAGGCCGGCGACAAGGAGCTCGACGCGCAGGCGGACGCCTTCGACGAGCTTCGCGCGCTGGAGCAGACCGCGCCCGAGCAGCTGGTGACCGTCCGGACGGATACTGATCAAGCCCGGGGACGCCTTGAGGCCGCGAAGCAGACGCTGGTGACCCTGCAACGGGACTACTCCCCTGCGGCGGTTGCCATGGTTGCCGGCAATCCGAAGCAGGCCGAGGACCTGCTGACCTTCGCAACCGGCCGCGCGACCGAAGCGGAGCAGGCGCTTGCCGCCGGAAAGACCGGCCCTGCCGCGGTTGCCGTTCGTGCCGCGCAGGCTGCGGTCGGCCAGGTGACGCAACTGCTTGACGCGGTCGAGCGAATCGCCGCAGACCTCCGCGAGGCGCAAGCCGCACTCAGCGCCGCTGTCAGTGACACCGAACAAGACCTTGCTGCCGCCCGAGCACTGCCGCTGGACGATCCGCAACTGGCGCCCGCGATCGCGGCAGCCGAGGCCGCACTGTCGGCGGCGGCATCCGGAGACGACCCCGTCAACAGCCTCACCAACCTGCACAAGGCGAACGAGCAGCTGGACGCCGTGCTCGCGTCGGTGCGCGAAGAACAGGAGAAGGTGCGCCGGGCCGCCGGAGCGCTCGACCAGGCGATCTTCAGCGCTCGCGCTGAGATTTCGGCAGCACACGACTTCATCACCACCAGGCGCGGGGTCATCCGCGACACCGCGCGCACCCGGCTCTCCGAGGCAATGCGTCATCTGGACGGGGCGGTGGCGGTCGCCACCACCGATCCGGTCGCCGCGCTCGCGCACGCCCGTGCCGCCAGCAACCTGGCGCAGCAGGCGTTGTCGAGCGCTCAGTACGACCTGCAGGGCTACTCGGTGCCCGGCTACGGCGGCGGGTTCGGCGGTCGCGGCAGCAGCGTCGGAACCGACATCGGGGGCGCGATTATCGGCGGCATCATCGGCGGAATGCTGAGCGGTGGCGGCCGAGGCGGCGGCATCTTCGGAGGCGGCGGGGGCGGATTCGGCGGAGGGTTCGGCGGAGGCGGCCGCTCAGGTAGTTTTGGGGGACGTTCCCGAGGATTCTCCGGTGGCAGGCGGAGCAGCGGCGGCAGATTCTAGACATCCGACAGTCAGCAAGGCACACCCAGGAAGGTAAGGAAAAACGATGGTCAAGCAATCGATTTTCGGGCGAATCGCCCAACTCGCCAAGGCAAACATCAACGCGATGCTGGACGCCGCCGAGGATCCGGCGCTCATGCTGGACCAGATGGTCCGCGACTACACGAACAACATCGCTGAAGCAGAGGCCGCCATCGCACAGACGATCGGCAACCTGCGCCTGCTCGAGCAGGACTACCAGGAAGACGTGAAGGCCGCGGCCGACTGGGGCAACAAGGCTCTCGCTGCCAGCCGCAAGGCTGACGAACTGCGCGCAGCCGGCAACGCCGCGGACGCGGACAAGTTCGACAACCTCGCCAAGGTTGCCCTCGGCCGTCAGCTGTCTGAGGAGAACCAGGCGAAGGCGGCCGAGCCAACCATTCAGTCGCAAACCGCGGTGGTCAACCAGCTCAAGCAGGGTCTCGAGGCAATGCGGGGCAAGCTGCACGAGCTGTCCTCGAAGCGTGACGAGCTCATCGCGCGCGCCAAGACCGCCGGCGCCCAGCAGCAGGTGATGGATGCGATGAAGAGCATCGACCTGCTCGACCCGACAAGCGAGATCAGCCGCTTCGAGGAGAAGATCCGCCGCGAAGAGGCGAAGGTTCTCGGCTCGCAGGAGCTTGCGGCCTCCAGCCTGGACGCCCAGTTCGAGCAGTTGGAGCGCTCGGACGAGTCGGTCGAGGTCGAGGCGCGCCTCGCAGCGCTCAAGTCGGGAACGCCGCAGAAGGCAGTCGGCACGGGCGAGTAAGCCGATCATCCTCGGGGTCGACCCTGCAGCAAGGGTCGACCCCCGAGGAGACTGCACACGAAAGACGGGCAGGCTAGATGTTCCTGGTTGTACCGCAATGGCAGGGCTCAAGCTCAGCACGCGCCATGAGGCTGGTCGACGGGGCCAACGCGATCCGCGGCGACCTTCCCGGTTCCAGCACGGTTGTCGTCGACGTCCCCCTCGAAGCGGGCGACGAAATCGGAAGCGGCGTTGCCCGCTGCGGTTCGCTCATCACGGTGCGGGACCGGATGCGCGTCGCCCTCAAGACGGCGCCCAAGCCGGTCATCACGATCGGCGGGGACTGCGGCGTTGAACTGGCCGCGATCGAGCGTGCGGCCGACGAGACGACCGCGGTCGTCTGGTTCGACTCGCATCCGGACCTCAACACCCCCGAGACGTCACCGTCCGGCGCCTTCCATGGGATGGTGCTGCGGACGCTCCTCGGCGAGGGGGTGGAGCACCTCGCGCCCGAACGAACCCTCGACCCGCGCCGGCTCGTGCTCGCGGGTGCGCGCGCCTTCGACAGCGCGGAACGCGAGTACATCGACGACATGAGCGTCGCGTGCCTCGACCCGGCCAGCCTGAACCCGCAGGCGCTAGTCGAGCAGGTCAAGGCGACCGGCGCGACCTCGGTCTACGTGCACATCGACCTCGACGTGCTCGACCCAGCGGAGTTCGCGGGTCTCGTATTCCCTGAGCCTTTCGGCATCACGAGCGCGCTGCTCATCGAGTGCGTGCGCGCGCTTCGCGCCGAGTTCACGCTGGCCGGTGCGGGTCTCACCGAGTTCGCGCCGGCCTCCGAGGCCGCCGCGGCCGACGACCTGCCGACCATCCTGCGGATCATCGCCGCCCTCACCCGGTGACGCCCGTAGGCTGGGGCGATGATCACTGAATCAGACTCGCCTCGTGTCACCGTTGACGGGGAAGGACACGTCCTCCTGATCGGGCTGAACCGGCCTGACAAGCGCAACGCGGCCGACTTCCGCCTGCTGCAGGAGCTGTGCCTCGCCTACGGCGAGCTGGAACGGGATCCGGAACTGCGGGTTGGGCTGGTCTACGCGCACGGCGAGCACTTCACCGGCGGACTCGACCTGCCCGACGTCGCACCTCGCATCGGCGCCGCGGGCCTCGACATCGTTCCCGAAGGCGGCATCAACCCGTGGCGGGTCGACGGCAGCGGCACCACCAAGCCGGTGGTCGTCGCGGTACAGGGCACCTGCCTGACGCTCGGCATCGAACTCATCCTCGCCAGCGACATCGCCATCGCCGCCCAGTCCGCGACGTTCGCGCAGATCGAGGTGGCACGCGGCATCCTGCCGTTCGGCGGGGCGACCCTGCGCTTCCCGAAGGTCGCGGGCTGGGGCAACGCGATGCGCTGGATCCTCACCGGCGACAGTTTCGACGCCACAGAAGCGCACCGGATCGGCCTCGTGCAGGAGGTGGTCCCGGATGGCGAGCAGTACGACCGTGCACTCGAACTCGCCCGCCGGGTCGCGGCGCAAGCGCCGCTCGCCGTACAGGCGAGCCTGGCGAGTGCGCGCACCGCCGCCGCGGACGGTGAAGCGGCCGCGGCACGGAACCTTCAGCCGGAACTCGTCCGACTCGCCACAAGCGAAGACGCAAGGATCGGCATGCAGGCGTTCCTGACGCGCACCCCGGCCGAGTTCATCGGTCGCTGAGCATTCGAAGAGGAAACCGTCGAAGCCGAGCGGCAATCGGCTTGTCCGGCGTAGCGTCGAGCCATGGCAACCTACGACCTGATCGTGATCGGGGCGGGTCCAGTTGGCGAGAATGTAGCCGACCGCGCCGCCCAAGGTGGACTCTCCGTCGCAGTCGTCGAACAAGAACTGGTCGGCGGTTCGTGCTCGTTCTGGGCCTGCATTCCATCGAAGGCGCTGCTGCGCAGCGCGAACGCGCTGCAGCACGCGCACTCCGTCGACGGCGCGAAGCAGGCGATCACCGGCGAGCTCGACGTTCCCGCGACCTTGGCCCGCCGCAACTGGTTCGTGAACGACTGGCAGGACGGTGGGGACGTCGACTGGCTTGAGAGCGTGGGCATCGACCTCTACCGCGGGCATGGCCGGATCACGGGCGAACGCCGCGTGCTGGTCAACGGCTCCGACGGCCCCAGCGAACTCGAGGCGCGCCACGCGGTGGCCGTCTGCACCGGCTCGGCAAGCCTCATTCCGGACATCCCCGGAATGGTGGACGCGCGTCCGTGGACCAACCGCGAGGCGACGAGCGCCCAGCACGCGCCGTCCAGCCTCGCGATCTTCGGTGGAGGGGCTGTCGCCGCTGAGCTCGCGACCGCGTACGCCGGATTCGGGACGACAGTGACGGTGCTCGCACGCAGCGGCATGCTCGGGCGGATGGAACCGTTCGCGGGGGAGGCGGTCGAACGCGGGTTGCGGGCGCTTGGCGTCGACATCCGCACGCCCGTTGCGGTCGTCGGCGTCGAGCGGCTCGCTGACGGGGTCCACCTCTCGCTCGGCGACGGCACGACGATCATCGCCGAGGAGTTGCTCGTCGGTGCCGGACGGGTGCCACGCACCGGCGACCTCGGCCTCGAGTCCGTCGGCATCAAGGGTGGCGACTGGCTCGACGTCGACGAGACGCTGCGCGTGAAAGGCCACGACTGGCTCTACGCGGTCGGCGATGCCAACAATCGGGTGCTGCAGACCCACCAGGGCAAGTACCAGGCACGAGCTGCCGGGGACGTCATCGCCGCGCGAGCCAAGGGGCAGCACGTCGACGACCTGCCGTGGGGAACTCACGTGGCCACCGCCGACCATGCCGCCGTGCCCCACGTGGTGTTCAGCGACCCCCAAGTCGCCGTCGTCGGCCTGACTGCCGATCAGGCGCGCAAGGCGGGCAAGCGGGTCAGGGTCGTCGACTACGACCTGAGCAGCGTCTCTGGTGCCGAGTTGCACGCCGACGGCTACGCGGGGCAGGCCAGGATGGTCGTGGACGAGGATCGGGAGGTCGTGCTCGGCGTCACGCTTGTCGGCCGCGAGGTCGCCGAACTCCTGCACGCGGCGACGATCGCGGTCGTCGGTGAGGTGCCGATCCACCGGCTCTGGCACGCGGTGCCTGCGTTCCCGACCATGAGCGAACTGTGGTTGCGCCTGCTGGAAGGCTTCGGACGGCCAGGACCGGCCATCGCAACTACGGCTCGATGATCGCCTGGTAGACGTCGAGGAGGGCGCTGGTTGACGCCGCCCAAGTGAAGCCGAGAGCGTAGTCGCGCGCTCCCGCCGAGAGCCGACCGAGCGCTGGCGGGTCCACGAGGAGCCCGTCGATGGTGTTCGCCCAGTCGCGCGGCGTCCGCGAGTCGACCAGCAGTCCGGAGTGCCCATCCGACACCGACTCAACGAGACCGGATGCTCGAAAGGCGACGACCGGCGTGCCACTTGCCGCCGACTCGAGGGCGACGATCCCGAAAGTCTCGCTGTGCGACGGCACGAGCGTCAGCGTCGCAGTCGCCAGCAGGTCGGCCAGCCGGTTGCGTTGCACCGCACCGACGAAGCGGACATCGTCCGCGATACCGAGGTCCGCCGCCAGCGACCGCAATCCACTCGCGTACCCCTCATCGCCCGGCGTCGGCTCACCGGCGATCACGAGAACCGGCGACCAGCCGCGCATGGCGCGCAGTTCCGCGAGAGCCTCGAGGGCGAGCGCCTGATCCTTGAGCGGCTGGATGCGCCCGACAACGGCGAGGATCGGCCTGCCTGCTTCGATGCCGAGCTCTGAGCGGACCCGCTCCCCCGCGTCCGTCCGATTCGGACGGAACAGGTCGACATCAACCCCGGGCGGCACCACCCAGACCCGGTCGGTCGGCGTGCCGACCTCGTCGATGAGGCTTGTCGCTTCCGCGGCCGAATTCGCGATCACGGCGGTGGACTGGGTGGCCAGGTAAGCCTCGGCGTGGCGCCGGCGCTCCGGCTCGAGGGCACCGGTCTCACGGCCTTTCATCGCCGCGAGGGTGTGGAAGCTCTGCACGAACGGCAGTCCGAGCTCGATCGCCACCGGCAAGGTCGCGATCCCGCTGAGCCAGTAATGCGCGTGGATCACGTCGTAGCGAGCGCTCTTCCGACCGGCGAGCGTCGCGACGGCCTCTCCGAATTCATCGGACACCGCGGCGAGGCTCTGCTTGTCGAGCGGACCGTAGGTGCCGGCGGGCAACTCGAACAGCGTCACGCCGGGCTCGAGCTCGGTCACCGCCGGCTCGCCCGTCGCACGGGTCAGCAGCTCGACCTCGATGCCGCGCTCCGCGAGTGAGCTGGCGGACGCCAGCACAGCGACGTTCATGCCGCCGGCATCCCCAGTTCCGGGTTGCTCGGCGGGCGAGGTGTGCATCGACACCATCGCTACCCGCCGCGGCGTAGCTGCCATGTACGCAACTGTAGAGGAGCGCGCCTGCCGGTTCTTTCGGTGTACAACTGGTTGCGTGCTCAGCAGAATCGAGGCGCTGGCTACGCGCGCCGTCGGGTGGACAGCGCGTCGCCCGCGCCTGCGCCGAGCCCTGCTGCATCCGGTGGTCGCGCGACCCGGCTACTGGTTCGCGACCGGCTGTGCTCTGATCTGGGGAGGTGCGCTCAGCCTCGGCCGGATACGGCCGATGGGAGGCGTCATCGTGGCCCGCCGGATGCCGCGGTGGTCATTCGGTCGCGGTGGCACCACGATCGGCGCGGTGTTCCTCACTCACAGCGCACTGCATCCGCGCATCCTGCGGCATGAGGCGGTTCACCGCGCACAGTGGAAGCGCTACGGCCTGGCGTTCGTGCCGCTGTACGTCGCGGCCGGTCAGGACGGTCTCATCAACCGGTTCGAGATCGAGGCCGGGTTGGATGACGGCGGGTACGTCTGACGGCCGCTCACCACATGGGCGGATGCCTGCGCTGCCACTGCAGGCGGCGCTCAAGCTGGGCACCGATCGCCAGCAGAACGTGCTCGCCCCCTGGGCGGCCGATCAGCTGCACACCCATCGGCAGGCCGTCAGCAGTCACCGCAACAGGCAGCGAGATGGCCGGGAGCCCGGAGACGTTCACGAAACTGGTGAACGGCGTGTATTGGCACTGCTGCTCGAAGTTGCGTTCCGGATCGTCGTTGTCGTACCAGCCGACCGGGCGCGGAGTCAGCGCGAGCGCAGGCGTCACGATCGCATCGAACGGCGCGAACTGGCGGATGACCGACCGCTCGAAGTCCGACAACACGCGAAGCGCGGTGGCCAGCGCCCCTGCCGACGTCTGCCTCCCTCGCTCGACGAGCCAGCGGGTCAGCGGCTCAAGCAGGTCGAGCTGGTCGTCGTCGACCGGCAGGTTCGCCGCCCCACCCTGCCAAACGGTGCGAAAGGCAGACGCGTAACTGTCCTGGGGCTCGAGGTCGATCGTCTCGATGCCGTGTCCGATCGCGTCGAGTTCTCGCAACGCGAGCTCGAGGGCCTCCTTCGCCTCACGCGACACCTCGATGTCGTACTCGGAATCCCACGGTGATGAGGTCGTGACGGCGAGCTGGAAACGGCCCTCGCCGCGCACTGCAGCTGACAGCAGCGGGCCGCCGTCCCAGCGCGGTGCGCGAACAGTGAACGGGTAGTCACCGCCGGCGATCATCGCATCGAGCATCATTGCGGCATCCGCAACCGTCCGCGCGAGCGGGCCGGGAACTGACAGTCCGCCGACCGAATCGAGGCCCGTCCCGGCCGGGATCAGCCCGCGGGACGGTTTCAGGCCGACCAGCCCGGTCGCTGCTGCGGGGATCCGGATCGAGCCACCGCCGTCCGAACCCGGCGCGAACGGTAGGAGGCCCGCCGCGACGGCGACCGCGGCGCCGCCGCTGGAGCCGCCCGCGCCGAGCGAGAGATCGTAGGGGTTGCGCGCAGGCGGAGCGACTTGGCTCTCGGTGTAGGAGGGCATGCCGAACTCCGGCACGCTCGTCTTGCCGAGGCTGACTGCGCCGGCGTCGTCGAACACGCGCACGAGGTCGTCGGATTCCTCCGGGACGAACCCTGCAAACGCACGCGAGCCGAACCCGGCGGGCACTCCCGCCCGCCGGATGAGGTCCTTGTCCGCATACGGCATCCCCCACAGCGCTGCGGTGCGCGGCACCGACTTCCGCACCAGGGCCGCGCGTTCGAGCGCCGCTTCGCCGGTCACAGTCACGAAGGCACCGAGATCACCGTTCAGCCGTTCGACGCGCTCGAGGTAGTGCTGGGCGAGTTCCTGCGGGGTGATCTCACCCCGGTGCAGCCAGTCCCATTGCTCCTGCGCGGTCAAGTGGTGAAGTTCGAACACGTTCCCGAGCCTAAGGGTTGACAGCTTCATTACTTCTATGGTTGGTTAGTGGAGTAACGAACCAATAGACCCGAAAGGAGGTCCGAATGGATGACTCACGACCGATCTTCCTGCAGATCGCAGAGCAGATCGAGAACGACATCATCAGTGGCCTGCTCCCCGAAGAGGGACAGGTCCCGTCCACCAACGAATTCGCCTCCTTCTATCGCATCAATCCGGCGACCGCCGGGAAGGGAGTCGCCCTGCTTGTCGACTCGCGAATTCTGTACAAGAAGAGGGGAATCGGCATGTTCGTCGCCGAGGGGGCACGGACTCGCATCGTCGAGCAGCGCCGCACGCAGTTCAGGAACGACTACATCCAGCCCCTGGTGGACGAGGCCGACAAGCTCGGCATCACCAGGGAACAGCTCGCAGACATGATCAGAAAAGAGGGAGTCGAATGACGACGACAATCGAGGTCACCGGCCTCACGAGGCGGTTCGGCAACGTCACCGCCCTCGACAACGTCAGCTTCACGGTTGAGGAGAACGGCATCTACGGCCTGCTCGGCCGAAACGGGGCCGGCAAGACAACGCTCATGCAGTTGCTGACCGCGCAGGACTTCGCAACCGACGGGGACATCCGGATCTTCGGCCAGTCCCCCGTGGAGAACGCGTCGGTGCTGCAGAACGTCAGCTTCATCAAGGAGAGCCAGAAATACCCGGATGACTTCCAGGTCAAGCACGTGCTGAAGAGTGCGCCGTGGTTCTTCAAGAACTGGGATGCCGACTTCGCCGCAGAGCTCGTCGAGGACTTCCGGCTCCCGGTCGACCGGCGGATCAAGAAGCTCTCCCGCGGCCAGCTCTCGTCGGTGGGGGTGATCGTCGGACTCGCATCCCGCGCTCCGCTGACCTTCTTCGACGAGCCCTATCTGGGCCTCGACGCGGTGGCGCGGCAGCTGTTCTACGACCGCCTGATCGAGGACTACGCCGAGCATCCGCGCACCGTGATTCTCTCCACCCACCTGATCGACGAGGTGAGCAACTTGCTCGAACACGTCATCGTGCTCGATGCGGGCCGCATAATCATCGACCAGCCGGCCGAGGAACTGCGCGGATCGGCCACCAACCTGGTGGGCCAGCGCAGCGCCGTCGAGGAGTTCGTGAAGAGCCGCGAGGTGCTGCACCGGCAGTCGATCGGCGGGATCGCATCCGTCACCGTCGCAAGTCTCGCCGCAGACGAGCGCCGCGAGGCTCAGGCGGCGGGGATCGAGCTCACCCCTATCTCGCTGCAGCAACTGATCGTTCGCAAGACAAACACCACCGACAAGGAATTCGAGCAGAGCGCATGACAACAACAACGATTCGACCCATGAATGTTGCTAAGGGCGGTGAGTTCCAGCGCATCTGGAGCGTCGTTCGGCTCCACGTCGTGAACCGGATGGCCCTATTCGGGGTGCCGCTGATGATCCTGGGGTTCATCTTCGCGGTGAACTTCGTCATCTGGTGGACACTGAAGTCGTCACTGTCGACATCCGATTTCGCCGATGCGAGCGAGGGCATGCAGTACTCCGGCGCCAGCACGTTCATCTTCGTCTACATGATGGTTGTGGCGGTGCAGGCCATCAACCTGACCTTCCCGTTCGCACAGGGCTACAGCGTCACCCGCCGGGACTTCTACCTGGGCAGTGTGCTGACGTTCGTGATGCTGTCCGCGGCGTGGGCACTGCTCATATCGGTCCTCGGCGAGATCGAGCAGGCCACCGGCGGCTGGTACGTCGGCGGCTCGATGTTCAACGCGATCTACTTCGGCGATGGCGGATTCCTGCAGCGCCTGTACATCACCTTCCTGCTGTTCTCGTTCTTTTTCTTCGTCGGTGCGGCAACCGCGGCGGTGTACGTGAAGTGGCGAACGAACGGCATGCTGGTTTTCTTCGGCGCGCTCGTCCTGGTGTTGCTGGCAGCCGTGCTGTGGATCACGTTCGGCGCGCACTGGATGGCGGTCGGAGCGTGGTTCGTCGAGATGGGCGTCGTCGGGGTTGTCACCTGGACGCTGGTGCCCACGATCATCTCCGGAATTGTCGGATTCTTCATCCTGCGCAGGGCAACACCGCGTAACTGACCTGATTGATTCCACCCTGCAAGGGCCGCCCGGGCATCCCGGGCGGCCCTTGCGCTCTTTGCGCTCGCACCGAATTCTCGAAGACGCGCGCCTATGATCGAGCAAATGAGCGATCTGCCCACGCGAGCACGCCGGCGTTATGGCTCAACTATCGCCCGACATGGGCAGTTGAGCGCCCCCGGTCCCATCGCCATCGCCGCGAAGTACTTGGGAGTGGCGCTCGCTGTCGTGCTTGTCAGCACGTTCACGGTGGTCGGGATAGCGGTGTGGGGTATTGCGAGCAGCATCAAGCCCGGCGTCTCGCTCATCGGCGAGACTGGCGCACCGCCGAACGTGGGCGCCATCGAGGGCGGCGTGAACCTCCTGCTGGTCGGAAGTGACAGCGGTGAGGGCGACCCGCGGTACGGCAAGCGCGAGGCGACGCTGAACGACGTCAACATCCTGCTCCACATCTCGGAGGACCACACCCACGCAACGGTGGTCAGCTTCCCGCGAGACCTGTTCGTCCCTGTGCCCGAGTGCCCCGATCCGGACGGTGAGGGAACGGTCAGCTCGAGTTGGTCGGCGAAGCTGAACACGACGCTTGAGCGTGGCGGCCTCGCCTGCACGGTCGAGACGATCTCGCAATTCACCGGACTCGACATCCCGTTCGCGGCGAAGATCGAGATGAACGGTGTCATTCAGATGTCCAACGCCGTTGGCGGGGTCGACGTGTGTGTAGCGACCCCGATCAACGACCTCCAGATCGGCCTGAAGCTGGATGCCGGCATCCACACCCTGCAAGGCGACGCTGCGCAGCTGTTCCTGCGCACGCGCTACGGTGTGGGCGACGGTTCGGACCTGGGCCGCATCAACAACCAGTACGTCTTCCTGTCGTCGCTCATGCGCACGGTGAAGAGCAGCGAGACGCTGTCTGACCCGTACAAGCTGTACGGGCTCGCGAAGGCGGCCGCCGAGAACATGCAGCTGTCCAACAGCCTGCAGAACCTCGACACCATGATGTCGATCGCGGTGGCGCTGAAGGACATCCCACTCGAAGCGATCACTTTCGCGCAGTACCCGACGGCGTACGGTTCGAGCGGCGGCATTCAGGGTGTTCTTCCGTTGGAGGCCGACGGCGAAAAGCTCATGGATGCGCTCAAGTCGGACGTGCCGGTCACCCTGACTGGCGACACCGGAGGCGGAGCGGTCCTCGCTGAGGGCGAGAGTGGGCCCGCCTCACCCGCACCAAGCGCGCCCGCCGACCCCGGCAGCGCGGAGCCGGGAACGCCGGAAACGCCGGAAACGGGCGAGCCAGGGACTGCTGAACCTCCCGCCGCCACCGGGCCCCCGGTCGTGGCACTTCCCGACACCATTCACGGGCAGACGGCCGCACAACAGACGTGTTCCGCTGGCCAGACCGCGCGCGGCTGACCGGCGGCTATTCAACGCTGAGGCGCACGTCCTCGACAAGCTCCTCGAAGACTCGTGGCGCAGCCTCGACCTCCTTGCGCCCGACGAACCGCCCAAGCCGGTGCGCCGTCTTGGCGACATTCAGCAGGGTGTGCTCGATGTGGCATCCGTGTTCATCCGGGACGACCCGGTACTCGGCCCGGTACCACCAGCCGCCCTGAGCGACGATGAGGCTGGCGGCGGGGTCGGCAAGGAACTGGCTATGGGCACCAGGACCGGGATCGAGCCGGTCCACAAGGGCCTCGAAAACCGGCATCGGGCGAGCCCGAACATGGGCCGTGTAGAAGCCGAGCACCTCCGCAGACTCGGGTCTGCGTCGGGGAGCTTCTGACATGGCTTCGAGCGTACTGGGTGCCGTCGCCTTGTCGGCCGTGAGTCCCAGCGAAAGCGCCACGCGAGGGTGGAACTTCCACGCGCCGGTCGAATTCGACCCGCGCGTGGCAATTCGACCCGCGGATCGCTGTCAGTGGGCGACAGCCACCAGGCCCAGCTCTGCCGGGCTCGTCAGCGCCGGGTGGCTGGGCGTCACCCGCACCGTGTAGCCGAAGCTTCCCGCACGCTCCAGCAGCACCGTGCCGGAGAACTCCACGACACCGGATGCGTGGGCGCCAGATGGTTCCAGCCGCACCCGCTGTTGCTCGCTGAGCTGGTCACTCGCCTTCGGCCGCCCGTAGACCAGCTCGACCGCGACATCCGTCGCAGCCAGCTCCCCGAGATGCACGCTGGCTCTCACTCGCAGTTCGTCCCCGACCTGTGGGACGGCGTCAACACCGCCCGACTCGACGCTGCCGACTGAGACACCGTGCCATCCGGCTAGCACGCGCTCCTTGTACGCGGCCAGCTCGCGCGCCCCCGCCCACGAATCCGCGATTACGGCACGCGACGACACCGCGGCCGGCCGGTAGAGAGCCTCGACATACTCGCGCACCATCCGGTCGGCGCTGAGTTCGGGCGACAACGACGCAAGGGTGTGCCGGATCGACTCGATCCAGCGGGTGGGCACACCATTCTCATCCCGGTCATAGAACCGCGGCGCGACCTGGTGCTCGATCAGGTCGTACATCGAGCCCGCCTCGAGTGCGTCTCGCTCGGCGGAGTCACCAGCGGCATCCGCTGACGGGATCGCCCAGCCGTTCTCACCGTCGAAGTACTCCGCCCACCACCCGTCGAGGATCGACAGATTGAGCGAGCCGTTGAGCGCCGCCTTCATGCCGCTCGTTCCGCACGCCTCGAACGGGCGCAGCGGGTTGTTGAGCCACACATCGGTGCCCGGATACAGCGTCGCTGCCATCGCGATGTCGTAGTTGGGCAGGAAGACGATGCGCTCGCGCACGTCCGGCTGATCCGAGAACTGCACGAGCCTCTGGATGAGCCGCTTGCCCTCGTCGTCGGCGGGATGCGACTTGCCGGCCACGACAAGCTGCACTGGCCGGTCCGGATTGGTCAGGATGGCGCGCAAGCGGTCCTCGTCGTGAAGCATGAGCGTGAGGCGCTTGTACGTCGGCACCCGCCTCGCGAAACCGATTGTGAGGATGTTCGGGTCGAGCAGGTTCGCGTACCAGGGCGGCGGCGTGAGACCCGGGTTCTGCTGAACCCACGCATCCTGCATCCGCCGGCGCACATCGGAGACCAGCTGCTTGCGCAGGCGACCCCGGAGCTGCCAGAGATCGTCGTCGCTGACCGCGGCAGACTGCCAGTTGGCCGCGGTGGTGTCGGATGCCTCGAGCCGGTCCTTCGCGAGTGCTGCGACTTGCGAGTCGGTCCAGGTGGGGGCGTGCACGCCGTTGGTGATCGAGCCGATCGGCACCTCATCCGGGTCGAATCCCGGCCACAGGGCACCGAACATGCGGCGGCTCACCTCGCCATGCAGTTGCGAAACCCCGTTGGCGCGCTGGGCCAGGCGCAGGCCCATGACCGCCATGTTGAACATGCCGGGAGCGCCCCCCTCGTAGTCTTCCTCGCCGAGCCGCAGCACGTCGGAGGTCTGGACACCCGGCAGCAGGCCGGTGGAGAAGTACCGTTCGATGAGCGCCGAGTCGAACCGGTCGATCCCGGCCGGAACGGGCGTGTGGGTCGTGAACACCGTGCCCGCGCGCACGACCTGAAGCGCCTCGTCGAAGCTCAGACCGCTGTCGCCGATCAGGTCGCTGATGCGCTCGAGGCCAAGGAATCCGGCGTGGCCCTCGTTGGTGTGGAACACCTCGGGTTCCGCCGCGCCCGTGATCGAGCAGAAGGTGCGGATGGCGCGCACACCGCCGATGCCGAGCAGAAGCTCCTGCAGCAGGCGGTGCTCTCCCCCACCGCCGTAGAGCCGGTCGGTGACAGAGCGCAGGTCGTCGTCATTCTCGGGGATGTCGGTGTCGAGCAGCAGCAGCGTGACGCGACCGACCGCAACCTGCCAGATGCGCGCGTACAGTGCACGATCATCCGGCAGCCCGAGTGCGACCTGGGCCGCGGTGCCATCCGGATGCCGCAACACGTTCAAGGGCAGGCCATCCGGATCCAGTACCGGGTAGGACTCCTGCTGCCATCCGTCGCGCAGGATCGACTGGGCGAAGTACCCAGCGCGGTAGAACAGGCCGGCGCCGATGATCGGGACACCAAGGTCGGATGCGCTCTTCAGGTGGTCGCCTGCGAGGATTCCGAGACCCCCTGAGTATTGCGGCAGGGCAGCGGCAATGCCGTACTCCGGCGAGAAGTAGCCGATTGCGCGTGGAGCCTCGGCTCCCAATGACTGATACCAACGCGGCTCACCGATGTACGACCTGAGGTCATCGCGCAAAGCGTCGGCGGTCCGTACAAAGTCCTCATCAGCAGCGAGCTCGTTGATGCGCTCGGCATCCAGCGTGCCGAGCAGTCCGATCGGGTCGTGGCCTGAGGCCGCCCAGCCGACCGGCGAAATGCGCTCGAACAGTCTCTGCGTCGGTTCGTGCCACGACCAGCGGAGGTTGGTGGCAAGCTCGTCGAGCGCGGAAAGCGACTCGGGAAGGACTGGCTGGACGGTGAATCTCCGAATGGCTTTCACGAGTGCACAGCCTAGGCGACGGTCGTCAGTGGGGCCTCAGGAGGCAGTGGCTGACTCGTCGGATGCCGCTTTGCGCTTCTTCGCCGATGCGACGCTCGCGCTGATGACGAGGTAGCCGGCGTATGCGAACAAGCCGCCGGCTGCGAGCGGCACGAGCCAACCGCGGGCCTCGCCATTCAACGCGTTGTTCACCCAGCCCAGCCAGGGGAACGAATACCAGAGCGTCCCACGGATCTGGATCTCGCGAATCGGGTCATCTGCGAGGTCGTTGTTGTCACCCTTGGTGACGAACGCCACTTCGCCATTGGAACTCACCGAGCGTTCGATGACGCGGTGTGTGACGAGAATCGGCTCACCCGACCGCAGTTGGAACGTGACGACGTCACCGACCCGGATCTCCTCGACCGGTGTGGGCTTCACGACGATCAGCGTGCCGGGAGGCAGCCCGGGCTCCATCGAACTCGTCAGCACCGTGAGCGGCATCCCCCCGACGGCGGCCGGCAGCGCGATGAGCAGCACAGCCAACGCGGCGACGAGCAGCAGCAGTCCGCCGCTCAGTCCGACGCCGATGTAGTGCAGGACGCCCTTGCGCTTCTCCGGTTCGGCCGCTTCCGCGGCAACTTCCTCGACGGCATCCGTCGTCGTCACGCTTGCACCTCTTCGTCTCGGCGACGACGCCGGTACGCGGCGATCACGAACCAGAGGCCGGCGCCCACCAGCAGGCCGGCGGCCGCGATCAGCGGTGCGTTCACGGTTCCGCCGGTGAACGGCAGCGACGTCCATGTCCCGGTTGAGGGGAAGACCGGGAATTCGTTGGCTGCGGGCGGGCAGGCGGCGAGGTCGGCGTCGGATGCGATGTCGTCGCGGAGTGATACCAGCAGGTCGGCGCTCGCGGAGGCATTCTGCCCGCGCTGACCGGTCAGGTCGGCCATGCTCACGGTGACGGTGACCGTCGTGACCTGGCCCGGCATGAGGTGGACACCGCTGAGCAGGACCGTGCAGTCGGATGCTGGGTCGAGGGTTGCCGGCTGTCCGACGTAGTTTCCCGCTGCGGTCGAGGTTTGGAGCAGAAAGGCGCCTTCGGCATCGCCGGTCAGCGTGATGTTCGCCGCGTCAATGCGCAGCATCGTCTGCACCGTTGACTCGTTCTTCAGCCAGAAAGTCGCCTGGGCGGAACCGTTGGGCACCAGGTTCGGCGTTGTCGAGAAGACCGGCGCGGCGAGGATGTTCCCGTAGGTGACGCCGTCGCGGCTGACCTGGACGCCGGGCACGGCAGCGGCTGCCGGAGCAGCGGCCGCGACGGCGAGCAGGATTCCTGCGACAGCCGCCACGGTGATCGAGCGCGTGCCGGTGATCATGCTGCTGGCACGCAAGAGATCGATGGCGGGTCACGGAGGATAGGAACGACGATGCCACCCGAACGTTGACCGCCGACGACGGCGTGCACCGTCAGCGTCGTCCCCTGTCCGCCTAGTTCATTGTGCTCAAAACGAATGGTCAGGCCGCTGGGAGCCTTCTCGTGAACGGTGCCGCGGTAGACGATTACGTAGCCGTCGACGGTGGCAGGGGCTGCTTCCCACGTGATGTCAATAGCCTTCCTGTCGCCGATGGCGACAGTGGTGCACTTTACGTTCAAGGGGTTCGGCACTCCCGCAACGGACTGGGTG
Source organism: Cryobacterium sp. BB736 (assembly GCF_014980265.1). Classification (NCBI taxonomy): domain Bacteria; kingdom Bacillati; phylum Actinomycetota; class Actinomycetes; order Micrococcales; family Microbacteriaceae; genus Cryobacterium; species Cryobacterium sp. BB736. The sequence goes on from NZ_JABXWQ010000003.1 coordinate 166,100, forward strand.
AACTGCTGTGCGGAGCCCGCTGCTGACCAACTGGTGCCAACGGTCCCCGTGAACGCAAGTGACGGCGTTGTGCTCTGACCTGCGTAAGTCGCAGGGTCACCGGTGAATGTCGTGACGGCGCAGAGTTGAACGCTCGTGCCGGGGTTCACCGACGACGGCATGCCGCTGAGGATTTTCACTCCTCCAGTGAAAAATGTCGTGTAAGCACCGGTAGGAGGGCTGGATTGACAGGCGCCAGCTGGCTTCGGCCATAAGGCGAGACGAATCACGCCACCCAGAGGATCTTCATTGGTGACGGTGGCATGCGAGATCGTCAAAGGCGTCGACCCGCTGTTGGTCAAGGTGATGAGCTTTGCAGCCGCAGACTGGTTCTGACTTGCGTACGAGGTTCCGAGCCCGTCGATTCCTGAAGAAGTGATACCGATCGTGCCGTTTGTGGCCGTTGCGGACTTGGAGGTGGATGCCGTCCACGCCGCGTGGACGCCGGTAGCGCTCAGTGCCAGGAAGATGGTCAGTCCAACGCCGATGGCCGTGTTGCGCAGGCGCCGCGGCATCCGTTCGCGGGTCACTGTTGGACTCCCGTCAGACTGACGGTGAGCGACGACGCAGCGCCGATCGCGCTCGCGGGGGCGTCGTTGGCCATCGATACGGTGAGGCACATGTCCGTGGTGCCGCCGGCTGGCAGCACTACGCCCAGCGATCCGGAGGTGACCGGCGTACCCGTGCCTGCGCATGCTCCCGACCTCACTGCTGCGGTGAGCCCGTTGGCGGCGAAGTTCCCGGCGATCGAGCTGACGCTCAACGCGAGCGGGACGCTGCCGTTGTTAGTGACCGTGAACCCGGCTGTTTCCACCTTGCCCGGGTAGAAGTTCGCCATGGAGAGCGTTCCGGTGCTGACCGTGAGCTCAGCGGTACCCGCCTGGAGCACCGCTCCGGTGCCTGTCGCTGCCGAGTTCAGGTAGGCGTACGAGCCGCCCACTCCGAACAGTGAAAACACGACAACGCCGAGGAGGGTCCCCGTGGTGATCAGCAACGTGCGGATTGCTCCGGCGCTCTTGGTCTTGCGGCTTGTTGATTCGCTCATCGGGTCACCTCCTCGGTCCGTCGTCCTGACATGGAACTTCGGTGCCGGCCGCCTCTGTGGGGTGAGGCGGCCGGCACACGACTAGATGGTCTGGGTGAGCGTGACGCCGAAGTTCGCAAGGTTGACAGCGCCGGTCATTGCGGCGTTGTCGGCTGCGTTGTCCTCCCACGTGATGGAGACGCTGACCGTCACCGTCTGCACTCCAGCGGAAGCAGTGAGGGTGGTCACGTCTGCATTGTTGATCTTGAACGATGCGCTGTTGGTGAGTCGTGCGGCGAGAGCGTCGTTCTTGTCGGTATCGCCGGTGGTCGCAGGCGTTATGGCACCGGGGGCAAGAGCGACTGACGCGGTGAGGTTGTCGCCCACCGCGGTTACGTCGAAAGCTGCGGTGTAGGTAAGGACGTCGCCCGGGACGATTCGGAAGTTTGTGATGTCGGTGATGGCGCCGCCCGTTGCACTGCTCCAGGTACCTGAAGTGGCGTTGGGGACGATGCTGAGGCTGCCAGCGGTGATCGTGGCCTGGCCGGCGTTGCTGGAGGCGTTCCACACCGCGAAGGTGCCGCCACCGCCGAGAAGCAGGATGATGCCTGCGCCGCCTGCGATTGCTGCCTTGGTGAGCTTGTTCATGTGCTTGGTCCTTGTCAGGTTCGGACCCGTCAAGGCAGCACTCGACTCACCCAGGCGCTAGGTTAAGCACGCGGGCACGCCGAATCCCCCGCTTTCGGGTCGCGGGATCTTCGTGTCGAGACGGAGGGTAACCGTCTCGCAGGGGCGGAATTCGTTCAGCAGGTAAGAACTGAACGTACCCCGCGATCGAGTATATGAGTCCTCCGAAGTGCGGACACGGTTTGTACCCCACCCAAAACGGGGGTAATTTCAGCTCCTGTCGTCTGAGAGATTTCCGAGGGACTGGTGAGCACAGTTCGATACGGTCAGGGGGTGGCCGCAGACTACGAACCGCGCACCGGGCGCATCCCGATCCGTCTCGACAGCCCCAGGCAACCCGATGACCTCTTTCCGGCCAAAGCGTACGTCGGTGAAGTGGTTCCGTTCCGCGCCACAGTCTTCGCCGAGGGTCACGCCGCACTCGGCGCCGACCTGCTCCTGACCGACCCGGACGGCGCGCAATCACGACACCGGATGCGCATGGTCGCCCCCGGCACCGACCGCTGGGTCGCCCCGGTCCTGCTCGAGCACGAGGGCATCTGGCAGTACAGCGTGCAGGCCTGGTTCGACGACTGGGCGACGTGGTTGCATGACGCCGAGATCAAGGTCCCGGCCGGCATCGACGCTGCACTCATGCTCGCGGAAGGCGTCGTGCTCTTGCGGCGAGCGCATGGGCGCGCCGCTGGCAATCCGGTGATCGCGGACACCCTGAAGACGATGTCGGATGCGAGCCTCTCCCCCGCCCTGCGTCTCGCCGCGGCCACCGATCCGAAGCTCGCAGCGGCGCTCCAGGAGCATCCAATCGCATCCGGGATCACCCTCAGCCTCCCGCTGCCGGTCCGGGTGGAGCGCACTCGCGCGGGCGTCGGCAGTTGGTACGAGTTCTTCCCCCGCTCCGAGGGCGCCAAGCAGCTCAAGGGCGGCGCGTGGCGCAGCGGCACGTTCCGGACCGCGGCCAGGCGCCTCCCGGCACTGGCACGACTCGGCTTCGACGTCATATACCTGCCGCCCATCCATCCGATCGGCACCGCGTTCCGCAAGGGACCGAACAACACACCAGACGCCGGGCCGAACGACCCTGGCTCGCCGTGGGCGATCGGCTCACCGGATGGCGGACACACCGCGATCAACCCGGAACTCGGCACGCTGCAGGACTTCAGGGACTTCCTCACCGTCGCGGGGAACCACAACCAGGAGGTTGCCCTCGACCTCGCCCTGCAGTGCTCGCCCGACCACCCGTGGGTGAAGGAGCATTCGGAGTGGTTCACGGCGCGCGTCGACGGATCGATTGCCTACGCGGAGAACCCGCCGAAGAAGTACCAGGACATCTACCCGCTCAACTTCGACAACGACCCCGAGGGGCTGCGCGAGGAGATCCTGCGGGTCGTGCGCTACTGGATGGGCGTCGGAGTGCGCATCTTCCGTGTCGACAACCCCCATACCAAGCCCCTCTGGTTCTGGGAGTGGCTGCTGCACGAGGTGGCCCAGACCGACCCGGATGTCGTGTTCCTCGCAGAGGCGTTCACCCAGCCGGCGATGATGCACGCTCTCGCGCAGGTCGGCTTTCAGCAGTCCTACACCTATTTCACCTGGCGGAACACCAAGCCCGAGCTCGAGGACTACCTCACCGAGCTCTCCACGCAGTCGAGCGATTTCCTGCGGCCGAACCTGTTCGTCAACACCCCGGACATCCTCACCGAGTACCTGCAGTTCGGCGGGGTGCCCGCCTACAAAGTGCGTGCCGCGATCGCCGCCACTGCCTCCCCGACCTGGGGCGTCTACTCGGGATTCGAACTCATCGAGAACGTCGCCCGGCCGGGGTCCGAGGAGAACATCGACAACGAGAAGTACGAGTACCGGCCACGCGACTGGTCAGCCGCCCAGAAGGAGGGCAGGTCGATCGCCCCGTATCTCGGGCTGTTGAACCGCATCCGATCGGAACACCCGAGCCTGCGGCAGCTTCGCAATCTCGAGGTGCATTGGAGTGACGACGACTCGGTGCTCGTCTACAGCAAGTACCTGTCGGGGCAGTTCACACGGAGCGGCCGCAGCGACGCCATCATCGTCGTGGCGAACCTCGACCCGCACGCGATGCGGGAGACGACCGTCCACCTCGACGTCACCAGGTTCGGCATGGAGCTTGATCAGCGGTTCACCGTCACCGACCTGGTCAGCAAGGACAGGTTCGAGTGGTCTGCCGACAATTACGTGCGGCTGGACCCGTTCAAGGAGCCAGTGCACATCCTCCGCGTCGACTACGCCAAGGGGCACTGATGCACCGGATGCCGGAGCTCGAGCCGTCCGTGATCACCGCGGTCGCCGAGGGAAAGCACGCCCACCCCCACACGGTCCTCGGGCAACACCAGCACCGGGATGGGTGGATCATCCGGGCGCTACGGCCGCTCGCGACCACCGTGACCGCGATCCGGGCCGATGGCGAACGAGTCACTCTGGAGCACGTCGTATCCGGCCTCTGGCAGGGAAGAGCCGGCGGCGCCGGGCAAGCGTACGAACTGGAGGCGACCTACCCCGACGGCAGCACGTGGACGGCGGATGACCCGTACCGCTTCACGCCAACCGTGGGCGATGTCGACCTGTTCCTGTTCGGCGAGGGACGGCACGAGCAGTTGTGGGAAATGCTGGGCGCGCACGTCCGGGCGCACGAGTCGGCGGATGGCACGGCGTTCTCGGTGTGGGCTCCGCACGCGCTGGCAGCGCGGGTGATCGGCGACTTCAACGCGTGGGACGCTCTCGGCCACGCCATGCGCAGGCTCGACGACAACGGCGTGTGGGAGCTGTTCGTGCCCGGGCTGCAACCGGGCGGCACCTACAAGTTCGAGCTGCTGACCGCCGCGGGGCACTGGGTGCAGCGCGCCGACCCGATGGCCAGGTATGCCGAGGTGCCGCCTGCCACCGCGTCGCGGATCGTCGCCAGCGAGCACGACTGGGCCGATGCCGAGTGGATGGCGGCGCGAGCGCACCGTGACCCGCTCACCTCGCCGATGAGCGTTTACGAAGTGCACCTGGGCTCCTGGCGCAAGGATCTCGGATACCGCGAACTCGCCGACCAGCTTGTCGACTACGTGTCAGAGCTCGGCTACACGCACGTCGAATTCATGCCGGTCGCCGAGCACCCGTACGGCGGGTCTTGGGGTTACCAGGTCACCGGCTACTACGCCCCGACCAGCCGGTTCGGGCATCCGGATGAGTTCCGTCACCTCGTCGACAGCTTCCACCGCGCCGGCATCGGCGTGATTGTGGACTGGGTCCCCGCCCACTTCCCGAAGGACGAGTGGGCGCTCGCGCGCTTCGACGGTGAGCCACTCTACGAGCATGGCGACCCGCGACGCGGCGAGCATCCGGATTGGGGCACGCTCGTCTTCGACTTCGGGCGCTCGCAGGTGCGCAACTTCCTCGTCGCGAACGCGCTGTACTGGCTGGAGGAATTCCACATCGACGGGCTTCGCGTCGACGCCGTGGCCTCGATGCTGTACCTCGACTACTCCCGCGCGGACGGCGAATGGGTGCCGAACCTCCACGGCGGACGGGAGAACCTCGAGGCGATCGCTTTCCTGCAGGAAGTCAACGCGACCGCCTACAAGCGCAACCCCGGCATCGTCATGATCGCCGAGGAGTCGACCGCGTTCCCGGGCGTCACCACGCCAACGAGCGCAGGCGGGCTCGGCTTCGGACTCAAGTGGAACATGGGCTGGATGCACGACACCCTGCGCTACCTGGCCGTCGATCCGATGTACCGCGCTCACCACCACGGGCAGCTCACCTTCAGCTTCGTCTACGCGTTCTCCGAGCACTTCCTGCTGCCGATAAGCCACGACGAGGTGGTGCACGGCAAGGGGTCGCTCCTGCACAAGATGCCAGGCGATCACTGGCAGCAACTGGCGACCGTGCGCGCGTACCTGGCGTACATGTGGGCGCATCCGGGCAAGCAATTGCTGTTCATGGGGCAGGAGTTCGGCCAGCCGTCGGAGTGGAGTGAGGAGCGCGGCCTCGACTGGTGGATTCTGGACCAGCCCGCGCACCAGGGTCTGCATCGCCTCGTCGGCGAGCTGAACCGCCGCTATCGGGGCACCCCGGCGCTGTGGGAGCGCGACGACAGCGCTGATGGCTTCAGCCTGCTCTCGGGTGATGACGCGGTGAACAACGTGGTGGCTATCGCACGATATTCGGCATCCGGTGAACCGCTTGTCGCAGTGACGAACTTCTCGGGGCGTACGATCGATGGCTACCGGATCGGGATGCCGCGGGCGGGCGACTGGGCTGAGGTAGTGAACACGGATGCGACCGAATTCGGCGGCTCCGGCGTTGGCAATGCCGGTCGCGTCGTGGCGACACCGGATGCCTGGGCCGGGCAACCGGCGGTTGCCGAGCTAACGCTGCCCCCGCTTGGGACCCTCTGGCTGGCGCCTCGCTAGCGGCTAGTAGAGCAGCATCGTGAGCCGCTTGCGAGCGGCGATCACGCGCGGGTCCTCTGCACCGGCTATCTCGAAATAGTCGAGCAGGCGCGTGCGAACGCGGTCCCGGTCGTCTCCACCGAGCGAGCCGAACAGGTCGAGCAGTCGGCCGAAGGCGTCCTCTAGGTGCCCACCGGAGACGTCCAGGTCGGCGACGGCAAGTGCGGCATCGACATCCTGGGGCGCATCCGCGGCAGCCCGCCGCACGTCATCAGCCGCCACACCGTCGAGTCGCTTCAGCAACGACACCTGCGCGAGCCCGGCGACGGCGAGCGCGTCGCGGGGGTTCTGTGCCATGGCCGTCTTGTATGCCGTGATCGCGGCGTCATAGTCGCCCGTCAGGATGGCGTCGTAGGCCTCCTGGTGCAGGGGAGGCAGCGGCTCCTCGGCCGGCTCGGCATCGGGCTGCGCTTCGGCGCCGGATGCGCGCACGGTGCCGGTGACTCCGTTCTGCGCTGCGACCTGGGCGAGCTGGTCGAACACGCGTCGGGCGTCGGCATCCGGCAGTTCGCCTTCGTAGAGGCCTACCGGTCGGCCTCCGATAAGCGCCGCCACGGTCGGAGCTGCGACCGCTTGGAACGCCTGGACGAGTTGCGGATTGGCCTGCGCATCGATGGTCGCGAGCAGGAACCTGCCCGCGTACTCCTTGATGAGCGCTATGAGCGAAGGCGCCGGTTCTCCCGCGTACAACTCGACGATCACCGGGACGGTCTTCGACAGCTCAAGGATGTTGCCGAAGTTCGCGTCCGTGCCATCGACGACGAGAGAGGGTACGTCGACCGCTCCCCCGGTGGTCTCCTGGGGCGCCTGCTGCTGCCGCACGAGCGACGACAGGTCGACGGCGCCGCGGAAGTTCGCGGCCGGGGGAACGTTCGACACTACAACTCCTGAGCTGAGATGAGGGCTGAGGTGAATCCGAGCAACTTGATCTTCTCATTTGTGCTGCTCGACGGCGGCACGTAGAAGAGCAGCTGGTCGCCATAGGTGGCCTGAGTGCCCTTAGTCGTGCTGCTCACGCCGGAGAGCGTCTTCACCGCACCCTCAGCGTTGATCGTGGCACCCTCCTCGACGGGAGTGACGGTTTCCGTCTCGTGGAGGTAGACCGACACGATGGCACCGGTGTTGTTCGTCGCCATGGCGATCGCATCACCCGGACCGACCGCGTTCGCGAACGCCATCGAGGCGATCGCGGGCAGGCTCGCCTGGCGCTCCGCCTTCTTTGCCTGGCCGATAGAGGCGATCAGCGAGTCACCCTCGGTGTCGAACTTGCCGTAGTGCTCGCTCGATTCGCCATTCAACAGCACGTCACCGTAGGCGAGGGCAAGCTGGTCTGGAGCCATCTGCAGCAGTTGCTGAACGTCGGGCTTGAGCCGCGCGGTTCCGGTCTCGGCTGAGACCACCTCGGGGAGCTTCGCGCTCGGCTCGAGGGTCACGGCGTAGACGACCTTGAAGTTGTCCCGCGGCGTCGCCTGGACGAGCATGAGGCCGTACATCGGCTCAGCCTCCGCCGCGGCTTCGCCTTCGGCGGGCTCAACCGGGCTGGCGTTCTTGGCCGGCTTCTGCTGCACGACCGTGAACACGGTGCGCGGCCACGCGTCAGTCTGCTGCGGCAGAGCGAGCTGGATCTCGCCATTAGGGATGGCGGCAGGAGCCGGGTAGCTGGAGTCGGCGGCGCGAATGGCGTAGTTCGCCGAGCGCGCTTCGAGGGCAGCGCCCGCGAAACGGGAGGCGGCGATGTCCGCATCCGCGGCAGCATCCGCGTCCTTGGCAGCGGTCGCTACCTTGCCGATGATGTTGGTGAGCTGCGGAACGGTGACCGCGGGCGGCTTGGCGTCGGATGCGGAGGTCGTCGCCGATGGGGTCGGCGTCGCCTCTGCCTCACCGCTGAACGCGGCCGGCCAGTAGTCGGCCGAGCATGCCGAGAGCAGCAGACCGGTGGTGAGTGTCACGGGGATGACCGCCATCCGCAGCGCCTTGCGGCGACCACGCGGGATCGGAAGCACCGACGGCTTCTTCGGGCGGGCGATCGGGCGCCGCGGCGGACGCGGAAGTTTCGGCTGCTTGCGGCGTGGGCCGCGTGACTTGTTGAGGTGGGCGAGCGCCCACAGGTAGAGGCCGAGACCCACCAGAAGCAGTACGACACCGCCGACGATCAGCGGACCTGACCAAGGCGTGCGGTTGTCCTGCGGCCAGGAGATCGCGACCTCGGTCGGGGCGGGCGCCGTACCGTCTGTCATGGCGATGACCGAGACGTCCTCTGGCACATTGACGACGATGCTGAGGAGGTCGTCGCGGGAGTACTCGGTGAGCCACAGGTCAGAACCGCGCGGGTTGGGGACCGCTTCCTCGGTTCCCTTGACCACCGAGGTGGCGAGTTCGCCGGTCTCCGAGTCGTACTGCAGTTCGTTGTAACTCGCCTCGCCGATCCAGGCGAGCAGGTCGCTGGTTCGACCGTAGGCAGCGAATAGGTTGCCTTCCCCGGTGAGTTCGATCTTCTGTCGACCGTCGAGCGAGTTGAGGGTCGCTCCGTCGATCAGGGTGATGGGGGCCGTGCCGTCGATTTCCGCTACGGCTTCGACTTGGTCGGGCTCCGCTAGGATGGTTCGCTGTGCGATGCCGAAGCCGATCATGACGGCTGCCAGCACAAAACTTATGATTGCCGCAATAAAGCGCAAGTAATTTACTCCTCTCGTGTCGCCACGCGGGCGCTGGTCTCTGCCAGTCGTCCCTGCTTCAGTCCGTTTCGGGCTGGCTGAAGATGCGAATAATCGTCTGCATGGCAACAACAAAGACATTAAAGGTTAGCGCAGGGCTCCTGAGAGAGACCTCCTTGTTTCGCTCTCGGGTGAATTGAGTCATTCTCTGCGAGACCAACCGCCCCCGTATGGGGCGCTAAACTCTTCGATGTCCAGCCCTCGGTTGCCTCGTGCCGCCGGAGACCATCAGGGAGAAACGTGGCGAACGACGACGAATCCTTCTCGACCGTGATGCGCGGGTACAACCGCGAAGAGGTCGACAAGGCGATCCAATCGCTGCGACGCGAACTCATCAAGGCGAACGCCGACAAAGCGGAGCTGTCGAAGGACGTCAAGCGGCTCAGCGCGACCGTCGCCGACCTTCAGGCCGAGGTCGAGGAGGCGGGCAGCCCCACTTACAGCGGACTCGGAACCAAGCTGGAGAATGTCCTCCGCGTGGCCGAAGAGCAATCGACCCGAGTCATCAGCCAGGCGGACATCGATGCGGAGAAGCTCCGGAGTTCTGTCCGCGGCGAGATCGACGCCCTGCGCGCCGAGGCGGCAGCCGAAGCCGAACGGCAACTCTCGGACGCACACACTCGAGCGAGCTCGCTGCTCGAGCTGACCCGCGCCGAAGCCGACGACCTGCTGCAGCGCGCCCGCGAGGACGCCGAACTGCTGACTCAGGAGGCGCTGCGCGAGGCGGCAGCCATCCGTGGCGCTGTCGCGACGGAGGCAGCTGAGGCGAGGACCACGGCAAAGCGGGAAGCCGCGGCGGTGCGCGCTGAGGCCGAGCGTGCCTCAGCCGAGCTGAGCGTTGTTGCTGCCCGCGAAGCCAGTGAGGCGCGCGAGGCGGCCGCCCAGCTGGCTCGTGACACGGAACTCCGCCGCGCCGAGTTCGAGGCCGAGTACGAGAAGAAGTGGGCGGATCTCGGTCGCGAGACCGAGCAGCTGAGAACCGACACCCTCCGCGACGTCGAGGCAACTCGTGCCCGCCTGGAAGAGGACACCGAGCAGACCCGCGCGGCGCTTGTCGCCGAGGCGGAACAGACGCGCGCAGAACTGGCGGAGGAGCGTGAGCGCACCAAGAACGAACTCGCTGAAGACGTCACCCGGATCACCGCTGAACTTGCGGCGGAACGCGAGCGCACTGAACTGGAGCTCAGCACGGCGAAGGACCACACCTACGCCGAATTGGATGCGGCGCGCAAGCGGACGGAAGCGGAACTCGCTGATGCCAAGGCGCGCACGTACGCGGAGCTGGAGTCCGAACGCGCCCGCACCGAGGCGGAGGTCACCGAGGCCAAGCAACGCACTTACGCCGAGCTGGACGCCGAGCGCCAGCGCACCGAGGCGGAGCTGGCCGCCGAGCGGGAGCGCACCACCGCGGAACTGACCGCGGAACGCGAACGCACCACCGCCGAGCTGACCGCCGAGCGGGAGAGCACCACCGCGGAACTGACCGCAGAGCGGGAGCGCACCACTGCTGAGCTCACCGAGGCCAAGGAGCGCACCTACGCGGAGTTGACCGACGAGCGGGAGCGCACCACCGCTGAGCTCACCGAGGCCAAGGAGCGCACCTACGCCGAACTCACCGACGAGCGCGAGCGCACGCAAGCCGAAGTCGATGCCGCGCGCGCTCGTGTCGAGGCCGAACTGGGTGCTGAACGCGAGCGGACGATCGCCGAGCTGACTGCCGAACGTCAGCGCGCTGCCAAGGAGATCGCGGCGGAGCGCAAGCGCGCGGCGAAGCAGCTGGCGAAGGAGTCAGCGGATGCCCGCGCCGAGCTGGAAGCAGAACTCGCGGAAGCGCGTTCGAGCGTCGACGCGGAAGTAGAGAAGCAGCGCGCCGATCTGGCACGTGAGCTTGAGCAGCAGCGCACGGCGTTCGCTCACGAGGCCAAGACCGGCAGGGCACAGCTCGCGGCCGAACTCGACGAGACCAAGAACGCGATCGCCGCCGAGGCTGAGCAGGCGCGCATCGACCTGGACATCGAGCTCAAGGCCCGTCGCGACGACGCCGAGAAGGACTACCTGGCCCGCCACCAGGAGGCCGTGGCGCAGATGCAGAAGTACCTCGACGAGTCTCAGGCGCAGCTGACCGAGGCCATCGCGCGCGCCGAGGAGAAGCGTGCAGAGGCAGCGGCGCTGGATGCGGACTCCAAGGCGGAGGCGCGCACGCGCCGTGCCGAGGCTGATGCGATCGCAGCCGAAGTGCTCGCCAACGCTGAGGCCCGTGCGAAGTCGATCGTGAGTGAAGCCGAAGCACGCACGGCACAGCTCGTGTCTGACGCCGAGGAGCGGCTCGCCAAGATTAGGATTGAGCGCGAAGCGGTCGCCGGCTACTTCGAGAGTCTGCGCAACGTTCTCGGCGACGCGGAGAAGGTAACCGCAGAGAACTCGTAAAGACGCGAAGGGTGCCCCTTGAAGATCCAGAACTCGTTCCGTTTCGGCCTTCTCGGTGGGTTGGGGGTTCTGGTCGCGCTCGCGATCGGCACCGCTCTCGGAACGCTGGCGACGATCCTGACCTACATCGGCGCTGCGATCTTCATCGCCCTGGGGCTCGACCCCGCCGTGTCCTGGCTCGAGCGCAAGGGCTTCCCGCGCTGGGCGGCGATCCTGACGGTCGTCGTGGGTGTGCTCGCGGTGTTCACCGGGCTGGTGTTCTCGGTCGTGCCGGTCATCGCCGAGCAGACCACGAACCTGGTCACGAGCATCCAGGACATCCTGCCGTCAATCGAAGATCAGTCCTGGGTCGCGAACCTGCAGGAGTCCCTGCCGCCCTACATCCAAGTGAACGTGATCTTGGGCTCGGTGGCTGACTTCCTGAATGACCCGGAGAACATCGCGTCCATCGGCGGCGGCGTGCTGCAGGTCGGCATCGGCATCGCGAGTGGCGTGTTCGGCGCACTCATCGTGCTCATCCTCACCCTGTACTTCATCGGTTCGCTGAGCCACATGAAGCGCGGCCTCTACCAGCTTGTGCCCGCGTCGAAGCGCGCGCGCTTCGCGGACATCGCGGAGCAGATCAGCAGCTCGGTCGGACGCTACATCGTCGGGCAGACGAGCATCGCCTTCTGCAACGGCGCCCTCAGCTTCATCTACCTGACGATCATCGGCGCCGAGTACCCGGCGCTGTTCGCCTTCATCATGTTCATCTTCGCGTTGATCCCCTTGGTGGGGACGATCTCCGGCGCCATCCTGGTCACCCTGAGCTGCTTGGTCCTGGACGGGCCCCCGACCGCGATCGCTGCGGGAATCTACTATCTGATCTACATGCAGATCGAGGCATACGTGTTGAACCCGAACATCATGAACCGGGTCGTGAAGGTGCCCGGTGCTGTGGTGGTCATCGCCGCTCTGGCCGGCGGCACCCTGCTCGGCATCCTTGGCGCGCTCATCGCGATCCCGGTTGCTGCGTCGATCCTGATCATCGTCAACCAAGTTGTCGTTCCGCGAGCGAACGAGCTGTAGAGGCCCCGGCCGGTTCGAGGACGCGCCACCTCCGGTCAACCGCGCCCGGTGCGCCGGGCGCGCACGTCCGGAACGGGCGCGCACGCCCGGAACGGCCCCGAAGCGGCTGCCGGCACGCCCCGCTTTCGCGTACGCGGCACGACACGCCGCGCATCCGGACAACCGCGCCCCGTGCGCCGGGCGCGGATGTCCGCCACACGAGCGGGTGTCCGGAACCGGCGGGATGTCCACCACAGGAGCGGGTATCCGCAAAGGGCACGGGATGTGAGCCCTCAGCCGGCGGCGGGCGGGGTCCAGTCGGTGGGCAGCGGCGCCGCGGACGGGTTCACTGCAGTGACGATCTCGTTCAGCACCCGGCGGGTCTGGTCCTCCCCCACCCACAGATGTTTGCCGCCGTCCACCGCGATGAGCTTGGTCTCTGGCACGATTGCGAACTTCAGGCGCGCCTCGTCGGGGCGTAGGTAGTCGTCCAGTTCCGGGATGAGCGCCACCAACTGCTTTCCGCTGCCCGCCCAGGCTTCGAGCTCCGCCCGGTTGACGCGGCGCAGGGGCGGCGACAGCAGGATCGCACCGACGACGGGATGCCGCAGGCCGTGCTTGAGTGCCACTTCGGTCCCGAACGACCACCCGACCAACCACGGCGAGGGAAGCTGTCGCTCCTCGACGAGGCGCATTGCGGCGTCGAGGTCGTGCTTCTCGTCGATGCCCTCGCCGAAGGCGCCCTCTGAGCGTCCCCGCGGCGACTCTGCGCCACGGAAGTTGAAGCGCAGCACCGCGAGGTCCGCGAGCGCGGGCAGCCGGGCGGCCGCCTTGCGGATGATGTGCGAGTCCATGAATCCGCCATGGGTGGTGAGCGGATGCAGCGCGACCAGGGTCGCGACCGGCTCTCGCTGCGCAGGGAGCGACAGTTCACCGACCAGGGTGAGTCCGTCCGAGGTGTGCAGTTCGATGTTCTCCCGACGGGCGGGCAACTCGACTCCGGCTCTGATCTCCAATTGCATCCCCTACTTGATCTTCCAACAGTGCGAATGCCAGTGGCGGCGGGCAGCGAGGTCATCTGCCTCGCCCATCAGCCCGTCGGCACGCCAGGCAACGACGTGCGCCGCGCCTGGGCCGACCTCGAGCCCGCATCCGGGGCATGTGTAGGTCTTCACCGCGGAGGTCACAGCCACCGGCTGGACGTTCCACAGCCCATCACGCTTCGATTCCTGGCGGAGGTAGCCGAACAGTGCGCGCGAGAGATCCACGTCCTCCGGTCCTGCGGCGCGCTTGCGGCGCGGACGATTGGAACGAGGCATGGTTCAAGCCTAAAGGCGAGGCCGGCGTGACCCGGTCAGTACCAACCCTTGCCGAGGAACGCGTTCCAGGCGCCACACGGTGTGCCGTAGCGGCCCTCGATGTAGGAGAGTCCCCACATGATCTGGGTGCGCGGGTTCGTCTGCCAGTCGTCGCCGAAGGCGGCCATCTTGCTGCCGGGCAGAGCCTGCGGGATGCCATAGGCGCCGCTGGACCGGTTGGCCGCGTAGACGTTCCAGCCGGATTCGCGGTTCCAGAGACTGACCAGGCAGCTGAACTGGTCGTCGCCGAGTCCGCGCGACTGGAGAATTTCGTAGGCGATCGCCTGCGCGGTGCCCGGATCGGGCTTGCCTGCCGGCGGCGCGGCGTGCACGACGGGTGCGGGCGCGGGCTTCGGCTTCTCCTTCGCGGAGTACGCGTCGCGCTCCACGGTGGCCGCGTAGTCGCCGTTCACGACCAGGATCTGGCTCGGCAGTTGCTCTGGCGTGTCGTACTTCGGCGCGGACAGCGCCGCGACCGGCTGATTGGGTGCGATGGCGCTCACCATCAGAATGCCCAACGCCACGAAGAAAGCGAAGATCGGAAGGGAAAGCGGGTGCCGAACATGGCGCTCGACAATGTCAGCCCCGGTGCCGGAAATCCGGGGCCGGGGCTCAGTGTTCATGCGGTGCCTGCTCACAATTGCTTTACCTTAGCGCACGAGTTTCTGTATGTCCCGAACGCTCACCGCACGGCCTGCATGACGCTGACAACGGAATCCAGCAGCAGATCGACCTGCGCCTCCCGGTATCCGCCCCGTCGGGGCCGGAACGCCACCGTGCGGACATCCTCGATGCTGAGAGGCTTCCCTGACCGGAAATAGGCGATCAGCCTGCGTGCGAACGAGTCGACTTCACGCTGGTCATAGCCGTCGACGAGGAGGTTCACCCGCTGGAACTTCTGACCGGCCGGGCGATCGAGCCGGTCGACGATCTCCTGCGCGATGGCCCGGGTCTCTTCCACCCAGGCCTGATCGCCCGAGTTACGTCGCACGACCTCTCGCTCACGGGCAGCGAATGCGTCCTCAAGCCGTTCGAGCGCACTGTCGACCGCCGTGGTCGAGTACCCGCCCTTCTCGAGCGAGAACGCGGTGTGCCGGATGCGTGTCGACGTCATCCCGGTGGGAGCGCCCGGTTCTACCGAGTACGCGATTCGAGCATCCTCGAGGAAGTCCTCGACCTGTTCAACGCTGTAGCCGCGTTCAGACCGCTTCACTCGGGGAAAAGTTGTGCTCATTTGACCCATTCTGCCCTAACCGTCGGATGCGCCCGGTGCGGCTCATGCGAAGACGAGGTACAGCACGTAGGCGGCGGCGGCGCTGGGCAGGATCGAGTCGAGCCGGTCGAGGAAACCGCCGTGGCCGGGCAGCCAACTGCTCATGTCCTTGATGCCGAGGTCACGCTTGATGAGCGACTCGGTCAGGTCGCCGATGGTCGCGGTGAAGAAGATCACCGCGCCGAAAATCATGCCGAACCACCACGGCTGCTGCAGCATGAACACCGCGAGCAGCACGCCCGCGAGCAGGGCCACAAGCAACGCGCCGCCGAAACCCTCCCAGGTCTTCTTCGGACTGATGCGCGGGGCCATCTTGTGCTTGCCGAACAGCAGTCCGCTCGCGTACGCGCCGGTGTCGACGGCGACGACCAGGATGATGAAGGCCAGCGTCCACCATTGGCCATTCTCCTTGGCCGTCAGCAGCACCGAGAAGCCCGCGAGGAATGCGACATATACCTGGATGAAGGTTCCGGCCGCGATGTCATCCAGCACGGCCCTGGCAGGCGCGCGGAACCTGCGCACTCCCAACTCGGCGATGCGCCAGATCGCGATGAGCACGACGCCGGCGAGCATGACCAGCCACTTTCCGCGATCATCCAGATAGAAGGATGCCGGCACGATCGCGACACCCGCGAAGATTGACGCGATGCGAGGGACCCGCAGCCCGGCAGACCGGAAGGCGGTCGCCAACTCGAAGGTCGCGAATGCGATCCCGGCTGCGGCAAGCACCATGAAGAGCTCTTTGATGACGATCAGGCTGAACAGCATCACGAGGCCCAGGGCGAGGCCGATCGCGATGGCCGCGATCAGGTTGCGGCCGGTGCGCGCCTCGATGAGCTCGTTCGTCGCATCCAGTTGATGGCGGGTCGCCTCGAACTGGTTGATCAGGTCTTCACGGCGGGCTTTCACCTGCTCGCGCAACTCGTTGCGTGTCGCGTCTGCGCGCGCCTCCAACTCAGCGCGCTGCCGACGCCACCACGGGGCCGCGCTTTTCGGCGGGCCTGTCGGGTCATCAGCCATTCAGACCTCGAGAAGCTCGGCTTCCTTCTTGCGCAGTGCCTCGTCGATGGAGTCGACGTGGGACTTGGTCAGCGACTCGAGTTCCTTCTCAGCGCGGCTGAGTTCGTCGTCGCCAACATCGCCCTTGAGGGCGTCCAGGTCGTCTTTCGCCTTGCGTCGGATGTTGCGGATCGCCACCTTGGCGTCTTCCGCCTTCCCGCGCACGATCTTGACGTATTCCTTGCGCCGATCGCCGGTGAGCTCGGGCAGGGTGGCGCGGATGACTTCGCCGTCGTTGCCGACGTTCGCGTCGATGTTGGGAGCAGCGACAAGCGCCCGCTCGATGTCCTTCAGCGCGCTCTTGTCGTACGGAGTGATTAGCAGCGTACGCGCATCCTGGTTCTGCATGCCCGCGAGCTGTGCGAGCGGCGTCGGCGTACCGTAATAGTCGACGAGCACCTTCTGGAACAGGGCAGGGTTGGCGCGACCGGTTCGGACGTTCGAGAAGTCATCCTTCGCGACGTCGACGGCCTTCTCCATCTTGTCCTTGGCCTCGGCCAGCACGTCCGAAATCACATCAGTCTCCTTTGCGGTGGGCGCAGAATGCGAGTTTATCGTCAGGTCGGCTCAGTTGCTGACGAGCGTGCCGATGCGCTCGCCCCGCAGCGCCTTGGTGATGTTGCCATCCGGCTGCATGCCGAAGACAACCATGGGCATGCCGTTGTCCATGCACAGGCTGAACGCGGTCGAGTCGACGACCTTGAGTCCCTGCACCAGTGCCTCCTGGTAGGTCACCTTGTCGAGCTTCGCGGCATCCGCGTTTTTGCGCGGATCGCCGTCGTAAACACCGTCGACGCCGTTCTTGGCGACGAGTACGACGTCGGCTCGGATCTCCAGGGCACGCTGCGCGGCGACGGTGTCGGTGGAGAAGTACGGAAGGCCGGCACCCGCTCCGAAGATGACGATGCGCCCCTTCTCCAGGTGGCGCTCGGCGCGCAACGGGATGTACGGCTCGGCGACCTGGGTCATCGAGACCGCGGATTGCACGCGGGTGGCTGCGCCTGCCTGCTCCAGGAAGTCCTGCAGGGCCAGTGCGTTCATGACAGTGCCGAGCATGCCCATGTAGTCGGCCCGGCCGCGGTCCATGCCGCGCTGCGACAGTTCTGCGCCGCGGAAGAAGTTGCCGCCGCCGACGACAATGGCGATCTCGACGTCGCTCGCGGCTGCCGCGATCTCCTTCGCCAGCCCGGCGACGACATCCGGGTTCACGCCCAACTGGCCGCCGCCGAATGCCTCACCCGACAGCTTCAAGAGAACCCGTCGTTTACCCGATTCCGTCACGGCGTCTCCTCGCGTTCGTTCGATACAGAGTATTTGCTTGTGGGCGTGAAAACGGGGTCCGGACGAAGAATCGTCCGGACCCCGTATCGCACTGGGACTAAGCCCCGACCTTGAACCGGGCGAACCCGGTCACGGTGAGACTCGCGTCCTCGAGCACCTTGGCGATCGAGAGCTTGTTGTCCTTGGCGTAGTCCTGATCGAGCAGGGCGACCTGCTTGAAGTAGGCGCCGAGGCGACCCTCGACGATCTTCGGCAGGGCTGCCTCCGGCTTGCCCTCGTTGCGGGAGATCTCGGTGACGATCTCGCGCTCCTTCTCGACCTCGGCGGCCGGGACCTCGTCGCGGCTGAGGTACTGCGGGTCGGCAAAGGCGATGTGCTGGGCAACGCTGCGCGCGGTGTCCGCGTCGGAGCCGGTGTAGCCGACGACCACGCCGACCTGCGGCGGCAGGTCCTTGCTCGTGCGGTGCAGGTAGACCTCGAACGCGTCACCGCTCACGACGGCGACGCGGCGCAGCTCCACCTTCTCACCCAGGATGGCGGACTCCTCCGCAATAAGGTCAGCGACCGTGCCGCCGGTTGCCGGTGCCGCAAGCGCAGCGTCGGCGGTCGAGGCTCCCGCGGCGACCGCGGCGTCGAGCACCGAGTCGGCCAGCGCGATGAACTTGTCGCTCTTGGCGACGAAGTCGGTCTCGCAGGACAGCTCGATCATCGTTGCGATCGATCCCTGCGCCTTGGCTGCGACCAGACCCTCGCTCGTCGCGCGGTCTGCGCGCTTCGCGTTGGACTTCGCACCCTTGAGGCGGAGGATCTCGACGGCCTTCTCAAGGTCGCCATCCGCCTCGACGAGGGCGTTCTTGCTGTCCATCATTCCCGTGCCGAGGCGGTCACGCAGCGCCTTGACGTCGGCGGCGGTGAAGTTAGCCATATCTGTGCTGCTCCTTCTGAGCGTTGGTGGTGGGCGAAGGGTTACTTCGCGTCGTCTTTCTTGGCTGCGGTCTTGCGCGCGGGCTTGGCGTCGGCCTCAGCGGCGGGCGCCTCCTCAGCGGCGGGCGCCTCCTCAGCGGCGGGTGCCTCAGCGGCGGGTGCCTCGTCGGCAACCTCTGCAGCGGGCTCCTCAGCAGCCTCGGCGGCGGGCGCCTCTTCGGCAGCCGGTGCCTCGGCGGCGGGCGCCTCGGCAGCAGCGGGCTCCTCAGCGGCGGGTGCTGCAGCCTCGGGCGCGGCGTTGGCCTGCAGAAGCTCTGCCTCCCACTCCGCCATCGGCTCGGCGGCTTCGCCTTCGCCCTCGGTCTTGCTGTGTCGCTGGATCAGACCCTCTGCTGCGGCATCCGCAATGATGCGGGTGAGCAGCGCGACGGAGCGGATCGCGTCGTCGTTGCCCGGGATCGGGTAGTTGACCTCGTCCGGGTCGCAGTTGGTGTCCAGGATCGCGATGATCGGGATACCGAGCTTGCGCGCCTCGTCAACCGCGAGGTGCTCCTTCTTGGTGTCGACAACCCAGAGCGCCGACGGCGTCTTCGTGAGGTTGCGGATACCGCCCAGGCTCTTGTGCAGCTTGTCGAGCTCGCGCTTCTTGATGAGGAGCTCCTTCTTGGTGAAGCCCTTCGTCGTGTCGTCGAAGTCGATCTCCTCGAGTTCCTTCATGCGCGCGAGGCGCTTCGAAACCGTCTGGAAGTTGGTGAGGAGGCCACCGAGCCAGCGCTGGTTGACGAACGGCTGGCCGACGCGCTGCGCCTGCTCGGCGATCGAGAGCTGCGCCTGCTTCTTGGTGCCGACGAACAGGATGGTGCCGCCGTGCGCGACGGTGTCCTTCACGTAGTCGTAGGCCTTGTCGATGTAGGCGAGCGACTGCTGCAGGTCGATGATGTGGCTGCCGCTTCGCTCCGTGAGGATGAAGCGCTTCATCTTCGGGTTCCAGCGGCGGGTCTGGTGTCCGAAGTGGACGCCGCTGTCGAGCAGCTGGCGAATGGTGACAACGGCCATGAGCCGTCTCCTTTTCTGGCACTTTGAGTCGTGCCGCTCAGTTGTCTTCCGCTACCGGATGGCGCGAAACCTGGTGCCCGGCACGGCTCCGCTCGGCAAGCCGAGACTGAGTGGAGTGTGATGCCACGATGCTCGTGGAGAGCATCGCTATGGGCACGCGTAGTCACCCCGCTTCGCGGAGTGCTTGTCAATGATAACACCGCTCCCCCACCACCTCGGTGCGCTGCCTCCGGTGCACCCTTGCTTCCGGCATCCGGGTGCGTGGGCCGCCCGGGGTGGGACGCTGACGTCATGTTGCTCCCGCCGCCCGCCGACCCCATCCGGCTTCTCGGGTTGGCACTCGCGTTTGCGTTCGTGGTTGTCGGAGTTCCGGCCTCGCTGCACGCGGCGGGAGCGCAGCCGGCGGTGTGGAGCTGGCCGCTCGCGCCGCCGCATCCGATCGCGCGGCCCTTCATCGCCCCGCCGACACCGTATTCCGCCGGTCACCGCGGTATCGACATCACAGCGGTGCCCGGGGCCGATGTTCTCGCGCCCGCGGCCGGTCTCGTGCACTTCTCCGGCGTCGTCGTGGATCGTCCGGTGCTGTCGATCAGGCATCCGGGCGGCTTGATCTCCAGCTTCGAGCCCGTCGCATCACCGCTCAAAGCCGGCGATGCCGTCTCGGGCGGTCAGCCGGTGGGCACGCTCGAGGCAGGCCACTGCGCGACGGCGTGCTTGCACTTCGGTGTTCGGCTGCACGGTGAGTACGTGTCGCCGCTGAACTACCTGGGCGGCGTGTCGCGAGCCGTGCTGCTGCCGACGAGGTCACTCGACTGAGCGCCGGCACCTCGCACGCGGGTCACGCGCGCGGGTGGGCGACTCGGTAGGTGTCTTTTAGGCGGGCGGCAGACACGTGTGTGTAGAGCTGGGTGGTGCCGAGGCTCGCGTGGCCGAGGAGTTCCTGCACCGCCCGGAGATCGGCTCCGCCATCGAGCAGGTGCGTCGCCGCGGTGTGCCTCAGCGCGTGCGGGCCCGCCGGGCCGGTGCCGGGCAGATCGGCGAGCAGGCTCGCAACGAGCTGGTAGACGGTTCGGGAGTTGATGCGCTTGCCGCGCGCGCCGAGGAAGATGGCCGTGGTCTCCTCCGCGCTGTTCCGTGCGGCCAGCTTCGGCCTCGCAGTCGCCAGGTACTCGTCGATCGCCCTCAATGCGGGGACTCCGAACGGCACAACGCGATCCTTCGAGCCCTTTCCGGTCACGCGCACCGTGAGCCGCGACCGGTCGAGCGAGCCAAGGTCAAGACCGACGAGTTCGCCGACGCGCAGCGCGGATGCGTAGAGCAGCTCGATGAGCGCGACATCGCGGACCGCAACCGGGTCGCCCGTCGCCGCGAGGGCTGCGAGCGAGTCCAGGATGCCGTCGACCTGCGAGCGGGTGAGCACGCGCGGCAGGTGCTGGTCGGCCTTCGGCGCGCGAAGCCTGGCCCCGGCATCCGCTGTCGTGTGCCCTTCTCGTGCCAGCCAGGCGGTGAGACCGCGCGCGGCGGCGGAGCGGCGGGCGATGGTCGACTTGGCCAGGCCGGAGCGGGAGTCCTGCCACAGCCAGTCGCGCAGCAGTTCGAGGTCGAGGTCTGACGTGTCGTGGGCGCCGCGGCCACCGGCGAATGCGGCGAGCGCGTCAAGGTCGGAGCGGTAGGCCTTGGCGGTGTTCGCGCTCAGGCCGCGCTCGGAGGCGAGTTGCACGACGAAGTCGTCGACCGCGCGCTCAAGCCTCATGCGTCAATCGTCGCGCACACGGACGCGTTCGCCCGCACCGCCACGGTTCGTCAGTCGGCCTGCTCGCCGAGGTTGAACGGTGAACGCTTGGCGGAGAACATCTGCTCGCGCTGCTCGGGGGTCATGGACTCGATGACGTCCCATGCGCTGTCCGGCTGCCCGGTGATCTCCTCCGGGCTCCCTACGGGGACGATGGAGTGCACGGTGCGGTCCTCGTAGACGTGCACGATGGTCATCGACTGCCCGAAGTCGACGCCGGACAGCAGCCGCTGCTCTGCGGTGAGGTCGAGGGTGTAGCAGGTTGCCGCCGCCACCGACACCGGGACGCCCGCGAACGTGCTGTGCGTCGAGTAGTGCAGGTGCCCGGCGAGCACTGCGCGCACGTCGGTCCCGCGGATGACGCGCTCGAGCCGGCTCTGGTCCCGCAGCTCCAGCATGCCCATCGCCTCGAGCAGGGGTGTGGGGATGGGCGGGTGGTGGACTGCCAGCAGTGTGCCGTGCGGCGCCGGGGTCCGGAGGACGTCCTCGAGCCAGGCGAGCTGGTCGTCGGTGACGTCGCCGTGGTGGTACCCGGGCACGCTCGTGTCGAAGGAGATGATGCGCAGCCCGTTCACGTCGTACACCCGGTCCTGCGGCGCGTCGTTCGGGGTCTCGTCGAACAGTTCGGCCGAGTACTGGAGTCGCTCATCGTGGTTGCCCATCACCCAGATGAGCTGCGCGCCGAGCCGCTCGGCCACCGGCTCGACGATGCCGCGCAGTCGCGTGTAGGCATCCGGTTCGCCCAGGTCGGCGAGGTCGCCAGTGAAGACGAGCGCATCCGGGCGGATGCTCGACCGCTCCAACTGTTCGAGCGCCTGCTTCAGGTGCGCGTCGGTCGCCACTTTCCCGTACAGCGGAGCGCCGCCGGCCAGTAAATGGGTGTCGCTGATGTGGGCGACGACGTGCGAGGGCGCTGGGTACTGTCCAACCTGAATCACGACACCAGACTAGGGGGTGGCGGCAAGGTCAGAGTCGCACCCAGCCTGCCTCCCGCTCTGCCGCCCTGCCCTCCAGTTCCATCGTGCCGAGCATCGACTGCACCTGGGCAACCGAGAGCCCGGATCGCGCTGCGAGGTCGACGACGGGCCGCGCCGCCCGGTTGCTCATGGCGTCGCGCAAACGCACTTGGTCGCTGTCGAGACCGGGAAGCGGCACCTCGGTGTGCGCCTGGGTCAGCCGGTGTTCGCTGAGCGGCGCGAGTTCGGCCATCTCCTCCGCGCTGGTGACGCAGATCGCATCGAATTCGCGGATCAGCCTGTGGCATCCGGATGAGGCGGCGGAGGTCACCGGGCCGGGCACCGCTCCCAGTGGGCGACCCAACGCCGAAGCGTGGCCGGCGGTATTGAGCGATCCGGAGCGCCAGCCGGCCTCGAGCACGACCGTGGCGAGGCTCATCGCCGCGATTAGCCTGTTGCGTTGCAGGAACCGCCATTTGGTCGGCGCGGCGCCACAGGGCAGTTCGGAGACGACAGCGCCGTCGTTCACGATCCTGGTGAGCAGCGCCTCGTGACCGCTCGGGTAGAAGCGGTCCACCCCACCGGCGAGCACGGCGATCGTCTGACCGGAACTGGCGAGGGCGGCTCTGTGCGCCATCCCGTCGATCCCGTAGGCGGCGCCGGAGACGATCGTGTACCCGCGATCGACCAGCCCGACCGACGCTTCCATGGTCACGTGCTCTCCGTAGCCGGTGGCGGCCCGCGCACCGACCAGCGCAATCGAGGACTGCGTCGTCGCGAGGGTCGACTCGTTCCCGCGCAACCAGAGCGCGATTGGCGCGTGTGGGCCGAGGTCGTCAAGTCGGGCCGGCCATACCGTGTCGCTCGGTACGACCAGCCGGACGCCGTAGCGGGCCGCCTGCTTCAACGCGATGATTGTTGCCCGTGCCTGCAAACGGGGTTGCCACCTGGCGATGGCCTCGGTGGTCTCCATCGGGGTGAGTTCGCCGCGGACCCTCTCGACGATGGCATCGACCGAGGTTCGGGCGATCACCGCGTCGAGAGCGCTCGCCGCGCCGAGCATGCCGACGAGCACACCGGCCGCACGGTCCCCGGGCTCGGCGATCCCGGTCCAGGCTGCCCGCGCGAAGCGGTCGAACAGTTCGTCGGCGTCGAGGTCGTCGCGCGCGACCGCTCGGACGTGTTGGGCGATCTCCGCGTTCTTCAGCCCGAAAGTGGTCATGATGCCATCGCCTTTCTCAGGAACAGTGCTCTTCCGATGTGATCCGCGCTCGGCGCTTCGGCTCCCTCGAGGTCGGCGAGCGTCCAGCCGAGCCGCAGCACCCTGTCGTAGCCGCGCATCGTGATACCGCCCCGTTCCAGCGCCCGGTCGATGGATGCGGTCGCAACCGGCCCGAGACGTCGTGACGGATGCCGCAACCAGTAGCCGGGAACCTGGGCGTTGATCGTCCATGGCGTGCTGGCCAGGCGATGCGCCGCTCGTGCCCTGGCCGCGATCACACGCTCACGCGCAGCTCGCGATGAGAGCCGCCGCGCGTCATCCGCTGTCCGAAGCTGCGCCGACGTGATGCGCGGGACCCGCACCTGGATGTCGATCCGGTCGAGCAGCGGCCCGGACAGCCTCGCGAGATAGCGGCGACGCACACTCGGAGTGCAGGTGCAGTCCGAATCCCGCGAGCCGTACTGCCCGCATGGGCACGGGTTGGCTGCGAGCACCAGCTGGAATCGACCCGGATACTGTGCGATGGCGTTGGCCCTGTGGATCGAGATCACCCCGGATTCGAGCGGCTGCCGAAGCGCGTCGAGCACGTTCACGTTGAACTCCGGCGCTTCGTCCAAGAAGAGGACTCCCCCACTTGCTCGCGCTGCCGCCCCCGGCCTGATCTGCTTGGTGCCCCCTCCGATCAACGCCGCGGCGGTCGCGGTGTGGTGCGGCGCTTCGAGCGGTGGCCTGCGGGCCAATTCGCGGCCAACCGGCAAGCCAGCCAGCGAGCGCACCGAGCTGACCTCGAGCGCGCTCACCGGGTCGAGGTCGGGCAGGAGACCGGGCAACCGCTCGGCGAGCATGGTCTTGCCGGAGCCGGGCGGGCCGAGCAGGAATACATGGTGACCGCCGGCGGCGGCCACCACCATCGCCTCGACCGCCTCCGGGTTGCCGATGACATCGGCGAGGTCGCGATGATCCTCCTCTGGATCGTCTACCCCGCCGCGCATCAACGGCTCGACCGGGATCGGCTCATACTCCCCGCCGTGCCAGATCGCAGCATCGCGCAGGCTCGGGACCCCGATCACGCGAACCCCCGGAACCAGCTCCGCCTCATCGACGTTTCCGCTGGGTACCATGACCGTCTCGAAGCCCGCCGCCGCAACGGCGGACACCGCGGGCAGGATGCCGTTGATCGGCCGCAATCGGCCATCCAGTCCGAGCTCGCCCAGGTGCACCACTCGATCGATCGACTCGGAGGCGATCGCACCGGTCGCGGCGATGGCTGCCAGCGCGATCGCAAGGTCGAACCCGGATCCCTGCTTCGGCAGCGCCGCAGGCGACAGGTTGACGGTCAGCCGGCGGCTCGGCAGCTCGCATCCGGAATTCGCGGCAGCCGGCAACACCCGGTCGCGTGCCTCGCCGAGCGCCGCATCCGGCAGGCCGATGATGACGAACTTCGGCAGTTGCGCGGAGAAGACCGCTTCAACCTCGACGATCTCGCCGTGCAAGCCGATGAGCGACACCGAATGGGTGCGGCCAACCGACATCAGAAGATCCTCGACAGGTGCTCGATGGTCGGCCCCTCGCCCCGAGGCGCGACCACCGCGACCGCGTCGATGCGCACCAACCCGGTGACGTCGGGGTGCGCCCGGCACCACTGCGACGCGAGGCGGCGCAGTCGCGCGAGCTTGCGGGCGGTGATCGCCTCGAACGGATGCCCGAAGCCGAGCCCTGCGCGAGTCTTGACCTCGACGAAGACCGTCTCGTTGCCATCGCGGGCGACGAGGTCGATCTCACCGTCGGTGCACCGCCAATTGCGGTCGATGATCGCGAAGCCGAGCGCCTGAAGATATTCGGCCGCAAGATGTTCGCCACGCCTGCCCAGCTCGTCTTTCGCCGCCATGGGTCAAGGGTCAGCCGGGCCACTGTCTCTCACGCGACGAACGGCCCGAGCGGTGGACGTGCAGTCGCGCCGGTTCCGTGTGGAGGACGTGACGACGGGTGGTCCGAGGTCAGGCGAAATACACCTTGCGCAGGGTCTCGGTGACGGTCCAGATGGTGCGCTGGCCCGCACTCAACCGACCGACCGACCCGGGTCCGAGCGTGATGCTGCGACCCTCGTCAACGAACTCGACCGTCGCCGCGCCGAAAAGCACCACGAACACCTCGTCGATCTCGACATCCGCCATGGCCCCGACGGTCAGCTCCCAGACGCCCACCGAGTGCCCGTCCAACTCGTGAAGCTCAGCACTGCCGACCCGGGGCCTGCCCGCAACCACCTGCGTTTCCGGCACAGGCTCGTAGGTGAGAACGATCGAATCCGCAGCAGTCACGTCGTACATGACAGCGACTCTAGTCAAGCGCGCCGCCCTGGGTGCTCGAAGCGGGCCACCTGGGCGGGTCTGGCGGCGCTACCGTAGAGGCACGCCAACCACTGGGGAGTCGCAGTGCAGCAGTCCCACCGAGTCGTCCTCGACGAGCCGATCACCTGGCGCGAGCGCGGGTTCCCTGATATCGGCGCCACCGTCGGCTCGGTCCGCGAACACCGGTGGACTCTCACGGACCTGAGTCTGCCGATGCTCGTGCTGCGCGACGACGCGCTCGAGCACAACCTGCAGGCGATGGCGGACTACTGCGAGCGGCACGGCGTCGAGCTTGCCCCGCACGGCAAAACCCACCTGAGCCCGCAGCTGTGGTGGAGGCAACAGGATGCCGGAGCGTGGGCGGTCACCGTCGCATCGGTCGCGCAGGCCGCGGTGTTCGCGGCCAGCGGTGCCCGGCGCATCCTCATCGCAAACGAGGTCATCGCAGCCGGGGACCTCCAGTGGATCGCCGAGGTGCAGCGTGACGGCGCTGAGGTACTGCTGTGCGTCGACTCGCACGCGGCCGTCGACCGAATCATCGAGCACACGCGCGACGCCGAAACACCGGTCCAGTTGCTCATCGAACTCGGCTACCGAGGCGGGCGCGCCGGATGCCGCACGACCGAGCAGGCACTCTCCCTCGCCCAGCGCATTTCGGGGGAACGCGGTCTCCGGCTTCGCGGTGTCGAGGGATTCGAGGGCGTCATGCCCGGCGAGGGCGACGGTCAGCGGCGCGCGATCGCCGGCTACCTCGAGTCGGCGGCGCAGCTGCTCGACGCGATGATCTCGGACGGCTACGTCGAGGAGCCCATCGCCACTTTCGGCGGCAGCGCCCACTTCGACCTGGTGATCGGCGCGTTCACGCGCCGCGGCTGGTCACACGACGCCGATGTGCGGGTGATCCTGCGCAGCGGCTGCTACCTCACCCACGACCACGGCCTGTACGCGAACAGCAGCCCCACCCTCGACGGCACCGAGCTGGAACCGGCCTTCGAACTGTGGGCCCAGGTCATCTCCACCCCGGAACCCGGCCTTGCCATCGCGAACTTCGGTAGACGCGATGCTCCGTTCGACGCCGGCCTGCCGATGCCGCTCACCGTCGGGTCCCCGGATGCGCGGCGCCAGGCATCCGGCATCACGATCGAGCGGCTGAGCGACCAACACGCGCACCTCCGCATCACGGCGGGCACCGCCCTCGCGGTCGGCGACCTGATCGCGTTCGGCATCTCGCATCCGTGCACCGCATTCGACAAATGGCGGCTGATCCCGGTCGTCGACCCCAACTATCGCGTCGTCGACGCGGTGAAGACCTACTTCTAGGTCACTCGTCGAGCGCGAGCTCCTGCGGCAGCTCGAGCTCCTTGGCGCTCAACTCCTCGACGTTGACGTCCTTGAACGTGAGCACGCGGACGCTCTTCACGAACCGGTCGGAGCGGTAGACGTCCCAGACCCACACGTCGTGCATCGTCAGTTCGAAGTAGAAGTCGTGCTCGGTGTCGCGGCGCACGAGGTCGACCTCGTTGGCCAGGTAAAAGCGCCGCTCCGTCTCGACGACGTAGCGGAACTGCGCAACAACGTCCCGGTACTCACGGAACAGCGCCAATTCGACCTCACGGTCGTAGTCCTCAAAGTCGTCGTCTTCCATCCACCCAATCCTAGGCGTCCGCAATGTCGAGTGCTGGCTGCCTCAGCCAACTCAGACGGTGCAGCACGCTCGGACCCAACCGATCGATGGCCTCGTAGTGCTCGCTCGAGCCGTAACCCTTGTTGCTGGTCCACGAGTAGCCGGGCCAGCGGACGTCGGATTCGATCATCATGCGGTCGCGGTGCACCTTGGCGATGACGGATGCGGCGGAGACGGATGCGCAATCCCGGTCGGCCTTGACCCGGGTGGTCAGCTTCACCCGGGAGCTGCCCAGTCCAGGGTTGAGCCAGTCGTAGTGGCCGTCCAGCAGCACGACCGACTCCTCGATCGGGATGCCGGCATCGGCGATGGCCTCGAGGGCGCGTTTGCCTGCCATGGCTAGCGCAGCCATGATGCCGAACCGGTCGATCTCATCGGCGCTCGCGAGTCCGACCGCGGAGAACCGGGCCCAGGCTGCCGCAAGCGGCGCGAGTGCCTCGCGTTTCGGCTCGGCGAGCATCTTCGAGTCCCGCAGGCCCTTGGGCACAGGGCCACGCTCGCGGTCCACGACGCACAGGCCGACCGCGACCGGGCCCGCGATGGCCCCGCGGCCGACCTCGTCGCATCCGATCACGAACCGGGCGCCGCCGTCATGCAATTCCCGCTCGAATTTCAGGGTCGGGTCAGCGACGGCCATTGTCAGCCCTCGCCTCCGTCAACGCCGGAGAAAACCGTCGGGTAGTTGTCGATCCAGCTCCAGTTCTCCACCGGCCAGGTGACAACGAACGCGCGACCGACAACGTTATCGATCGGCACGAAGCCCTGTCCTGGCTGGGTCGTGTTGTAGCGGGAATCCTTCGAGTCGTAGCGGTTGTCGCCGAGCACCCAGAGCGAACCCTCGGGCACCGTGACGTCGAAGTCGACACCGGATGCCTTCGTCACGCCCTGCGGAAGCTCCAGGTACGGCTCGTCGATCGGGACGCCATTGATGGTGATCTGGCCGAACGTGTTGCAGCACACCACCTGGTCGCCGGGCACACCGATGACGCGCTTGACGAGGTGGTCGTTGCTGTCGGATGCGCTCAGCCCGACAACGCCCAGGAACCAGTCGAACCCGGCGGTGATCGGGTTCATCCGCGGCTCCGGCATGGGGCGGAGCCACCCGCCGGGGTCGCGGAACACGACAACGTCACCGCGCTCGATCGGCACCAGATCGGGGACGAGTTCGTTGACGACGATGCGGTCGTCGACCTCGAGCGTGTTCTCCATCGACCCGGAGGGGATGTAGAACGAGCGAATGAGGAACGTCTTGATCAACACCGAGATGATGATCGCTGCCGCGAAGATCAGGATGATATCCCGCGCGAAGAGTCTCGCGCTTCGCGCGCGGTTGCGTCGGATCGCCTCGACGTCGTCCGCCGCGATCGGCGGGTTGTCTTGAGTCATCTCGCCCCTGGGTTTGCGGACCATTGTACGAGGCGCCTATGCGCCACGGGCCACCAGGGGTTAGTTGGACTCGCGCTTTTCCTTGATCTTGGCCTTCTTGCCGCGAAGGTCGCGCAGGTAGTAGAGCTTGGCGCGGCGAACGTCACCGCGGGTGACGATCTCGATGCGGTCGATCACCGGCGAGTGAACCGGGAACTTGCGCTCGACGCCGACCTGGAAGCTGATCTTGCGGACCGTGAACGTCTCGCGGACACCCTCGCCCTGACGTCCGATCACGACGCCCTGGAACACCTGGACACGGCTGCGCGTGCCTTCAACGATGTTGACGTGCACCTTGACGGTGTCACCGGCACGGAAGTCCGGGATGTCGCTGCGAAGTGAGGCTGCATCGACTGAATCGAGGATGTTCATTGTGGTTCGCTTCCTGCAATCGCCACAGGTCGACGGCGTGCTCGGTAAAACTTCGAAGGTGAGAGGCGCCCTGTCGTAGCCGGCTCCCCTGTGGCAGAACCGTGCGCGGGCACAAACAGCAATTCTGTCATAACCGGCCGTCTGCCGCCAGTTGGCAGCGATTCGTATCGACGATTGCTACTGGTCGATACGGATGATGCGGGGCGGGTCATCCGGATTCGGAGTCACCGGATAGCTGTCGGTGAGCCGCGCGGTAGCCGCGTTGAAGCGGTCGCGGGTTTCGCGGATCAGCTGCCACAGCTGCAGCCAGAACGCGCCAATCGAGATGAGGATCGCTATGGCGGCGATGCCGTCGTTCCTGACGAACCCTGCCGCGATCAGCACGAGCCACCACACCGCGAGCAGCGCGACGTCGATCCAAGAGACCGCCTTCGTCGCTCGAACCGACTTGCGTGCAAGCGTGAGCCCGAGGATGAGGCCCATGTAGACGAACAGGATTGGCGCGACGATCAGCAGCATCACGAACGCCCAGCCGGAGCCGCTGAAGACCAGACCGCGGCCGATGAGAAGCCACAGCGGCAGGACGATGACCGCGCCGAACTGCGCCCAGTAGAACCCGCGCCTCACCAACATGCACCAAGCCTAGGCGCGGGATCGTGAAGAATGGCTGGATGATCGAGTTGAGAACCGCGGCGGAACTGGAGCAGATGCGACCGGCGGGAGCCTTCGTCGCCGAGGTGCTGGGCGAGCTGCAGAAGGCAGCCGACGTCGGCGTGAACCTCCTCGAACTCGACGCGCTTGCGCACGATCTGATCCGTAAGCGCGGTGCCGTCAGCACCTACATCGACTATCACCCTTCGTTCGGTGCCATGCCGTTCGGGAAGGTGCTGTGCACTTCGGTCAACGACGCCGCACTGCACGGGCTGCCCCACAACTACCGGCTGCAGGATGGCGACCTGCTCAGCATCGACTTCGCCGCATCCGTCGACGGCTGGGTCGCGGACTCGGCGGTGTCCCTGGTCGTCGGCACACCGCGCGCGGAGGACCTGGCGCTCATCGAGACGACGGAACAAGCGCTGGCGGCGGGCATCAAGGCAGCGCGCGTCGGCAACCGGATGGGCGACGTGTCATCGGCGATCGGCGAGGTGGCCCGCGCGGCCGGCCTGTCCATCAACACAGACTTCGGCGGCCATGGCGTCGGGCGCACCATGCACGGTGACCCGCACGTGCCCAATGACGGACGCCCCGGCCGGGGTTTCCCGCTGAAGCCCGGCCTGGTCTTCGCGATCGAGCCGTGGTTCATGCTCGGCACTGACCGGCTCTACACGGATGCCGACGGCTGGACGCTGCGGAGCGTCGACGGCTCACGCGCTGCGCACGCGGAGCACACCATCGCCATCACCGACGACGGCCCGCTCGTGCTGACCGCGCGCGACTGACTCGGGTCACTCGGGTGGGAGCAGGTCCGGGCGGACGCGTCGGGTCCGCTCCAACTGCTGCTCGCGGCGCCAGGCGGCGATGGCCGCGTGGTTGCCGCTGAGCAGCACCGGCGGCACGCTCAGGCCACGCCATTCGGCCGGCTTGGTGTAGCTCGGGTATTCGAGCAGGCCGTCGCTGTGCGACTCCTCGACGAGGCTCTCCGGGTTGCCGACAACGCCCGGGATGAGCCGGCCGATCGCCTCGATCATCGCCATCGCGGCGACCTCTCCCCCGTTCAGCACGTAGTCGCCGAGGCTGACCATGCGCACGCGCGCACGCGTCGCGGTGTGCTCGACCACGCGCTCATCGATGCCCTCGTACCGCCCGCATCCGAAGACCAGGTGCGGCTCGTCGGCCAGCTCGCGTGCCATCGCCTGCGTGAACGGCTCTCCGGCGGGCGACGGGAATACCACAACAGCATCGCCGTCGAGGATGCCATCCAGCGCTTCGCCCCACGGTTCGGGCTTCATCACCATGCCTGCGCCGCCGCCGTATGGCGTGTCGTCGACGGTACGGTGACGATCGCGCGTGAAGTCGCGCAGGTCGTGCACCCCCAGTTCGATGAGACCGGATGCGCGCGCCTTGCCGAGCAACGACACGTCCAGCACCGAGAAGAACTCGGGGAAAATCGTGACGATGTCGATGCGCATGGGCACGAGCCTACGGTGCGGTCGGTTCCCCGGTGGCCGCGTCGCCATCGGCGGGTGTCGCCGTCTCCGCTTCCGACGCATCCTCCGGCAGTGCCTCGAACAGGCCCGCCGGCGGCGTGACGGTGAGGATGCCCGCGGCGAGGTCGACGCTGGGCACGATCGCCTTGACGAACGGCACCATCACCTCGCCGGACCCGGTCTGAACGACCAGCAGGTCCTGCGCGGGCAGGTGCTCCAGCCGCGCGACGGTTCCAACGGTCTCGCCTTCGCGCACGACCCCCAGTCCGACCAGCTGGTGGTCGTACCAGGCGTCGTCCTCCTCCGGCAGTTCTGCCGGGTCGTGATCGACAAGCAGGATCGCCTTGATGAGGGACTCAGCCGCGGTGCGGTCGCCGATCCCTTCGAAGAAGGCGACCGGCTGGGTGTTGTAGTAGCGCAGCTCGGTCAGTTCGATCGATTTGCCATGCCAGGGGGACGATTCCGGCACTTGCAACCAGAATCGCGCCCCCGGCACGAACCGCTTCTCCGGCTCGTCGGTATACAACTCGATCTTGATCGCTCCCTTGAGGCCGTGAGCCTTGGTGAGTCGACCAACCCGAAGCCGGTTGTTCTCTGCTGATGCCACTCTAGGAATCGGTGTCGAGCACGTCGACGCGCACCTTGCGGCCGTCGGCGAGTGCGCTGACCAGCGTGCGGAGCGCCTTGGCGGTGCGACCGGAACGGCCGATCACACGACCGAGGTCATCCGGGTTGACACGAACCTCGAGGATCTCGCCGCGTGGCGAGTTCTTTGCGACAACCTGAACATCGTCAGGGTTGTCGACGATCCCCTTCACGAGGTGCTCCAGAGCGGCAGCAAGCAACGGTTATTCCTTGCCCGGCTCAGCCGCGGCAGCGGCGTCGGCCTCGGAGCCCGCGGCCTGCTCGGCCGTCTCCTCGGCGGTGGCGGGGGCGGCGTCAGCAACCTCGGCCTCGGCGGGAGCTGCCTCGGTGGCGACCTCGTCACCGGTGGTGGCTGCCTCTTCGGCTTCGGCCTTGGCCGGCTTCTTCTCTTCCTTGGGCTTCAGGACGGGCTTCTTCTTCTCGTCCGCCTGGAACTCGGGCTTGGCCTCGGCGGTGCGCACCGTGTTGGTGGGGTTCTTCTCACCCTTGAAGGTGCCCCAGTCGCCGGTGAGCTTCAGCAGCGCCATGACCTGCTCGGTCGGCTGCGCGCCGACGCTGAGCCAGTACTGCGCACGATCGGACTTGATCTCGATGACCGAGGGTTCCTCAGTGGGGTGGTACTTGCCGATCTCCTCGATCACGCGACCGTCACGCTTGGTGCGCGCGTCGGCGACGACGATGCGGTAGTAGGGTGCCCGGATCTTGCCCAGGCGCTTGAGGCGAATCTTTACAGCCACAATTCTCCGATTGATTCAATAGTTGGTTGAACTGAGCGCCGTGGGCGTGGGGGCACACTCGGCTCAAAAGCTCTGATGGGGTCTTGCGGCCAGCCTGATAGAGGGTCGGGCGGGCCGGGACTCGACTTACTATTCTGACAGATTTCCGGCGCTCGCGGGAACCGGCGTCGATTCCGGGCGACGCGGCCGCATCCGGGACACCGCCACGCCCACCAGGCACAGCGCGCCACCGACGATCGCGAGCGGAGCGGGGATCTCGCTGAAGACGAGCCAACCGAGCAGGATGACGAGCGCTGGCACGACATAGGTGGTGACCCCCAGCTGGCTGGCCGGCATGCGGCCGAGGGCGTAAGCCCACGTGCTGAAGGCGAGCGCGGTCGGGACGGCGCCGAGGTAAACCACTCCGAGCACCGCCTCGATCGGCGCGGCCTGCACCTCGCTGATCAGGTTGCCGGTGAACGGGAGGCAGGCAATCGTGCCGATGGCGGCGCCCATCCAGGTAACCTGCGATGCTGGCAGCGACTTCAGGACCGGCTTCTGGCACAGCACGCCGATCGAGTAGGTGACTGCAGCGAGCAGGCACCACCAGATGCCCGCTCCGCCGCCGAGGCTGGCACCGGATGCGATCCCGATCAGGATGACGCCGAAGAAGGCGACACCGGTGCCGACGATGAGCCACTTCGGCACCCGCTCCCCCAGGAACACTCCCGCACCGAGGGCGATCAGGATGGGTGCGATGTTCACGATCATGGCGCTCGTGCCCGCATCGAGCGTCTGCTCTGCGATGTTGAGAGCGACGTTGTAGAGCCCGAACCAGGCAATGCCGAACACGAGGATCAGGACCCACTCGCGCCCGGTCGGCTTCACCCAGCGCTTGCCGATAAGCAGCAGCGCGAGCAACACCGTGCCGACGACCAGTCGGCCGAGGGCGAGACCCCCGCCGCTGAAGTGCGGCGCGACCCCGCGAATCACGATGAACGCACTCGCCCACGCGAGCACCGTCACGATGATCGCGACGAGCACGAGCGGTGTGACGCCGGATGCCGGTGTCGGAGCTGCGTCGCGTTTCATGGTCGAAGTCACCTGACTCACGCTAGTCGTGACCGGCGACAACCTTTGACCGCGCCGGTGACTCTGGCAGAAGGCGTGTGAGGGTTGGCAGGAACGATCAGGAAGCCAACTTCGAGCGGTGCTCGTCGCGCCAGGAGAGCCAGTCCCTGACCATGTCGAGGTTGTAGTGCGGGCCAGACAGCCCGACCGTGAACAGTGTGGCGCCGAGGTCTACGAGTTCGTCGGCATCCTCTGGTGTGCGGCGTCTGAGTTCGGTAGAGATCTCGATCTGGGAGGTGTCCCGGCCGACCGCGCGACCGTGCTCGGCGAGAGTCCCGAGCTTGCGCTCGAGCGTCGGCACGTCGCTGAAGCTGTGCCAGATGTCGGCGTGCTCTGCGACGATCCGCAGTGTCTTCTTCTCGCCGCCACCGCCGATCAGGATCGGGATGGGGCGGGTCGGCTGCGGGTTGAGCCTGGTCCAGCGTTCCTTGATGATGGGCAGGTCGCGAGCGAGCGCGGCGATGCGGGTTCCCGGGGTGCCGAACTCATAGCCATACTCCGTGTAGTCCCGTTCGAACCATCCGGCGCCGGTGCCGAAGATGAACCGGCCGGTGCCGCCCTTGGCGCTGATGTGGTCGATGGTGCGTGCCATGTCTGCTTGCAGGCTGGGGTTGCGGTAGCTGTTGCAGTTCACGAGAGCGCCGAGTTCGACCCGGCTTGTCTGCTCGGCGATAGCGGCGAGCATCGTCCATGACTCGAAGTGCAGGCCGTCGCGCTCACCGGACAGCGGGAAGAAGTGGTCCCAATTGAAGATGATGTCGACGCCCAGCTCTTCGAGCTCGATGATGGCGTCGCGGATGGCCTCATATGGTGCGTGTTGCGGCGCGAGTTGCACGCCGATGCGGATGGGACGCGTGGGCATGCCCCAAGCCTAGGCGGGCTGCACTCGCCCCAGCTCGACTCCGGATGCGTCGACGAAGACGAGCGCTTCGCCGTCGAAGCCAGCGTGGCGGGCGCCGGATGCCCAGAACGCGGTTGGCGCACCGTCGCACGCGATGAGGGTGGATGGGCCGGCGGTGGCGAGCCATTCACCGTCCGCGCCCACCGCCCAGCGACCCTGTGATCCGTTGCAGCCGTCGGAGCCGGTGTAGCTGCCATCCGCAGCGAACTCGATGAAGGCATCCGTACCCTCGCCCGCTCCGATGGGCAGCCAGCGGCCAACCACCGCGTCGACAGTTGCGGGCTCAAGGTCGCTCGGCAACGGTGCCGGCTCGGCGAAGTGTTCGCGCGTCCGGTCGGTGATCTCCGGCGCTTCGCGCATCGAGTCGCTGACGTTCGGGTTGGGTGGTGGAGTGCCGTCGATGGTGAGGGAGGCGATGACACCGCCCGACCGGTCGAGCAGTTCCCAACCGTCGACGCTGGGCTCGTAGCCCGTCACCTCGTGAAGCCAGTCCACCCTGGGCATCTGGCCGTTCTCGACACATCCCTCCAGCGCCCCGTGGACGTCAGCGATGAAAATGCGCTCCCCCGCCTGCCAGGATCCACTCACAACGCCGCAGTCGCGCCACAGCTCGAAGCTCCCCGCGTCGAGCCGCAGCCAGGTCTCGTCGGACTCCTGTGGTGCATCGACTCGCCACATGCCGACGAGATTGATCGCCCCGGACTCGCCGCTCGGCGCCAACTCGCTCGGCGCACCCCCGGGGGAACTCGCGCATCCGGCCAGCAACGCCAGCGAGGCAACGGGGACAGCGAAGGAAAGCAGGGTGGAACGCCTCATGGCACAAAGCTAGTGACTGCGCTCGCCAACCGGTACCCAACGTTTCGCTGCTCTCGCACGTACGGCACCATTCGTTCACCGACGGTTGGTGGGCGCGTCACCGCACCGTGGCCGGACATCCGGAGGCGGATGCGATGGTGGCGGGGTGAGAGTCGCACTGGTCGCAGAATCCTTCCTCCCACACATGAACGGCGTCACCCACTCGCTGTTGCGGGTGATCGACCACCTCGCTGCGCGCGGCGACGACGTGCTGGTGCTCGCACCGCGCACCGCCGAGCTGCCCGCGACGGTCGGCGGGGTAAACGTCGAGGGTGTCCCGTCGTTCGCGCTGCCCGCGTACCGGAACGTGCGGGTCGCGACGGTGACGAGGAACCGCATCGCGAAGAGCCTGCGTGCCTTCCGCCCCGATGTCGTGCACCTCGCCTCGCCCTTCGTGCTCGGTTGGCAGGCGATGATCGCGGCCGAACGGCTCGATCTGCCGACCGTGGCGATCTACCAGACGGATGTGCCCGCCTACGCGGCCCGCTACGGCTTCCCGTTCGCGGAGGCGCTGCTGTGGCAGCACGTTCAGCGCATTCACCAGCGCTCGACCCTCAACCTGGCTCCGTCGAGCTATGCCGTCAGGCAGTTGCGCGAGCACCAGATCGACCGGGTGCGCACCTGGGTGCGTGGGGTGGACAGCGCACGGTTCTCGCCCGCGAAGCGTGACGACGCCTGGCGGGAGCTGGTTGCTCCAAACGGCGAGCGCATTGTGGGCTTCGTCGGCCGGCTCGCCGCAGAGAAGCAGGTCGAGGACCTCCGGGTGCTTGCGACGCTGCAGGGCGTCAAGCTCGTCATCGTCGGTGACGGACCGCAGCGGGCCAGGTTGGAGCAGCTGCTGCCGACAGCACACTTCGCGGGTTTCCTTGGCGGCGACGACCTCGCGCGGGCGGTCGCCAGTTTCGACGTGTTCGTGCATCCGGGCGAGTCGGAGACGTTCTGCCAGACCATCCAGGAGGCGATGGCGAGCGCCGTGCCGGTTGTCGCCACCGGGCGCGGCGGACCGGTCGACCTGGTCGATTCCAGCCGGACCGGATGGCTGTACTCCCCCGGCAACCTGCACGAGCTGCGCGAGCGCGTCGCCGACCTGGCCGGCGACACCGCAAAGCGGCTCGCGTTCGCTAGCGCGGCGCACACCGCAGTGCGCGACAGGTCGTGGTCGAGCGTGTGCGACGCGTTGGTCGAGCACTACCGCGAGGCCATCGAGCTGCACGCGGAACGTCCGATCGCCGGATGGCGCGCTGCGGCGCCTGCTCGCCGGAGCTAGAGCCGCCTAGCGGCCGAGGAACTTCTGCAGCGCAGCGAGCTCTTCCTCGCTCGGACCGCCCTGCTTGGCCGCACCGCCGAGGCCGAAACCGGCTCCGCCCGCTCCAGCACCGCCCGGCTGAATGCCGGCGGCGAGCGCCGCCTCTTCTGCCGCGCGCTTCGCCGGGTTGCCCGAGCGGGAGCCCTTCTTGCCCTTCTTCGCCTGCTGCTTCATCCGGCCGCCCGGCATCGGTCCCATTCCCGGGATCTGCGGCATGCCGCCCTTGGCGACGGTCTTCATCATCTTCGCGGCCTGCTCGAAGCGGGTCACAAGCTGGTTGACATCGGTGACGGTCGTGCCAGACCCCTTCGCGATGCGCAGGCGACGGGACCCGTTCAGCAGTTTCGGCTGGCGCCGCTCCGACGGGGTCATCGACTGGATGATCGCCTCGGTGCGGGTGATCTCCCGCTCGTCGAAGTTGTCCAGTTGCTGCCGCATACCCTTCGCGCCGGGCAGCATCCCGAGCATGCCCTTGATGGAGCCCATGTTTTTGAGCTGCTGCATCTGGGCCAGGAAGTCCTCGAGGGTGAACGTGTCGGTCGCGAACTTCTCGGCGACCTTGAGCGCCTCTTCCTCGTCGAAGGCCTTCTGCGCCTGCTCGATGAGGGTCAGGATGTCGCCGAGGTCGAGAATTCGGCTTGCCATCCGGTCGGGGTAGAACGGCTCGAAGTCGCCGAGGCCCTCACCGGTCGAGGCGAACATGATCGGACGGCCGGTAACCGATGCGACCGACAGCGCCGCGCCACCGCGGGCGTCGCCGTCGAGCTTGGTGAGCACGACGCCGGTGAAGTCGACGCCGTCCTGGAATGCCTTTGCCGTGGCGACCGCGTCCTGGCCGATCATCGCGTCGATGACGAACAGCACCTCATCCGGCGCGGTCGCCTTGCGGATGTCGGAGGCCTGCTTCATCATTTCCGCGTCTACGCCGAGGCGTCCGGCGGTGTCGATGATGACGATGTCGTACTGCTTGTCCTGCGCGAACTTGACGGCGTCCTTCGCAACACGCACCGGGTCGCCCACGCCGTTGCCCGGTTCAGGGGCGAAGACCTTGACGCCGGCCTGTTCGCCGACAACCTGCAGCTGGGTGACGGCGTTGGGACGCTGCAAGTCGGCTGCGACGAGCATCGGCGTGTGGTTCTCGGATGCGAGCCACTTCGCGAGCTTGCCCGCGAGCGTCGTCTTACCCGCACCCTGGAGACCCGCGAGCATGATCACGGTCGGCGGATTCTTGGCGAACTCGAGCCGCCGCTGCTCACCTCCGAGGATGCCGATGAGCTCCTCGTTGACGATCTGCACGACCTGCTGCGCCGGGTTAAGCGCCTTGTTGACCTCGTCGCCGAGGGCGCGCTCGCGCACCTTCCCGGTGAATTCCTTGACGACATCGAGGGCGACGTCAGCGTCGAGCAGTGCGCGTCGGATTTCGCGGACTGTGCCATCGACATCCGCTGGGCTGAGCTTGCCCTTGCCGCGCAGCTTCTTGAACGTCTCTGTGAGACGGTCGGTGAGGTTTCCGAAAGTGGCCATGGTGCTGCCCAGTTTAGGTGATCGAGGCTGTCCGTCTGGCGGGGCGATATCGTGGCGACATGACCAGTGAACCGCTTGTGCTCCCGTTCGACGGTGAGGTGCCCCAGATCGACGACACCGCGTGGGTCGCCCCCAATGCGACCGTGATCGGGCGCGTCAACCTCGGCTCGGAGTCAAGCGTGTTCTACGGAGCCGTGCTGCGCGGCGACACCGACAGCATCACGCTCGGCGCGCGCAGCAACCTGCAGGACAACGTGGTCGTGCATTGCGACACGGGCATTCCGACCTCGATCGGCTCGGGCGTCAGCGTCGGCCATGCCGCGGTGCTGCACGGCTGCACCGTCGACGACGACTGCCTGATCGGGATGAGCGCGACCGTGCTCAATGGTGCGGTGATCGGCGCCGGGTCCCTGGTCGCGGCTGGCGCCGTCGTGCTCGAGGGCACCGTCGTCCCACCCGGTTCACTCGTGGCTGGTGTGCCGGCCAAGGTGCGCCGTCCGCTGACCGACGATGAGCTGGAGAAGGTCCGCGGCAATGCGACGCACTATGTGGAGCTGAGCCGACAGCACCGACGGTAGGGCGTTAGCGCTTGAGCTTCGGCAGCACCTCGCGACCGAAAACCTCGATCCATTCGCGCTGGTTGCGGCCGACGTTGTGCAGGTAGATCCGGTCGAAGCCCAGGTCGACGAACCTCTGGATGTACGCGCGGTGCACGTCCGGGTCGGAGTCGATGACCATCCGCCCCTCGAAGTCCTCGGGCCGCACGAGTTTCGCCATCTGCTCCAGCTCGAACGGCGACCGGATGTCCCCCTTCGGGAACTTCATCCCGCCGTTCGGCCACTCGTGCAGCGCGTTCGCCATCGCCTCTTCGGTCGTCGGCGCCCAGCTCAGGTGCAGCTGCAGCACCCTGGGCATCGTCGATGGGTCCTTCCCCGCCTCACGGGCCCCCTCGTCGAACTTGCCGAACAGCATCGAGATCTTCTCCAGCGGAGCGCCGACCGTGATGAGCCCGTCAACGTGCTTGCCCGCGCGGCGCGCGGTCACCGGCCCGGCCGTTGCAACCAGGATCTCCGGCGCCACCTCTGGCATCGTCCACAGCCGCGTGCTCTCGAGCTTGAAGTACTGCCCGGTGTGCTTGACATCCCTACCGGCGATGGACGCCGAGAACAGTTTTTTGATGATGTCGATGGCCTCGAACATCCGGTTGATGCGCTCGGGCGCCTCCGGCCAGTACTCGCCGATGATGTGCTCGTTGAGCGCCTCACCCGACCCGAGGCCAAGCCAGTGTCGTCCCGGATACATCGAGGCAAGGGTCGCGGATGCCTGCGCAACCATCGCAGGATGCCAGCGGAACGTCGGCGCGGTGACGCCGGGGCCGAAGTCACCCCTGGTGCGCTCCCCGACCGCGGCGAGCATCGCCCAGACGAAGGAGGACTGCCCCTGGGCGGGAACCCACGGCTGGAAGTGGTCAGCCGCCATGACGCCGCTGAAGCCGTGCTCCTCGGCGAACGCCGACAACGCAACGGCCTCCGCCGGTGCGAACTGCTCCAGCATTGCCGCGTAACCGATCTGAAGGTCGCTCATGCGATCATCCTTCCACTCGCGCTGGTCAGCCGACGAGGTTTTGAACGAAAACGTGCGGCGTGAAGCCGGTGAGGTCGCCGATGCCCTCGCCCTGCCCTATGAGCTTGATCGGAATGCCGGTCTTCTCCTGCACCGCGAGCACGAACCCGCCCTTCGCGGACCCGTCCAGCTTGGTCAGCACCAGCCCGGTGACGCCCGCGTGCTCGATGAACGCCTCGGCCTGCGCGAGCCCGTTCTGGCCGGTGGTCGCATCCAGCACCAGCAGCACCTCGGCGATGTCCGACTGCTTCTCCACCACCCGGCGGATCTTCGACAGCTCGTCCATGAGACCGCTCTTGGTCTGCAGCCGACCTGCGGTGTCGATGATGACGATGTCGATGCCCTCACGCTTGGCCTTGTCGACAGTCTGGAACGCGACGGATGCCGGGTCCTGACCCTGCTGCTGGGGACGGACGATGTCCGCGCCAGCCCGCTCTGCCCAGGTTGCCAGCTGTTCGACCGCTGCCGCGCGGAACGTGTCGGCCGCCCCGACGACGACACTGCGGTCGAAGTTGCGCAGGAACTTCGCGAACTTGCCGATCGTGGTGGTCTTGCCGACCCCGTTGACGCCAACGACGAGCACAACCGCGGGGCGGTCGCTGAGCCGCAGCGTCGGGTCGAGCTTCGACAGTCGCTCCTCGAGGCTCTCCCGCAACATCCGCTTCAGGTCGGCCGGGTCGGTCGTGCGATACCGGTCCACCTTTTCCCGCAGATCCTCGATGACGCCGTCAGTGACATCCGGACCGAAGTCGGCGGTGATCAGCGCATCCTCGAGGTCCTCCCAGGTGTTGTCGTCGATGGTCGGCTTCGCGAACATGCCGCGAAGTGCTCCGGTCAGTGACCACGGGGTGCGCTCAGCCATGGGGTCGAGTCTATTGAAGCCGGTGCCACCGCCCTTCCAGCGACCACAACGGAATCCCCGTCACTTTCCCAGCCCCGCGTGCGACGGTCGAAAGATGACCGTCATCGGCTTCCATGCCTCCCATGAACAGGTTCACCCGAGCGCGCTCATCGATGCCGTCCAGCATGCAGAGCAGGCCGGCTTCACCGCGGCCATGTGCAGCGACCACTTCGCGCCGTGGAGCGAGCGGCAGGGCCATTCCGCATTCGCGTGGGCGTGGCTCGGCGCGGCACTGCAGGCCACCCGGCTGCCGTTCGGGGTCGTGAACGCCCCCGGCCAGCGCTACCACCCCGCGATCATCGCGCAAGCGGCGGCAACCCTCGCCGCGATGTACCCGGGACGGTTCTGGGCGGCCCTCGGCAGCGGCGAGAACATGAACGAGCACATCACCGGCGACGAGTGGCCGGACAAGGACGCCCGCAACCGGCGGCTGCGGCAGAGCGTCGACGTCATCCGGCGCATGCTCGCCGGTGAGCAGGTGAGCGCAACCGGCGACGTCGCCGTGCACGAGGCGAGGCTCTGGACGCTTCCGGATGTTCCTCCCCCACTGTTCGCCGCAGCAGTCACCCCGGCCACCGCAAGCTGGGCGGCCGACTGGGCGGACGGGCTGATCACCGTCGCCCAGCCGCACGACGCGCTGCGCGAGGTCATCGACGCGTACCGTTCCGCGGGCGGCACCGGACCGGTCGCGCTCCAGGTGCACCTGAGCTACGCGCCCACTTACGACGAGGCACTGGCGATCGCGCACGATCAGTGGCGAAACGGCGCGATCGGGCCGCCTCGATGCTGGGACATCTGGGCGACGGAAGAGTTTGATCGCGAGAGCGCGAACGTGCCGGCAGAGCAACTCCCCGATCTCGTACAGGTCTCCGATGACCTCGCCCGCCACGTCGACTGGCTGGGTGAGGCCATCGAGCTCGGCTTCGACGAGGTGTACCTGCACCACGTCGGCAAGGAACAGCTGGTGTTCATCGAGCAGTTCGGCGCGCACGTGCTGCCGCAACTTCGCCCGACGGCGAGGAGCGTGGCATGAGAATCACCGACACGAGCGACCTGTGGTGGAAGAACGCCGTCCTGTACTGCCTCGACGTCGAGACGTTCATGGACTGGGACGGCGACGGTCGCGGCGACTTCGGCGGACTCGCCCACCGGCTCGACTACCTGTCCGACCTCGGAGTGACATGCCTGTGGCTCATGCCGTTCTTCCCGACACCCGACCGCGACGACGGCTACGACATCATGGATTTCTACGGCATCGACAAGCGCCTCGGCCACATCGGTGACCTGGTCGAGGTGATTCGCAGCGCCAAGGACCGTGGCATGCGCGTCATCGCCGACCTGGTCGTCAACCACACATCCGACCGGCATCCGTGGTTCCAGGCGGCCAGGTCCAGCCCTGATTCGCCGTACCGCGATTTCTATGTGTGGAGCGACGAGATCCCGAAGGATGCCCCGGAGACCGTGTTTCCGGGCGAGGAGAAGGGCGTCTGGTCGTTCGATGAGAAGGCCGGCCAGTACTACCTGCACCGCTTCTACAAGCACCAGCCGGACCTGAACACCGCCAACCCGAAGGTGCGCGAGGAGATCGCGAAGGTCCTCGGCTATTGGCTGCAGCTCGGCCTCTCCGGCTTCCGCGTCGATGCCGTGCCGTTCTTTCTCGAGACCACCGAGGGGATGCTGCCGGAGGGTCCCGATGCCGGTCACAGCTACCTGCGCGACCTGCGCAGCTTCGTCGGAAGGCGACAGGGCGACGCGATCCTGCTCGGCGAGGTCAACCTGAAGTTCAAGGACCAGCTGGCCTACTTCGGCGGCCCGGATGGCGATGAGCTCTCGATGCAGTTCGACTTCGAGTCGATGCAGCGGTTCTACCTCTCGCTTGTCCGGGAGGATGCGCGCCCCCTCGCCCGCACGCTCGCCAGGCGCCCGAAGCTGGCGCTGCAGTCGCAGTGGGCCAACTTCGTGCGCAATCACGACGAGCTGACCCTCGACAAGCTCACCGAAGTCGAGCGCCGGGAGGTCTTCGACGCCCTCGGCCCTGAGCCCCGCATGCAGGTTTACGACCGCGGCATCGTGCGCCGCCTCCCCACCATGCTCGATGGCGACCCCCGGCGCATCCGGATGGCGTACAGCCTGCTGTTCTCCCTACCGGGGACACCCGTCTTGTTCTACGGGGAAGAGATCGGCATGGGCGAGAATCTCGATGCCGGTGGGCGTCAGGCGGTGCG
This sequence comes from Cryobacterium sp. BB736, assembly GCF_014980265.1. Classification (NCBI taxonomy): domain Bacteria; kingdom Bacillati; phylum Actinomycetota; class Actinomycetes; order Micrococcales; family Microbacteriaceae; genus Cryobacterium; species Cryobacterium sp. BB736. Next base: position 209,234 of record NZ_JABXWQ010000003.1, read on the forward strand.
TACGCCCATGCAGTGGACTGACGCGAAGAACGGCGGCTTCTCAACCGCGCGGCCGTCGGCGTTGCCCAATCCGGTCGTGGCTGACGGTTTCGGCCCTGACCATATCAATGTGAATCAGCAACGGCACGACCCCGATTCTCTGCTCAGCTTCATCCAGTTGCTCATCCGGCGCTACCGGGCATCTGCCGAGATCGGCTGGGGCGACCTGACCATCCTCGAGCAGCCTCACGCATCCGTCCTTGCGCACCGGGTCACCGGGCCCCTGGGGAGCATGATCGCGCTGCACAACTTCTCGCCGAACGCGCTGACCGTCCCGCTCACCGTGGATGGTGCGGATGCCGAAACACGTTTGGTGGACCTGCTCCAGGAGGGCGAGACGCGCACCGACGACCGGGGGCGGGCCGAACTCGACCTGGAGGGGTACGGCTACCGCTGGCTGCGGATCCTGGACCCGGGCACCAGACGGCTCTCCTGAGCGGTGAGTCGGATGATCGTCCACACCGTGACGAAGCCGACCAGGGCGATGGTGACGAAGCCGAGTCCCGAGTAGCCGATCGCGACCAGCACCGGCCCGGCGAGCGCGCCGCTGAGTGCCGCGACCGCGTTCATGGTGAGGTCGGAGACGCCCTGCAGGGCGGCGCGGTCGGGACCTTCCGCGGATTCGGCGACGACGGTCGATCCGGCGATGACCGATGCCGACCAGCCCACCCCGAGCAGCGTGACGCTCAGTGTGACACCTGCTTCCGAGTGGCTCACGAAGCCGGCGAGCAACAGCGAGGCGGCGAACGTCGCCTGGCCGATGAGGATCACCTGGAGTCGGCCCACCCTATCGGCGAGCCACCCGAACACCGGCGACAGGGCGAACATCCCGGCGATGTGCAGACTGAGCGCGAAGCCGACCAGCTCGAGCGTCGCGCCGTGCGAGTAAAGGTGCACCGGCGTCATCGCCATGACGGCGACCATGGTCGCGTGGCTGAGGGCAACGGTCGTCACGGCGTAGCGCGCAAGGGGGTTGTGTCGTAGCGTCGCGAAGCCGCCTCGGGCGGGGCGTGATTCCTCCGGCGTGCGGCTGCCGATCGCCGTGAGCAGCGGGTCAGGACGAAGACCGACGAGGTAGACGACGGTCGCTGCCACCTGGGCGGCGACGGTGAAGATGAACGGGCCGGTGAGCGTCGGCAGGCCGAGCGCGGCGCCTAGCGCCTCCCCAGGGCCGATCAGGTTCGGGCCGAGCACCGCGCCAATCGTCGTCGACCAGACAACCACGGACAGCTGACGCCCGCGGCGGTCCGGCTGAGCCAGGTCGGTGGCCGCGAACCGCGCCTGCAGGTTCGTGGCCCCGATGACGCCGGTGAGCAGGAATGCGACGATCAGCAGTGGGAACGATCCGAGCGCCGCCGACACCGTTGCCAGCACCGCGCCGGCGATGCCGAGAATCGACCCTGCCGCTAGCGCGAACCCCCGCCCACGCCGCATCGCCAAGCGGGCCAACGGCAACGCGATGATGGCAGCCCCGAGAGTGCTCATGGTCGACGCCATGCCTGACAACGCGTTCTCGCCGCTCACCTCCGCAGCAAGCAATGCGCCAACGGACACCGTCGCCCCGAGGCCGATTCCGCCGAGAATCTGCGCCAGAACGAGGGTGCGGATGACGCGCCTCTGCACCCGCTCGATGTCGATCACTGCGACAGTCTAGGCGCGACAGACCGCCACGAGACGGGGCATTCCTGCCAACCAGATGGGTGGCTGGCGGCTGAGCTCACCGACTTCCGCGCGCCCGTTCCGGACATCCGCGCCCCGCGCACCGGGCGCGGATGTCCGGAGCATGCGCGGACGAGTGCGGAGGCTAACGGGCATCGGCTCCGCGATGCAGAGCTTGCCGGTCGTACTCGGAGCTTGCCGGTCCCGCTGGCGGCTCAGCTCGCCTTTTCGTCTTCGCGGGCAACCCGCTGACCGACCACGGCGCTGATCCCATCCGAGCGCATCGAGACGCCGTAGAGCGCATCCGCGATCTCCATCGTGCGCTTTTGGTGGGTGATGACGATGAGCTGCGAGTTCTCGCGGAGCTCCTCGAAGATCGTCAGCAGCCGGCCGAGGTTCGCGTCGTCGAGTGCCGCCTCCACCTCGTCCATGATGTAGAACGGGCTGGGGCGCGCCTTGAAGATCGCGATCAGCAGCGCAACCGCAGCCAGTGAGCGCTCGCCGCCCGAGAGCAGCGACAGCCGCTCGATCTTCTTGCCCGCCGGCTTCACGGTGACCTCGATGCCCGTGGTGAGCAGGTCATCCGGGTCGGTGAGGCGGATGCTGCCGGTGCCGCCTGGGAACAGCACCGGGAAGACGTCGTTGAAGGCCGCCCGAGTGTCCTCGAACGCGGCCTCGAAGATATCCTTCATCTTCACGTCGAGCTCGTCGATGATCGTGAGCAGGTCCTTGCGGGTGTTTGTCAGGTCGGTGAGCTGCTCGGTGAGGAACTTATGGCGCTGCTCGAGCGCCGCGAACTCCTCGAGCGCGAGAGGGTTGACGCGACCGAGCTGCGCGTACTTGCGCTGCGCGCGGGCCAGGCGGGCTTCCTGTTCGGAGCGGTTGAACGGCTTGCCCTCCGAGGGGGCCATCCACCCTTCATCGGTGATCGAGCTCGTCGAGATATCGGTCGAGGTCTCGACAGGCTCGACCGCAGGGGGCTCGACCGCTGTTGCGGCATCATCCGGCACCGGGACCTGCGGGCCGTACTCGGCGACGAGAACGTCCTCGACGAGGCCGAGCTCCTCCGCCGCGCGCTCGACGAGCGTCGACAGGTGCAGCTTCTTCTCGTAGATCTGCATCTCGAGCCCGTGCACGCTTTCGCTCACCGCGGTCAGGCGCTCGCGCAGCCCGGCTTCCTGGCGACGCAGCTCGGCGAGCTCCTCGTTCTGCTTGGCGCGATCGGCTTCGCGCGCGGAGAGTTCCATGCGGGCTGCGGTCACCGAGCGGTTCACCGAGTCGAGCACCGCGGGCAGCGCATCAGCGACGCGTTGCGCCTGCTCGATCTGGCGACGTCGGATCACCGCCCGACGGGCGCTCTCCTGCGCGGCGGCGCGCTCCTCCTCAAGCTGCTTCTCCAGCTGCAGTGCCCGCTGGCGTTCCGCACGGACCCGCTCGCGCGCGGTCTCGACCTGGAGTCGCGCCTCAACCTCGCTCTCGCGTGCCGCGTCGAGCTCCTGCGACAGTCCGTCGCGCGCGCTCACGTCGAGGATGGGTTTCGGCCTGGACCGGGCCGACTCGAGGTCGGCTGCAGCCTTCTCCGCCGCAGCCACCGCATCCGCCACCGCGGTCGTCGCAAGCTCGAGACCCTTCTCCAGGCGCTGCGCCTCTGCCTGGGCTGCCTCGAATTGGACCTTGGCGCGGTTGAGCTTCTCGGTGCGCGCGGCCAGCTGGGCGTCGAACTCGCGCAGGGTGGCGAGGGCGCGCTGGGACTGCTCCTTGGCGACCTGAAGCACGCCGCGCTGCTCGGCCAGCTCGAATCGTGCCCGCTCGATGAGCGAGGTCACCTCGGTCAGGCGTTCGGCGGCTGCGTCGCGTTCCGCGAGCAGCTCGATGCGCCCCTGCTTGCCGCCGGAGCCGCCGCGCAGCACGTACTCGGTGAGCACGTCGCCGCCCTTGGTCACGATCGTGATCGGGCCGCCGAGCCCGGCGTCGGCGAGCTTTGGGCCAGCTGAGCGCGCCGCATCGAGGTCGTCGGCGATGGCGATGTAACTGAGGATGCCGAGCACGCCGCCGGGGGCGTCCACGACTGATTGCGCGGCGACGATGCCGGGCAGCGCCGGCCAGGCGGGTGCCATGGCGCCGCTGTCGGCCACGACGATCTCGACCCTGCCGAGATCGTGGTGCTTGGCATGCGCGACCGCGTCGATGGCGCTGTCACGGTCCTCGGCGAGCACGCCGTCGGCGAGGCTCCCCAGCGCAGCGGCGATGGCAGCTTCGAACCCCGGCTTCACCTGGATGTGGTCCGCGACGATGCCCCGGATGCCGGTCAACTTCGCAGCGACCAGATCGCCCGCTGCATCCTTGACCTCGAGCGCGCGCGTGAGCGCGTTGGTGCGGGCGGCGAGCGCGTCGCGTTCGCGCTCGAGCGTGTGCAGCGACTCCCGCAGCCGCTCGATCTCCGACTCGGCGGCGACAACGACGCCCTGTGCCTCCTCGTACGCGGCGTCGAGGTCGGTCTCTCCCGCCTCCCCCACCGCGGCATCCGCTTCCAGCCTGGTGAATTCGGCGAGCGCGGCCTCGCGGCGCTGCTCTGCGGCGTCGAGCGCGTTCTGCTGCCGCAGCACTTCTCCGCGCACCGCGGCGAGCCGCGAGTTGGCTGTGTCGACCGCACCGGCGAGCCCGGCGAGCTCGAGTTCGTGCTTCGACACGAGCGAGCTCTGCAGCGCGATCTCATCGTCCATCGCATCCAGCGCAGCACGTGCGCTGGCGCTCACGGCTTGCGCCTCCTGCCAGGCCCGCTCGGTGTCGCTGATGAGCTCGGCGAGCCGCTCCGCCTCAGCGCGCGCATCATCCACCTGCTGCTGAGTGACACCCGCGCTGAAGTCGTGCACCTCGCCCTGCGCGCCGAGGAGCGCGATCCGCTGGTTTGCGAGCGTGAACAGGCCGCGCAGGCGCTCCTGCACCTGCTCCAGACCGAACGCGATCCGCCTGGCCGTGTCGACCCGATCGCCCTGCTGCGCCGCCTCGATACGCTGCTCGCGCAGCTTGTTCTGGTCGAGCTGTTCCTGCAGAACGATCCGCTCCGTCTTGCGCTCCGCCTCGCTCGAGGAGTGCACCGCGAGTGACTCGCGCAGCGTCACGATCTCGTCGGCGAGCAGCCGGGCGGTCGCGTCGCGGACTATCGCCGCGATCGACTGCGCCTCACGGGCGATCTCGGCCTGGTGCCCGAGCGGCTTGAGCTGCCGGCGCAGCTCACCCGCGAGATCGTTCAGTCGCGTCAGGTTCGCCTGCATCGCCTCCAGCTTGCGGAGGGTCTTCTCCTTGCGGCGGCGGTGCTTCAGGATGCCGGCGGCCTCCTCGATGAAGCCGCGACGCTCCTCGGGGCTCGCGTGCAGCACGGCATCCAACTGTCCCTGGCCGACGATGACGTGCATCTCGCGCCCGAGCCCGGAGTCGCTCAGCAGCTCCTGCACGTCGAGGAGCCTGCAGTTCTCGCCGTTGATCGCGTATTCGCTGCCGCCGTTGCGGAACAGCGTGCGGCTGATGGTCACTTCGCTGTACTCGATCGGCAGCGCGCCATCGCTGTTGTCGATCGTGAGGGTGACCTCGGCGCGACCGAGCGGGCCCTTGGTGGCCGTGCCGGCGAAGATGACGTCCTCCATCTTGCCGCCGCGCAGGGTCTTCGCCCCCTGCTCGCCCATCACCCACGCGAGAGCGTCGACGACGTTCGACTTGCCGGAGCCGTTCGGTCCGACGACGCACGTCACCCCTGGTTCGAACGCAAAAGTGGTCGGCTGAGCGAAGGACTTGAACCCCTTGAGGGTCAGGCTCTTCAGGTACACCCGTTCGCCCTTCTTCGCACGCCGCGACTCACCCGGTATACGGTACCGGACGCCGAGCATCCGAGAGTTCTGCCGCGCTTTGCATCGGAATGGTCTCAGATTCGCGTTTTCTTCGTGCGCGGGCGTTAGTCTGGGCGGCTGCCGACACGCACGAGCCAAGGAGCACGGCCGATGACCGAGTTCACCATCGACGACCTGCACATCCCTCAGTCGATCGACGCCCCGGATGCGCTGGACTTCATCGAGATGACCACCGTGCGCAACGACATCGAGGCTGAGATCGTCGGCAACTACGACCTCGCCTACTCCGCGGCCGAACTGCTGCCGCACTGGTTGGACCCGTACGACCCGAAGATCGCCTACGTCGCCCGGGTGGATGGACGCATCGTCGCGCGCGGCATCCTGAACTGGCGCATCGAGGACGATGTTGACGAAGCGTGGCTCGAGATCGAGGTGCTCGCGGCGTTCCGCCGAGCCGGCATCGGGGCCGCGCTGTACGACCTGCTCGCGACGCGCGCCGCTGCCGAACGGCTTCGACCGTGGCAGTCCTACGTGCTGCACAAGGCCGCAGACGGCGAGACTCTCCCGTCGCCGACCGGCTTCGGCGCCGTGCCGCTTGCCGACCCCGGTACGCGCTTCTTGCTTGGCCGTGGGTACGAACTGCAGCAGGTCGAGCGCTTCAGTCGGCTTCCGCTCCCTCTGCCGACTAGATGGTTCGACGAGTTGGCGGAGCGCGTGCGGGTCGCCGCAGATGCCGGCTACCGGCTGGTGCGCTGGGTCGGCCGCACCCCGGAGGACCGGGTCGCGGATCTCGCGGTGCTGCACCAGCGGATGAGCACGGATGCGCCGAGCGGCGGGCTCGACTACGCCGAGGAGCAGTGGGACGAGACGCGCGTGCGCACCCTCGATGACCTGCGTGCCGCGAGCCCGCGCCTGATCCTGGTCACCGCGGTCGAGTACGTGCCGTCCGGCACGCTGGTGGCCTTCACTGAGTTGGAGGTGCCACTCGAGCGTGAGCGTGCCGTCTCACAGGCCGACACGTTGGTGTTGCGCGAACACCGCGGTCACGGGCTGGGCATGCTCGCCAAGTTGGCGAACCTGAAGTACCTCGAGGACACGCACCCAGGGCATCCGTCGGTCACGACCTTCAACGCCGAGGAGAACCGGCACATGCTCGCCGTGAACGAGGCCATCGGATTCATGCCGGTGGGCTACGGCGGCGGCTGGAAGCTCGACGTCACCCCTTGATGCCGCTCGAGGCGACCCCCTCGACGAACTGCTTCTGGCCGAAGAAGAACAGGATGATGATCGGCAGTGTGGTGATCACGCTTGCCGTGACCAGGATCTCCCAGTGCCACTCCCCGCCGAAGCCGAACTGGTCGACGAGAGCCTTGAGCCCTCGCGGAACAGTGAAGGTCGCCGTGTCGCGCAGGTAGATGAGACCGCGCATCAGGTCGGTCCACGCCGCCTCCGCCTCGAACAGGAGAACGACGGCGAGGGCGGGCTTCGTGAGCGGCACCGCGATGCGGGAGAAGATCTTCCAGTTGCTCGCGCCGTCCACCCGCGCAGCCTCGAACAGGTCGCGCGGCAGCGTCAGGAAGAACTGGCGCAGCAGGAAGATGTAGAACGCGCTGCCGAACAGGTTGCCTGCCCACAACGGGATCAGCGTTCCCGTGGCCCCCAGGCCGTTCCAGATCAGGAACGTCGGGATCAGCGTGACAGCTCCCGGCAGCATCATCGTGCCCAGCACGATGCCGAACAGCACGTTCCTGCCGCGGAACTGGAAGTAGGCGAAGCCCCACGCCACCATCGAGCTCGCGATGGTCACCGACACCGCGGCCAGCACCGTGACGATCACCGTGTTGACCAGCCACAGGGCAAGCGGCGCCTCCAGCCACACGTTGACGTAGTTCTCCAGCGTGAAGGTGTTCGGGATGAGCGCGTTGTCGAACACCTCACTGCGCGGCTTGAACGAGGCGCTCACCAGCCAGATGAACGGGTACAGGAAGATGACGCCGAACAGCACCAGCAGCGTGACGGTGAGCACCCGCTTCCATCCACGCTTCGACTTGCCGACCTTCGCGCTCTTGTCGACTGCGATGGCATCTGCGCTCGCGAGCGGCGGAGCGGTCACGCCGGGAACCCTCGCGGTCGTCGTCATCGCGAGCCCCCTTCGTAGTGCACGAGCCTGCGGGACACGATCACCTGGATGACGGTGATGATCATGATGATGAGGAACAGCAGCCAGGCGAGCGCCGACGCGTAGCCCATGTGCAGGAACTGGAACGCCTGCTGGAACAGGTAGATCACGTAGAACAAGGCTGCGTCGTTGCTATAGGTCGTGTTGCCTGAGCCGAAGAAAGCCGTGTACGCCTCGTCGAAGGTCTGGAACGCGCCGATCGTGTTGACGATGACCAGGAAGAAGAGCGTCGGGCTGATCATCGGCAGTGTCACGCTCTTGGTCTGCTGCCAGAAGCCGGCGCCGTCGATCCTGGCCGCCTCGTACAGGTCCTTCGGCACGTCGCGCAGCGCGGTGAGCAGGATGATGACGCTCGCTCCCACCGTCCACAGGCTCATGAGCACCAGCCCCGGCTTCACCCAGGCCGGATCCGTCGTCCACGACGGCCCGTTGATGCCGAACCAGCCGAGCACACTGTTGACCAGCCCGCTCTGGCCGTTGAACAGCAGCAGGAACAGCACGCCGACGGCCACCGGCGGTGTCATCTTCGGCAGGAAGAACACGGTGCGAAAGAACCCGGATGCACGGCCGGCCCGGTCCAGCAGCAGCGCAAGGGCGAGCGACAGCAGCATGTACGCCGGGACCTTCATCAGCGTGTACAGCAGGGTGTTGCCGAGTGCGAGCCGCACCTTCGGGTCCTCGATCATCCGCTGGTAGTTCTCGATGCCGACGAAGTCGGGTGAGTTGATGACGTCGTAGTTGGTCAGTGAGAGGTACGCGCTGTAGAAGATCGGCCACGCGGTGAAGATCAGGAAGCCGACGATCCACGGGCTGAGGAACAGGAGCGCCGCGATGACGTTCCTGCGCCTCGCCCGCCGACGGGCCGGGCGTTCGACCGACGGCCGGGTGTCGAGGGTGAGGGCGGACATCACTCCTCCATCGACGCCCAGGCCTCATCGAGGACTGACTGTGCCTCCTCCTGCGCAGCGTCGAGAGCCGTCTGCGGGTCGTCCTGACCGTTGAGCACCCGGTTGACGGCGTCCTGCCAGATGGTCTTGAACTCGGCATCGGCGGGGTTCGCCGGGAGGCTGAAGGTGTTGTCATTGGCCTCGTACATCGCCTCGACCCCTGAATCCCACGGCTCCCCGCCTGAGGTGACCATCTCGCGGATCTGGTCATCGGCGACCGCGTTGCCGGTGAGGACGCCGGTGAACGCCGTGCCCTCCTCATTGCGCAGGTCGAGTCGCGCCTGTGCCGCGGCGATCCAGCTGTCGACCTCCGTCATGACGCGAGCGAACCGGCAGCCGGCGGCCGGGTTGGAGCTGCCCGCCGGGATCGCCCAAGCCGAGCCGCTGGCGAACGCGAGCGGCTCGCCATCCGGTGTCCGGAAGGTGTCGAACGCCATCGGCGCATCCGGGGACACGTCGTTCAGGACGTTCAGGTACCACTGCTCCATCCACATCGAGCCGAGCACGTTGGTCGCGTACTGGTTGCCGCTTCCGAAGAAGTCGGCGGAGTCGCGATAGGCCTTAACCGCGCTGAAGCCGCCCTGCGCCTCATAGATGCCGACCGCGAACTCGAGCGCCTCGACAGCGCCAGGGTCGTTGAGGTTGGCGGTGCGGCCGTCCTCGCTCAGCAGGTCGACGCCGTTGGCCTTCGCCCACAGCGGGAAGAACTCCGGCAGCTTCGAGTCGACGCCGATGACCGACAGTCCGCCGTCGTTGACCACGAGCGCTTCAGCCGCAGCTGTGACAGCATCCCAGTCTGAGCCGTTGACGTCCTCGATCGTGAGTCCGGCATCCGTGAGCAGGCTCTCGTTAGCCATCGTCAGCTGAACGACGTTGAATTCCGGGATGCCGTAGACGCTGTCGTCAAAGGTGACCTGGTCGAGTGCCGACTCGACGAACTGGCTGGTGTCGATGCCCTCCCCTTCGATGCAGTTGTCGAGAGGGATGATCGCACCGCGCGCCGCGAGCGACCCGATCTGGTCGCGGTTGGCGTACAGCAGTTCGGGCGGGTCGCCGGCCGCGACGGAGGACAGGAACTGCTGCATGTCCAGGTCGCCCTCGATGAGGGTGACGTCGACCTCGCCGAGCGCGTCGACCGCGAGGTCGTAGCGCGTCTGGGCGATCTCGTCGCCCGCGCCGAAGCCCATGACGTTGAGCTCGCCGCTGAGCTCGGCCGACGGGTCGTACTCGGTGTCGTCGTCGGTGTTCTGCGTGCCGGTGCCGACAGCGCAGGATGTCAGCAGCAACGCGCTAGCTGCGGCGACGGCAAACGGGATTGACCTCTTCATTGTTTACTCCCTCGCGTGCTCGGGGTCGCTGGGGTGCGCCGACCGGCGCCGACTTTGCGCACAACGTACCCCGAACGAGGGTGGTGGGAAGAGAAACACAGGGTTCGTGAAGCGAATCTCAGGAATGAGTCAGAGAAGCGCTTCTCGCCCGTGGGCCGGTTTCGCGCGGGTCACCGCACGCGCTGGCAGTACGCGCAGAAGTGGCTGCCCCGATTCATGAAGGTTTCCCGTACGATCGGGCGGCCACAGCGGGCACACGGTTCTCCCTGGCGCCCATAGGCGTTGAGCGAGTGCGCGAAGTACCCGGCCTCGCCGTTGACGTTCAGGTACTGCCAGTCGAAGCTCGTCCCGCCCTCGACGAGCGCCTTGCCGAGCACCGAGCGCACCTCGTCGAGCAGCCGCTTCGCGCGTGGTCGGCTCAGGGTCGCCGTCGGCTGGTCGTAGTGGACCCGCGCTGCCCACAGCGCCTCGTCGGCGTAGATGTTGCCGATGCCGCTGATCAGTGTCTGATCCAGCAGAGCGCGCTTGATCCCCGTGCGGCGCATGGCGAGACGCCGGAAGAATTCACGATCGTCGAACAGCGGGTCGAGCGGGTCACGAGCGATGTGCGCGACGCTGCGCGGGACCCGCCCGCCGCCATCCGGAATCAGCTCGTCGATCGCCATCGACCCGAAGATGCGCTGATCGACGAAGTTCAGCCGCACCTGCCCCGCGACCGGATGCTTCAGGTCGAGCCGAATGCGCGTGATCCGGTCGTCGGTGTCCCTATCGCGCACGAGCACCTGCCCGCTCATCCCGAGGTGCACCACCACGGCTTCTGAAAATGCAGGAGATCCGTCCGATTTCGGGCCGTTTGGTGACAGAGCGCCGTTTTCGGGCGGAATCTCCTGCGTTTTCAGTGGGAGCCAGAGGTACTTGCCGCGGCGGGAGGGCGCCGCCAGGCGCGCGCCGGTGAGCCGGTCGACGAAGTCCTCGGCAGGTCCCGGATGGCGGCGCAGCGAGCGCTCGTCGAGCACCGTGACCGCCGTCACCGTTGCGCCGGTGACCGCAGGTTGCAGGCCGAGGCGGACGACCTCGACTTCGGGGAGTTCCGGCACGTCAGGGGGCCTGCAGTGCGGTCCAGGCGTTGAGGGCCGCGTCCATCTCGGCGTGTTTCTTGCTGGTGCCTGAGCCGCTAGCGATCTCCTCGCGGCCGAGGGACACGGTGGCGAAGAACCGCTTCGAGTGGTCCGGTCCGCTGTCGGTGACCGTGTAGTGCGGGGTGCCGCGACCCAGTCCGGCGGCCAGTTCTTGCAAGCTCGTCTTGGGGTCCATCGCGGCACCGAAACGGTCAGGGTCATCCAGCAGCGGGATGATCAGCCGCAGCACCAGGTCGGTGGCGACGTCGCCGCCCGCACCGAGGTAGACCGCGCCGATGACCGCTTCGACCGTATCCGCCAGGATGGACGACTTCTCGCGCCCGCCGGTGAGTTCCTCGCCGCGCCCGAGGCGCAAGTGTGCCCCGAGGCCGATCGTGCGCGCGACCTCAGCCAGGGCGGCACTGCTGACGAGGCTTGCACGCCGCTTCGCCAGCGACCCCTCATCGAGGTCGGGGTAGCTGGTGTAGAGCCACACCGTCACCGCTTGGCCGAGGATCGAGTCGCCGAGGAACTCGAGCCGCTCGTTGTGGGCGATCCCGCCGTGTTCGTAGGCGTAGGAGCGGTGCGTGAGCGCGAGCACGAAAAGCTCGGGATCGATTTCGACCCCGAGCTGTTCCGCGAGCGCAATTCCGGTGGACTCGAGCTCGGCGTTGGTCACGCTGTCACCGCCCGCATCCGATGCGAATCAGACGTCAGCGACCTTGCGGCCCTTGTACTCCATGTACAGAGGCGTGCCGGCCGAGTCCTCGACCACCTTCGCGCGGTGCGGAAGGCTGTAGACGACCTTGCCGCCCTCGATGGTCTTCACGAGCGTGGGCGGAGTCGCCTTCCACTGTGCGCGGCGCGCACGGGTGCTCGCGCGGGACATCTTGCGCTTGGGAACAGCCATTGCTTATCTCTCTTCTGTCTCGGCACCCGGTTTGGTGCCGGTCTCGCCTGGGTTTTGCGGTTCTCCGGCCAGCGCGGCGAGCGCAGACCAGCGAGGATCCGTTTGCTCTTCGTGCTTGTGGCCGGGTTCATCCAGCAAGCGCACCCCGCACTGTGGGCACAGGCCGGGGCAATCCGGCTGGCAGACCGGTTGGAACGGCAGTGAAAGCACCACCGCATCTCTGATCACCGGTTCAAGGTTCACGTGATCACCTTGAACTTCGTAATCAAAAGCTTCGTCGACAGAATACGCGAAAACCTCCTGGATATCGACTTCGACCTCTTGGCTGATGTCGATGAGGCAGCGCACGCACTCACCCCGCGCGGTGCTGTCGACCTCCGCGCTGACGAGGATCCCGTCGTGCAGCGACTCGAGCGTCGCCTTCACACTGATCGGCTCGCCAGCCCGGACACCGATGACGGCGTTGGCGAGCTCATCCGGTGTCGTGATCTCGAGGTCGCGCTCGCGCTGCTCCCCCGGCCGGTGAATGAGGTCGCGCACATTGATGAGGTAGGGCGATGACGTCTTCTCCACGATCCCAGCCTACGACGCTACGCGCTTTCGGCCGCTGTGAACGCCTCGTCGTAGAGGGCGAGGGCCTGCTCGACCTCGTCCGGCGTGACGATGCACGGCGGGACGACGTGGATGCGGTTCTCCGCGGTGAACGCCAGCAGGCCGCGGCGCTGCAGGTCGGCCTTGAGCCCACCGATGACGGATGCCGGCACCGGCTCGCGCGTGTTGCGATCGGTGACCAGGTCCAGCGCCCAGAACACGCCGACGCCGCGGACCTCGCCGATCATCGGATGCTTCTCCTGCAGCTTCTTCAGGCCCGGACCGAGGTGCTGCTCGCCGATCATCCTGGCGTTGTCGACGATGCCCTCCGATTCCATCGCGTCCAGCGCGCCGACGATCGCGGCCATCGCCAGCGGGTGGCCGGAGTAGGTGAGCCCGCCGGGGAAGACCCGATCATTGAACGCGGCCGCGATCTCGTCGGAGATGATCACACCGCCGGCCGGGACGTACCCGGAGTTGACCCCCTTGGCGAAGGTGATCAGGTCGGGCACGACGTCGAAGTCGTCGAGCGCGAGCCAGCGGCCGGTGCGGCCGAAGCCCGCCATGACCTCGTCCAGGATCAACTTGATCCCGTACTTGTCGGCCAGCGCACGCACGCCAGCCAGGTATCCGGGAGGCGGCACCAGGATGCCGGCGGTGCCAGGCACGGTCTCCAGCAGGATCGCGGCGATCCCGTCCGCCCCCTCTGACTGGATGACCCGCTCGAGGTGACGCAGCGCACGCTCCGACTCCTGCTCGGGCGTCTCGGCCCAGAACTCGCTGCGGTACAGGAACGGGCCGAAGAAGTGGACGTGGCCGCGCGCGTACTCGTTCGGCATCCGCCGCCAGTCCCCGGTCGCGACGATCGCCGCGCCGGTGTTGCCGTGGTACGAGCGGTACGTGGTCAGCACCTTGTCGCGACCGGTGGTCAATCGCGCCATCCGGATCGCGTTCTCGATCGCATCCGCACCGCCGTTGGTGAAGAACACCTTCGAGAAGCCAGCCGGCGCGTGCGACAGGATGCGCTCGGCCGCCTCGCCGCGGGCGAGGTTGGCGTGGGATGGCGCGACGGTCGCGAGTGTCTCGGCCTGGCGGGTGATCGCCTCGACGACGGCCGGATGCTGGTGGCCGATGTTGGTGTTGACGAGCTGGCTCGAGAAGTCCAGGTACTCGTTGCCGTCGTAATCCCACACCGTGCATCCGCTGCCGCCAGCGACGACGAACGGGTTGAGCGAGCCCTGAGCCGACCAGGAATGGAACACGTGCGAGCGGTCCAGGTCGTAGGTGCGCTTCCCATCTGCGGTGTTCAGCGGGGTCTGGTCGATGCTGGTCATCAATTGGTCCTTCGTTGGAGCTTGTGAAGACGAGGTGAACCCCTCGGGACTCACTCTAGAGCCAGTCCCGAGGGGCCAGGAAGTTACCTAGTTGCCGCCCTCCTCCAGCGTCACCTGAATCGGGCTGAAGCCCTCACCGGTGAGGTCGAGTCCCTCGCCTTCGAGCTCTTGGTGTGCCCGCTCGATGTACTCGTTCGTCCACGCGGTGGCCGGCGGTTCCTCGGTGATCAGGCGTGCACCGGTCTCGTTGACGGCGCTGAGCGCGGCCTCGACCGTCCGGTTGAACGCCTCCTCGTCGATGAAGCCGATGCCGTTCTCCGCGGGCCATATGAGCTTGTTGGTCTCGTTGACCATCCACAGCTCGTGGCTCGGACCCCAGTTGGAGCCCGCGGCGAGAGTGATCGCTGATGCGTCCTCCGGGTTCTCGGCCGCGAAGATCCAACCCTTGATCACGGCCTTCAGGAACGCGACGGTGGTGTCCTGGTACTCCTCGTCGTTCTCGAGCCGCTCGGTGTCGGCCCAGATGGCGTCCTGCAGCATGGCGCCGACGGTGTCCTCGTAGCTGATGACGTTGAAATCGTCCTCGGTGTACTGCTCACCGGTGTCCGGATTCACCGACTCCAGCAGTTGGGCGTACTCGTTGTACGTCATCGCCTGCGCGGCGTCGATGTCACCAGAGAGGAACGCGTTCATGTTGAAGTCCTGCGTGATGATCTCAACGGTCGAGGAGTCAAGACCCTCCTCGGCCATCGCTGCGAAGATCTCCCACTCGTTGCCGAAGCCCCACGAGCCGATCTTGCGGCCTTCGAAGTCTGCGACGGAGTCGATGCCGGAGTCTGCCCAGGAGACCTGCAGTGTCCCGGAGCGCTGGAAGATCTGAGCGATGTTGGTGACGTTGGCGCCGGCTTCGATCGATCCGAGCACCTTCGGCACCCAGGCGATCGCGTAGTCGACGTCGCCGTTGGCGAGCGCATCCTGCGGCACGATGTCACCGCCAGACGGGATGATCTCGACCGAAAGCCCCTCATCCTCGAAGTAGCCCTGGTCCTGCGCGGCGAAGTAGCCGGCGAACTGCCCCTGTGGCAGCCACTGCAATTGCAGCTTCACCTCGGTGAGTTCGCCGTCGCCGTTGCCGTCCGTTTCGCCGCCGGTTCCGGTGCATGCGGACAGGATGAGCGCTGCGGAGAGCCCCGCAGCCCCGATCGCCGCTATGCGGCGCGTGCTGTGCTTCATCTTTCATCCCTTTCCCTGAGAAGTTCCTTGCGTGATTGGCGGTGGTTCTGGCTTGTGGTTATAGCGGTACGGGCGCGCGGCGACCTGTCGCCCAGCGTTCGATCGCGAGGGTGACGAGGAAGAACGCGAGCCCGAGGATGATGGATGCGACGACGTACGCCCACGCGCGCGGGTATGCGCTCGAGGCGGCGGACGTCGCGATGAGCCCGCCGAGTCCTCCGCGCGGGCCGCCGAAGTACTCGGCGACGAGCGCCGAGATCACCGCGAGTGACGCCGCGAGCCGGATGCCCGTGAAGACGAACGGGATCGCAGTCGGCAAGGTCAGCGTGCGCATGACCTGCACCCCGGAAGCCGCGTACGCCCGCATCAGGTCGCGGTGCACTGGCCGCGTCTGCCGCAGGCCGCGGACGGTATTGATGAACACGGGCACGAACGACGCGAGAGCCGCAATGGCCTGCCGCCCGAATTGCGAGTCCGCACCGAACATGGTGTTCAGCACCGGTGCGAGCGCGACGATCGGGATGACGGCCAGCGCCGCGACGATCGGCTCAACCATCCAGTCGATGACCCTGAGCGCGACCGCGAGCAGCGCGAGCAGTATCCCGAACACCGAGCCGATGATGAGCCCGATGAGGGAGTTCAGTCCGGTGATCCCGGACGCGGAGACCATGCTTGGGGCGAACTCGACGATCTGCTCGCCGATCGCGGCGGGGCTCGGCAGCAGGTACGCCTCGACCAGGCCGCTGCCTGCGAGGAGCTGCCACGCGATGACCACGACCGCGCCGAGCACGACCGGTGCGAGAATCCGCACCGATCCGTCGCGCAGCGACCGGTTCATCGTGTCTCCACCCCCTTGGGGATCGGGGCGCCGCCATGCAGCACCTCGCGCACTGCCGTGATCATCTCGAAGTATGCTGCGTCCTCCCGGATGTCGTCGCTGCGGCTCGACGGGGAGCCGAGCTGCATCGGCACGATCCCATCGATGCGCCCAGGGCGCGGCGACATCACCACGACACGGTCGGAGAGGTACACGGCCTCGGGGATCGAGTGCGTCACGAAGACCACCGCCGCGCGTGTCTCGGCGCTGATACGCAACAGCTCGGTCTGCAGGTACTCGCGGGTCATCTCGTCGAGCGCCCCGAACGGCTCGTCCATGAGCAGCAGGTTCGGCTTCTCGGCGAGCGCACGGGCGATCGCGACGCGCTGTTGCATGCCGCCGGAGAGCTGGTCTGGGTACTTCTCGCCGAAGTCGCCGAGTCCGACGAGCTCGATCAGCTCTGCTACGCGCGCCCGCCTCTCGGCCGCACCGACTTTGTGCAGTTCGAGCGGCAGCGCGATGTTGTCCTCGACGGTCCTCCACGGCAGCAGCGCCGCCTGTTGGAAGGCGATCCCGTAATCCTGGTCGACTCGAGCCCTCCTTGCGGCTTTGCCGAAGACGCGGATCTCTCCTACCGTCGGCTCGTCGAGGTCGGCGATGAGTCTCAGCAGGGTGCTCTTCCCGCAGCCGGATGGCCCGATGAGCGAGACGAACTCCCCTGCGCTGACCGTCATGTCGATGCCGTCGAGCGCGCGGACCTCCCCCTTCCCGGTCGAGAAGACCTTGTCGACGCCCGTCACTGTGACGGCGTCGGCGGGTCGGGTGGGAGCCTTCTCGATCATGCGGTTACCTCCGAGCGTCGGTACTTTCTGAGAATCAGGCCGAGTAGCGCGACGGAGCCGGCCGCGACCAGACCAAGCACGATGGCACCGAAGATGGGGGCCCAAGCCTTCGCCGGGTCCCCGGACGCTTGCCCGGCGTAGGTGATCAGCAGTCGGCCGATGCCGCCCTGCAAACCGGTGGAGACCTCCGCGACGATCGCCCCGACGACGGCGCTGGCTGCGGCGAGCCGCAGCGCCGGCAGCAGATAGGGCACCGCGGCCGGCAGCCGCAGCTTCACAAGCGTCTGCCACCATCCGGATGCGTAGGTCCGCATGAGCTCGATGTGCAGCCGATCGGGCGAGTGCAAGCCCTTCAGCGCGCCCACCGCGATCGGGAAGAAAGCGAGGTAGGACGCAATGAGCGCGACCGACATCCAGTCCTCCCACTCGAACGCGCCGATCTCGATTCGCGAGCCCCAGCTGCGCACGACCGGAGCGAACGCGATGAGCGGAATCGTCTGGCTGAGGATGATCCACGGCAGGATCGACCACTCGGCGGGCTTCCACCGCTGCATGATGAGGGCGAAGCCGATGCCGACCACGAGGCCGACGAGCCAGCCGACCGCGGCGATACCGAGCGTCAGGGTCGCCGCGATCGCCACCTCGAGCCACAGCGGACGCGCGGTTGCGGCGCTCGTCACGGGTTCGAAGAGCCGGGAGAACATGTCCCACACGTGCGGCATGGCAAGGTCGCTCGTGCGCGGCAGTACCCGGGTGCCGGCGATCACGAACCCGTCGGCCGGGCCGAGCAGCTTGTAGCCCTCCCAGACAAGCGCAACGATCACCAGCCCGAGCAGCCCGAACAGCCAGCGCTTGACCTGTGTCCCCTTGCGCCTGGCGCGCGTGCTGCGCGCCAGGGATACGGATGACATTGTCTAGCCCTTCGCGATGATCGGGTCGGTAAGTGCGGGGATCACGGTCTCCCCGTAAACGCGGAGCGTCTCCTCCTTGTTGTCGTGCTGCAGGTAGCCGGCGAACTGGTCGACGCCGATCGCCTTCAGCTCCTCGAGCTTCGCGATGTGGTCGGCGGCCGTCCCGAGCAGGCAGAAGCGGTCGACGATCTCGTCCGGCACGAACTGCGTGTGCACGTTCCCCGCACGCCCGTGCTCGTTGTAGTCGTACTCCTCGCGACCCTTGATGTAGTCGGTCAGCGCCTGCGGGACGACGTGTGAGCCTTCCCCTTCTGTGCCGTACTTGGCCACGATGTCGGCGACGTGGTTTCCGACCATCCCACCGAACCAGCGGGTCTGGTCCCGCATGTGCTCCCAGTCGTCACCGATGTACATCGGCGCCGCGACGCAGAACTTCACGCTCAGCGGATCACGCCCGGCCGCCTCTGCGGCGTCCCGCACGGCCTTGATCATCCACTTGGCGATATCGACGTCGGCAAGCTGCAGGATGAAGCCGTCGCCGACCTCACCTGCAAGCTTCAGCGCGAGCGGACCGTAGGCTGCCACCCAGACGTCCAGCCTGGAGCTGCGACTCCATGGGAACTGCAGATGGGCGTCGTTGTACTCGACGCTCCGGCTGTTCGCGAGCTCGCGGATGACGTGCACCGCTTCGCGCAGCGTCTTCAGCGTCGTCGGCGCGCCGTTTGTGACGCGCACGGCGGAGTCGCCGCGGCCGATGCCGCAGATGGTGCGGTTGCCGTACATCTCATTGAGTGTCGCGAAGATGGATGCGGTGACCGTCCAGTCGCGCGTGGCCGGGTTGGTGACCATCGGGCCGACGATCACCCGGTGCGTCTCGTCGAGGATCTTGCTGTAGATGACGTACGGCTCCTGCCACAGCAGGTGCGAGTCGAACGTCCACACGTGGCTGAACCCGTACTGTTCCGCGAGTTTCGCAAGGTGCACGGTTCGCGCCGCGGGCGGGTTGGTCTGGAGTACAGCTCCGAAGTCCATGGCGCGCCTCAGCTCAGGTACTGGGTCAGGCCACGCTTGATGTACTGCCCGTCGCCCTTGCGCCCGAGGTACTCGTCGCCGTCGACGATCACCCGGCCGCGGGAGAGCACCGTGTCGACGTGGCCGTCGATCTCGAAGCCCTCATAGGCGGAGTAGTCCATGTTCATGTGGTGGGTCTTGCCCAGGCCGATGGAGGTGTGCCCGTTCGGGTCGTAGATTACGACGTCAGCGTCGGCTCCGGGCTGGATGACGCCCTTCTTGCCGTACATTCCGAACATCCGGGCGGGCGTCGTGGAGGTCAGCTCGACCCAGCGGGCCAGCGAGATCTGCCCGTCGACCACTCCCTGGTACATCAGGTCCATGCGGTGCTCGACCCCGCCGATGCCGTTCGGGATCTTGGAGAAGTCTCCCTTGCCCATCTCCTTCTGGTCCTTCATGCAGAACGGGCAGTGGTCGGTGGAGACCATCTGCAGGTCGTTGGTGCGCAGGCTATGCCACATGTGGTTCTGGTGGCCCTCCTCGCGGGATCGCAGCGGCGTCGAGCACACCCACTTGGCACCCTCGAACCCTGGCGCGCCGAGCTGCTCCTCGAGCGACAGGTACAGGTATTGCGGGCAGGTCTCGCCGAAGACGTTGAGACCACGATCGCGTGCTGCCGCGATCTGCTCGACCGCCTGCTTCGCGGAGACGTGCACCACGTACAGCGGTGCGCCGGTGAGGTCGGCGATCATGATGGCGCGGTGCGTCGCCTCTTCCTCCGCCTGCCATGGCCTGGTGAGCCCGTGGTAGTACGGCGAAGTGTTGCCCGCCTCGATCGCCTGCCGCACGAGCACGTCGATGACGGCGCCGTTCTCGGCGTGCATCATCATCATCGCGCCGTTCTGGGCGCCCTTCTGGAACGCGCGCAGGATCTGCCCGTCGTCCGAGAGGAACACGCCCTTGTAGGCCATGAACAGCTTGAAGCTGGTCACTCCCTCGTCGATGAGCTCGTCCATCGCGGTGAGGGACGACTCCTGCACATCGGACAGGATCTGGTGGAACCCGTAGTCGATCGCACAGTTCCCGCCGGCCTTCTCGTGCCACGCGTTGTACTGGTCGATGATGTTCTGATCCGGGTACTGCACGATGAAGTCGACGATGCTGGTTGTGCCGCCGTGCGCCGCCGCCCTGGTCCCGGTTTCGAAGGTGTCGCTCGCGAACGTGCCGCCGAATGGCATCTCCATGTGGGTGTGCGCGTCGATGCCGCCGGGGATCACGTACTTGCCGGCCGCGTCGATCACCGTGTCGACGTTGCCTTCGATGTCGAAGCCGAGCAGCCTCGACCCCGGCTCGAGCACCGCGGCGATCGTTTCGCCGTCGATGAGCACGTCGGCGACCGCAGTGCCGGTGGCGTTGACGACTGTTCCGTTCTTGATGAGGGTCTTCACGTGTGATCGCCTCCCGTTACGGCTTCGGAATCGACTGGTAGGACTCCGGGCGACGGTCGCGGTAGAACTGCCAGTTGTTGCGCACCTGGCGGATCATGTCGAGGTCGAGGTCGCGGATGACGACCTCTTCGTTCTCGTTGCTGCCGTACTCGCCCACCAGGTTGCCCTGCGGGTCGACGAACTGGCTCGAGCCGTAGAAGGTGACCGCGAGGTCCCCGTACTCGTTGTCCTCGGTGCCGACCCGGTTCGGAGCAGCCACGTAGTAGCCGTTGGCTGCTGCGGCGGCGGGCTGTTCGATCTCCCACAGCCGGTTGGAGAGCCCGGGCTTCGTCGCGTTCGGGTTGAAGACGATCTGCGCGCCGTTCAGGCCGAGTTCGCGCCAGCCCTCGGGGAAGTGACGGTCGTAGCAGATGTACACACCAATCGGACCGACCGAGGTGTTGAAGACCGGGTAGCCCAGGTTGCCAGGACGGAAGTAGAACTTCTCCCAGAACTTCTCAAGGTGCGGGATGTGGTGCTTGCGGTACTTGCCGAGGATCGTCCCGTCTGAATCGACGACGACGGCGGTGTTGTAGTACACGCCCGGCTGGTCCTCCTCGTAGATTGGGAGCACCATGACCATCCCCAGCTCCTTCGCGAGCGCTGCGAAACGCTGCACGACCGGTCCATCCGCGGGCTCCGCGTACTCGTAGTACTTCGGATCCTCGGTGATCCCGAAGTACGGACCGTAGAAGAGCTCCTGGAAGCAGATGATCTTCGCACCTTCTGCTGCTGCCTGCCGGGCGAACTGCTCGTGCTTGTCGAGCATCGACTCTTTATCGCCGGTCCAGGTGGTCTGGGTGATTGCCGCACGTACGACTGCCAATTGTTCCTCCGCTCGATTGCCCACTCCGTTGGGGGTGCGCGAGTTTGTGGTTGGCGCAAACCTACCGGTGAATGCGGCCGTTGTGAACGGTAATCTTCGCTAGATTTGG
Source organism: Cryobacterium sp. BB736 (assembly GCF_014980265.1). NCBI lineage: Bacteria > Bacillati > Actinomycetota > Actinomycetes > Micrococcales > Microbacteriaceae > Cryobacterium > Cryobacterium sp. BB736. The sequence goes on from NZ_JABXWQ010000003.1 coordinate 230,420, forward strand.
AGCGGACCCTCGCACCGGATCTGGTGCGGTGAGTTTTCCCCGTGAGTTGGGGCGGCAGGTCCTCGGTCGGCACGCTTGAGCCGCCATCCTTGTGCCGTTCCCTTCGACTCCGTGAGGCTCTCATGCCCCGTCTTATCAGCCCGTTCGCCGGACTGTGCGCCCTCGCCATCCTCGCCCTCGCCGGTTGCTCGAGTTCCGTCACGCCGGTCGCGCCGGCACCAGCAGCACCCGAAACGATCGACAACTGCGGCTTCACGTTCGAGGTGGGTGAGCCGCCTGAGCGCATTATCACGATCAAGTCGACCACGACCGAACTGCTGCTCGCCCTCGGGCTTCACAGCCGCATCATCGGCATGGCGTTCCAGGATGGCCCGGTGCCCGCCGGGTGGCGGGCCACGGCCGCGGACATCCCGGTCATCAGCGACGGGGTCCCGAGCCAGGAAGCAGTGCTCGACCTCGAACCGGATTTCGTGTTCGCCGGCTGGGAATCGAACCTGACCGCGGACGCCGCCGGTGACCGCACGGTGCTGGCCGGGCTCGGCGTCGGCAGTTATGTGCCGCCGTCGGCGTGCAAGGCCGAGGGTTACCAACCGCCCCGAATGACCTTCGACGTGCTCTTCGACGAGTTCGAGGAAGCCGGAGTCGTCTTCGGTGCCGAGGCCGCCGCGACCGAACTCATCGCAGAGCAGCGCGACGCCCTCGATCAGCTCGAACCGTCGACGGCGGGGCTGACCGCGCTGTGGTACTCCTCCGGCAAGGACACCCCGTACGTCGGCGCGGGCATCGGGGCGCCGGAGATGATGCTCGATGCGGCGGGGCTCACAAACATCGTGAAGGCTGACGACACCTGGGTGTCGATCGGCTGGGAGTCGGTGATCGAGGCGAACCCGGACGTGATCGTGCTGGTTGATGCGGCGTGGAACACCGCAGCATCCAAGGTCGACTACCTCAAGGCGAACGCGGCGACGGCGGCGCTCGATGCCGTGCAGAACGACCGGTTCATCATCGTCCCGTTCGCCGCGGGCGAGGCCGGGGTGCGAAACGTGCAGGCGGTCGGAAGCATCCTCGAGCAGCTCGACAAGCTCGGGCTCGAGTAAAGGATGCGCGCCCGAAACCGTCTCCTGAGCTGGGGCTGGGGTGCGCTGCTTGCCGCCGTGCTGGTGTCGACGATCATCGCCGCCATCTGCCTGGGGGCGGCCGACATCCGGCCCGCCGATGTGCTCGCGAGCGTCGCGGCGCACCTGGGTTTCGGCGAGGCAACGCTGTCGCCGCTGCGCGACGGCATCGTCTGGGAGCTGCGGCTGCCGCGCGTACTCACGGCGGCGGCGGTCGGCGCTGGGCTCGCCATCAGCGGGGCGGTGATGCAGGCCATCACCCGGAACCCGCTCGCCGATCCGTACCTGTTGGGCCTTTCCGCCGGCGCGTCCCTCGGCGCCGTCACGGTGCTCATAATCGGCGTTTCGGTGCTGCTCCCGATCGCCGCTTTCGGCGGCGCGCTCGCGGCGCTCGTCGCGACGCTGCTGCTAGCGAGCGCCGCCGGGCCGCTGTCGCCGACCCGCACGGTGCTCGCGGGTGTCGCCGTGTCGGCTCTCGCCGCCGCGCTCACCAGCTTCGTCATCTTCTGGTCGGCGAAGGGCGACTCGTTCCGGGAGATCCTGAACTGGCTGCTGGGTTCGCTCGCCGGCGCGAACTGGCAGGCAGTCGTCATCTCCGTCGGCGCGCTGGTCGTCGTGGGCGTCCCGGTGCTGCTCGCCGGCCGTCTGCTCGACGGGTTCGCGTTCGGCGACTCGGCGGCCGCGGCACTCGGCATCAACGTAACCGGCGCGCGGTGGGTGCTGCTGGTGTTCACCGCGCTGCTCACCGGCGCCATGGTGTCAGTGAGCGGCTCTATCGGGTTCATCGGGCTTGTGCTCCCCCACGCGGTGCGGCTCATGGTGGCCGCGCGGCACCGGGTGCTGCTGCCGCTCGTCGCCCTGCTCGGTGCGATTGTGCTGGTCTGGGCCGACACCATCGCGCGCACGGTGTTCGACCCGCGCGAGCTGCCGGTCGGTATCGTCACGGCCATCCTCGGCGCACCGGTGTTCGCGGTGCTCCTGGCACGTCGGAGGAGCAGCACGTGAGCCTCGCTCTGCGCGACTTCACCGTCGCCATCCGGGACCGGACGATTGTGCACCCGGTCGACCTCAGCCTGCCCGCCGGCGCGGTGAGCGCACTCGTCGGACCCAACGGCGCGGGCAAGTCGACGCTCTTGCGCGGCATCGCCGGGGTGATGCCGGCCGGCGGAAGCGCACGCTTCGACGGCGAGGACCTGCTGGGCATGCCCAGACGAGCGCGGGCCAGGATGCTCGCCGTCGTCGAACAGGACGTCACGACCGAGTTCAGCCTCGACGTGCGCTCCGCCGTGGAACTCGGCCGGACGCCGCACCGCCCGCTTCTGGCTCCCGCCGCACCCGAGGACGATGTCATCGACCGATCGCTGGCCACCGTGGGCATGACCGAATTCGCCGAGCGGGACTACTCGACCCTGAGTGGCGGGGAACGCCAGCGGGTCCAACTCGCTCGCGCGCTCGCCCAGGAGCCGCGCCTGCTGTTATTGGACGAGCCGACCAACCACCTCGACATCCGGGCGCAACTCGACACCCTCGCTCTGCTGCGGAGCCTCGCCGACGATGGCGCGACGGTGTTCGCGGCACTGCACGACCTGAGCCTCGCGGCCGGGTACGCCGACCACGTTGTCGCGCTCGCGGCCGGCCGTGTCGTCGCCGAGGGCGCACCGGCCGAGGTGCTGACGCCGGATCTGATTCGTGAGGTCTACCGGGTCGAGGCGACAGTGCTCACGCATCCGGTGACGCGGCGGCCGATTATCGCGTTCGAGTGATCGGCTGCCAGATCGAGCGCGGCGCGAACAGGGCGCGCAGCCTCGCCCGGATGCTCGCGCTCGCATGCAGCCCATTGAGCACCTCGCGCACCTGATCGGCGCGGCGCTGCCCGGGGGCGAGGCTCGATGGCGGTGCGTAGGCTTCCCGTTCGATCGCGGACAGCGTCCCGGCGAGGGCGGGGACCGGCACCGACCCGGCGAGCGAGCGCGCGGCGACGCGCGGTGTAGCGGTGTCAGCCACCGGTTTGCCCAGATCCCTCGCCGTCTGCAGCACCTCGCGCCAGCCGGTGTCGGCGAGCGATTGCCCGCGCTCGAGCCTGCTGAGGCGAACCGCGCGCTGGATGGCGCGGATCATGGCGGGAATCAGCAGCAGCAGCACTGCGCCGAGCACGACGCCGCTGAACCACAGCCATCCGGTGCCGGATTCGGATCCGTCCGCCTCGTCGTCTGTCGGCCTCTCCCCCGGCGCGGTGGTCGCGGACGGACTGGGGGCGGCGGTCGGTGTCGGCGTCGGCTGCGGAGAGATCGGCGCCGGGGCTTGCGGCACTCCGGGCGCCGCTTCGTCGGCGTAGGTGGGCACGAAGCCGCGGCCGGGGGTCGGTTCGAACCGGATCCAGCCGATGCCGTCAAAGTACAGCTCTGGCCAGGCGTGCAGGTCCGCCGTGGTGACCCGAATGACCTCGCGACCGCCCTCGAGCTCACCCGTGGTCTCGCCGGGCAGCATGCCGACGGCGACGCGAGCGGGGATGCCGAGGGTGCGCGCCATGACCGCCATCGCGGAGGAGAAGTGCACGCAATAACCGCTCTTGACGCCGAGGAACCGCTCGATCACGTCCATCCCGTTGCCGTCGTAGCCCTGCTCGACCGGCGCCTCCTCAGAGTAGGTGAACTCGCCGTCGCGGAAGAACTCCTGCAGGGCGATCGCCTTCTCGTAGCTGCTCGCGGCATCGGATGCGATGTACCGCGCCACCTCACCGATCACCGGCGGCAGGTCGGCGGGCAGGTCGGTGTAGCGCTCGAACCCATCCGGCACCGCTTCGCCCGCGGTCACCAGCTGGGTAGGAGTGGGCTGCACAGACAGGATCTCGGCGCGGTAGTCCTCCCCGCGCGCGGTGTCGTCAGGACTCGTGAGGGTGAGGGTATCGGAGTCCCAGAACCAGTCCCCGCGCAGCCCGGAGATGCCGGTCGTCGGGTATGGCACCGGCAGCCACGGGCTGCCGAGGCTCGCGATGTCGACGAAGACGCTCTCGGACCCGGTCGGCACGTCCGCTGACAGCCCGGGCGGGTCCCCCATGCGCTGCGGGACGTTGGCGGTGTCGAAGGTGGGCTCGTCTGGTGCCCAGGTCTCTGCGGTGAAATTCTGCAGGCTCACGAGGCGCAGGTAGTGGCCGTCGCCGCTGCTCGTGGTGTAGGTGAGCAGTGTGCGCTCGAGCTCACGGCGGAGGTCGCTACCAAGGTTCAGCACCGGGTTGACGCCGGCGAGCAGCCCGCCGAACCGGTCGTTCGTCTGCACCGACTGCGCCACCGGCGGCAGCACGAGCGGAGCGATGAGCGCTGTGGCGACCGCGAGGGCACCGACGGTCAGGGACAGGCCCGGTTGGTGCAGCGGCGACCCCGCGCGCAACAGCACCAGATACGCCACGGCGGTGAGCGCGAACACGACTGGGTCGGTGCGGTCCAATCCGGTGACAGCGGGGATCGCGAGCACGACCAGGACCGGGATTCCCGCGACCGCAGGCATGAGGATCGCGTTCGCCAGCAGGTCCGCCAGCAGCACCAGGCATCCGACGGCCAGGCACAGGATGAACATGATCCCGGTGTCCGTGTCCGCGGGCACCGACTGCCCCTCGATCGAGTCGGAGCCGCGCCGGATGAGGGTACCGAAACGCTCCCACGTCTCCTCGGTGGGCACCACGAGCAGGAACGCGGTGCGCGGTGCGAAGAACGCGGTGAGAATGCCGAGGAATGCGAGCGCCCCCACCAGCGGCGGCGCCCAGCGGCGTGGAGTGAGCGCGCGCACGCCGGCGGGGATGGCGAGCATCACGAGCGCGACGAGGACGAGCACGAACCACCAGTCGAATTCGGCGATGACCGTGTGCAGGCCGGCGAGCGCCGCGGCGAAGCAGAACAGCAGCGCGAGGCTGCGCGCCGCCGGTCGCTCGTCGACCACGCGCTTGTCAGGCGCGCGCAAGCTGCGCCTCCCGAGCGATGGCAGCCGCGACCCAGGCGTCGAATGGGTCGTCGTCGGCTGTGACCGGCACGCAGGCCCACCCGGCCTGCCGGAGGGGCCGCTCGACGGCGTCCACGCGTGAATCGACGACGAACGCGATCGCCAGCTCGAACTGGTGCCGCTGCGCCGCGAGTCGGTCGACCAGGTGCGGTTCTGCATCCGACATCACCGCGAAGACGCTGCCAAGCGACCGGCCGGGGTCGGGCAACAGCGAGAACACCCCGTCGGTACGCGGCTCGTCGACCAGGTTAACCGCGGCGAGGCTCTCCAGGAACTCCTCGAGCTGCTCCGGGGACGCGAGCTGGCGCGCAGCGGTCTCGACGATCCGCACCGTGAAGCCGGAGCGCTGCAGGCGCAGCGCGAGCGACCCGGTGAAGCGCACCGCCCACTCGAACGCCTCGCTTTCCGGCTGCTCCGGCGTCGCTCGGGTGGTGTCGCGGTAACCGTTTCGGCGAGTGTCGAGCAGGATGCGCGCCTCGGCGTGGCTGCGCTGCTCCTCCTGGCGCACCATGAGCTCGCCGTGGTGCGCCGACGCCCGCCAGTGCACGCGTCGCAGGGGGTCCCCGCTGCGGTACTCCCGGGTCATCAGCTCATCGTCGCCGCCGCTGGCGCGCCGCTGCAGCGCACGCGCCGAACCCTCGTCGGCGTGAATCGACGCTCCGGTATCCGGCAGCACGATGAGGTCCGGTGTGACGACGAGCTTCTGCGGTTCCCCGACCACGGCCTCACCGGACGCGAGGGAGAACGGGTCGGCGAAGTCGACTACGAACGGGCCGAGCTCGACGATGCCGCGGCGCGGCGGCGTGAAGGTGTACTCGACGATGGTCGCGGTGCCGCGGCTGGCCGCGCTGCGGTGAGCGGACAGGGCACGCAAACCACCGGTTCTGGTTCCGAACGGGCGCCACGGCAGCACGTCGTACCAGGTCGATTCTGGCGTGCGCGAGCCGGCCAGGTTGCGCACCTCGATGCGAGCGAGCACCGGCTGCCTGGCGGTGGCCAGCGGGGGCGAGAACCGGCGGGCTACGCCCATCCGGATCCTGCGGAAGCGCACGAACACGAGTGCGAACAGCGGAAGCGCCACCAGCAGTGCACCCAGGTAGAGCAGCTCGACCCGGCCAACCGGGTAGGCGGCCAGGCCCAGCCCGGCGCCGACGATCAGCAGAGCGTAGCCGCGAAGCAGCAGTCTGGCTCGGGACCTCCGGCCCCACCCCCGTGTGGATCGACGCATGGCGTCAGGCAGACTCGCCTGCGCCCAGCGGCACCGGCGTCGCCGCCACGATGCGGTGGATGATGTCGGCGATGCTGCTGGCCTGGAAAGCGGATGCCCCACCGGCGACGCGCGCGGCGGCGATCAGCCGGTGGCCGAGCACGGGAACCGCGAGGGCGTCGATGTCGTCGGGCAGCACGAACTCGCGTCCGTCGAGAGCGGCGCGCGCCTTCGCAGCCCTGACCAGGTGCAGGGTCGCGCGCGGACTCGCCCCGAGGCGCAGGTCACGGTCGCGTCGGGTCTCCTGCGAGATGGCGACCGTGTACTGCTCGACCGCGGGTGAGACGTAGATGTTGCGGACGAGGCCGATCATGCTCGTGAGCTGCTCGAGGGTCACCACCGGGGTCAGGCGGTCCAGCGGGCTGGAGGTCTCCCGGGTGCGCAGCATGGTGACCTCCGCCGCCTCATCCGGATACCCCATCGAGATGCGGATCATGAACCGGTCGCGTTGCGCCTCGGGCAGCGGGTAGGTGCCCTCCATCTCGACCGGGTTCTGCGTGGCGACGACCGTGAACGGTCGAGCCAGCGGGTAGGTGGCGCCGTCGACGCTGATCTGGCCCTCCTCCATGGACTCCAGCAGCGCCGACTGGGTCTTCGGGCTCGCGCGGTTGATCTCATCGCCGATGACGAGGTTGGCGAACACTGGGCCGGGCTTGAACTGGAACTCCATCTCGGCCTGGTTGTAGACCGACACGCCGGTGATGTCAGATGGCAGCAAGTCGGGGGTGAACTGGATGCGGTTCACGGTGCAGTCGACCGAGCGGGCGATCGCACGCGCGAGCATCGTCTTGCCGACGCCCGGGACGTCTTCGATCAGCAGGTGACCCTCAGCGAGGAGCGTCGTGAGTGCGAGTTCGATGGCGTCGCGCTTGCCGTCGATGACGGTCTCGATGCCGCCGATGATGTCCGCCGCAAACGAGTGGAAGGTGTCGATCCCCATGGTCCCTGTCGCCATCGTCACTATCTTTTCCTCGTTTCCGCTTGTGCTTGGAGCGAGTCTGCCAGACGGTCGGGTCTGGGCCTACGGTTTGGCGCGAAGCTATCCGGTGCGTGCGGCCAATCGCCCGTTCCTGTTCACGAGCGAGTTCGGCCAGAGCGTGGCCCGGAGGCGCTCCGGCCCCGCGATGCCAGAGCGCAGGCACGCCGTCGCGACGGCCACGTCGTCAGCGAGCGACCCGCTGTCTGCAAGCTCGCTGGGCCTGCCGAAGCGTTCGCGTTCGACCGCCGCCCCGATCCGGCTCACCGCGTCCCGTCCGGATTGGGTCATGCCCCGCGCGCGCCGCAGCCGTTCGACTGTTTCGCGCGGGGTCTCGGTGCGTCGCAGCGCCAGCCCGACGTCGGTGGCGGTGGCCCGCAGTTCCCGCCATGCCAGCATCGCGCTTCCTCGTCCGCTCCGCAGCCCGGCCACGTTCCGCCGGTGACGGAGCATCCGGACGCCAGCGGGCAGCAGCGACAGGACGATCACGAGCAGCACCGCGCCGGCGATGGGCAGCAGCAGCCTCCACTGGCCGCTGACGAACCAGCCGGACCCCTGGGAACCGGATGGCGCGGCCGGGCCGTCGAGACCGCTGTCGTCGCGCGGCGCGCCGGCGTTGCCGGAGATCGCGCCGCCGATCGCGGCCGGGACGCCGGCGATGCCAGGGTTCGCGTAGTCGGGCAGGCGACCGCGGCTCTGGGTGGGTTCGAAGGCCACCCAGCCGATGCCCTCGAAGTACAGTTCCGGCCACGAGTGCAGGTCGTCGGTAGTCACCTCGAAGATCTTGCTGTCGCCGGGCGAGTTGGTTGAGCTGCCCTGCTGGAACCCGATGACCATCCGGCTGGGGATGCCGAGTGTCCTGGCCATCGTCGCCATCGCCGAGGCGAAGTGGATGCAGTAGCCGGCCCGCCGCTCGAGGAACACCCCGACCATGTCGACACCGGTGCCGTCGTAGCCCTCCGCGACCGGCGTCTGCTCCGAGTACCTGAACAGTGCGCTGCGCAGGTACTGCTGCAGCGCGACTGCCTTCTCGTAGTTGGTGTCGACTCCCGCGGTCGCCTCTCGCGCGGTATCGGAGATGATCGCCGGCACCGCCGGCAGTTCCAGGTAATCCTCGACGCCGTCGGGGACAGTCGTGCCCGCACGCTGCAACTGCTCGGGTGTCGGCTCGATGACGTGGCTTCGCACGGTGAAGTTCTCACCGATCGCGAGGTCGGTGTTGCTCGCGACGGTGAGGGTGTCCTTGTCCCAGAGCCAGTCGCCATTGAGCTGGGTCACGCTTGAGATGGGGTACGGCACCGGCAGCCACGGGCTCGCCAGGTTGCCGACGCTGATGAAGCCGACCTCCTCCCGCACCCGCACGTCCGCCTGCAGCCCGCTCGGCCGGGGAATCGTGTGCGGTCGATTCGACCGGTCGAGGACCGGCTGCTCGGGGCCCCAGCCGTCTTGGCTGAAGTCGCTGATAGTGGTCAGGCGCAAGTAGTAGGGCTTGTTTGATGCGGTCGTGTAGCTGAGCACCGGGCGGTCGTCGGTGCGCCTCAGGTCCTCGCCGAGCCGAACGATCGGGTTGACCCCGGTGACGACGCTCGGACCAGCTTCGCTTGCGGTGATCCCCTGCTCGGTGCTCGGCAGCGCCGCCGGGAGCACAAGGCCGCCGATCACCGCGATCGACCCGATCGCGAGCGCGGGGGCCAGACCCCGGTACGAGCCCAGCGAGCGCTGAGTCGACATGAGCAGCCACAGGTAGCTGGCGGCCGTGCCGATGAACGCGAGTCCGCTGGTCTCGGCATCCGGAGTCAGCCCTGGCACTAGGAACACGGCGACGAGCGGGATGCCGGTCAGAGCGGGCAGGCGCACCGAGAACGCTAGCGCCTCGGCGATCAGCACCAGCGGTCCGATGCCCAGCGCCATGACGAATTGGATTGGCACGTCAGCGTTGGCCGGCGTGCTCTGCCAGGTGATGGAGTAGGTGGCGTCCACCAGAAGCGTGCGGAAGCGGAGGATGGTGTCGCCGGTCGGGATCACGCCCAGCCAGGCGGTGTCGGCAGCGAACCGGGTGACGACGGTCGCCGCCAACGCGAGCGTCGAAACCAGCGGGGACCAGCGTCCGAGTCCCGCCCACCGGGCGGCAACGCCGCTGCCGAGAACCACGACCACCAGCACCATGCACCACAGCCACCAGCCGACGCCCTCCAGCATCGTGTGCAGTCCACCGAGGGTGACTGCGAAAGCCACCAGCAGGATGCCGCTCGTGCGCCACCCGGTGCGCTCCCAGCGCGCGGTGTTCAGCAGGTCACGCTTCAGCAGGTCACGCATCCGGACCGCCCAGACCATGCCAGGCATCCGCCACCGGAGTCTCTGGCGTGACCGCGACGACCCGCCATCCGCCGCGACGCAGCTCCTCGATCGCGGCGACCGGGGTGTGCTCGGAGACGAAGGCGGCGGCCTCGTCGAACGAGCCTCGGGCGCTGACGAGCGTGCCGAGGGTCGCGGCATCCGGCACGCCGAGCACCGCGAAGATCGAACCGGCACCGCTCGTGCCGTCGGCGGCGAGCGAGAGTTCACGATCGTCGTCGAAGCTCAGGTGCACGCGCGCGAGGCTCTCCACGAACTCGTCAAGCCGATCGGGGTCGCCCAGCTGCGGCATCGCCGTCTCAACGACAGTGAGCGCGAGTCCCGCGGCGGACAGGTGGTCGCGCAATGACGCGGTCATCCGCACGGCCCATTCGAATGCGCCGCTCTCCGGGGTCCTGGCACGCGACCCTGCAGTGTCGGCGTAGTGGCGCACGCGTGTCTCGAGCACAATGACCGCGGCCGCGTGGGAACGCTTCTCCTCTTCGCGCACCATGAGCTCGCCGTGGTGCGCCGACGCTCGCCAGTGCACGCGGCGCATCGCGTCACCGGGCCGGTACTCGCGGGTCATGATGTCGTGCTCGCCTGCGAGCGAACGGTGCTGGAAGAGCCGGGCCGAGCCGCTGTCGGCCGCGATCTCGACAACGGTCTCGTCGAGGCGGGCAGCCTCCGGTCCGATGATGACGCGATCCGCGGTGCCGACCGCGTACTGCCCCTCGGCGAGCCCGAACGGGTCACAGAAGGAGACCAGCAGAGGGCCGACCTCCACGACACCGCGGCGGGGTGGCACGAACTCGTAGCGCAGGTGCAGTTGGCCGGAGGGCTGCATCGGGTCGAGCGTGGCAGCGGCGGTGGCATCCGGCGGCCACGGCACCCGGTCACGCCAACTGCCGGCCGACGATGGCCGTTGACCGACGTTGCGCACCGTGAGGCGCACCGCACCGAGCTTTCCGGCCGCGAGCACCGACGGGGCGATAGTTCGGACGACCGTGAACTGTGGGCGCATCCGGTGCACGACCACGAGGGACAGCAAGGGTGGGATGCAGGCGAACGAGCCGACGATCAGCAGTTCGTACCAGCCGATGACATACGCGAACACGAACGCCAGCGCGGCCGCGAACAATAGCAAGACCCCGCGTCGGGTCAGGCGGAAGGCACGCTCGGTGCGTTCGCCTGGGTGCCCCGTCGGAGGGTCTGAGTTCATCATCGTCGATGCCTTACGCTACGAGTCTTGCAGACCGTCGCCCCTTTGGGGAGAGCGTCACTCAGCCCTGCGGCAGGTGCTCAGGCGGGACCGCCCGGCGCCCCCTCGACTGCGTCGCGGTAGCCGCGAGCGTAGGCCTCCGCGGCGCCCTCGCGGAACAAATCCTCGTCGGCCGGCCGGATGATCGCTTGCGCGCCCGGTGCGTCGAGCCCGGTGACCAGGTGCCCCAGCCCGCGGATGACCGCGACCGGGCGGCCGGCGGCCTTGCCCTTGACGAGCTCAGCCGCGCCGGCGAGCTGGTCGCCGACTGCCACGATCGTCGCCTCCAGGACCCGCCCGCCCGCATCCGTGGTGCCACGCAGGTCCTCCAGCACTCGCACGCCTGCCGCGCCGATTGCGACATCGGTCTGCCCCAGTCGCCAGGCGCGTCCGAGGGTGTCGGAGATGATGACGCCGACCCGCGGACCGCTCGCCCGGAGTGCCGAGCAGAGGCTGCGAGCGGAGGCATCCGGATCCTCGGGCAGCAGCAGCACGTAGCCTTCCCGCGTGTTGCTCGAGTCGACGCCGGCGGCCGCAAGCACGAGACCCTGCCGGTTCTCAACGATGCGCGTCACCCCACCGGGATGCTCCTTCGACGCGACCACGCGCACGGTTTCCGCGGTGATCGCGTCGTCGCGAGTGGCCGCGGCCACGAAGCGGCCCTCCGCCTTGGAGACGACCTTGCTCGTGACGACCAGGATGTCGCCATCCTGCAGCGTGGTCTCGTCAGCTGCCTGGAGGATGAGCGCGGCGAGGTCGTCTCCTGCGCCGACCTCGGGGATGCCATCGAGCGCGAAGACGCTGAAGGCTGCGGTCATCGGGGGCTGGGCTGCTGCAGGTACTCTGCGACCGCGCGTGGCACGTAGGGGCTGACGTCGCCGCCGAGCGCCGCGACTTGGCGCACGAGCGAGCTGGAGACGTGCGCGTGGCCGGGATCCGGCAGCATGAAGATGGTCTCGACGCCGGCCAGGTTGCGGTTCACGATCGCCATCGGCGTCTCGTAGGCGACGTCCACCTGTGAGCGGACGCCCTTCACCAGCACGGTGGCGCCGACCTCGGTGCAGTAGTCGACGAGCAGTCCGACGGTCCATGAGGTGACGATGATGTTGCCGGCGATCCCGGCATCCGTGATCGCCCGCTCGATCAACGACACGCGCTGGGCGACCGGGAGCAGGGCGGACTTGTCCGGGTTGTGCACGACGAGCACGTGGAGCTCGTCGAAGAGGCCAGCCGCTCGGTCGATCACGTCGAGGTGACCCAGGGTGATCGGGTCGAACGACCCCGGAACGACGGCGATCCTGCGCATGGCTAAACCCTATCGGGCGCACCCCGCAACGCGTCAGGCCTTGGCGAGGAAGTCGCGCTCTGCTTCGTCCAGTCGCGTCGTGATGGCGCGCGCGAGGGTCGGGTTCCGCTGGAGGTCGGGGTCGCTGGCGAGCACGTCGGCGGCGAGCGCTCGCGCCTCGCCGATCAGGTCGGTGTCGCGTGCTGCGCGCAGCAGCTTCAACGACGAGCGGCGACCGGATTGGACGCTGCCGAGGACGTTGCCCTCCTGGCGCAGTTCGAGGTCCTTCTGGGCGAGGACGAACCCGTCGAGGGTCTCGGCGACCGCGTCGACCCGCTCCCGGGCGATCGTGCCGGCCTCGGCGGTCGTCACGAGCAGGCACAGTCCGGGCACGCCGCCACGGCCGACGCGGCCGCGGAGCTGGTGCAGCTGCGACACGCCGAACCGGTCGGCGTCGAGCACCACCATGACCGCGGCGTTGGGCACGTCGACCCCGACCTCGATCACCGTCGTCGCCACGAGCACGTCGATGTCGCCCGCTGCGAACGCGCGCATGATCGCATCCTTCTCGTCGCTGGGCAGCCTGCCGTGCAGCGGCTCGATGCGAGCGGATGCCAGCAGCGGATGCTTGCGCAGCATGGCAAGGGTGTCGGCGACGCTGCTGACCGACTTGGCGTCGATCGGCTCGGCATCCGGGTCGTCCAGCTCGACGTTGGAGCTGTCGATCGCCGGTGCGACCACGAAGGCCTGCCTGCCCTTGGCGAGTTCCTCGGACAGCCGCTCCCAGATGCGGTTCTCCCAGCCCGGCTTCTCGGCGAGCGGCACCACGAAGCTTTCGATGCCCTGCCGCCCGGCCGGCAGCTCGGCGATGGTCGACACGTCGAGGTCGCCGAACACGGTCATTGCGACGGTGCGCGGGATCGGCGTTGCCGTCAGCACGAGCACGTGCGGCGGCGTGGCGCCTTTGAGCCGCAGCGCCTCGCGTTGTTCGACGCCGAACCGGTGCTGCTCGTCGACGACGACGAGCCCGAGGTCGAAGAACTCCACCGACTGGCTCATGAGCGCGTGCGTGCCGACGACGATGCGCGCCTGCCCGGCGACGGTGGACAGGGTCGCCTTGCGCCGGTCGGCGGTCGGCAGCTGCCCGGTGATGAGGGTCGGGTGCACCTCAGCGGCGAGGTCCGGGCCGAGCGTCTTCACGATCGAGCGCAAGTGCTGCGCGGCGAGCACCTCGGTGGGTGCGAGCAGCGCCGACTGGCCGCCGGAGTCGGCGACCGCGAGCATCGCGCGCAGGGCGACGAGGGTCTTGCCGGAGCCGACCTCGCCCTGCAGCAGTCGGTTCATCGGCTCGTCGCCGGCGAGGTCGGAGGCGAGCTGCTCGCCAACAGCGCGCTGGTCGCCGGTGAGGGTGAACGGCAACTGCGCGTCGAAGCGCTCGAGCAGTCCACCCGGTTTCGGCACGCGAGGCGTCGCGGCCTGCTTGCGCAGTTCTGCGCGCTGCTGCAGCAGCGCCGACTGCAGCACGAAGGCCTCCTGGAAGCGGAGCGTCTTGCGGGCGGACCGCCAGTCTGCCTCTTCATTCGGGCGATGGATGAGATTGAGCGCCTCTTGGTACGGGAGCAGTCCCCGCTTGATGCGCACGGCATCCGGCACCGGGTCCTCGAGCGGGGGCAGTGTGTCGAGCAGAGCGCACACCGCGTCGTGCAGCTTCCAGGTCTTGAGGGACGCGGTCGCCGGGTAGATGGGGATCGGTCGCTGCGCCCACGCCGCCGCATCCAGGCCCTGGTCCGGGTCGAACAGCTTGTAATCGGGGTGCGTCAGCTGGCGGCGATTGTTGTAGGAGCTGACCTTGCCCGCGAAGATCCCGCGCACGCCCGGGATGAGGTCTTTCTCGGGTAGGTACGCCCCCTTCCCGAAGAAGGTGAGGGTCATGATGCCTTTGCCATCACCGATCGTCACCTCGAGGATTTCGCCGCGCCGCTCACGCATCTTTCGCTTGGAGGCACCCAGCACCTCGGCGACGATGGTGACCGTCTCGTCGAGCGGCAGCCGACCGAGGTCGGTGAGCTCACCACGGCTCGCATACCGGCGCGGGTAGTGGGACAGGAGGTCGCCGACGGTGACGAGGCCGAGCCCGCGGTCGAGGGCCTTGGCCATCCGCCCCACCGCGGAATTGCTGAGCTTCTGGTCGAGCGGCGATTCCACGGGGTCAACGCTACCCACCGCAGGCGGCCAGCACCGGCATCCGGTGCCCGTTTAGGCTGACTGGCGTGACACGCATCATCGCCGGGTTCGCCGGTTCGCTGACGATCGGCACCCCGGTTCACGGCACCCGCCCGACGAGCGACCGGGTGCGGGAAGCGATTTTCTCGTCGCTGGACGCGCGTGACCTCGTCGAGGGGGCGCGCGTGCTCGACCTGTACGCGGGCTCCGGCGCACTCGGGCTGGAGGCTGCGTCCCGGGGTGCGGCGCTGGTGGTCCTCGTCGAGCGCAGCCACGGTGCGACGCAGGTGTGTCGGCGGAATGCGGCCCTCGTCAAGCGGACGGCACCTGCCGGGCATGAGCTGGTGATCGAGGTCACCGGGCAGAGTGTGCAGGCGTTCCTGAACTCGGACGCGCGCGAGTGGGACGTCGTGCTGATGGACCCGCCGTACGAGATGGGCGAAGTGGAGCTGGGGCACAACCTCGAGGCGCTCGCGGCGCGGCTGGCTCCGGATGCTGCGGTGCTGCTCGAGCGTTCGTCCCGATCGCCGGAGCCGCGACTGCCGGAGGGCCTGGTGCTCGAGCGCCGCAAGGACTACGGCGACACCGCGCTGTACTGGCTCGCGAGGGGCTGACCTCGCGTCCGCGTGCGCGGGTGCACCTTCCGCGCGCGGGTCGAATTGGACCCGCGGGTGGAAGTTCGACCCGCGCGCGGGTGTTTCAGTCGCGCGCGGGTGTTGCAACACCCGCGCGTGAACAATTCACCCGCGGGAGTGGTCCCACCCCCGGAACGGGTCCCACCCGGTGAGGTCGTGCGGTTCCCCATCGACCAGCACACCGGAGCCGTCGACGACGGTGCCGATGCGGCGGAATCCGCCGGGCAGCGCCGCATCCGGCGGGAAGCACGCGAGCAGGCTGTGGTCCTCTCCCCCGCCGAGCGCGAGCTCCGGGTCGGGGCCGAGTTCCGAGGCCGCGAAGTCGAGCGCGACCTCGCTTGCCCGCGCGATGCGCCCGGCGTCGATAGCGAGCCCGTCGCTGATGTCCAGCATCGCTGTGGCGCCTGCCTTCGCCGCAAGCACGCCGTCACCGATCGGCGGCCGTGGGGCCAGTTGCGCGGGGGTGTCGCTCCGCAGGCCGGCGGCGAGCGCGGCATCCGGTTCCCCGTGCTCATCCACCGCGCGCTCGAACAGCAGCCTCAGCGCGGCGGCGGACGCACCGAGCGGACCGGACACCGCGACCTGGTCGCCGACCCGTGCGCCCGAGCGGAGCACGGGGTCGCGCCCCTCCAGGTCGCCGAATGCGGTCACCGCGAAGGTCAGCGTGTCCGACACCGACAGGTCCCCTCCGACGACACCGCACCCGGATGCGAGCTCAAGGCACGCCTCTCGCAGCCCGTCGGCGATCCCCTCGAGCACCTCGACCGGCGTCTCGGCCGGTGCGGCGAGCGCGACGACGAGCGCGGTCGGCGTAGCGCCCATCGCGGCCACGTCGGCGAGGTTGGTTGCCGCGGCCTTCCAGCCGAGGTCATGCGGGGTCGACCAGGCGAGCCGGAAGTCCGGCCCGTGGATCATCATGTCGGTGGTGACGACGTACCGCCCGTCCGGTGCAGCGATCACCGCGGCGTCGTCGCCTGGGCCAAGCAGCTCGGCCGAAGACGACGGCAGCAGCGGGAAGATCCGGCTCAGCACGCCCAGTTCTCCGACCGAGCCGAGGGTCTCGTGCGGGTCCTGGCGCTGCATGCACTCACGGTAGCCTGAAGAGGATGAGATCGTCGAAATCAGTCGCGGTCGCTGCCCTCCTGCTCGGCGGCCTGACGGCGTGTTCCCCGGCCGTGTCGCTCGACGCGGCGCCGGATGCCGTGAACCCGGACTGCGCCGAGGTGATCGTGCGCCTGCCGGATGCGATCGACGAGTTCGAGTACCGCTACACGGATGCGCAAGCCACCGGCGCGTGGGGTGACCCGACCGCGATCATCCTGCGCTGCGGCGTCCCGGTTCCCGGCCCGACGACGCAACTGTGCGTCGAACTAGACGGCATCGACTGGATCCGCGACGACAGCAACGCGCCGACTTACGTCTTCACGACCTACGGCCGTGACCCCGCGGTCGAGGTCATCGTCGACGGCGACGTCGCATCCGGCACCAACGCGCTCATCCAACTGTCGAACGCGGTCGGCAACATCAAGGCGACCGGCGCGTGCACCGACCCGAACGAGGTGCTCGACCTGCCGGAGCCCGGCGAGCAGTCCGACTAGCGGACGGTCTCGAACCCCAGCTCGATCAGTTCGCTGATGAGCTCCGGGTACTCGATGCCGCTGGCGATCCAGCACTTCGGGAACATCGAGATCGGCGTGAACCCCGGCAGCGTGTTCACCTCGTTGACGATCAGGTCCGATGACGGGGTCAGGAAGAAGTCGATCCTGGCGAGCCCGGATGCCCCGATCGCCCGAAACGCGCGCGTCGCGACCCGCTCGAGCTCACGCTGCTGACCCTCGTTGAGCTCCACCGGGCACACCAGCTCGACGCCGGGGGCGTCACGGTACTTCGCGTCGAAGTCGTAGAACTCGCGACCGGTGAGCCGGATCTCGCCGGGCAGCGACACCCTGGGTGCCCCGCCGTCGCGGCCGCTGAGCACGCCGCACTCGATCTCCCGACCGACGATCGCCTGCTCGATGATCGCCGTGCGGTCCTCGGCGAACGCCACGTCGAGTGCCGCGTCCAGGTCGTCCCAGTCCTCGACCTTGGTCACGCCCACCGACGATCCGGCCCGCGCCGGCTTGACGAACAGCGGCAGGGCGAGGCCACGCGCACGCCTGCCCCACAGTTCGCTCTCGTCGCGCCAGTCGGCCTCGGTCACGGCCACCCAGGGGGCAACCTCGACGCCAGCGCTCTGCAGTACCGACTTGGTCATGTGCTTGTCCATGGCGATGGCGGATGCGAGCACGCCGTTTCCGACGTAGGGCAGGCCGATCAGCTCGAACATGCCCTGAATCGTGCCGTCCTCGCCGAAGCGTCCGTGCAGGATCGGGAATGCGATGTCGATGTCGCCGAGCGATCGCACCGAGCCATCCGTCTCCACGACGCGCAACTCGCGTGTCGCCGCGGACTCAGGCCACAGCACCCTGGTGCCGTTGTCGATGACAGTGGGCAGCTCGGCGCCCAGCGCGAGCCGCTCCGGGTCGTCCTCCTCGAGCACGAACGCGCCGTCGGTGGTGATGCCGACCGGGATGACGTTGTACCGGTCGCGGTCGATGGCCGCGAGCACCCCGCCCGCGGTGGCGCAGCTGATGGCGTGCTCGCTGGAGCGGCCGCCGAAAACGAGTACGACGGTGGTCTTGTCTGTCACTTACCTAGTTCTCCGGTTGCGGTTCGTCCGAAATGGTGAGGTGCGGGGCGATGTCCCGGGGGTTCATGGTACCGGCGAGCACCTCGGCGACCTGCGAGACGATCGGCATCTCGACGCCCTTCGCAAGCGCCAGCTCCAGGATCGGGGCGACGGATGCGAGGCCCTCCGCGGTCTGGTTCATCTGCTTGATGACGTCAGTGAACGAGTAGCCCTGGCCGAGCAGCCGCCCGGCGGTGTTGTTCCGGGACAGCGGCGACTCGCACGTCGCGATGAGGTCGCCGAGCCCGGCCAGCCCGGCGAGTGTCTCCGGTCGTGCGCCGTAGGCGACCGCGAAGTCCGTCATCTCGACCAAGCCGCGCGTGATGATCGAGGCTTTGGTGTTCTCGCCGTAGCCGACGCCGTCGACGATGCCGATGGCGACGGCGATGAGGTTCTTCAGCACGCCGCCGAACTCGGTGCCGATGACGTCGGTGTTGACGAAGGAGCGGAGGTAGCGACTGGATGCCGTCATCGCGACGAGCGTGGCGGTGTCGAGGTTCTCGGATGCGACGACGGATGCCGTCGGTTCCTCCCGCGCGATCTCCAGGGCGAGGTTCGGGCCGGAGACCACTGCGATCTGGGCGGGTTCGGCGCGCAGTTCGTCGCGGATGACCTCGCTCATGCGCAGCGCAGTGCCCATTTCAACGCCCTTCATCAGGCTGGCGATGATCGCATCCGGTGGCAGGATGTCCCGCACCGCGCGCAGGTTCTCGCGCAGGCTCTGGCTGGGCACCGCGACGAACACCATCTCAGCCCCGTCGAGCACGGCATCGAGCTGCGGGCTCGCCCACAGATCCCGGGGCAGATTGACGCCGGGGAGGTAGTCGCTGTTGCGCTTGGACTCGGCGATCTCCCGCGCAAGCTCCGGCCGCCGCGCCCACAGCGCCACATCCGATCCGCCGTCGGCGAGCACCTTGGCGAAGGTCGTGCCCCAGCTGCCGGCACCCAGCACAGCGACCCGGCGTTTGCCGGGCTGCGGGATGCGGATCGGCAGCGTGCTAGTCAAAGCGCCCCGTCTCGCTCTGGCCGGCCTTTGACGGGTCCCAGCGTTCGGCGGGAGCGGGCTCGCCGCGCAGCTCGGACAGCAGTGCGGCGATCGCGTCCATGAGCTTGTCTGTGGCGGCGTTCAGGGTCGCATGGTCGAGCGGGCGCCCCTTGAACGGCGTCAGGTCGACGGGCGCGCCGAACCGGATGGAGATGTCCTTGCGCGGGAAGAAGCTGATCCTCTTGCCGTACCGAGGCAGTACCGCCTGGGTTCCCCAGTGCGCGACCGGGATGAGCGGCACGTCGTGTTCGAGCGCCATCCGGACCGCCCCATGCTTGCCGCGCATCGGCCACAGGTCCGGGTCGCGAGTGAGCGTGCCCTCCGGGTAGATGACGACCGCGAGGCCGTTCTCGGTGAGCTTGTTGGCCGCGGCGAGCGGGTCGCTCGTGTTGCGCTGCCGGCGCTCCACCGGGATCTGCCCGGTCTTGCGCAGGATCCAGCCCACCACCGGCACCTTGAACAGGCTCGCCTTCGCGAGGAAGCGTGGCGTCCTTCCCCGTTTCCACATGGCCAGCCCGATCACGATCGGGTCGATCTCGCTGTAGTGGTTCGGTGAGACGACGGCCGGGCCGCTTGCCGGCAGATGCTCGCTGTGCTGGATGTCGTACCGCGCCAGCAGGTTCATGAGCGGCACGACAAAGAACGCGATCACCCGATAGAGCGGTGTTTTCTCCGACTTGGGCTTACGCGCCCCTGTCTCCCCCGGCGCCACTCTCAGCCTTCGAAGGAGTAATCAGCGCCGAGGGCGTCCAACTTTTCGATGATGTGCTCGTAGCCTCGGCTGACGATGCCGATGTTGCTGACGGTGGAGGTGCCCTCGGCCGCCAAGGCCGCAATGAGGTGACTGAAGCCGCCGCGCAGGTCGGGGACGGTGATGTCGGCGCCGTGCAACGGAGTCGGCCCGGTGATGACTGCCGCCTGCTCGAACTCGCGGCGGGCGACGCGGCGCGGGTGGTCGGGCAGGCCCTTGGGGTGCACGACGATGTTCGCGCCCATCTCATTGAGCGCGTCGGTGAAGCCGAAGCGGTTCTCGTACACGGTCTCATGCACGATCGAGGTCCCGGTCGCCTGGGTCAGCGCGACGATGAGCGGCTGCTGCCAGTCGGTCATGAAGCCGGGGTGCACGTCGGTCTCGACGGTGACAGGCTTCAGCTCGCCACCGGGGTGGTAGAACCGGATGCCGTCTTCCTCGATGTCGAAGGCCCCACCGACCTTGCGAAACACATTGAGGAAGGTCATCAGCTGGGACTGCTGTGCGCCCGCGACGAAGATGTCGCCGCGCGTTGCGAGCGCTGCGGATGCCCAGCTCGCGGCCTCGTTCCGGTCGAACAGTGCGCGGTGGTTGTAGCCCTGCAGCGACTCGACGCCCTCGATGAGGATGGTGCGGCTGGGCTCGACCGAGATGATCGCGCCCATCTTCTGCAGGACCGCGATGAGGTCCATGATCTCGGGCTCGATCGCCGCGTTGTGCAACTCGGTGACGCCCTTGGCCTTCACGCCGGTGAGCAGCACCTGCTCGGTCGCGCCGACGCTCGGGTAGGGCAGCGTGATCTCGGCACCGCGCAACCCGTTCGGGGCGGTCAGGTGGATGCCCTCGTAGCTCTTGTCGACGACCGCGCCGAACGCTCGGAGCGCGTCGAGGTGGAAGTCGATCGGGCGGTCGCCGATGCGGCATCCGCCCAGGTCCGGGATGCGCGCCTCACCGAGGCGGTGCAGCAACGGCCCGCAGAACAGGATCGGGATGCGGCTCGCGCCCGCATGCGCATCGATCTCGGCGAAGTGCGCCTTCTCGACGTTGCTCGTGTCGAAGCGGAGCTCGCCGGCGGCGGGCTCCGAGACGACGACACCGTAGACCTCGAGCAGACCCCTGACCACCTGAACATCGCTGATGTCAGGGACGTCCTTCAGCACGCTCGGGGTCTCGCCGTGGAGGGCTGCGACCATCGCCTTGGTGGCGAGGTTCTTCGCCCCACGGACGGTGACACGCCCGCGTAGCGGGTTCCCACCGTTGATGGTGAGCTTCTCGGCCTTGAGGCCTACCCGTGCACCTGCCTTCTGGGCATCCGTGACAGCAGAATCCATGTGACCACCTTGAGGGTTAGCGTGCGGGAAGAGTAGTGGGTCGCCACGATTCTCGGGCATCCTCAAAGCGAGTGATCTGCGCCTCCTCGCGCAACGTGAGTCCGATGTCGTCAAGGCCCTCGAGCAACCGCCACCTAGTGTAATCATCGATCTCGAAAGCGACTGAGCGATCTCCCAGCGTCAGCGTCCGCTCGACCAGGTCGACGGTGGCCCCAATCCCGGGGTCGGCTTCGATCATGGCCCACAGTTCCTCGGTCTCCTCCTGGCTGATCTGCCCGGTGAGGAGGCCCTGTTTGCCCGAGTTGCCGCGGAAGATGTCACCGAACCGGGGCGAGAAGACCGCAGCGAACCCGTAGTCGCGCAGCGCCCAGACGGCGTGCTCGCGACTGGACCCGGTGCCGAAGTCCGGGCCGGCGATGAGCACGCGCGGGTTCTGGAACGCCGGGTCGTTGAGCACGAAGTCGGGGTCCTGACGCCAGGCGTGGAACAGCGCGTCGTCGAAGCCCGTCTTGGTGACGCGCTTCAGGAACACCGCCGGGATGATCTGGTCGGTATCGACGTTGGAGCGCTTCAGCGGAACGGCAACTCCGGTGAGGGTCTCGAACTTCTCCATCAGCGTGCGCTCCCCTCTGCGGTGGACTGGGCCCCGGCCGGAACACCGACCGATTCGATGACCGGCGGCAGCGTGCTGCCTGTGGCGACGACATCCGACGGCGCGGACAACGTTCCCCGGATGGCGGTGGCCGCGGCGACGAGCGGCGACACCAGGTGGGTGCGCCCGCCCTTGCCCTGTCGGCCTTCGAAGTTGCGGTTGGAGGTCGATGCGCAACGTTCCCCCGGCGCCAGCTGGTCGGGGTTCATGCCGAGGCACATCGAGCATCCGGCGAACCGCCACTCTGCGCCGAACTCCTCGAACACCTTGTCGAGGCCCTCGGCTTCGGCCTCAAGGCGAACGCGCGCGGAGCCCGGCACGACCATGACGCGAACGCCGTCGGCCTTCTTCTGGCCCTTCACAACGGATGCGAACGCGCGCAGGTCCTCGATGCGGCTGTTCGTGCACGAACCCATGAACACCGCGTCGACCTTGATGTCCTTCATCGCGGTGCCGGCGGCGAGGTCCATGTACTCCAGAGCGCGCTCGGCGTTGGCGCGCTCGTTCGGGTCGTCCAGCAGCGCCGGGTCGGGAACCCGGTCATTCAGCGACACGCCCTGGCCGGGGTTGGTGCCCCAGGTCACGAACGGTTCGAGTTCGGCAGCGTCGAGGTACACCTCGGCGTCGAAGACGGCGTCATCGTCGGTCTTCAGCGTCTCCCAGTAGGCGACGGCGGCGTCCCAGTCCGCTCCCTGAGGCGCGTGCGGGCGACTTTTCAGGTACTCGTAGGTGGTCTCATCCGGTGCGATCATTCCCGCGCGCGCACCGGCTTCGATCGACATGTTGCAGATTGTCATCCGGCCGTCCATGGAGAGCGAGCGGATGGCACTGCCGCGGTACTCGAGCACGTAGCCCTGGCCGCCGCCGGTGCCGATCTTGGCGATGATCGCGAGGATGATGTCCTTCGCCGTCACGCCGGGCTTCAGTTCACCCTCGACCGTGATGGCCATGGTCTTGAACGGCTTCAGCGGGAGCGTCTGGGTCGCCAGCACGTGCTCGACCTCGCTCGTGCCGATGCCGAACGCCATCGCCCCGAATGCTCCGTGCGTCGAAGTGTGGCTGTCGCCGCAGACGACGGTGATGCCAGGCATGGTCAGCCCCAACTGCGGGCCGACGACGTGCACAATGCCCTGCTCCTTGTCGCCCAGCGAGTGCAGACGGATGCCGAACTCCTCGGCGTTGCGGCGCAGCGTCTCGATCTGGGTGCGGCTGGTGAGGTCGGCGATCGGCTTGTCGATGTTCAGCGTCGGCGTGTTGTGGTCCTCGGTCGCGATCGTGAGGTCGGGCCGGCGGACCGGGCGGCCGGCCATCCGGAGTCCGTCGAACGCCTGCGGGCTGGTGACCTCGTGAATGAGGTGGAGGTCGATGTAGAGAAGGTCGGGCGAACCGTCTTCACCCTTGACGACCAGGTGGTCGTCCCAGACTTTCTCCGCCAGCGTCCTGCCCACGGCTTTCCTCCTTGCGACATGCGAATTCACCCCGCGCGCGCTTCGCACGCGGGAAAGCGATCATTCCAGTCTACGGCCCCCGGCGCGGCACTAGGATTCCCATGGGCACCGACCCTTTGGGCCCGCCCGTGAAGCCCACAAGGCCAGTTACAAAGGAGTACTCAATGCCGGCGACCGACCCTCTCTCGTCCCTCCCCCTCGAGCACGAACGGGTGCTCATCACCTCCGGGGAGCGATCCGGTCTCACCATCAGCGTCGCGGTGCATTCGACGCGACTCGGTCAGGCCCTGGGCGGTGCCCGCATCTGGCAGTACGAGAACTGGACCGACGCGGTCGCCGATTCGCTGCGCCTGGCGAAGGCGATGACCCTGAAGAACTCCGCTGCCGGCCTGAACCGCGGTGGCGGCAAGTCGGTGATCCACGTGCCGATGGGCGTGACGTTGACCGAGGAGCAGAAGCGGCTCGCGATGCTTGACCTGGGTGACGCGGTCGAGAGCCTCGGCGGCGCCTACATGACCGCGGAAGATGTCGGCACCAGCGCCGAACTCATGGCCGTCGTCTCCGAGCGCACCGCTCACGTGTGCGGACTGCCATCCGACCAGGGCGGCGTCGGCGAACCGGCGGATGCAACAGCGGCGGGCGTGCACCAGAGCGTGCTCGCGACCCTCGACGCCCTCTACGGCTCGAAGGATGTCGCCGGTCGCCATGTCGTCATCGTCGGGCTGGGCCAGGTGGGTGGCCGGTTGGCCCGTTCACTCGCGGCCGACGGCGCGACACTGACCGTCACGGATGTGAACCCGGGCAAGAAGGCGCTGGCCGATGAGCTGGGTGCGAACTGGGTGGGCGTCGACGAGGCGTGGACGGTCGAGGCCGACCTGCTCGCGCCGTGCGGCCTGGGCGAGGTGCTGACGCCCGAGGTGATCGCGAATCTGCGGGTGCGCGGTGTCGTCGGGGCGGCCAACAACCAGCTTGCTTCGCACGATGGCGCCGGGCTGCTCGCCGAGCGGGGCATCCTGTGGGCTCCCGATTTCGTGGTCAACGCGGGTGGCGTGATCTACCTGGCCATGGCGTCGGAGCCGGATGCCGACGGTGCAGCGATCGAGCGGCGCGTCGCGGCGATCGGTGACACGGTCGCGACGATTTTCCGGGACGCCAAGGAGCAGGGCATTACGACGCTGGAGGCCGCTGAGCGGCTGGCCTTCGCGCGGCTCGACGCCGCGCGGTAGGCCATCCGGCCCCTCCTGTCACATCGCTTCGCACGGGTGAAACTTTCGCGCGCGGGTGTTGCAACGCCCGCGCGTGGAAGGAACACCCGCGCGAGGGAGTTGGGATCAGGAGCGCTCTACGCGCAGGTTGAAGCGTCCGAGGCTTACTTCCTGGCCGGGATGCACGCGCATCCGCTCGCCCGGCTCGACTCGCTGATCGTCCACCCACACGCCGTTCGTTGACGCCAGATCGTGAATCCAGAGCTCCTCATCGACGAGCTCGAGCGCCGCGTGCGTCTTCGACACCGTCTTCTGGGCGTCGTCGACCTGCAGCAGCTGGGCATCCGGCCACCGCTCGTTCGCGGCCGGGTTGCGGCCAAGCACGGTCGTCGCATCCATGGTGACGCTCACGCCGCTCTCGAGCACAATGCTCCACCTGCCCCTACGCGGCGCGAACCGAGTCTCCTCGTCGATTGCCGTTGGTGCCGCGACGACCGCTTGCGGCGGCGCCTCGGTGACTGCTGGCGCGGGCGGGGTTGCCCCGGGCGGTGCCGGCAGGAACACGATCTCATCACGCGGCCGCTGCGGGATCCGTCGCGTCCCCGAGTTCGTGTCGAGGTTCGGTGGCGCGATGCCGGGGGGCAGCGTGATGAAGCCGTCCTGCTCGTCCCCTATTGCGCTCACGCGGCAATGGTAACGGATGCCGCGTGCTCATTCACCGGTCGGGTTGCTGCTGCTTCTCCCAGTACGCGACGCGCATGAGCGCGTCGAAGAACGGCAGCAGGTGTTCCCGGAGCCCCGCCATCGACGTGGAGAAGTTCACGAGCACCACCCGCTTGGTGTCCGGAACGGCCAGCCAGTAGTCCACGATGAGCACGTCAAGGCTCCCGCTGTCGTCGCCGCTGCCGACAGCAGTTGCCCGGATGCGATCTCGTCGCAGCGCGGATGTTCCGGCCAGTTCGAGCGCGGTCAGGTCGCCGGTGTCCGCGGAGCCTTCCAACCCCTGCCGCAGGATGCCCAGCACGCGATCGCCGCGCGTCCCGACCGCTGGGACCAGTTCGACATCGAGCAGGTACACCGTGATGGTGATCGGCAACGGCAGGCCGTCAACCAGCTGGATTGCAAGGAACATGCTCTGCCCGTTGCCCGCGATGGCTTCGTCGATCGCGGCGGTGAACTCCCGGCGCAGCCGCGCCCGAAGCGCTGACCGGTCATCGGTGGTGCCGATGCGGTGACGGATGAGGCGGGTCGCCGCCGCGATCGCCGCCTCCCGGTCGAGCAGGGAGGTCGCCCACCAGTCGCCAGGCAAGCGGAATCGCAGGGTGGGCATGGCTTCAGTGGGCGGAGTGTCCAGTGGAGTGCTCACTGGCGCAGTTCTTCCCAGGTGCCGTACCGCTCCTCGAAGAAGTCGATCGTTCCGGAGATGGTGTCGTCCGAGAGATGACCGTCATAGAGGTCCAGTTCGCGTGCGGCATCCTCGATCGAGATGTTCGGTTGCGACATGTTCGGCTCACCCGGCATCGGCGACGCTGCGACATCAAGCCGCACGCTCACGGGACGTACTGGGGATGCCGCAAGCGTCGCCTCGAGCGCGCTGTCGATCACGCGCACCAGATCGTCGTGCTCTGTCGACGTCACGTACACCCGCACCCACACTCCGACGCCGGCAATGCCGGTGGACGTAGCCGTGAAGGCGTCCTCAATAACCGGGTTGGATGCGACGACCGCCGCGGGCACCACGGTGTGGAAGTCGGGGGCCGCCACGCACCCGCTCAGCGCGAACGGAGTGGCCAGCACTACTGCCAGCGCTGCCGCGATCCGATTGTTCACTTGACCGCCGTTTCTGCCTCGGCGAACTCGTATTGATACGCGAGCTCGAAGTCGGAAAAGAACATCGATTGCCGTTCGCTGTCCACCCGAGCGGCAGTTTGGGCGTAGTAGTCGGCGTTGTGAGGGTATCCCGACCGACCAGACGGCTCGGTTATCGTCACCCAGTTCGGCCCTTGGCGCGGCGGGGTGCCGTCGAGTCGGGGAACGTGATCGCCGTCATGCTGGATCGCGAGCACCGAAACCGTCGGCGGGATCGGCATGTGATCGATCGGCGCACCGGCGACGGCGATGGCGCGAATGTTGAACGGCGAATCAGGGTCCGATGCCATTGCGCCGGCGAGAATTCCTCCTTGGCTCCAGCCTGCGAGCATGACCGAGTCATCCGGTCCGATCCCGGCGTCGCTCATCGCCTGGAGCACTGCCCGCTCGTAGGCGGCCTTCTGGTCTGGGGTGAGAATCAGCGTGAGGTTGGAGCCCAGGTCGTTGACCGCTCCGGCGTCACCGAAAGCGCCGCCCATCAGCAGTTGCCAGTCCTGGGTGCTCGGCAGTGTCACGCGCCAGATCGGATTGCCGAACTCGTCCAGTGCCGGTGCACCGCTGTCATCAAGCACCCGAACCACTTCGACGACGGTGCGGTCCCTGCCGCCGTTCTCGTCGAGCTTCCCGTTGTTCTGGAACAAGTACTGGTAGTCCGATGCACCCTGCTTGTTCACGAGTCGCCCGCCGAGCGTATCCGTCACGGGCCGCACGGTCGGCGTCGGCGTGAGCGCTTCGCGCAGCATGAGCGCAGCGACGGCGCCGGTCAGTAGCGGCACGACGACGAGCGCCACGCCGACGAGCACCTCCACGAACCCATCCATGGTCAGCGCACCAGACGTGATGAGCGTGAGGAAGACCGGGAACAGCGCCAGCACCACCGCGAGCGCCACGACGAGGGACACGACGACAATGACGATGAGGAGCAATGTCGTGAGCACCGTGTCGAGCACCCGCACGATCCACTCGCCTACGGCAGCGACGAACCCACCGAGGTCCTCCAGCACGGCTCCGACGTGATCGAAAAAGCCGTCGTTGAGGGTGCCGAGCTCCATCCGGATGCGCGTTGCTGCCGCCTCCGCGGCAAGATTGCGCTCCTCGAGAGCTTGGTTGTACCGCTGCCAGGCGGCCGCGAGCCCAGCCTGCGCATCCGCCACCTGTCGGCGGTAGTACGACTGGCGACTCAGCAGGTCCTCGATGACGCCGGGATCCTCCCCCGCCATCGCCGCCATCGTGGTGCGGTGTTCCAGGTCGCGCAGAGTGGGCTCGGCAACGGCGAGGTCATGCTCGTGCGCGGCGACTTCCGTCCGCAGTTCGCGCACGCGCGATTGCGTGTCCTCGAGCACCACCGCGTAGTCGGTGAGTGCCGCCGCAGTCTCGGTGTAGCGCGGTTCGACGGTGACCAGGTCGGCGGAGACCACGCGCGTGCGCTCACGCATCGCGTCGACTGACTTGCCGATCGTGAGGTCGTCGTCGGCGACGTTGTTGAGCACTATCGAGAGGCTGCGGAGCGTCTCGGCGATCGTCGCCAATCGAGTGGACTCCTCCGTGAGCGTACGCGGGTCACCCGGCAGCTCCTCGAACATCCACAGCTGGGTGCTCACGCCCCGCCCTCCGTGCTCGTGAAGGCCGTCACGCGCGCCTCGAGTTCGGAGTCGAGGGCACGAAAGGTGTCCCTGATGGCGACGACGGACTCGCGCACGAATGTGAGCTCCTCCGTGAGCCGCTCGCGGCGGATGCTCCACGCGTCGCGGAAATCGCGCGTCGCCCCGGCGACTGCGGCGTGCCCGGCGATATCCGGGACGTGGGCGGAGAGTTCGCCGACGCTCGTGAAGTCGGCGAGCACGGTGTTCAGCCGCTGGTCAGCCCGATCCAGCCGGTCGAAATCGATCCGGATATCGCTCATATTGCCCCCTCAGCGACACGGTAGCGAAGCCTTGAATCTCCGGGCGATGGGCACCGCTGCCCATGTGGGTCACGCGGTGGCGACCTTGGTGGAGCGGGTGTCGTCGCCCGGTGCGAGCGGCCGCGGATCATCCTGCGGGCGGATCACGATAGAGCCAGCGTCGCGATCCCGGTCCCGGATGGCGTACGAGTACCAGACTGCGGCGGACAGGCGCCCGACCACCCAGCGTTCCTGGCGCGGGGTCATCGGCCCGGTGAACCACCCGTCGGCGACCTGAACCGTCCCGGGTCCGCTGAAAGAGGACATGACCAGCCGGGTGCCGGTGGCGGTGCTCGTTGCGCGGTGCTTCATGAGCCACAAGGAACGACCGCCACCGGCCGCGAAGTCCTTGACCGTCACGAACGACCCGTTCGGCAGCACGAACTGGTAGGTCGCCTCGGGCAGCCGCCGCGTGTGGAACCTCAGGTGCTCCAGGATCTGACGGGCGATGCGGTCCGCTTCTGGCCGAGGCAATTTCACCCAGAATCGGGCAAAGAGGTAGCCCGGGCTCAGACTGGGCTGCCACACGCCATTCTCGTCGGCGCGGCGGCCATCCTTCACGTGACGTCGCGCGAGCAGAGGGATCAGCACGAAAGGCGCGACAACCAGCACAGCGATGATCGTGAGGATCACGACCCCTTCTGTCGTCACTGGGCGCCCTCGGCCGTGGTCGGGGCGGGCCAGCGGATCGTCTTCACGATCGCGTCGAACAGCCCGAGCATCTCCTCCTCGTATTCGGCGAGCGCGGTGGAGAACGTCAGCAGCGCAAGCCGGTTCGGGTTGGCTGCAGCGAGCCAGTAGTCGGCCTCGACGAACTCGAACGTCGCTTCCGCATCCCCTTCAGAGACCTCCCGCACCCGGCGCCACGAGTGGCGGACCGCCTGGATGCGACCATCGCCGTCCAGCGTGGACACCGACCCCTCCTCCGGGGCCCAGCCGCGCGTTCCAACCTCGAGGAACGACTTCAGCTCGCTCAAACCCAGCGCATCGAAGTCGGTGGCCTCGATGCGCGGGGTGAACACCGAGACCCAAGCGGGAAGCGGAATCTTCGGGGTCAGGTTGAACGCGACGTAGAAGTCGGATGCGCCGCCCTCCCGTGCCGCGTCGGCAGCCTTCTGGAAGCGCGAGCGCAGTTCTGCGCGAGTCGTCGCGAGGTCGTCGCGGCGCTTGGTCGCCTCATCGAGGACCTTGCGGATAGAGCGGTGCATCGACTCGTCGGTCGCGAGGTTGATTCGTCCCCACTTGCCCGGCAGTACGAAGCGCGGAGTTGTGGGTTCAGTCATCGTCATCAATCGTCTCCGGCGGACGGGTCTTCCCCGGCGGCCAACGCCATCAAGTATGCCCCGGTGTCGCTGAACAAGGCCAAGTTCTGGGTGAGCAGCGTGAACTCGACTCCCGTTTCGCCGCCGTGCGGGAAAAGGGCGAGGAAGGTGCGTTCCATGGCCGGGTTGGGCACGCCTTCACGTGCGACCGGGAGCGTGAAGTCGTGGCTGAGCACACCGCGCCCGGTCGGCACTTCGACCTCGTCGACGGTGCGACGGATGACCTCGGTGCTCTCGTCGCCGCTGAACGAACGGGCTGCGGCGAGGTAATTGTCGTACGCGCCGGGCGCGATGCGGCTCACGCGCATGCTGAGCAGCGCTTCCACCCGACCGGTGTGAGGCGCGATTACGAAGGCGAAGCTGCGTCGCGCTCCGGCGGGCAGGGCAGCGGCGATCGCGGTCACCGTGCGGAGAGCGGCGGCGAGCCGACCGGCGGGTTCGTCGCGGTTCTCGCCGAAGTCGAGGCCGTCGAGGATGTTGGCGATGCGCGTGTCCACGTCCTCGTCCTGGCCGGGCAGGGCGATCCAGCCGGCCGGGACCTGCACGGTCAGGATGCCGTCGCTGAGGACTCCGCCGCTCACGATGCGGGCACCGCGTTCACGGAGCCCCAGACATCCGTCATCTCATTCCACGATGCACCGGTGTCGTAGTCCCAGTCGAACATGCCCGCGAGCGGCGATGCGGTTCCGAAGGTGGCGATGTCCGCGAACCCGGGGAGCATGTCGGTCGGGGTCGCGTCGGACAGGTCCCACACCGGCTTCGGAGGTGAACCCCACGGCCGCTGGCCGAGGTGCGACAACTCGAAATCGAGACCCTCGCTGACGAAGTAGTTGACCGGGGTTCCGTACGCGCTGACCAGGCCGCCGATCGTCTGGCTCTGCAACAGGTCGGCCACCTGGTTGCTGGTCGGCCGCACAACAAGCGGCACGGTGCTGCCCGCAGCGACGGCGGCACCGCGCTGCGTCACGCCAGAGAACGCGCCGGCCACATCGTCGAACAGGCCGCTGCCACCACCGAGCTTGGAGGTGATCACGCTGGTGAGGGCGGAGATGCCGTCCGCGAGCACTCGGCCGAGGCTTTCCCTGCCCATCAGGAACAGCAACGCCGAGCAGGCGAAGATCGCCACCGACAGGATGACCGCGAGCGCGGACAGGGCAGCCGCGAGCGGTGCCAGCACCGGAATGAACAGGGCGAGAACAGTCACGATGAGAGCGAGTACGTCGACGATCTTCTTGAGGATCTCGAGCACGTCCCGCAGAATCTCGAGCACCGGCCCGAGGTATTTGGATGCGAGTTCCCACAACAGTTGCAGGTCGCCCAGGACCCCGTCCCAGAACCCGTCGTTGAGGTTCGAATCCGATTCCGCATCGCGCAGGCCGTTGACGGCGTCGTTGACTGCGGCCTCCCAGGACGACACCGCGGCGTTGTACTGCGCCAGGTAGGTCGTGTACTGGGAGTCGTAGTGGTTCGCCTGCCGGTTCGCCTCTTCGAGGTCGGCGAGCAGCTCCGGATCGGTGTTGCCCCACATCGCCTGATCGCGAAGCTGGTTCTGGCGGTGCCGCCAGTACCGCCCGTTGTCGTTGTTGGAGATGATCTGGGTGCGCGCGCCGTTGCCGTTGGTGTGCGCGTCGGAGAGCGACCCGGCGTAGGCGCTGAAGGTTTCGGCCGCGCCCTGGTAGCGGACCGCCACGCGCTCGGTGTCTCCGCTCGCGTCCCCGGCCTTGGAGCGCACCTCGTCGACCGCTTCGCTGATCGTGATGTCGTCGTTCGCGAGGTTCGCGAGTTCGGCGGCCGCCTCACGCAGCGCCTCGGCGGTGGTGCTGAATGCCTTGGCGAAGCTGCTTACAGTTTCGGGATTGCCCGGGATCTCGTCGGGAATCGGATCGTCGCAGCGAAAGCACATGTCATACCGCCTGGGGTGCAGGGCCGTTGCCGGCGGGCGGGTTGGTCAGCCCGTTCGCGAGAGACGCGTCGGTCTCCGCGAGCTGGGTGTGGATGTTCCGCACGGAGTCGCGCAGCCACTCGAGGTTCTTCACGATCTCCAGCCGCCGCTTGTCCCACGAGTCCCGGAACTCGACGGTTCGCGCTGCGAGCCTGTGGTCGCCGACCGCGTGCGACAGGGTCAGCATGGACTCGAACTCGCGGCCTACCGTGTCGACCGCGGCCGTCAGGTTGGTCTCGAGCTCACCGAGCCTGTTGTAGTCGACCCTGAGATCGCCTCCGGCCATCGTGTGCGCGTCCTTTCGTGGGTTGGCTGGTGGGGTGCGGTTCTTCGCACCGGCCCCCGGGCTACGGGGGCCGGTGAGAGTAACTAGCCGCGGATGGCGTTGGCGAGGCCCTCGTCGGTCTGCTGCAGCGCGTCGGCTGCGGCGACCAGGAACTGGCTGAGGCCCTCGAGTCCGTCGATCGCGGTGCGGGTGCCCGAGGTGAACTGCTCGTACGAGTCGCGGTAGGCGGCCGAGGACTGCTCGGCCTGGAAGCCGTTGGCGGTCAGGTTCTGAACGAGGTTGCTGAGCTCGGTGAGCTTCGCGTTCAGGTCGTCGCGGCCGGCGAGGAGGCGCTGGGCAGCATCGCGGAGGTCGTCGTAGGTGACGTTGAGGTTAGCCATTCGTGTGCTCCTTCTTGGTTGTGCCGCTCAGGGAGCGGGCTAGTGGTTTCACGGTACCGATGAGTGCATCCGGTGGTCGATGGGGAGCAGTCCCCATCACTCACGCCTCAGCGAGCGGCAGTTGCACTCGTGTTGCCTTGCCGCGCGCGATGAAGTACCCCCTTCCGGGCGGGAATTCAGCGCGCGAGACGCGCGGCAGGGAGGTCTTCAGGATGGTGTCGCCCTCGATGGATTCCGGTTGCAGCAGGAACCCGGTGCGGGCGCTCTTCACCTCGGACAGCAGTGGCCACGATGACCCCCACTGCCCGGTCTCGGAGTCGGCGAGCAGGAAGTGGTCGCTGCGCTTGACCGCCTTCATGAGCTCGACCAGCGCGGAGTCCGCGCTCGAGCTGAGGAAGTCGGCGACCTGCTCGATGACCACGACGATCTTGCCCGCACTGCTGGCGCCGACCGAGGCGGTGACCTCCTTCGCGAGCGCGGTGACGTCCTCGAGCGCGGTGGCGCTGGCTTCCCAGCCGGGCAGCCTGCCGACGTCGGAGCGCGGATTGCCGAAGTAGTAGCGCGTCGAGCCGGGCAGCGCACGGTCGAGACTGCCGATGAGTACCTTCAACGCGTTGGTGCGGCCGCTCGCCGGTGGGCCGGCGAGCAGGAAGACACCGGTGGGCTCGAACCCGATCGGGGCGAGGTCCAGCTCGGAGATGCCGAGCACCGCCTGGCCGCCGAGCGATTCGGGCAACGCGCGCGCGGGAATCTCGGTCGGCAGTGTCCCGACCGGCTCCGCCGGTATGCGGCCGGTGCGGGCCATCGCCTCGGCGAGCGCGCGCACCGCGTTCGACTGCTCGGCGACGTTCGCGGTGCCGCCGACCACCGCGAGTTGCGTCTCGAGGCCGTCGATGACCGCGCGACCCGGAGGGGATGCCGGCCCGAGCACATCCGATTGCGTGTCCAGGAGGTAGTACGAGCTCTCCTCCGCCATCCGGAGCACCACCCTGCGCGTGATCGCCGAGCTGATGGCGGTCGGCACGCTGCCGGGGCGATCGGCCGAGATCGCCACGTGGATGCCGAGCGCGCGCCCCTCACCCAACAGCTGCTGGAATGCGCCGTACCAGGGGGCGCGGGATGCGCCGACCTCGAACTCGTTCCGGAATGCCGGGAAGTTGTCGACGAGCAGCAGGATGCGTTTCTCGTCCGGTTTGCCCGCGAGTTGCCGGTACTCGGTGATCGTCGACGCGTTGACGGCGGTGTAGCGCTCGCTGCGGTCTTCGAGCATGCCGCGCAGCGTGCGCAGCAGCCGGATGACGCGCTCGGAGTCGTCGCCGTTCACGATCGAACCGACGTGCGGCAGCGGCTCGAGCATCCGGAGTCCGCCGGAGCCGAAGTCCAGCCCGTAAACGTCGATCGGACCGCCGCGCGGGGTGATGCCCGCGGCGATCGCGATGGTGCGCAGAGCGGAGCTCTTTCCGGTGCCGCCCGCGCCGTAGACGGCCAGGTTGCCGTCGGTGTCTGGCCGGAAGCAGACCTCATGCTGCTGCTGCCGCTCGGGCATGTCGTTGACGCCGAGCACGAGTTCGGTGTCGGTGCGCTGACGCAGCCTGGTCAGGTCGTACACCGCCGCAAGCTCGTCGAGCCAGGGTCGCCGGGGCGCGGGGATACGGGCCTCCCGTGCCGCGGTGACCATCGTGGCCACGAGCCTGGCCTGGTCGGTCGGGCCTTGGTCCTCCTCGACGACCGGGACGTCGGTTGTCCCCGGTCGCTCCCAGACGATCTCCGAACCGAAACGCAGCTCGCTGATCGCGATCGTCGGGTCCTCGCGCGCTTCGCTGGTCCAGCCCCCCGCGTAGGCCGACTGGAACGGCGTAAGCCGACCGGGGCCGGTCTTGGCGATGCCGCGGCCGGGGATCGACGGGTCGAAGGTGCCGGCGATCTTGTCGCCGACCACGTCCTGGCTGTCGGACTCGTCCGCCATCCGGAGCGCGATGCGCAGGTTGGTGTTGGCGCGCAGGTTGTCCTTGATCACGCCGGCCGGGCGCTGGGTGGCCATGATGAGGTGGATGCCGAGCGACCGCCCGCGCTGGGCGATATCGACGACACCGTCGACGAACTCCGGTACTTCGCCGACAAGCGCCGCAAACTCGTCGATCACGAGCACGAGCGCAGGCGGGCTATCCGGGTCGCCGCGCTTCTCCAGCTCGAGCAGGTCCTTCGCCTTCTTCCGGTTGAGCAGGTGCTCGCGGTAGTGCAGCTCTGCGCGCAGGCTGGTGAGCGCGCGGCGCACCAAGTGCGGGCTGAGGTCGGTGACCAGGCCGACGCAGTGCGGCAGGTTGACGCAGTCGGCGAACGCCGAGCCGCCCTTGTAGTCGACGAACAGGAAGGTGACGCGATCTGGGCTGTACTCGGCCGCCATGCCGAGCACCCACGACTGCAGGAACTCGCTCTTTCCGGATCCTGTCGTCCCTCCGACGAGGGCGTGCGGTCCCTGCTGGCGCAGGTCGAGGTGCATCGCGTCCACCGCGGACTGGCCGACGATGGCACGCAAGCGGCCGCTGCGCTTGGAGCGCTTCTTCGGCGCGCTGCCGCTGCGGTCGTGGATGGACTCGTTTTGGGTCCACCGCTCGATCGCCGCTTGGCTGCTGCCGGCCAGCTCCGCGCCGAGGAGAGTGACGAGGGAGATGCTGCGCGGCAGGTCGGACTCATCGGCGACGAAGTACCCGGCGTCGTACACCGGAGCGAGTCGCTTGGCGAGGGCGAGCGCCTGGTCGCGGGTGACCGGCTCGGTGGCCGCCGGGCTGATGTGCTGACCCAGGCGGACGTACCCGACTGTCGATCTGGTCGGGTCCGCGGTGGTCTCCACGTAGGTGCGCGACACCGCAGGCAGCGCCTCGACGTTCGGGGCCAGCCAGACCGGGAAGATGCCCGAGTCCGCCGCGCGCTCTGCCAGTTGAATCAGCCGGGCCCGGTCGACGGGGGCATCGTCGGTGATGACGACCAGGATTGCCGGTGTGGGCACCGGTGGTGCCGACAGCGAGCCGTCCTCGCCGACCTTGGCGCCCTGCACGATTGCCGACTGGTCGAACACCTGAGCACCGCGCTGCAATTCCTTCTTGGCGCGCGCCTGCTGCACCTCCTCGAGAGCCGCGAGCAGCGCTCCGGCGCTGCCTTGGCTGTTGGTGAGGTGCGCCACTTCGATGGGGCTGCTGGCGGATGCCGTGTGCGGCAGCCACTTGAGCCACTCCAATTCCGGCGTCCATGCGCTGCCGGCCATCGCCGTGACGACCAGCTCTGCGGGTGAGTGCAGGCCGACGAGCTGACTCAGGATGCCGCGGGCGACATCCGCTGTCGGTGTGATGTCGCCGACGATGCCGAGCGCACCGGCGTCGAACAGGCTCTCGCTGAGCGGCACCCCGTCGACCGAGCGGTACTGCTCCATGACTTCGCGCAGCCGCTCCCGGTACTCGGGGAGCCCGGACTCCTCGCCCGACACGTCAACAGTGTTGCGCGACGGGAGTGTGCCGACGCCGAGACGCAGCGACAGGAACGACCAGTGCTCGGGCCGGCGCGTCCACAGCACCGGGCCCAGACGCATGGCTTCGTCGTAGACCTCCATGGTCGACGGCACTTCGGCCAGGCGCACCTCGCGCTCAATCGGCACCTGCGTCGCGAGGTCCCGCTCCAGCACCTCGAGCTGCTCGTCGAACTGCTTGGCCGCTGCCTTGGCCTTCTGCTTGCGCTGTGATCGGTTCGTCAGCCAGGTGCCGATCATGACGATCGGTGCCATCGCCATGAAGATGACCGAGATCCAGCGTTCGGTGACGAAGAACAGGACTGTGCCCATGATGATCGGGGCCGCCATGGCAAGCCACGGGAACGGCGTCGATTCCATTGGCCCGGGGACAGCTGGACCCGCGAACTCGGTGCCCGGGTAGCGGCGCTCCACGCGGGGTGACCGATTGAACGGGATCGGGCCGTCGGCGATGATGTCGTGCTTCCCAGGGGTCCGCGCGACGATGCGCACGGTTAGCCTCGTGTCGCCGAGCAGCACGGTTCCGCCGTCGCCGATGTCGGCGCGGGTCATCAGACCACCGTCGACTTCAATGCCGTTGGCCGAGTTCAGGTCGACGAACCGCACGGCCACCGCCGATACGTCCAGCCGCGCGTGCCGCTTGGAGACCAACGGGTCGCTCAGGGATACCTCGAGCCCACGCTCGCGGCCGAGCGTCGCGGTGCCGATCGGAAGCGCGAACTCTGTGCCGGCATCCGGACCCTCAACAACGCGAAGGACCGCGGCGACCTCGCGCCCCGCCTCCGGCGGCTGCTCGCCCGTGCCCTCGACGAGCTCAATCGCGGCTCCGGATGCCAGCGGCGAGTCGCCAACGGCGAGGCTCGGGTCGAGCAGCCGCCCACGGCCGCCCTCGGAGCTGACCAAGCGCAGGCTGCTGGCGGATGAGGCGCCGTGGTCGGGAATCAGCGGGTCGACCGCGGAAATCGTCGATGCGAGCGCGCCGATCGTTGCGGAGGCGTCAGCGGTGACGACGATGTCGGCCTTCGGACCGGTCTTGCGGCCCAGGGTGAGCTTCAGCTTCACTGCCGGCTTCCTCTCGATCGGGTCTTGCGTGCACGGTTGATGCGATAGCGGCTGAGCCAGCGCCGTGACCTGGACACCGCGGCGCGAGCGGTCGCGATGGCGCCCTCTGCCTCGGTCCAGAGCCGTTCGGTCTGCTCCGGCGCGACGTCGGTGCCCGAGAACACGGCATGGTCGGTGTCGGTGGCGAGCGCGGCGAGCGGTGACCCGTCCGAGCCGAGCTGGCGCTCCAGTTCGCGGGCAGTGAGCACGCGGGTGGTTCGCTGGGGCGGCTCGTAGCCGAGCTCCGCGTACTGGTCGACGAGTTCCTCCCAGGCTCCGGCGGCGCGAACATGGCCGGCGGCCGCCGACCTGCGTCTCGCCCGCCTGCGGGCCTTGATGGCCAGCGCGGCGAGCATCGGCAGGAACACGATCGCGGCCGGGATCAGGATGCCGAGGCCGACGAAGTACGCCCAAGTCGGGATCCCGAACAGCTCATCATCGTCGGAGTCGCTCTCCTCCAATTCGACCGGCGTGATCAGCTCGTCCTCTTCGCTTTCGACGCGCGGTGGCTGGCGCACCTGTGGCTGCGGCTCGGTCTTCGGCTGCGGGATCTCGTCCTGCGGGATGTCGGTCTCATCCGGGGTCGGGTCGTACGGGACCCAGCCCACACCGTCGAACGCGACCTCGACCCACGCGGTCACGTCAGAGCCGAGCACCTTCACTGACTCCTGACCGTCGGTGAACTCGGGGGCGAACCCCATCACGACGCGCGCTGGGTAGCCGAGGCTGCGTGCCATGAGCGCGTACGCGGAGGCGTACTGCTCCTGGTCGCCGATGAGCTGGGAGCGCGTGAGCAGTTCCTCGATGCGGTCGGCGCCGTGGCCGGCGCGGGATGCGACCGAGTCGGATGCGGTGCCGTGGCTGAGGAAGCCGGTGTCCGACAGGGTGCGACTGATGGTTTCGAGGATGGCAGCGGGGGTCGAGGCGCCGCCGGCGAACTCGCCCGCCTTGGCGGTGACGACATCCGGCGTGTCGTACACCGGCGGCAGCGGAACGCTCGCGACATTGACGTCGGAGAGCTCGTCGGCGGCTGGTACTCGCTGCACGACAGAGTTCACGACGAAGCTGTCGCCTTCGCGCAGTCCGCCGAGGAGCATTGCCGAGCCCGATGCGGCGTTGAACCGCAGTTCGTCCTGTGCTTCGGCCGCCGCGCCTGCGACGAACTCGATGTCCGTCGGGTAGCCGACGCCGGGGACCCAGACGTCGTTGTAGCTGCCGACGGTGATGCGCACTTGGGACTCGTGGTCGACGGTCATGAAGTCGGGTGACGGCAGGTTGCGTCCGACAAGGGCGAACGCGCCGGTGCCGTCCGCTTGCGTCTCGGAGCCGGTGACATTCCACAGCTTGCCGGTGAACGCGTCCATGGTCGCGAGCCGGATGCGGTCGCCTGGTTGCATGCCCTCGACCGTGAACTGCACCTCCTCCGGCACGACCTTGGTGTAGTGCCGGAAGCCGGCGAGCGGGCTCGGGTAGTCGAGCGGGTAGAACGGCGGCTCGATCTCCTCCCGCAGCACGAACCGGCTCTCCGCGGGCGGCGCGATGACGACCGCCGCGACGGTGCCGAGCACGATCGCACTCGCGAGCAGTGCGACGGTTCCGCCGAGCTTCCGGCGGGACAGCGTCTTGGCGCTTTCGGCGGCGACAGTGTGCTGCGAGCGCCGGCGCCAGCCCACCCAGACAAGCGCAATTCCCGCGAAGCCGATGCCACGCAGCCCGGCGAAGTAGGCTTGGTCCGTGCCGATCAGGATGCTGCCGAGATAGAGCAGCACCGGTCCGATCATGACGGCGGCGAGACGCAGGACGCTTCGACTTGCCCCCAGCCAGCGCAGCGCGAGGGTTGTGCTGACGAAGCCGACGAGCCAGCTCGCGGTGTACGGCACGACGTTGATGTAGTCGGGAGCGCCGATCGGGGTCTGCAGGGTGACGACATCCGCCCAGCCGAACACCGCACCGACGGCCAGCGCCGCGAGGGACTCAAGCGTCGGCACCACCCACAGAAGGCCGAGGCCGGGCACGGCGAAGGCGGTACCGAACAGGAAGAACGCGACGATGGCGGCCAGCACGCTGAGTACCGCGGGCAGGCGGAACCGGGCCGCGACCACCGCAACGGCGGTGCCAACAGCCAGGCCGCCGGCGCCGGCGATGAGGAAGGTGTAGTCGGCGAACGGCGGCCGGAAACCGATGATGCCGATGGCGCTGAGGAGGAGGACGACGCCGACGTCGCTCGCCTTCACGACAGACTCCGCACGAGCTTCGGCAGGTCGTCAAGCGACCCGACGGTGACAACGGTGAGCCGCGCGACCGAGGACATGCTCGGCTCCGCGCCGTGCTGCACCCGGATCGCGATCTGGTTCGTGTCGGCTGTGAACAGCGACTCGATGCTGCGGAAGTCGGCCGTCGACATGCCAGAACCGCCGACGATCACCACGACGCTCGGCGCGGGCAGCCGCTTGGTGCGCTCGCGAGCGAACTGGCGCGGTGTCTCAAACGGGCTCGGCTTCGCCTCGATGCGGCAGGACGAGTCGAGCATCGACGTGACGCTGTGGGTACGCCACAGCCCGTCCTCGCTCACGACGCTCATCTGGGTGCCGTCGCGGATCACCTGCGCGGCGATGGAGGCAGAGACCGACACCGCGAGCTCGAACTCGTCCTCGCTCGCGTAGTGCTTGGCATCCGTGCTGTGGATGACCGTCAGTTGGGACCGGCGGGTCTCCTCGAACTGGCGCACCATGAGCTGGCCGATGCGCGCCGAGGTGCGCCAGTGAACGTACCGACGGTCGTCGCCGGGCACATAGGGGCGCAGCGCATGGAAGGCGATGTCGCTGTTGGTGATCTTCTTGGACACCTGACCCTCGAGGTCCCGCACGAGTCCGGATGCCGACGGCTGCAGGCGCGCGGTAAGCGGGTGCACGAACAGCTCGACCGGGTCGGCCCATTTGACCGCGCGGCGCAGCAGCCCGAGCGCGTCGCCGCGCACCGACTCGGCCGGGCCGGCGACGATGACCGCGCGGCGGTTGGTCGGCACGGCGAACAGTTCGTCATGCTCCTGCTTGGGCTTCATCCCGGGCAGCTGGAATTCGGCGAGGCCGCGGCCGACCGGCAGTTCCATCCGGTTCGGCGGCAGATTGCGGGTGCTGGTGTTTCTGACGATCAGCCGGCCCATTGCGCGGTCCCCCACGACGACACGCCGCGGGTTCAGCTCGACGTGCACTTCGTACGATGCGCGCCCGAACAGGAACACCACAGCGACGAGCAGCGCGGCCAGCAGCACGCAGCCGAGGAAGACGAACTCGTGCCAGCCGAAGGCGAGCCCCACCCACAGTGACGTTCCCCCGGCAACCAGGACGAGCCATCCGATGGGCGTCACGATCCGCACGTACGGACCAGCAGCCGCCCAGACGGACGCCGCCAGTTCCCGAATGCGCGCGAGCACGCCGAAGAGACCGCGCTGACGCGGTACCTCCTCCTGCCCGAGCAGGGTCGTCTCGGCTGTGCTCACTCTCGGATCGGCCTCAGGCTGCCCGGTAGGCCGGCGGTTCGATGTCGAGCAGGATGCGTTCGATCACGTCATCCGCCTTGACTCCCGCGAAGTCGGACTCCGGGTCGAGCACCAGACGGTGTGCCAGCACCGGCCCAGCGAGTTCGCGTACGTCGTCCGGGGTCGCGTAGGTGCGGCCCTTCATGAGCGCCCAGGTCTTCACGGCGCGTGCGAGCGCCATCGCGCCGCGCATGCTGACGCCGAGAACGACGTCCTTGTTCTTTCGGGTTTGGTCGACGATGTCGCTGAGGTACTGCATGACCGACTCTTCGACGAAGACCTCGTTGGCGAGTGCCGCCATCGCGACGATCGAGTCGGGCTTGATGATCGGCGAGACGAGGGATGCGCGCGCTCGGGTCGCCGAGTCCATCAGCAAAGAGACGGCAGTCTTCGTGTCTGGGTAGCCGAGCGAGGTCTTGATCAGGAAGCGGTCAAGCTGCGCCTCAGGGAGCTTGTAGGTTCCCGCCTGCTCGACGGGGTTCTGTGTCGCGATGACGAGGAATGGTGCGCCGACCGAGTGTCCTTCGCCGTCGATCGTGACGACGCCCTCCTCCATGACCTCGAGCAGGGCGCTCTGGGTCTTAGGGCTGGCGCGGTTGATCTCATCGGCGAGCACGATGGACGCGAAGATCGGCCCAGGGTGGAACTCGAACTTGCCCTTCGACTGGTCGAAGATCTGCACCCCGGTGACGTCGGAAGGCAGCAGGTCGGGCGTGAACTGGATGCGCGAGGTCGAACCGTCGAGCGTATTGGCCAGCGCCTTCGCGAGCACGGTCTTGCCGGTGCCCGGGTAGTCCTCGAGCAGCACGTGCCCGTCACTGACGAGCGCGGTCAGCACGAGTCGGATCACCTCGTTCTTGCCCACGATCGCCTTCTCGACGTTCGCGATCAGCTTGTCGAACGCGTCGGCGAACCAGGCGGCCTGCTCCTGTGTTACTGGCATTTTCTGTCTTTCTCTCCGAGGGTCAAGGTCTGAAGTCCACGTGGTTGCTCTCGACTCCGTCAACCACGACGTAAGCGTCCCGGTAACCGCAGTGCGCCTGGCTCTCCCAGGTGTTTCCGGAGAACTGACGGTTCCAGGTCGTCGTCTGGCAATGCAACGTCACATTGTGAGTGCCGCTGCCGAAGTCGTGGAGCGTGATTCTGTACGTGTGGCATCCGAACGACTGGCTGCTCTCGCAGATAACGCGAGTTCCCGTGGTCAGGGTCACCCGCGGCTCCGGCGGCTTGGGGTTCACCGACACTGTCGCGCTGCCGATTGGCCCGGGGCCGGCGTTGTTCTGCGCCCGGACCTCGATAGTGAACGTACCGCCGCCGTTTCCAACCGACGTGGTGTGGCTCCTAGCGCCGCTCCAACCCGACCAGCCGCCGCCATTGACTCGGTACTGGTATTGCAGGTTGTCGGTGACCGCCTCCCCTGCGCCGGCGTTCGACGGCGTGCCCCACGACCAGGAGATGCTGGTCGGGCCGGTGGCACTTCCGCGGTTTCCGCTGACGTTCGTCGGGGCTCCGGGCACGGTCTGCGAGTTCACGGTCGTCGAGTTGGTGCCCGACGGACCCGCCTTGCCGCCCGAGTTCTGCGCGTACACCGTGATCGTGTAGCTGCCAGCAGGCTGGTTCGTCACGGTCGCGCTGCCGAGGTCGACGCCGCTGCCGCTGCCGACGACGGAGCCACCGCGGGTCACCTGCCAGTGGTACGTGGTGCTGCCACCGGTGCCCGCGACAAGCGGCCACGACCAGGAGATGGACGCCGGCGCCCACTTCGACTGGCTCGACTTGCTCGGCTGCACCTGCGCCGGCGTGCCGTACGGAGTGATCGGCTGGCTGAAGGCCGACCAGGTTCCCGGGCCGTGCTCGTTGATGGCGCGCACCGAGAAGGTGTACGCAGTGCCGTTGCTCAACCCGCCGATCGTGCAGGCCGCGCCGGCGGTGCAGTTCGCCGGGGTCGCGACCGACGGGTTGGAGCGCACCTCGTAGCTGCTGATCGGCTTGCCGTTCGAGGCCGGTGCGACGAACCTGATGGTCGCGGAACCGTCGGAGCCGATGTTCGAGTCGGGGTCTCTCGACGGCGGGGCAGGCGCATCCGGGACATCACTGACCACAAGGCGAATGATGCCGTTGGCGCGGCGGTCGGGATCCTGGGTCGCGTCCTCGACCGTGTACAAGACCTCGATCACGCCGCTCTTGAGCGCCACACTCGGGCTGATGGTCACGGAGGTGCCGGTGAAGGTCACGCCAGCGGGCTCACCGGTGTTCTGCACCTGCGCGCCGACGATGCGCA
The DNA here is from genome assembly GCF_014980265.1 of Cryobacterium sp. BB736. Taxonomy (NCBI): domain Bacteria; kingdom Bacillati; phylum Actinomycetota; class Actinomycetes; order Micrococcales; family Microbacteriaceae; genus Cryobacterium; species Cryobacterium sp. BB736. Next base: position 272,850 of record NZ_JABXWQ010000003.1, read on the forward strand.
AAGGTTCGCCCGTCGTCTCGTACGGGTTGGAGTCGTTGCCGAGCGCCTGCACAGTCACCGGGCCGTCGCCGCGCTGCGTCTCCAGGTCATCGGTCACAGCGACCGGCAGCGGCCGCGACGACGACACGATCGTCACGTGCACCTGACCTGGAACCTCGAACTTGTCCCAGCGCAACTTCACGCCGAGGTCGAACGTGGTGCCCTTCGGGGTGTTGCGCGGTGTGCTGAGGGTCAGCTGCGAGCCGTTGAGGGAGGCCGACAACTGTGCACCGGCGCCGGTGATCTCCGAGTAGGTGACCTGGCCGAGAATCGACGGGTTCGGGTGCGCGGTCGACTCGCGAAGGTCGATGGTGACCGACTCCCCCATCTCCAGCTGCGGGCTGGGCGGTGTGAAGGTCGGCGGGGTATCCCGGAACTCGGGGTCACCGACGATGATGGGCAGCCGCAAGGTCGCCCAGTTGCCCTTCGGGTCGTTCTTCGACGCACCGTCGGTGACGGTGAAGTTGATGGCAGCCGGCCCGCGGTAGTCGAGTCCGGGCGTGAACCGCAGGCTGTCCTTGTCGATGAAGATCGCGTCACCATTGCTCTGTACGCCGCTCACCGAGTCGGGGTCGGCGATCCAGACGTCGCGTCCGGATGGCGCGTAGACGAGATCGTTCAGGTCCCACTCGCGCGTCTCGTTCATGAACAGGATCTGCTCTGGCAGGTTCGGGTCGATGATCGGCGGATCATCGAAGCCTTCATCGGCTGCGGCCGGCACCAGGATGAACGCCATCGCGCTGAGGTCGTCGACATCGTTCGTCACCCGGTAGGCGATCGCCTGCCTGGTCGGCTTCGGGGTGACCTGGATGCGCCCGTTCTGTTCGAGCAGTTCCGCCGAACCGGCGTTCGGGCCCACGAGTTCGACGACGAGGTCCTCGGTGCGGCCACCAGGGTTGAACACCGATCCGTCGAACAGGTTGATCTCGATCGAGACCTGACCGGCGATGTCCTTGGTCTCGATCGCGTAGTCCTGCGCGGTGGGCGGCAGCAGCGGGGCATCCGGAGTGACTTGAACGAGCACGTAGCTGACGTTGCGTCCGCCGCGGTCGTTGGTGAGCTCGTAGCGCAGCGAGAAGGAGCGCTCGGCATCCGGCGCCTCGAGCAGCAGGTATCGGCCGTCGACCACACTCGCGGTCACGTCAGCGGGCACGTCGATGAGCTCGTCGCTGACTTTGATCGGCGCGCCCTGCGGGTCGGAGTCGTTGGCCATCAGGTCGACCTGCGCGAGCCTGCCCGGCCGCACCGAAACGTTGTCCGGGACGGCGATCGGATCCTGGCTGACCGCCGGCTCCGGGATCACGGCGATCTTGATCTCGCCAACACCGGTCGCGCCGAACGCGTCGTAGACCTCGTAGCTGAACGAGTCGGTGCCGTACAGACCCTTGGCTGCCTCGTAGACGAACGAGCCGCCGCTGCTCTCGATCACCGAGCCGAGCGTCGGGTTGGTCGGGAAGTTCAGGAGCTGTACCGAGTCGCCGTCGGGGTCGATGCCGTCGAGCGGAATGTCGACGGTGATCGTGCCACCTTCGAGCACTCGCGCCACCAGAGGGGCGGGCACAGGGTCCTGGTTGCCGTCCTCGTCGAGCGGCGTAACCGTGAAGGTCACGGTTGCGGCCGACGTCTCTCCGAACGGGTCGATCACGCGGTAATCGACGCGGTATTGGCCCGGTTCTGTCGGTGCCTGAAAGCGCACGGTATCACCGTTGACGAACGCGATGCCGGCATCGGGTGCGGTGATCAGTTCGGGGTCAACGCTCATCGGCACATCATCCGGGTGGAAGTCGTTGTCGAGAACGTGCACCGTGATGATGTCGCCGACGCGCACCTTGGCGAAGTCGTTCTCAGCCACCGGCGGTTGGTGCTTCGTGAGCGGCGGGACCGGCACGACGGTCACACCCGCGGTGGCGGTGTTCAGCCCGTCGGAGACGGTGTAACCGAACTGCACCTGCCCGTCGAGCGCTGCCGGGGAGGTGACGCGCACGAGTGTGCTCTCGAGCACCTCGACCTTGAGGCCCTTGGCCACAAGTGCGGGGTCGACGTCGACCGATTGGATGGCGAGGATGCGCCCGCTCGGGCTCACGTCGTTGGCGAGCACCGACACCGTGGTCGGTTCCTCGCCGCGCAGGTAGGCGGTGTCCTTGACGGCGATCGGCGGGAGTTCCTCACCCGGCTTCTCGTGCACGTCGATCCGGATGATGCCGACGCTCGAGTTGGCGCCAGCCGCGACCGTGTACTTGACGTAGTGGACGCCTGGGTCGGGCGATAGGAAGGTGATGGTTCCCTGGTCGGTGTTCAACCAGGCGGATGCGCTGCCGCTGGGCTGCTCGAACGCCGCCAACGAGAGCTGGGCCCCGGATGGCGACAGGTCGTTGGCGAGCGGCTTCACGACCACGGTCTCGCCGACGAACGTCGTGGCGAAGTCGGGTGTGCCGATCGGATTGAGTGCGCCGGTGGGCTGCACGTCGACGTTGAGGGTGCCCTGCACCGGGGCCCCGATGCCGTCGGTGACCTGGAACACCACCTCCTTGGCGCCGACCTCCGAGGTCTGGTGGCTGAAGGTGACGAAGCCGTCGGGCGTGAACTGCACCAGGTCGGCGGACTTCGGTGCAGCACCGAGCAGGAAGAGGTCGTCACCGTCCGGATCGATCCAGTCGGTGAGCACGTTGTAGCTGACGGTCTGGTTCACCTCGACCGTGACACCGCTGGTGCGAACCTCGACGGGCGGGTTATTGACGTCCATCGGCACAACGCGAACGGTGACCTGAGCATCCGCTCGTCCGGCCGGGCGGCCATCGTCGACGGTATAGCCGAAGGTGATGGTGCCGACATACCCGGGCGCTGGCGTGAATTGCAGCGCCCGTCCACCGTCGATGAGGTCAAGCACGCCGGTGGATTCGGCGATCGCCCCGTGGGCCGCGATGACCAGGACGTCGCCATCCGGATCGCTGTCGTTGTTCAGCAGCGGCAGGATCGTCGTCTTGCCCGGCCGCACACCGAAGTCGTCGTCGCGCGCCAGGGGCGGTCGGTTCTGCTCTGTGCGCTCGGCGAGGGTCTCCTCGAACGACTGCGTTGTCGACTTCTCGTCGCCCTGCTCGCCCTCCTGCTCCTCGGGCGGAGTGACCTCGTCCCAGTTCTCAACGAGGCGCATGTTCTCGTCAACGAGCCAGACGTTGCCGTTGTCGAGGTTGTTCAGCACGATGACCGAGCGGTTGACGCGGAACTCGAGCCGGCTTCCCTGGGTCGGCTGGTCAATGTCGGCACCTTGCGGTTCCTGGCCGTCGCACGCGAGGACGTAACGCTGGCCCGCGGCCCAGGCGCCGTGCAGGCATCCGTCGAGCCACACGGGCGCGGCCACGCCGGTCGCCGAGCCGCCTCCGGCGATTCCCGCGTCGATCTTCTCGACGGATCCGGATGCGAGATCGACCTTGAGCAGGGAGCTCGCGGTGGCAGCGCTCGCGTACGAGACGTCGTCGCTCACCTGCTGGAGGCGAACTGCACGTTCGTCGCCCAGGCGGAAGATCGTGCCGTCTTCTTTGATCAGGTCATTGGTGGACTGGTCGAGCACTACCGCCTGCTCGCCAACCGCCGTGAGCTGGAAGTCACCAACACCGGGGAACGCCGACTCGACCGGCGCCTCCGCGCCGACCTCATAGCGGTAGATCGTCTTGTCGTCCGGACTCACCGCGATGAGGGTGCCGGTCTTAGTCAGGACCGACTGGCCACCCGCGCCGAGCTCGAGCAACGGAGGCGTTGAGGTGTAGTTGAACTGCAGGTCGCCGGCAGCGGAGATCAGCCAGACGTCGCCGGAGGCCGAGGTGATCGCGAGCTGCCCGCCGCCGTAGTCGACGTCGGCGCCCTTGGGCACGTCGATCGCCGAGCTGACCCGCGTGAACGACGGGTCGACGGACTCGATGCGCCCGGCATCCGGATCATGCATGAAGAGGGCGTCGCCCTCCTGGAGCACATCGAAGTTGGGGCTGGATGCCGCGACCGAGCCGTTGAGCTCATCAATCTGGCGGTTGAGGCGGCCGCCGAGCAGCTGCTCACCGTTGGTGACCCAGACGTCGCGTGCGTTCAGTTCGACGTCGGTGACCGGGAAGCCGGGGTGCAGCACGGCCATCGTGACCGGTATACCGGCGATCAGGGCAATTGCGACGGTGGATGCGACGGTCTTGCGTCGCTTCGTCCAATTGCCGAGAAAGCTCAAGCCCGGTTCCCGTTGCCTGTCCTAGTTGTCAGTCGACTGAATCACGTCAAGGTTAACAGGGTATTGCCAGCTTGGTGGACCGCTCTGTATGGGGAGAACTCCCCATCCCGGCGCTCGCGCCATCCCAGCGCTCGCGCGGGTCAAACTTCCGCGCGCGGGTCGAATTCGACCCGCGCACGGATGGTGCACCCGCGCGAGCCGGTTTCGAGACGATTGCGCTACGCGTAATCCCTCAACCAGGGGAAACGCGTAATCCCTCAACCAGCGGTTCCACCGGTGTGTTCAGCGTCGTTGCGGTCCAGCAGGTAGAGGTCTTCCTTACTGACCAGGTGGGTCGCGACCGCGTATTCCACCAGCCGCAGCCTGCGGCTCGTGGCCAGCTTGCCGCGACCGCCGCGCAAGCCGGAGACACCGACCTTGTCCAACTTGTCGCACACGTTGTCGAGCTTGCGGTTGAACGTCGTCATCGACCAGTGCAGCCGTTCCGCGGCCTCCGCCGACGACGGGATCTCACCGCGGCCGGGTGAGTCCTGCCGCAGCACCTGCTCGGCGAGCGCGACGATCAGCAGGCGCTGGCTGGTGGTCAACGGCACCGGGCCGATGGTGGTCGCTCCCCCAGCCCCGCCGAGCGGGCTCGACGTGTTGTAGTAGTCCTCCTCCGAATGGATGGCGAACTCATACGTGGTCGAACCAGCACTGAACAGCACCTGCATCCGCTGGAAGACGATCGGGATGCGCGCACCCGGCGACAGCCAGGTCTGCACCTGACCCGACGCATCCGTCACCGTCGCGGTGAGCAGGTTGCCGACATTGCCCAGCCACCACAGGCCGTAATCGTCGTAGATGCGCAGGAAGCGGCGGTGCAAGTACGGATTCTCGTCGATGACGAGGTCGGATTCGCGTCCGATGTGGAAGTCGGCGCCGGGCGCCACGTCGTACCACTCGCCGCAGAACTCAACCCTCAACGGCTTCATTGCGGGTAGCACCCCTGAAGCGGGTCTGGCGACTGGCGACCGTCGCGCACCACCCAAACCTCGACGCACACCTCGCCGCCGGTGAAGCCGTCGACGGTGAACGTGCCGGTCTTGGACGCCTGCACGGGCTCGTTCTCCCTACCGAACATGCGCTGCCAGCGGTAGGAGTCGCCCTCCTTCGCCTTCGCGTGCTCGACGGTGAACTCGATCGCTCCGCCGCTCTCGGTCGCAGACACGAGGGTCGGCACCGGCACGGTTTCCACGATCGCGGAGTTGCCGCCCGGTGGCGGTGCCGCAGTCGGGGTGGTGGCCTCCGAGTCGCGCCCGCCGAAGAAGATGATGCCGACGGTCACCGCTGCGGCGAGCACGAGCACCGCGACCGCGGTACCGACGATCGCGAGGGTTCGGCCCCGCGACTTGACTGGCGCATCCAGTTCCGGCTCGGGTTGCCGGCTGACGGCGGGCTCGGCCTGCACCGGCCGGGCGCGCACGACGGTCTCGGTGGCGACATCGTCGACCTGGCCAGCGGATGCCGCGGGCTGCGCCGCAGCGGTCTGCGCCTCGATCGTGGCGACACCACGCACCCGCGTCTCGTCCTCGCTCGAGTCGCCTGCAATCGCCTCTGGCGCCGCAATGACCAGGTTCGGCACGTCGATTGTGGTCGGCGCGTACCCGAGCTCGAGCTCGACGCGCTGCAGCGCCCGCGCGAAGTCGACCGCGGTGGCGAACCGGTCATCCCGATGCGTCGCCATCCCCTTGTGCAGCACGGCAACGAGCGAGCGCGGGATGTCCTCACGGTCGAACGGGGTGATCGCGCCGCGCTCGATCCGGCCGATCAGGTCGAGCGTGCCGTTGGAGCGGCCGCGCAGCTCGAATGGCGTGTGCCCGGCCAGCAGCGTGTACATGGTGGCGGCGAGCGAGAACACGTCGGCGCGGATATCCGGCTTCGGATCGTCCTCGAACATCTCCGGGGGCGACCACGGCACGGACATGCCGACCGACGTTCCACCGCTCGTGCCGCCGGTGTCACCGCCGCGGCTCAGTGTCGTGGTGTGCACCGCCAGGTCGTCATCAACCGTTGATGAGATGCCGAAGTCGGTGAGCGCCGGCCAGCCGTAGTCGTTGGTCAGGATGTTCGCCGGCTTGATGTCGCGGTGCAGGATGCCGGCGGAGTGCGCGGTTGCGACCGCTCCGGCCACCCGGATGCCGGTGCGCAGCACGTCGGCGACCTCGAGCGGCCGGGCCTTGTAGCGCTCGGCGAGGCTTGGGCCGGAGCAGTACTCCATGACGAAGTACGGCCGGCCGTCTTTGGCTACGTCCGCGTGGAAGATGGAGACGATGTACGGATGCGCGGACAGCTGCGCCATCACGTTCGCCTCGGCGACGAAAGCGGCGCGGTTGGCTCCGCTGAGCTCCTCGGTGAGCAGCACCTTCACCGCGACCCGGCGTTTCGGCAGTTGCTGGTCGTAGAGGAAGACGTCGCTGAACCCGCCGGAGCCGAGCACGTTGACGAAGGTGTAGCCGGGCAGCTCGGGCGGTGTCGAGGTCGGGCGGCGCATCAGGCGTCCTGCCCGACCGTGAGCGTGACTCCGCCTCCCAGATCGATCACGGTCCCGACGATGACCGAGGTGGGCTCGCCGGCCCGCAGCCGCTGCGGCGCCTTGCCGGGCAGGATCACCTGGGTGCCATTGCGCGAGTGCAGGTCGGTCACCACGACCGTGCCGCCTTCGACGGTGACCTGAGCGTGGTTGCGGGAGATGTCCTGATCGCCGGGGATGGTCACCAGTCGGGGCAGCGCGCCACCCGACACCTTGCTGGCGCTCGGCGCACGCCCAATGATGATCGGCGCATCAAGTGGTTCTCGCAACCCGGTTGACAGGGTCAGATGCAGCGTCGGCTCCGGTTCCGTCGCACGCGTGGGCGTCGGTGCGGACTTGCGCTCGCCGCGCAGCTTCCGGATGTCGTCGGTCACGATCGTCATGCCGTCGTGGTCCCCGGCGAGGTCGGGGGCATCGTCCTGGGTCTCGGGGACGTGCACCGCCGCGTCAGCGACGTTGCGGTACATCGTGTCGCCGAACAGGTAGTCGTAGTCGCTCTCCGGAGCCTCCACCAGCGCCGAGACCGCCGGCGCCTCGGCATCCGGCACGTTCAAGGTGACCTCGCTGAGCGTCGCCTCGGGCACCTCGGCGATGGCAGGTGCTCCCGACGCGACGTCGACCGTTCCCACCAGGCGCGACGCGAACGCCGCGCCGTTCGACAGCGGCAGCACCGGCAGCGCTCCGGCGGCGTCAATGGACACGTCGAAACCGAGCGCATCCGGAACGACATACTCGGTCCAGGTCGTCACCGCCGCACCATCCAGCACCGTGTCGCCCGACGTCGCAGACACCCGCACGGTGGCAGCGCCGCGCACGATGACGCGGAGCGCGGAGCCTTCGCGCTCGAGCAGCGCGAACGACGGAAGCGCCGAGAACCCGCCCTTGGCGAGCGCGTCGACGGTTGCCGGGAAGCCCGCATTCACCGCGGGCCAGTACAGCTCGGCGGTCGACGCATCCGTCACCTTGACGACGAGAAGCCGGGCGTCGGAAGCGAGCGCCAGCCAGCCGGCCGAGTCGGGTGCGTAGGTGAGCTGCTTCACTTTCTCTTCCTTGGTCGGGTCTGCTCGAGGTGGTTCGGGAGAGCGTAGCGGTCGCTGGTTTCCTCTTCGAGACGCTCGGTGTCGAGCGACTGCGCCTCAACCACGACGACCGTGACGTTGTCGGTGCCGCCCGCGGCGAGCGCCGCCTCGACCAGCCGGTCGGCGAGCTCCTGGCCGGTGGCGAGCTTGCTCACGTCGGCGAGGATGCCCGCGATGAGGTCATCGTCGAGCTCCTTGCTGAGCCCGTCCGAACACAGCAGGAAGGTCTGGCTGCCGCCCAGCGGCAGCAGCCAGATGTCGGCGTCCACCTCGGCGCCGACGCCGATCGCACGGGTGATGACGTTGCGATGCGGATGCGCGATCGCCTCCTCGGCGGAGATCTCGCCCAGGTCGAGCAGCTCCTGCACGGCCGAGTGGTCCACGGTCACCTGCTCCAGGCGTCGACCGTCCCAGCTGTAGACACGCGAGTCGCCGACGTTGAACGCCATCCAGTGGTGCTGCGGCTCGACGCCGACCTCGACGACGGTGATGCCGGCGAGGGTGGTGCCGCACACGGCATCCGGATCGTCGCTGGTCAGCGCGACGACCGCAGTGTTCGACTCGTTGATGAGCTCGACGACGCGATCCGGCGTGAGCACGCTGCCGTCCTCGATGCCGCGCGAGAACGTCTCGATGACCTGCTGGCTGGCGCGGTCGCCGAAAGAGTGGCCGCCCATGCCGTCAGCGACGAGGAACAGCGGTGGTGCGACGAGCATGCTGTCCTCGTTCACCGTGCGCACCTTGCCGCGGTCAGAGGACGACGAGAAGCGCATCCGGAGGCCGGGCGACGTCAGCACGAACTCGTGCTCAGCATCCGTCATGAAAACCTCTCCCCCGCGTCTACCCCGACAACGAGGTTAGCAAGTGCCGCTCAGCTGCTGATCCGGTCGCGGTCCTTGCGCATCCGCATCAGGCTCGCCACGGTCGCGATGGTCATCGCCGCGACGATGACGATGAGCGACAGTCCGGTGCCGATCTCCGGCACCCACAGGATGGGCTCGCCGCCGTTGATGAACGGCACCTCGTTGGTGTGCAGCGCGTGGAACACAAGCTTCACACCGATGAAGGCGAGGATGAAGGCGATGCCGTAGTGCAGGTAGACGAGCTTCTCGACGAGGTCGCCGAGCAGGAAGTACAGCTGCCGCAGGCCCATGAGCGCGAAGATGTTCGCGGTGAAGACGATGAACGCGTCTTGCGTGATGCCGAAGATCGCCGGGATCGAGTCGACCGCGAACACCAGGTCCGTTGTGCCCAGCGCGATGATCACCGCCAGGATCGGCGTGAACATCCTCTGTCCGTCGACGACCGTGCGGAGCTTGCCGCCCTCGAACTGGTCGGTCATCCGGATGCGCTTGCGCAGGAATCCGATGATCCTGTTCTCGCTCTCCGCCTCGTCCTCATGGCTCGTGAACGCCTGATTCCACGCCGTCCAGAGCAGGAAGACGCCGAAGATGTAGAAGATCCAACTGAAGTTCGCGATCAGCTGCGCGCCGAGCAGGATGAAGATGCCACGCAGCACGAGCGCGATCATGATGCCGACCATGAGCACTTCCTGCTGGTACTTCCTGGGCACCGCGAAGCGGCCCATGATGATCAGGAAGACGAACAGGTTGTCGATGCTGAGGCTGTATTCGGTGAGCCAGCCGGCGATGAACTCGCTGCCCTTCTGCACGCCGCCGAGCCAGAACATCAGGCCCGCGAAGATCAGCGCGAGCACGACGTAGAAGCTGACCCAGAGGCTGGATTCCCTCGTGGAGGGGACGTGTGGCCGTTTGAAGGCGAGCACGAGGTCGAAGATGATGATGAGCGTCAGCACGGCCAGTGAGCCGATTTCGAACCACAGCGGTAATTGCAAAGGTGTGTCCGTTCGTTAGGGACGGTGCGGGAAAGAGACGAAAGTCTCTCCCGTGCCCTTCGGCACCACCGCACCCGGAGCCGATCGGCCCGTACTGACGATTGCGGTGAAGTGGGATACTCCCCTTCGCGTTGCCGATTGTATCCGACCGGTTTGAGGTTTCCGCTTCTGGTTACGCGTTCACTCGGTTGCCAGGTAGTCGAGTTGCGCCCGGATGGACTGCTGCGCCGCCTTCTTCACGTCACCGCGGACATCCGGGTAGACGGCCTTCGCCACGTCCTCGACGGTGACGGAGCGGCCGAGGCCCGCGATGACTTCGCGGACCTGGTCGAGCCGGGCGAGCCGGTGCTCGAGGTACTGACTGGCGATGGCGGCCAGGTCGGGCAGCTCGGGGCCGTGGCCAGGCAGCACCGTGAGCGCTCCGAACTCGCCCAGCCTGCCGAGGGTTTCGAGGTAGTCGCCGAGGGTGCCGTCGGGCGGGATGATCACGGTCGTGCCGCGGCCGAGGATGGTGTCGCCGGTGAGCATCGAGCGGTCTTCGGCGAGTTCGAAGCACACCGAGTCGGCTGTATGGCCCGGAGTGGCGACGACCCGTATGCTGGCGCCGCCGGCTTCGATGAGCTCACCGTCGGTGAGCGGGTCACCGCTGATGCAGTGAGCGGGGTCGGCCGCGCGCACGGGGGCGCCCGTGCGGCGGTGGAGTTCGGCGCTTGCCTCGGTGTGGTCGGCGTGGTGGTGCGTGATGAGGATGAGCTCGACCGGGCGGGCGGTGAGCTTGGCCAGGTGGCTTTCGTCGAGAGGTCCGGGGTCGACGATGACCGTCGCTGCGGCATCCGGCGTGGCGATGATGTAGCTGTTGGTGCCGTCCAGCGTCATCGGGCCGGGGTTGGGGGCGAGGATGCATTGGGCGAGCCGCGTCATAGTCGCTCACAATAGCGGCAGGCTTTGCTTCTTGATCGGGAGGCTCTAGTGGACGAGGGACTGCACGGCATCGCGGCGACGGTCGTGCTGCTTCGCGACGGCGCAGACGGGCTCGAGGTGCTGCTGCTGGAGCGGCCCCACGATCGAGGATCCTTCGCAGGGGCGTGGGTGTTCCCGGGTGGGGCTGTTGATCCGGAGGATGCCGCCGGTCTCGGTGCTGATTCGGATCAGGCGGCCGCGCGGGTCGCTGCTGTGCGCGAGGTCGAGGAGGAGACCGGGCTGGTCCTCTCGGCCTCCAATCTGGTGACCGTGTCGCGGTGGACGCCGCCGGCTGGGATCCCGAAGCGCATGCAGACCTGGTTCTTCTATGCGCCGGCTGAGGCAGGACCGGTGACATTGCATCCGGATGAGGCGATCGCGTTCCAATGGATCCGACCGGCGCATGCGCTGGAGCGGCATGCTGCGGGTGGGCTGAAGCTGTTCCCGCCGACGTGGGTGACGCTGCACGAGTTGTTGGGCGACGCGTCAGTGGCGGATGCGGTCTCGCGTGCGCGGGCTACCGACCTGGCGGAGTTCATCACCCGCTTCGCAGGCACGACGGTGCTGTGGCACCCGGACGTCGCCTATGACGACGACTCGCTGCTCGACGCGGATGGCCCGCACCACCGTCTGGAGACCGGCGCGCTGCCGTGGGTCTACACGCGGGACTGAGCCGGGGCCCACGCACCCTGCCTCGAAACTGCACAAACAGGCGTTTCGGGGCTTCATTCCGCAGGTCTGCGCAGTCTCGAGAAAGACTCTCAAACGAAGAAGCCCCCGGACGAAGAACGTCCGGGGGCTTTCGATTGGTGACCCCAGCGGGATTCGAACCCGCGTTACCGCCGTGAGAGGGCGGCGTACTAGGCCGCTATACGATGGGGCCGCGTCGCACAACTCATAGAGTATGCCACACGGCGCGCCCGCCCTCCAAAACGGCCCTGCCTCTGCCAAGCTCGACGGGTTGGTATACCGAGGGGGTCTCATTGAAGCGCGTTCTGTCCGCCATGGCTGCTGTCTCGATCGGCCTGATTCTCGCCGGATGCGCGTCCGGCCCACCCCGGGACGACAGCGGCCGCGTCACCGAAAGCACCACGATTTCGGCGCGCGACCTGATGCCCGGTGACTGCTTCAGCTTCAACTCCGCCGACGGCAGCACCGTCGGCGAGGTGACGGTCGTGCCGTGCTCAGACGAACACGAGAACATCGTGCTCGACGAGGGCGTGCTCAGCCGGGGCGACATCAGCGACGCCGGCTCGCTGCAGAATGCGGTCAACGTCGCGTGCGAAACAGCGTTCACCGACTTCAAGACCGCGGGCACCTTCGAGACCCGCCCTGAGCAGACCTTCATGGTCTTCCCGCTCGATGACAAGGACGCCGACGGCGACCAGGTCTACACCTGCGTGTCCACCGACCCGGCGCGCATCGACAGCTAGTCGCGACTCGCAGGCGAGGGAGCCTTCGCCAGGATGCGCAGCGCATCCGGCACCACGTCGACCTCAACCGGCAGTGCCGCGATCCGCTCGCCGTCGGCGTAGGCCACGACGCCGTCCGCATCCACGCGCACATGACGGGCGCGCCGGATGTCCACGCGCGCGTCGCTCACGTGCGTGCCCTTGAACACACGCGGGAAGATCCGCAGGAACGCCGTGCGCGACAGCGGCTGCACGATCAGCACGTCGAACAGGCCATCGTCGAGGAGCGCATCCGGGGTGATCCGCATCCCGCCGCCCAGGCTGACGTTGTTGGCGACCGCGACCAGCACCGCCTCGGTCTCCAGCGGCTCGCCGTCGAGCTCGAGCCGGTACCGGATCGGCTTCAGCGCCGCCAACTCACGCAGCAGAGCGAGGTTGTAGCGGCTCCTCCCCCGCGGCCAGCGCATCAGGTTGGCGCGCTCATTGACGATCGCGTCGAACCCCGCCGAGAACACGCACGCGAACCAGCTCTCACCACCGGCATGACGCATCCGTCCGGCGTCGATCAGCCGCGGCTTGTGCTCGAGCGCCTCCAGCAGCGCGTCGATCGCCAGCTCGGTGTTGCCCACCGGAATGCCCAGCCCGCGCGACATGTCGTTGCCGGTGCCCGACGGCACGATGCCCAGCGGAACCTTCGTGTTCACCACTAGGTTCACGCCCAGGTTGACCATGCCGTCCCCGCCGACCACCACGAGCGCATCCGGCTTCCGGCGCACCTCACGCTCGGCGACGATGCGCAGCTGCTCGTAGTCCGGCTCGGTGAGCGAGATCACCTCGTGGCCAGCCGCCCGCAGCGTGTGCACAACCGCCGGGCCGACGGCGCGGCTCTTGCCGAAACTCGCGTTCGGGTTGATGGCCACGACGATGCGCTTAGCCCCCGTCGTAACCATCCCACGATTATGGCGGGAATCCGGATGCCCGCGATTCGCCCCCTCCTCCCCAGACCGGGGGCAGACCGCTCCTCATGTTTTCACCAGATCGCTCAGTACTCTGTGCCTATGAGAATCACTAAGCACGAGCACTCCTGCCTTGTCGTGGACCAGGGCGGCAGCAGCCTGGTGATCGATCCCGGCAACTGGACGACCCTGCTCATCGGCACCAACAACGTGAAGGCCATCGTGATCACCCACGAGCACGCCGACCACTGGACGGCCGACCAGCTCGAGCACATCCTGAAGCAGAATCCGGATGCGCGAGTCTTCGGCCCGCAGGGCGTAGTCGACGCGGCCCACGGCTTCAAGGTAGAAGCGGTGAGCGCCGGCGACACCGTCGAGGTCGAGCCGTTCACGCTGCGCTTCTTCGGTGGGCAGCACGCCGTCATCCACTCCAGCATCCCCGTCGTCGACAACGTCGGCGTGCTGGTGAACGACCTGCTCTACTACGCGGGTGATTCCTTCACCGTGCCCGAGGACGTCGAGGTCGACACCCTCGCGGTGCCGGCAGCGGCGCCGTGGATGAAGATCGCCGAGGCGATGGACTACGTCGCCGAGGTGAAGCCGCGGCGCAGCTTCACCGTGCACGAGATGGTGCTGTCCAAAGCGGGCAAGGACCTCTCCAACGCCCGCGTGAAGCTCTCCACCGAGGCGATCGGCGGCGAGTTCTTCCCCCTCGAGCCCGGCGACGAACTCGACATCTGACACTCTGGTCGGTTCCAGTGGAGCATGAGAACATGTCCGCATGGCTGACCCCGACGAACCCGAATCCGACTACGTCTGACCGTGGAGCGCATCTCACCTGTACTGCGGCTGACCATCCCCGCGATCATGTTCGGGATGATCGCCGCGATCTCGTTTATTGAGGCGCCGCTGAAGTTCCTCGCCCCCGGCATCACCATCGAACTGGGCCTTGGTATCGGCCGCCTCGTCTTCACCGCGCTGAACATCTCGACGGTCGTGCTGATGGTTGTGCTCACCGTGGCGTGTATGCGGCCACGCGTCTCGCGCGGCGAGTTCGGCGTGCTGATCGCGCTCTGGGCCGTGGTGGTGCTCGAGGTGCTGGTGGTGCGGCCGATGCTGAACGCACGAACGGATGCCGTGCTTGCGGGCACGGCGGACAGCGGCTCGATCCTGCACTACCTCTACATCGCGTGCGACGTCGCGATCCTCGGTCTGCTCGTCGCATTCGTGGTGCTCGCCGCGCGCAGCATCCTGCCTGTGCCTCAGCGCACGCCGCCCGCGGACATCCTCCGGTGAGCACGCCGGCCGCCGACATCCGCGTCGATGACGCGCTGGTTGCCCGCCTGGTCGAGACGCAGCATCCGGATGTCGCGGGGCCAGTCACGCTGATCGCCAACGGCTGGGACAACGCCATCTACCGGCTCGGCGATCGGCTCGGTGTGCGGTTGCCTCGGCGCGAGGTCGCTGCGCAGCTGACGCTCAACGAGCAGCGCTGGCTGCCCGAACTGGCTGGTCAGGTGAGCGTCCCGATCCCCGTTCCGGAGCGGATCGGGGTGCCGACACCGGCGTACCCGTGGCCGTGGAGCATCCTGCCGTGGTTCGACGGTTCGGCCGCAACCGGGGTGCCGGTGGAGGATCGCGGCAGGCTCGCGGTCGACCTGGCCGCGTTCGTGCACGAGCTTCACGAGCAGGCGCCACCGGATGCGCCACATAACCCCGTGCGCGGGGTGCCGCTGCGGTCAAGGGAGACGGTGTTCCTGGAGCGGCTTGCGACCGCTGACCTGCCGGATGCTGACCGGTTGCGGCGATTGTGGGAGCGGCTGGTGGAAACACCGCCGTGGCAAGGACCGCCGGTGTGGCTGCACGGCGACCTGCATCCCGGGAACCTGCTCGTGAACGCATCCGGAGCCCTGAGCGCCGTCATCGACTTCGGGGACCTGACCGCTGGGGACCCGGCGAGCGACCTAGCGGTGGCCTGGCTGGCGTTCGACCCGGATGTGCGTACCGCGTTCAGGGACCTGATCGTCGATGCCGACAACGACACCTGGCTGCGTGCGCACGGCTGGGCGCTGCTGCTGTCGACGGCGTTCCTGGTTCACTCGGAGCCGGACTCCGCCATGCGAGCGATCGGCGAGCATGGGCTGGAGCAGGTGCTCATCGACGCGTAGGCGATTTCGGTGATCGAGCCTGTCGAGACCCGTCGGTGGGCAGAGTTCTCCCGCGGTGCCTCAGGTGGCCCGATGTCGCTCGGCGGTTCGGAGGGCGTCGTTGAGTGCCGGGGATTTGGATGGCATCGGCCTGGGGGTCTGGCTGGGGTCGATGTCGCGGGGTGGGATGAGCCAGAACCGGGCTAGCGGGTCGTGGTCGCGGGTTTCGATCTCCCAGCCCTCGTCGTGCAGGAGCAGGTGGTGGTGGCGGCAGAGCAGGATGCCATTGTC
>NZ_JABXWQ010000004.1:0-517666 GCF_014980265.1 Cryobacterium sp. BB736
GACAATGGCATCCTGCTCTGCCGCCACCACCACCTGCTCCTGCACGACGAGGGCTGGGAGATCGAAACCCGCGACCACGACCCGCTAGCCCGGTTCTGGCTCATCCCACCCCGCGACATCGACCCCACCCAGACACCCAGGCCGATGCCATCCAAATCCCCGGCACTCAACGACGCCCTCCGAACCGCGGAGCGACATCGGGCCACCTGAAGGCACTCGGGGAGAACTCTGCCCAGCAACGGGGTCTCGACAGGCTCGACCACCGGAGGCTCACCACCGAAGCCGGTCAGAGCGCGTCGGCCGGCCGTTTCTTGGGCGAGAAGGTGTAGCTGATCGCCCAGATCAAGTCCACCGCGAACCAGAGGCCCAGCAGCGGATAGATGGCTGTCAGAGCATCAGCCCGGCTCCGGTCGTCAACCAGCACGGTGAGAAGCCAGAGGATGCCCGCACCGATTCCCACGGCGATGGCGGTGCGGACGACATCAGACCAGCAGTCCTTCGCGTAGTCCCAGCCCCAGAGCTTCAGTGGCTTGGGTCCGCCGGCGAATCGATAGGCGAAGCGAACGTCAGCCCACTTGACCATCTTGTGACCGTAGGCAATGGAGACTCCGAGGTAGATCGCTGCCAGTCCATGGATGAAACTGGCGGTTCCTCCACTCTGCAGATTGATGATCACAGCGGCCAGCAGTACCAGATCCACCACTGGCGTCATGGCCAGCAGGATCGCGCCGGTGCGACGCCAGCGCAGGAGGTAACGGGCAAGCAGACCCAGGACAACGAAGACCCAGAAGCCGATCTCGCACGCGACGATGATCCCCAGAATCAAGTCCATCTACCCCCCCATTTCCTGCTCTCGGCGCTCGCTCGCCGAAGCGCATCACGCCAGCGAGATCAGCTCCGCGTAGTCCGGGTTCCAGTGATCCTCGACACCATCCGGGAGGATGAGCACCCGCTCCGGGTTGAGCGCCTGCACCGCACCCTCGTCGTGACTCACCAGCACCACCGCACCGGAGTAGTTCGCCAGCGCATCCAAAATCTCCGCGCGACTAGCCGGATCCAGGTTGTTAGTCGGCTCATCGAGCAGCAACACGTTCGCCCCCGACACGACGATCATCGCCAACGCCAGCCTGGTCTTCTCGCCACCGGAGAGCACCCCGGCCAGCTTGTGCGAGTCATCGCCCGTGAACAGGAACGACCCCAGCACCCGCCGGGCCTCAGTCTCGGTCAGGTTCGGCGACGCCGACACCATGTTCTGCAGCACCGACCGCTTGACGTCGATCGTCTCGTGCTCCTGCGCGTAGTAGCCGATCTTCAACCCATGCCCTGGTTCGATCTGCCCTGTGTCCGGCTTGTCCACCCCAGCCAGCATCCGGAGCAGCGTCGTCTTGCCGGCACCATTCAGCCCCAGCACGACTACCTTTGAGCCCCGATCGATCGCGAGGTCGACAGCGGTGAAGATTTCCAGCGATCCGTAGCTCTTGCTGAGGTTGCTCGCCTGCAGCGGCGTACGCCCACACGGAGCCGGCTCCGGGAAGCGCAGTTTCGCCACCCGATCGGCACTCCGCTCATCCTCGAGCCCAGCAAGCAGCTTCTCCGCTCGGCGCACCATCTGCTGAGCGGCCGCCGCCTTCGTCGCCTTCGCCCCGAACCGGGCAGCCTGCAGCTGCAGCGCTGTCGCCTTCTTCTCGGCGTTGGCGCGTTCCTTCTTGCGCCGTTCCTCGTCCGCTTCGCGCTGGCGCAGGTAGTGCTTCCAGCCCATGTTGTAGATGTCGATGACCTGACGGTTCGCGTCGAGGTAGAACACCCGATTCACCGTCTCGCCAACGAGCTCGATGTCGTGGCTGATGACGATCAAGCCGCCCTGGTACGCCTTCAGGTACTCACGCAACCAGACCACAGAGTCGGCGTCGAGGTGGTTGGTCGGCTCATCCAGCAGCATCGTCTCTGCGCCGGAGAACAGGATGCGCGCCAGCTCGATGCGCCGACGCTGACCACCGGACAGCGTCTTCAACGGCTGATCGAGGATGCGATCGGGCAGGTTCAGGTTGCTCGCGATGGATGCTGCCTCCGCCTCCGCCGCATACCCGCCGAGTGCGAGAAAGCGGTCCTCAAGCTTGCTGTAGCGCTTCATCGCCGCCGCGCTGACCGTCGAATCGCCATCGCCCATCTCAACCGTGGCCGTGCGCATGCCGATGACCAGGGTTCCCAGGCCGCGCGCGTCGAGGATGCGGGTGCGCGCCAGGTCGTCCGGGTTCCCGGACCGCGGATCCTGCGGCAGGTAGCCGACTTCACCGTGACGTTCGATCTTCCCGTCGGTGGGCGAACCCTCCCCCGCAAGAATCTTGGTCAGCGTCGTCTTTCCTGCGCCGTTGCGCCCGACCAGTCCCACCTTGTCGCCCCGGTCGACCCGGAAGTTCACCTCCGCCATGAGAGTGCGTGCGCCCACGCGAACCTCGAGGTCGTGCACGGCGAGCACAGGCATACTCCAATTCGTTGGTCGTCATCCGACAACCGAAGGTGAGGGGGAAGCCTCTAGTCTATTTGCTAGTGCGCGCACGAGGGTGCGCGCGAGAAGGAGCAGCAGATGACCACGGTGAGCCTCGCATTCGGACGCCCGACCCTCGCAGACCGGCTCTACAGCCGCGGCCTCGTCATGGACTTGGTACTGATCAGCGCCGGCGCCGCACTCACCTCGATCTTCGCCCAGCTGTCGGTGCCGCTGTGGCCCGTCCCGATCACCGGGCAGACACTCGCGGTACTGCTCGTCGGCAGCGCCCTCGGCGCGGTGCGCGGCGCACTCTCGATGGTGCTCTACATGGCACTCGGCATCGCGGGCCTTCCCGTGTTCTCGGACTCGACATCCGGATTCGCCGCGGTCGCCGGCCCGACCGGAGGCTATATCGTCGGCTTCATCTTCGCCGCCGCCCTGACCGGATGGATCGCACAGCGCTCCTGGGATCGCAAGGTGCTGCGCGCCCTGCTCTCGTTCCTCGCGGGCACGGTCGTCACGTTCGTCTTCGGACTCCCCTGGCTGGCATTCGCCCTCGGTCTCGACCTGCAGACGACCCTTGAGGCCGGCCTCTACCCGTTCATCCTGAGCGGTGTCATCAAGGCAGCCATCGCCGCTGGCGTGATCACGCTCGGCTGGCGGTTCATCGAGCGCAAGGACCGGCGCCGCGCGGAGAGCGAACTCAGCGCCTGATCAGATCGCGAAGCCGAGGGCCCGCATCTGGTCGCGACCGTCGTCGGTGATCTTCTCAGGACCCCACGGCGGCATCCAGACCCAGTTGATCCGGAACCGCTCCACGATGCCATCGAGTGACTGAGCGGTCTCGTCTTCGATCACGTCGGTGAGCGGGCATCCGGCGGAGGTCAACGTCATGCTGATGATGAGCGCGTCGTTCTCTTCGTCCCAGCTGAGGTCGTAGATCAGGCCGAGGTCGACGATGTTGACGCCCAGTTCGGGGTCGACGACGTCCTTCAGCGCTTCCTCGACCTGGTCGAAGAGCTTCGGCTCCAGTGCGACAGCCATGATGTCAGCTTACTTTCGCGGCCGTGACAAAGCGATCGTAACCTTCATCCTCGAGCCGGTCGGCGAGCTCAGGGCCGCCCTCCTCGGCGATGCGGCCGTCGACGAAGACGTGCACGAAGTCGGGACGGATGTAGCGCAGGATGCGCGTGTAGTGGGTGATGAGCATTACACCAAGGCCGGTGTTCTCCTTGACCCGGTTCACACCATCGGCCACAACGCGCAGCGCATCGACGTCCAGACCGGAGTCGGTCTCGTCGAGGATCGCGAACTGCGGCTTCAGCAGTTCGAGCTGCAGGATCTCGTGACGCTTCTTCTCTCCACCGGAGAAGCCCTCGTTCACGTTGCGCTGCGCGAACGAGGAGTCCATCCGCAGCTTCTCCATCGACTCGCGGACTTCCTTGGTCCAGCCGCGGATGGCTGGCGCCTCACCGTCGATGGCGGTCTTGGCGGTGCGCAGGAAGTTCGTGACGGTGACGCCGGGGATCTCCACCGGGTACTGCATCGCCAGGAAGAGCCCCGCGCGAGCGCGCTCGTCGGTGGTCATCGCGAGCACGTCCTGGCCGTCCAGGGTGATCGAGCCGGATTCGACGTGGTACTTCGGATGCCCGGCGATCGTGTACGCGAGGGTCGACTTGCCGGAGCCGTTGGGGCCCATGATCGCGTGGGTCTCACCCGATGCGACTCGGAGGTCGACGCCGCGCAGGATCGGCAGTGCCCCCTGGTCGGTCTGGACGGATACGTGCAGGTCCTTGATCTCGAGAACTGCCATGTCTTTACGCTTCTTCCTTCTGGTAGTCAAAGTGCGGGGTGGGGTCGATGTAGACCTCCCCGTCAACGATCTCGACGGTGAACACCGGAACCGGCTCGTACGCCGGCAGGGTCAACGCCTTGCCCGTCACAATCGAGAATTTGGAGCCGTGCGCCCAGCACTCCAGGGTGTCGTCCTCGACGAAACCCTCGGAGAGCGAGATGTCGCCGTGCGTGCAGGTGTCACCGATGGCGTAGATGTCCCCGGCGGAGTCCTTGACCAGCGCGATCGGGGTGTCGTCGATGACGACACGCACCGCGCTGTTCACCTCGACGTCGTCCACCGAGCAGACCTTCACGTTCACTTCGATGCTCCCTCACCGCGCAGCTCGAGCTCGATGGCGTCCTCGAGGCGCTGCTCCAGCTCGGGCGAGCCGATCTTCTGGATGATGTCGGACAGGAAGCCGCGCACGACGAGCCGACGCGCTTCCTCCTCGGGGATGCCCCTGGACTCCAGGTAGAACAGCTGCTCGTCGTCGAACCGGCCGCTGGCGCTCGCGTGCCCAGCACCGGCGATGTCGCCGGTCTCGATCTCGAGGTTGGGCACGGAATCGGATCGGGTGCCGTCGGTCAGCAGCAGGTTGCGGTTCTCCTCGTAGCTGTCGGTGCCGGTCGCGGTCTGCTGGATGAGCACGTCGCCGATCCATACGGAGCGCGCATCCGTTCCCTGCAGCGCACCCTTGTAGGTGACGCGGGAACGCGTGTGCGGTGCGTCGTGGTTGATGAAGACCTGATGCTCAAGGTGCTGCCCGGCGTCGGCGAAGTAGACACCGAACGCTTCGATCTCGCTGCCTTCGCTCGCGAGGTGCACGGACGGGTTGACCCGCACGAGCGACCCGCCGAGCGAAACCGCGACGTGCTTGAGGCTCGCGCCATGCCCGAGCCGGGCGAAGTGGCTGGCAACGTGCAGCGCGTCATCGTCCCACTCGTGAACGGTGACGACCGTGAGCTGAGCGCCGGGGTCGAGGATGATCTCGACGTTCTCGTTCAGCTGCGCCGGGCCGCTGTTCTCGAGCAGCACGATTCCCCGGCTGTTCTCCTCAGCGTGGATCACGGTGTGCGCGGCACGCGGGGTGTCCCCGAGCTGGTTGCGGTCCAGGTGCAGGCGCACTGCCTCACCGGTGACGGTCACCAGCAGCGCCTCCTGGAAGCTGGCCCACGCGTTCGCGGACGCCGGCTCCTCCGGGATGCCGGCGCGACCGATCCGGCTGTCGTCGCGGTCGATCCATTCGATCACCGCGGCGCCGTCGATCTGCTGCTCGAACGGGTAGCGCGAGCCGTCCAGCTCACCGGTGAAGAAGTGACGGATGCGGTCGACGGGGGTGAACTTCCACTCAACCTCGCGTCCGGTCACCGCCGGGAACGCTTCAGGATCGTACGACTTGAACCGCTCGGAGCGGGTTTGCACGGGGACCGTGCCGTGGTCGTGTTTCAGGGTGGGGGTTGCTGACGTGTCGATGACTGCCGGAGCGGTCTGGGATGAGGCTGCTGACATTACTAA
The DNA here is from genome assembly GCF_014980265.1 of Cryobacterium sp. BB736. NCBI lineage: Bacteria > Bacillati > Actinomycetota > Actinomycetes > Micrococcales > Microbacteriaceae > Cryobacterium > Cryobacterium sp. BB736. The sequence goes on from NZ_JABXWQ010000004.1 coordinate 5,841, forward strand.
CCGACAGATCCTTCCATGCCCATCTCGATGAGCTTGTTCAACTCCATTGCGTACTCCATGGGGAGTTCGCGGGCGATCGGCTCGATGAAGCCGCGCACGATCATCGCCATCGCCTCGTCCTCCGGCATCCCGCGGGACTGCAGGTAGAACAGCTGCTCGGCGCTCACTCGGGAGACGGTCGCCTCGTGACCCAGCTCGACGTCATCCTCACGTATGTCGACGGTCGGGTAGGTGTCCGACCGGGAGATGGTGTCGACCAGCAGCGCGTCACAGCGCACCGTGTTCTTCGAGTGGTGCGCGCCCTCCCCGATGCGGACCTCGCCCCGGTAGCCGGAGCGACCGCCGCCGCGCGCGATCGACTTGGACACGATCGACGACTGGGTGTGCGGCGCGAGGTGCACCATCTTGGCGCCCGCGTCTTGGTGCTGGCCGGGGCCGGCGAACGCCACCGACAGGGTCTCGCCCTTGGCGTGCTCCCCGACGAGGTAGATCGACGGGTACTTCATGGTCACCTTGGAGCCGATGTTGCCGTCGACCCACTCCATGGTCGCGCCCTCGTGCGCGACCGCGCGCTTGGTGACCAGGTTGTAGACGTTGTTCGACCAGTTCTGGATGGTCGTGTAGCGCACGCGCGCGTTCTTCTTCACGACGATCTCGACGACCGCGGAGTGCAGCGAGTCCGACTTGTAGATCGGCGCCGTGCAGCCCTCGATGTAGTGCACGTAGCTGCCCTCGTCGGCGATGATCAGCGTGCGCTCGAACTGGCCCATGTTCTCGGTGTTGATCCGGAAGTAGGCCTGCAGCGGGATCTCTACGTGCACGCCGGGCGGCACGTAGACGAAGGAACCACCCGACCAGACCGCGGTGTTCAGGGCCGCGAACTTGTTGTCACCGGACGGGATGACGGTTCCGAAGTACTCGGTGAAGAACTCGGGGTGCTCCTTGAGTGCGGTGTCGGTGTCCATGAAGATGACACCCTGCGCTTCCAGCTCCTCGTTGATCTTGTGGTAGACCACCTCGGACTCGTACTGCGCGGCGACACCGGCGACGAGGCGCTGCTTCTCCGCCTCGGGGATGCCGAGCCGGTCGTAGGTGTTCTTGATGTCGTCCGGCAGGTCCTCCCACGAGGTGGCCTGCTTCTCGGTCGAGCGCACGAAGTACTTGATGTTGTCGAAGTCGATATCGGAGAGGTCGGCACCCCACGTCGGCATCGGCTTCTTCTCGAACAGCGAGAGAGCCTTCAGGCGCGTCTTGAGCATCCACTCGGATTCGTCCTTGAGCTTCGAGATGTTCTCGACCACTTGGGGTGACAGTCCACGCTGCGCGGTGGCACCGGCGTCATCCGAGTCCGCCCAGCCGAATTCGTAGACACCGAGGCTCTCGAGTTCTGGGCGGTCGATCAGGACATCTGACATGCTCATACCTCTTTCACTGCGCCGCGGGTTCTCGCTTTAAAGACAACACGCGGCACTGTCATCTCATTCCCAATCATGCGGAGGCACGGAGGCACCGCTCGCGCGGCGTGCTGCGTGCTTAGACTGGGCGAAGGTCCAGGCATCTGTGCCAGGCCACGCGCGCTGGATACGTCCAGCCGGCTGTTGCCCCTTCGATTCGCTCAATTCTACAGGGGTGGGCCGCGAAAACCAGCGATCCGCAGGGCGCGCACAGTTCGCAGTAGGAGAACACCCGTGACAGGAACGACCGACCGCCAGGCCCCAACCGAGCGGAGCGTGTCAGCGCTGCTCATGCCGGGCAGCATCCAGCGCAGCACCATCGTGCTGGCCTGGCTCAATTTCATCGCCGAGACGCTCATCATCGCGACCGGCGGCGCGGTGCGGCTGACCGGCTCTGGTCTCGGCTGCCCGACCTGGCCGACCTGCACACCCGATTCCCTCATTCCGACGCCCGAGATGGGCATCCACGGCTTCATCGAGTTCGGCAACCGCACGATGACCGGCCTCGTCGGCATCATCGCCGTGCTGGTCCTGCTGCAGGTGTTCAGGATGCGTCGTGAGCGTCGCGACCTGTTCACGCTCGCGCTGATCGTTGTGCTGGGTGTCGTCGCGCAGGCGTTCGTCGGCGGGGTGACCGTGTGGACCGGGCTGAACCCGTTCATTGTCGGCTTCCACTATGTGGCGTCGCTGGCCCTGGTCTGCGTCACGGCAGCGTTCCTGGTGCGGCTGTACTCCCCCGTCGGCCCGCGCGAGCGGGTGGTGCCGCGCTGGTACGCGATCCTCGCGCATGTCACGTCACTGGCTCTCGCGGTGACCATCGCCTTCGGGATCGCGACCACCGCATCCGGACCACACTCAGGTGACGTGACTGCCGGGCGCACCGGCTTCGACGCCGAACTGCTGCAGCACGTGCACGCGTGGCCCAGCTACCTGATGTTCGCCCTGACCGTGGTGCTCGTCATCGGCGCGGTCGCACGCCGGTTGGCAGTCGCGCCGTGGATGCTGGCACTGCTCGCGCTCGAACTGGTGCAGATCGCCGTTGGCCTCTACCAAGCGCGCAACGGCCTGCCGCCGGTGTTCGTCGGCCTGCACATGGTGCTCGCGGCGCTGATGGCCGCGACCATGACGGTGGCGCTGCTGAAGCTGAAGGCGGTGCCCGCTCAGAACGGCAGCAGCGGGTCGATCCCCACCGCGACGAAGACCAGCGTCAAGTAGGTGATCGACGCGTGGAAGACACGCATCGGGCTGCCCTCCTGGCCGCGAATGGCCTTGGAGTACAGCGCGTGCGACTCGTAGATGAACCACGCGCCAGACAGCAGCGCGACACCGGTGTAGAAGAAGCCCATTCCGGCGACCGGGACCAGCAGCAGCGAGCAGGCGACCGTCGCCCAGGCGTACAGGACGACCTGCAGTCCGACCGTGGTGCGGCCGGCGATCGCGCCGAGCATCGGCACGTCGGCCGCGTTGTAGTCGTCGCTGTAGCGCATCGACAGCGGCCAGTAGTGCGGCGGGGTCCAGAGGAAGACGATGCCGAACAGGATGATGGGCGGCCAGTCCAGCGAACCGGTGACGGCCGCCCAGCCGACCAGCACAGGCATGCAGCCGGCGATGCCGCCCCAGATGATGTTCTGCGAGGTGCGCCGCTTGAGCCAGAGCGTGTAGACGAGCACATAGAACGCGTTGCCGGCTGCCGCCAGCGCGGCGGCGACCCAGTTGACCGCGAACCCGAGCAGCAGCGTCGAGATGACCGCGAGCACCGAGGCGAAGACAAGCGCCTGACGGTCGGTCAGCTCGCCGGTCACCAGCGGACGATGGCTGGTGCGCTTCATCACCCGGTCGATGTCGCGATCGAAGTAACAATTGAACGCGCCGGCGGATCCGGCGCTGAGCGCCCCGCCGACGAGCGTCCACAGCACGAGCCACAGATCCGGAAGCCCCTGTGCGGCGAGGAACATCACCGGAATGGTGGTCACCAACAGCAGCTCGATGATGCGCGGTTTGGTGAGCGAGACGTACGCCTTCACCTTTCGGCCGAAGGCGGAACCGCCCTGCTTGCGCGTCAGTACAGCCGTGTCCATTGCCCCTCGGGTTGCCTAGAAAATGACCTGATTACGAGTCTAGGCGACGGGCACCGCATGCTTGCGTCACGCTGAGAGCCGCAAGAGTGAGGTTGCCTATACTGGGCAAAGCTTGCCATGCCGCGCGCCTGCGAGGATCGTGCGGCCCCTGTCGATGACGACGGGCGAGCGGTTCCCCGCACGATAACCCTCGTGCACCGTCAACGTACAGAAGGAAATCGACGAGAATGGCAGCACTCCAGTGGGATTCCATCGACGATCGCGCGGTTGACACGGCTCGCGTGCTCGCCGCCGACGCCGTGGAGAAGGTCGGCAACGGGCATCCGGGAACCGCGATGAGCCTCGCCCCTGCCGCCTACCTGCTGTACCAGAAGGTCATGCACACCGACCCGTCGGACCCGCACTGGGTCGGCCGTGACCGCTTTATCCTCTCCGCCGGCCACACCAGCCTCACCCAGTACGTGCAGCTCTACCTCGGCGGGCACGGCCTCGAACTGGACGACCTGAAGGCGCTGCGCACGTGGGGCTCGAAGACCCCCGGCCACCCCGAGTTCGGCCACACCGCCGGCGTCGAGATCACCACCGGCCCGCTCGGGCAGGGTATCTCCTCCGCGGTGGGCTTCGCCTACGCCGCCCGCTACGAGCGGGGGCTGTTCGACCCGGATGCGCCGACCGGCGAGAGCCCATTCGACCACTTCATCTACGTGATCGCCAGCGATGGTGACCTGCAGGAGGGCGTCAGCTCCGAGGCCAGCTCCCTGGCCGGCCACCAAAAGCTCGGAAACCTGGTGGTCATCTACGACAGCAACGAGATCTCGATCGAGGACGACACGAATGTCGCGTTCACCGAGGACGTTGCCGCCCGCTATGAGGCGTACCACTGGCACGTGCAGACCGTCGACTGGCGGAAGACCGGCGACTACACCGAAGACGTGCAGGCACTCTACGACGCGATCGAGGCGGCCAAGGCGGAGACCGACCGCCCGTCGATGATCGTGCTGCGCACCATCATCGGCTGGCCGGCACCGAACAAGCAGAACACCGGCAAGATCCACGGCTCGGCGCTCGGCGCCGACGAGCTCGCGGCCGTGAAGAAGGTGCTCGACTTCGACCCAGAGCAGTCCTTCGTTGTCGAGGACGCGGTCCTCGAGCGCACACGCGGCGCGATCGAGCGTGGCCGCGACGCGCACGAGGCCTGGCAGGAGCGGTTCGACGCTTGGGCTGCGGCAAACCCCGAAGGGAAGGCACTGTTCGACCGGTTGGAAGCCGGAGAGCTGCCCGAGGGAATCGTCGATGCGCTCCCGGTGTTCGAGCCGGGCAAGGACGTCTCCACCCGCGCGGCATCCGGCAAGGTGCTGAACGCGCTGGCCGGCCTGCTGCCGGAGCTCTGGGGCGGGTCGGCCGACCTGGCCGAGTCGAACAACACCACCATCGAGGATGCGCAGTCGTTCATCCCCGCTGAGCACTCGACACTCGAATGGAAGGGCGACCGCTACGGGCGCGTGCTGCACTTCGGCATCCGCGAGCACGCGATGGGCGCGATCGTCAACGGCATCGTGCTGCACGGCAAGACGCGCGCCTACGGCGGCACCTTCCTGATCTTCAGCGACTACATGCGCCCAGCGGTGCGCATCGCCGCGCTCATGCGGATCCCCTCGCTGTACGTCTGGACGCACGACTCGGTCGCGCTCGGCGGCGACGGCCCGACGCACCAGCCGATAGAGCACCTGTGGGCGCTGCGCGCCATTCCCGGTCTCGACGTGGTGCGGCCCGCGGATGCCAACGAGGTCGCCTGGGCGTGGAAGCACATGCTCGAGCGGCGCGGCGGCCCGGCCGGGATCGCGCTCAGCAGGCAGAACCTGCCGGTCTTCGAACGCGGTGACGGCGAAGCATCCGGTGACACCCTCGCCTCTGCGGCCGGTGTCGAGAAGGGCGCCTACGTGCTCGCCGACGCACCCGACGGCAACCCCGACGTGATCATCATCGCGACCGGCTCCGAGGTGCAGTTCGCCCTCGCCGCCCGCGAGACGCTGAAGGCTGACGGGGTGAACGCCCGGGTGGTGTCCGCGCCCTGCCTCGAATGGTTCGCCGAGCAGAGCGCCGAGTACCGCGACGCGGTGCTTCCGCCGTCCGTCACCGCGCGCGTGTCGGTCGAGGCCGGTCTGGCCCTCGGCTGGCGCAGCTACATCGGTGATCGCGGCCGCAGCGTCTCGATCGAGCACTTCGGCGCCTCAGCCGACTACGAGACCCTCTACCGCGAGTTCGGCATCAGCGCCGATCATGTCGTGACGGCAGCCAAGGAATCGCTGGGCGCGTAGGCGTCCGGCAGGAAGAAGAGAGAAATGACTGATTCCACCAGCCCCCTCGCCGCGCTCTCCGCGGCCGGGGTGAGCATCTGGCTTGATGACCTGTCGCGCGAGCGCATCGTCTCGGGCGGCCTGCAGAACCTCATCGATGAGCGTCACGTCGTCGGGGTCACCACCAACCCGACGATCTTCGCCAACGCCCTCGCCAAGGGCAGCGACTACGATGACCAGATCGCCCAGCTCGCGAAGCAGGGAGCGGATGCGAGCGCCGCGGTCGTCGACATCACCACCCACGACGTGCAGCGCGCATGCGACCTGATGCGTCCGGCGTTCGACGCGAGCGAGGGGCTGGACGGCCGGGTCTCCATCGAGGTGGAGCCGGCGCTTGCGCACGACACCGCGGGCACCATCGAACAGGGCGCCCAACTGTGGGAGCTCGTCGACCGGCCCAACGTCATGATCAAGGTCCCAGCCACCGTGGACGGCCTGGAGGCGATCACCGAGCTCACCGCGCGCGGCATCAGCGTCAATGTGACCCTGATCTTCAGCCTGCAGCGCCACCGCGAGGTCATCAACGCCTACCTGACCGGGCTGGAGAAGGCGAAGGCCGCAGGGATCGATCTCGGCAGCATCCGCTCGGTCGCGTCCTTCTTCGTGTCGCGCGTCGACACCGAGGTGGACAAGCGCCTCGACGCGATCGGCACCCCGGAGGCGACCGCGCTGAAGGGCAAGGCCGGCATCGCCAACGCGCGCCTGGCCTACCAGGTGTTCACGCAGGCGTTCTCGAGCGAGCGAGCCAAGGGTCTGCTGACTGCCGGCGCCCACGTTCAGCGTCCGCTCTGGGCCTCGACGGGCGTCAAGGACCCGGCGCTCAAGGACACCCTCTATGTCGAGGAGCTGGTCGCCCCGAACACGGTCAACACCATGCCGGAGAAGACGATGGAGGCCGCCTACGACCACGGCGAGATCCGCGCCGACACCGTCACCGGTTCCTACGCCGAGGCCAACGAGGTGCTCGACGCGATCGCCGACCAAGGCATCTCCTACGACGAGGTCACCGACCTGCTCGAGCGTGAGGGCGTCGAGAAGTTCACGGTGTCCTGGAACGAACTGCTCGACACTGTCACTGCGGCGCTTGGTGCCGCGGGAGGGCAGCGATGAGCTTTGACGTGACCGCCAGCGGTGCAGCCGCGGAAGCGGTCGACCGGGTGGTCCCCCAGCTGGTCAGCGACCTGGTCGCGTCACGGCTGACCGCACAGGATCCGACGCTGTGGGGCGCAGACGCGGAGGACGAGGCCTCCAAGCGGCTTGGCTGGACCGAGGCCGTCGTCGCCTCGGAACCGCTCGTACCGGACATCCTGGAACTGCGTGACCGGCTGCGTGAGGACGGCGTCGACCACATCGTGCTCGCCGGCATGGGCGGCTCATCGCTAGCGCCCGAGGTCATCACGAAGACCGCCGGCGTGCCGCTCACCGTGCTCGACACCACCGACCCTGGCCAGATACGCGCCGCGATCAGCGACCGACTGCAGCGCACCGCGGTGGTGGTGTCCTCCAAGTCCGGTTCGACGGTGGAGACCGACAGCCAGAAGCGCGTCTACGAGCAGGCGTTCCGCGACGCCGGGATAGACCCCATCGAGCGGATCATCGTCGTCACCGACCCTGACTCCCCCCTCGACCGCTCCGCGCGTGCTGACGGCTACCGGGTGTTCAACGCCGACCCGAACGTGGGCGGACGCTACTCGGCGCTCACCGCCTTCGGTCTCGTGCCATCCGGGCTCGCCGGCGTCGACCTCGAACCGCTGCTCGACGAGGCCAGCGCTGTGGCAGCGCAAGTAGCCATCGACGACCCCAGCAACCCGGCGCTGATCCTTGCCGCAGCGATCGCAGGCACCCGCCCGCTCAAGGACAAGCTCGGGATCGTCGCCGATGGCACGTACATCGTGGGCTTCGCCGACTGGGCGGAGCAGCTCATCGCCGAGTCCACCGGGAAGCAGGGAAAGGGCATCCTCCCCATCGTCCTCGACGTCGACTCGCCAGAGCTCGAGTCGCGCCCGGATGACCTGCAGGTGGTGCGCCTTGTGGAAAGCGCGCGCGCCACCCAGGAGGTGCTGGAGGGCGAGATCGAGATCAGCGGCACGCTCGGCGCGCAGCTGCTGGTGTGGGAATACGCGGTCGCCATCGCCGGCCGGATCCTCGGAATCAATCCGTTCGACCAGCCCGACGTCGAGTCGGCGAAGACCGCCGCGCGTGGCCTGCTCGACGACCGGCCGGAGCCCGCGCCCGCCGCATTCACCGACGGTGACATCGAAGTGCGGGGTTCCGCGACAGTGGTCGCGGGTGCCGTCACCGTCCGGGAGGCGATCGATGCGCTGCTCGCCCAGGTCGGCGACGACGGCTACGTCAGCGTGCACGCCTACCTCAACCGGGTCGCGCTGCCCCAGGCGATGCAGCTGCGTGACCTGCTCGCGGCTGAATCGTCCCGTCCGACGACGTTCGGCTGGGGCCCTCGCTTCCTGCACTCCACCGGCCAGTACCACAAGGGCGGTCCGGCCGTCGGCGTGTTCCTGCAGCTCACCGCCGCGCCGACTGACGACCTGGAGATCCCCGGTCGGCCATTCACCTTCGGGCAGCTCATCGAGGCCCAGGCAGCCGGCGATGCCGCGGTGCTCGAGGGTCACGGCCGGCCGGTGCTCACCCTGCGGCTGGAGGACCCCCGCGCCGGTCTCGATGCGATCATGAACGCGCTTCGCTGAAGCGCACGCGACCAAGGAACCACCAATGATCCCCACCCCGGTCACCGAGCAGTTCAACCCGCTTCGATCCGTTTCCGACCGGCGGCTCAACCGCATCGCCGGACCAAGCAGCCTGATCATCTTCGGGGTGACCGGCGACCTGTCGCGTAAGAAGCTCATGCCCGCGGTTTACGACCTCGCCAACCGTGGATTGCTGCCCCCAGGCTTCGCCCTGGTCGGATTCGCACGCCGCGACTGGGACGACCAGGACTTCGAGCGGGTTGTGCACGACGCGGTCAAGCAGTATTCGCGCACCCGCTTCGACGAGGACGTGTGGAGGCAGCTGGCACGCGGCATCCGGTTCGTGCAGGGCGAGTTCGACGACGACGACGCTTTCCTGCGGCTGAAGCAGACCGTCGCCGAACTCGACCGCACCCAGGGCACCATGGGCAACCACGCCTTCTACCTGTCCATCCCGCCGAAGGCGTTCCCGCTCGTCACCGAGCAGCTGCGCCGCTCCGGGCTGGCCGAGCAGAAGGACGGCCAGTGGCGGCGTGTCGTGATCGAGAAGCCGTTCGGCAGCGACCTCAGCACCGCGCGCGAGCTCAATGACGTCGTCGAATCGGTGTTCCCGCCGGACTCGGTGTTCCGCATCGACCATTACCTCGGCAAGGAGACGGTGCAGAACATCCTGGCGCTGCGCTTCGCCAACCAGCTGTTCGAGCCGATCTGGAACGAACGGTACGTCGACCACGTGCAGATCACCATGGCCGAGGACATCGGCGTCGGCGGCCGCGCCGGCTACTACGACGGCATCGGCGCCGCACGCGACGTCATCCAGAACCACCTGTTGCAGCTGCTCGCGCTCACCGCGATGGAGGAGCCGGTGTCGTTCGACGCACGCGACCTGCGCAACGAGAAGGAGAAGGTGCTGTCCGCCGTGCGCCTGCCCCGCGACCTGGGCACCGCGACCGCGCGCGGCCAGTACAGCGGCGGCTGGCAGGGCGGTGAGCGGGTCGTCGGCTTCCTCGAGGAGGAGGGCATGAACCCGAACTCCCACACCGAGACTTACGCGGCCATGCGGCTGGACATCGGCACGCGCCGCTGGGCCGGCGTGCCGTTCTACCTGCGGGCAGGCAAGCGGCTCGGTCGCCGGGTCACCGAGATCGCCGTCGTGTTTAAACGCGCTCCGCAGTACCTGTTCGCCGAGAGCCAGACCTCGGCGCTCGGCCAGAATGCGCTCGTCATCCGGGTGCAGCCGGATGAGGGGGTCACCATCCGGTTCGGGTCGAAGGTGCCCGGCGCGAGCATGCAGGTGCGCGACGTGACGATGGATTTCGGGTACGGGCACGCGTTCACCGAGGCCAGCCCTGAGGCGTACGAACGCCTCATACTCGACGTGCTGCTCGGCGACCCGCCATTGTTCCCGCGGCACCAGGAGGTCGAGTTGAGCTGGATGATCCTGGACCCGATCGAGCGGTTCTGGCTGACCCAGGGCCGTCCAGAGCAGTACGCGCCGGGAACCTGGGGTCCCGACTCCGCGGATGCGCTGCTTGCCCGCGACGGACGAACCTGGAGGCGACCGTGATCGTCGAACTGCCGAACACCACCACCAGCGCGGTGTCGCGCGCGCTCGTGCGCATCCGGGAAGAGGGCGGCGCGGTCGCCCTGGGCCGGGTGCTCACCCTGATCATCTGCACCGAGCTGGGAGCCGAAGAGGACGCCATCGAGGCGGCCAACCACGCATCCCGAGAGCACCCGATGCGCGTCATCGTGCTGTCGAAGTCCGCGGATCCCACGCATCCGGTTGAGGCGAGCCTGGACGCGGAGATCCGGGTCGGCGGCGACGCCGGAGCGAGCGAGGTCATCGTCCTGCGCGCGTACGGCGAAGCGGCGAAAAGCGAGGAGTCGCTGGTCAACGGACTGCTGCTGGCCGACGCACCGGTGGTCGCCTGGTGGCCGGGCGACGCGCCGGTCGTGGTGGCGGAGTCGCCGATCGGAAGGATGGCGCAGAGGCGGATCACCGACGCGGCAGCCCAGTCGGACCCGCGCGGCTACCTGCAGCACCTGGCGCGGAGCTACACGCCCGGCGACACCGACTTCGCCTGGACCCGCCTGACGCTGTGGCGCGCACAGCTCGCGGCCGTGCTCGATCAGCCTCCGTTCGAACCGGTCACCCGGGTGCACATCGAGGGCGCCTGGGACTCCCCGTCGACGACGTTGCTCGCCGCCTGGCTGCAGCTGCAGCTGGGGGCGAAGGCGGACACGATCCTCGACGACCCGGTCGGCAGCAAGCCGGGCATCCACCGGGTCAGGCTCCAGCGGGCATCCGGCGACATCGTCCTCGAACGGGTTCCGGGCAACATCGTCACGCTGGTGCAGCCCGGTCAGCCGAATCACGACATCTCGCTCCCCCGCCGTGACCTGCCGGAGTGTCTCGCGGAAGAGCTCCGGCGCCTCGACCCTGACGACCTGTTCGGAGAGGTTCTTCAAGTCGGCCTCGGTAAGCTCAGCGAACCCGACACCTCGTCGATTACGCTCCCGACATAAAGCCACCGAAGGGAACATTCGCTGTGACACAACGACGCGTGCTCGTCCACACCGACCGCGCGAGTCTGGCAGGAGCGGTCGCCGACCGGTTCATCACCACCATGACCGCAGTGCTCGGCGCAAAGGATGAGGCGCACGTGGTGCTCACCGGCGGCACGCTCGGCATCGACATCCTCGCCCGAGTGTCCGCTTCACCGCGGGTGGGCTCCGTCGACTGGCGTCGCGTGCACTTCTGGTGGGGCGACGAACGCTGGCTGCCCGCAGGCGACCCTGAACGGAACGACAAGCAGGCCAGGGATGCGCTGTTGTCCTCGCTCGATGTCGACGACTCGCACGTGCACCCGTTCGCGGCATCCGACGCCGGTCTCAGCCTCGACGAGGCCGCGGACCGCTACGCCGAGGAGCTGTCCGCCGCGGCGGACGGCGCGCAGCTGCCGGCGTTCGACGTGGTGTTCCTCGGTGTCGGCCCCGACGGGCACATCGCGTCGCTGTTCCCCGACCGGGAGGGCATCCGGGTCAGCGATCGGATGGTCGTGCCGGTGCGCAACTCACCCAAGCCGCCACCGGAGCGGCTGAGCCTGACCCTGCCAGCGATCAACAGCGGCGAACTGGTCTGGCTCGCGCTGGCCGGGGCAGACAAGGCCAGCCCGCTCGGTCTCGCGCTCGCGCGGGCGAATACCTTCGAGGTCCCGGCTGCCGGCGCGGATGGGAAGCGCAGAACCGTCTACTTCATCGACTCCGAGGCCGCGGCAGAGGTGCCGCAGGACCTCATCGCGAGCGAGTACTAGCCCGCGAGCGCGGTCAGGAGCCGCGGCGGGAGCGCAGCTGCTGCAGCGCGTCGTCGAGGAGGCTCGCCGCCTCTTCCTCGCTGCGGCGCTCCTTCACATACGCGAGGTGCGTCTTGTACGGCTCGAGCTTGGTGACGGCCGGCGGGTTCTCGCGGTCACGCCCGGACGGCAGGCCGCAGTTCGGGCAGTCCAGCTGCTCCGGGATCTCCTCCGGCTCGATCGTGGCCAGGAAGTACGGGTTGATCTGGTGGCCGTTGGCACACCAGTAGCTGACTTGGATCCGCTCGGCGTGGAAACCACGGTCGAGTTCGCCCATCGGACCCGATCCGACTCGTGATCCCCGAATCGCACTGCCACCTACCATTTGCGCTGCCTTCCTAGATTCCGGTCTCGAACTTGGTGATCAACCCGAGCACCACGATGCTGGTGATCCAGACCACCGCAAGGATGACCGTGAAGCGGTTGAGGTTGCGTTCGGCAACACCCGATGCACCGAGGTTGGAGGTCACGCCGCCGCCGAACATGTCGGAGAGGCCACCGCCGCGTCCCTTGTGCAGGAGGATGAGCAGGGTCAGCAGGAGGCTCGTGATGCCGAGCACCACCTGAAGGATTACCTGGAGGAATTCCACGAAGACATGCCTTTCTTGGGGGCAAGGGAGCGCCCGATCAGTATAACGCGGCACTGTCGGGCCGCTGCACAGCACCCCGCCCGGTCAGACGCCGACGTGCTTGGGGAACTGCGCGATGCTCGAGAATTCGGCGACATCGAGGCTTGCGCCGCCAACCAGCGCGCCGTCGATGTCCTTCTGCCGCATGAATCCGGCGATGTTGGCGGCCTTCACCGATCCCCCGTAGAGGATGCGGGTGGCCGCGGCCGTGTCGGCGTCGAGCTTCTCCTCGAGCACCGAACGCAACTGCGCGGCGACGGTTTGGGCCTGCTCTGCCGTCGCCGCCTGGCCGGAGCCGATGGCCCAGACCGGTTCGTAGGCGACGACGATGTCGTCGCCCGCCTTCAGCGCTTCGGCGATCGTGCCCAACTGTGCGACAGGGATGGCGCTCGGCCCGTGCTGTTCCAGGTCCTCTGCCGTCTCCCCCACGCAGATGACCGGGACCAGTCCGGCCTTGATGGCGGCCTTGGCCTTGCGCGCGATGAGCTCGTCGGTCTCACCGTGCAGCGCCCGCCGCTCGGAGTGGCCGATGATCACATATGAGCAGTTCAGCGCGGCCAGGAACTGGGCCGACACCTCTCCCGTGTATGCCCCGGATTCGTGTTCGGAGACATCCTGAGCGCCGTACTTGATCGGCAGCTTGTCCGCCGATACGAGCGTCTGCACCGAGCGAAGGTCGGTGAACGGCGGAAATACGGCGACCTCCACCGTGTCGAAGTCGTGACGAGCGTCCTTGAGGCTCCACGCGAGCTTCTGCACGAAGGCGATCGCCTGCAGGTGGTCGAGATTGAGCTTCCAGTTTCCCGCGATCAGCGGGGTACGACCCGCCCTGCCTGCTACTGCCATCCGAGAACCTCCAGTCCGGGCAGCCGCTTACCCTCGAGGAACTCGAGGCTCGCGCCACCGCCAGTTGAAATGTGACCGAATTGGTCATCGTCGAAACCGAGGACGCGCACCGCGGCAGCCGAGTCCCCGCCACCGACCACGGTGAGGCCCTTCGATTCGGTGAGCGCCTGCGCGATCGAGTGGGTGCCCCGAGCGAACGGGGCCAGTTCGAACACGCCCATCGGGCCGTTCCAGAACACGGTGTGCGACTCCCGGATGATGCGGGCGAAGGTCGCGGCGGTCTCCGGGCCGATGTCGAGGCCGAGGCCCTTGTTGCCCCATGGTGTGTCTTCGATCGCGGATGCCGCACGGACGGTGTGCTCTGCGTCGGCGGCGAACCGGGACGCGACCACCGCGTCGGTCGGGACGATGAGCTGCACTCCCAGGCGGCGGGCCTCGTCCAGGTACCCGCGGACGCGGTCGATCTGGTCGAGTTCGAGCAGGCTGGCGCCGACCGTGTGACCCTGCGCGGCGAGGAAGGTGTACATCATGCCGCCGCCGATCAGGAGCGAGTCCACGCGCGGCAGCAGGTGGGCGATGACGCCGAGCTTGTCGGAGACCTTGGAACCGCCGAGGACGACCGTGTACGGCTTCTCTGGCCGCTCTGTCAGCCGCTCGAGCACGTCGAGCTCGTTCGCGATGAGGAGGCCCGCTGCGCTCGGCAACAGCTCCGCGAGGTCGAACACGCTGGCCTGCTTGCGGTGCACGACGCCGAAACCATCTGACACGTAGGCGTCGCCGAACCGGGCGATGCTGGCAGCGAACTCGCGCCGCTCGGCGTCATCCTTCGCGGTCTCCCCCGCGTTGAAGCGCAGGTTCTCGAGCAGCGCGATCTCGCCGTCGGCGAGACCGGTCACCGTCCGCTCGGCGGACGGCCCAACGGTGTAGGTCGCGAACGCGACGTCCTTTCCCAGCAGCTCGCCCAGGCGCTTCGCCACCGGCGCGAGGCTGTACTTCGCATCGGGAGTGCCGTCGGGCCGGCCGAGGTGAGAGATCGCGACGACCCGGGCACCGGCGTCGAGCAGCCGCTTCAGGGTCGGCAGCGAGGCGCGGATGCGGCCGTCGTCGGTGATCTTCTCGCCATCGAGCGGGACGTTGAAGTCACAGCGGACGACAACCCTCCTGCTCCCCAGCGGCTCTAGCGTCTCTAGGGTGCGAAGCATCGCGCGGCTCCCGGGGTCAGAGCCTTGCGGCGACGTACTCGGTGAGGTCGACCAGTCGGCGGGAGTAGCCCCACTCGTTGTCGTACCAGGCGGCTACCTTGACCTGCGTGCCGATGACCTTGGTCAGTCCGGCGTCGAAAATCGCGGAGTGCGGGTCCGCCTGAATGTCAGACGAGACAATCGGGTCCTCGGTGTACCGCATGATGCCCTTGAGGGGACCCTCGGCCGCCGCACGGTAGGCGGCGTTCACCTCGTCGACGGTGAGGCCGGGGCGGGTCTCCACCGTCAGGTCGGTGAGCGAACCGGTGGGCACGGGGACACGCAGCGCGTAGCCGTCCATCTTGCCGACCAGTTCGGGGATGACGAGGCCGATCGCCTTCGCCGCGCCGGTGCTGGTCGGGATGATGTTCTCGGCGGCCGCGCGAGCGCGCCGCAGGTCACGGTGCGGGCCATCCTGCAGGTTCTGGTCCGCGGTGTACGCGTGCACGGTGGTCATCAGGCCGCGTTCGATTCCGAATTCATCGAGGAACACCTTGGCCAGCGGCGCCAGGCAGTTCGTCGTGCAGGACGCGTTGGAGATGACGTCGTGCTTCTCCGGGTCGTACTCGCCCTCGTTGACGCCCAGCACGAAGGTGGGGGTGTCGCCCTTCGCCGGAGCGGAGATCAGCACCTTCTTCGCCCCAGCCGCGATGTGCATGCGGGCATCCTCGGGGTCGGTGAACCGCCCGGTCGACTCGATCACGATGTCGACGCCGAGGTCTCCCCACGGCAGCTGCGACGGGTCCTTCTGCTCGAACACGGTGAGGCGCTTGCCGTCGATGACGATGGCGTCACCGTCGACCGAAACCTCGTTCGCGAGCGGACCGAGCACCGAGTCGTACTTCAGCAGGTGAGCGAGGGTGTCGTTGTCGGTGAGGTCGTTGACGGCGACGATCTCCAGGTCGCTGCCCTTCGCGAGGGCGGCCCTGAAGTAGTTGCGGCCGATACGGCCGAAACCGTTGATTCCGACCTTGACACTCACAAGAGTCCTCCGGACAGCTTGCGCGCGTTCTGGAAGCGCTGCTGCACACCCTCCCAGTTCACGATGTTCCAGAACGCCTTGACGTAGTCGGCGCGCACGTTCTGGTAGTCCAGGTAGTAGGCGTGCTCCCAGACGTCCAGCAGCAGCACCGGGATCATCCCCACCGGGAAGTTGGCCTGCTGGTCGAAGAACTGGGTGATGATCAGGCGCTCACCCAGCGCGTCCCAGACCAGAGCGGCCCAGCCGGAGCCCTGCACACCGAGTGCAACGGCGGTGAAGTGCGCCATGAACCCGTCGAACGAGCCGAAGTGGTCGTCGATGGCGGAGGCGAGCTCACCGGTCGGCTTGTCGCCGCCATCCGGGGACATGTTGGTCCAGAAGACCGAGTGGTTGACGTGGCCGCCCAGGTTGAATGCCAGGTCCTTCTCGAGCTTGTTGATGTTGGCGAAGTCGCCGGACTGGCGCGCTTCGGCGAGTTTCGCGATGGCCGTGTTGGCACCGTCGACATACGCCTTGTGGTGCTTGCCGTGGTGCAACTCCATGATCCGACCGCTGATGCTCGGCTCGAGCGCTGCGTAGTCGTAAGGAAGTTCGGGAAGGGTGTAGTCGGCCATTGGTTACCTGCTCCTAGCGATGTAAAGCGGCACGTGTCGTGCCAGCCCGATGGACGTGATCAGTCTAATGACGCCAACTCGGCTCGCTTTCAGAAGCTTCCCAGAAGGCACGGAAAATTCATGCGTCTTCGTATTCGGCCGGCAGGTTGGCGTCGGTGCCAGGAATGCCGAGGTCCTCCGCCTGCTTGTCGGCCATCGCGAGGAGTCTCCGGATGCGTCCGGCCACCGCATCCTTGGTCATCGGCGGGTCGGCGTGCTGGCCGAGCTCGTCGAGGCTCGCGTCGCGGAAGCGCAAGCGCAGCTCCCCCGCATAGCGCAGGTGGTCTGGCACTTGGGAGTCGAGGATCTCCAGCGCGCGTTCGACGCGCGCGCAGGCCGCGACGGCTGCCTGGGCGGAGCGGCGCAGGTTGGCGTCGTCGAAGTTCACCAGGCGGTTCGCGGTGGCCCGCACCTCACGCCGCTGCCGAAGCTCTTCCCATTTCGTCACTGCGTTCGTCGCGCCCATGATCCGCAGCATCGAGCTGATCGCCTCACCGTCGCGGATGACCACTCGGTGCACGCCCCGCACCTCACGGGCCTTGGCGGAGATGCCGAGTCGTCCCGCGGCGCCGACCAGCGCCATCGCCGACTCGTTGCCGGGGCAGGTCACCTCGAGGGCTGCGGAGCGTCCGGGGTCGGTCAGTGAGCCGCGCGCGAGCACCGCTCCGCGCCAGAGGGCCGCCAGCTCCTCCTGGGAGCCGGTGGTCAGGCGGTTGGGAAGCCCGCGCACCGGGCGGCGGCGGGCGTCGAGCAGGCCGGTCTGCCGCGCGAGCGTCTCGCCGCCCTCGAGCACCCGGACGAGGAAGTGGCTGGTGCGGCGGATGCCGGACGCCGAGATCTCGGCCAGCTCGCTGCGGACGCCGTACAACTCGGCGAGATCGCGGCGGACGCGGCGCGCGATGACCGGTGAATCCAGTTCTGACTCGACCGCGATGCGGCCGGAGATCAGGTGCAGCCCGCCGGAGAAGCGGAGGATGGTCGCCAGTTCTGCCGCCCGCACCGTCGTCTTGCTGACCTCGATCCTGGCCAGCTCGTCCTTGACATCGGCGGTGAGCGCCATCGGGTCCTCCTTGAAACGGGTGATTGTGCCGCTATTCGCGGCCAAGATCGCGGTGTTTGGTGCTGACGGCGACCCCCGGCAGATTCCTGATCCGCTCTGCGAGCTTTTCGGCCATCGCCACGGAGCGGTGCTTTCCCCCCGTACAGCCAAAGGCGATCGTAGCGTGTCTCTTGTTCTCGCGCTGATAGCCGGCGAGCACCGGCTCGAGCGCGCGCACGTAGTTGTCGAAGAACTCGGTGGCACCCTCCTGCGCCAGCACATAGTCGCTTACCCGCGCATCCTTGCCGGTCATCGGCCGTAGATCCGGCACCCAGAACGGGTTGGGCAGGAAGCGCATGTCGGCCACCAGGTCGGCGTCGGTCGGCACGCCGTACTTGAAGCCGAAGCTCATCACGGTCACCTGCAGTCCAGGGGCGCCGGCTTCAGCGAAGGTCTCCTGGATCTCGGTCGCCAGCTGGTGGATGTTGAGGTCCGAGGTGTCGATGATGACGTCGCTCGACTCGCGGATCTGCAGCATCCTGGCCCGCTCGGCGACGATCCCGTCGAGGATGGTGTCGCCGTCGCCCTGCAGCGGATGCGGCCTGCGCACCTGCTCGAACCGGCGCACCAGCGCGTCGTCGGTCGCCTCGAGGAACACCACCTGCACCGAGGCGGTCGTGCGAAGCTCCTCGATGACCGCGCCGAGCTCGGAGAACAGCCGCCCACCGCGCACGTCGATGACCGCGGCGATCTTCGGGATGGCATCTCCGGCGCGCGACGCGAGCTCCACCAGGGGCTTCAGCATCTGCGGCGGCAGGTTGTCCACCACGTACCAGCCGAGGTCCTCGAGCGCGTTGCCGACGGTCGAACGACCGGCCCCGGACATTCCCGTGACGACAAGCACCTCCTGGCGGGTGCCGTCATCCGTCATGTCGTCGATCCTCTCAGCGTGAGTGCCCCAAGCTTACCGAGCCGGCCGGCCGCTCAGGCGCGAAGTCGCTCATGGATCGTGCGCGCGGTTGCCTTGCCGATGCCCTTGACCTCGGCGATCTCGACCTGCGACGCCTGCCGCAGTCGGGTCACCGAGCCGAAGTGGCGGAGCAGCTCGCGCACGCGTGCCGGGCCGAGTCCAGGGATGTCGGCGAGCTGCGACCGGATGTCCTTCTTGCGCCGCTGCCGCTGGTAGCTGATCGCGAACCGGTGTGCCTCGTCGCGGATGCGCTGGAACAGGAACAGCGCCTCGCTGTTGCGCGGCAGGATCACCGGGTAGTCGGAGTCCGGCACCCAGATCTCCTCGAGCCGCTTCGCGATCCCGCACAGGGCGATGCCGTCGCCGTTGGCGTAGTCCACGCCGGCGTCCCGCAGCGCGCGGGCCGCGGCCTGTACCTGCGGTTGACCGCCGTCGACGATCAGGAGGTTCGGACGGTAGGCGAACCGCTTGGGCTTCTGGGCGACCTCGCCGTCCTCGCTGATCACCTCCAGGTCGTCGTCGGGCTCGTTGATGCGCGCGAGCCGGCGGCTGAGGGTCTGGTAGATCGACTCCGTGTCGTCCGTCGAGGAGGCGATGCTGAACCGACGGTACTGGTCCTTGCGGGGCAAACCGTCTTCGAAGACCACCATCGATGCGACGATGTTGGTCCCGCCGAGGTGCGACACGTCGAAGCATTCGATGCGCAGCGGCGCCTGCTCCATGCCGAGCGCGTCCTGGATGTCGGCAAGCGCTTGCGAGCGTGCGACGAAGTCGCCGCTGCGCCGCGTCTTGTAGCTGAGGAACGCGGACTGCGCGTTGTTGCGCACCGTGGTCGCGAGCGACGCGAGGTCGCCGCGTTGGGCGACCCGCATGGTGGACTTCGACCGCTCGCCGCCCGCGCGCCTGCGCTCGGTGAGCCACAGCTGCACCTCGTCGGCGTCCTCAGGCAGCGCGGGCACAACGACGACCTTCGCCGGCACGAGCCTGCTCTCATAGGCGTTCAGGATGATGTTCTCGACCAGCTCCGGCAGCTCGAGATCGAGTTCCTTGTCAACCACCCAGCTATGCACACCGCGGATGCGTCCACCGCGCACGACAAACAGCTGGACGGCCGCGGCGAGTTCGTCGTGGGCGACCCCGATGACGTCGGCGTCGACCGCCTCCGGCAGCACGACGGAGTTCTTGGTGAGCACGGCCTGCAGCGCCAACAGCTGGTCGCGGAGTCTCGCCGCCTGCTCGTAGTCCTGCGCGGCGGCGGCCTCGCGCATCCGCTTCTCCAGCTCGTCGAGGAACCGGGAGTCGTTGCCGGCCATGAAGCTCGCGAAGTCGAGCGCGATCGCCTTGTGGTCGGACTTGCTGATCCGGCCGACGCACGGCGCCGCGCACTTGCCGATGTCACCGAGCAGGCACGGCCGACCGGTCTGCTCGGCGCGCTTGTAGATGCCGTCGGAGCAGCTGCGCATCGGGAACGCCTTGAGCATCAGGTCGACGGTCTCCCTGATCGCCCACACCTTGGTGTACGGGCCGAAGTAGCGGGCGTCCTTGATCGACCGGTTGCGGGTGACCATCACACGCGGCACCGGCTCCCCGAGGGTGATCGCCAGGTACGGGTACGACTTGTCGTCCCGGAACTGCACGTTGAACGGCGGGTTGAACTCCTTGATCCAGCTGAACTCGAGCTGCAACGCCTCAAACTCGCTCGCGACCACCGTCCACTCGACCGATGACGCTGTGGTGACCATCGCTCGGGTGCGCTCGTGCAGGCTGTGCAGCGGCCCGAAGTAGTTGCTCAGCCGCGCCCGCAGGTTCTTGGCCTTGCCGACGTACAGCACGCGACCCTGCGCGTCACGGAACCGGTAGACGCCCGGCCGCTGCGGGATCTCGCCCGCCTTCGGGCGGTAGCTCACGGTCTTCGTCATGGCCTTACACGCCGAGGACCTCGGCGAGGAAGGTCCCTGTGTGGCTGTCCGGCGCCTTCGCGATCTTCTCCGGGGTGCCGGTCGCGACGACGGTGCCGCCGCCAGCGCCGCCCTCCGGCCCGAGATCGATGATCCAGTCCGCCGACTTGATCACGTCGAGGTTGTGCTCGATCACAATGACGGTGTTCCCCTTGTCCACCAGGCCATTCAGCACGAGCAGGAGTTTACGCACGTCCTCGAAGTGCAGCCCGGTTGTGGGCTCGTCGAGCACGTAGATGCTGCGGCCGACAGAGCGACGCTGCAGCTCGGTGGCGAGCTTGACGCGTTGCGCCTCACCGCCGGACAGTGTCGTCGCGCTCTGCCCGAGTCGCACGTAGCCGAGCCCGACCTCCTCCAGCGTCTTCAGGTAGCGGTGGATGGCGCTGATTGCCTCAAAGAACTCCGCCGCCTCACGGATCGGCATGTCGAGCACTTCGGCGATGTTCTTGCCCTTGTAGTGCACCGACAGGGTGTCGCGGTTGTAGCGCGCTCCCCCGCACACCTCGCAGGTCACGTAGACGTCGGGCAGGAAGTTCATCTCGATCTTGATCGTGCCGTCGCCTGAGCAGTTCTCGCAGCGGCCGCCCTTGACGTTGAAGCTGAACCGGCCGGGCAGGTAGCCGCGCGCCTTGGCTTCAGCCGTCTCGGAGAACAGGGTGCGGATGCGGTCGAAGACGCCGGTGTAGGTTGCGGGGTTCGACCGGGGGGTGCGGCCGATCGGCGCCTGGTCGACGTGCACGATCTTGTCCAGGTTGTCGAGTCCGCTGATGCGGGTGTGCTTGCCCGGGATCTGCCTGGCGCCGTTCAGCTCGTTGGCGAGGGCACGGTACAGGACGTCGTTGACGAGCGACGACTTGCCCGATCCGCTCACCCCGGTGACCGCGGTGAAGGTGCCGAGCGGGAAGCCGACCGTGACGTCCTTGAGGTTGTTCGCGCGCGCGCCCTCGACCGTAAGCATCCGCTTCTTGTCGACCTTGCGCCGCTTCTTCGGTGTTGCGATCTCGCGCCGCCCGGCCAGGTAGTCGCCGGTGATCGAATGGGTGTTCTCGAGCAGCCGCGCGTAGCTGCCGGAGTGGACGACCTTGCCGCCGTGCTCCCCCGCCCCCGGGCCGATGTCGACCAACCAGTCGGCTGTGCGGATGGTGTCCTCGTCGTGTTCGACGACGATGAGGGTGTTGCCGAGGGTCTTCAGCTTGACGAGCGTGTCGATGAGCCGCCGGTTGTCACGTTGGTGCAGGCCGATGCTCGGCTCGTCCAGCACGTACAGCACGCCGGTGAGCCCGGAGCCGATCTGCGTCGCCAGCCGGATGCGCTGCGCCTCCCCGCCGGACAGCGACCCCGCGGACCGGGACAGGTCCAGGTAGCTCAGGCCGACCTCGATGAGGAAGTCGAGACGCGCACGGATCTCTCGCAGCACCGCGGCGGCGATGTGCGCTTCCCGCTCGGTGAGCTCGAGCCCGTTCATGAACGCGTACGAGTCGACGAGGCTCAGGTCGCTGACGTCTGCGATGCTGCGGCCGTGAATGGTGACCGCAAGCACTTCCGGCTTGAGCCGCTTGCCGTCGCACACCGGGCACGGCACCTCGCGCAGGTAGCTGCCGTAGCGCTGCCTGGCCGAGTCCGATTCTGCCTCCAGGAACTTGCGTTCGATGTACGGCATGACGCCCTCGAAGCCGGTGCTGTAGCGCATCTCGCGCCCGTACCGGTTCTTCCAGCGCACCGTGACGTTGAAGTCGTTGCCGCGCAGGATCGCATCCTGCACCTCACCGTGCAGGTCCTCCCAGGGGGTGTCGAGAGAGAAGTCGAGGTCCTTGCCCAGGCCCTCGAGCAACCGCTGGAAGTAGTTGTAGAGGCCCTTGCCGCCCTGGGTCCACGGCAGGATGACGCCCTCGGCGAGGCTCAGCGACGGGTCGCCGAGCAGCAGCTCGGGATCGACCGACATCCGGGTGCCGATGCCGGAGCACTCGGGGCAGGCGCCGAACGGCGCGTTGAACGAGAACGTGCGCGGCTCGATCTCGGTGAGCTGCACCGGGTGGCCGTTCGGGCAGGAAAGCTTCTCGGAGAAGCTGCGCCACGCGCCGTCGCCCTCCCCGTCGACGAAGTTCACCGCGACGATGCCGTCGGCGAGCCGCAGCGCCGTCTCGAGCGAATCGGTCAGCCGGGTCAGGATGTCGTCGGCCGCCACCAAACGGTCCACGATGACCGAGATGTCGTGCTTGAGCTGCTTCTTCAGCGTCGGCGGGTTGGACAGCTGCACCGCCTCACCGTCGACGAGCGCGCGGGAGTAGCCGCTAGAGGCGAGCTCGCGGAACAGGTCGACGAACTCGCCCTTCTTCTGCCAGATCAGCGGGGCAACAACCTGATACCGGGTGCCCGGCTCCAAGGTCATCAGCTGGTCGGCGATCTGCTGCACCGACTGCTTGGAGATTGCCTCGCCGCACACTGCGCAGTGCGGAACGCCGATGCGCGCCCACAGCAGGCGCATGTAGTCGTAGATCTCGGTGATCGTGCCCACCGTCGACCTCGGGTTGCGGTTGGTCGACTTCTGGTCGATCGCGACCGCCGGGCTCAAGCCCTCGATGAAGTCGACATCCGGTCGGTCGACCTGGCCGAGGAACTGCCGCGCGTACGCCGACAGCGACTCGACGTACCGGCGTTGGCCCTCCGCGAAGATCGTGTCGAACGCGAGCGAGGACTTCCCCGATCCGGAGAGCCCGGTGAACACGACAAGGGAGTCGCGCGGGATCTCGAGGTCGATGTTGCGGAGGTTGTGCACGCGCGCGCCACGGACGCTCAGCCGCGGGCCGTCTACAGGGTCGATACTCACTGAAGTCAATTCTCTGCCATCTTCCGCTGGGCATTGACCGTGACCCAAGCGCCCCGTGTCACCTCGAACGGATGTTCTATGCTATCGCGCTCGCGCGGTGGATGCGTGCACGCGGGTCACGCGTCGCCGAGCACACGCCTGCGGTGAGCCGCGTATTGACGCTTGCCGATCAGGGAGTACAGCACGCGCGGCACTCGCGGCAGGGTCGCCAGCATCCACGCGTCCCGGTCCTCGGGCGGGATCGACTCGAGCAGGAAGCCGAGCCGGATGAGCAGCCTGTTCTTCGGGGTCGACTCGCGGCGGTGGGCGGCGAGTTCGTCCAACTCCTGCTGGGTCAGCGTCGCGGCGACGATCGGCACGATCTGCTGTTCCTCTTCGGCCAGGTGCTGCACGAGGACCGCGCCCAGATGGGCGAGCACCTCCGCGACCCCCCGCCCGTCATCGACGTGCGCGGTGGAACGCCAGGTGGTGAGGTGCAGGTCCAGGCGGTCAAGCAGGCGACTGATCTCGTCATGCTGCGCGCGCATACGACCGACCAGCGGCACGCACGCCGGGGAGCGCTGCTCGAGCCGGTCCCAGAGCACCCTGTCTTGACCTTCGTGATGGGTGTGCAGCATGGCGGCGATGTCATCGAGGTGCTCAGCGACCTGGCCGGTGTGCTTCTGGTCACCGTCCGCGACGGCGCGCACCAGCCCCGGCGCCTCGGCGAACAGGCGGCGAAGCGTGCTGTGGATGAGGATCAGGTCGGAGGTGTCGCAGGATACGCCGGAGGGCCGGGGCGGGTTGAAGCTGGGAAGCGCAGTGGCCATCTCGTACTCTCAAACTCGCGGTTAACCAGTGACAAAGTGTCGATGAATACTAGCGGTTTTCTAGAGAGACTCAGATGTGGCCGGCTGCCTCCATCTGGCGCAGTTCCTTCTTCAGGTCGGCCACCTCGTCACGCAGCCGCGCCGCGAGCTCGAACTTGAGTTCACCGGCCGCCGCGAGCATCTGGTCGTTGAGGTCGGCGATGATGCTCTCGAGCTCGTTGGCGCCCGCCGCCGCAAGGCCCTCGCGGCGCAGCGCCGGCGTCGCCGCGCGTTTGCGCGAGTCGCGACCGGACAGGAGCTCCTTGGTGTCCGCTCCCTCGCGGATGAGCACATCGGTGATGTCGGCGATGCGCTTGCGCAGCGGAGTGGGGTCGATCCCGTGCTCGGCGTTGTAGGCGAGCTGCCTGTCCCGTCGCCGGTTGGTCTCCTCGATCGCGATCTTCATCGAATCGGTGAGCACGTCGGCGTACATGTGCACAGAACCGGACACGTTGCGGGCGGCGCGGCCGATGGTCTGGATGAGCGACGTCGACGAGCGCAGGAAGCCCTCCTTGTCGGCGTCGAGGATCGCCACCAGCGACACCTCGGGCAAATCGAGGCCCTCACGGAGCAGGTTGATGCCCACGAGCACGTCGTATACGCCTTGGCGCAGTTCGGTGAGCAGCTCAACCCTGCGCAGCGTGTCGACATCCGAGTGCAGGTAGCGCACCCTGACGCCCGCTTCCGTCAGGAAGTCGGTGAGCTCCTCCGCCATCTTCTTGGTGAGCGTGGTGACGAGCACCCGCTCGTCGCGGTCGGTACGCCGGCGGATCTCCTCGAGCAGGTCGTCGATCTGCCCCTTGCTCGGCTTGACCACGATTTCGGGGTCGATTAAGCCGGTGGGGCGGATGATCTGCTCGACGATGCTGTCGGTGATGCCGAGTTCGTACCTACCGGGCGTCGCAGACAGGTAGACCTTCTGGCCGACCCGGTCGAGGAACTCGTCAAAGGTCAGCGGCCGGTTGTCGAGCGCGCTGGGCAGCCGGAACCCGTGCTCCACCAGGGTGCGCTTGCGGGAGGCGTCGCCCTCGTACATCGCCCCGATCTGCGGCACCGTGACGTGCGACTCGTCGATGACGACGAGGAAGTCCTCTGGGAAGTAGTCGAGCAGGCAGTTCGGCGGCTCCCCCGCTGAGCGCCCGTCGATGTGCCTGGAGTAGTTCTCGATGCCGCTGCAGAACCCGATCTGCTCCATCATCTCGAGGTCAAAGGTGGTGCGCATCCGCAGCCGCTGCGCCTCGAGCAGCTTGCCGGCTTTCTCCAACTCTGCCAGTCGCTCGGCGAGTTCCTCCCGGATGGTGCCGATCGCCCGGTGCATGGTGGTCGGGCTTGCCGCGTAGTGCGTCGCGGGAAACACTGAGACGGCGTCCATCTGCTGCAGCACCTCGCCGGTGAGCGGATGCAGCGAGTACAGCGCCTCGATCTCGTCACCGAACATCTCGATCCGGATCGCGTGCTCCTCGTAGACCGGGATGATCTCGAGGGTGTCGCCGCGCACGCGGAATTTGCCGCGGGAGAAGTCGATGTCGTTCCGCTGGTATTGCATGGCGACGAATCGACGGATCAGCTGGTCGCGGGAGATGCGCTGGCCCACCTGCAGCGCGACCATCGCCTCCAGGTACTCCTCGGCCGCGCCGAGGCCGTAAATGCAGGACACCGTGGACACCACGATCACGTCCCGGCGACTGAGCAGCGAGTTCGTGGTCGAGTGGCGCAGCCGTTCCACCTCGGCGTTGATCGAGCTGTCCTTCTCGATGAAGGTGTCGGTCTGCGGGACGTACGCCTCCGGCTGGTAGTAGTCGTAGTAGGAGACGAAGTATTCGACCGCGTTGTTGGGCATCAGTTCGCGGAACTCGTTGGCCAATTGTGCGGCGAGGGTCTTGTTGTGGGCGAGCACCAGCGTCGGGCGCTGGACCTGTTCGATCAGCCACGCGGTGGTCGCCGACTTGCCGGTTCCGGTGGCGCCGAGCAGCACGACATCCGTCTCTCCCGCGGTGACTCGGGCCGCCAGTTCGGCGATCGCGGTCGGCTGGTCGCCGCTCGGTTCGTACTCGCTGATGACCTCGAACGGCCTCACCGCACGCGTTGGCTGCATCAGTTAAGACTAAGCCGCTCCCCTGACACGCTCGCGTCGTGGGTGACCAGCACGACGATGCGGTCAGCCAGCGCGGTGCGCAGGTCCGCCATCAGCGCCTCGGCGGATGCCGTATCGAGGTGCGCTGTCGGCTCGTCGATGAGCACAACGTCCGCGGGCGCCAGCAGCGTGCGGGCGACAGCGACGCGTTGCCGCTCCCCGCCGGACAGCCTGCTGCCGGCCGCGCCGATGGGCGTGTCCAGGCCCAGCGGGAGACGCTCGAGCAGGTCACCGAGGCCGACCCGACGCAGCACCCCGGTCAGCTCGGTGTCATCCGGCGCGTCAGAGCGGTCGCGGGCGATGGTCAGGTTGCCGCGCAGCGTGGAATTGAACAGGTGCCCCTCCTGCGGGCACCAGGCGATGCGCTCACGCAGCAGCGCCGGGTCGATTTCTGCGGTGTCCCTGCCGTTGACCAGGTAGCGGCCGCCTTCGGGACGCAGTTGGCCGAGCAGGGTCAGCAGCAGGGTCGACTTGCCCGCGCCGGATGGCCCGGTGACGGTGAGCCAGTCGCCGCCGGTCAGCGTGGCCGAGACCCCGGTGAACGCCGGCGCCGGCGCGTCCGGCCAGCGCACGCTCAGGTCGTCGAGGGTGATCGAATCGATCGGCGGGGCATCTGCGGCGCGCTCCGGCATCGCATCCGTCGTCGTGGTGGACACCCGGCTGAGGGCATCGCGCAGCGCGGGCGCCTGCTGCACGGCGGCAACCAGTTCGAGCACCGGCTCGATGAGGCCGAGCGGCAGCAGGGCAAGCACGGCGACCAGTCCGGCATGGAGGGCACCGCTGGCGGCTGCCGGTGCGCTGATTGCGAGGGTGAGCGGCGCGAGCGCGCAGAACACCAGCACGACGATCGCGTTGCCGGCGCCGAGCGCCAGGGCGCCACGCCGAGCAGTGCCGCTCGCGCTCGCGTCGAGGCCCGCGAGCTCGGCGCGCATCCGGTCGTCCACCCCATTTCCGCTCAGGTCGTCGCTCGCCGCGACCAGGGCAGCGAACCGTTGCATGACCTGGGACCTCAGCAGCGACTGCGAGCGCGTGGCAGCGCGGTCGGTGAGCAGCGCGACGGCGGGCGCGACAACGAGGGCGATCAGCACCACGAGCAGGAAGGGCCCGACCGCGTCCGGATGAATGGCCGCCACAGCGATGAGCACCGCGGCGGAGGTCAGCACCCCGACCAGCACCGGCTGAACGACCCGGACCGCGAGGTCGCGCACCTGGTCGGCGTCGTGCACCAGACGCGACAGCGCCCGACCGCCCTGCCGCGCGGCACGGTTCACAACGCCGGAACCGGCGAGCCCGTTCCACAGCCGCATGCGCAAGCGGGTGACCGCCGCGAACACCGCATCGTGGGTCTGCAGCCGCTCCCAATAGCGCAGCACCGCGCGACCGAGCCCGAAGAAGCGCACGCCGACGATGGCGACCATGAGGTGCAGGATCGGCGGCTGCTCGCTCGCGCGCACGATCAGCCAGGCCGACACCGCGGTCAGCGACACCGCGAACAGTGCCGCGAGGGTTCCGAGCAGCGCCGCGAACGCGAACCTGCCGGCGACCGGGCGCAGGAAGGCAACCAGTTCGCGCACCGGATGCGCCCGGCGTCCCGCGACGGTCGACCTGAGCTGCGATTCGCCCGTCGACTCCTGGACGACCGCGGGCAGGTCCTCTGCTACCGCGTCCAGCGTCGCGCCGAGCACGACCCGGTCATCGGCCAGGACGCGGACCCGGTCGTCGTGCGAGGCTGCGATGATGGCGACGTCACCACTCGCGCGCAGCTCTTGGATGAGCCGCACGATCACCGCCGCGCTGTGCGCGTCGAGGTGGGCGGTCGGCTCGTCCAGCAGCACGAGCTCGGCGCCGGCATCCACTCGCGCGAGCACCCGGGCGAAGGCGAGGCGCCGGAGCTCCCCCGGGCTCAGCTGAGCCGGATGCGCGCCAGCCCGATGGGCGAGGCCGACCCGGCGCAGCAGCGCCGCGGCATCCGTCCCGCCGAAGTTCTCGAGTTCCAGCTCGACGGTGTCGCCCGTCACCACCGGCCGCTGTGGAAGCCAGGCGGTGCCGCCAGAGGGCAGCCCGGTCAGGTCGCCCTCGACCTCGACGCCGTGCGCGCCGTCTGCGGTGCGACCGTTCAGCACGGCGAACACCGTCGACTTGCCCGCGCCGCTCTGGCCGTCAAGCAGGGTGACCCTGCCCCGCTCGGCGTTGAACGAGACGTCGCTCACCGCGGCGGCGGAACGCTCCAGATACCGCACGGTCAGGTTGCGCACCCGCAGCGGCAGTGTCCCGCTGACTGCCGCGCGCGTGGGTCGTGGCGCGTCGACGATCGCGGTGGCGCGCCGCAGTGCCTCGCGACCGTCGTCGGAGGCGTGGTAGGCGGCGCCGACGTCGCGGAACGGCGCGAAGCACTCGGGGGCGAGCAGGAGAGCGAACAGTCCGACGGTCAGGTCGAGTTCGCC
Source organism: Cryobacterium sp. BB736 (assembly GCF_014980265.1). Classification (NCBI taxonomy): domain Bacteria; kingdom Bacillati; phylum Actinomycetota; class Actinomycetes; order Micrococcales; family Microbacteriaceae; genus Cryobacterium; species Cryobacterium sp. BB736. Next base: position 34,362 of record NZ_JABXWQ010000004.1, read on the forward strand.
GTAGACCAGGCGCACACCGATGAACACCGCGACCACGGCCACCGAGATGGTGGAGATCAGCTCGAGCGCGAGGCTGGACAGGAACGCGGTCTTCAGCGTCTGCAGCGTGGTGTTGTGCTGCCGCTGCGCGATCCGGTGCAGCGCGTCGGCCTGCTCGCGCGAGCGGCCGAGGCCGACCAGCACCGGCAGCCCGCGGGCCAGTTCGACCAGGTGGTCGGAGAACCGCGCGAGCGCATCCGCCGCCGCGCTCACCCGCTCCTGCGTGTGCACGCCGATGAGCGCCATGAACAGCGGCACCAGCGGGACTGTGAGCACGATGATGAGCGCACTCACCCAGTCGGCAGACAGGATCGCGACGCCGGCGAGGAGTGGGATCGTCGCAGCCGACACGGTCGCGGGCAGGAACACCGTGAAGTAGTCGTCGAGCGCGTCGAGACCGTGGGTCGCAAGGGTGGTGAGCGAACCCTCGGAGACGTACGGGTCGCGCACCGCCGCTTCGGCCAGTCGCGCGCGCAGCCGCTCCTTGGCGCCCAACGCGGCTCGTGCCGAAAGCGCGTTGTGCGCCCACGCGACGACGGCGCGGAGCACCGCACAGCCCAGACCGACCACGACAGCCACCTGCCAGCCGGCCGTGCCGTCGATGACGGCGACGATGCCGTGCGCGAGCGCCCAGGCCAGCCCGACCAGGCCCACCCCTTTGAGCGCGCTCAGCAGGCCGAGCAGGTACAGCACCGGGCGGTCGGCCGCCGACAGCAGCGCGATCGGCGACCCTGCCCTGGCCCTGCTCCTGGTCACGGCCGCTTCACCGCCGGCACAACCGGCTGCGCGTCCGGGATCGCCGCAGCTGTCAGTCGCTTGCGGAACACCCAGTAGGACCACCCCTGGTAGACCAGCAGCACCGGGATGCCGATGGCGGCGACGATGGTCATGACGCCGAGCGTGTAGTCGGACGACGACGCGTTCTGGATGGTGAGGTCGTATGCGGCATCGATCGACGACGGGAGGACGACCGGGTAGGCAGCGAGGAATATCGCCGAGGCGCCCGCGGTGAGCAGGACCGAGAAGCCGGTGAAGGCCCACCCTTCCCGCCCTGCCCGGTTGGCGATCCAGCCGATCACCGCGCCGCTCGCCGCGACGCCGACAAGACCGTACGCGGTCAGTGAGCTGCCGTCGGCGACGACGATGAGCACCCAGACGACGATCGGCAGCAACGCGACCGGGGCGCTAAGCCGGATGATCCGGCGCATCCGGTAGCGGATGTCGCCGTCGGTCTTCAGCGCCAGGAAGGTTGCGCCATGCACGAAGCAGAATCCGACGACGGCCAGCCCGCCGATCACCGACTCGAGACTGAACCACGCGAACGCGCCGCCGACGCGGATGGCGTTCTCATCGATCGGCAGTCCGGTCGTCGTGATCGCGAGCATCGCGCCGATGCCGAATGCCGCGCCGAACGAACCGGCGCCCAGCAGCACGTGCCACACCCGACGTCCGCGCTCTGTGGCCGCCTTCCCGCGGTACTCGATCGACACCGCGCGAACGATGAGGGCGAGCAGCACGATCACCAGCGGCAGGTAGAGCCCGGAGAAGAGGGTCGCGTACCAGACGGGGAACGCGGCGAAGGTCGCAGCACCCGCGGTGATCAACCACACCTCGTTGCCGTCCCAGACCGGGCCGATCGTGTTGAGCAGCAGCCTGCGCTCCTTCTCGCTGCGCGTGGAGACCAGCATGTGCATGCCCACCCCGAGGTCGAACCCGTCGAGCAGCAGGTAGCCGATCCAGAGGAAGGCAATGAGCACAAACCACAGCGTTGGCAGGAAATCCATCAGTCCAGTTCCTTTTCGTGACTCGGTACTCAGTAGGCGAAGGCGAGGACGTCGGTCTCGTCCTTGTCCTTGTCCTGTGGGTCGCCGTCATCCGGTGTGCCGAGTTCCGGCATCGCGCTTGCCACCCCGCCGCGCACATAGCGCACGAGCAGCGTCAGCTCGACGACCAGGAGCGCCGCGTAGACGAGGGTGAGCGTGATCACCGAAAACAGCAGTTCCCCGGCGCTGACGCCCGGCGAAACCGCCGCCGCGGTGAACATGTAGACACCGTCGATGCCGGTCGGGTTGGGGGCGACCACGAACGGCTGCCGGCCCATCTCGGTGAAGATCCACCCGGCCGAGTTTGCGGCGAATGGGGCGGCGATGCTGGCGATAGCGGTGAGCATGATCAGCTTGCTGCGCGGCACGGTGCCCTTCCGGGTCATCCACAGTGCGAGCACGGCGACGACGGCCGCTGCCATGCCGAACGCGATCATCAGACGGAAGCCCCAGTAGGTGACCTCGAGCATCGGGACGTACTCGATGGCCTCGCCCGCGTGGGCTCCGTACAGCGGGTTGTCCGGGATGTGGGTGCCGTAGAGCTCCTGGTAGATCGGGACCAGGGTGTTGATGCCCTTGATCTCGGTCTCGAAGTCGCCGTGGGCGAGGAACGACAGCACACCGGGGATCTCGATGACGTTCGTCACGTCGTCGCAGTCGCGCGATCCCAGCTCGCCGAGGGCGAGCACGGAGAAGCTGGTGCCGTTGTAGCATGCGCCCTCCGCCGCGGCCATCTTGAGCGGCTGCTGCTCGAACATGAGCTTGGCCTGCAGGTCGCCGGTGAGAGCGACACCGGCGAAGGCGACCACCGCGACGACGCCGCCGACCCGCAACGACTTGATCCACACGCTGTGGTCCTCGCGGTCGCGGCCCGGCACCTCCGGGGCCTCCCCGACGACGACGCGACCGTTCTCATCCACCGTGTCGATGCCGTCCCGCCGGCGCTGCCACAGTTGGTACCAGGCGATGCCGAGCAGGAAGCCACCGGAGACCGCGAAGGCGCCCATGATGGCGTGGGCGAACGCGACGATCGCTGTGTTGTTGGTCATCACGGCGATCACGTCGTTCATGACCGGCCGGCCGTCGATCATTTCGACACCGACCGGATGCTGCATCCACGAGTTCGCGACGATGATGAAGTACGCGGAGATGATCGAGGCGATCACTGCGGCCCAGATCGTCGCGGCGTGCAGCTTCTTCGGCAGGTGGTTCCAGCCGAAGATCCACAGGCCCAGGAAGGTCGACTCGATGAAGAAGGCCAGCAGCGCCTCCATAGCCAATGGCGCACCGAACACGTCACCGACGAAGCGGCTGTACTCGCTCCACGCCATCCCGAACTGGAATTCCTGCACGATGCCGGTGGCGACACCCATGATGAAGTTGATGAGGTAGAGCTTTCCCCAGAACTTCGTCAGGCGCAGGTAGCGCTGGATGCCGGTGCGCACCCACATGGTGTGCATGACCGCGACGACCGGCCCGAGGCCGAGTGTCAGCGGGACCATGATGAAGTGGTAGACGGTGGTGATGCCGAACTGCCACCGTGCGATGAGCACCGGGTCGAGCCAGTCCACTTGCTTCTCCGTTCGAACGAGCTTCGTCTTCTACGAGTCGTAGAGTTCTACGCCAAGTAGAATAACCCCGTTCTACGGGAAGTAGAAATCGGGTGCTGGCGCGGGTAGGATCGATCGCATGCTCCCCCTCGGCGATCTTGAGAAGAAGGTCATGGAGGCGCTCTGGGACTCACCGGATGCGCTGACCGCCATCGACCTGCGCGACCGCCTGAGTGGCCAGAAGGGCAGCCGCGAGCTGGCGCAGACCACCGTGCTGACCGTCCTCTCCCGGCTCGAGGACAAGGGTTACGTCACGCGGGCGCGTGACAGCCGCCCCCACCGCTACCGCCCGGTCACGACGCGCGCGAACTTCATGGCGGAGCTCATGCACGACGTGCTCGGGGCGGCCCGCGACCGCGAGGCGGTGCTGGCACGCTTCGTCGGCGGCGTCTCAGAAGACGACGCCGCGGCGCTGCGCCGGATCCTCGCCGGCCGCTGATAGCGAAGTGATCGGAGCCGCCGCCCTGCTCGGTCTGCTGGCCGTGGCGTTGGCGTGGCCGGTCCCGGTGTTCCTCGCATCCGCGAGCTGGCCGTCGCGCTCGCCCGCGACCGCGCTCGTGCTATGGCAGGCGATCGCCCTGGCCGGCGCCCTGTCGATGATCGGGGCGTTGCTGATGTTCGGCCTCGCCCCGTTCGGCGACAACCTGGTGCATGGCCTGCAGGCCTTCCTGGGCTCCCTCGGCGATGGCACGCTGCCGCCCGGCGCGCACTTCATCCAGCTGTTCGCGCTGAGCGCCGCGCTATTGCTCGGCCTCCACCTCGCCTTGAACCTGGCTGCCACCGTGTACACGGCGGAGAGGTCGCGGCGGCGGCACCGTGAGCTTGTCGCCCTGCTCAGCTCGCCGTATCCGGAGCAGCCGCGCACCCGGCTGCTGGACTATGACGCGCCGGTCGCCTACTGCCTCCCCGGCACCGTCCGCTCGATGACGGTGCTCTCCGCGGGGCTGATCCAGCTGCTGACTCCGGAACAGCTGCGCGCCGTCATCGAGCATGAGCGAGCGCATGCGACGCAACGGCACGATCTGGTTCTTATCGCCTTCCGCGCTTGGCGGGCTGCGCTGCCGTGGTTCCCTGTCGCGAACCTGGCGGGCGAAGCGGTCGCGACGCTCGTCGAACTGCTCGCCGACGACAGGGCTCGGCGCGTGGTCAGCGATCGCGATCTGGCAGATGCGATCCGGCTGGTGCGGGACGGCCTCAGCGCCGGTGACGCGACGATCGGCGCATCCGAGTTCGAGGCGGAGGGTCCGGCCTCCGCGGTGCGCATCGCACGACTGGACGGCCGAGTGCTCCCGCTTGAGCCGTGGGTCAGCGCCCTGGTCGTGGCGTTCGCTGCGGCGCTGCTGGCCGTGCCGACCACGTTGCTCCTGCTGCCGGCGCTGTAGCCCTGCTGGTATTCGCGCGTCAGCGCATCCGGGTGCGTTCGGCCAGGCTGGTCCAGAGCGCATCAACCTGCGCGACGGTCTCCTGAATCGTGCCGTTGTTGTCGATGATGACGTCGGCGATGGCGAGACGCTCGGTGTCGCTGGCTTGAGAGTTCAGCCGGTGTTCCGCCTCGGCGCGCGACAGCCCGCGGTGCTCCATGAGCCGCAGCGTGCGGGTCTCGGTGTCGGCGTTCACAACCACGATCAGGTCGAACGGGATGCGGCGCTCTCCCCCGGTCTCGACGAGCAGCGGGATGTCGTAGACGACCCTGGCCTCCGGATTCGCGGCCTCGGCGGCGGCAATCCGCTCGCTGGCAAGCGCGGCGACGGCCGGATGCGTGATGCCATTGAGCAGCGCGCGCTTCTCCGGGTCGCGGAAGATGAGGTCGCCGAGGGCGGCACGGTCGAGCGTGCCGTCGGCGCGGATGACCTGGTCGCCGAATTTCTCGCGGATGCGCTCGAGGGCCTTCTGTCCCGGCTCGACCACCTCGCGCGCGAGCTGGTCGGCGTCGATGACCACCGCGCCGAGCTCGGCCAGATGCGACGACACCAGTGACTTGCCCGACGCGATGCCTCCGGTGAGTCCGATCAGCAGCATGATCACACCCTACTGGCGGCAGGATGCGCGGCTACGCGTGCGTGGGTTCCCTGTTGTGCAGGAGATCCCTTGTTGTGCACGACATACTGCCTCGCCACGGGGTTTTGTCGGGCATCCGGGGCCACACCCGACCGGAATTCCTGCATAACAGGGGTGGCCCTGGCGGCAGGTACGCGAAAACGGCCGGCCCCGAGGGGACCGGCCGTTTCGTGGAGCGGTTCGCGCTTAGTTGTTGCTCGAAAGCTTCTCGCGCAGCGCCGCGAGGGACTCGTCGTCGGCGAGGGTTCCGCCGCCCGCCGACTCGCTCGTGAAGGAACCGGTGCTCGTCTCGCTCGCTTCCGCGGCGAGAGATGCGGCGACCTGCTTCTTGTGGGCCTCCCAGCGAGCCTGGGCTGCAGCGTAGTCCTGCTCCCACTTCTCGCGCTGGGCCTCGAAGCCTTCCTTCCACTCGTTGGTCTCCGGGTCGAAGCCCTCCGGGTACTTGTAGTTGCCCTGCTCGTCGTACTCGGTGAGCATGCCGTACAGTGCCGGGTCGAACTCGGCGCCCTCGGGGTCGACACCCTCGTTGGCCTGCTTGAGGCTCAGCGAGATGCGGCGACGCTCGAGGTCGATGTCGATGACCTTGACGAACACCTCGTCACCGACCGACACGACCTGCTCCGCGAGCTCGACGTGCTTGCCGGAGAGCTCCGAGATGTGCACGAGGCCCTCGATGCCGTCCGCGACGCGCACGAACGCGCCGAACGGGACGAGCTTGGTGACCTTGCCCGGTGCGACCTGGCCGATCGCGTGGGTGCGGGCGAACAGCTGCCACGGGTCTTCCTGGGTCGCCTTGAGCGACAGCGAGACGCGCTCGCGGTCCAGGTCGACCTCGAGGATTTCGACGGTGACCTCCTGGCCGACCTCGACGACCTCGCTGGCGTGCTCGATGTGCTTCCAGCTGAGTTCGGAGACGTGCACCAGGCCGTCGACGCCGCCGAGGTCCACGAACGCACCGAAGTTGACGATCGAGGAGACGACGCCCTTGCGCACCTGACCCTTGGCGAGGTTGCCGAGGAACGAGCTGCGGCTCTCGCTCTGCGTCTGCTCGAGCAGCGCGCGGCGGGACAGCACGACGTTGTTGCGGTTCTTGTCCAGCTCGAGGATCTTCGCCTCGATCTCCTGCCCGAGGTACGGGGTCAGGTCGCGGACGCGGCGAAGCTCGATGAGCGACGCCGGGAGGAAGCCGCGGAGGCCGATGTCGACGATCAGGCCGCCCTTGACCACCTCGATGACGGTACCGGTGACGACACCGTCCTCATCCTTGATCTTCTCCACGTCGCCCCACGCACGCTCGTACTGCGCGCGCTTCTTCGACAGGATGAGGCGCCCTTCCTTGTCCTCCTTCTGGAGAACGAGCGCCTCGACGGTGTCACCGACCTCGACGACCTCGCTGGGGTCGACGTCGTGCTTGATGGAAAGTTCGCGTGAGGGGATCACTCCCTCGGTCTTGTAACCGACATCGAGGAGAACCTCGTCCCGGTCGACCTTGACGACGGTGCCTTCGATCAGGTCACCGTCATTGAAAAACTTCAGCGTCTTCTCGACCGCGGCCATGAAGTCTTCAGCAGATCCGATGTCGTTGACTGCGACCTGCTTCGGCGCCTTGTCGGTCGTTGCGATTGTCATGTAGTTGTTGCTCCAGAATGGACATAGTTCGGGCCACGAACGAGGTGATGCATTGTTGTGTTTCGCCGTGGCGGGCGGATGGGACGTCACAGAAGTGACATGTCAGCCTATCGTGCCGAAGTGCTGTTTGCCACCACCGTGCTCGTGGGCTCCGGCGTGAGGATGTCGCGCAGCGCGCCGTCGAGGTCCGGGTGCCGGAACCGGTAGCCCGCCGCGGTGAGTCGCTCTGGCAGCACCCACCTGCTCTTCAGCACCAGTTCGGTCTCGGTGCGGATGAGAATCGACCCGAGTTCGAGCATCCACCGGAAAGCGGGCAGGCCGAGCGGCATCCGGAGCACCGTGCGCAGGGTTGCCATGAGTTCGCGGTTGTCGACCGGGTTCGGCGCGGTGACGTTGACGACACCGTCGAGGTCGTCGCGGTTCTGGAGGAAACGGATGATCCCGTAGACGTCGTCGAGATGCACCCAGCTGAAGCGCTGCCTTCCGCGGGTGCGTCGGTTCTGGTGGAAGGTGCCGGCGGCCCGACGCGCCCTCGTGCCGAACCAGGTGCCGTCAAGCTGCGGACCACCGAGCCCGAGGCGCACGAGCCACCGGTAGGGCACCATCACGCTTCCGTCACCGAGCACGATCGAGGTGCGCAGGGCGACCCGGCGGGTTGCGGGCAGCGCGCCGTCGAAGAACGCGCTCTCCCACGCTCGGGCGATGTCGACGGAGAAGCCCTCCCCCAGTTCGCCCGTGGCCTCGGTCATCGGCCGGTCCTCGGCGTGACGGTAGATGGTCGCCGTCGACGCGTTCACCCAGAGTTTCGGAGGTGCGGTGGTCGCCCGGATGCCGGCGGCGAGCTCCAGGGTCGTGTCCAGTCGCGAGCGGAGGAGTTCGGCGCGGTTGGCGCGCGTGTAGCGGCAGTTGACGCTCTTGCCGGAAAGGCCGACCACCAGGTCGGCACCCTCCAGGGCGGTGCGGATGCCGTCCGGGTCTCCCCAGACGGCATCCGCGCCAGATCGTCCGATGGTTGTGACGGTGAAGCCGTCACGGCGGAACGAGTCGACCAGGTGGCGTCCGATGAACCCGGACGCCCCGGCAACGACTACCGTCCCGCTCACTGGGCTGTCGCCAGCGCTCAGCCGAGCAGCGCCGACTTGAGCGTGTCGAGGCCGACACCGCCGAGGTCGAGCGCCTTGCGGTGGAACTCCTTCATGTTGAAGTTCTCACCCTCGCGCTTCTTGTACTCGTCGCGGATCTGCTCCCAGATGCGCTGACCGACCTTGTACGACGGAGCCTGTCCGGGCCAGCCGAAGTAGCGGTTGACCTCGAAGCGCACGAACGGCTCGTTCATGTTGACGTTCTTCTTCATGAAGTCGAACGCGTAGTCGAAGTCCCACACGCCGTCGCCGTCGAGCTTGTTCTTGCCCAGGTGCACGCCGATGTCCAGCACAACGCGCGCCGCGCGCATCCGCTGTCCGTCGAGCATGCCGAGGCGGTCGCCCGGGTCGTCAAGGTAGCCGAGGTCCTGCATCAGGCGCTCCGCGTAGAGCGCCCAGCCCTCGGCGTGTCCGCTGGTGCCGGCCAGCTGGCGGCGCCAGGTGTTCAGCTTGGCGCGGTTGTAGACCGCCTGGCCGAGCTGCAGGTGGTGGCCGGGGACACCCTCGTGGTACACCGTGGTGGTTTCACGCCAGGTGTTGAACTCGGTGACGCCCTCAGGCACTGACCACCACATCCGGCCGGCGCGAGAGAAGTCGTCGCTCGGGCTCGTGTAGTAGATGCCGCCGTCCTGGGTCGGGGCGATCATGCACTCGAGCTTCTTCACCGGGTCGGGAATGTCGAAGTGAGAGCGGGACAGCTCCTCGACCGCGGCGTCGCTCAGCTTCTGCATCCACTTCTGCAGCGCCTCGGTGCCGTGCAGCTTGCGCTCCGGGTCGGCGTCCAGCAGCGCCACGGCCTCCTCGACGGATGCGCCTGGCTTGATCTCGTTCGCGATCGCCGTCTGCTCGTCGACCATCCGGCGGAGCTCCTCAATGCCCCACTCGTAGGTCTCGTCTAGGTCGATCTTCGCACCGAGGAAGCGCCGCGACTGCAGCGCGTAGAGCTCACGGCCGACAGCGTCGCGATCGCTCGCGGCGGGCGCGAGTTCGTTCTCGAAGAAGTCGGCGAGCTTCCGATACGCGTCGGCCGAGACCTCGGCGCCCTTCTGCAGGTCGTTCTTGAGCGACTCTGGCAGCTCGCCGTTCTCGACGCTCGCCCCGTTCGCGAAAGTGAAGAAGAAGCCGTCCTTGGACGAGTTGCGCTGCAGCTGCTCGAGCACCTCCATGACCTGGCGGCGGGCGGGGACGCTGCCGTCGCTCATGCCGAGCCGCAGCGTCTCAATGTAGCCGTCGACGGCTCCGGGCAGGTTGCCGAGACGGCCGGAGATCTTCTCCCAGTCCTCGACGGTGTCGTGCGCCATCAGGTCGAAGGTGTCCCGGATGCCCTGCGCAGGGGAGGCCAGCACGTTGACGTCGCGCTTCCACCAGCCGGCGTCGGAGAGCTCGAGCTCCAGCTCGATCTCCGCGGTCATGTCCGTCTTGGTGACCTCGTCGACCTCGTCGACCGGCTGCACGTCGCGCAGCTTGGCGAGGGTGGCCCTCGCCGCAGCCTCGAGCTTCTCGTGGCCGGCAGGCGACAGGTCGGCGAACTCCTCATATCGGCCGGGGATGCCGATCCAGATCGCGACATCGGGGTCGAGATCGGCGAGGGTCGTGACCCACTCTTCGGCGATCTGGTCGATCGCGGACTGGGGGCGTACTTCGTTGTTGTGTTCAGAAGCAGTCATGCCCACGAGCCTAATGTGCCGCCGCGTCCCAGTTGGGGCCCAGTCCGACCTGCACGTCGAGTGGCACCCGAAGCTGCGCCGCGTTGGACATCCGGTCGGTGACGATCGCGGTCATGGTGTCCAGCTCGTCCGGTGCGATCTCGAAGACCAGTTCGTCGTGCACCTGGAGGAGCATCCGGGAGCGCAAGTCCCGGTCCCGGATGTCGGCGGCGATGCCGAGCATCGCGATCTTCATGATGTCGGCCGCGGAGCCCTGGATCGGCGCGTTGAGCGCCGCCCGCTCGGCGTTCTCGCGCAGCACCCGGTTGTTGGAGTTGAGGTCCGCGAACGGCCGGCGGCGGCCGAAGATCGTCTCGGTGTAGCCGTCGATCTTGGCCTGGGCGACCACGTTGCGCAGGTAGGTGCGCACTGCGCCGAACCGGGCGAAGTACTCGCTCATCAGCTGCTTCGCCTCGGACGTCTCGATGCGCAGCTGGCGGGACAGGCCGAACGCGCTGAGCCCGTAGGCGAGACCGTAGGACATCGCCTTCACCTTGGTGCGCATGAGCGGCGTCACGTCCTCCGGCTGCACGCCGAACACGCGCGCACCGACGAACCGGTGCAGGTCCTCCCCCTCGTTGAACGCCTCGATCAGGCCGGCGTCTTCCGACAGGTGCGCCATGATGCGCATCTCGATCTGCGAGTAGTCGGCGGTCAGCAGGGTTTCGAAGCCGTCGCCGTACTGGAAGGTCGAGCGGATCTCCCGGCCGTCCTCGGTCTTGATCGGCACGTTCTGCAGGTTCGGGTCGGTCGAGGCGATGCGCCCGGTGCTGCTGCCCGCCTGCTCGTAGGTGGTGTGGATGCGTCCATCCGGCGCGATGCTCTTCTCCAGGCTCTCCACCATCTGGCGCAGCTTGGTGACATCCCGGTGCTGAAGCAGCAGGTCGAGGAACGGATGCGGCTCGTCGAGCTGGTCGCGCAGGTCGACGAGGGACGCGGCATCTGTGGAGTAGCCGGTCTTGGTGGCGCGGGTCTTGGGCATGCCCAGCTCATCGAATAGCAGCGTCTGCAACTGCTTCGGCGAGCCGAGGTTGACCTCACGGCCGACGCTCTCGAACGCTTTGGCTTCGATCTCGGCTGCGCGCGCGCCGAGGTTCGCGTTCATCTCGGACAGCGCCTGCGCGTCCACCTCGATGCCGGTGGTCTCCATGCCGGCGAGCACCGGCACCAGCGGGATCTCGATCTCCTCAAGAACACGCAGCGAGCCGGGGTCGAGCCGGCCGCGCAGCTCGTCCGAGAGCCTCAGCAGGAACCAGGCGAGGGTCGCCGGGCTGGGCGCCTCGGTGTCAGGCACCAGCTGGTTGGGGTCCGGCTCGGCGATGGTCTCACCCAGGTAGTAGTAGACCTGACCGACGAGGGTGTCGTTCCTGCCGCCCGGCCGCAGCAGCCACGCGGCGAGGGTGGTGTCGAAGGCGATGCCGCCGAGGGTGATTCCGGATGCGGCGAGCCGCTTCAGCGTGCGTTTCGAGTCGTGCAGGATCTTCGGGGCGTCGCTCGCGAGCCAGTCCTCGAGGGCGGCGTAGTCGGGGCGGTGGGCGCCCCACGGCACGAACGCGGAGTCGGTGAGGGTTGCCAGACCGAATCCGGCCAGCTGGTCTCCTGCCCAGTCGGCGACGAGCCCGAGCGGAGCGCCGTCGGCGGTGGCGGTGCGCAGCCAGTTCGCGAGCTCCTCGTCGACCAGCCGGCGCACTGCGGGCACGGCGACCGCGGGCTTCGCCGCGACGGTCTCCTCGACCACTCCCCCGTTCTCGTCGGCGACGATCTTGAGCATCCGGTCGAGCAGGGTGCGGAACTGCAGCCGGTCGAAGATGTCCCGCACGGCTTGCGTGTCCATAGGGCGGCGTTCGAGGTCGGCTGGCCCGAGCGGCAGCTCGACGTCGTCGACCAGGCGGTTGAGCTTGCGGTTCCGGATCGCGCGGTCCTTCTGCTCGCGCAGCTTCTCGCCGACGACGCCCTTGATCTCGTCGGCGTGTTCGAGGATCTGCTCGAGGCTGCCGTACTGCTGCACCCACTTCACGGCGGTCTTCTCGCCGACCTTGTCGATGCCGCTCAGGTTGTCGCTGGTCTCGCCGACGAGCGCGGCGATGTCGGGATACTGCTCGGGTTCGATGCCATACCGTTCGAGCACCGCATCCCGGTCGTAGCGCTTGAGCTCTGACACGCCGCGGGCGTTCGGGTAGAGCAGCGTTACGTTGCCGTTGACGAGCTGGATGGTGTCGCGGTCACCGGAGACCACGGAGACGTCGAAGCCCTGCTCAGACCCCTGCCTGGCGAGGGTCGCGAGGATGTCGTCGGCCTCGAAGTCCTCCTTGCTGATGGTGGGGATGTTCATCGCCGCGAGGGCTTCTTCGAGCAGCGGGATCTGTCCGATGAACTCCGGCGGGGTCTCGCCGCGGGTGCCCTTGTACTCCTCGTACTCGCGCGTGCGGAAGGAGTAGCGGGAGATGTCGAAGGCGACAGCGAGGTGGGTGGGCTTCTCTCGCTGCAGCAGGTTGATCAGCATCGCGATGAAGCCGTGGATGGCGTTCGTGTGCTGGCCTTCCCGGTTCACGAAACTGTCCACCGGGAGGGCGTAGAAGGCCCGGAATGCGAGGGAGTGGCCGTCGATGACCATGAGGGTAGGCTTTGCGGTGTCCGTCACGCAGCCAGCCTAATGGCCGCTGCCGACACCCCCGATCCACCTCTGGAGGGCACACATGGTCGTCCCGATCGACGCGATGAGAGGCACCCTCGTCGAGAGACTCGGCATCGAATTGCTCGAGGTTTCACCCGAGCGCACCGTGGCCAGGATGCCCGTGGAGGGGAACACCCAGCCCTACGGCCTGCTGCACGGCGGCGCATCCGTCGCGCTCGGTGAAACGCTCGGCTCGCTGTCAGCGGCCGCGCACGCGGGCGAGGGACGCATCGCGGTCGGCATCGAGATCAACGCGAGTCACTCGCGCACCGCGACCTCCGGCTGGGTCACCGGGGTGTGCACCGCGATCAGCCTCGGCCGCACCCTCGCGGTGCACGAGATCGTGGTCTCGGATGATGGCGGGAACCGACTCTCGACCGTGCGGATGACCAACCTGCTGCGTGACGCCCCACCCGGTGTGACGTCGGTGCCGTAGCCGCTACTTCTTCTCTTTCGCGCCGCCGAGTTCCTCGATCAGCGCCTTCGCGACGTCGTGCATGGTCAGGCGGCGATCCATCGACGCCTTCTGGATCCAGCGGAACGCCTCCGGTTCGGTGAACCCGAGCTTCTCGTTGAGCAGGCCCTTGGCGCGGTCGACGAGCTTGCGGGTCTCGAACCGCTCGACCAGGTCGCTGACCTCGGCCTCGAGCGCGACGATCTGCGCGTAGCGGGCGAGGGCGATCTCGATCGCGGGCAGCAGGTCGTTCGGGGTGAACGGCTTCACCACGTAGGCGAGCGCGCCGGCCTCTGTGGCCCGCTCGACGAGCTCCTTCTGGCTGAACGCGGTGAGCAGCACGACCGGGGCGATGTGGTCCTTGCTGAGGCGCTCGGCCGCAGAGATGCCGTCCAGCTGCGGCATCTTGACGTCCATGATCACCAGGTCGGGGCGCAGCTCCGTCGCGAGCGCGACAGCCGTCTCGCCGTCTCCAGCTTCACCGACCACCTCAAAACCGTTGTCCCTGAGGGTTTCGACGATGTCCAGCCGGATGAGGGACTCATCCTCGGCTACAACGACTCGGCGGGGTGCGGCTTGCGGGCTGTCCTGGTCGGTCACGTCGTTAAGCCTACGGTATTCTTTGAGCGGCTACGGGGGCATGCCCCCGCAGGCCGGTGTGGCGGAATGGTAGACGCGGAGCACTCAAAATGCTTTGTCCGAGAGGGCGTGTGGGTTCGAGTCCCACCACCGGCACTGAATGGACGCGGCGCGTTCCGCGCGGGCAGCGGACAACCGCGCCCGGTGTGCCGGGCGCTACCGTCCGGAACGGGCGCGCTAGCGGCGGATAGGCGCGGTTCGGTGAAAGGAAGCCGGCCGGCTAGGCGTTTTTGTCGTTGTTGTTGTTGTAGTCGTTATCCGCCCACACCGGTGCGACCGCGTTGATCGCGTCGCCGATGCGGTGGATGCGCATGTCGTTGGTCGAGCCTGGCAAGCCAGGAGGCGAACCGGAGATCACGACCACCTTGTCGCCTGGCTCCGCCATGCCATTGGCGAGCAGCACCTCGTCGACCTGCTTGAACATCGCATCCGTGTGCGAAACCCGATCCACCAGGAATCCGCGGATGCCCCAAGTGAGCGCCATGCGGCGGCGCACGCCCGGCTCGGGGGTGAACGCGAGCATCGGGATCTGCGACCGCAGCCGGGACATCCGGCGGGCCGAGTCGCCCGACTCGGTGAACACGCACAGGAACTTGGCTTCGACGAAGTCGGCGACCTCGGAAGCCGCAAGCGTCACCGCCCCGCCCTGAGTGCGCGGTTTGGTGCCGAGCGGCGGAATGCGCTCCAGCCCGTGCTCCTCGGTGGAGGCGATGATGCGCGCCATGGTCTGCACGGTGATCACCGGGAACTGGCCGACGCTTGTCTCACCGCTCAGCATGACCGCGTCGGTGCCGTCGAGCACCGCATTGGCGCAGTCGGATGCCTCGGCGCGAGTCGGCCGCGGGTTGCTGATCATCGACTCAAGCACCTGGGTGGCGACGATGACCGGCTTGGCCATCCGGCGGCACAGTTCGACCGCGTGCTTCTGCACGATCGGAACCTGCTCGAGCGGCAGCTCGACGCCTAGGTCGCCGCGCGCGACCATGATGCCGTCGAACGCGTCGATGATCGCCTCGAGGTTCTCGACCGCCTGCGGCTTCTCGATCTTGGCGATCACCGGGATCTTGCGCCCTTCTTCGGCCATGATCTCGTGCACGCGCTTGATGTCGTCGGCGCTGCGCACGAACGACAGCGCGATGTAGTCGGCGCCGAGCGAGAGCCCCCAGCGGAGGTCCTCCTCGTCCTTCTCCGACATGGCGGGCACGTTGACCGCCACCCCGGGGAGGTTGATGCCCTTGTTGTTTGAGATCGGACCCGGCACCTCGCACGTCGTGGTCACGACCGTGCCGTCGGTCTCCACGACGCGCAGCGTCACGCGCCCGTCGTCGATGAGCAGCGGGTCCCCCGGCTTGACGTCGTCCGGCAGCCCCTTGTACGTGGTCGACGCCATGTCGCCGTCACCCACGATGTCGTCGGTGGTGATCCGGAAGGTGTCGCCGATCCCCAGTTCGTACGGGCCGCCCTCGAACTTGCCGAGCCGGATCTTCGGGCCCTGCAGGTCGACGAGCACCGCGATGGCGCGACCGGATTCCTCTTCGGCCCGCCGTACGTTGGCGTAGACCTCTTCGTGCACCGCGTGGCTGCCGTGGCTGAGGTTCATCCTGGCAACGTCGACTCCGGCGTCGATGATCGACCGGATGTTCTCGTAACTGGAGGTCGCTGGCCCGAGGGTTGCGACGATTTTGGCGCGTCTCATCTCACGTTCAGTCCTTGCGGGCGACTTCGGAGCTGTGAGCGAAGTCTGAGTCGGAATAGACGTCGTCGGTGTGCACGACCGCATTGGGCGCGAGGTGCTCCTTGCCGGGGACGTACGGGCTGGGCTCGAGGCCGGGGTGCCTGCGGCTCTGCACGATGATGACCACCAGGCCGACAACGATCGCCAGCCACGCCATCCACACGTTGGTGCGCACGCCGAGGAAGATCTCGCTCGGGTCGATCCGGATCATCTCGAAGAAGCTGCGGCCGAGGCCGTACCAGATGAGGTAGAGGCCGATGAGCTTGCCCCACTGCAGGCGCCAGGTGCCCGGGATGGGGGCTGGGATCTCGAAGCCGGCGATGTGCAGCCTGCCGAAGCGCCACTTGCGCTCGAGGTAGAGCAGCACGACCACACCAGCGAGGTTCCACAGGATCTCGTACAGGAACGTCGGGTGGAACAGCGTGCCCGCGGGCAGCCCGGCCGGGAAGGCGGGATTGGTGGACTCGATCTCGAGACCCCACGGCAGGTCGGTGGGCAGACCGTACAGTTCGTGGTTGAACCAGTTGCCGAGTCGACCGAAGGCTTGCGCGAGCAGCAGGCTCGGGGCGAGTGCGTCGGCGAACGCGGTGAAGCGCAGGCCGGTGATGCGGCAGCCGATCCACACGCCGACCGCGCCGAGCATCAGCGCGCCGAAGATCGCGAGGCCGCCCTCCCAGATATAGAGGGTCTTGGCGAGGTCCTTTCCGGGCCCGAAGTAGTCATCCGGATGCGTGATGACGTGGAAGATGCGCCCGCCGATGATGCCGAACACGACGGCCCACAGCGCGACGTCGATGACGAGTCCGGCTTCGGCGCCGCGCTGGTGCAGGCGGTAGCCGGTGAGGATCGCAGCGACGATGATCCCCGTGAGGATGCACAGCGCGTACATGTGGATATCGAGGTTCCAGACGAACCAGGTCAGCCCGATGGAGCGCAGCCAGTCCCCGACCTCGAGAACCTGCCAGGCGTAGTCGGGACTCGGGATGCTTAGCGGAGCGAACACGTATCCAGCGGACCTTTCACGTTTGCTTGAATCTTCAGCGAAGTTCAGCCTAGTGCTGAACGCTGGCCCCGGATGCGAGGTCACGGGCGGTGCTCGCGAGAGCGTCGAGGCCGCCGTCGCTGAGCGCACGCACGAGCGCCGAGCCGACGATCGCGCCGTCGGCATAGGAGAGCACCTCGGCGACCTGGTCGGCCGTTGAGATGCCGAGCCCGACACACGCGTTGGTGGCGCCGGCCTCCCTCAGTCGCGCGACGAGGGTGCGAGCGGCACTGTCGACCTCGGCCCGGGCTCCGGTGATGCCCATCGTCGAAACCGTGTAGACGAACCCGCGGCTGAGCTCTGTGATGGTCCTCAGCCGCTCGTCGCTCGAGCTCGGCGCGGCGAGGAACACCCGGTCGAGGCCGGTGGCCTCTGATGCTGCCAGCCAGTTGGACGCCTCATCCGGGATCAGGTCGGGCGTGATCAGCCCGGCTCCCTGCGCCTCGGCCAACTCGGCCGCGAACCGCTCGACGCCGTACTGCAGCACCGGGTTCCAGTAGGTCATCAGCAGCACTGGCGCGTCGACACGGCTGGTGATCTCGCGCACCGCGGTGAACGCGTCACGAAGCCGGAAGCCTGCGGCCAGTGCGGTCTGCGTCGCCTCCTGGATGACCGGTCCGTCCATGACCGGGTCGGAGTACGGCAGCCCGAGTTCGATGACGTCAAACCCGTTCTCGGCGATCGTGACGGCCGCCTCGATGCTCGTGGCGAGGTCCGGGAAGCCGACCGGGAGGTAGCCGATGAGCGCGCCGGAGCCGGCGTCGCGGCGCGCGGCGATGGTTGTCTCGACCTTGCTCATGCTCACTCCCGCTCGTCCAGGAGCCGGAAGTACTCTGCGGCGGTCTCCATGTCCTTATCGCCGCGCCCGCTCAGGCTGACCAGAATGACGGCATCCGGGCCGAGCTGCTTGCCCAGCCTGATCGCGCCGGCGAGGGCGTGCGCCGACTCGATCGCCGGGATGATGCCCTCGGTGCGGGACAGCAGCCGCAGCGCGTCCATGGCCTCCGCGTCGGTGACCGGCAGGTAGCTGGCGCGGCCGATGGACGCGAGCCAGGAGTGCTCTGGGCCGACGCCCGGATAGTCGAGGCCGGCCGAGATCGAGTGCGACTCGACGGTCTGCCCGTCGTCGTCCTGCAACAGGAAGCTGCGCGCGCCGTGCAGCACTCCGGGGCGGCCCTTGGTGATGGTCGCGGCGTGCCGGGGCGTTTCGACGCCATCGCCTGCAGCCTCGAAGCCGTAAAGCGCGACATCTGGGTCGTCGAGGAACGCGTCGAAGATGCCGATCGCGTTGCTGCCGCCGCCGACGCACGCTGCGACGGCATCCGGCAGCGCGCCGGTCAGCTCGAGGACCTGCGCGCGGGCCTCATCGCCGATGATCTTCTGAAAGTCACGCACCATGGCGGGGAACGGATGCGGCCCGGCCACCGTCCCGAAGATGTAGTTGGTGGTCGCGACGTTGGTGACCCAGTCGCGCATGGCCTCGTTGATGGCGTCCTTGAGGGTGCGTGAGCCGGTGGTCACCGGCACGACCTCTGCGCCGAGCAGACGCATCCGGGCGACGTTGAGCGCCTGGCGCTCTGTGTCGACCTCGCCCATGTAGATAACGCAGTCCATGCCCAGCAGCGCGGCGGCGGTGGCGGTGGCGACACCGTGCTGGCCGGCGCCGGTCTCGGCGATCACGCGGGTCTTGCCGACGCGCTTGGTGAGCAGCGCCTGCCCGAGCACGTTGTTGATCTTGTGCGAGCCGGTGTGGTTGAGGTCCTCGCGCTTCAGGATGATGCGCGCACGGCCGGCGTGCTCGGCGAACCGCGGCACCTCGGTGATGATCGACGGCCGGCCGGTGTAGGTGCGGTTCAAGTGGTCGAGCTCTGCGCTGAACGCTGGGTCGGCCTTCGCCTCCTCGTACGCCTCGGTCAGCTCGTCCAGGGTGGCGATGAGCGACTCGGGGACGAACCGGCCGCCGAACTCGCCGAAGTAGGGTCCGGATGCTTCGCGCAGGCTCATCCGACGGCCAGGAATTCTGCGAGGGTCTCCAGCGGGTCGCCGGTGACGAGGGCCTCGCCGACCAGCACCACGTCGGCGCCGGCCGCGCGATAGGCCGCGAC
Source organism: Cryobacterium sp. BB736 (assembly GCF_014980265.1). NCBI lineage: Bacteria > Bacillati > Actinomycetota > Actinomycetes > Micrococcales > Microbacteriaceae > Cryobacterium > Cryobacterium sp. BB736. The sequence continues at coordinate 53,018 of NZ_JABXWQ010000004.1, forward strand.
ATCCGCGGCGGACTGCACCGCCGACTCCGCGACCTTGATCGCATCCGCGGGGAACCGCTCGACGAGGGAGCCGAACAGGTCCCGGTCGAGCTCGAAGGTGGACAGGTTTCGCGCGTTGACACCGATGAGCCGGGCACCGACATCCGTTGCCCGCGACAGCTCGTCGGCGGAGTGGGTCTCGACGAGCGGCGTCATGCCGAGGTCGGTGATGAGTGTGTGCAGGCGTTCGAGGGTGCGCTGCTCGAGTGCGGCGACGATGAGCAGCACGATGTCGGCGCCGGCCGCCCTGGCCTCGAAGACCTGGTACTCCTCGCCGATGAAGTCCTTGCGCAGCACCGGGAGGGTCACCGCGTCGCGCACTGCCTCGAGGTCACGCAGCGAACCGCCGAAGCGGCGTTCCTCGGTGAGCACGCTGATCGCGCTCGCACCGCCCTCCTCATATAGGGCGGCATGCATCGCGGGGTCTGGGATGCTCGCCAGCGCACCGCGCGATGGACTCGCGCGTTTCACCTCGGCGATGATCTTCACGCGTTCTGCCGGGCTGAGCGCAGCGAGGGCGTCGATGGCGGCGGCACGGTCGAGTGCGGCCCGCTCGACGGCGGCGAGGCTGCGATCTTGCCTGCGCCGAGCCGCGTCCTCGAGCGATCCGTTCAGTAGTTCTAGAAGCACTTCGGTCAGTGGGTCTTCTTAGGCTGGTAACGCTCGCCGCCGGCGCCGTAGCCGGCGCGCTTCAGCACCCAGCCGACGATGAGACCCACGACAACCAGGCCGGCGGAGGCCCAGACGAGCCACTCCATCTCGAACCAGAACGCGCCAGTGCCGATCGCGAACGCGGCGAGCATGATGATCACCGCGGTCCAGGCGGCCGGTGAGTGGCCGTGGCCGGGGTCGCCGATGTTCGAGTTGCTCAATTTCACTCCAGTTCTCATGGGGCTTTGACCGTAGTCAGTCTAGCGGGAGGCGGAACCCTGCTCGCCCTGCTCGGTCGGGTCGTTGCCCTCGCTCAATGCATCCCAGTCGCTTGCGGCTCCCCGCACGGTGGCTGGCGCTGAGCGCTCATATTTGCGGGACGCGCCCGGCCAGCGGCGTGTCGTCACGAGGTTCAGGATGCCGAGGGCGGCCAGCAGGGCGGCGCTGACCATGGCCAGCCACGGCCATGGTGTCGGGCTGATCGCGGTGACAAGCTCGCGCAGCGACGACTCCCCTGACACTCCGGTCAGGTCGGTCACCAGCCGGGAGACCGCGCCAACCGGGTTCGCGATCGCTGCGGAGGCGACGATGACACCGCCGAAACCGATCGCCGTCTGCACCGCCGCGAGCACGACGCGGAAGAGCGTGCCCGCGATGGCCATCGCCGCGACGAGGGCGAGCCCGGCCAGTGCAAGCGCCGGCAGCGCCGGCCCGGCGACGTCTCCGCCCGCGGGGACCGGCTCCGCCGTGACCGCGCCGAGTTCAACCATGAACCAGGGCTGGGTCCACGCGAGCAGCATGAGCGCCGGCAACAGGACCCCGGCGAGGAGGCTCACGGTCTTCAACCGGCGAGGGGTCATCCGCGCACTCTCCGCATGGCGTTGGCGACGGCGACAGCGCGCAGCGGCGCCGCCGCCTTGTTGCGGGTCTCCTCGTACTCGCTGTCAGGGTTCGAGCCGGCGACGATGCCTGCACCGGCCTGCACCCTCGCCACCCCGCCCGCGATCGTGGTGGTGCGGATCGCGATCGCCAGGTCGAGGTCGCCGGCGAAGTCGAAGTAGCCGACGACCCCGCCGTACAGGCCGCGCTGCGCCGGTTCGAGCTCGTCGATGATTTCCAGCGCGCGCGGCTTCGGCGCGCCGGATAACGTGCCGGCCGGGAAGGTCGAGGTGAAGACATCGATCGGGCTGACGTCGGCCCTGGCGTCGCCCTCGACCGAGGACACCAGGTGCATGATGTGGCTGAACCGCTCCACCTGCATGAACTCGGTCACCTCGACCGAGCCGGCAGTGCACACCCGCAGCAGGTCATTCCGGGCGAGGTCGACGAGCATCAGGTGCTCCGAGCGCTCCTTGTCGTCGGCGAGGAGCTCCTCGGCGAGCTCGAGGTCGTGCTCGGGGTTGTCGCCTCGCGGCCGGGAACCGGCGATCGGATGCGAGTAGACGCGGCCGCCGCTGACCTTCACGAGCGCCTCAGGGGACGAACCGACCACCCAGTACTGCGCTCCGGCTGGGTCCTGAAGCGACAGGTAGTACATGTACGGGCTCGGGTTCAGGGTGCGCAGCACCCGGTACACGTCGAGCGGGTCCGCTGTCACCTCGTGGTCGAAGCGGTGCGAGAGCACAACCTGGAAGACGTCACCGTCCCGGATGTACTGCTTGCCACGCTCGACCGACTCGACGAACGCGGCACGCTCGATGCGCGACGACGGCGTCGGTGCGGTCGTCAGGTCGACCTCGGCGAGAAACGCCTCGGCCGGCTGCGCGAGCCGCCGCTGCAGCGAGTCGAGGCGGGCCTGCGCATCCGCCCAGGCGTCATCCGGGTCCGCGCCGTCGGCCAGCACGTTGGCGATCAGCAGCACCGAACCGTCCCTGTGGTCGACGACCACGAGTTCGGAGACGAAGCTCATGGCCAGACCGGGGATCTCGTAGTCGGCCGCGGGCGCCTCGGGGAGGTGCTCCAGTTGCCGTATGGCCTCCCAGCCGATCAGCCCGACGAGACCGCCGGTCAGCGGCGGGTGGCCATCGACCTTGGGGGTGCGCCACCGCTCGTGCAATCGCGCGAGCGCGGCGAGCGGCTCGGTCGGCGCGTCGTCGCCCAGCGCCCGGTCCGCGCTGAGGCCGAAGTCCTGCCAGAGGGCGGCATCCGAGCCCTGGGTGAGAACACCGAAGCTCGCGACGCCGATGAACGAGTAGCGGGACCAGATGCCGCCCTGCTCGGCGGATTCGAGCAGGAAGGTGCCCGGCGCGTCACCGGCCAGCTTCCGGTAGATCCCGACGGGCGTCTCCCCATCCGCGAACAGGGTGCGGATGACCGGGACCACCTTGTGGCCTGAGATGAGCGCGCCGAACTGCGCGCGGGACGTGGTCACTGGGCCGCCCCGATGACCGGGGTGAGCGGGCCGACGTCGAAGCACGCGTGCGCGCCGGTGTGGCACGCGGCGCCGACCTGCTCGACCTGCACCAGCAGGGTGTCGTTGTCGCAGTCGAAGGCGGCGCCCTTGACGTACTGCGCGTGCCCGGAGGTGTCGCCCTTGCGCCAGTACTCCTGCCGTGACCTGGACCAGAAGGTCACCCGGCCCTCGGTGAGGGTGCGCTTCAGCGCCTCGCGGTTCATCCAGCCGAGCATGAGCACCTGCTTCGTGCTCTGCTCCTGGATCACGGCCGGCAGCAGCCCGCGATCGTCGAATACCGCGGCCTCGAGCACCGCATCCAGTTCCGCGTCGTCCATGTCACGCTCCCCTGACGCTGATGCCGTCGGCGGCCAGCGCGCCCTTGACGTCGCCGACGGTGAGTTCCCCATTGTGGAAGACGGATGCCGCAAGCACCGCGTCCGCGCCCGCGTGCACCGCTGGCGCGAAGTGCTCGAGTGCGCCGGCGCCGCCGGAGGCGATCACGGGCACCGAGCTGAGCTCGTGCATCGCGGCGGTCAACTCGAGGTCGTAGCCTGCCTTGGTGCCGTCGGCGTCGATCGAGTTGACCAGCAGTTCGCCCGCACCGCGTTCGATGGCCTCTTTCGCCCAGTCGAGGGCCAGCAGGTCAGTCTCCCGGCGGCCACCGTGGGTGGTGACGATGAACCCACGGTCGGTGCGCTTGACGTCGAGGGACAGCACGAGCACCTGCGCGCCGAATCGGTCGGCGATCTCTTCGATGAGCGCTGGCCGGGCGATGGCCGCGCTGTTGACCCCCACCTTGTCGGCGCCGGCCGCCAGCAGCCGGCCGACGTCATCCGTGCTGCGCACTCCCCCGCCGACGGTGAGCGGGATGAACACCTGCTCTGCGGTGCGCGCGACCATGTCGTAGGTAGTCGACCGGTTGTCGACTGTCGCGGTGACGTCGAGGAAGGTGAGCTCGTCGGCGCCCTGCGCCGCATACTTGGCGGCGAGCTCGACCGGGTCGCCTGCGTCCCGCAGGTTCAGGAAGTTGACGCCCTTGACCACTCGGCCGTCTGCGACGTCCAGGCAGGGGATGACCCTGATGGCGACGGCCATGTCAGATCCGTGCCGCGTGGATCGGGCTGACCAGGATGGCGCGTGCGCCCAGCTCGTACAGCTCGTCCATGAGCTGGTTGGTGCCGGCGCTGGGCACCATGACGCGCACCGCAACCCAGCCGGTGTCGCGCAGCGGGGACACCGTCGGCGACTCCAGCCCTGGCGTGATAGCCGATGCGGCTTCAACCAGGTCGGCGGGCAGGTCGTAGTCCATGAGCACGTATTGGCGGGCGACCAGCACTCCCTGCAGGCGGCGGTGGAAGGTGGACAGACCGGGCAGGTCCTTGCCGGAGCTGATCAGCACCGCGGTCGACTCCAGGATGATCGGCCCGAACACCTCGAGCCCCTGCTGGCGCAGGGTGGTGCCGGTGGAGACGACGTCGGCGACCGCATCCGCGACCCCAAGGCGAACCGCCGACTCGACCGCGCCGTCCAGCGCAACGAGTTCGACGTCGACGCCCTGCTTCCTCAGGAAGCGGCCGACCAGTCCCGTGTAGCTGGTCGCGACGCGCAGGCCGCTGAGGTCCGCGAGCTCAGTGAATCGGCCGACCGGGCCGGCGAACCGGAAGGTCGACTCGGCGAAGTCGAGCCCGCCGATCTCGGTCGCGCTCGACCCGGAGTCGAGCAGCAGGTCACGGCCGGTGATGCCGACATCGAGCGCGCCACTTCCGACATAGGTCGCGATGTCCCGCGGTCGCAGGTAGAAGAATTCGACGTCGTTGGCCGGGTCGAAGACGATCAGTTCCTTCGAGTCCCGTCGGACGACGTAGCCGGCCTCGCCCAGCATCTGGGTGGCGGTGTCGGAGAGCATGCCCTTGTTGGGCACCGCGACTTTCAGTGTCATGTCAGCTCTTTAACTCGCCGCCGAAAGCGGCGCTCACGTGGGTGGGTGGTGGAGGAAAGGCGATCACAGATGTCGGTAGACATCGGCAGTCGTCAGACCCTTCGCGAGCATGAGCACCTGCAGGTGGTAGAGCAGTTGGGAGATCTCCAGCGCGGTCTGCTCTTCGCCCTCGTGCTCTGCGGCCATCCACACCTCTGCGGCCTCCTCGACGATCTTCTTGCCGATCGAGTGCACCCCGGAGTCGAGGAGTTCGACCGTGCGTGAACCGGCCGGTCGGGTCGCTGCCCGCTCTCCCAGTTCTGCGAACAGGTCGTCGAAGGTCTTCACGCGTACAACGTTACCTGCTGGCGGCAGGCTGCTTGGGCTAGGAGACGCCGAGCAGGTCGATCACGAAGATCAGGGTGCGGCCGGAGAGTTCGTGGCCGGTGCCTGCCTCGCCGTAGGCCAGACGCGGCGGCACCACGAGCTGACGGCGTCCTCCGACGCGCATGCCCGGGATGCCCTCCTGCCAACCCGCGATGAGCGCGCCGAGCGGGAAGTTCACCGATTGGCCGCGACTCCAAGAGGAGTCGAACTCTTCGCCGGACTCCAGATCCACCCCGACGTAGTGCACGTCGACGGTCGAGCCGGGGGTCGCCTCTGCTCCGTCACCCTCGTCGATGTCGGTGATCACGAGATCGGTGGGCGCCTCGCCCTCGAAGAAGTCGATCTCCGGCTTGGACTTGTTGAAATCGCTCATCGCACCATCCAAGCAGATGAGGCGGCTGTTCAGGCGTGGGTGTGCTCCGCGACCGCTGCCCGCAGCGACTGGATGTTGTCGGCCGCGGTGCCCGCGCCGTACACCGCGGAGCCGGCGACGAAGGTGTCGGCTCCGGCCTCGGCGGCGATGCCGATGGTGTCGGCGTCGATGCCTCCGTCGACCTGCAGCCAGACGTCGAGTCCGGATGCCTTCACAGCGTCGGCCGCGCGACGCAGCTTCGGCATCATGTCGTGCATGAATTTCTGTCCGCCGAAGCCCGGCTCGACGGTCATCACCAAGAGCTGGTCGAACTCGCCGAGAACCTCGAGGTAGTCGTCGATCGGCGTGCCCGGCTTCACCGCGAGCCCGGCGCGGGCGCCGATCTGCCGCAGTCGCCTGGCGAGCGCGACGGCATCCGTCGCCGCCTCGGCGTGGAAGGTGACCGAGAACGCGCCCAACTCTGCGTACCCGGGCGCCCACCGGTCGGGGTCGTCGATCATCAGGTGCACGTCGAGCGGGATCGGGGACACGTCCTGGATCCGCCCCACCATCTGCGGGCCGAACGTCAGATTGGGTACGAAGTGGTTGTCCATGACGTCCACGTGCACGAGGTCGGCGGTTGCGATCGCGGCGATGTCCCGCTCGAGGTTGACGAAGTCGGCCGACAGGATGCTGGGGTTGATGCGCGCCATGCTGGCCAGCCTATTCGGCGGGCTTCTGCAGCAGCGCGATGAACATCGCGTCGGTGCCGTGCCGGTGCGGCCACAGCTGCGCGTGCAGGGCGTCGGCGAGCTCGAGCGGCTGGTTCGTGACCCTGCCGAGCACGCCGGGGGTGTCCAGTTGCTCCAGCCCGGCCGCGACCGCCCGCTCAACAATCACACGCGTTTCCGCCACGTGCGGCGAGCAGGTGACGTAGGCGAGCAATCCGCCCGGCGCGAGCGCCGCGACCGCCGAGTCGATCAGTTCGCCCTGCAGCGTCGTGAGTTCCGGCACGTCCCGCGGTTGCTTGCGCCACCGGGCCTCCGGGCGCCGGCGCAGTGCGCCGAGCCCGGTGCAGGGCGCGTCGAGCAGGATGCGGTGGTAGCGTCCCGGCTCGTTCTCGCCGATGCTGCGCCCGTCGCCCACCCGTACCACCGGGGGCCGTTCGAACGCCGCGACCGCGTTGCGCACGAGCTCTGCACGTGCCGGCACGAACTCGTTCGCGATGAGCTCGACGTCGCTGCCGAGCGCTTCTGCGGCGAGCAGCGCCGTCTTGCCACCGGGGCCTGCGCACAGGTCCAGCCAGCGCTCCCCCGTGCCGATCGGCCGAGCACGAGTGAGGGCTAAGGCAGCCAGCTGCGATCCTTCGTCCTGCACCCTGACCCTCCCGTCGCGCACAGCAGGCCAGCGCCGCGGGTCGCCGCCGGGACTGACCGCCGCGAACGGTGAGAACCGGCCCGGATCCGCGCCGTCGAGGTCGGAGGCGCTCGCCAGGCCGGGTAGTGCTGCGAGGGTGACGCGTGGGGCGAGGTTGTCGGCCTCGAGCAGCGCCTCGAGCTCGTTCTCCCTGCCCTCTGCCCGCAGCGCCTGCCGGAAGGCCCTGACCACCCACGCCGGGTGCGAGTGCTCCGCAGCCAGCCGGTCGTCGCCGCTCTTCGGTGCGGCGAGCACCCGCTGCCGCCATTCCTCGGCTCCGGTCCGGCTGATCGTGCGCAGCACGCCGTTGACGAAACCGGTGCTCGACCGAGTGCCAACCTCGCGGGCGAGCTCCACCGACTCGTCGACCGCAGCGTGCTGCGCCACGCGCATGCCCAGCAGCTGGTGCGCGCCCAGTCGCAGCACATCGAGGATCGGCGGGTCGATGGCGTCGACGCCGCGCCGCGCGGCGAGTTCGATGACGCTGTCGTAGTAGCCGAGCTGACGCAGCGTCCCATAGGTGAGCTCGGTGGCGAGGCCGGCGTCAGCGCCGCTGATGCCGGCGCGCGCGAGCCGAGTGGGCAGCAGCAGGTTGGCGTAGGCATCCGACTCTGTGACCGCCCGGATGACGTCGAACGCGACTCGCCTGGCCGCGCGCCCGGGGCGTTCGGCGCGCGACTCGCGTCCGCCCTCGCGGCTCACTGCGTCACCAGCTCTTCTGTGCGCTGCCCGCGCCACCAGTCGCCCGCGCGCATCGCGGTCTTCCCTGCCGGCTGCACCTGGAGCAGTTCGATCGGGTGGTCGGCTGTGCCCGCGAGCACGCGGCCTTCGACGAACCGGATGCGTCCAGGCGGCAACGGCGCCGCATCCGGTGCGGGGGTCGCGTCGAGGATCTTGAGACGAGCCCCGTCGATGGTGGTGTGCGCGCCCGGTTCCGGGGTGACTCCGCGGATGCGGCTGTCGACTTCCCGGGCGTTGCGGGCCCAGTCGACGCGGCCGTCGTCCAGGGTCAGCTTGGGGGCGAGGGTGACGTCGCCGCTCTGCGGCTGGGGTGATGCGGTGCCGCCTGCGATCGCGTCGATCACGTCCACCAGCAGTCTGGCGCCGCTGTCGGCGAGTTCGGCCAGCAATGATCCGGATGTCTGGTGTCCGGCGATCTGCTGGGTGAGCTGCCCGTAGACGTCGCCGGCGTCGAGCTCCTCTACCAGCCGGAAGACTGTCGCGCCGGTCAGGTCATCGCCGGCGATGATCGCGTGCTGCACCGGCGCTGCTCCGCGCCACCGCGGCAGCAGTGAGAAGTGCAGGTTGATCCAACCGTGCTCTGGCAGCGACAGCAGCGGTTTGCGGACCAGTCCGCCGTAGGCGACGATGACGCCGAGGTCCGGTGCGAGTGCCGCTATCGCCTCCGTCGCCGGTCCCGCCAGCCGGTTCGCCTTGATCACCGGGACCCCGAGTTCCGCGGCTGCCTCGGCGATCGGGGTGGCACGAAGCTCACGCTTGCGCCCGTGCGGGGAATCTTCCCGCGTGACGACGCCGACCAGCTCGTGCCCGCTCGCCGCCACCGCGGCCAGGCTCGGCAAGGCCGTCTCTGGGCTTCCCGCAAACACCAGGCGCACCGGCGCTCACTCTCCTTGATTCTTCGCTTCCGATGCCGTCAGGACTCGTCGGTGAACGGTTCGAGATCGTCGAACCGGACTCTCAGTGTAGGCGGCGCCGGCCTGCGGTTCGGCGGCACGGCCGAGCGCCTGATGGTCGCGTTCCGAATGAGTTCGGCGCGCAGCGAGCTCGCAACCGCACCGCCGGCCGAGTAGTCGAAACGGACGATCGCCCGCACTGAGCCTCGCTCGGTGGCGACGGGACCCAGCACGTCCACCCCCGGCCCGTCCGGGACGACCGCGAGTGCCGCAGCGACCTCCTCCGCGGTGCCGGTGACGGTCGCCGCGCGCACCGCGGGCGGGAAGCGAAGCCGCTTCCGGTCGGACAGTTCCGCTCTCGCGTAGTCGGCGAGCCGCCAGGTGGCGAGGGCCGTGGCGATGCTCCCGCTGACCCCGACGAGCATCACCGGCGCGCCGGGCGCGGCCAGCGCGGTCGCGTTCGACCACCAGCGCAGGCAGTCCTCGGCGATCCGGAGGCTCTCGCGCGCGAGCATCCGCTCCCCATCGAGGAGCAGCACCGCCCGGTAGCCGCCGGATGCGATGGGCTCTGCGCCGCGGGTGGCGATCACCAGCGCGGGGGTACCGGACACGCCGAGCACGTTCCGTTCGCCGTCGGCGACGATGACAGCGACGCCGGGGAAGGCACGGCCGAGATCCTCGGCCGTGCGGGTTGAGCCGCCCGTGCCCTGTCGCAGCTCCGTGCCGGCGCACCGGTCGCACGCCCAGTCGCTGGCGATGGCGCCGCACCAGCCGCAGGACGGCGCCGCGCCGCGCGAGGCAAGCCCGAGCGGACCGCCGCAGTGTCGACAGCGTGCCGCCACCCTGCAGCTTGCGCACACCAGTTGCGGCGAGTAGCCCGGCCGGGCGACCTGCACCAGCACGGGTCCGTCCGCGAGGGCGTCGCGGGCGGCGCTCCAGGCACCGGAGGGGATGCGGGCCCGCTGCGCGAGTGGGTCCTCGCCACGCTGGTAGGCGGTCGGGATGACGCGTGGCAGGTACGCACGCCGCGGGGCAATCGCCTGCACCCAGCCGACTTCGACCAGGCGCTCCACCTCGGTGCTGCGGGTGTGCCCGAAGAAAGCGAGGGCACAGCCTTGCTGCTCCTGCCGCACGAGCGCGACGTCGCGGCTGTGCACGTACGGTGCGAGCGGTTCGGCGTGCAGCGGGTCACCGTCGTCCCATAACGCGATCAGGGCCAGTCGCGCCGCCGGCGCGTAGATCGCGGACCGATTGCCGACGATCACCACGGGCTCTTCCTCGAGGCAGCGCAGGAAGCCCGCGTAGCGGTCTCGGTCGGCTTGCCTGGCGTCAAGCGTCACGATGCGCTCCGCCGGCAGCACCGCCTCGAGCGCGGCGACCAGCTGTTCCTGGTCGCGGTAGTCCGGCACGCCCAGGATGACGTGCCCGCGCGGCAGCGCCCGGCTGGCGAGCGCGGCCATCGCGATCGCCCATTCGCCAACCCAGCGGCCATCAGGAAGCGGCGCGGTCAGCGGAACCGCGTCGACCGCGGCTCGGCCGCCGCGTTCGAGGATCGCATCGAACATCGCGTCGTCGAAGGCAGGGATGTCGGCGGGGGCGATCGGAGCGGGTGGGTCGGTCGGCTGCCTGCCCAGCCAGGCCGTCTCGACCCTCGCCTGCCGTTTGGGGATCGCCAGCCGGAGCACGTCGCTCGCCGAACCGCCGGCGCGGTCGGCGACACGCCGAGCGAGCGCCCAGACCTCAGGCGCCAGCACCGGGGCAGCCGAAACGACAGAGTCCAGGTCGCTCAGTTTGCCTGTGAAGTCCGCGTCGGTGGCGAGCTCGACGAGGTATCCGCTGGCGATCCGGTTGCGGAACGGGACCTTGACCCGCACGCCCGGCCGGACGGTCTCGGCGAGTGCGTCCGGCACCCGGTAGTCGTAGAGCTGGTCGAGCTGGGGCAACGGTGAGTCGATGAGCACCCGGGCGATGGATGCCTGACTCATGGCTACAACCCGGCTGCGCTGCGCAGCTGCTCCACGCGGTCGAGTCGCTCCCAGGTGAAGTCGGGGAGTTCCCGGCCGAAGTGCCCGTAGGTGGAGGTCTGCCGGTAGATCGGCCGAAGCAGGTCGAGGTCGCGCACGATCGCGGCCGGACGCAGGTCGAAGACCTCCCGGATGGCCTCGATGATGCGATTCTCATCAACGTGCGCGGTGCCGAACGACTCCACGTACAGCCCGACCGGATGCGCCTTGCCGATCGCGTAGGCCACCTGCACCTCGAGCTTGTCGGCGAGTCCGGCGGCGACGACGTTCTTGGCCACCCAGCGCATCGCATACGCGGCCGAGCGGTCGACCTTCGACGGGTCCTTGCCGCTGAATGCGCCACCGCCGTGCCGTGCGGCGCCGCCGTAGGTGTCGACGATGATCTTGCGCCCGGTCAGGCCCGCGTCGCCCATCGGGCCGCCGATCTCGAAGCGGCCGGTGGGGTTGATCAGGATGCGTGTGCTCTCGGCGTCGAGGCCGGAGCTCTCCAGCACCGGGCGGATCACCAGCTCCTCGATCTCGGGGAACAGCCGGCTGTTGTCGACCTCCGGCACGTGCTGCGTGGAGAGGACGACGGTGTCGAGGGTGCGCGGCACGTCGCCGTCGTAGCCGATCGTCACCTGGGTCTTGCCGTCGGGCCGCAGGTAGCCGAGTTCTCCGCTCTTGCGCACCTCGCCGAGCCGTTCCGCGAGCCGGTGTGCGAGCCAGCTCCCGAGCGGCATGTACTGCGGCGTCTCGGTGGTGGCGAAGCCGAACATGATGCCCTGGTCCCCGGCCCCCTGGGCGTCGAGCGGGTCGGAGGCGCCGGCGCGGCTTTCCAGCGCGTGGTCGACGCCCTGCGCGATGTCGGGTGACTGCGCGCCGATCGACACCGAAACGCCGCAGGACTCACCGTCGAAGCCCATGTCGGACGAGTTGTAGCCGATGTCGAGGATGGTCTGGCGCACGATGGTCGGGATGTCGGCGTAGCCGGAGCAGGTCACCTCGCCGACGACATGCACCAGCCCGGTGGTCACGACGGCCTCCACCGCGACACGGCTGCTGCGATCCACGGTCAGCAACGCGTCAAGGATGCTGTCGGAGATCTGGTCGCAGACCTTGTCCGGGTGTCCTTCTGTGACGGATTCGCTCGTGAAGAGGCGCAGTGGCGCGGCAGTGCTCAATAGATCACCCAACGTGAAAGAGGAAGCGGTTCAGGACAGCAGATCGAGAATACGGTCGGCCACTGACGCCTTGGGGCCAGAGGCCTCCATCACTATATCCCCGGCCCTGTTCAGGGTTACGACCGAGTTCTCGCCGGTGCCGAAGCCTGCATCCCAGCCCACCCTGTTGATGACCAGAAAGTCGCTGCCCTTACGGGCGAGCTTGCGGCGGCCCAGCTCGAGCAGCGCACCCGGGTCTTCTTCAGTCTCCGCGGCGAAGCCCACGATGACCTGACCGTCACGCCGGTTCTCCGAGAGGGTCTGCAGGATGTCCGGGTTGCGCACCAGTTCGATGGTGAGCCGGTCGCCCTGGGTCTCCTTCTTGATCTTGCCCTCGGCGACAGCCTCCGGCCGGTAGTCGGCCACTGCCGCCGCCATGATCACCACGTGAGCGGTCGCGGCCGCGGCGAAGGTCGCGTCGGCAAGCTCCCGCGCGGATGACACGCGGGTCAGCACGACGGATGCCGGTGGCGCGACCTCGAGGTTCGCGGCGATCAGGGTTACGTCCGCGCCACGCGTGGCTGCGGCTGCCGCGATGGCGACGCCCTGCCTGCCGCTCGAGCGGTTGCCGATGTAGCGCACCGGGTCGATCGCCTCGCGCGTGCCACCGGCTGTGACGACGATGCGCTTGCCGACCAGGTCACGCGGTCCGCGTGCCGCGAGGGCCGCCTCGACGATCGCCTCCGGCTCCACCATGCGCCCGGGGCCGCTGTCGCTGCCGGTGAGCTGACCGCTCGCCGGCCCGACGATGACGACACCGCGTTCGCGCAGCACGGCGATGTTGTGCGTTGTCGCCGGGTTCTGCCACATTTCGGTGTGCATCGCCGGCGCGAGCACGAGCGGTGCGGTGCTGGCCAGGATGGTGTTGCCGAGCAGGTCGTCGGCGAGTCCGAAGGCGATCTTCGCGATGGTGTTCGCGGTCGCGGGGGCGACGATGATCAGGTCGGCTGCCTGCCCGATCGCGACGTGCCTGACCTGCGCGACGCCCTCGTACAGGTCGGTGTGCACCGGGTTGCGGCTGATTGCCTCGAGAGTCGGCCGTCCGACGAAGCGCAGTGCGGCATCCGTCGCCACGACGTGCACGTCGTGACCGGCGAGGACGAGCGAGCGGATGACGCCGACCGCCTTGTACGCGGCGATCCCGCCGGTGACTCCGACGACGACGTTCAGACGCTCCCCCACGTTGCCGCCTTTGGGTCTGGGCTCGCTAGGAGGCGAGCGGCTTCATGACGAGCTTGCCCTCGTTGATCTCGTGCAGAGCAACCGAGAGCGGCTTGTCGTCGATGGTCGAATCGACGAGCGGTCCGACGTTGTCGAACAGGCTGCCCTCGTGCAGATCGGCGTAGTAGTCGTTGATCTGACGGGCGCGCTTCGACGCGAACACCACGAGCGCGTACTTGGAGTCGACCTTGGTCAACAGCTCGTCGATGGGCGGGTCGATGATGCCCTTGGCGCGTTCAACCATGAAAAAACTCCTCATTACTTAGTTCGAGATCGACATCAAGTCTACGACCTCGCGCGCGGCTTGGCTTACCTCGGCGTTCACGATGCGGTAATCGAACTCGTCCTGGGCTGCCAATTCGACCTTTGCGGTCTCCAGTCTGCGCGCCTGTTCGGCGCTGTCCTCTGTGCCGCGGCCGATGAGCCGGCGGACGAGCTCCTCCCAGGTCGGGGGCAGCAGGAACACTAATGTCGCGTCCGGCATCTGGCTGCGCACCGAGCGCGCACCCTGCAGGTCGATCTCCAGCAGCACGCTGCGGCCCTCGTTCAACGCCCGCTCGATCGGGGCGCGCGGGGTTCCGTAGCGGTAGGCGTTGTGCACCGTCGCGTACTCGAGCATCTCGCCGGTTGCGATCAGCCGGTCGAACTCGTCGTCGCTGACGAAGTGGTAGTTGACGCCGTCGATCTCGCCCGGGCGCGGCTTGCGGGTTGTCGCGGACACCGAGAGCAGCACGTCAGGGTAGTTCTCCCGGATGTAGCCGGACACGGTGCCCTTGCCGACCGCGGTCGGCCCTGCCAGCACGACGAGCCGGCTCGCCGGCCTGGTCCCGCTGCTCTCTCGCTGCGCGAGGAATTCCTGCAGCGCCTTGCGCTGCCGGCTGCCGAGACCGCCGACCCGCTTGGAATCCGCGATGCCGAGTTGCTGCATGACGCGGCCGCTGCGCACCGGGCCCATGCCGGGGATGCTGCCGAGCAGTTCCCGCACGCGCAGGCTTGCTTCCGCGCTGCTGCCGTCGCTCAGCCCGGTCTCCAGCACGTCGGAGGCGCTGCGGGTGCGCTCGGCGACGGCGCGTTTCACTTGTGCGCGCGCGCGACGTGCGGCGACGGCGGCGCGCGACGCGGCCGCGCGATCGACCTCGGGCGGGTTCACCTGGCTCACGCGGCGAGCTCTTCCGACGCGCTCTCGATCGCCGCGACGATCCGGTGCGGCCCGGCGCTCAGCACCGTCCGGGAGACCGAAGCGAGAGTGGCTCCTGCTGCCTGCCCGAAGATCGGCCGGAAGTCGGCGAGCTGGGCGCCCTGGTGCCCGAAGCCTGGTGCGAGCACTGGTGTCGCAGGGGGTCCGGCGACGCCGTCCAGGTTGATGCCGAGGGCGGGGAAGTCGGCGGTCGCGCCGAGGACGAGCCCGATCGAGCCGACCGGACCACGGGCATCCGCGTTGAGGGATCGCACGTCCTCGACGATACCCGCGGCGACGCTGGTTCCTTGCCGGTTGCCGGTGCCGAGCACCGCGGATTGCGACTCGAAGCCTTCCGGGTTGGAGGTCGCCGCGAGTACGAACAGGCCCTTCCCGTTGTGGTGGGCCAGGTCGACGGCGCCGCGCAGGGCACCGATTCCGAGGAACGGGTTGACGGTCAGCGCGTCGGCCTCCAGCGGGCTGCCCGGTGTGAGCCAGGCGTCACCGTACCCGTCGAGGGTGCTGCCGATGTCGCCGCGCTTGGCGTCGGCGATGACCAGCAGGCCGGCGGCGCGCGCCGCGGCCAGCACCCGCTCAAGGGCCGAGAAGCCTGCAGCTCCGAAGCGTTCGAAGAACGCCACCTGCGGTTTGACCGCGGGCACGCGCCCCGCCGACGCCTCGATGACCCGCAAGCCCAGCTCGCGCGCGCCGTCTGCGGTGTCGTCGAGCCCCCATGCCTTCAGCACTGTGCGCTGTGGGTCGATGCCGACGCACAGGTTGCCGCGCGAGGAGATCGCGGCGGCCAGTCGCTCACCGAACGGAGCCATCCGGTCAGCGCTCATTTCGCCAGGCGCGCCGCGCGGTCGCGCTCGTAGTCCTGCAGGGACCGCACGTCGAAGCCATCCGGGATGGTCTCGATCGACGACACGGCGGCAGAGAGCTGCGCGATGGTCGTGAACAGCGCCTTGTCGGCGGCAACCGTCGCGGTGCGGATCTCGTAGCCGTCGACACGCGCCGAGCGCCCGCTCGGCGTGTTGATGACGATGTCCACCTCACCAGCGCTGATCAGTTCGACGATGGTGCGCTCCCCCGGTGCGCGGACGTCGGAGTGCTTGCGCACGACCGTCGCCTCGATGCCGTTCCGCGCCAGGATCCTCGCGGTCCCTGAAGTCGCAAGCACCGTGAAGCCGAGCTGCAGCAGTCGCATCACCGGCAGCACGATCGCGCGCTTGTCCCTGTCGGCGACGGAGACGAAGACCGTGCCGCTGGACGGAAGCCCGCCGTAGGCGGCGGCCTGGCTCTTCGCGAACGCCTTCGGGAAGTTCGAGTCGATGCCCATGACCTCACCGGTCGAGCGCATCTCGGGGCCGAGCACGGAGTCGACGATCCTGCCCTCGCGTGTCCGGAATCGCTTGAACGGCAGCACCGCCTCCTTCACCGCCACCGGCGCGTCCATCGGCACATCGGAGCCGTCCTTCGCCGGGAGCAGCCCGGATGCGATCAGCTCGGCGATGCTCTCGCCTGCCATCAGCCGGGACGCTGCCTTCGCCAGCGGGATGCCGAGCGCCTTGGAGACGAACGGGACGGTGCGTGAAGCGCGCGGGTTGGCCTCTAGCACGTAGAGCAGGTCCTGTCCGATCGCGAACTGCACGTTGAGCAGCCCGCGCACGCCGATTCCCTCGGCGATGGAGCGGGTGGCGGTGCGTACCGCGTCGATGATGTCGTCCCCGAGGGTCACCGGCGGCAGCGTGCAGGACGAGTCGCCGGAGTGAATGCCCGCCTCCTCGAGGTGCTCCATGATGCCGCCGATGTACAGGTCGGTGCCGTCGTACAGCGCGTCGACGTCGATCTCGACCGCGTCATCGAGGAAGCGGTCGACGAGCAGCGGCGAGCCGGGGCCGATGATCGCCTGACCGGCGACCCGTTCGAAGTAGCCGGCCATCGACTCTGAGTCGTAGACGATCTCCATGCCGCGCCCGCCGAGCACGAAGCTGGGGCGCACCAGCACCGGGTAGCCGATCTCCTCCGCGACCGCGATCGCGCTGTCCCTGTCGGTCGCGGTGCCGTTCTTCGGGGCGAGCAGGCCCGCGGCGTCGAGGATGCCGGAGAACAGGCCGCGTTCCTCGGCGAGGTCGATCGCATCCGGGCTGGTACCCAGGATCGGGACACCGGCGTCCTGCAGCCCCTTCGCGAGCCCGAGAGCGGTCTGGCCGCCGAGCTGCACGATCGCGCCGACGAGTTCGCCGCTGGATTTCTCCGCCTCCACCACTTCGAGCACGTCCTCGAGGGTGAGCGGCTCGAAGTAGAGCCGGTCAGAGGTGTCGTAGTCGGTGGAGACGGTCTCCGGGTTGCAGTTCACCATGATCGTCTCGAAGCCGGCTTCCGACAGCGAGAACGCGGCGTGCACGCACGAGTAGTCGAACTCGACGCCCTGGCCGATGCGGTTCGGGCCGCTGCCGATGATGATGATCTTCTTGGCGTCGCTGGGCTCGACCTCGGTCTCCTGGTCGTAGCTGGAGTAGTGGTACGGGGTGAAGGCGGGGAACTCGCCCGCGCAGGTGTCCACCGTCTTGTAGACCGGGCGCACGCCAGCGTTGTGCCGGATGGCGCTCACCTCGTGTTCGTCGAGCCCGCGCAGCTGTCCGAGCTGCGCGTCGCTGAAGCCGTGGTTCTTGGCGTGGCGCAGCAGTTCTGCGTCGAGGCTCGGCGCGGCGGCCACCTCTGCTGCGACCTCGTTGATGAGCACGATCTGGTCGAGGAACCACGGGTCGATGCCCGTCGCCTCGTGCGCCTGCTCGATGGTCGCACCGGCACGCAGCGCCTGCTGAAGGGTGACGATTCGACCATCGGTGGGAACGCTCGCGAGCTCGAGCAGTTCGGCGGGGTCCCCCGGTTCGCCCAGCCAGTGGAACGATGAGCCGCGCTTCTCCAGCGAGCGGAGCGCCTTCTGCAGCGCGGTGGCGTAGTTGCGGCCGATCGCCATCGCCTCACCGACAGACTTCATGGTCGTAGTGAGGGTCGTGTCGGCAGCGGGGAACTTCTCGAACGCGAAGCGGGGCACCTTGACCACGACGTAGTCGAGGGTCGGCTCGAAGCTCGCCGGGGTCACCCTGGTGATGTCGTTCGGGATCTCGTCGAGCCGGTAGCCGATCGCCAGCTTGGCGGCGATCTTGGCGATCGGGAACCCGGTCGCCTTGCTTGCGAGCGCGCTCGAGCGGGAGACGCGCGGGTTCATCTCGATGACGATGACCCTGCCGTCCTTCGGGTCGACGGCGAACTGGATGTTGCAGCCGCCGGTGTCGACGCCGACACGTCTGATGATGTCGATGCCGATGTCGCGCAGGTTCTGGAACTCCCGGTCGGTGAGGGTCAGCGCCGGGGCAACGGTGATGGAGTCCCCGGTGTGGACGCCGACCGGGTCCACGTTCTCGATCGAGCAGACCACCACGGTGTTGTCCGAGTTGTCGCGCATGAGCTCGAGTTCGTACTCCTTCCAGCCGAGGATCGACTCCTCGAGCAGCACCTCCGTTGTCGGGCTTTGGTGCAGGCCGTCGGTGACCATCCGGATGAGCTCTTCGCGGGTGTAGGCGAAGCCGGAGCCGAGCCCGCCCATGGTGTATGACGGGCGGATGACGAGCGGGTAGCCGAGGTCCTCGGCGAATTCGATCGCCTCCTCGACGGTGTGCGCCACGTGGCTGCGGGCGACGTCGGCGCCCGAGGCGAGCACCAGGTCCTTGAACAGCTGTCGGTCCTCGCCCTTGCGGATCGCGTCCAGGTTCGCGCCGATCAGCTCGACGCCGTACTTCTCCAGCACGCCGTGTTCGTGCAGTTCGATGGCCGCGTTCAGTGCGGTCTGCCCGCCCAGGGTCGGCAGGATCGCATCCGGCCGCTCCTTCTCGATGATCGAGGAGATGACCTCCCAGGTGATCGGCTCGACGTAGGTCGCGTCGGCGAAGTCGGGGTCGGTCATGATCGTCGCCGGGTTGGAGTTGATCAGGATGACCCGCACGCCCTCCTCCCGCAGCACCCGGCAGGCTTGCGTGCCCGAGTAGTCGAACTCGACGGCCTGGCCGATGACGATCGGCCCGGAGCCGATCACGAGAACGCTGTTGATGTCGCTGCGCTTGGGCATCAGGCCTTGTCTCCAGTGGTGGTGCGTGAATCGATGACCAATTGCCGGAACCGGTCGAAGAGGTAGTTGGCGTCGTGCGGTCCCGCGGCGGCCTCCGGGTGGTATTGCACCGAGAATGCGGGGATGTCGAGGGCGTTCAGGCCCTCGACGACGTTGTCGTTGAGGTTGACGTGGCTCACCTCGACCCGACCGAACCCGGCGGGCGAGTCGCTCACCGTGTCGACGGGCGCGTCGACAGCGAAGCCGTGGTTGTGGGCGGTGATCTCCGTGCGTCCGGTGGCGCGGTCGACGACCGGCTGGTTGATGCCACGGTGGCCGTATGGGAGCTTGTAGGTCTGGTAGCCGAGGGCGCGGCCGAGCAGCTGGTTGCCGAAGCAGATGCCGAAGAACGGGAGCCGCTCACGCAGCACCGCCTGCAGCAGTTCGACGTGGCTGTCCGACCCGGCGGGGTCACCTGGCCCGTTCGAGAAGAACACCGCATCCGGCTTCAGCGCGAACAGCTCGTCCTTGGTGGTCGCCTGCGGCAGCACATGCACGTCGAAACCGCGTGCGGTCAGGTAGGCGAGGGTCGACGCCTTGACGCCGAGGTCGAGCACCGCGACCGACCCGATGCGTTCGCCCTCGGGCTCGAGCAGGTACGGCTCTGGGGTGGAGACGGTGGCCGAGAGGTTGCGGCCGGTCATCGACTCGGATGCCCGCACTGCAGCGAGCTGCTCGTCCTCCCCGAGCGCGGCATCCGGCCCTGAGAAGATCCCGGCGCGCATGACGCCGGCGTCGCGCAGCCGCCTGGTGACCGCTCGGGTGTCGATGCCGCTGATGCCGACGACGCCTTGCTCGACGAGGGCGTCGTCGAGGCTGCCGGTGGCGCGATGGTTGGACACGGTGCGTGCAGGGTCGCGCACGATGAAACCGGAGACCCAGATCCGGTCCGATTCGCCGTCCTCACCGTTGACACCGGTGATGCCGATGTGCGGAGCGGTCATGAGCACGATCTGGCCGGCATAGGACGGGTCGGTCAGCGTCTCCTGGTAGCCGGTCATGCCGGTGGCGAACACCGCCTCGCCGAGCGTCCGGCCGAGTGCGCCGTACGCGGTGCCGACGTAGCGGGTGCCGTCCTCGAGCACGAGTACCGCGCTGTGGGGTGCTGTCACTTAGTTCTCCCTTTCCAGGACAGAGGCAATCGCCTCGAGCAGTCCGCTGTCCGCGGCCGCCCGCAGGTAGGTGTCGACCTCGGTGTCTGAAAGCCGCCAGCGCAGGCAGATCAGTCCACCGGTCTCGACGCCCTTGTCGATGGTCCAGGTTGCGCGCTCCACCGAGACGATGTCCGAGGCTGGCACGAACACCGGATCCTCGCCGCGCAGTTCGAGCAGCACGCCTTCCTCGTGTACGGAGACCGTCGCGCGCGCCCGGAACGCGAGCGGACCGACGGTGACGCGCTCGAGCGGCGTATCGGCGATGGTCGTCGCGGCGTGCAGCGCGTCGCTTTCGTGCAGTGCGGCGCCGAGCCCGGCCGGCGCGGCCTCGGGCACCGCAATGTCACGCTGGCGCTGTTTGCGGGACCGCCAGCCGAGGTACATGGCTATGAGGATGAGCGCGAGGACCAGGATCACGATCGCGGCGGGGACGAGCCTATCCACGCGCCACCTCGTGCGTGCCACGGTCGGCGAACTCTTCGGCGGCGACGAGTTCACCGTCGATCACCGTCTGCCGTCCTTCGTGGATGGTCGCGACCACCCGACCGGGCAGTTCCCGCCCGAAGTAGGGCGAGTTGATGCTCTTGCCGCTCAGGTGCTCCGGCGCGAAGGCGCGGGTGGCGGATGCGTCGTAGAGGGTGAGGTTGGCCGGCGCGCCGACCGCGATGCCTTGCGCGTAGCCGTCGAGTCGGCCGATCGCCGCGGGCGCAGCGGACAGCACCCTGGCGACATCCGCCCAGCCGAGCTCTCCACTGTCGACGACGGATGCCTGCACGACGGACAGCGCGGATTCGAGGCCGACCATGCCGAATGCGGCGGCGCTCCACTCCGCTTCCTTGGCCTCGAGCGGGTGCGGCGCGTGGTCGGTGGCGACGATGTCGATGGTGCCGTCGGCGAGCCCTGCGCGCAGCGCCCGCACGTCGTCGTCGCTGCGCAGCGGCGGGTTGACCTTGAAGCGTGCGTCGTAGCCGCGGATGAGGTCTTCGGTGAGCAGCAGGTGGTGCGGTGTGACCTCTGCGGTCACCGCGATGCCGCGCGCTTTCGCCCAACGCACAACGTCGACGGCACCCGCGGTCGAGACGTGGCAGATGTGCACGCGCGCGCCGACGTGCTCGGCGATGAGGACATCACGCGCGATGATCGCCTCCTCGGCGACGGCGGGCCAGCCGGCCAGTCCGAGCTCGCTGGACAGCGCTCCCTCGTTCATCTGCGCGTCGAGGGTCAATCGTGGCTCCTGCGCGTGCTGCGCGACGACGCCGTCGAAGGTCTTGACGTATTCGAGCGCGCGGCGCATGAGGAGAGCGTCCCAGACGCACTTGCCGTCGTCGGAGAATACGCGCACCTGGGCGCGGCTGCGCGCCATGGCGCCAATCTCGGCGAGACGCTCCCCCGCGAGCCCAACGGTGACGGCACCGACCGGACGCACGGTGACGTACCCGGCGGCCCGTCCGAGGGCCTGTACCTGCTCGACGACGCCGGCGGTGTCGGCAACCGGTGAGGTGTTCGCCATCGCGTGCACAGCGGTGAACCCGCCGGCCGCGGCCGCGCGCGAGCCGGTGAGCACGGTCTCGCTCTGCTCGAAGCCGGGTTCCCGCAGGTGGGTGTGCAGGTCGACGAGACCGGGCAGCGCGATGAGCCCGTCGGCGTCGATGCTGGTGGCGCCCGAGGAGTCGAGGCTGCGGCCGAGTCCAGTGATGGTGCCGTTCTCGATCAGGATGTCTGCGGTGGAGCCTCCGGGGAGCGTCGCGCCGCGCACATGCAGTCTTTGGTTCACTTGAGCAGCGCCTCCCGATCTGAAGCCAGCAGGAGGTACAGCACAGCCATCCTCACCGACACCCCGTTCGCGACTTGTTCTCGCACCGTCGACCGCGGGGAGTCGGCGGCGTTGGCAGAGATCTCCAGCCCACGATTCATCGGGCCGGGGTGCATGACAATGCTACCCGCGCCCAGACGCGCCAGTCGCTCGTCGTCGAGTCCCCACTGTCTGGAGTACTCGCGCGCGTTCGGGAAGAAGGCGTCCTGCATCCGCTCCGCCTGGATGCGCAGCATCATGACGACATCCGGTGCCGCGTCGATCGCCTCGTCCAGGTCGTGGCCCGTCGTCGCCGGCCAGCCGTCGATCGCGACCGGCATGAGCGTGCCGGGGGCGACCAGGTGCACGCGAGCGCCGAGGGTGGCCAGCAGCCACACGTTGGACCGCGCAACCCGCGAGTGCAGGATGTCCCCGACGATGGTCACCGAGGTCCCGTCGAGGTCCTTCCCGCGGCTGGCGTCCCCGTGCAGCCGGCGGCGGATGGTGAACGCGTCGAGCAGCGCCTGGGTCGGGTGCTCGTGGGTGCCGTCCCCGGCGTTGATCACACCGGCGTCGACCCAATCGCTCGACGCGAGCACGTTGGGCGCCCCGGATGCCGGGTGACGCATGACCACCGCGTCGACCCCCATCGCCGCGAGGGTCTGCGCGGTGTCCTTCAGGCTCTCGCCCTTGGAGACACTCGAGCCCTTCGCGGCGAAGTTGATGACGTCGGCGCTCAGCCGCTTCGCGGCGGCCTCGAACGAGATGCGGGTGCGGGTGGAGTCCTCGAAGAACAGGTTGACGACGGTCCGGCCCCGCAGGGTCGGAAGCTTCGGCACCGAGCGGCTGGCGACATCCGCCATGTCCTCCGCGACGTCGAGGATGCCGATGGCGTCGTCGCGGGTCAGGTCGCGGGTCGACAGTAGGTGCCTCATCGCGCCTGCCCTTCCGATGGGCTCGGTGTCTCGATGGAGACGTGCTCCTCACCGTCGACCTCGCGCACACGCACGTTGACGCGTTCGGCAGCGGACGACGGCAGGTTCTTGCCGACGAAGTCGGCCCGGATCGGCAATTCCCGGTGGCCACGGTCGACGAGCACGGCCAGCCGGACCGCGCGCGGCCTGCCCAAGTCACCGAGCGCGTCCAGCGCCGCGCGAATCGTCCGCCCGGAGTAGAGCACGTCGTCGACCAGCACAACGGTCTTGCCGTCGATCCCGCCGGACGGGATGCGAGTGGGCCGCGGCGTGCGGGTCGGGTTCCGGCCGAGGTCGTCGCGGTACATCGTGACGTCGAGTGTCCCGACCTGGCCGCTGCCCGGCTCAATGCTGTCGAGGATGCTGGCGATGCGCTCGGCCAGCACGGCGCCGCGCGTCGGAATTCCCAGGATGACGAGGTCGCTGCCGCCGTGATTCGACTCGAGGATCTCGTGCGAGATGCGCGTGAGCGCCCTGGTGATGTCAGAGGACTGCAAAACGGTGCGCGCAGTCATACCGACCTCCTTCCCCGCCTCTCCGGACGGCTTTAAAGGATGTCTTCTTGCCTCAAGCATACTGCGTGCTCGAGGCGAGCCTCTCGCGTGTGATGGCGGGTCAGACGACGGCGGCGATGCGCCCAAGCAGCCCGTTCACGAAGCCGGCCGAGTCGTCGGTGCTGTAAGTCGTCGCAGCTTCGACCGCTTCCGCGATCGCCACGGCAGCGGGGATGTCGTCGTTGTAGGCGAGCTCCCAGATGCCGATGCGCGTGATCGCCCGGTCGAGCGCGGGCATCCGCTTGATGGTCCAGCCCTGGGCGTAGGTCTCGATGAGCTCGTCGATCTCGACGCGGTGCTCCTCGACCCCCTCGACGATCTGTCGCGCGTACTCCCAGGAGGCGGTGCGCGCCGGTTCGCGGGCGGCACGACCGGCCTCCTCGGCGAGCAGGTCACCGACCGGCCGCTGCGTTAGGTCTGCGCTGTACAGCAGGTCGAGGGCGCGCTTGCGCGCCTTGGTGCGTGCGCTCATCCGCGCTAGTCGTTCACGCGGCCGAGGTAGTCCCCGGTGCGCGTGTCGACCTTGACCTTGGTGCCCGCCTCGAGGAACAGCGGGACCTGGATCTGGTAGCCGGTCTCAACCGTCGCGGGCTTGGTGCCGCCAGTGGAGCGGTCGCCCTGCAGGCCCGGCTCGGTGTAGGTGATCTCCAGCACCACGGATGCCGGCAGGTCCAGGTAGAGAGGGTTGCCGTTGTTCAGGGCGATGGTGACCGGCTGGTTCTCCAGCAGGAAGTTCGCGGCGTCGCCGACGACGGTCTCCGACACGGTCACCTGGTCGTAGTCGGTCGCGTCCATGAACACGAAGCCGTCGCCGTCACGGTACAGGTAGGTGAAGTCGCGGCGGTCGACGTTCTCGAAATCGAGCTTGGTGCCCGCGTTGTAGGTGCGGTCCACGGTCTTGCCGGTGACGACGTTCTTGAGCTTGGTGCGCACGAACGCGCCACCCTTGCCCGGCTTCACGTGCTGGAACTCGATCACCGTCCACAGCGCGCCGTCGATGTTGAGAACGGCACCGTTCTTGATGTCAGCGGTAGAGGCCATGAGAGTTCCTGTTCGTGAGTCGTCGGTGGGCGTAGCGCCCGAGCCATTGTAGTTGTTGGAAACCGGTTGGTTGGAAACCGGTGAGGCGGGACCGGTGGCTTAGGAGCCGATCTCCTGGTAGGCGGCGAAGAGCAGCGACTCGTCCGGTCCGGCGAGCACGGTCGGCCGGGCCACGTCGTCGAGCACGATGAAGCGCAGCAGGTCGCCGCGCGCCTTCTTGTCCCGCTTCATCACCGACAGCAGAGTGTTCCAGCGGCCGGCCGGGTAGGTCACCGGCAACTGCAGGGACTCGAGGATGCTGCGGTGCCGGTCGACGACGGCGTCGGAGAGTCGGCCGGTGAGCCGAGCGAGTTCCGCCGCGTACATCATGCCGATCGCGACCGCGGCGCCGTGACGCCACTGGTACCGTTCGGCGAATTCGATGGCGTGGCCGAGCGTGTGCCCGTAGTTGAGGATCTCGCGCTCGCCTGCCTCCTTGAAGTCGTTGCCGACCACCCTGGCCTTGATGCCGATCGACAACTCGACGATGCGCCGGAAGGCGTCCGAGTTGGGGTCGGTCGCTGCCGTGACATCGGCCTCGATCAGCTCGAGGATCTCGGGCTCGGCGATGAAGCCGTACTTGACGACCTCGCCGAAGCCCGCGAGCACCTCCATCTGGCTGAGACCGTCGAGCAGGTCGAGGTCGACGATCACCGCGGACGGCTCATAGAACGAGCCAACCAAGTTCTTGCCCTCGTTGGTGTTGATACCGGTCTTGCCGCCGATCGCGGCATCCACCATGCCCAGCACGGTGGTCGGCACCTGGATGAGCCGGACCCCGCGCAGCCAGGTGGCTGCGACGAAACCGGCGAGGTCGGTTGCTGCTCCCCCGCCCATGCCGATGACCGCATCGGAACGCGTGAAGTCGGACTGTCCCATGATCTGCCAGCAGAACGCGGCAACCTCGACCCGTTTGCCGGCCTCGGCATCCGGCACCTCGGCAAGAAGCACCTCGAAGTCGCCGGCCAGGGACTGCCGGAGCGCCTCGGCCCGTGCCCCGAGCGTCGGCGGGTGCACCACGAGCACCTTGCGCACCCCGGAACCGAGCTGCGCTGCGATTTCGGCGCTCGTGCCGCGTCCGACGATGACGTCGTAGGGGTTGGTACCGGCGACGGTGATGGTCGTCGTCATGCTTGCTCCTTGGTGCTTGGTC
Source organism: Cryobacterium sp. BB736 (assembly GCF_014980265.1). NCBI lineage: Bacteria > Bacillati > Actinomycetota > Actinomycetes > Micrococcales > Microbacteriaceae > Cryobacterium > Cryobacterium sp. BB736. Next base: position 78,312 of record NZ_JABXWQ010000004.1, read on the forward strand.
GTCTGCTCAGCCAGTTGGCGATGTCGTGGGCGAGCTTCGGGGCGCTGCGCCTCGATGTGTCCCAGGTTGCCGTGGCGAGCTGGTCGTAGAGGGCGCGACGGCTCTCCACCAGCCGCATCCACGCGTCGATGCCGCCGGTGATGAGCGGTCGCGTGTGCGAGTCCAGTCGCTCGGCGGCTGCCTCCGGGCTCACGGTGAGTCCGATCACGGTGAGCTGGGCAAGGTCGCGTTGGGTGTCCGGGTTGAGCACGGCTCCCCCGCCCAGCGAGACGATCGCATGCTCACCCAGGGCGCGCGCGACCTCAGCGCGCTCGAGGGCGCGGAAGTGCTTTTCGCCGTGGGCCGCGAAGATGTCGGGGATCGGGCCGTGGGCCTCCCGGATCCGGTGGTCGACGTCGATGAACGGCACCTCGAGCAGACGAGCGACGTGACGGCCGATGCGCGTCTTGCCCGCGGCGGGCGGGCCGATGATCACGGCGACGGGCGATTCGGTCATTCGGGTGAGAACAGGGCTGGGTCGGTGCGCAGGTTGTCGGGGATCGCGGCCAGGTAGCCCTGGAGGTTGCGCCTGGTCTCCTCGAGGGAGTCGCCGCCGAACTTCTCCAGCACGGCGTTGGCGAGCACGAGCGCGACCATGGCCTCGCCGACCACGCCCGCGGCCGGCACGGCGCACACGTCGGAGCGCTGATGGTGCGCATCCGCCGTGCCTCCGGTGGCGACGTCGACGGTGCGCAGGGCGTGCGGGACGGTTGAGATCGGTTTCATCGCGGCGGACACGCGCAGCACGGTTCCGGTGCTCATGCCGCCCTCTGTGCCACCGGCACGATCGGATGCGCGGGCGATGCCGGAGTCGGTCTGGAACAACTCGTCGTGGGCCTGGGACCCGCGGCGTGCTGCGGTGAGGAACCCGTCGCCCACCTCGACGCCCTTGATGGCCTGGATGCCCATGAGGGCGGCGGCGAGCTGCGCATCCAGACGGCGATCCCAGTGGGTGTAGGAGCCGAGTCCGGGCGGCACGCCGTACGCGAGAACTTCGACGACTCCACCGAGCGTGTCGCCCGCCTCGTGCGCGTCATCGACCTCGGCGACCATCCTGGTCGAGGTGTCGGGGTCGAAGCAGCGCAGCGGGTCGGCGTCCAATGCGGCGACGTCATCGGGTGTCGGCAGGGCGCTGCCCGCTGGCACCCGCACGGAGCCGATCGACAGGGTGTGGCTGATGACCCGGATGCCGAGCTGTTCCAAGAATGAGCGCGCGACCGCGCCCAGGGCAACGCGCGCGGCGGTCTCTCGCGCGCTGGCGCGTTCGAGCACGTTGCGGGCCTCGTCGAAGCCGTACTTCTGCATGCCGGTGAGGTCGGCGTGCCCGGGACGTGGCCGGGTCAGCGGGGCGCCGCGGCCCTTGGGGAGAGTCGCAGGGTCGACTGGTTCAGCGCTCATCACCTCGACCCAGCGGGGCCACTCGGTGTTGCCGATCCGCACCGCGATGGGGCTGCCGATGCTCGCACCGAACCGGACGCCCGCGGAAATAGCGAGCTCGTCCTGCTCGAACTTCTGCCTGGCACCACGGCCGTAGCCCAGGCGGCGCCGGGCCAGATCCTCGCGGATGGCATCGAGGCTGACCGGCACTCCGGCCGGGAGCCCCTCGAGGATCGCAATGAGCTCGGGGCCGTGCGATTCCCCAGCGGTCAACCAACGAAGCATGTAATCGATCTTCCCACAGCCGTCAGTGCCCGATTGCCCGGCGCATGGCCGTGAGCACGGCGGCTTCGTCGTCCAGCGGCTGGTCCGGGTCGCCGGTGACGAAGATCCGCACCTGCCGGAGCGCCTGGTGCAGCAGCATCCCGAGACCGGATGCCGCGGTCCCGCCGACCGCCGCCCAGGACCGTGCGATGGCGGTCGGCCACGGCGCATAGGCGACGTCGAACAGCGGAACCGACTGCCGAAGCTCGGTCGGCAGTTCGCGGCCGAGCGCGGCGTCGCCGGGCAGGGTGCTGATGACCACGTCCGCGTTCTGCGCCGCCTCACGCACCGCGGTGTCGAAGTCGTGAGCGGTTGCGGTGACGCCGAGTCGGGTGGCGAGCTTGAGCGCTTCGCCCGCCTTCCCCGGCGTGCGTGCGCCGATGACGACGCATGTCGCGCCGAGGCCGTGCACCGCGGCGATCACCGATGACGCTGTCGCTCCCGCGCCGAGAAGCAGCACGGTCCTCGGGCTGGTTACGCCCAGTTCGCGAAGCGCCTGCTGCACGCCGTAGATGTCGGTGTTGAACCCGGCCCTCGCCCCGTCGCGGAGCAACACGGTGTTCACGGCACCGACCTGTGCGGCGACCGGTTCGACCTCGGCCAGCAGCGCCAGTGCCTCGCGCTTGAGCGGCATGGTGAGCGAGAGGCCACGCCAGTCCGGTCCGCAGCTCGCGAGGAAGTCGGCGAGTCCGCCTGCGCCGACCTCGATCGCGGTGTACTCCCAGTCGAGACCGAGCACGTCGTAGGCGGCCCGGTGCAGCACAGGGGACTTCGAGTGCGCGATCGGCGACCCGAGGACTGCGAGCCTCATCCGCAGGTGGGGCTTCTGGTATCCCGGCACCACTGCTGCAGCTGCTTCACTGCCGCGTTGTGCTGGCTCAGGGTGTCGGAGAACACGGTCTCCCCGGTCTCCAGGTTGACCGTGACGAAGTACAGCCACGCCCCGTCGGCGGGCTCGAGCGCCGCTCTGATGGCGAGGTCCCCTGCCGCGCCGATCGGCCCGATCGGCAGACCGGTATGCACGTAGGTGTTGTACGGGTTGTCGTCGGTGAGTTCTTCGGTGTTGCTGAAGACGCCGCCGTCGAGCCGCTCGCCGTGCGCCCAGGCGTAGCCGTAGTGCGAGGTCGAGTCGAACTGCAGCAGCATGCCGCTCTTCACCCGGTTCTGGACCACACGCGAGACCTTGTAGAAGTCCTCCGCCTTGCTGCCGGCCTCACGCTGGATGAGCGACGCGATGGTGAGCACCCGATGCCGGTCCTCCGGGGCAACACCGGCGGCATCCAGCGACTCGAAGGTGCGGTTCACGAGCCGCTCGAGCACAGAGCGGGCCGTGACCCCTGGATCGAAGGTGTAGGTGGCCGGGAACAGGTAGCCCTCGATGCTCGGGGCCTCTGCGGGGATGCCGAAGCTCGCGAGGTCCTCGGCCTCTGCCTGGAACTCCTCGATCGGGATCTCGGTGGCCGCGCTCAGGATCTCAAACGCCTGGTCCTTGCTCTTGCCCTCCTGGATGAGCGCGGTGTTCTCGACACGATTGGCCGGGTCCTGCAGCGCGTCGAGCGCCGCTTGCGCGCTCATCTGCTCTTTGAGCACGTAGAAGCCAGGGAAGAACTGCACGTTCGGGTCCGCCAGGAGCAGGTCGTAGAACGCGTCGAAACTCGCGATCACGTTCGCCTCGAGCAGCGCGCGCGCCACTGCGGCGCCGTTGTCGCCGCTGTTGATGACGATGGTCGCCTCGCCCGTGCCGCTGCCCTCGAAGTCAGCCGGCGGCAGCTCCCAGCCGAGCACCTTGCGGATCTGGTCCTCGTAGTTGGCCCACACGACCGCCGTCGCACCGGCGCCGAGGCCGAGCACAACGACGATGGAGATCAGCCACGGAATCCAGCGGCGCCGCTTGCGGGGGCCCCGGTCCCTGACCCGGTCCTGCCGCTCGCTGCGGCGAGGCCGACGCGCGGTCGGCTCCCGGCGTGCAGAGCGTCTGGTCGGCAGCCCGTCGCCGTCGGCGGGTTCCGTCGGTTGCTCCGCTGCAGCCTGCGGCTGCGTGGTGAAGATGTCGTCCCAGTTGGGCTCGTCTGCCACGATCACGGTCCTTGGGTTGAGACCACGAGCTCACCCGGTGCCGTACCGGACGAGCGCTCGAGGTCGAGGGCGTGCTGAAGGATTATAGTTGCGGCCACCTGATCGATGACTTTCCGAGAGCCCTTGGTGTCGCGCCCGGCGGCGTGCAGGGACTGCTGGGCGCTCACGGTGGAGAGGCGCTCGTCGACCAACCTCACCGGGCGCCCGCCTACGGCGAGCCGAGCGGCGAACTCGGCGGCGTCATCCGTCGACCTCGTCCGCGCCCCCGACAGGGACAGCGGCAGTCCCACGATCAACTCGATTGCCTCCAGCTCGGAGGCGATCGCCAGGATCGCGGTGACGTCGCCGTCGCCGCGGGTGACGGTTTCGACGGGGGTTGCGAGCATGCCGTGCAGGTCGCTGCGCGCAACGCCCACGCGGACGGTGCCAACGTCGATGCCGAGCCGGACGCCACTGCGCATGGTCACCTCGGCAGGGCGTCTCGGATGGAGTCGAGCGCGGCCGGGATCGCCGAGACGTCAGACCCGCCACCCTGGGCGAGCTCGTCCTTGCCGCCGCCACCGCCGCCGAGCACGCCCGCTGCGGTCTTGGCCAGCGGGCCAGCCTTCACGCCGAGACCGCGAGCGGCGTCGTTGGTGGCCACGATCACGGCCGGCTTGCCGCCGATGTCCGCGGCGAGGGCGACGACGGCCGCCTCCGCGCCAAGCCGGCCACGGACATCCGTCACCAACGACCGGAGGTCATCGGCTGAGGAGGCACTGCCGATGCTGTCGACGACGCGCTTCACCCCGGCGACCTGCTGCGCGCCGGAGGCGAGCGCCGGAGCGCGCTGCGCGAGCTCGGCCGCCTGGAACGCGGCGATGCGCTTCTCCGCGGCCTTCAGGTTGCCCATGAGCTCGGCGATGCGCTCCGGAAGCTGCTCACGCGGAGTCTTCAGGTTGGCGCTCAGCTGCGACACGATCGCGCGCTCTGTTGCCAGTTCGCGGAATGCCTCCATACCAACCAACGACTCGATCCGGCGGTTGGTCGAGCCGACGGATGCCTCACTGACGACGCTGATCAGCCCCACCTCGGAGCTGCGGGTGACGTGGGTGCCTGCACACAGCTCGCGTGACCACGGCCCGCCGATGTCCACGACCCGCACGGTCTCGCCGTACTTCTCTCCGAACAGCGCCATGGCGCCCAGGGCCTTCGCCTCATCGAGCGGCATGACGCGCGTCTCGACCTCGAGGTTGCGGCGGATCGCGACGTTCGCGAGCTCTTCGATCTCGGAGCGGGTCTCCGGGGAGAGCGGTTGGCTCCAGCCGAAGTCAAGGCGCATGTAGCCGGCTTTGTTGTACGAACCGGACTGGTGCGCCTGCGGCCCGAGCACCTCACGCAGCGCGGCGTGGATGAGGTGGGTCGCCGAGTGCGCCTGCGTGGCGCCACGGCGGTACTCGGCGTCGACAACGCTCGTGGCCGGTTCGCCGACCGCGACCTCGCCGCTGGTGACCTGCACCTTGTGGCTGATGAGTCCCTTCACCGGGCGCTGCACGTCGAGCACCTCGAGGTCGAAGCCGGTGCCGACGATGCGACCAGCGTCGGCATCCTGGCCGCCGGACTCCGGGTACAGCGCGGTCTCGGCGAGAATGACCTCCGCCGTCTGGCCCGCGCTCGCAGAGGTAACCGATTCGCCGTCGACGATCAGGCCGAGCACCCGGCTGTCGGTCTCCAGGAACTCGTAGCCGGTGAACACCGTCTCGCCAAGCCCGCGGAACTCGCTGTAGACCGACAGGTCGGCCAGGTGCGACTTGCGCGAGCGGGCATCCGCCTTCGCCTTCGAGCGCTGCTCGGCCATGAGGGTGTCGAACGCGCCGCGGTCGACGCTCAGGCCAGCTTCCTCTGCCATCTCCAGCGTCAGGTCGATCGGGAAGCCGAAGGTGTCGTGCAGCAGGAAGGCAGTGTCCCCCGGCAGCTCCTTGCTTCCGGATGCGCGAGTCTTCTCCACCGCGACGTCGAGGATGCTGGTGCCGCTCTCGAGCGTGCCGAGGAAGGTCTCCTCCTCGGCGTAGGCGAGGCGGGAGATACGGTCGAACTCGTGCTCCACCTCAGGGTAGGAGGACTTCATCGCGTCCCGGGAGGCGGGGAACAGCACGTCGAAGGTGGCCGCGTCGACCCCGAGCAGGCGCATCGCGCGCACGCTGCGGCGCAGCAGACGCCGCAGGATGTAGCCGCGCCCCTCGTTGGACGGTGCGACACCGTCGGCCATGAGCATGAGCGCCGAGCGCACGTGGTCGGCGATGACACGCATCCGCACATCGTCGTCGTGGTCGGCGCCGTACCGGCGTCCGGAGAGTTCGGCCGCCCGGTCGAGCACCGGCCGGACCTGGTCGATCTCGTACATGTTCTCGACACCCTGCTTCAGGAACGCGACGCGCTCCATGCCCATGCCGGTGTCGATGTTCTGCTTCGGCAGGTCCCCGACGATCCTGAACTCGGTCTTCGAGCGCACATCGTCGAGCAGGTACTGCATGAAGACCAGGTTCCAGATCTCCACAAACCGGTTGTCGTCGACGGCCGGCCCACCCTCGGCGCCGTAGGCGGGGCCGCGGTCGAAGTAGATCTCCGAGCACGGACCGCCGGGGCCGGACTGGCCGGTGTGCCAGTAGTTGTCCTCGCGGCCGAGCCGCTGGATGCGCTCATCCGGGAGCCCGGCGACCTTCTTCCACAGCGCAGCGGCCTCATCGTCGTCCTCGTAGACGGTCACCCAGAGGTCACGCTCGTTGAAGCCGTAGCCGCCGTCCGACTCGCTCGTGGTCAGCAGCTCCCACGCGTAGCCGATCGCACCTTCCTTGAAGTAGTCGCCGAAGGAGAAGTTGCCGTTCATCTGGAAGAACGTGCCGTGGCGGGTCGTCTTGCCGACCTCATCGATGTCGAGGGTGCGGATGCACTTCTGCACGCTCGTCGCCCGCGGGTACGGCGCCGGAACCAGACCGGACAGGTACGGGATGAACGGCACCATCCCGGCGATGGTGAACATGAGGGTGGGGTCGTCGCTGACGAGCGAGGCCGACGGCACGACGGTGTGGCCGCGCTCGGCGAAGAAGTCGAGCCAGCGGCGACGGATTTCAGCGGTTTGCATGGGTTGTCCCGGATCAGTGCCGGGAGGCCCGGCAGGCAGTGGTCTGAGGAATCGGTGCTCAGCCGGCCTCGGCGGCGAACTCGTCGTCGAGCTCGCCACGCAACTCAGCCTCACGTGCCCGGTAACCCTCGACGACGGCGTCCGCGAACTCGCGGGCCTTGCTGTCGACGTCTTCGAAGAACTTCCTGCCCTCGGGAGTCTTGTTGACCTGGTGCGCAACGACGAACCCGACGCCGACACCGACGATCAGCCAGAACACCTTGCCCATAAGCACTGCTCCTAAATGAAAAGTCGAGTGAGTTCAGTAAGAACTCATAAAGCCTAATCGTGCCACGGTTGACGCCTGCTGCGCGCGGACGGCCAGCGAGCTATGTTAAACGCGAACGGGGCGGCGCACCGAAGTGCAACCGCCCCGACTCGCTCTTGGAGCTCTTGTGTCGCTTAGCGTGCTGCGTAGTACTCGACCACGAGCTGCACTTCGCAGGTCACCGGGACCTCGGCGCGCTTCGGGCGGCGGACCAGGCGAGCCTGCAGCTTTTCGAGCTCGACCTCGAGGTAGCCCGGGACCTTCGGCAGGACCTCGGCGTGACCGCCGGCGGCCGCGACCTGGAACGGCTCGAGCACCTCGCTGCGCGGGTGCACGTGGATGAGCTGACCCGGCTTCACGCGGAAGGACGGGCGGTCGACGCGCTGGCCATCGACCATGATGTGACGGTGCACGATCAGCTGGCGAGCCTGCGCGGTGGTGCGGGCGAAGCCGGCACGCAGCACGAGGGCGTCGAGGCGCATCTCCAGCAGCTCGACCAGGTTCTCACCGGTCAGGCCCTGGGTGCGGCGGGCCTCCTGGAACACGATGCGCAGCTGCGCCTCGCGGATGCCGTACTGGGCGCGCAGACGCTGCTTCTCCCGCAGACGGACGGCGTAGTCGCTGTCGGTCTTGCGGCGGGTGCGTCCGTGCTCGCCCGGAGCGTAGGGGCGCTTCTCGAGGTACTTGGCTGCCTTCGGGGTGAGGGCGATGCCCAGAGCCCGCGAGAGGCGGGTCTTGCTGTGGGTACGTGACTTGGTAGACACGGTTTCCTTTCGGTACGAATGAGTTCATCGGTCTTCGACTGCCGCGCATGCGCGCACAGCGACAGGTTCATGGAAGAGGGATGCGCCACGGGTACCGTCCGGCTAAAGGGCGTTCCCATCCAGTTGAGTCTCGAAGCAGCCGCGCGCGAGAGCCCACTGTAGGCGGATCAATGTTAGCAGACGGCCGGGGCCGATCGGATGCTAGTCGCGGCCGCCGCGGATGATCTTCCGCAGCTTGGCCAGCCGCACCGACACGTCGCGCTCGTTGCCGTGCTCTGTCGGCGTGTAGTACCGCGTGCCCTGGAGCTCGTCGGGGAGGTACTGCTGCTCGACCACCCCCAGGTCGGAGTCGTGCGCGTAACGGTAGCCCTTGCCGTGGCCGAGCCGTTTGGCTCCCGGGTAGTGCGCGTCCCGCAAATGCTTGGGCACCCGGCCGATCTTGCCTGCGCGGACATCCGCTATCGCCGCGTTGATGGCTGAGTACGCCGCGTTGGACTTCGGTGCGGTGGCCAGGTAGACCACTGCTTCAGCGAGTGGGATCCGCCCCTCCGGCATTCCGATCAGCTGCACCGCCTCGGCTGCGGATACGGCGATATTCAGCGCGTTCGGGTCTGCCATGCCGATGTCTTCCGCTGCCAGGATGATGATGCGCCGAGCGATGAACCGCGGGTCCTCCCCCGCCTCGATCATCCGGGCGAGGTAATGGATCGCGGCGTCGACGTCGGAGCCGCGCACCGACTTGATGAAGGCACTGATCACGTCGTAATGCTCGTCACCCTGCCGGTCGTAGCGCAGCAGCGCCCGGTCGACAGCGGTCGCGACGACCTCGGGCGTGATGACCGGCTTCCCATCCTCCGCGAGCGCGGTCGCGGCGGCGGCGGATGCCTCCAGCGCGGTGAGCGCGCGCCGTGCGTCGCCGGAGGCCAACCGGATGATGGCCGCCCGCGCATCCTGCTGCAGGCTGACGGCATCCGCCAATCCGCGATCGTCGCCCAGTGCCCGGTCGATGACTTCGCCGAGGTCGTCGTCGGACAGCTGCTCGAGCGTCAGCAGCAGGGAGCGGGACAGCAGCGGCGCGATCACCGAGAACGACGGGTTCTCGGTGGTAGCTGCGACGAGGATGACCCAGCCGTTCTCGACGCCGGGAAGCAGGGCATCCTGCTGCGCCTTGGTGAAACGGTGGATCTCGTCGAGGAACAGCACCGTCGAGACGCCGTACAGGTCGCGGGCGGACATCGCGTCCTGCATGACCTGGCGGACGTCCTTGACTCCCGCGGTGACGGCGGACAGTTCGACGAACTTGCGCCCGGAACTGCGCGCGATCGCCTGGGCAATCGTGGTCTTGCCGGTGCCGGGCGGGCCCCACAGGATGACAGAGACCGCGCCCTGCTCCCCCGTCGTGTCGCCGGCGAGGCTGATGAGGGGCGAGCCGGGCGTCAGAAGGTGCTTCTGGCCGGCCAACTCGTCAAGGGTGCGCGGTCGCATCCGCACGGCGAGCGGTGTCGCGCCCGTGCGCAACCCCGGTTGCAGATCGGCCATAGCGGCCATGGTAGTTGGCTGCACCGACCGTCCTTCGCCCAACCGGTAGTGTTCTTCACGGTTCGTTGGTGAACGCAAGATGGAGGGTCCGTGGCACCGAGCAAGAGCGCCGATCGTGAGGCACGGCAGGCGCGCGAGCGTCTGCGTCGTTTCAACGCGCGGCAGGAAGTGCACAAGCAGCGGGTGTCGCGGCGCAAGCGGGACAACGTGCTGGCTGTCATCGGTGTCGTCGTCATCGCGGCTCTCGCCACGCTCACCCAGGTGGTGTTCTTCACCGCCGGACCTGGCGCCCCGGAGCCCACGCCGGAGCCGTCGGCCACAGCGACTCCAGAGCCGCAGCAGAACGTCGGCGACATCCCCGACCCGGCGCTCTCCGAGTTCCGCACCTGGACCGGTGAGCTCGTGCTCAACGACGTGCCGCTCGCGTTCGAACTCGACGGTGCTGCGGCGCCGCAGGCTGTCGCCGCGTTCGTCCAGCAGGTGCAAGACGGCTACTTCGTCGACAAGACCTGCCACCGCTTGACCGACGCTGGGGTCAAGCTCATCCAGTGCGGCTCCCTGGATGGAACCGGCGCGGGCGACCCCGACTTCCGCTTCGGGCCCATCGAGAACGCGCCGGAGGACGGCGTCTACCCGGCGGGCACGATCGCGATGGCGCGTGCCGGCGGCGACGCCTACAGCCAGGGGCACCAGTTCTTCATCATGTACGAGGACGGCAGCCTGCCGGACGATATGGCAGGCGGGTACACCGTCTTCGGCAAGGTCACCGACGGGCTCGACCGGTTCATCGAGGAGATCGCAAGCGGTGGTGTGCAGCCGGGTGGTCCCCGTGGGGCCAACGACGGCGCTCCGGTCATCCCGACGACCATCACGAGCGTGAGCGTTCAGTAGGCAATAGGCTTGTGCTCGGTTATCGCGGGTAAGTGAACCGGCCCGCGCGAGAGCATTCCTGATCCAAGCAGCAAGGTGAGGCAGTTGGCCGAAGACAATCAGTCGCAGTGGGGGCGTGTCGACGAGACGGGCACGGTCTACGTGCGCACCGCCGACGCCGAGCGCGTTGTCGGAGCGTTCCCGGATGGCAGCCCACAGGAGGCGCTCGCCTACTTCGAGCGGAAGTTCACCGAGTTGGAGGGCCAGGTCCGGCTGCTCGAGCAGCGGGTTCGTCGCGGCGCATCCGCGTCCGACGTGGCCAAGACGGTCGAGACCCTGCGCCGTGCGGTTTCTGAGGCGAACGCTGTCGGTGACCTCGCCTCGCTCGAGGCGCGCCTCGACACGCTGAAGGGCGCTGTCGGCGAGCTGACCGCCCAGCAGGCCGAGGAGTCGAAGGCCGCACTGCAGCAGGCGATCGCCGAGCGCACCGCCGTCGTCGAGGAGGCAGAGGCGCTTGCCGCAGCCGACCCGGCGAAGGCCCAGTGGAAGCAGGTGAGCGCCGCACTGGACGCCCTGTTCGCGCGGTGGCAGGAGCAGCAGCAGAACGGCCCGCGGCTGCCGAAGGCGGAGCGCGACGAGCTGTGGAAGCGGTTCCGTGCAGCGCGCCTGACGATCGAGACGCACCGCAGGGCGTTCTTCGCCGAGCTGGACGCGGCGCACAAGGATGCGCGCGGCCGCAAGCAGGAGCTCGCAGAGAAGGCGGAGGCGCTTGTGCCGCAGGGTGCTGACGGCATCCCCGCCTACCGGGCGCTCCTGGACGACTGGAAGCGCGCCGGACGTGCAGGCAAAAAGGTCGATGACGCTCTGTGGGCACGGTTCAAGGCCGCAGGCGACGCGATCTACGCTGCGAAGGCAGAGCTCGACGCCAAGGACGACGAGGAGTTCCGCGGCAACCTGGAGCAGAAGCTCGAGCTCCTGAATGAGGCCGAGCCGCTGCTGAAGGAGACCGACCGCGACGTTGCGCGAGAGAAGCTGCTCGCGATCCAGCGTCGCTGGGACGAGATCGGCAAGGTACCCCGCGACCAGGTTCGCGTGGTCGAGGATCGGCTGCGCAAGGTCGAGGCGGCGGTGCGCAAGCTTGACGAGGAGCACTGGCAGAAGAACAACCCCGAGCGCAAGGCGCGCGCGGAGGGTCTCGCCGGGCAGCTTCAGGATGCGATCGAGAAGCTCGAGAAGGAACTCGCCGACGCGAAGACGGCCGGCGACGCCAAGCGCATTGCCGAGGCCGAGGAAGCACTCGCCGCACGCAAGCTCTGGCTCGGCGCGATCGGCTGACCCGCGTCGCCGCCGGCCCGACTGCCGCGGTTGTGCACAGTTGGCAGACGCGTGATGAACGTCCCACGGCGCGCTCGGCGACCATAGAGGGATGACTGCGGTCCTCTCCCCCAGCCGGCTCGCGTCGCTGCTCGATGACGACGACTTGCCGATGGCGGAACTGTGCGCGGCCCGCCTCGATGGCGAGCTGTTCGGGATCGGCGAGGGCTTCGCTCCGGTCGACCAGGCAGAAACGGCCCTGCTGCGGGCGCTCTCGGTCGCCCGCCTGGCGCGGGGTCGGCTGATCGCAGAACGGGCGACAGCGGCGTGGATTCTGGGCGCGACGGCGACGGTGCCCGAGCGTCACCAGTTCTGCGCTCCCCTCTCAGCGCGCTCACGTCCGGCGTACCCGGCCAGGGTGACCGTGCGTGAGGTAGTCATCGGGCCGGCTGACTGCACCGAACTCGGCGGCGTCCGGGTCACCACCGAGCTCCGCACCATCCTTGACCTGGTGCGCTTCAGCGAGCCGTTCGATGAGCGCGCCGCTGCCACGGTGTCGGCGCTGGCCGACATCGGCGGTCTCGACCGTGGTCACATCCGTCGGGTTGCGCTCGCTCGCCGCAACCTCCCGAACAAGCGCCTCGCGCTGCGTCGGCTGGCATTCGCACTCGGTGCCTAATTAGTTCGCGTTCACCCGGTACACGTCATAGACCTGGTCGATGCGGCGCACCGCGTTCAGCACCTTCTCCAGGTGGGTGGTGTCGCCCATCTCGAACAGGAACCGGCTGAGCGCCAGCCGGTCGCTTGAGGTCGCGACGGTCGCCGACAGGATGTTGACGTGGTGTTCGGAGAGCACGCGCGTCACATCAGACAGAAGGCCGGCACGATCGAGCGCCTCGACCTGGATCTGCACCAGGAAGACGCTCGAGCTCGTCGGCGCCCACTCGACTTCGATCATCCGGTCGGGCTCCGCGAGCAGCGCCTTGACGTTCACGCACTTACGCTGATGCACCGACACCCCAGCGCCGCGCGTCACGAAGCCGACGATTTCGTCGCCTGGGACCGGCGTGCAGCACTTGGCGAGCTTCACCAGGATGTCTGGCGCACCGCGCACGAGCACACCGGAGTTGCTGTTGCGCAACGGCGTGGCACGGCCGGGACGGAAGGGCAGCTCCGGAACATCGTCGGGCTCGGTGGCGACGAGTGCGAGCACCTTCTCGATCACCGACTGGGTGGAGACATGTCCCTCCCCGACGGCCGCGTACAGGCCGGAGACGTCCTCGTAGCGCAGTTGCGCGGCGACCTCGTTGAACGAGTCCTGGCTCATAAGCTTCTGCAGTGGCAGGTTCTGCTTGCGCATCGCCCTGGCGATCGCGTCCTTGCCCTGCTCGATGGCCTCTTCGCGGCGTTCCTTGGTGAACCACTGCTTGATCTTGTTGCGGGCCCTCGTGCTCTTGACGAACGCCAGCCAGTCCTGACTCGGTCCGGCATCCGGATTCTTCGACGTCAGTACCTCGACGACCTCACCACTCGTGAGCGGGGTGTCCAGCGGCACGAGCCGGCCGTTGACCTTCGCACCCATCGTGCGGTGGCCGACCTCGGTGTGCACCGCGTAGGCGAAGTCCACCGGGGTCGCGCCCGCCGGGAGGCCGATGACCTTGCCCTGCGGGGTGAACACGTACACCTCTTTGGCGCCGATCTCGAAGCGCAGCGACTCGAGGAACTCATTCGGGTCGCTGGTCTCCGCCTGCCAGTCGGAGATGTGGGCGAGCCACGCCATCTCGGTGCTGCCAGCGAAGGTCTTCTCCGGCAGCTTGCCGGCCATCCGCTCCTTGTACTTCCAGTGCGCGGCGACACCGTACTCGGCGCGCTGGTGCATCTCCTCGGTGCGGATCTGCAGCTCCACTGACCGGCCGTGCGGGCCGATGACGGTGGTGTGCAGCGACTGGTACAGGTTGAACTTCGGGGTGGCGATGTAGTCCTTGAACCGGCCGGGCAGCGGGTTCCAGCGCGCGTGGATCGCCCCGAGCACCGCGTAGCAGTCACGGACAGAGTTCACCAGCACGCGCACACCGACGAGGTCGTAGATATCGTCGAACTCGCGTCCGCGCTGCACCATCTTCTGGTAGATCGAGTAGTACTGCTTGGGCCGGCCCATGATCCGACCGCGGATCTTCGACGCCTTGAGGTCCTCCGTCACCGCATCGATGACCTCCTGGATGAAGCCCGCGCGCTCGGGGTTGCGCTGCTTGACAAGCGACTCGATCTCAACATAGATCTTCGGGTACAGCACCGCGAACGACAGGTCTTCCAGCTCCAGCTTGATCGTCTGGATACCCAGCCGGTGCGCGAGCGGGGCGTAGATGTCGAGCGTCTCCTGCGCCTTGCGGCGGGCGGAGTCGCCATCCACGAAGCCCCAGGTGCGGGCGTTGTGCAGCCGATCAGCGAGCTTGATGACGAGCACCCGGATGTCCTTCGACATCGCGACGACCATCTTCCGGACGGTCTCGGCCTGGGCGCTGTCGCCGTACTTGAGCTTGTCCAGCTTGGTGACGCCGTCGACGAGCATCGCAACCTCGTCGCCGAAGTCGTCGCGCAGGCTCTCAAGTGTGTAGTCGGTGTCCTCCACCGTGTCATGCAGCAGCGCGGCGGCGATCGTCACCGGGCCGATGCCGAGGTCGGCGAGAATCGTCGCGACCGCGAGCGGATGCGTGATGTACGGCTCGCCGCTCTTGCGCAACTGGCCCTCGTGGGCCCGTTCCGCGGCAACGTAGGCGCGCTCGATGATGCCGGTTTCCGCCTTGGGGTGGTGGGTGCGGACGGTCTTGATGAGCGCCCCGACCGTGCCCGCCGGCTGGCCCTTGGAGAAGATGCGCGGGAAGAGGGCGCGCCGCAATGCGACAGGTGCCGTGGGGCCCTGCGCAGAGCCCGATCGTGTATCGGTCATCGCGCCTCCTCCACTGGCAAAACTAACACCGGGGCCCTGAGATTCCGCGGCTGTTCGCTACCGGCTAGGCGATGCTCGCCTTGCGGTTCTCGGTCAGCCGCTGCTCCTGCTTCCTCAGCTCCGGCTCGTTCTGCCGCAGGTGCGCGTACAGCGGCGCCGCGATGAAGATCGTCGAGTAGGTGCCGACGAGCATTCCGATGAACAAGGCCAGGGCGATGTCTCGCAGCGTGCCGGCACCGAGCAGCACCGATCCGATGAACAGGATCGAGGCGACCGGGAGCAGTGCGACGACTGAGGTGTTGATCGACCGCACCAGCGTCTGGTTCACCGCAAGGTTCACCGACTCCGAGAAGGTTCGCACCCCGGTGTCCTCTGTGGTGTTCTCGCGAATCTTGTCGAACACCACGACAGTGTCGTACAGCGAGTAGCCGAGGATGGTCAGGAAGCCGATCATCGCTGCCGGGGTCACCTCGAACGCGAGGACGCCATAGATGCCGGCGGTGATCACCAGGTCGTGCAGCAGTGCGATCATCGCGGCGAGCGACATCTTCCAGGTGCGGAAGTAGAGCGCCATCACAACAGCGGCGAGGCCGAGGAACACCAACAACGCCCGGATGGACGAGTTGGTGATGTCCTGACCCCAGACCGGGCCGATGAACGATGCTGTGACATCCGAAACACCGACGCCGTAGGCCTCGGCGAGTGCATCGCGCACATCATCGCTCTCGCGGTTGGTCAACTGGTCGGTCTGCACCCGGACAGAGTCGCCGCCGACGATCGTGACCTTCGCGTTCGCCTTGTCGACGACGGATGCAACGACATCCGAAGCAAGGGCGTCATCCGGATTCGCGACATCGGCAACCTCGAACTGCGAACCGCCGCGGAACTCGATACCGAACTGGAAGCCGCCGCGCATCAGCGTGACGCCGACGAACAGGATGATCAGGGAGATGGCGATCGAGTACCAGATCCGGCGCTTGCCGATGAAATCAAACGAGCGCTTGCCTGTGTAGAGGTCGTTGCCGAACTGGGAGAAGCTGGCCATCAGGAATCCTTCCCCGCGTTCTTCTTAGCACTGGAGTTCTTGGCACTGGTGCTGGTGGAACCGGTGCTGACGGAGCTGACCTTCTCGGCGGCTTTGCGCTCGGCGATGGTCTGACGCTTTGCGGCCTCACGGCTGCTCGACGCGCGCTTACTGGCCGGGACTGCAACGGGATCGCGGAACTGCGCCCGCCCGCGGTACACCGCGCCGAGGGCGCGCGGGTCGAGTCCGCTGAAGCGGTGACCCTCTCCGAAGAATTTCGTCTGCGCGAGCAGCTGCATGACCGGGTGGGTGAACATCGACACGACGAGGAGGTCGACGAGCGTCGTGAGCCCGAGCGTGAACGCGAAGCCGCGGACGTTTCCAACGGCCAGCAGGAACAGCACCGCGGCCGCGAGGAAGTTGACCGTGTCCGACGCGAAGATCGTGCGCAGAGCACGCTTCCAACCCGCCTCGACAGCCGAGACGAGGGCGCGCCCGTCGCGCAGTTCATCGCGGATGCGCTCGAAGTAGACGATGAACGAGTCCGCGGTGATACCGACCGCCACGATGAGGCCTGCGACGCCCGCGAGTGAGAGTCGGTAGCCCTCACGCCAGGACAGGATCGTGACCAGCAGGTAGGTGATGATCGCCGCGACCATGAGCGACACGACCGTTACGGAGCCGAGCGTCCGGTACTGGATGAGCGAGTAGATGACCACCAGGATGAGGCCGATGAGGCCCGCGAGCAGACCGCTTTGCAGCTGGCTCTCACCGAGAGTCGCCGAGATGGTGTCCTGGCTCTGCACGACGAAGCCGATCGGCAGCGCACCGAACTTCAGCTGGTCCGCGAGGGTCTTCGCGGTCTCCTGGGTGAAGGATCCGGTGATCTGCGGCTTGCCGTCGGTGATGACCGCGTTGGTGGTCGGCGCGGTGATGACCTTGCCATCGAGCACGACCGCGAACTGGTTCTGCGAACCCTGAAGCTGGAACAGCCGCTTGGTGACGTCGCCGAACTCCTTAGTGCCCTCACCGTCGAACACGATGTTGACACCCCACTGGCCGGTGCTGACACCCTGGCTGTTGGCGACCAGCGCGGCCTGTGCGTCGGCGATGCGCTCACCGCTGACCTCCACCGGGCCGAGGATGTACTTGAACTGCAGCGTGTCGTCACACGTGATGAGCGGCTTGTCGTCCGGCGCGACCGCCATTGCGGCCTCATCGATCGTGTCACAGGTGAAGTTCGTGAACTCCTCCTGCAGCGCCGGGGTGATCCAGTTCAGGTCGCTGGCATCGGTCGGAGTGACGCTCGGCTCGGCCGCGGGCTCTTCCGCCGGTGGTGCCGAAGGCGACGGTGACGGACTCGGCTCGCCATCCTCACCCATCGCCGACGTCGCAGAGACATCCGCGACCAGCACTGGGCGGAACTCGAGCTTGGCCGACGCCTCGAGGCGCTCCATGGTCTCGTCATCCGGAACGCCGGGGATCGAGACGATGACGTTCTGCCCGCTCTGCGTGCTGATCTCTGCCTCAGCGACACCGGATGCGTCGACACGCTGGCGGATGATCGACACGGCCTGGTCGAGCTGTTCCTGAGTGACGGCCTGGCCGCTCTCCAGTTGCGGCGCCAGGATGATCTGGGTTCCGCCCTCAAGGTCGAGCGCGAGCTTCGGGGTCCACGACCCGCCACCCCAGATGACCGCTGCGCCGTTGAGCGCCACCAGTCCGAGCACGATCACCAGGAGCCAGGTGAGAGTGCGCCATGCCCTCTTCACCGGTGTCGATCTTGCGGCCACGTACGCTCAGCTTTCTAGGGTCAGATCAGGAGTTATTGTGCGGGCAACGGCCCGCGGTCCACGCGTCTTCGCGTGGAGCAGGTTTCAGGTTAGCGCCTACTAGAGCGCCTTCTTGTCATCTCCGGTTGTGCCGTCGTCCGTTGCAACGTCGGTTGTGCTGTCCTCGATTGCGTCGGCGGTCTCGTCGTCGGTAGCAGCCACGGCGTCGTCGGCGGGCTTCAGGAGGACCTGACGGTGCACGCGGAGTTCGACACCGGGGGCGACCTCGAGGGTGGCGATGTTGTCGTCTTCGTCGATCGCGGTGATGGTGCCGTACAGGCCGAAGTTTGTCATCACCTCGGTGCCTGGCACCATCTGGGTGCGACGCTCCTCGGCCTCACGCTGGCGCTTCTTGCCGGAGCGGAACTGGAAGAAGAGCAACGCCGCGAGGGCGACGAGGATGATGACGAATGTGAGGTCCATGTGGGACTTGGCCTTCCGAAGGGGACTGTGGTTGCGGCTCCAGTCGGCGGTCAGCCGTGCGACTGTGCCACTGATCGCGTGGGATCAGGCTGTGAAGAGCCAGTTAAACATCATAGGTCATCGCCGAACAGGGCGTCTGAGCGCCGCTGGATCCCGAGGTGCTCGAAGGCGGCGCGCGTGGCGACACGGCCACGCGGAGTGCGGGTCAGCATGCCGACCCGAACCAGGAACGGCTCGACGACCGATTCGATGGTCTCGGCCTCCTCGCCGACCGATACAGCGAGTGTGTTCAAACCGACCGGGCCGCCGTCGAAGCGGGTCAGGATGATGTCGAGCACCGCCCGGTCGAGCCGGTCCAGGCCGAGCCCGTCGACGTCATACAGCTCGAGCGCCGACTGCACCGCGTGCAGACCGTCGACGTCGTGCACCAGGATGTAGTCCCGCACACGTCGCAGCAGACGGTTGGCGATTCGCGGGGTCCCACGGGAACGGCCCGCGATCTCGGCGAGGGCATCGGGTTCGACATTGAGCTCGAGGAGCGCCGCCGCACGGATGAGCACCTGCTCGAGCTCACCCTCGTCGTAGAACTCCAGGTGGGCGGTGAACCCGAAGCGGTCGCGCAACGGGTTCGGAAGCAGACCGGATCGCGTGGTCGCGCCGACCAGGGTGAACGGTGCCAGGTCGAGTGGGATCGACGTGGCGCCTGCGCCCTTGCCGACCATGATGTCGATGCGGAAGTCCTCCATCGCGAGGTACAGCATCTCCTCCGCCGACCGTGCCATGCGGTGGATCTCGTCGATGAACAGGATCTCCCCCGGCACGAGCGACGACAGTAACGCTGCCAGGTCGCCCGCGTGCTGGATCGCTGGGCCGCTGGACATGCGCAGCGGCCGACAGCTCTCCTCCGCGACGATCATGGCGAGCGTCGTCTTGCCGAGGCCGGGCGGGCCGGCGAGCAGGATGTGGTCCGGTGTGCGGTTCTGGATCCGCGCCGCGTCGAGCAGCAGCTGCAGCTGTGCGCGCACCTTGGCCTGCCCGACGAACTCAGCGAGCGTCTTCGGACGAAGCGCGCCCTCGAAGGCGAGCTCGGCATCCGATTCCGGTGTCGACCGGACGATGCCGAGGTCGCCGGCGGCGTCGCCCGTCATGAACGGCCACCCATGGAGCTGAGCTGGCTGGGTCCGAGGTTCGCGAGGGCGATGCGCAGCAGCGCCTGCACGTTCGACTTCTCATCGTCGGATGCCGCGGCGACGGCGTCGTCTACAGCCTGCGCAGCGATCTTCTCCGACCAGCCGAGGCCGGCGAGGGCCGCGATGACACTGTCACCGACGCGCGTAGGCACGCGTGAAGCTGGGGCACTTTGCATGCGCACTGCGGTGAGCTTGCCTGCGAGCGAGACGACGATGAGCTTGGCGGTCTTCGGTCCGATGCCGGAGACCTTGCGGAATGCAGCATCGTCCTCGTTCGCAACCGCGGCGGCGATCTCCGCTGGGCGGAGGCCGCCGAGCACACCCATCGCGGACTTCGGTCCGACCCCGCTTACTCCACGCAGCAGGTCGAACAGCTCGCGCTCCTCGTCATCTGCGAAGCCATAGAGGGCGAGTTCGTCCTCACGAACGATGAGCGCGGTCTGCAGGCTGGCCTCCGACCCGACGCGCAGCGAGAGCGCCGTGTCAGGCGTCACCGCGACACGCAGCCCGACTCCCCCGACCTCGACGACGACACTCGAACCTGATGTTGCGAGCACGGTGCCGCGGACGGAAGCGATCATGGAGCCAGCCTACGGTGGGCCCCCGACCTCGCCGCGGAGCGCTCGGCGGCGTGCCACGCCTGCTGCGCGGGAGTGAGTGTCCCTCGATCCGTTGCGACGCTCGCGCCGCGTTTCCAGGCGTGACAGATGGCCAGGGCGAGCGCATCCGATGCGTCGGCCGGCTTGGGCGCCTCCGCAAGGCGGAGCACCTTCGCCACCATCGTCGCCAGCTGCTTCTTCTCGGCGCCGCCGTAGCCGGTGAGGGCCGCCTTGACCTCGGTCGGCGTGTGGAATCCGACGTCGAGACCGCGGGCGGCGGACGCATGCAGGGCAACACCGCTGGCCTGGGCGACGCCCATCACGGTGCGCAGGTTCTGCTGCGCGAATACGCGTTCGATGGCAACAGCATCCGGATGCCACTCGTCGAGCATCGAGGCGATCCCGTTCCCGATCGTGAGGAGCCGCTTCTCTAGCGCCTCCCCGGCGCCGGTGCGGATGACGTCGACGAACACCAGGGTGGCGCGTCGGTCGGGCGTGACATCGACGACCCCGACACCGCACCGGGTGAGGCCGGGGTCGATGCCGAACACCCGCACGAGGGGCCTACTCCTCTTCGTCGAGCTGCGCTTGCACCTCGGCAGGCACGTCGAAGTTGCCGTAGACGTTCTGCACGTCGTCGAGATCCTCGAGCGCGTCGATGAGCTTGAACACCTTGCGCGCGGTCTCGATGTCGACCTCTACGCTGAGGTTCGGCACGAACTCGGCCTCAGCGGAGTCGTAGTCGATGCCCGCCTCCTGCAGCGCGGTGCGGGCCGCGACCAGGTCGGTCGGCTCCGTGACGACCTCGAAGCCGGCGCCACGGTCGATGACTTCCTCTGCCCCGGCGTCCAGCACCGCGAGCAGGATGTCGTCCTCGGAGACCCCGTCAGTCTTCTCGATCGACACGACTCCCTTGCGGTTGAAGTTATAGGCGACGCTGCCTGGGTCGGCCATGGTGCCGCCGTTGCGGGTCATCGCGGTGCGGACCTCCGCTGCTGCGCGGTTGCGGTTGTCGGTCAGGCACTCGATCAGCAGGGCGACGCCGCCCGCGGCGTAGCCCTCGTACATGATCGTCTGGTAGTCGATCGTCTCGCCGGTGAGGCCGGCGCCGCGCTTGATCGCGCGGTCGATGTTGTCGTTGGGGACCGACGTCTTCTTCGCCTTCTGCACGGCGTCGACGAGGGTCGGGTTGCCGGAAAGGTCAGCACCGCCGATCTTGGCTGCGACCTCGATGTTCTTGATGAGCTTCGCGAAGGACTTCGCGCGGCGCGCGTCGATGACGGCCTTCTTGTGCTTCGTCGTTGCCCATTTGGAGTGACCGGCCACTAACGTCCCTTTCGTCGACGCACCGCTTGGGTCTGCCCCGGGTGCGCGTTTACCGCCCGTAATTCTACGCCAGCGGTGTCTGGCAGCCGGTTAGGGAGCCGCGTCAGCGAGCCGCGCGCACCTTGTCCAGGAAATAGCGGTGGAAGCGGTGGTCATCCGTCATCTCCGGATGGAAGGACGTGCCGAGCAGATTCCCCTGCTCGACCGCGACGACTCGTCCGTCTCTCAATGTCGCGAGGGTCTTGACCCCGTCGCCGACCCGTTCGACCACAGGGGCCCGGATGAACACCGCGTGCAGCGGCGGTTCTCCGATCGCCGGGACCTCGAGGTCGACTTCGAACGATTCTGTCTGGGACCCGAACGCGTTGCGGCGCACATCGATGTCGAGTGCACCGAGGCTCTCCTGGCCCGCGATGCCGTCGACGATGCGTGCGGACAGCATGATCAGCCCCGCGCACGTGCCGTACGCGGGCAGCCCCTCGGCCAGCGCGCGCTTGAGCGGCTCGGCGAGGCCGAAGATGCGCGACAGCTTGTCGATGACGGTGGACTCACCACCGGGGATGACGATCCCGTCGATGCTGTCGAGCTCCTCCGGGCGGCGCACAGGCACCGCGTCGGCGCCGAAGCCCCTGAGCACCGCGAGATGCTCGCGGAAGTCGCCCTGGAGGGCGAGCACTCCGACTGTCAGCGTGTCGTTACCAGCCACGTTCGGCGAGGCGGTGCGGTGCAGCGAGGTCGGCGACATTGATGCCGACCATGGCCTCACCCAGCCCGCGCGAGACATCCGCGATGACCTCGGCGTCGTCGTAGAACGTTGTCGCCTTGACGATCGCTGCTGCCCGACGCTCGGGGTTGCCCGACTTGAAGATGCCCGATCCGACGAAGACACCGTCGGCGCCGAGCTGCATCATGAGCGCCGCGTCGGCTGGCGTTGCGACGCCACCGGCGGTGAACAGCACGACGGGAAGCTTTCCGGTCGCTGCGACCTCGGCGACGAGCTCGTACGGCGCCTGCAGTTCCTTTGCGGCGACGTACAACTCGTCCTTCGTCTTCGACTTGAGCTCGTTGATCTGGCCGGTGATGGTGCGGATGTGCTTGGTCGCCTCGGAGACGTCACCGGTGCCAGCTTCACCCTTGGAGCGGATCATCGCAGCACCCTCGGTGATACGGCGCAGGGCCTCACCCAGGTTGGTCGCGCCACACACGAACGGAACGTTGAACTGCCACTTGTCGATGTGGTTGACGTAGTCGGCGGGGCTCAGCACCTCGGACTCGTCGATGTAGTCGACCTTGAGCGCCTGCAGCACCTGCGCCTCGACGAAGTGGCCGATGCGGGCCTTCGCCATGACCGGGATGGAGACGGAGCTCACGATCGCGTCAATGAGGTCGGGGTCGCTCATGCGGGCGACGCCGCCCTGCGCGCGGATGTCGGCGGGCACGCGCTCGAGCGCCATGACAGCGACTGCGCCGGCGTCTTCGGCGATCTTCGCCTGATCCGCCGTGACGACGTCCATGATCACACCGCCCTTGAGCATCTCTGCCAGGCCGCGCTTGACGCGGCTCGTGCCCAGTTCGGTGTTGGAGTCGTTGGTGATGGTCATTAGGTCATTCTACCGCCGCGGAGGACGGCAGAAGCACGCCGCGTAACGCTCAGTCATCACCGGTCGGCCAGCCCGCGGCGATCTCGTCGCGAACCTCGCCGAGCAGCCGCGGAACGGCCTTCGTGCCGGCGACGATCGGGAAGAAGTTGGAGTCGAGCGCCCAGCGCGGAACGATGTGCTGGTGCAGGTGCTCTGCGATGCCCGCGCCGGCGATGCGACCCTGATTCATGCCGAGGTTGAAGCCGTCGCAGTGGGCGACCTTCTTGAGCACGCGCATCGCGGTCTGGGTGAGGCTGCCGATCTCGGCGACCTCTTCCGGGCTCGCTTCGTCGTACGTTGCGATGTGCCGGTACGGGCACACCAGCAGGTGCCCGGAGTTGTACGGGTACAAGTTCAGCAGGGCGTACGCGTGCTTGCCGCGCGCCACGATGAGAGCTTGCTCGTCTTCGAGACCGGGTGCGCGGCAGAACGGGCACTCGTCCTTGGCCGGCTGCTGGCCGTCCTGGATGTAGACCAGCCGGTGCGGTGTCCACAGCCGTTGGAAGGCATCCGGAACTCCGGCGAAATCGCTCGCGAACTCCGCGCCGTGGAACTCCTCCGGCGAGTAACTGCGCCCGCTGTCCATCAGACCTGGGCTTTCGTCTCGATTGCTCTCAGGATGCGCTGGATCGCCTCGGCGACGGGCACGCCGTTGTCCTGGGTGCCGTCGCGGTAACGGAAGCTGACTGCGCCGTTGGCCCGGTCCTCCTCGCCTGCGATGAGCTGGTATGGCACCTTCTGCTTGGTGTGGGTGCGGATCTTCTTCGGCATCCGGTCGTTGGAGTCGTCGAGTTCTGCACGCACACCGGCGTTCTTCAGCTGCTCGATGACCGAGCCGAGGTACTCCTCGTACTCCTCGGCGACGGGTATGCCGACGACCTGCACGGGCGAGAGCCAGACCGGGAACGCGCCGGCGTAGTGCTCGGTGAGCACGCCGAAGAAGCGCTCGATGGACCCGAACAGAGCGCGGTGGATCATCACCGGGCGCTGGCGCGTGCCATCCGCTGCCGTGTACTCGAGGCCGAAACGCTCTGGGAGGTTGAAGTCGAGCTGGATGGTCGACATCTGCCAGGTGCGGCCGATCGCGTCGCGTGCTTGCACGGAGATCTTCGGGCCGTAGAACGCGGCACCGCCGGGATCGGGTACCAGTTCGAGGCCGGATTCCTCCGCCACCTCGCGCAGGGTGGCGGTTGCCTCGTCCCAGACCGCGTCGTCGCCGACGTACTTCTCGGGGTCCTTGGTGGACAGTTCGAGGTAGAAGTCGTTCAGGCCGTAGTCCTTGAGGAGGTCAAGCACGAAGTCGAGGAGCATGCGCAGCTCTTCGCGCATGTTCTCCCGCGTGGTGAAGATGTGCGCGTCATCCTGAGTCATCCCGCGCACGCGGGTGAGGCCGTGCACGACGCCGCTCTTCTCGTAGCGGTAGACGGAGCCGAACTCGAACGCGCGCATCGGCAGGTCGCGGTAGGAGCGCCCACGCGACCGGTAGATGAGGATGTGGAATGGGCAGTTCATCGGCTTGAGGTAGTAGTCGGCGCCCTGTCTGGTGATCTCGCCGTCCTCTCCGCGCAGCTCGTCGAGGTGCATCGGCGGGAACATACCGTCGGCGTACCAGTCGAGGTGCCCGGATTCTTCGAACAGGTTCGACTTGGTGATGTGCGGCGAGTAGACGAACTCGTAGCCGGCTTGCTCGTGGCGGCGGCGGGAGTAGTCCTCCATCTCCTTGCGGATGATGCCGCCCTTGGGGTGGAACACCGGCAGTCCGGAGCCGATTTCCTCGGGGAAGGAGAACAGGTCGAGCTCTGCACCGAGTTTGCGGTGGTCGCGCTTGGCAGCCTCTTCGAGTCGCTGCTGGTACTCGCGCAGCTCGTCCTTGCTCGGCCAGGCAGTGCCGTAGATGCGCTGGAGCTGCTTGTTCTTCTCGGACCCGCGCCAGTAGGCGGCGGCGACACGCGTGAGGGCGTAGCCGTTGCCGATCATGCGAGTGTTCGGAAGGTGGGGTCCGCGGCAGAGGTCCTTCCAGGCGGTTTCGCCGGACTTCGAGTCGACGTTGTCGTAGATCGTGAGTTCTGCGCCGCCGACTTCGACGCTCTCCCCCGCGTCACCGGCTTCGGCCGAGCCGCCCTTGAGCCCGATGAGTTCAAGCTTGTACGGCTCGCCTGCCAGCTCGGTGCGTGCTTCGTCCTCGGTGACGACCCGACGCTGGAAGCGTTGGCCGGACCGGATGATGCGGTCCACCTCTTTCTGGATGGCCTTCAGGTCTTCTGGCGTGAATGGTTCCTCGACGTCGAAGTCGTAGTAGAACCCGTCGGTGATGGGTGGGCCGATGCCGAGCTTCGCTTCCGGATTGATCGACTGCACCGCTTGGGCGACGACGTGGGCCGCAGAGTGGCGGAGGATGTTGAGGCCATCCTGCGAGTCAATGGTGACGGGTTCGACGGTGTCGCTGTCAGTGACGGTGGCGGCGAGGTCCTTCAGTTCGCCATTGACGCGCATCGCGACGATGGTGCGGTCACTGTAGAGGTCGAATCCCGTCTGGTGGCTCATTGGATCAACTTTAGTGGCGTGGGCGCACGCCTACAGCCGCTTCTCCATCGGTGGCCGAGCCTCCCGGTGATCGAGCCTCCCGGTGATCGAGCCTCCCCGTGGTCGAGCCTCCCGGTGATCGAGCCTGTCGAGATCCTGATTGGTCTCGACAAGCTCGACCACCGATGGCGGTGGGCAGAGTTCTCCCTACGCGCTTCAGGTGGCGTGATGTCGCCCGCCGGGGGTGAGGGCGTCGTTCAGTGCCGGTGATTTGGATGGCATCGGCCTGGGTGTCTGGGTGGGGTCGATGTCGCGGGGTGGGATGAGCCAGAAGCGGGCTAGCGGGTCGTGGTCGCGGGTTTCGATTTCCCAGCCCTCGTCGTGCAGCAGCAGGTGGTGGTGGCGGCAGAGCAGGATGCCGTTGTCGATGTCGGTTGTTCCGCCGTCGCGTTCCCACCAGCGGATGTGGTGGGCTTCGGTCCATTCCGGGGGTCGGTCGCAGTCGGGCCAGGCGCAGCCGCCGTCGCGGGCGGCCAGCAGTCGTCGTTGGGCCCGGTTGAAGAAGCGCTGCTCCCGGCCGAGGTTGACGGGGAGGGGGCGGTCGTCGAAGACGATCAGCTCGATGCCGTTCAGGCAGGCGTTGCGTTCCACGGTGGCGATCGACACCGGGTAGTCCTGTCCTTCGATCCAGCCCCGACCGGTCCGGTCGGTCAGGTCTGTGGCGGCCACCAGCACCCGCACTGCGGGCCGGTTCACCCCGACCACACTCTGCGGGTCGGTGTCGAGGGCCAGTTGGATCAGCTCCAGCATGCCGTCGGAGGCCAGCTGCTCGGTGGTGCGGGTGTCGGCAATAATCTGCTCCGCCCGGGCCTGCTCCGGACCGGTGGTGAAGCGCGGTCCGCCGCGTCGTGGTGAGGTGAGCTTGTCGTAGACGTCATCGATCAGGGCGGCACCCTCGGGGTCGAGGTCCCAGGTGTAGCGGGTCATCCCGTCATCGCGCTTCCACCGCCGGAACGACCGCAAGGCACGGCGCTGCCGCTCCCGCTCCACGATCCCTGCCGCATCCAGGTCGTCCCGGGCGGTCCGGGCGAGGCGCAGCAGCTGCTCGGCGTCCAGTGCGCCACCCGGCGTGGTGCCGGCCGCACGCTCAGTTGCGGTGGCAACAAGCTTGGTTGCCGCGGCGGTCAAGTCTTCGGTCGTGACACCGGGTCCCGGCCGGCCCAGCCCGGTGCGGATCGCCTCGGCACCGGCCACCGACAGCGCCCCGGCCGCGACGGCCCTCCCCACCGCGGCCAGCCAGGGTTCGGTCATCATGCTGGCCAGCCCCGCCGTGTCATCGATGCCGGCGGTCTCGGCGTTGTTCAGCAGGTCGGCGTCGTTGAGCATGCTGCCGACCCGAATCAGGGTGGTCGCCTCCCGGGCAGTCGAGCCGGTCACCCCACGGATCAGCGCCTCCGGGGTGCGGAACCCCTCCTTCCGGGCCAACCCACCGAACCCCGCCTCCACCGATGAGCGGCGCACCACCTCACCGGCCAGCACCGACGCGCAAGCATCAAGACTGCGCTTCGCCTCCGCCACCGACCGCTGCGCCGCCAACAATGCGGAGTCCGAAAGCCCACGACCGCCGGCAGCTTCGGCACCCAGGCGGGCGTTCGCCTTCAGCGCCACCTCAAGCGTGGTGCTGAACGTAGCTGCGGAACTGGTCATGCACCCATTGTCCCAGCCTCGAACACAGCTACACAAGCATATTTGAGAATCTGTTAGAAACAACTTTCGAGCCCACCTGTGGAGGACAAGACGCCACCGACGCCTATCGAGCACCACGCCACTGAAGCTTCCACCCGGGGTCAGAAAGAGGCCCTCATCTGCGCCGGAAGGACCGTTTGCGACCCCTTGAAAAAGGGGTTTCGACGAAGGTCAACCACCAAGGGAAGCTCGACCGCTGAGCGACGAGGGCTCCGGCGAAACGGCGGTGCCTAGACTGCGGACATGTCCCTTCTGCGCGACCTCGCCCAACCCATCCTTAATGCCCCGATGGCCGGCGCGGCAGGCGGGCGCCTGGCAGGCGCTGTCTCCGCCGCGGGCGGTTTCGGCATGATCGGCATCGCCGGTGCCATCACCGAGGAGTGGCTCGCACGCGAGGTCCCGCTCGCGGCAGCATCCGGACGCCCGTGGGGAGCCGGCATGATGGCCTGGGTTCTCGATGGCGGCCTCGACCCCGTGCGCATGGTCCTCGACCACAAGCCGGACCTGCTGTGCATCAGCTTCGGCGACCCAGGACCGGCAGCCCAGCTTGCGAGAGACGCCGGCGTCACCACCGCCATGCAGGTCGGCAACGCAGAAGATGTCGATCGCGCCATCGAGGCCGACATCGACCTGATCGTCTGCCGCGGAAGCGAGGGCGGCGGGCACGGCCGCGGCGAGGTGGCGACACTCCCCCTGCTCCAACTCGTCCTCGATCGCACCGACAAGCCCGTGATAGCGGCCGGCGGCATCGCAACAGCCCGAGGTGTGGCGGCGGTTCTCGCGGCGGGCGCTGCCGCGGCTTGGGTCGGCACCCGGTTTGCCGCCTGCACCGAGTCGCTGTCGGCGGACTCGCTCAAGCAGGCCATCGCATCCGCCGCCGTCGACGACACCGTCTATACGCGCGCATTCGACGTGGCCCAGCGCATCCCGTGGCCCTCCGAGTTCGGCGGGCGAGCCATCCGCAACCCCTTCACCGAAGAGTGGGCCGACCGCATCGACGAGCTGCAGCAGCGGGTCGACTCCGAAGATGAGCTGACAGACCGGATGAACGCCGCGCGAGCATCCGGCGACGTCACAGTCGCTCCGGTCTACGCAGGCCAGTCTGCTGGCCTCACGCCGCGCGTTGAATCCGCGGCGGATGTCATAGCGGACCTGGCCCGGTTCCGTGAGCACTTAAACGCAGCGTGGGTCGCCTGGCAATAGGCGACCCACGCTGGCGTGTTATCTAGCGGCGGTAGCCCTCCGTCGGGAAGCCACCGAGGTAGGCGAGCACGCGGGCCATCGCGAACGAGCCGGTATTCGACTCGATCGCGAAGAACTTGTCCGTGAGGTCGCCCTCACGGTCGATGCCGGCCGATTCGAAGGCTCCGACGATCAGTACCGGCGTGTACTCCTTGCCCTCCAGGACGCTCACCGAGCTCGACACCTGGTCGGCCGAGAACTCGAGCGCGTTGCTGAGGTAGGAGTCCGAGCGAACGCCGACGATGTTGAAGTCGCCGTCCATCTGCCCTTGCGCGTACTTCTCGATCAGTCCTGCGTTGCGGGCGTAGTTGCGCCATCCGTAGCCCATCTCAGCGTAGGCAGCGTTGGGGTTCTCCTTGCCGAGGTAGTTGGTGATCATGCCGATCGTGTCGGATGCCGTGTACGCCAGGGCCACGGCGATGTCACGCTCGCTCAGGATGTCCTTGATCACCTGGTCGGAGTATCCGTAGTTCTCGGCAAGCGGCGCAACCTCTGTGGTCGTGAAGGCCTCCAGGTTCGCGTCCGCGGCCCGGCGGAAGAACGATGCGATATCAGCGACATTCGCGTTCTCAGAGATGGCCGGGCTGTCCAGATCGCGGCCCACTTCGAAGATCGCTTCGGCCGCCTCGACCTGCGTGACGGACAGTTCGAGCAGCAGCAGCGGGTAGAGGGAGTCGTTGATGACCTCCTCGATCGACCCGTACGCGCCGGCGTCGAGCGCCGCGTAGATCTCTTCGATCGAGGAGCTCGCGAAGAGGTACAGCGTGAACGCGTCGAACGCATTACCGTATGCGGTAGTGATGGCCTCGGCGTCCGAGAGCGTCTCCACCTTGAAGGTGTCGAGTCTGTCAAGGAAGCCGGTGAACACGCGTTCCACGGTGCCGATGCTGCTGAACTCGCGGTCCAGCACCCCGCCACCGTTGATAAGGGCGTCCTGAGCGATACCGTAAGCGCCCGCCAGCGCCTGCATGAGGCTCTTGGCGTTCATCGCCTCGATGAAAGCTCCGCCGGGGAGGCCCTGGCTGAGCAGACGGTCTGCCTCGTCGGCCATGATGAGCGCCTCGATGTAGCTCTCCCACGCCGCCTCCTGGATGCCGTCGGTAAGCGCGGTGAATTCGAGATCCGCACGGTTGAAGTCGTTGAGCTGGCGCTCGGTCGCGGTCTTGAAGCGTGTGTAGCCGGGCTCAGTCACCTTGAGTCCACGCGCCGCAGACGGAGCGGGCAACTCCTTACCGGTGAGGTGGAAGTAGGCCTCGAAGATGTCACCGACCTCGACGACCTCAAGGCCGTTCTTGCGGCCGTACTCGACCACGTCGACGACCTGACCTTGCGTGTTCATGGAGTTGCGCGATCCCGCGGGAATGAGCACCTTCGTGTAGTCGCCATCAGCGTCGACGACCCCGGTAACTTTCTCGGGAACGCCGCCCACTGGCCCGATGGTGCCGCTCGGCGTTATGGTGCCGGTCATGACGACGTCGGGAAGGAACTCGTCGCCGAGGATGAGACTCAGCAGGCCTGCGGTGGTGATGCCGCCGGCGCTAGGTCCGTCGCCACGACCCCGAAGGGCGAAACGGTAGTTGTTGGTGATGTCGGCACCAGTCAGGAGGGTCGCCACCATCACAGAACTCCACGCTGCTCCCTGGAACATGTCGCCGAAGCCGCCGACCTCGTCCTCGGAGATGTCGATGGAGAACTTGCCATCCTCGGACGGCTTGACGCTGATCGTCTGCTCGAAGATGGAACCGGTGCTGCCGCTGACCGCGAGCATGGGGATCGTGATCTCGGTCCGCTGGTAATCGACCGTGTTGTCGGTGTTCTCGACCGGCGCGACGGGATCGGCCGGGAACAGCGTGCAGCCGGTCAGCATGACGGCGGCTGCAGCGACCACGGCCGTGGCGCGCATGAGTCGCGACGCGTGGCGGCGTGGCGTGGTGGTTCGTGACAAAGGGATCTCCTTGGTTCAGGACGAACGGATGCAGGGATGGTGCGGGTGATGGGGAGTCGGAACGTCGCTTCACTGTGCTTCGCGAAGCTCCACTGTGTCGCGAAACGGAACCTTGCCTGATCGCAACCCAACCGGGAATGCTGTCAGATGCCGGTGCGCTCGGGCAACGAGTTTGAGGGTGTTTCACCCCTAGTTCGCACCCTAGTTTTTACCCGCGTCGCAGCTACAGCCAGCGCTTGGCCTTGAACACGGCGTACAGCCCTCCACTCAGCAACGCCATGAGCACAAGAGCGAATGGATAGCCGACCGACCACGCGAGTTCTGGCATGTGCTCGAAGTTCATGCCGTAGATGGTTCCTATGAGCGTCGGCGCGAACAGGATGGCCGCCCACGCGGTGATGCGCTTGACCTGCTCGTTCTGCTCCACGCTGGTGCGCGTCATCCCTCGGGTGACGAGCGTTGACTGCACTTGGAGAGCATTGTCGAGCAACGCCCGATAGGAATCCACCCGGTCGACGGTTCGCACAACGTGATCGAGCACATCTCGTAGGGAGCGCTGCAGCTCCACCTCGACCGCATAACGGTCCGCACCACGGAGCAGGCTTTCCAGCATCTCAACGAGGGGATGCACTGCCCGCTGGAAGCGGATCACTTCGCGAGAGAGCGCGTAGATCCGCCGCGCCAGGATCTCATCGTCAGCCTCGCCGAAGAGCTGGTCTTCGATCTCGTCGATGTCGTCCTCGAGTCCGGCAACCACCGGCTCGTACTCATCGACGACCTCGTCGACGATGGCATAGAGGACTGCCTCCGGGCCGAGTGCCAGGAGCTCCGGCGACCGCTCGAGCCGTACGCGGACATCCGCAAGGTTCGGAGTCTCCGAGTGTCGCACGGTCACGACGAAATCTGGTCCGACGAACACGTGCAGCTCTCCAAACTCCACCGCCTCTTCCTCGTCCAGGTAGCGTGCCGGCCGGAGTACTGCGAAGAGGGTCTGGTCGTAGCGCTCAAGCTTCGCCCGCTGGTGTCCCTTTCTCGCGTCCTCCACCGCGAGGTGATGAAGCCCGAACTCCGCCGCCACAGAACTGAGCTCAGCATCCGTCGGCCGGTAGAGGCCGATCCAGGCCATCCCGTTCTCTGCGCGATTGAGCTCGTAGGTCTCCTCAAGCGAGCCGGGCGTCTGCACGCGTACCCCGTTGCGGTAGATGGCGTTGTCGACGAGCGGCATGAGGGCTCCGATCACGCGGGTTGGTGGCGTTTCAGACGGTATCGCATTCCTCAGTCGCGCTCCTGTCAGAGGCACATGGAACAATCGCTGGTATGTGCGGCAGGTTCGCTCTTGATGACAAGGCCAACGACTCGATCACCGAGTTCGTGGAGTTCTACGGCGTGAAGCGGCTCAGCGACTGGCAGCCGAACTGGGACATCCGCCCGACCGACCCCATCATGACGGTGATCGACTCCCCCAAGAACGGTCTCGTCGCTTCAACGGCCAGGTGGTCGCTCGTTCCGGGATGGGCGAAAGAGCTCAAATTGAAGTTCCCGACCTTCAACGCCCGCTCGGAGGAGGCGGCCACCAAGAGCGCCTTCGCGCCGTCGGTGAAGTCCAAGCGGGCGCTGATCCCGGCAACTGGGTACTACGAGTGGCAGACGCGCGGATCAACGAAAACGCCTTACTTCATCAGCGCGGGCCAGGACGAGCCGGTGATGTTCGCGGGCCTGTACTCGTGGTGGCGTGATCACTCCAAGGCTGATGACGACGAGAGTCGCTGGGTCTTGACGGCGACGATCCTGACCATGGATGCTGCGCCGCAGCTCGCAGAGATCCACAATCGGAACCCTGTGGTCCTGCCGCGCGACTGGTGGTCGGACTGGCTGAACCCCCAGCTGGAGGGTGACCAGAAGTTCCTCGACGCGGCAGTGCAGGCGGCCCAACCGGTCGCCGATGCCCTCGACTTCTACGAGGTCGCACCGCTGCGCGGCGAGGGTCCGCAGCTGATCGAGCCGCTGAACTCGCTCTGATTCAATTCCGGGCCGCGGCCGCGGAGGCAGTACTCTTCCGCAAGAACCATGAGATCACCCGTCGCGCTCACCCTTGCCGCAGCAACGCTCGCTGCCCTTGCCTGCTGCGCGTATCCGGCTGCGACCGCTGACGATGGATCGCTGACGTTCGCGGCTGTCGGGGACTCCATCACCGCGTGGGATCCCCCGTACAACTCAGACCCGCTGAACTCGTGGATCACCACGGCGGTGGGCGACGACCTTCAGCTCGGTGGCGGCTGGGCGCTGTCCGGGGCGCGGCTGGAGCTCATGCTCGCATCGGTGAAGCCGACGGATGCCGATGTCCTCGTGGTCATGGCGGGCACCAACGACGTGCGTCACACGACGCCGGTCGAGGATCGTCTGGCTCGGCTCGCCGCGGTGATCGAGATGATTGGGATTGACGAGGTCGTGATCGCGGCGATTCCTCCGCTGGATTCCGACCCGGTCGGCGCTCGAGTGTGGAACGACGCCTTGTCGGCTTATGCGACCGCACACGGAATCACTCACATCGACCCGTGGCGCACCTTGCGGTCACTCGACAACAGCTGGGTCGAAGGCGCGAGTGCCGACGGCACCCATCCGAGCCACAGCGCGGCGGCGGCGGCTGGGATGGCGATCCGGAACGAGCTGGTCACCCGGTTCGGTTGAGCACATTCCGGCGGATTACCGTGGATGCATGACTGATCCGAACCAGTCCGACGGCCGTTCGATGATGGAGCGGATGGCTGCTGGCGACCTGTACATCGCCGGCGACCCCGAGATGGCGGAGGCGGCGGACACAGCGCATGATCTGGCTTCCGCGTACAACGCGACGACAAGCAGGCAGGGACCGCTGAGGCGTGAGTTGCTCGGTCAGCTGCTCGGGGCGATCGGTGAGGACACGGTCCTCCGTCCGCCGCTGTACGTGGACTACGGCACGAACATCCGGATCGGTTCGCGCACGTTCGCCAACTTCGGGCTGGTTGCCCTGGACGTCGCGCCGATCACGATCGGTGACGACGTGCAGATCGGGCCGAATGTGCAGTTGCTCACGCCGACGCATCCGCTGGACTCGGAATCGCGCCGCGACAAGTGGGAGGCGGCGGAGCCGATCGTCATCGGTGACAACGTGTGGCTGGGCGGTGGCGTGATTGTGCTGCCCGGCGTGACGATCGGTGAAAACACGGTGGTCGGGGCGGGAGCGGTCGTCACCAAGGACCTGCCGGCGAACGTCGTCGCGGTGGGCAACCCGGCCAGGGTGATCCGCGAACTCTAGACACCCACCGAGACTGCAGATTCTGGCGCCTTCGCGGGCCATTCGGCCGGTTTCTGCAGTCTCGGCGGGGAAAGCTGGCTCAACGCAAAAACCCCCGGATTTCCCGGGGGTTTGCTCTGGTGGGCGATACTGGGATCGAACCAGTGACCTCTTCCGTGTCAGGGAAGCGCGCTACCGCTGCGCCAATCGCCCAGGTTGTGAAGCCTGGAGGTGGAGACGGGATTTGAACCCGCGTATACGGCTTTGCAGGCCGCTGCCTCGCCTCTCGGCCACTCCACCGCATGGCGGGACCCGCCAGCGAGGCTGACACTTCCCACTCGAGCGGATGACGAGATTCGAACTCGCGACCCTCACCTTGGCAAGGTGATGCGCTACCACTGCGCCACATCCGCATTTGCTCGCATTTCTGCGTGCTTGAAGACTCTAACCGATGCGCGCCACCCACGGCAATTCCGTGACGAGTGTCGCCAAACCTATGGCAAGATTGTGTGGTCGGCCCGGCCGGCGAGGGCGATTGGCGCAGTTGGTAGCGCGCTTCCTTCACACGGAAGAGGTCATCAGTTCGAGTCTGGTATCGCCCACAACAGAAGGGCCCGGAAATCGTTGATTCCCGAGGTTCTTGGGTCAAGGTTCAGTTGGGTGAAGGCCCATGACACAATCGGAGCCGTGGCAAAGGATCACAGGGCCCCATCACCAGTCGATGAGTTCGCCGCCGCGTTCGGTCGGAACAAGAAGCACCTGGGTCGGATATCCCCGGAGCTTGTCGAATTGCTGCTCGCGTACGGCCGACCGCCCAAGATGCCGACCTTCAAAGGCGATGCAGTCGAGTACGCCGCCGCAGTAACTCACTTCATCAGGCTCTCCTCAACGCCCGAGGCGATGGCACGGACGGAAGCTTTGCGGCGGTACTTCGAGGCCCGGTGGGGCGCTCGCAAGGATCCCACCGACGGGAGTTCCTGGGGCAGCTGACCGGCCTCCGACAACCGCAAGCCGCCTTGGAGCTGATGAGGTCGGTCCGGGTACCAGAACGATCGAGGACACGCGGGCCGCGCGGGTAGCCGCGGTGATCCTCGCGGTGACGGGCTCGGTCGTTCCAGTTGTCGGTTGGTGACGCCAGTGTCTTTCGGCTGGTTTGCCCCAAAGGCGGGGTGGGATCATCGACGAGTCGGACTCCGGCAACTGAGGGTCCACTCTTCGATTCCGGGGTTCCGGTTTTCCTTCACACGGAAGAGGTCATCAGTTCGAGTCTGGTATCGCCCACCAGCACTTCCCCCGCCACCCGTCAGACGATGATCGGCGTGGTCTGTGCGGATGCGATCCGCCACTCCCCTTCCCGCACGAGCACATAGGTCAGGCTTCCGGATGCCGGGAGCGCTGCACCGCCGTCGCGACCATCGTGCACGTGTTTCACGCAGCTGACGATCGCGACATCGGGTCGAAGGAAGACGATGTCCTCCACGTCAACCGTCGTCAGGACGTCCGCGAGAGGCGACGCCAGCGCAGCGCTCATCGCGTCAGCCAGGGCGGGCCGGCCTCGCACCCGGCGGCCCGCGATGTTCACGATCCGAACGTCATCCGTGTGCAGCCCGACGAATGCTTCGTCGCTCTGCAGCCGAACGGCCTCGGCAACCAGCCTTCGAATCTCGGCCGCATCGCCGCTGTTGTGGTGTTCACTCATGAGCGGCACAACCTGCTTTGCGCTGCGGCCATTCCGTCACTCGTCGGAATCGAGCAACCCCACCTCGGCGAGAGCCTCCCGCAAGCCGTCACGCGATGACACCCCGAGCTTGCGGTAGGCCGACTGCAACTGGGTGTCGACGGTGCGCACAGAGGTTCCCAGTCGCTCGGCGATCTCCCGCGACCGTTCCCGCGCCGATGCTGCACGCGCGACCTCGAGCTCACGCCGGCTGAGCAGCGGCGGCGGCGCACGATGGAACGGCTGCTCGTCGACGACCGACGCGATCCGCACCATCATCAGCTCCAGCTTGCGCCGCAGCTCAGCTGACGGGCGCATCCGCAGGGCCTGTGTGATCGCGTCGAGCACCGTCGGCTCCTGACCGGATGCCTCGACACGGCTCAGCACGCCGGGCAGCACCTCGAGATCCCGATCGCGCAGTGCCACCGCGAGCTCCTGGATGCAGCGGACGATCTCCAGTTCGGTCGGCGAGCGTTCGCTGATCCAGTCCAGCATGGTGGCTGCCCGGTCGAAGTGCCCTAGCCGAATCGGGATGCACGCGGCCAGCGCAGCCAGGAACGCGGAACCGCGATCCCCCTGCCCGGTGATCGCCTGCTCGACGACCTCGACGGCGCCGTCCAGGTCTCCGGAGTGGGCGCGAATCCACGCCTGCGCCTCCGCAACCTGGATGTACGCGTTGCGCGCGGTGCGCTGCGCGGGCGTCATCGCGTCGAGCAGACGCTGCGCCTCCTCGACGCGACCCTGTTTCGCGATCGCATTCGCCTGGTACCCGAGAGCAACGCCGAGCAGCCCGAGTCCGTCCCGCCACCGCAGCTGGTCCACCGCCAGGGTGGTCAGACGTTCCGCGTCGGCGAGCCGCCCGCCGCACTGGCGCAGGTTGCCCAAGAGCATCGTGTAGATGCCAATGCCGTCGTCCGCGTCGATGCGGCGCGCTTCGACGTACTCGGCCGCCTCCTTCACCTTGCCGTCGCAGATGAGTTCCACGAACCGCGCAAACCCCAGGGCCGCCGAGGCAAGCGGGTCGACCTGACCGATCTGGTCCTGGATATGCGACAACTCATCGATCGCGGAGCGCGCCGCAGCAAGGTCGCCGCGGGTGGACCGAGACACCACCAGAAGGATGGCCGACCGGATGGCAAGTTCCGGGTTCACACGGAACGCCAGGCGCCCCAGCAGTGGCATCCCGGCGATCACGTCTAGGGAGGCATCCCACTGCTTGAGCGATTCATCCAGCGCCTCGGACTCGGCGTTGATCCGAGCCCGGATGCGCTCGGCCTGGGCAACCGCGCCGGCCAGGTCGTAGCGGCGATAGGACAAGTGCTCGCCTCGGCGGACCGCAACGAGGGCAAGCTCCTGGGGCGTGTGAGCGAGCGCCTCGGCTTCAGCGAAAGCGGCCTCAGCCGCGGTGTGCTCGCCAAGCAAGGACTGGGTACTCGCGAGGGTGGTAAGAGCCGCGCAACGACTGGCCCGGTCGGCGTCGCGAGCGAGCAGAGCCGTCGCGAAGTCCGCCGCCATGACGAGATCCCCCATCCCGTACGCGTACCCCGCCCCCCACGCAAGCTCACCGATCGGTGGCGGCGTGAGGCCCTGCAGCTCGAGCCGCACGGCGTGAAGTCGGTCACGGTCATCCCCGGTGGCACGAAGCCTGCACACGGCCTCCGCGATGTCCTGCGTTGCGTGATCGTCCTGCGCGAGGCCTTCGGCGATGAGCGGGTGGGTGAGGCGGATCCGGTCTGTACCGAGTTCGGCCGCTACAAATCCGCGCTCCTCAAGCGCTGACACATGTACCGCCTCGTGCGCTGTGGCGGCCAGGATCCCGCGGTTGACTGGCTGCAGCAACGCCGCCAGGCGCAGCACGCGCCGCTGCTCGTCGGTGAGGCCTGTCAACCGGGTCGCCATCGCGTTGATCAGATCTGTGGGCGCATCACCCTCGTCAATACGGATCGTGTCGCCCTCTGGCCTGACCTTGCCCCTCAACTGTGCGCTCTCCACGAGCACACGCAGGTACAGCGGGTTGCCCGACGTGCGCCTGGCGAGCCGTTGCACATCCGCGTAGCTCACGCGCGCGTCGAATCGGCGGTCTAGCAATTCGCCGACCTGGCTCGGTGTCAGGCCGGCAAGGTCATGTCGAACCGTGAGACCCTCATCGACCATCCGCTGGATGGGCGCAGGGAACCGCTCGCCGAGACGCGCGGTCGCCACCGTCGGCACACCGAACGCGCGCACAAGCTGATACACCGCGGCCGCGGAGACGTCATCAAGCCGCGGGATGTCGTCGACGACAAGCAGGAAGCGCTCCGCCGCGCCCCCGATCGCCGACATCAGCGCGGGCACCGCGCGCTCCGGCTCAGCAGGGATACCGAATTGGGCAAGCAGCGGCCCGAACGCGCCAAGCGGGACCCCGGCGAGCTCGGCCAGCCCGATCACCTGTCCCACGGTTCGGTCATCAACGGCACGCGTGACCTCGGATGCGAGTACGGTCTTGCCGACACCGGCCGCTCCGACGATCAGTTGCACCCGGCTCGGCAGACGACCCAGGCCATCCGAGATCTCCGCAGCCGCGGTCGGACGCGGCACAAACGGCCATTCCGGCCGGGCGGTAGGGCTCCAGAGACCTGACACGGCTCTGATCGTAGTGGTCGGCGCGCGTACGTAATTCCTACTGATTGCGTGCGCGAGTCGCTCTGCCAGCCTGTCAAAGGCCGGCGCGCGGCGTCGGCGACCTAACGTCCTGCCAAGAAAGAGGCCTCA
Organism: Cryobacterium sp. BB736; assembly: GCF_014980265.1. Taxonomy (NCBI): domain Bacteria; kingdom Bacillati; phylum Actinomycetota; class Actinomycetes; order Micrococcales; family Microbacteriaceae; genus Cryobacterium; species Cryobacterium sp. BB736. Next base: position 116,222 of record NZ_JABXWQ010000004.1, read on the forward strand.
TGCACGCTCGCACCTCCATCGGGTTGACCTCGGTCACCGCTCTCGTGACCCTCCTCACCCTTGTCGCCTGTTCGTCCCCGGCGATCGACCCGGTCGAAGACATCGCCGAGAACATCGTGGAGACCGAGCCGGATGTCGAGGTCGAAGCCCCAGAGCCCGGAGGCGATCCCGCGACCAAGGGTTTGAGCCCAGAGGCCATCGACGGCGGGTACACGATCGTGAAGATGCCGAGTGGATGGCCCGGCGAACTCCCGCTGCCGGATGGGCATCCGGTCACCGCGATGCGCAGCGGATCCAGCTTCTACCTCGTCTACGACCTGTCATCGGTCAAGGCCGGCGAGGAGGTCATTGCGTGGTACGAGAGCAAGAGCGACTGGACCCTCGAGGAGGACTGGGAGAACGACGGCGTCCGCGTGATGACCTTCGACAGTGTCGAGACCAATGACTACGGGCCGCTGCGCCGGGTGATACTGGGCCTCGGCATGACCGACTGGCCGACCGGATTCCAGTACAACCTCGAAGTTCGGGAGGACTGACCATGAGCATCCGATCGAAGCTTGCTGCTTCCAGCGCCGCAGTGCTGCTCCTGGCCGGACTCGTCGGCTGCACGGCACAACCACCTTCCGGCGATCCGGAAGACGGCCCCGACACGGTCCAGCCAGCGAACGTGGACAGCCCCGGTACAGACAGCGACACCGGCACCTTCATGATCAGTCCCGGGTGGCCGTGGCCGGCCGCGCTGCCGCGCCCAGCGCACACCATCACCTCGGAGTACACCGGCGAGAACATCCTCGGCGAGGGCGGCATCTACACCATCGAGTTCACCGTCCCGAACCTGGCTGCCGCGCAGGAGTATGCCGACGCGCTGGCAGCGGCCGGGATCAGCTGGATGATGGACAGCACGTTCCCGGATCCAGAGCCGGGTGATCCCGAGGTTTCGCTCGTCGCGATGGCTGGGGCGTACATGGCGACGCTTACGGTGGACACCGACTCGCTCCACACCGAGTTCAGCTTCATCGGAGCTCTGGAATGAGGCTGCGCCGGCATTCGTCGGCCCTGGCTGTCGTTGCTGCCACGGTGCTCTTGCTCGTCGGCTGCGCGACTCCGGGACCGGGCGGAACGGAGCCCGCTGGCCCGGGCGACAACCCGGGTGCGGCTGCACCCGATGACAACGAGGCCGCGGCGGAACGTGCCGCGATGGAGTGTGTGACCGGCGCCTGGGTGGCCGAGACGCCGGCGCTCCAGGAGTTCTTCGACCAAGCGGTGGCCAGAGCCGGAGCCAGTGACTTCCAGATCATCGCCGAGGGAAGCATCGTCTACGAGTTCATTGAGCACGGCTTCGGGCTGATCGTCATCCCAACCGCGTTCGCCATGCGGATGCCGACAGAGGTCGGTGATGTGGTCGGAACGATGACGGGGCAGGCGTCCGGAATGTGGACCGTGAAGGGTCAGTACATCCACGCCGCCGGCGAGGACTGGCAGATGGCCCTCGAGATGCGCTGGACCTTCAACGGCCAGGCGATCGAAGCGGACACCGGTGCCCAGTCGATGACCAATGGCTTCACCGACATCGACCGCTTCGAGTGCGACGGAGACGTGCTCGTGCTCCAGTCCCATGACGGACCGCCGCTCACGCTGGAGCGGATGACGCAACTCCCCTAGTCGCAGGGCCGGGCGCCGCCACCCGAAGGCACCCCGGCCCTGTCAGCGGCCGCGCTGCAGCAGCGACGCGACCGTGGCGATGAGCATCGAGAGGACTAGCGCGAACACCGTCGCAAGCGCCGTCACCGAGAACTGGCTGGCCAACTGGGTGGGCTGGCCCGAATACACGAACCCAGGACCGAGCGCGAAAACTCCGAGAAACAGGAGGCCCCAAAGCCCGCCGATCAGCAGCGGAGCACCCAACCCGGCAGCGGCCGGCCACGGCTTGAAGAGAGCGCCGCAGACCGTCCCGACCACGAGGCCGAGGATCACTGCGCTGACCGGTTCGAGGTACGCGCTGGTTCCGAGCGCGCCCGCCACCCCGGCGAGGACCCCTGCGGCGAAGCCCTCCCCCGAATTCCGCGCCGATTTCAGCCGCTCGACCACCACGACCGCCACGGCCGACGCAGCGGGAGTGAGCACACTGTTCAGTGCGATCACGGGGGTGAGCTCATCCACCCGCAGCTCGAAGCCGATGCCCGCGACAATGCTCGAGGCCCACAGCAGAGCAACTCCGATCACCGCCCGCGGATGCCACACCGCGGGAGCTCCGCGGTCCTTGAACGCGAGCACGAGCAGGAACACGCCGCCGCCGATGGCCACCGGCAGCGCGCCCGCGAAGTCCAGGGCACCTGCGGTGCGGTACAGCCACATGCCGCCGCCACCGAACACAACGAGCGCGAGCGGCAGGAAGACCAGCACCGAGAACGCAACCGCAACCCCGGCGGCCGCCGACGGGCCGAACCTCTCGCACGCGGCCATCGCGACGCCCATCCCGGCCACGAAACCTCCGGCGGGAACCAGCACGGCGAAGCCGAACGGCTGCCATCCGGCCAGCGCCGCCGCGATGCCTGCCAGACACCACAGCGCAAACAGCGTCACGGCAGCCGGCCACAGCATCCGCCAGTGCCCGCCGCCGTACAGCAGCACGCCGGGCGTCGCGATGAGGATGCCGACGACCCCCGCCACGAGCAGCAAGCTGTCAGCGAACATGTGTCATCTGTACCATAGGACCAGTGAGCCGCCCGGTCCGCTCCGAGCGCCCAGCCGATCGAGCGCCGCCCACAGCGCCACCAGCACGCCTGCGACCTCCAATGACTCCTCCACCAGCACCGCGATGTCGCCGATAATCAACAGTCCGTCCCTGTTGAGTCCGACGTCGGCTGTCGTCAGCAATCCGCCGAGTGCCTCGATCCCGATCGCGCCGGCAAGGTACAGCGCACCGCCAAGAATCAGCCGGCGCCGCAGCACCCGATCCAGCGACCGAGCCACCCAGGTCAGCCACACCCCCACGGCCACCGCGACGGGCGCGGCGATGACAAGCCAGAGGTAAGCGAACGAGACGTCGATACCCAGCGTCGCCGGCAGGTTCCTGAGCCGGTCCTGAAGCGCGGCACCCTCTCCCGCCGACAGCACAATCGCTGCTCCGGCCATGACCGCGAACGGCAGCCGTTCGCGCGTGCGCCAGTTGACGAGCATGGCTATGCCGAACACGACGGCGAGCAGGGCAAGCAGGAACGCGGAGTACCACGCGAACAGGTTCGACTCGCCATTCGGATGAAACGCATCCACCAGCGCGCCGAGGATCGGAAGCGACTGCCGGGCGCCCGTCAGACCGAGGTACACGTCGAGAGCGATCCCGATGACGCACATCGCGCCGCCGACCACGGCCAGCACCGTCACCAGCGCGCCGAACCGGAACTCCGGCCCCTGAAGGGACTGGGGCGTGGGTGTCGCCTGCGGCATCCCCACATGCTGGCACGGCGACACGATGTCGGCCTACCGAATCCGGCAATGGATTACTCGGGCGCCCCGGAGGTGAGCGAGATGAGACGCGAGATGGCGCGCAGATACTTCTTCCGGTACCCGCCGCCCAGCATGTCCTCGGCGAACACCGCATCGAGCGGCACGCCGGAGGCGACAACGCGCACCTGCGCGTCGTACAGCCGGTCGACGAACGCGACGAAACGCAGCGCATCCGTCTGGTGGTCGAGCACGGTAACGTTCCGCAGCCCGATCGCCTGCAGGCCGTCGACGAGCTTCGCGTAGCGCGACGGGTGCACACCCCCCAAGTAGGAGATGACCGTCGCGAAGTCGTCCACTGTCGCGTTGCCGTCCAGGTCTGCGATCGCCTGCTCGAGCGCCGCGTCGTCGGCGACGCTGACCGCGTGCCCCTCGACATCGCGTCGGCGGTAATCGAGCCCGTCAATGCGGATGGTCGTGAACTGACCAGCGAGCGCGTCGATCTCCCGCAGGAAGTCCTGGGCGGCGAAGCGTCCCTCCCCCAGCGCGTTCGGTGGCGTGTTCGACGTCGCCGCGATTCGGGTTCCGGATGCGGTGAGCTCGCCGAGCAGGCGAGACATCATTCGGGTGTCGCCCGGGTCGTCCAGTTCGAACTCGTCGATGGCGAGGAACGATGAGCCACGCAGCATCTTCACCGTCTGCGCGTAGCCGAGGGAGCCGACCAGCGCGGTGTACTCGATGAAGGTGCCGAAGTACTTGCGGCCGGGCGCGAGGTGCCACAGCGAGGCAAGCAAGTGGGTCTTGCCGACGCCGAAGCCGCCGTCGAGGTAGATCCCGGGAAGCGTCTTCGGCGCCTTGCGTCTGGAGAACAGGCCGCCGCGGGCGGGCTGCCACGCCGCCACGAACTCGCGAATCGCGTCCACTGCCACCGCTTGCGACGGGTAGTCAGGGTCCGGCTGGTAGTTGTCGATCGATGCGCCCCGGAACTGCCGCGGCGGCACCAGGTGATCGACGATTTCGGTGCCGGTGAGGGATGGGCGACGGTCAGTGAGACTGCCCGCCACCCGCACATGTTCAGCGGGCACGCGACTCTTTCCTTCGTGTAATGCTTGGACTCATCCGCCGCCACGTGGCAAGAAAGTGCGTAGATTCGTTGTGGGCGGCGCGAGATTCAAGCCTAACGCGCCGTGAACGCACCATTCGCCCGCAGGACGGGCGCTGACTGGAGGTAACAATGACCGTCGAGGTCGATTCATCCGAACGGTTCGCCGGCTACGCCAACCCGAACCGGCTTGTCACCACCGAGTGGTTGCAGGCGCACCTCGACAAGCCGGATCTCGTCGTCATCGAATCGAATGAGGATGTGCTGCTCTACGAGACCGGTCACATCCCCGGCGCCGTGAAGATCGACTGGCACACCGACTTGAACGACCCGGTGCTGCGTGACTTCGTCGACGGCGATGCCTTTGCGAAGCTGATGAGCTCGAAGGGGATCGCGCGCGACTTCACCGTCGTCATCTACGGCGACAAGAACAACTGGTGGGCCGCGTACGCGCTGTGGGTATTCACCCTGTTCGGTCACGAGGATGTCCGCCTGCTCGATGGCGGCCGGAACAAGTGGATCGCCGAGGGCCGGGAAATGACCACCGAGGTGCCCCAGCGCACCCCGGTCGAGTACCCGATCATCCCCCGCAACGACCACGCGATCCGCGCGTTCAAGGACGACGTGCTCGACCACCTGGGCAAGCCGCTGATCGACGTCCGCTCCCCAGAGGAGTACAGCGGTGAGCGCACCACCGCACCGGCGTATCCGGAGGAGGGCGCGCTGCGCGCCGGCCACATCCCGACCGCGCGCAACGTCCCGTGGGGCCGCGCCGCAGCCGAGGACGGCACGTTCAAGCCCATCGACGAGCTGAAGGCGATCTACGTCGACGAGGCCGGGATCGGCGCCGCCGACGACGTCATCGCCTACTGCCGGATCGGTGAGCGCTCTGCGCACACCTGGTTTGTGCTGCACCACCTGGTGGGCATCCCGAAGGTGCGCAACTACGACGGCTCGTGGACCGAGTGGGGCAGCACCGTGAAAGTGCCGATCGTGCAGGGAGAAGCGCCCGGCGAGCTTCCCTGACCGCGGTGGGATAATCGTCGGATGACTGAAACGGCGGTACCCCCCGCGCTCGCCGAGATTCGTGAGGAGTTCCTCGAACTCGAGCAGCAGGATCGACTCATGCTGCTGCTCGAGTTCGCGAACGAGCTCCCGGAGCTTCCGGAGCGATTCCAGGACCACCCCGACCTGCTCGAGCGTGTCACCGAGTGCCAGTCCCCCGTCTACCTCTTTGTCGAGGTTGACGACGAGCGTGTCGTGCACGTGCACGCGACGGCCCCCAGGGAAGCGCCCACCACGCGCGGATTCGCGTCGATTCTGGTGCAGGGACTGTCCGGGCTCACCGCCGACGAGGTGCTCGCCACGCCGGACGACTACCCGCAGACCATCGGCCTGAACGAGGCAGTGAGCCCGCTGCGCATCCGGGGCATGAGCGGCATGCTGGGCAGGACGAAGCGGCAGGTGCGCGCGAAAGCTGCCGCGTGAATCTCACGCGGCTCATTCCGCAGCCGCCGCTCACGATAGACACCACCGCCGACGACGCGGCAGCGCGCCTCGAAGAGCTGTACGCAAGCGAGGCCACCTGGTTGCGCATCAACATGATCGCAAGCCTCAACGGGTCAGCGGTCGGCGTCGATGGCACCTCCAACAGCCTGACCAGCCGCGTCGACCGGCGCATCCTCGGGGCGATCCGACGGCAGAGCGACATCGTGCTCGTCGGCGCCACCAGCATCCGGAACGAGGGTTACCTGATGCCGCGCACAGCCGCGCTCGCCATCGTCACGGCCAGCGGTGACCTCGAGGGCAACAAAATCCCGGCGGACCTCGCACCGGGTCGGCTGATCGTCGTGTGCCCGTCGCACGCCGCCGCGCGCGTGCGGAACCACCTGCCCGACACGGTTGACATCGTCGAGACCGGCGACGAGCGCCCGGATGCCGCCGGCATCGTCTCCGCGCTTCGCGACCGCGGTCACCGCCGCATCGTCTGCGAGGGCGGCCCGAATCTGGCGGCCCAGCTGCTGGATTCCGGACTGGTGGACGAACTGTGCCTGTCGACCAGTCCGCTGTCCGTGCCGTCGGTGCTGCCTGTGTTGCCGGGTCAACTGCCGCAGCGGCTCGAGCTGACCCAGCTGCTGGCCGATGACGACGGCGCGCTTTACGCCCGCTGGCGGGTCACGCGTTGAGCTCTGGCCGGCCGAGCCAAATCCGGATGGTGCCCACGAACCGCTCCTCGTCGTAGTTCCACAACTTCGTGTGCCGTGCGACGGTGAAGGCCTCCAGTTGCACGATGTCCGGCCGGGCTTTCGCCAGTGCGCGCGAGCCGGTCGAGGGCACGAAGCCGTCGTCGTCGCTGTGCAGGATGAGTATGGGCAGGTCAAGCTCGTCGGCACGGCGCACGAAGTTCAGGCGTGCAAGGTCGATCGGGTCGCGTTGGCCGGTGAGGATGCGCCCCCAGGGTGCGCCGATGGCGCGGAATACCGACCGACTCACCGGAACGGGCAGCCCCGCCTCCCCCGCGATCGCCTCGAGCGTGATCACCCAGTCGATCACCGGCGACTCGAGCACGACGCCGCGCACGAGCGGCGCGAGTTGGGACCGGGTGACCGCCTGAAGCACCGTCGCCCCGCCCATCGACCAGCCCATGAGCACGATGTGCCTCGCCCCGCGCTCCTGTGCGTACTGCATCGCGGATTCGACATCCCGCCATTCGGTGTCGCCGAGGGAGTATCGACCATCGGCACTCGATGGGGCGTCGCCGTCGTTGCGGTACGAGATGAGGAGGCTGTGGTAGCCGGCGTCGCGGAAGACCGGCACGGCGCGCAGTCCCTCCGGCCGGCGCACCGCCCGGCCGTGCACCTGGATCACCCAGCGGTCGGTGTCCTCGATGCGCCGGTCATCGTGCGCCGCGATGAGCCACGCCGGTGCTGGACCGAGCTCGGTGTCGATGTCGACGTCCTCGTAGCCGACGCCGAGGTCATCCGGGGTCAGGTACCACCATCCGGCGATCCGGCCGCTGCGGGCGAGCCGCAGTTCTCCGTGGCTCACGTCGTCGAGTCGCCTGGTAACCGTCTCGTCGGTCTCGCTGAGAATGTCGCCGATGCGCGCGTGACCTCTGTCGTTCGAGAACCACAGGCTGTACCGGCCGCTGATCACGGTGTCAGCGGAGCGCCGCAGCTCGATCGTGCCTTCCGTCTCGTCGACGCCGACGATCACGACGTCCTGTTGACGCTTGCGTGGCGGAACGATGATGGTGCGCGCGACAGCCGCGGTCAGCCAGGCGGTCGCGAGCAGGCCGAAGGCTGCAAGTCCCCCGACGGCGACAAGCCCGAGACGCAAGTACGGCCTGGGGTCGGCGTGCCTGCGGGAAACTGCCACCCTGAAACTTTAGTCTGCTGAACGTGTCCGACACCGTGACCGGTTCGCCGGTGCCAGCGCCCTTCGGCGCGGCGATCGACTCGATTCACGCAGCAACGCTGCGCAGTGAACTCGTGGTCACAGAGCTGCCCGCGCCGGGTTCGCTCGCACCGCACTCCATCGCGTTCGCGGCTGACGTCACCCCCGCGCGGCACAGCGACGACTCCGACCTCGCAACGGGCCGCTTCGTGCTGCTCTACGACCCCAGCTCTCCGGATGCCTGGGGCGGGCCGTTCCGCGTCGTGTGCTTCGCGCAGGCACCGCTCGAGACCGACATCGGCGTCGATCCGTTCCTCGCCGCAGTGGCCTGGTCGTGGCTGATCGACGCGCTCGACACTCGCGGTGCGCGCTACCACTCCCCATCAGGCACGGCCACCAAGATCCTCTCCACCGGGTTCGGCGAGCTGCAGGTCCAGGGCGACGGTGCGCAGATCGAGCTGCGCGCGTCCTGGAGCCCCGACGACAGCGCGCTCGGCCCGCACGTTGAGGCATGGGGCGACCTGGTCTGCATGCTCGCCGGGCTGCCTCCCGTTCCAGAGGGCGTCAGCGTTCTCCCGACTCGGCGCAAGGGCGCGTGACGGGCGAAGACGCGGGTGGCGGGACCCGTGAGGACAAGGGTGGGCACGAGCCGCTGCGCGTGATCGACAACCGTGACGACTACCTCGACGCTGTGCGCCAGGTCGCCGCGGGCACCGGCCCGGTCGCGATCGACGCCGAGCGGGCATCCGGCTACCGCTACTCCCAGCGCGCCTACCTCATCCAGCTCTACCGCGACGGGGCAGGAACGTTCCTGTTCGATCCTCCGGCCATTGGCGACTTCAGCGAACTGGCCGATGTCATCCGTGACGAGGAATGGGTGCTGCACGCCGCGAGCCAGGACCTCGCCTGCCTGCGCGAAGTCGGCCTCGAACCGAACCGCATTTTCGACACCGAGCTGGGGGCGCGGCTCGCGGGCCTTCCACGCGTCGGCCTTGGCGCAGTGGTCGAGGAACTCCTCGGCATCAAGCTCGCCAAGGAGCACTCGGCGGCGGACTGGTCGACCAGGCCGCTGCCCGAGTCCTGGCTTGTCTATGCGGCGCTCGACGTGCAGCTGCTCGTGCGGCTGCGGGCCGAAGTCGCCGCGCTGCTCGTCGAGGCGGGCAAGAAGGAGCTGGCGGAGCAGGAATTCGATGCGGTCCGCACCAAGGAGCCCAAGCCGGTGGTCTCCGAGCCGTGGCGGAGACTCTCCGGCATGCACGCCCTGCGCACGCCCCGCTCGCTCGCGGTCGCCCGCGCGCTGTGGCAGGCACGCGACGAGTACGCGCAGGAGATCGACACCGCGAGCGGCCGGCTGCTTCCGGATGCGTCGATCGTCGCGGCAGCCAAGGCATTGCCGCGAACGCGTGGCGAGCTTATGAAGATCAAGGAGTTCACCGGGCGTGCAAGCCGCACCCAACTCCCCCGCTGGCTTGCCGCTATCGAGGAGGGCATGGCGGCCGAAGACCTGCCGCCGCTGCGAGTGCCAGGCGATTCCATCCCGCCCGCACGGTCCTGGTCCGATCGCAACCCGGACGCCGACCGCCGCCTGCGCGCCGCGAAGGCGCAGATCACCTCGCTGTCGGATCGAGTCGCCATCCCGGTCGAGAACGTGCTCACCCCTGAGCTCCTGCGCCGCGTGGCGTGGGCGCCGCCGCAGCCGATCACCACCGAGAGCGTCGGCGAGGCCCTCGCGGGCGGCGGTGCGCGCCCCTGGCAGATTGACGCAACCGCACAGCTGATCGCGGATGCCTTTGTGGAAGTCGACCAAAGCGCCGACACCGCCCAATCCGACGATTCGTAGAAAGAATCAAAGGATTCTTAGGGCAAATCGCCCGACTCTAGGATCAGTGGGACTTGTCTGAGGAGGCACAGTGGTCGAGAGAACAGAAGTCGTCTTCGTCGATGGCGTTCGCACCCCGTTCGGGCGCGCCGGCGAGAAGGGCATGTACTGGAACACCCGCGCCGACGACCTTGCGGTCAAGGCGATGATCGGTCTGCTGGAGCGGAACCCAGAGGTTCCCAAGGACCGTATCGACGACGTCGCGATCGCCGCGACGACGCAGCAGGGTGACCAGGGCCTGACGCTCGGCCGCACCACAGCGATGCTCGCCGGACTGCCCAAGTCGGTGCCCGGTTACGCCATCGACCGGATGTGCGCCGGTGCGATGACCTCCGTCACGACGACGGCAGGCGCGATCGCGTTCGGCGCTTACGAGCTGGCGATCGCCGGCGGTGTCGAGCACATGGGTCGTCACCCGATGGGGTTCAACGCCGACCCGAACCCGCGCTTCCTCGCCGAGAAGCTGGTGAGCCCCGACGCGCTGAACATGGGGATGACGGCCGAGCGCATCCATGACCGTTTCCCGCACCTCACCAAGGAGCGCGCGGACCGTTACGCGATGCGCAGCCAGCACAAGCTCGCCGCTGCGTACGAGGCCGACAAGATCCAGCCCGACCTGATCCCGGTCGCCATCCGCAGCGATGAGGGCTGGGGACTCGCCACGCGCGACGAGGCGCCGCGCCCGGAAACCACCATGGAGGGACTGGCCGGCCTGAAGACGCCGTTCCGTCCGCACGGCCGGGTGACCGCGGGAAACTCCTCCGGCCTCAACGACGGCGCCACCGTGAGCCTGATGGCATCCGCCGCCGCGGCGAAGGAATTCGGGTTGAAGCCGAAGATGCGCATGGTGAGCTTCGCGTTCGCCGGGGTCGAGCCAGAGATCATGGGCATCGGACCGGTCCCGTCGACCGAGAAGGCGCTGCGCAAGGCGGGCCTGTCGATCGACGACATCGGACTGTTCGAGCTGAACGAGGCGTTCGCGGTGCAGGTGCTGTCGTTCCTCGACCACTTCGGTATCGACGACGACGACCCACGCGTCAACCCGTGGGGCGGCGCGATCGCGATCGGGCACCCGCTCGCGTCATCCGGTGTCCGCCTGATGATCCAGCTCGCCCGGCAGTTCGAGGAGCACCCGGAGGTGCGCTACGGCGTGACCGCGATGTGCGTTGGCCTCGGCCAGGGCGGCACCGTGATCTGGGAGAACCCGAACTTCAAGGGAGGCAAGTGACCATGGCGGAATTCACGCAGCTCGCTGAGCTTCTCAAGGACGACGAGGTAGTCACGCACTCCTACGTGCGGGACGTGCCGCTGAGCGGCGGCAAGACTCTCGCGCTCGTAACCCTCGACAACGGGCGCGACCACACGCGGCCGAACACGATGGGCCCGACGACGCTGCTCGAGCTGCAGCGCACCTTGCAGTCGCTCAAAGACCGCGCGTCGCACGGCGAGATCCACGCGGTCGCGGTCACCGGCAAGCCGTACATTCTCGCGGCCGGCGCCGACCTCAGCCACGTCGACGCGATCCCGAGCACCGAGGTCGCGAAGCAACTCGGGCAGCAGGGTCACGCGACGCTGGGGCTGCTCGGCGACCTGGGCGTGCCGTCGTTCGTGTTCATCAACGGCCTCGCGCTCGGCGGCGGCGTGGAGATCGCGCTCAACGCCGACTACCGCACCATCGACAGCTCCGTTCCGGCCCTCGCACTGCCGGAGGTCTTCCTCGGAATCATCCCCGGCTGGGGCGGCGCGTGGCTGCTGCCGAACCTGATCGGGATCGAGAACGCGCTCAAGGTCATCGTCGAGAACCCGCTCAAGAACAACCGGATGCTGAAGGCGAAGGATGCCCTCGAGCTCGGCATCGCGGATGTCATGTTCGAGCCGGCGAACTTCCTCGAGGACTCCATCAAGTGGGTCGACCGGGTGGTCTCTGGCACGACGAAGGTCAAGCGCCCGAACCAGCCGGGCAAGATCGAGCGCGCGGTCAAGTGGGATGCTGCCATCGGCATCGCCCGCAAGATGCTGCAGAGCCGCATCGGCACCGTGCCGAAGTCTCCGTACGCCGCCCTCGACCTGCTTGCGGCAGCCAAGAACACCGACAAGGCGACCGGCTTCGCCGCCGAGGACGAGGTGCTGGCCGGACTCATCACCGGTGACCAGTTCCGCGCGAGCATCTACGCGTTCAACCTCGTGCAGAAGCGCGCGAAGCGGCCGGCCGGCGCGCCGGACAAGGCGCTCGCCCGCCCGGTCACCAAGGTCGGAGTCATCGGGGCCGGGCTCATGGCCAGCCAGTTCGCGCTGCTGTTCGTGCGCCGCCTTCAGGTTCCGGTCGTGATCACCGACCTCGACCAGGCACGCGTCGACAAGGGGCTGGACTACATCCGCGGTGAGATCGACACTCTCCGCGACAAGGGCCGCATCTCCCCCGACGAGTCCAACCGGCTGAAGGCACTTGTCAGCGGGACGACGGACAAGTCCGAGTTCGCCGACTGCGACTGGGTCATCGAGGCGGTATTCGAGGAGCTGGGCGTCAAGCAGGACGTGTTCGCCGATGTCGAGCAGTACGTCTCCGAGACGGCAGTGCTCGCCACCAATACGTCGTCGCTGTCGGTCGACGCGATCGGCGCCAAGCTGAAGCATCCGGAGCGCCTCGTCGGCTTCCACTTCTTCAACCCGGTCGCGGTGATGCCGCTCATCGAGGTCGTGAAGGCGCCGAAGACCGACGATGAGACACTCAGCACCGCGATGGTCACCGCCGCGGCGCTGAAGAAGACCGCGGTCATCACCAAGAACACGCCGGGGTTCGTCGTCAACCGCATCCTCGCCAAGCTGCTCGGTGAGGCGATGCACGCTGTCGACACCGGTACGCCGTTCGACACGGTTGTGGAGGCGGTCAAGCCCCTGGGCCTGCCGATGGATCCGTTCGAGCTGCTCGAGCTCGTTGGGCTGACTGTCGGCGCGCACGTGCTCGACACCCACCACGCGGCGTTCCCCGACCGTTTCTTCGAGAGCGAGAACCTGCGCAAGCTGGCCGAGCACGGGAAGATCCAGGATCGGGACGGCAAGGGCAAGGTCAAGGGGTACGACAAGACCGCGCTCTCGATCGTCGCCGGCGGCACGACGCCGATGTCGGCGGACGAGCTGCGCATCCGGATCGAGGACGGCCTCGCCGACGAGATCCACCGCATGCTCAAGGACGGTGTCGTGGCCGCGGCCGAAGACATCGACCTGTGCATGATCATGGGTGCCGGCTGGCCGTTCCAGATGGGTGGGGTCACCCCATACCTCGACCGGGTCGGCGCCTCCGAGCGGGTCTTCGGCGGGACGTTCCACACTCCGCCGATCAGGGGCGTCGCGTAGAGCTTGAAAGCAAGAACGGGAAGCAGTCGTCAGACTGCTTCCCGTTTTGTCTCACGGCCGGTCGAGCTTCTCTTCCGCCTCGATCTGCGCGCCCTGCTCCTCCGGCAGCGGCCGCGCGACCGGGATCTTCGTGCCGAGCACCTGCGCGACGACATTGCGCGCGATGCTCTGCGCGGTGAGGCCGGCCGCGGTCAGGATCTCGTCGCGGGAACCATGGTCGAGGAATTCGTCCGGCAGCCCCAGCTCGTCCAGCCCGGTATCAACTCCCGCAGCGCGCAGATCCTGGCGGATGCGCGTGCCGATGCCGCCGACTCGGACGCCGTCCTCAATGGTGATCACCAGGCGATGCTCGTCGGCGAACCGGATGATGCTCGGCTGGGTCGGGACGACCCAGCGCGGATCGATCACTGTCGCACCGATGCCCTGCGCCGCGAGCCGCTCTGCGACCTCGAGGCCGAGGGTCGCCATCGAACCGACCGTGACGATCAGCACATCCCGGTGCGGGGCCTCGCGGAGCACGTCGACGCCGTCCTCGGTGCGGCGGACCGCCTTCAGCTCATCCCCCACCGAACCCTTCGGGAATCGGATCACCGTCGGCGCGTCATCGATCGCGACGGCCTCGGCGAGTTCCTCGCGGAGCCTGGCCGCGTCCCGCGGGGCAGCGATACGGATGTGGGGCACGATCTGCAGCGCCGCAAGATCCCACATGCCGTGGTGGCTCGGACCATCCGGCCCGGTCACACCCGCTCGGTCGAGCACGAAGGTGACGCCGGCCTTGTGCAACCCGACATCCATGAGGAGCTGGTCGAACGCGCGGTTAATGAACGTGGCGTACAGCGCCACGACGGGGTGCAGGCCGCCGAAGGCGAGACCGGCAGCTGAGGTGACCGCGTGCTGTTCGGCGATTCCGACGTCGAAGACGCGGTCCGGATGCCGCGCCGCGAGCACGTGCAACCCTGTCGGCCGCAGCATGGCTGCGGTGATCCCGACCACCCGGTCGTTCTTGTCCGCCAGGCGGACGAGCTCGTCGGCGAACACCGAGGTCCACGACGGCCGGTCGGGAACGTCGAGCGCCTCCCCGGTCTCGGGATCGATCTGGCCAACCGCATGGAACTGGTCGGCCGCGTCGTGCCGTGCGGGCTCATACCCGCGGCCCTTCTCGGTGATCGTGTGCACGATCACCGGGGCTGCGTAGCTCTTCGCCTGACGCAGCGCACGCTCGACGGCCTCGAGATCGTGACCGTCGATGGGGCCGATGTACTTGATCTCCAGGTTGGAGTACGGTCCCTCATTCTTGATGAACCGGGTCCCGAAGCCATGCACGGCACCGCGGACGCCTCGATAGAAGGCGCGCCCAGGCGACCCGAACTTGTCGAAGAGCCTGCGGCTCGAGTGGTGCAGGCCGCGGTAGGCGCGCTTGGTGCGGACACCGTCGAGGAAGCGCGCGATGCCGCCGATGGTGGGAGCGTAGGAGCGCCCGTTGTCGTTGACGATCATCACCAGGTTGCGCGTGTTGTCGTCGCTGATGTTGTTCAGCGCTTCCCAGGTCATGCCGCCGGTCAGCGCGCCGTCTCCGACGACGGCGACAACGTGGCGGTTGGTCTGGCCGGTCATCTCGAACGCGCGGGAGATCCCGTCGGCCCAGCTCAGCGAACTGGACGCGTGCGAGCTCTCGACGACGTCGTGCACGGACTCGCTGCGCTGCGGATACCCGGCGATGCCGCCGCGCTGACGAAGCCCGGAGAAGTCCTTCCGTCCGGTGAGGAGCTTGTGCACGTACGACTGGTGCCCGGTGTCGAACACGATCGGGTCACGCGGTGAGTCGAAGACCCGGTGGATGGCAATGGTCAACTCGACGACGCCGAGGTTCGGCCCGAGGTGTCCGCCGGTGCGAGCCACGTTAGCGATAAGGAATTCGCGGATCTCCCCGGCTAGCTTCTCGAGTTGCGGCTTGGTCAGCGAATCCAAGTCCCGAGGTTCATGGATGGACTCGAGAATGCTCATGCTCCAACCCTATTTCACTTGCCGCCACCGACTCCTGAGTACAGGCCACTAAGACGTCCGATTCGCGCAAATAGGGATAACTCCCGATGTGCGGGTGCTGCCTCAGAGCGGACTCTTGAGACATGGAAACGATCACCACCCCGCATCCTGTACTCAGCATCCCGGATGAACGTGAAATGGCTCTCGCTGCCGAGTTGGCTCGACTGCGTGCCGCCGGCGACACTCGTGTCATGCCGGCACCCCGCCGGCTTACCACCCGGTTGCGGGCGGCTTTCGCGGTTGCCCCGCACCCGACCCCCGTCCTGGACAGGTGAGCGCTGGCCGGCCCCTCCCGTTTCGCCCGCCACGGTGGGACGATGGAGTGGTGCGCAGCCAGTCTGCCCCGGACATGGTCGGACGCCAATCCGAGCTGGAAGCCCTGCGAGCCGTCTTCGACGAAGCGGCCGCAGGGTCCACCCGCCTCGTGCTTATCAGCGGAGAAGCGGGCATCGGCAAGACCCGACTACTCGAAGAACTCGCCGCCGAGGTCGCCGACGAGTCGGACGTCATCGTCACCCACTGCCTGGACTACGGCGCCGTCGTGGTGCCGTACGCGCCGATCTCCGGATTGCTGCGCGAGCTGGTGGAATCACACGGCCGAGAGGCCGTCGACAAGGCCGCGGGGACCGGGCGTCGGATGCTCTCCGAGTTCATCGACGGAAGCAAGCTCTCCCCCACCCGCGACGACCGGATGGGCGTCGACCGGTTGAACGACGCGATCACGACCGTGCTCGAGAACCTCGCCGCAAGCAAACCGCTCGTCATCGTGATAGAGGACCTGCACTGGGCAGACCCAGCCACCCTGGACTTCCTGCGTTTCGTCGCGCGGGCCGGGGTGCGCAGCGGCCTGTTGTTCGCGCTCAGCTTCCGCAGCGACGAGGTCAAGCGCGGGCACCCGCTTCGCACGTTCCTGGCTGAACTGGAACGCAACCGGCGGGTCGATCGCATCACGCTCCCCCGGCTGACCCGCACGCAGGTGCGCGACCAGGCGCGCTCGATTCTCGGCACCGCCCCGGATGCCGACCGCACCCTCGCACTGTTCGAACGCAGCGAGGGGGTGCCGTTCTTCGTCGAGGAGCTGGTGTGCTTCGACCGGGCCGGGGGTGTGCCGGACACGCTGCGCGAACTGCTTTTGAACCGCTATGACGCCCTGGGTGACAGTGCCCGTGCGCTGATGCGGATCCTGGCAGCCGGTGGCGAACGTGTCGAACACGACCTGCTGGCGGCGGTGGTCGACGATCCGGGGACCCTGGACGACGACGCTCGGGAGGCCATCGACGCCGGGCTCATCTCGATCCACGATCGTGATTACGCGTTCCGGCACGCGCTGGTGCGCGACGCGGTCCGCGAGGAGCTGTTGCCGGGCGAGGCGACCCGATTCAACACCCGCTACGCGCAAGCGCTCACCGCCGAAGAGGGGGCGCCGGGTGAACGCGCCGGGCGAGCGACGAGGATCGCGTCGCATTGGATGGAAGCGCACGACGTGCAGCGTGCGTTCGCGGCGTCGATCACGGCAATGGACCTGAGCTTGGACGCGTTCGCGTACGCGAGCGCCGCGCAGCTGGGCGAGCGGGCGCTCGAACTGTGGGACCTCGTCGCGGAACCGGACGCGACAGCCGCGATGTCACGAGTCGACCTGCTCAGGGAGGTGTCCGGAGCGTGGTACCAGGACGGAGACATGGGCAGGGCCCTCGCCATGGTCGACCTCGCCCTCCGTGAGACCTCGCCCGAGGATCCGACCCGGCACGCCGATGTGCTGAGGCAGAAGGCAGCCATCAGGGACCATTCCGGCGCTACGGACGCACCGCAGCTCTACGAACAGGCTCTGGACGTGCTCGGCGACCGCGACCCGGTGATGAGGACGTGGATCCTCGCCGAGCTCGCGGCGCAGTACATGCTCATCGGCAACCTCGACGACGGCATCCGCCGCGCGACCGAGGCGCTCGAGAACGCGCCGCGCGAGGCCAGGCGGTTCGCGTCGGTTGCCGCGAATGTGCGGGGCTGCTCGCGCCTGAGTCTCATGGACATCTCCGGTGGGCTCGAGGACCTCGAACTCGCCAAGGAACTGGCCGGCCGGGATCCGGACGCGCTCTTGCGCTACTACGTGAACGCGTCCGATTCGCTCGCCCTGCTCGGCGACTTCCCCCGATCGCTCGAGGTCGCAAGCGAGGGCCTGCGGCTTGCCCGAGCGAACGGGGTGGAGCGCAGCGTCGGCTCGATCCTGGCCGTCAACACGGTCGATCCGCTGTTCGCCCTCGGCCAGTGGGAGCACGCGGACGAACTCATCGACCGCTCTCTAGAACTCGACCCGCCGCTGTCGTTCAAGATCTTCATGCGCGCCGCGAAGCTGCGGTCGCTGCTGTGGCGCGGCCAGGTCGACAAGGCGTGGGAACTGTATGGCAAGTGGCGCCCCGGCATGACTTCGCTGGGCAGCCATCAGGCTCAGGTGCGATTGTGCGTGGCAGCGGTTGCGGGTCACCTTGCCTTCGCGCGTGGCGACCTCGACTCCGCGTGGGAGGCTGTGTCTTCGCTGTTCAGCGAACAGACACCCGCGTCGGGGTGGACACTGCCCCTCGCCGGGATCGCCGCGCGCGTGCTCGCCGCCAAGCGCAGGGCGTTGCTCGCGCGTGGCGCCGAAGCACCCGTGCTGACGGTCGAGGAGGAGCAGCTCCGCGCCTGTCTTGCACGCGACGAGGGCTGGCCGACTCACTCGCTCTGGAGCACCGTCGTCGATGCCGAACTGTCGGGATCACTCGCCACCGGTGACGACCCGGATGCCTGGCAGCGGCTGGTCGATCATCCCGACCTTCCGGGCGCAGCCGTGGTCCTCCGGCTCCTCGCACGGCTGGGGTTGGCCAGGGCCTTCCTGGAATCTGGCGATCGCGCTCGCGCTGCCGAGACCCTCGATGCCGTCCTCGCCGACGCGGATGACGTCGGCGCGCAGCTCGTGGTGGCAACAGCGGAGCAGCTGCTGCAGCGTGCGGGCATCCGTGGCGAACGCGTGCCAGGCAACGAACTCACGGCCCGCGAGAGGCAGGTCCTCGAGCTGATCGGTCAGGGCCTCAGCAACGCGCAGATCGCCGGACGGCTCTTCATCAGCCCGAAGACCGTGAGCGTGCACGTCTCGGCGATCCTGCGGAAGCTGGGCGCGGCGAGCCGCACGGAAGCGGCTCACCGCGCCAGCCAAGCGCTCGCGCAGGTGGACTGACTCAGACCAGGCTGCGCAGCACGTACTGCAGGATGCCCCCGTTGCGGTAGTAGTCCGCCTCACCCGGGGTGTCGATGCGCACGACCGCGTCGAACTCGACCGGCTGCTTGCCGGCCGGCGAATGCTCGCTGGGCTCCGCAGTGACTCGCACGGTCTTCGGGGTGGCGCCAGCGTTGAGCTGCTCGATGCCTGAGATGCTCACGAACTCGGTGCCATCGAGGCCGAGGCTCTCTGCGGTCTCACCCGCGGGGAACTGCAGCGGGATGACGCCCATGCCGATCAGGTTCGAACGGTGGATGCGCTCGAAGCTCTCAGCGATCACCGCGCGGACGCCGAGGAGAGACGTGCCCTTGGCCGCCCAGTCGCGGCTCGATCCGGATCCGTACTCCTTGCCGGCGAACACGACGAGGGGGATGCCCGCTGCCTGGTAGTTCTCGCTCGCGTCGTAGATGAACGACTGCGGGGCGTCCGGCTGGGTGAAGTCGCGGGTGTACCCGCCCTCAACGCCGTCGAGCAGCTGGTTCTTCAGGCGGATGTTCGCGAACGTGCCGCGGATCATCACCTCGTGGTTGCCGCGACGCGAGCCGTAGGAGTTGAAGTCCTTGCGGTCGACGCCGTGCTCGGTGAGGTAGTGACCGGCCGGGCTGTCCGCCTTGATCGAGCCTGCGGGGCTGATGTGGTCGGTCGTGACAGAGTCGCCGAGCTTGGCCAGCACGCGCGCACCGGCGATGTCGGTCACCGGGCTGGGCTCGAGGGTCATGCCGTCGAAGTACGGGGGCTTCCGCACGTAGGTGGACTTCTCGTCCCACTCGAAAACCGAGCCGGCCGGCGTCGGCAGCGAACGCCAGCGCTCGTCGCCGTCGAAGACGCCCGCGTACTCGCGCGTGAACATCTCGCTGTCGATCGATGAGTCGATGGTCTTCTGCACCTCGGCTGCATCCGGCCAGATGTCCCGCAGGAACACGTCGTTGCCGTCGCTGTCCTGGCCGAGCGCGTCGTTCTCGAAGTCGAAGTTCATCGACCCGGCGAGAGCGTATGCGATGACGAGCGGTGGGCTCGCCAGATAATTCATCTTGACGTCGGGGTTGATGCGGCCCTCGAAGTTGCGGTTGCCGGAGAGCACGGCCGTGACGGCCAGGTCGCTCTCGTTGACGGCGGCCGAGACCTCTTCGATGAGCGGTCCGGAGTTGCCGATGCAGGTGGTGCAGCCGTAGCCGACGAGCGCGAAGCCGAGCTCGTCGAGGTAGCCGTTCAGTCCAGCCTTCTCGTAGTACTCGGTGACCACCTTCGAGCCGGGTGCGAGCGTGGTCTTCACCCACGGCTTGACCTTGAGGCCCTTCATGCTCGCGTTGCGGGCGAGCAGCCCCGCGGCGAGCATCACCGACGGGTTCGACGTGTTGGTGCAGGACGTGATGGCCGCGATCGCGACGGCGCCGTGGTCCAGCACGACCGACTCGCCGTCGAGCGAGACCTCGGTCGGCTTGGAAACCGACTTCGGGGCGTGCGCGCGGTGCGTGTGCTGGTGCTGGCTGTACTCGCTCTCCGGGGTGTTGCCGGGCGGGTCGGATGCCGGGAACGACTCCGACACCTCGAGGTCGACCAGGTCGTGCACGACGGTGGTGTAGTTGACGAGGTCGTTCTCGAACTGCTCCTTGGCCTGGCCGAGGATGATGCGGTCCTGCGGGCGCTTCGGGCCGGCGATCGACGGGACCACCGTCGCGAGGTCGAGCTCGAGGTACTCGCTGAACGCGGGCTCGGTGCTCGGGTCGTGCCAGAGCTTCTGCAGCCGGGAGTACTGCTCGATAAGCTCGATCTGCTCGGAGCTGCGGCCGGTGAGACGCAGGTAGTCGAGGGTGACATCGTCGATCGGGAAGATCGCGGCGGTCGAACCGAACTCGGGGCTCATGTTGCCGATGGTCGCCCGGTTGGCGAGCGGGACCTGCGCGACGCCCTCGCCGTAGAACTCGACGAACTTGCCGACCACGCCGTGCTGGCGCAGCATCTCGGTGATGGTGAGCACGACATCCGTCGCGGTCACGCCGGTCGGGATCGACCCGGTGAGCTTGAAGCCGACGACCTTGGGGATGAGCATCGAGACCGGCTGGCCGAGCATCGCGGCCTCCGCCTCGATGCCGCCGACGCCCCAGCCGAGCACGCCCAGTCCGTTGACCATGGTGGTGTGCGAGTCGGTGCCGACGCACGTGTCGGGGTAGGCCTGCAGGACGCCATCCACGGTGCGAGTCATCGTGACGCGGGCCAGGTACTCGATGTTCACCTGGTGCACGATGCCGGTGCCGGGCGGGACGACCTTGAAGTCGTCGAATGCGGTCTGGCCCCAGCGGAGGAACTGGTACCGCTCGCCGTTGCGCTCGTACTCGATCTCGACGTTGCGCTCGAAGGCATTCGGCGTGCCGAACAGGTCGGCGATGACCGAGTGGTCGATCACCAGTTCAGCGGGCGCGAGCGGGTTGATCCGCTCCGGGTCGCCGCCGAGGGCCGCCACCGCCTCGCGCATCGTGGCGAGGTCGACGATGCAGGGCACGCCGGTGAAGTCCTGCATGATCACGCGCGCTGGCGTGAACTGGATCTCGGTGTCCGGCTCGGCCGCGGGATCCCAGCCGCCGAGCGCGTCGATCTGGCTGCGGGTTACGTTCTTGCCGTCCTCGGTGCGCAGCAAGTTCTCCAGCAGCACCTTGAGGCTGAACGGGAGGCGCTCATGACCGGCGACCTTGTCGATCCGGAACACCTGGTAATCGGTGCCACCGACCGTGAGTGTGTCTTTGGCTCCGAAACTATCCACTGCCGACATTTGTGGTCTCCCTTGCTGAAGCTGCCAAATTTATCTTGACGTCGAGATAAATGCTATCACTTATGCCGTGTCATCCGCTGTGGAACTCGCCGGAGGGCTGTACGCCCACCTCACGAGCATCCAGGTCACCCAGAGCATGCCGGCGTAGAGCGGCACGCCCATGAGCAGCTTGGTCGCGGCAAGCCATTCGGTGTTCGAGGAGAAGTAGAGGGGCGCCTGCACGAGCAGTCGCGCCGAGAACAGCCCGACCCACAGCCAGGTGGCGATGTACAGCACGCGGCGCTTGTTCGCATCCTGGCGCCAGTGCGAGTCGTTCGCGAGCAGTCCGACAATGACGCCGATGAGCGGCCAGCGCACGGCGATGCTGACCAGCAGGACCAGCACCGACACCACATTGATGATGAGGCCGGGCACGAAGTTGTCCTCGGCACGCCCGGTCATCAGGGCGAGAACCGCGGAGATGCCGACACCGGCGAGTCCCGCGAGGGCCTGCGTCGCGGGCGTCTTCTGCACGAGGCGAACGATCACGAACACCGCAGAGACGGCCACCGGGGCGAGCACCGAGGCGACGACGTCGCCGGTGAAGGTGTAGGTGACCAGGAACCCCAGGCCGGGCAGGATGGCCTCAATCAGGCCGCGGACGCCGCCGACCGCCTTGAGCAGAGATCCAGCGGTGGGCACTTCGCCGGGCGCGACCTGCCCGATGCCGGCCTTGCGGGCCGCAGCGGCGAACGCCTGCCTGACCGACTCTGTGTCCGATTCGGCTGGCTTCTGCTCGCGCGGTTCCGTCATGTCGCGGTGTGCCCTGCGCTGGTCGGTGGCGTGGTGGTGGTGCCAGGTGCAAGGGTCGTCGCACCCTGCGGGACGTGCAGCGGGATCAGGTCGCGCGGCGGCATCGGGGTGTTGCCGCGCACGACCACGACACTGCGGAAGAGCTCTTCTACCTTCGCGGCGGCCTCCGGGTTGTTGACGCCCTCCCCCGCGATGACACCGCGCAGGAACCAGCGCGGCCCGTCGACGCCGACGAACCGGGCCAGACGTGTGTGCCCGGCCGCGCCCGCGCCGGTGGCGGGGATCTCGGCCAGCAGCTCGGGACCGAACGGGCCCATCGTCAGCTTGGTGGTGCCGCCCTGCTTGGCGATCTGCTCGCCGATCTGCTCCCGGATCTCGTGCCAGAGACCGGTCGAGCGCGGCGCGGCGAACGGCTGCACCTGAAGGGTCGATCCCGCGTAGTCGAGCCCGACCGCGACTACCCGCTTGGAGCCCTCCTCGATCTCGAGCCGCAGCTGCAGGCCCTCCCGCGGCAGGAGCTTGATGCCGCCGAGATCGATGTACGGGCGCACCGCGTTGGCTTCGCTCTCGTCGAGCGGCCCCGCGGTTGCGCGGTCGACTGGCGCCGACTTGGACTGGTCCAGCTCGTCTGTGAGTTCGTTTTCTGTGCCGGTCTCATCCGGATTGGCGCTGGCGTTCACGACTGTGCTCCCGTTTGTGTCTGCGTCGACTCGGACCGATACCCGGTCGAACCGAACCCCGCGGCCCCGCGGAGGCTTTCGGGGAGCGACTCTACCGGGGTGAATCGCGCCGTGGTCACCGGAGTGATGATCAATTGAGCGATCCGATCGCCGACCGCGACAGAATACGGCACCGACCTGTCGGTATTCAGAAGGGTCACCCGGATCTCGCCCCGGTACCCCGCATCGACCGTTCCGGGGCTGTTGACGATGGTGATGCCGTGCTTGGCTGCGAGCCCGCTGCGCGGCACGACGAAGGCCGCGTAGCCATCCGGCAAAGCGACGGCGAGCCCGGTCCCGACGGTGGCGCGTTCGCCCGGGCCCAACTCGACTGACTCGGCCGCGCACAGGTCGGCCCCGGCGTCGCCATGATGCGCGTAGAGGGGAGCAGCGGCCCCCACATACAGAACCTCGATCGCCTCAGTCACGGCATTCAGGCTAGTGCAGGCCGGCGGTGCACCGTCGCCGCGCGAAAGTCTGGTCGAATGGTGCCATGACGATCTACCGCGAGAAGCTCAACCCCTCCGTCTGGCTGTACGTCATCGCGTTGCTGGTGATTCCCGCGAGCCTGCTCGTCTTCCTGCCCATCAACGTCTGGGTGGGCGTGGCGGTCGCGGTCGTGCTGTACGCCGGATGCGTCGTGCTCCTGCTCCTCGCCAGCCCGGTGCTCGAGGTGACGGACGGCGAGTTCATCGCAGGGCGGGCGCGCCTGCCTATCGCCTTCGTCGGCGTCATCGAGGGCTTCAGAGCATCGGAGGCGACCCTGGAACGTGGCCAGCGGCTGGATGCGCGCGCCTGGCTCGTCATCCGGGGCTGGATCGACCCGGTTCTCAAGGTCGAGGTGACCGACCCGAAGGATCCGGTGCCCTACTGGCTGGTCTCCACCCGGCGACCGGATGAGCTGAAGTCGGCACTGGAGAAAGCGAAAGCCGGCGCATGAAGCGCCGGCTCACCGCCTGGAGTACAGCGAATTCCTAGGCTGCACACTCGATGCAGATCGGTCCGAGCTTGCTCTCGTGGTCGATCTGCGAACGGTGCTTCACCAGGAAGCAGTTCACACACGTGAACTCGTCCGCCTGCGGCGGAAGTACGACGACGTCGAGGTCGACATCGGTCAGGTCGGCTCCGGGAAGCTCGAATCCCCCGGGGTTGTCGGCGTCATCGACGTCTACGACTCCCGACATCTTGTCGGGGACCCGTTCCTTGAGCGCCTCGATCGACTCCGAATCGTCGTCCGTCTTTCGCGGGGCGTCGTAGTCCGTTGCCATGCCCATCCACTTCTGTTGTTGCTGTGATTTAGCCAATCGGCGCGCATAGTTTGCACCATCCGGAAGTCAATAGCAAACCATTGGCAGCACTAACATCCGTCCCCTACCCAACTCGCGGCGCGCCCAGCGTATTCCGGCCGAAATCGCATGGGCCATGGCACGCTTGGGGCATTGGCGAAAGGAACGCATCAGCCATGCAGGACCTGAGAGTGATCGGAGTGGAGAGCGGCGCGCTCCTCGTCGCATCAGACACGGGTGACCGGTTCCGTCTGGCCATCGACGACGTGCTGAAGTCCAAGCTGCGGCAGGCCCAGCCGGCCGCAGGCGAGAGTCGCAAGCTCTCCCCCAAGGAAATCCAGGCGCACATCCGCTCCGGCATGTCGGCCGAGGATGTTGCGGCCACCACCGGCGCGTCGCTCGAGTACATCGAACGGTTCGAGGGACCGGTGCTCGCTGAACGCGAGTACGTCGTGGAGAGCGCCCTCGCGGTGCCCGTGCACACCGCAGCGGACACCGACCCGCTGTCGGATGCCCAGACCTTCGGCTCGGTCATCATGAGCCGCCTGCACGAGTTGGGCGCGTCTGACGAGCGCTGGGCGAGCTGGAAGGAGGCTGCGGGCGGCTGGGTCATCAAGCTGTCGTTCACGGCCGACCTGATCGACCACGACGCCCGCTGGAGTTTCGACCCGCGCAAGTCCGCGCTCGCGCCGCTCAACAACGAGGCGATCACTCTCTCGCAGCAGGGGCGCCTGACCGGCAGCCTGATTCCGCGACTGCGTGCCGTCGACGTGCAGGAGCGCGTCCCGGATGCGACACGCTTCGACAGCGGCGCGTTCGACGACAGCGACCTGTTCCATGCCGACACCCTGCCGCAGCCCTCGCTTCGCCCGGTCACCGGCCCTGGCGCGGTCAACCCTGCGGCGATCAACCGGGACGAGAGCGAGACCTCCAGGCCGTCGAGCCAGACCGCTGATCTGCTCGAAGCCCTGCGCCGTCGTCGCGGCGAACGTGAGGCGGCGAGCTACGACGATCTCGAGGACGCCATGGCGGACCACCCGTCGACCGGGAGCATCCGTCTCATCGACGTTCCGCTACCCGACCCTGACCCAGAGGAGGAGCCGGTTGCATCCGCGCCCACTCCTCATAAGTCGGGCAAGAAGGGCCGCGCCACCATGCCGAGCTGGGACGAGATCGTCTTCGGTGCGCGCTCGGACGACGACCCGGCCTGACCGGTTCAGCGAGCGAACGCACCGAAACGCAGCAGCGGCACGGTCGTCTCTTCCGGAGAACGTGACCCGTGCTGCCCCACCATGGCAAGCGCCGTCTCGGATGCGGTCCGGCTGTCGTAGTAGACGATCGCCTTGCGCGCGGCCACCACGATGTCGCCGACGCGCGGAAGCACCTCGTCGGCAACGTCAGCACCGAACCAGCCCTGCGCGACGATCTCGTCACGCGTGAGCACCCAGGACCGGTCACCCTCCGCTGATCTCCACCGCTCGAGCACCCGCTGCCGCTGATCGGGCGACGCGTCCGGTTCGAAGTAGAGCTGCAAGCCACGGGGCTCCCCCGCGACATGGCGGATGCCGTCCACCAGTCCCGGGACGCTGTCGAACAGCACGTGCGCGTGCTGAGGCAGGTCGATGACGCCGTGATCGGCTGTGACGAGCATCCCCTCGCGTTGCCCAAGGCTTGACAGGAACTCGTTCGCGGCGGCATCCGTCGCCTCCAACGCGCGAAGCCACCGCTCGGACTGCCAGCCGTCGCGGTGCGCCGCCTGGTCGAGTTCGGAGATATAGAGGTAGACGACCGCGGTGTCATTCTGGTCAAGCACTCGCCGCGCCTCGGTGAAGCGGTCCGCGATGCTCACACCGCTCAGGTACTCTGCCCCGCGCAGCACGGCCTGGCTGAAACCGGACCCGCGGAACCG
This sequence comes from Cryobacterium sp. BB736, assembly GCF_014980265.1. Lineage (NCBI taxonomy): Bacteria > Bacillati > Actinomycetota > Actinomycetes > Micrococcales > Microbacteriaceae > Cryobacterium > Cryobacterium sp. BB736. Next base: position 142,163 of record NZ_JABXWQ010000004.1, read on the forward strand.
CTCGCTGCCGATGGTGAACGACGGGACACCGTTCGCCGCGGCCTCCTCGAACAGCGTCCCGGAGCGCTGCCAGGTGAGCGGGTCGAGCCGGTCGTCCCACCCGGTCAGCAGCTTCACGACCCGGTCGTGCTCCGCGTCGAGCACCTCGTAGCCGACCATGCCGTGCACACCCGGCTGCTCACCTGTGGTGAGCGATGCCAGCGCCGCCACTGTTGTGGTGGGGAACACCGTCTGGATCGTCGAGGATCTGGTCAGCGCGCTCGCGAGCGTCCGCGCGTGCCCGGCGCGAGCCCGCAGGTTCACAGCACCGAGGCCATCGACGATGACGACGACGGCGCGATCCACCGTCGGCAGCCCGAGCGCGTTGGAGCGTCCGGCAACCGAATCAAACGAACTTCGCAGAACGTCGGCAAGGCTCGGCCGCACGGTTTGAGTGGCCGCTAGCATGGTCGCAATCCTATGACTACCCCCGCCACTCCCCATTCAGACGGCCAGCTCGAACGCATCGACGAGATCGACCTCTCCACCGAGATGGAAGGCTCGTTCCTCGAGTACGCCTACTCGGTGATCTACTCCAGAGCGCTCCCGGATGCGCGCGACGGGCTCAAGCCGGTTCAGCGACGCATTCTGTTCCAGATGAGCGAAATGGGCCTCCGCCCCGATCGCGGTCACGTCAAGTCCGCGCGCGTGGTCGGCGAGGTGATGGGCAAGCTGCACCCGCACGGTGACGCGTCCATCTACGACGCCATGGTGCGCCTGAACCAGCCGTTCATCCTGCGTGTTCCGCTCGTCGACGGGCATGGCAACTTCGGCTCGCTCGACGACGGTCCGGCCGCCCCGCGCTACACCGAAGCCAGGCTCGCGGCCCCGGCGATGGCGATGACCGCCGACCTGGACGAAGAGGTCGTCGACTTCGTCCCCAACTACGACAACCAGCTGCTCCAGCCGGAGGTGCTCCCGGCGGCGTTCCCGAACCTGCTCGTCAACGGCGCCAGCGGCATCGCGGTCGGCATGGCGACGAACATGGCGCCTCACAACCTGATCGAGGTCGTCGGCGCGGCTCGCCACCTGCTGCAGCATCCGGATGCGTCCCTCGACGACCTGATGTCGTTCGTACCGGGCCCTGACCTGCCGACCGGCGGCACGATCGTCGGTCTCGCCGGCATCCGGGACGCCTACGAAAACGGACGAGGGAGCTTCAAGACCCGTGCGCGCGTGTCGATCGAGCCGCTGACCGCGCGCAAGACCGGACTCGTGGTGACCGAACTGCCCTACATGGTGGGGCCCGAGAAGGTCATCGAGAAGATCAAGGACGGCGTCAACTCCAAGAAGCTCTCGGGCATCTCCGATGTCACCGACCTCACCGACCGCAAGCACGGCCTGCGGCTGGTGATCGGCATCAAGACCGGGTTCAACCCGACCGCGGTGCTCGAGCAGCTGTACAAGGTCACACCGCTGGAAGAGCAGTTCAGCATCAACAACGTCGCGCTGGTCGACGGTGGGCCCAGGACCCTCGGCCTTCGCGAGCTGCTGCAGGTCTACCTCGACCACCGGATCTCGGTCACCACCAGGCGGAGCCGGTTCCGTCTGGCCAGGAAGCAGGAGCGGCTGCACCTCGTCGAGGGCCTGCTCATCGCGATCCTCGACATCGACGAAGTCATCCAGGTCATCCGCACCAGCGACGACAGCGACCAGGCCAGGACGCGACTGAAGGATGTCTTCGACCTCAGTGACGTTCAAGCCGAGTACATCCTCGAGCTGCGCCTGCGCAGGCTCACCAAGTTCTCCCGCATCGAGCTTGAGGCCGAACGCGACAAGCTGCAGCAGGAGATCGCGGAGCTCGAGCTTCTCCTGTCCGAGCCCGCCCGCATCCGCGCACTTGTCGGTGACGAGCTCGAGGCCGTCGCGGAGCTCTACGGCACGCCCCGGCGGACCCTCCTGACCGAAGCGCGGCCCTCCGTGGCCACGACGAAGTCAGCGCGTGGTGCCGCGCCGGTGCTGGAGATCGCGGATGCGCCCTGCCGCGTTCTGCTCTCCACGACCGGTCGGGTCATCCGGGTCGATCTCGGTGACACCGGCGACCTGCCGGGCAAGCCCGCCCGCCGCAGCAAGCACGACGCCATCCGCTCGATCGTGACCACGACCACTCGCACCGAGATCGGCGCCGTCACCAACCTCGGCAGGCTCGTGCGGCTCTCCCCTATGGACCTCCCGGTCGTGCCGGAGAACTCGGTGCAGCTCGCGGCGGGAGCGAAGATCGCCGAGTATCTTGCGCTCGACTCGAAGAAGGAGCGGGTGCTCGCGCTCGTCTCGCTCACCTCGGACGCACCCATTGCGCTCGGCACGGCGCAAGGTATCGTGAAACGGGTATCGCCCGGGGAGTGGCCGAGCAAGCCTGACTTCGAGCTGATCTCGTTGAAGGCCGGCGACGAAGTCGTCGGCGCCGCTCAGGGCAGCGACGCGGAGGAGTTCGTCTTCGCAACCTCCGACGCGCAACTGCTGCGCTTCTCCGCCTCAGCCGTTCGACCGCAGGGCCGCAGCGCGGGCGGGATGGCCGGCATCAAGCTGGGCTCTGGCGCGCGGGTGATCCTGTTCACCTCGATCGACCCGGCCGTGACGAACGTGGTCGCTACCGTGTCGACCAGCCTGTCGACGATCGCCGGAACCGATCCCGGACGCGCGAAGGTCTCCCTGCTGTCTGAGTTCCCCGCGAAGGGACGCGCAACCGGTGGTGTCCGGGCGCATGCGTTCCTGAAGGGCGAGGACATGCTCGCACTCGCGTGGGCAGGACCGGAGCCGGTGCTCGCGGTCGGAACGGATGGCGCGGTGCGCACGCTGCCGGATACCGGGGCCAAGCGCGACGCATCCGGAGCCGCCCTGGATGCGGTGATCGGCTCGATCGGGACGAGCGCCTCAGCGCTCGCCTGAGTTCCGCTCCCGCTCGGCGGCGTCCAGCCGGAGCGCACGGCCGCGCTCTAGGTCCTCTTCTTCCTTCTTCGCAGCCTTGTCGCTCTTCTTCGTATCACGCGGTGGCAGCTGAATCGTTTCCTCCGCCTCGATACCGGCCTGCAACTGACGGCCACGCTCGAGTTCCGCGTCGAACTCGGCGCCGAACAGCAGTGCGAGGTTCACGATCCACAGCAGCAGCAGGAAGATGATGACGCCCGCGAGTGAGCCGTAGGTGCGGTCGTAGTTGGAGAAGTTCGCAACGTAGATGCCAAAAACGATGCCAGCAATGACGATGAGCAGCAGCGCGATGAACGCTCCGATGCTCATCCAGCGGAACTTGGGCTGCTTCGCATTCGGCGTCGCGTAGTAGAGAATCGCGATCATCGCGATGAGGATGATCGCGATCACCGGCCATTTCGCGATCTCCCAGACGATGCGAACTGTAGTGCCGAGGCCGAGCGCCTCGCCTACTGCGTCAGTGACCGGACCGGAGATGACGAGGAGCAACGTCATGATGAGGATCATGACGATGCCGATCAGCGTCACCAGGAGCTGGGCCGGCTTGAGCTTGAAGAACGTGCGCCCTTCCTCGATTTCATAGATCCGGTTCATTGCGCGTGTGAACGCGCCCACGTAGCCGGACGCCGACCAGATGGCCAGCACGATTCCGAGGACCAGCGCGAGCCCGGCGCCGGGGGCGGAGCTCAGTTCTTGAAGCGGCCCCTCTAGGCCGGCCGCAGCATCCGGTGCGACCTGCTCGACGGTCCCCAGTATTGCGCGCGTAGCCGCTTCGCCCTGGCCGAAGATCCCGAGCAGTGAGAAGAGCGCGAGCAGGGCTGGAAAGAGGGCAAGCACCGAGTAGTAGACAAGCGCCGCTGCGATGTCGATGCACTGGTCGCTGCTGAACTCGCGAACCGTCTTGCGAAACACGTACTTCCACGACGGTTTCTCGATGTCGGTCGGCGAGTCCGGCTTTGCTTCGTGCTCCGGATGCGGCGCGTCGGTCTTGGCTCGTGCGTCTTGCTCCCTGACCACCTGATCCCTCCCCTGCTCGCGATCTCCTTGCTCGCCATTCAGGAACTACTGGTTGCGCATGTCCTGCGCAGCCGTGCCGGCCTCGTCCTTCACGTGGGCTCCTTCGGCCTTGGCCTCGGACTTGACGGTGTCAACGCCCTCCTGGGCACGACCCTTCACAGCGTCGACGGACTGCTTGGCGGGTTCCTTGAGGTGCTCGCCCATCTCCTTTGCGACATCTGTCGCCTGATCGACCAGTGGCTGAGCCTCCTCCTTCACCTTGGTTGCCATCCTCTTCTCCTGCTCGCTCGCAGGAATAAGCGAGGCGACGAGCCAACCCAGGCTGAACACCGCAAGACCGACAGCGAGGGGGTTGCCCTTGGCTTTGTCGACCGCTGTGTGGCCAGCCTCGGAGATGTTCGTGGCGACGTCGTCGCCAGCGCCCATCACCCGGTCGCGTGCGGAGCGCATCGCGCCGCGCATGCGGCTGGTCTGGCGTTGCACCATCTTCGAGGGTGTCACCTTGTCGGCGAGAGCGTCGACGTTTTCGCCGAGTTCTTCACGAGTGCGTTCGATATCCGACCGGATGCGGTCGGGATCGGTGTTGCTCATTGGTTCTCCTCATTTCGCTTCAATGCGTCTGGAATCTTCTTGACTGAATCGACGGTGCGGGGCATCCCGCGGACCGACTGCAACTGCTTGCGGCCCACCATGTACAGGATCAGCGCGATGATCGCCCACAAGACTGCGACGACCACTGCCGACCATCCCCTGCCCATGAGGTAGCCGAGCGCCCACCAGAGTGCTAAGGACAGGAAGAACACGGCCATCAGGGCGCCGTACACAGCGCCGCCCATCATCCCGGCTCCTCGACCGCCCCGTTTGGCGGTTTCTGTCAGTTCAGCCTTCGCGAGTTCCAGCTCCTGACGCATCAGGGTCGAGAAGTCGCGAGTGACTTCGCTGATCAACTCTCCGAGTGACGCGCTGGAGGCTTTTTCCTCCGACGGGGTGGGAACTTCGTCGCTCATGGTCGAACTCCTCCGGGGGCGCCGGGGTTGGTGTCGGACGTGTAGCCGGTGCCGGTTCCCGTCGTCGTGCCGGGCATCGTGGTCCCGGGCGTTCCGGTGTAGGCCGTGCCGAGCGCGTCATCCGGAACCGGGGTGGTGCTCTGGGTTCGGCGAACGCCGGGCTGGCGCTGGTCGTCCGAGTCGCCGCCGCTGATGATCCCGCGAGTCAGCCTGCCGACCGCGAGGCCTGCCAGTGCTGCGATTCCGATGAAGACACCGGGGCGCCGCCTGGCGAACGAGCGGACCTCGTCGATGATGTCACCGGGTTCGCGTTGCTCGAGCCATCCGGCGATGTCGCCAGCCTTGGATGCGGTGGTCGAGACCAGCTGCGATGCCATGCCCTGGTCCTCCGACCGGTCGGCCATGCTCCGCAGTTCGTCGCTCATAGTGCGCAGACTCGAGGCTGCGCGGCTCTGTTGACTGCTAGCCTGATCGCGAAGCTCCATCTTGGCTTCGTCATACATTTCGCGCGCCTGGTTCTTGGCTTCGCGGGCGACGCCCTTCGCTTCGTCGGTGGCGGTGCCGGCAACGCGCTTGGTGGACTCGGATGCTTCGTGTCCCACCTTGCTCGCCTGCTCCTTTGCGCCGCCGCCCTCCGTGGTTGATGGAGTCGTCGGGTAATCAGTGGACATGATGATCCTCTCGGGGAAGGACCGCTCCCGGGGTTCGGGGCGACCGGGTTCCTGATCTTGGGTCCACTATTGAACGGCGTTTGGATGTTCCGCTCCCAGAGTCGACAAACGTCCAGCACCATTTCAGTGCGGATGCAGACCGGAGTCAGCCAAGGCTCAGGCTGGGGGCGGATGCGCCGAAATGCTGATCATGCTCCACCTTTCAGCGCACAACTGAATACACTTCGACTCATGCACATCATCATCTCTGTCGTCATCTTCTGTCTGGTGCTCGCGGCACTCATCGACATCGTGATCAGGGATGAAACGCAGATCCGCCACCTGCCCAAGCTGGTGTGGATCGTCCTCGTGATCCTCTTGCCGCTGATCGGCTCCATCATCTGGTTCTCGGTTGGTCGCGAGTACCGAACCGTGGAGGATCGCGGCAGCTTCGGTGATCCCCGACGCTGGGAGAGCGCGGAGCCCGCGGCCGCACCGGTTCGAGCCAAGTCGACCGAGGAGCAACTGGCCGAGCTCGAACGGGAGATCGCGGAGTACAAGGAGCAGGAGCGCATCCGCCGCCTGAAGGCGGAACTGGACGAGCGGCGCAATAACTAGACGTCGATGCGGTCGCGGCTCAGCGCCGCTGAGCCGGCCACGATGAATTCCTTGCGCGGCGCAACCTCGTTGCCCATGAGCAGCTCGAAGACCTTCTCGGCTCGCTCGGCATCCTCGATGCGAACGCGGCGCAGCGTGCGGTGACGCCGGTCCATGGTCGTCGTCGCGAGCTGCTCGGCATCCATCTCACCGAGACCCTTGTACCGCTGGATCGGGTCCTGGTACTTCCTGCCGCTCTTCTTCAGCGCCGCGAGCACCCCGGCGAGCTCCTGCTCGGAGTAGGTGTAGATGGTCTCGTTCGGCTTGCTCCCGTGGTTCACCGCGATCACCCGGTGCAGCGGCGGCACCGCCGCGTAAACCCGCCCATCCTTGATCATGTCCGGCATGTAGCGGAAGAACAGGGTGAGCAGCAGCGTCCGGATGTGCGCGCCATCGACATCCGCGTCGCTCATGATGATTACCTTGCCGTAGCGCGCGGACGACAGGTCGAAGCTGCGACCAGAGCCGGCGCCGATGACCTGGATGATCGATGCGCACTCGGCGTTGCCAAGCATGTCGGACACTGATGCCTTCTGCACGTTCAGGATCTTGCCCCGGATGGGCAGCAGCGCCTGGTACTCGCTATCGCGGGCCAGCTTGGCCGTTCCGAGCGCGGAGTCACCCTCGACGATGAACAGTTCACTGTTCGCCACGTCGTTGCTGCGGCAATCGACGAGCTTGGCCGGCAGCGACGAGTTCTCGAGCGCGTTCTTGCGACGCTGGGTCTCCTTGTGGGCGCGAGCCGAGACGCGCGCCTTCATCTCTGCGACGATCTTTTCGAGCACGAGCGTCGTCTGAGTCTTGTCGTCGCGCTTCGTCGACGAGAACTTGGCCGCCAGTTCCTTGACCATCACGCTGGAGACGATGTTGCGCACCGCCGGTGTGCCGAGGACTTCCTTCGTCTGGCCTTCGAACTGCGGCTCCGGGAGCCGCACCGTGAGCACCGCGGTGAGCCCGGCGAGGATGTCGTCCTTCTCAAGCTTGTCGTTGCCCACCTTCAGCCGGCGGGCGTTCTGGTCCACCTGAGCGCGCAGGAACTTCATCAGCCCCTGCTCGAACCCGGCGAGGTGCGTTCCGCCCTTCGGCGTCGCGATGATGTTGACGTAGCTGCGCACCTCGGTCTCGTAGCCGGTGCCCCAGCGCAGCGCGACGTCGACGTCGCACTCACGCTCGAGTTCGGTCGGCACCATGTGCCCCTTGTCGTCGAGCACCGGAACCGTCTCGGTGAACGTGCCCTTGCCCGTGAGCTGCCAGGTCGCGGTGAGCGGAGCGTCCTTGGCGAGGAAGTCGACGTACTCCGAGATCCCACCGTCGAACCGGAACGTCTCGCGCACCGGCTCGTCGCCGCGCTCATCCACGATGTCGAGGGACAGCCCGCCGACGAGGAAGGCCGTCTGCCGCGCGCGCTCCAGCAGGCTGTCGAGCTGAAAGGTCGCGCCCTTTGTGAAGATCTGCGGATCCGCCCAGTAGCGCACGCGTGTGCCGGTGACGCCCTTCGCCACCTTGCCGATCACCCGCAGTTCGCTGCCAGAGACGAACGGCGTGAACGGCGCATCCGGTGATGGCTGGCCGTTGTCGGAGAAGGTGCCTGGCTCGCCGCGGTGGAAGGACATCGCCCAGGTCTTGCCATCCCGGTCGACCTCGACGTCCAGGCGCGCCGAGAGCGCGTTGACGACGGAGGCGCCGACACCGTGGAGTCCGCCAGAGGAGCGGTAGGACTGGCTGCCGAACTTGCCACCGGCGTGCAGTTTGGTGAAGACGACCTCGACACCGGAGAGCCCGGTCTTGGGCTCGACGTCGACGGGCACGCCTCGGGCGCGGTCGCGGACCTCGACGCTGCCGTCCTTGTGGAGCACGATCCGGATGTCGTCACCGTGACCGCCGAGCGCCTCATCGACCGAGTTGTCGATGATCTCCCACAGGCAGTGCATGAGCCCGCGCGAGTCGGTGGATCCGATGTACATGCCGGGACGCTTGCGAACGGCTTCGAGACCCTCCAACACCGACAGGTGCCGTGCGGAGTAGTCCGATGATGCCATTTCGTGCCTCCAAAGCTGCGGCCTCAAGCTGTTTCTGGCCGTTTCAAGACTAACCAGCGCCGGCGACGTCCCCACGCTCCGACACCCGTTCGCGCCCGCCTTGTCTGCCTCAAGTTGAGCACCTGGTCACAGTTCTTCGCGGTAAGCGAAATCCCTCCGCGGAAGGTAAGGATTGTCGGCGGGGCGTGTTTGTATAGATATACGTCCCCGACGATCGGTAAGCGTGAGGAGAAGCAGATGTCACAGATCACCGCAGAGGCCACCGCAGTGGATGACAAGCGCCCGCTCACCGCTCTCGATCGGTGCGACAGTTGCGGAGCGCAGGCCTACATCCGAGTCATGATCGGCGAGAGCGAGTTGTTGTTCTGCGCCCACCACGGTCGCCGTCACCAGGAGAAACTGGCCCAGGTGGCAACCGGCTGGCACGACGAGTCCGCCCGGCTGGCCGAGAGCCACAACGTCTGATCTTGTGAAGAGAAGGCCCGCTGATTGCGGGCCTTTTCTTTTGCCTCTCAGTCGACGTAGTGCCGGGGCACGCGCGAGCTGACACGTAAGACGAGCTCCTCGCCGATGGTGCCCATCGCATCCGCCCACTCCTGCGTGGTCGCCTCACCCGCCGAGCCGTCGCCGAACAGCGTCACCTGGTCGCCGACGGAAACCTCGGACCCGGTGACATCGATGATCGTCCGCAACGGTTCGACCGCAGTGATCGGATGCCGCACTCCGCCGATCGCGACCGAGACCGCCCCGGCCGCGTCGGAGAGCAGGCCGAGCACTCCGCCGTAGCCGATCTCCGCGAGCGTGCGGCCGGCATCCACGCGCACGGCGCTCACTCGATCGCGTACGGTCATCGCCGGCCGGAGGCCAAGCTGGCCGGGCCCGACCCCACCGCCGGGTGCGATGCCGTACAGGAACGCGCCGATCCGCACCAGGTCGAAGCGGGCATCCGCGCGAGCGTAGGCAGCGGCACTCGCGGCGACGTGACGGGTCGCGCTGTCCAGTCCGTGCTCGCGCGCGAGCTGCACTGCGGACTCGTACTCGGCGATCGACCTGCTGTCGTCCTCATCCGACGCCTCGGCGAGATGCGTCCAGAGCCCGTACACCGACACACGACCCGCGCGCTGCAGCTCGGCGGCGCGTTCGGTGAACTCCGACCACCGGTCGGGCAGCACTCCGGCTCGGTGCAGGCCGCTGTCCACCTTCAGGTGGATGCGCGCTGTCAGGTCCCCCGCCGCTTGCGCAACCCGCTCGAGGGTCGCGGCATCCGTCACCCCCAGGTCGATGCCGGCACGCACCGCGGCGCCTAGCTCCGAGTGCGAGTCGAACACCCAGGCGAACACCATCGCATCCGGAACGAGCGAGCGGACGCGGAAGGCGCCGTCGAGGTCGAGCGTGCCGAACCGGCGCACTCCTTCGCCGACGAGCACCTCGAGCACCTGCTCCAGGCCGTGGCCGTAGGCGTTGTCCTTGACGATCGCGAGCAGCTCAGCCGGCGCAACGCGATCGCGCATCACCTGCACGTTGTGCCGGATCGCCCCGGTCGACACCTGCGCGATGGCCTCGACCGGGGTCATGCTGGGGTCTCCGTTGTCACCCGGTTCAACCCGGCGAGCAGCGACACCGGATGCTCGTCGACGCTCTGCGCCCAGTCGGTCAAACCCAACTCACCCGCGCTCGTGCTGCCGAAGAGCACCACCCGTTCGCCGAGCGTCGGTGTGCTGTCACCGGCGTCGATCACCATGACGTCCATCGCGACTCGCCCGACGATCGGCATGATCCGTGGGCCACTCGAGTCGTCCCAGGTGACGGATGCCCGGTTGCCGGCCTTGCGCGGCACGCCGTGACCGTAGCCGATGGCCGCGAGCAGAAGGGTCGTGTCGTGTTTCGTCCTGTAGGTGTGTCCGTAAGAAACGCCCGCGTCGACCGCGACCCGCTTCACTGACACGACCTCCGCGGTCAGCCGCACCGGGTCCGTGGCGAGGCCACCGATGAACGCAGACACCGCCTCTTCGTCGCCGCCCTGAGCGGCGGCGAGCCGAGCAGCCTGAGCCGCGGACAGCTCGAGGATTCGCGCGTTGGACGTCACAGCGATCCAGCATAGTTTGAGCCGCCCGCGCGGTCCGGTCGGGCGCACCCTTCGCGGATCGCGCAGGCGACCGCCGTTAGAGTTGAGTTTGCTGATCGGCGCATCCCGTGCGCCGCCGACAGGAGACAACACAGTGAACGCCAAGAAGCTCAGTCTCGGCACACGAGCGCGCTACCTCTTCCTCCGCGTGAAGGGTTTCAACTTCTCTTCGGTGTGGTCGCGCGCCCGCGACGTGGCGAAGCAGCACAATCGGTCGACGTTCGGGGTGTTCGTCGACATGCTGTGGTCGGCCGCGTTCCACAACACCGCGTTCCAGGACTACGTCGACTTCGAGTTCGCGACCCTGAACCGCCAGGAGCGCGCCACCTACATGACGCACTCGCTCTCCAATCACCTCGCGATGACCTACGACGACCCCAAGTATCGGGAGCTGTTCCACGACAAGATCGAGTTCAACCGGGTCTTCGACGAGTTCCTCGGCCGCGAGTGGCTGGACATCCGTGAGTCGAGCGCCGACGGGGTCCGCGACTTCTTCGAACGACACCGGACTGTCGTGGCAAAGGAGCCGTTCAGCAACTCCGGGCACGGGGTGCACCGCCATCGCTACGAGGACGTCAGCGACTGGGGTGCCTTCTACGCCGAACTCAAGCAAAGCGGCCAATCGCTCATCGAGGAGAACATCAAACAGCACCCGACGCTCGCCGAGGTCTGCCCTGGCACCGCTAACACGACCCGCATCACGACCTTCTTCGACGGTGACCGCACCCACGTCCTGTCGATGGCTCAGAAGTTCGGCCGCGGCACGGTCAGTGATCAGCAGACCTACGGCGGCTTCTATACGATGCTGAACCTGGACGGCAGCGCACGCGGGGCAGGCTACGACTCTCACGGCAACGTGCACGCGACGCATCCCGAGTCCGGGGTTTCGATCCCCGACTTCCAGCTGCCGATGGTCCAGGAGATGTTCGACTTCATCGACCGCGTCGCCCGCACGGTCCCGCAGATGCAGTACGTGGGCTGGGACGTCGTGATCACCGCGGACGGGCCGGTGCTCGTCGAGGGCAACTGGGCGGCGGGCGTCTACGAGAACAAGCCAAGCGTCACCGGCATCCGCACCGGCAGTCTCCCCCGCTTCCGCGAGGCGATCGGCTTCTAGCTCGCCGGACGGATGATTCCGATCGGCGTGCTCTGGTGGCCCTGGCCGAGCGGGTTGTCGGCGAGGATCCGCTCGACGCGCTTCTCCGCCTCACGATCAAGCGTGGAGCCGAGGACATTGCCGCCGAGGTCGTTGATGTCGACGATGAGCACATCGACCTTGTTGCCGAGCGCTTCGCGCAACTGCCGAGCGACATCATCCGGGCGCTCCGGGGCGAGAACGACGTACGTGTTGTAGGGCGGAATCGTCCCGCTCGTCGGCCCGTCGATGCCGCGGGCCTTCGCCCCAGCGACCCGGTAGAAGTCACCCTTGCGCCCGAACAGCTTGGTCACCGCGGCCACGCCGGCCGCGAGGAGGATGCGGGGTGTGCCGCAGTCCCGCAGTGCGCACTCCATGGTCTCCGGCATGCCGAGCCCGATGCCGCTCGGAGTCTTGGTGACGTACTTCGCGAGCGTGTAGGCGAGCTTGCGCGGCCTGATCGAGTCGATCGGGAACGCGCGACCTTGCGTGATCGCGACGATCTTCTCCGTCACGAACAGCAGGTCGCCGTCCTGCAGGTGTTCCGGCACAAACTCGGTGACGACGTCGACGATGTCGTCGTCGGCCATTACCAGCTTGGTCTTGATCGGGATGCGCAGGAACCGCCCGCCGTCGAACTCAACGTCGAGCTTCTTGCCCTGATTGGCTTCAGCGGCCATTTGCTGCGCTCCTGTCTGGACCGGTCGGACGGCTTACTCGAGGTAGTCGCGCAGTGACTGCGACCGCGACGGGTGACGCAGCTTGGCCATAGTCTTCGACTCGATCTGGCGGATGCGCTCGCGCGTCACCCCGAAGGTGTCGCCGATCTGGTCGAGAGTCTTCGGCATCCCGTCGCCGAGACCGAAACGCATCCGGATGACTCCGGCCTCACGCTCGGAGAGCGAGTCGAGCAGGCTCTCCAGCTGCTTCTGCAGCATGGTGAAGCCGACCGCGTCTGCGGGCACGACCGCTTCGGTGTCCTCAATGAGGTCACCGAACTCGCTGTCGCCGTCCTCGCCCAGGGGCGTGTGCAGCGAGATCGGCTCGCGGCCGTACTTCTGCACCTCGACGACCTTCTCCGGGGTCATGTCGAGTTCGCGGCTGAGCTCTTCCGGCGTCGGCTCCCGTCCGAGGTCCTGCAGCATCTGGCGCTGAACGCGCGCGAGCTTGTTGATGACCTCGACCATGTGGACCGGGATGCGGATGGTCCGCGCCTGGTCGGCCATCGCACGCGTGATGGCCTGACGGATCCACCAGGTCGCGTAGGTGGAGAACTTGAAGCCCTTGGTGTAGTCGAACTTCTCGACCGCACGGATCAGGCCCAGGTTTCCCTCCTGGATCAGGTCGAGGAACTGCATGCCGCGACCTGTGTAGCGCTTGGCGAGGCTCACGACGAGGCGCAGGTTCGCACCGAGCAGGTGCGACTTGGCGCGCTGGCCGTCCTTGGCAACCCACAGGAGCTCACGGCCGAGCTGAGAACGCTTCTCGGTGTCCGACATGCCCGACAGCTTGTCCTCGGCGAACAGGCCGGCCTCGATGCGCATCGCGAGCTCGACCTCCTCCGCGGCGTTGAGCAGCGGGACCTTGCCGATCTGCTTCAAATAGTCCTTGACCGGGTCAGCGGTCGCGCCGGTGATGGCGCTGGAGTAAACCGGGACCTCGTCCTCGTCGTCGACGAGCGACAGCCGGATGGCGCCGGTGGGCAGTTCCTCGACCCTGCCGCCTTCGGAATCGCTGTCAGAGTCGGAGTCGTCATCGGACTCGTCCTTCGCTGCTGCCTCGGGAGCGGCCACCTCTGTTGCCTCGGCATCGACGTCGACAACTGCGACGTCCTCGTCGTCAATGTCGACCTCATCGAGCTCTTCGACCTCGGTCTCAGGCGCTGCCTTCGCCTTCGACGCCGTGCTCTTCGCCGCACGAGTCGTCTTAGTCGCGGCCGTCTTGGTGGCAGCGGCCTTCCGGGCGGCGGGCTTGGTCGCGGTCGACTTCGTCGTCTTCGCAGTCGTTGCCTTGGCGGCCGTGCTCTTGGCTGCAGTCGTCTTCGCAGCCGCGCTCTTCGCGGGCGCAGCCTTCGCAGCAGTGGTCTTCGCGGGCGCAGCCTTCGCAGCTGTCGTCTTCGCCGCGGATGCGGCCTTAGCGGTGGCTGTCTTGGTGGCGCCGGGCTTGGTTGCCGTGGCCTTCGGGTCGTCAGCAGCCTTCTTGGAGGCCGACGACGGTGAGCTGGATCGGGTAGCCATGCGGTTACCTTTCTTGTTTGCGGAGTCGGCCGCCATCGTTGGTCACGTTAAGGCGCGTTCGGGAAACCGATTCCGGGCATTACTAAGACCCTTGTCAAGTCCGCGCCCTTTCGAATCGCTACCGCAAATCGAGAGAACAACGGAAATGACCGGGGTCCTAAGTCAATTATTACATGCGTTTATGGACGAACCTGACCATCGTCAGTGAGAGGGCGAATCCTCGTCCCCGTGGCGCCTCAGCGCAAGGAAGAACTCGAGCTCCGCCGCGATCTCGTCTGCCGACGGGAGCTCGCCGTCCTCATCCGTCAACGGAGAGCGAAGCGGGTTGCCCTCCATGTAGGAGTCGTGGCGCTGCTCGAGGGTTCCGACCAGTCGCGCGAGCTCACTGTTGTTCTCGACTTGGCTGTCGATCTTGGCCGCGAACTCGCGTCCCTCTTCTCGCAGTGAATCGGTCGCGAAGACCAAGCCGGTCGCCGCGCTGACCGCCTCGAGTGACTTGACCGCGGCATCCGGGTACTCGGTGTCGGCCAGGTAATGAGGCACGAGCAGTACGAAACCCGCGACCGGGTGGCCCTGCTCCTGAAGCCGGTACTCGACCATGTGCAGCGCGTTCGCGAGCACCTGGGTGTGCGGCTTCCACACCGAGTAGGTGTCGATGAGTTCGACGCGGTTGCCGCTCACCGTCATCTGGATGGGCCGCGTGTGCGGGACCGGCATCGGGATGGCGTGCACCCACGTGGTCGTCTTGACCTTGAACATGGCGACCAATTCGAGCACCGCCGCGGTGAACCGCTCCCACTGGAAGTCCGGTTCGTAGCCAGCGAGAAGCAGGAACTGCTGGCCGAGCTCATCCTGCATGAGGTGCAGCGCAAGGCGCGGCGGTTGGTAGTCGGTCAGGTGGTCCTGATCAAAGTAGATCGTCGGGCGGCGCGCGCGGTAGTCAAGGAGCGCGTCGTTGTCGAAGGATGCGATGACTCGCGACTGCAGGGTGGCGAGCACCGCCTCATTGAGTCCGGCGACCGCTCCACCGGCATCTGCGAAACCGGTCAGGCCGGCGACAAGCGGAAGTCCCTCAGGGACGTCGGAGACGTCGATGCTGAGTTCGTAGAGTTCGCCGGATTGGTACATACGTCGAGTTTAAGCGTCGGGCGGCGCACAACATTCCCGTAGGGCACCCTTGCATCAAGCCGATAGCGAACAGGCGGGAACGGGGCGCCATGATGAACCGCATTACGATTGCGGTCATGACTGTTCCCGCCCTTGCCGTGTCGACCGAATCCGCCCTCGACCAGAGTGTTGATGTCCTCGTGCTTGGGGTGAGCAGCACCGAATCCGGACCGCAACTTCGCACAGAGCTCGCCGACTTCGACGCCATCAAGAGCTCACTTTCGGCTCTCGGCGTGACCGGGGCCGAGGATGAGCTTCGTCGCCTCCCCTCCCCGAACACTTCCGTGGGCAGCATCGCCCTGATCGGGCTCGGCAGCGGTGAGCCGACCACAAACAGCCTCCGCCGGGCGGCCGGATCCGCCGCCCGCCAGCTCATCGGCGCCGGTTCGCTCGCGTTCGCGCTGCCAACCGCCGATGACGCGGGCGTGCAGGCCGTGCTCGAGGGCGCGGCGATCGGTGCTTACTCATTCTCGGCGTACCGCTCCGCCGCGCCGGAGAACGGCAAGCAGCCCGCAGCCAGCGTGACCGCCGTCGCCACCAGCGCCCCGGCGGATGACATCGCAGCTCGAGCGGCAATCGTCGCCGAGGCAGTGCACACCGTTCGCGACCTGGTCAACACGCCGCCGTCGGACCTCTACCCGGAGACCTTCGCGCAGGAAGCCCAGGACATCGCATCCGACGCGCCCGTCACCGTCACGGTCCTCGCCGAAGACGAGCTCGAGCGGGAGGGCTTCGGCGGCATCCTTGGTGTGGGCAAGGGGTCGACTCGCGGACCGCGTCTTGTCAAGGTGGAGTACTCGCCGGCGGATGCGTCCCAGCAACTCGCGCTGGTCGGGAAGGGCATCACGTTCGACTCGGGTGGACTCTCGCTCAAGCCGCCGGCGTCGATGGTCGGCATGAAGTACGACATGACCGGCGCAGCGACCTCGCTCGCGGTGACCGTTGCGGCGGCACGCCTCGGCCTGCCCCTGCGGGTGACCGCGTGGCTGTGCCTCGCCGAGAACCTGCCGTCCGGCTCGGCCATGCGACCCAACGATGTGCTGCGCATCCGCGGCGGCAAGACCGTTGAGGTGCTCAACACCGACGCTGAGGGCCGCCTCGTGCTCGCCGACGGGCTGGCCGCAGCGAGTGAGGAGCAGCCGGACGTCATCGTCGACATCGCCACGCTCACCGGTGCCGCCCGCGTGGCGCTCGGCGACCGGTACGTCGGCACCATGGGCAACGGCTCCGCGGTTGACGACCTCATCGCGGCCGCCACCGAGGTTGGCGAGACCTTCTGGCACATGCCGCTCCCAACCGAACTGCGCCCGCTGCTCACATCCGACGTCGCCGATATCACCAACGTGAAGATCGGCAGCACCGCCGCCGGAATGCTGGTCGCCGGCGTCTTCCTGCAAGAGTTCATCGGCAATTCTGCGGACGGTTCGCCCATCCCGTGGGTGCACCTGGACATCGCGGGGCCGGCGAACAACGACGGCGGCAGCTACGGCTTCACCGGCAAGGGACCGACCGGCGTGACCGTACGCGCGCTCCTCGCGTTCGCCGATCGGCTTTCACGCGCGTAGTAAGGTCATTACGGCGGGAATCACCGCCGCCCAGGGCCCCGCCGAGTTCGACACACGCGGGGCCGATGCAAGCAGAACCACAAGGGAGTTGCGGGTGTCCGAACAGAACTTTGACCTGGTTGTCCTCGGAGGCGGAAGCGGCGGATACGCGGCTGCACTCCGTGCGACCCAGCTCGGCATGAGCGTCGCTCTGATCGAGAAGAACAAGGTTGGCGGTACATGCCTTCACGTCGGGTGCATCCCGACGAAGGCGCTGCTCCACTCGGCCGAGGTTGCTGATGTCGCCCGCGACTCAGCAAAGTACGGTGTCAACACCCAGCTCGACGGCATCGACATCTCTGCGGTCACCGCGTACCGCGAGGGCATCGTCGCCAGCAAGTACAAGGGACTGCAGGGGCTGATCAAGGCGCGCGGCATCACCACGATCGAGGGTGAGGGGCGCCTGGTCTCACCGACCACGGTCGAGGTGAACGGCGACCGCATCACCGGCAAGAACGTCGTGCTCGCCA
This sequence comes from Cryobacterium sp. BB736, assembly GCF_014980265.1. Taxonomy (NCBI): domain Bacteria; kingdom Bacillati; phylum Actinomycetota; class Actinomycetes; order Micrococcales; family Microbacteriaceae; genus Cryobacterium; species Cryobacterium sp. BB736. The sequence continues at coordinate 159,238 of NZ_JABXWQ010000004.1, forward strand.
CCGGCTCCTACTCGCGGTCGCTTCCGGGCCTTGAGCTCGGCGGTCGCGTGATCACCTCGGAGCAGGCGCTCACGCTCGACTTCGTGCCGAAGAAGGTCGCGGTGCTCGGTGGCGGTGTCATCGGCGTCGAGTTCTCGAGCGTCTGGCGCTCCTGGGGTGCAGAGGTGACCATCATCGAGGCGCTCCCCCGCCTTGTGCCCAACGAGGACGAGTCGGTCAGCAAGCAGTTCGAGCGCGCGTTCCGCAAGCGTGGGATCGACTTCAAGGTCGGCACGCGCTTCGAGAGCGTCACCCAGAACGAGAACGGCGTCGTCGTCACGGTCGAGGGCGGCGGAACCGTCGAGGCGGAGCTGCTGCTCGTCGCGGTCGGTCGCGGCCCGGTCACGCAGGGACTCGGCTTCGAAGAGGCCGGCATCACCATGGACCGCGGCTTCGTGCTCACCAACGAGCGCCTCGCCACCAACGTGCCCGGCGTCTACGCGGTCGGTGACATCGTCCCCGGACTGCAGCTCGCGCACCGCAGCTTCCAGCAGGGCATCTTCGTTGCCGAGGAGATTGCAGGCCTGAACCCGATCGTCGTCTCAGACACCAACATTCCGAAGGTCACCTACTCCGACCCCGAGGTCGCATCCGTGGGACTCACCGAGGCGAAGGCCAAGGAGCAGTACGGCGACAGCTCGGTGACCAGCTACGACTACAACCTCGCCGGCAACGGCAAGAGCTCGATCATCGGCACGACCGGCTCGATCAAGGTCGTCCGCGTCAACGACGGCCCGGTCGTCGGCGTGCACATGATCGGCGCCCGCGTGGGTGAACTCATCGGCGAAGCGCAGCTCGCGGTTAACTGGGAGGCGTACCCGGAGGATGTCGCGCCGCTCGTCCACGCACACCCGACGCAGAACGAGGCGCTCGGAGAGGCGTTCCTCGCCCTCGCCGGCAAGCCGCTTCACGCAATGTGACACGAACTAACCTAGAACCACGGTCTTCCAGAAGGAGCAAATACTGATGAGCGAATCCGTCAACCTCCCGGCACTCGGGGAGAGTGTCACAGAGGGTACGGTTACCCGCTGGCTGAAGCAGGTCGGCGACCGGATCGAGGTCGACGAACCTCTCGTCGAGGTCTCGACCGACAAGGTCGACACCGAGATCCCGTCCCCGATCGCCGGCGTGCTCGAGCAGATCCTCGTTCAGGAAGACGAGACGGTCGACGTCGGTACGCCCCTCGCGATGGTCGGAGACGGAACCGGCGGCGGCGAGGCTCCGGCCGCGCCAGCTGCAGAGCCGGTAGCAGCTGAGGCCGCACCGGCTCCCGCTCAGGAAGCTCCCGCGGAACCCGTGCAGCAGGAAGCGCCTGCCGCGCAGCCCGCTCCGGTCGAAGAGGCGCCTGCCGCTCCGGCTCCGGCCGAGGCGGCGCCCGCTCAGCAGCAGGTCTCGCAGCCAGAGGCTCAGCAGCAGGAGCAGCAGGCTCCTGCTGTAGTCCCGTCAACCGAGGCTCCCGCGCCCGCAGAGGCGGCTCCGGCCGCTCCCCCGGCTCCCGCGGCCCAGGTCGACCAGCCGCCGGCGGCGCCAGCGGCCGAGCCCGCTCCTGCACAGGAGGCACCTGCTGCGCCGGCCGCTCCCGAACAGGTTGAGCCGGCCACCGGCGGTGGCCACGCTGGCACCGGCTACGTCACCCCGATCGTCCGCAAGCTTGCGAACGAGAGGGGCGTCAACCTGAACCAGCTCTCCGGCTCGGGTGTCGGCGGTCGCATCCGCAAGCAGGATGTCCTCGCCGCAGCGGGCGGACCCGCCGAGGCGGGCGAAGCAGCGCCGGCAGCGGTTGTCAGCGCGCACGCTCCGCTGGAGACGTCGCCGCTGCGCGGCACGAGCGTTCCGATGTCGCGCCTTCGCAAGGTCGTCGCAGAGCGCGCGGTCGTCTCGATGCAGACATCCGCGCAGCTCACCACCGTTGTCGAGGTGGATGTGACGGCCGTCGCCAAGCTGCGTGACCGGGTCAAGGGCGAGTTCCAGCAGAAGACGGGCACCAAGCTCTCGTTCCTGCCGTTCTTCACCCTCGCGGCGGCGGAGGCGCTCAAGGCGTACCCGATCATCAACGCGACGATCGACGGCGACAACATCGTCTACCCGCCGCACGAGAACATCAGCATCGCGGTCGACACCGAACGCGGACTGCTCACCCCGGTGGTGCGTGACGCGAGCGACCTCAACGTCGCTCAGCTCGCGCAGCAGATCGCGGACCTCGCGGAGCGCACGCGTGACAACAAGCTGAAGCCGGACGAGCTCGCTGGCGGCACCTTCACGGTGACCAACACCGGCTCGCGCGGTGCGCTGTTCGACACGCCCGTGGTGTTCCTGCCGCAGTCGGCGATCCTCGGCACCGGCATCGTCACCAAGCGCCCGGTCGTCGTCTCCGACAACGGCATGGATGCGATCTCGATCCGCTCGGTCGTCTACCTGGCGCTGTCGTACGATCACCGCATCGTCGATGGTGCTGACGCAGCTCGCTTCCTGGTCACGGTGAAGAACCGCCTCGAGGAGGGCAACTTCGAGGGCAACCTCGGCCTGTAGTCGACGCAAACGCTCCATCCGGCCCCGCTCCTTCACTGGAGCGGGGCGGATTCGTTAAGGGGTCTCGACAAGCTCGACCACCGGAGTGGCGGATCATTCGAACAGGAGCTCGCGGATGCGCCAGCCTGCATCGCTGCGCACGATGAGGAGAGACGCTGTCGCGGCATCCGGCTCGACCGACACGGAGATCAGCACCGCGTCGCCCAGTTCCTCGACCAACTCGAGAGTTGCGTCAGCAACCCGGATCGGCGCGGACTCCTCTCCCATCTGGGCGAGGCGGATGGCGTCGGCGTCGCGCTCGAGCATCGCCGAGCCGGGCTGATCCACGGCATCGAGGCAGAGCACCGACCTGGCCTCGAAACATTGGTCCCGCGCAGCGAGCAGCGCTTCGGCGGCCGCCAATGGGTCATCGCCGAGAATGGCCGGATTGGCCGTCTCAGTTGAGGTAGGTTGCGCAACAACGGGCTGCGGTTCGAGATCAGAACCAGCTCCCGGCTGCAGAAGCACCGCTGTCGCAACGATGGCCGCCACCATGGCGGCCGCGGCGACCCAAAACGGCTTCCGCACTGTTCGAAGTGACTGCGCCGCTCGAAGCGTACGATCACGGGTTTTCTGCGCCCATTCCCCGGCCAGCGACTCCAGCCACGCAGGCAGGTGTGCGCCAGCCAGCACGAGGGACGGTGCAGCTGACGCTTCCGCCTCAGGTGCATCCCCGCCGCGCGCGATGACTATCCGAGCGGGCGGCCCCGCGATCGGCGGGACATCAAAGCGCATCGGCACGGGGTTAGCCGCGCGGAACAGCGACGGCGTCAGCGCGTCCCGCAGTTCCGTCGCGTTGTCGGGAACGTCGTCGAGGTCCACGGAGTGCACCCCGGCGGTTCCGAGCACAAGTCGCAGCAGGTCGACCAGCTGCCGGCAATCGGCAAGCGCACGATCGTGCTCTTCGAGCCGCGCTGTCGTGAGGCTGTACTCCTCTGGCGGTACCGGGAATGGGCCGATCAGCTCGGCGCGCCCGAATTCGGCCAGCACCGGTGCGCCCACCGCGTCGAAGTGGATCACGCCGGGTCGCAGGTCGCCATGTGCTACGCCGACCCGGTGAAGTTCCGCCACCGCTTCCAGTGTCGGCACCAGCAGAGTCACCGCCTCACCAGGAGCAAGACTGCCGCGGTCAGCGAGCAGCCTGGCCAGGCTCACCCGCCCCAATCTGGCCATGATCAGGCAGGGGCGGTCATCCGGGTCCATCGCGATGTCGACCAGCTCGACGATGTGACGATGTGAGACTCGCCCGAGCGCCTCGAGCTCGGTGTCGATCTCGCGCCGCGGTGTCCCCGACAGAAACCGTTTGATCGCGACCGTCTCCCCTGCACCATCCGGTGCGCTGCGGTGCCCGAGCCACACTTCTGCGCGGCTACCGGCACCGAGCAGCCGCACGAGCCGGTAGCCGCCGATCGAATCCACGAGCCGATCATCCGCCACCACCAAGCCGTGCCCCGACCCGGCTGCGGCCGCTGTGTTCACAGCGATGCTGGCGGGATTGGGGCGGAGCGGAAAGCCCTATCCTTGAAGCATGGCGCGAAGCGAGAAAGCCCCCAAGGCTCCGAAACCCCCAAAGGAGCCAGGCCGGCTCAAGCAGATGTACCAGGTGTACAAGATGACGCGCCGGGAGGATCCCGGCTCGGTCTGGTACATGCTCGCTGGCTTCGTGCTGCCGCTGCTCCTCGCCATACTGCTCGGCGTGCTGCTGGCGCGCGACAGCATCTTCGGGCTCATCATGTGGGTTCTGGCCGGCATCCTCGGTGGCCTTCTCGGCTTCATGATCGTGCTGGGCCGCCGCGCCGAGCAGGCCGCGTACAAGCAGATCGAGGGGCAACCCGGCGCGGTCGGTGCGGTGCTGAAGAGCTCACTCCCCCGCGGCTGGACCGGCAGCGAGATGCCGGTCGCCATCAGCCCGCGCACTCAGGACGCCGTCTACCGCGCGGTCGGCAAGGGAGGCGTCGTGCTGATCGGCGAAGGCCCAGCGTCGCGCACCCAGCGGATGCTGGATGACGAGCGCCGCAAGGTGGCCCGCATCCTCCCCAATGTGCCCATCCACGTGCTGCACGTCGGACCGGACATCGACTCCGTGCCGCTTGCGAAGATGTCGAAGAAATTCAAGCGCTACAAGAAGGCGCTGAACCGGGCAGAGATCTACGCGGTCAGCAACCGCGTGAAGTCGCTGTCGAGCAAGGGCACCAACCTGCCGATCCCGAAGGGCATCGACCCGACCAAGGTGCGCGCACCGCGCCCGCGCTGACGCTCAGACTCGCACCAGGACGGTGCCGGCAGCCAGGTCGTGAAGGCCGCGCTGGTCGTGGTCCCAGATCACTGCCGGGATCACCAGGCACAGCAGCATTGTGCGCACGACCGGCCGCCACACGCCGATCCAGCCCGTCTTCACCGGCACGACCCGCATCCCGAACACGAGATGCCCGATGCTGCCGGCCGCGAGGATGATGAACAGCACCTGCAGGCCGGCGAAGATCCACAGCGTCACCCACGGATCGCCACCGAAAAAGGCGAGCGAGATGATGTAGCCGGGGATCCAGTCGACCACGAGCGCCCCGATGCGGCGCCCGAGTCGGCCCACCGAGCGGGGTCCGGATGCGGGGAGACCGAGCCGCTTCCCCGGCCAATCATCGGAGGTGTCAGGGGAAGTCGGGGGTACGCTGGCCATCAGACCATCCTAGGAGCGCGCCGCGAAGGGCCCGTTCGCGGATGCGAAACACCGCCGAAACATTTGCGACACGGTTGCGAAATCGCCCGCGCATACCCTCGTTTTCATCAGCACTGCGACCGCCCACGCACAAGAAAAAGGAGTGCACTGCATGTTCCGCGATCCCTCGGAAGTCCTGTCGTTCATCAAGGAGACGGACGTCAAGTTCCTCGACATCCGCTTCACCGATCTGCCGGGCGTGCAGCAGCACTTCAACATCCCCGCGTCGACCGTGGACGAGGACTTCTTCACCGTTGGGCAGCTTTTCGATGGCTCGTCCATTCGCGGTTTCGCGAGCATCCACGAATCGGACATGCAGCTGATCCCGGATGTGTCCACCGCCTACATCGACCCCTTCCGCGTAGAGCGCACGCTCATCATGCTCTTCGACATCCACAACCCCCGCAATGGCGAGGTGTACGGGCGCGACCCACGCCAAGTGGCTAAGAAGGCCGAGAAGTACCTCGCCTCCACCGGCATCGCCGATACCGCGTACTTCGCCCCTGAGGCGGAGTTCTACATCTTCGACGACGTGCGGTACGAGACCAAGCAGAACCAGAGCTACTTCTATGTCGACTCCAGTGAGGGCGCGTGGAACTCTGGCCGGGTCGAAGAGGGCGGGAACCTAGCCAATAAGACGCCGTTCAAGGGCGGATACTTCCCGGTCAGCCCCGTCGACCAGCACGCGGACCTGCGTGACGACATCGTGCTCAAGCTCGAGGATGCGGGCCTTCAGGTGGAGCGCTCGCACCACGAGGTCGGCACGGCAGGCCAGGGTGAGATCAACTACCGCTTCGAGACGATGGTGCACGCGGCCGACGACATCCTGAAGTTCAAGTACATCGTCAAGAACACCGCCACCGAGTGGGGCAAGACCGCGACCTTCATGCCGAAGCCGCTGTTCGGTGACAACGGATCGGGCATGCACGTACACCAGTCGCTGTGGAGTGGCGGTGAGCCCCTGTTCTACGACGAGACCGGCTACGGCGGGCTCTCCGATATCGCTCGCTGGTACATCGGCGGCCTGCTGAAGCACGCGCCCGCGCTGCTCGCGTTCACCAACCCCAGCATCAACAGCTTCCGGCGGCTGGTCCCGGGCTTCGAGGCTCCCGTCAACCTGGTCTACTCGGCTGGCAACCGCTCGGCCGCTATCCGGATTCCCATCACCGGCACCAACCCGAAGGCCAAGCGCATCGAGTTCCGCGCACCGGATGCCTCCGGCAACCCGTACCTGGCGTTCGCCGCCCAGCTCATGGCCGGAATCGACGGCATCCGGAACAAAATCGAGCCGCTCGAACCCATCGACAAGGACCTCTACGAGCTGCCGCCAGAGGAGGCCCGCAACATCCCGCAGCTGCCGGGGTCGCTTGCTGAGGCGCTCGAGGCGCTCGAGGCTGACAACGACTTCCTGACAGCCGGTGGCGTGTTCACGCAGGACCTCATCGAGACCTGGATTGCGTACAAGCGCGAGAAGGAGCTTCTGCCCCTCGCGCAGCGCCCCCACCCCTACGAGTACGAACTGTACTTCGGGGTGTAGCCCGCGGCGGCTGGGAACTCGGCGCGATCTCACGGCGGTTGTTAGACCGGCGTGACTACTGTGGCCGGCATGCGTCGATCATTTCTCGCACTAGTGCTGGGAGTGGCCATCGCGTCGATGACCGGATGCACGTCGATCCCGGCGGACCCTGATGGGACCTTGGACCGCGTAACGGGCGGTGAGCTGCGCGTCGGCGTCTCCCACCATCCACCGTGGGTCGTCGTACCGGAATCCGGTGAGCCCGCTGGGCACGAGGCCGACCTCGTACGGGAGTTCGCGGAAACGCTTGATGCCAGCGTTGAGTGGGTCGCTTTGGGCGAGGAAGCGCTGATGCTCCACCTCGAGAACGGACGCCTCGACCTCGTGATCGGCGGACTGACATCGGATACGCCGTGGACAGATTCTGCCGGCGTGACCCGCCCCTACCGCGAGTCCACCAACGATCTCGGGCAAACGGTGCAGCACGTCATGGCCGTTCCGCTCGGTGAGAACGCGTTTCTCGTCGAGCTGGAGACCTTCCTTCACGAGAACGGAGAAGGACCGTGACACGTCGGTTCGGCAGGACCGAGCTGCCGCCGGAACTCCAGGACGTGCTGAAGCGAGCCATCCGGATCGAGTGGATCACCATCTGCTTCCTTGTCGTGACGACGATCCTGTTGGGGCTCGTGCTCGGAAACTCGCAGGCGATGAAAGCCGCGTGGCTCGAGGACCTGCTCTCGCTCGCGCCGCCGATCGCGTTCCTGGTCGCGGTGCGTGTCGTCAACCGGCCACCATCTGCCCGCTATCCGTACGGGCACCACCGTTCGATTGGCGTCGCGCACCTCGTTGCCGCTGTCGCGCTGACCGCGGTCGGAACTTTCCTGATCGTCGATTCCCTGAGCGGTTTGTTCCGGGCGGAGCATCCGACGATCGGGTCGGTCGTGATCTTCGGCCAACAGGTGTGGCTGGGCTGGCTCATGATCGGCGCACTCTCGCTCACGGTGGTTCCGCCGATCATCTTCGGCCGGATCAAGATGGAGCTCGCCGAACAGCTCCACGACAAGGTGCTCTATGCCGACGCGGACATGAACAAGGCCGACTGGATGACCGCGGCCGGGTCGATGCTCGGCGTGTTCGGCATCGGCCTCGGCATCTGGTGGGCGGATGCCGTCGTCGCGACGCTGATCGGCTGCAGCATCCTGTGGGACGGGTACAAGAACCTCAAGGCAGCGATCACCGATCTCGTCGACTCGCGCGCGACGACCGTGGACGACAGCGCGCCGCATCCGCTGATCCGTGAGGTCAACACCTATCTGCGGTCACTGCCGTGGGTAGAAGCGGCCGGTGCGCGCGTTCGGGACGAGGGTCACGTTCTGCACGTCGAGGCGTTCGTTGTGCCCGAAAGCGGGAAGGTGCGGCTCGAGCAGCTTCTGGAAGCGCGCGACGGATGCATCGACCTCGACTGGAAGATCGAGGACATCGTGATCGTGCCGGTGGAGGAACTTCCCGAGGAAGTCGGCGGTCCGAGCCGAGAGCGGCAGAGCGAGCGGAGCGGCTGAGGACGGGTTTCGAGACGATCGCTGCGCGATCCCTCAATCAGCGATTCCCGCGATCCCGTGGGCCGGCGGGTCCGTCACCAGCGTCAAGCTCAGTTCCAGCGGGCGGGGTGGTCGGTGGCGGTGACCCCGTTGGGGCTGGTCCACTCCAGCACCCCGGGGGTGACCTGCTTGACCTTCCAGGCGCCGATCGACTTCAGGGTGTGGTGGCCGCGGCACAGGTTGGCCAGGTTGTCGATCTCGGTCTTCCCGTCGTGCTGCCACTCTTCCGTGTGGTCCAGGTCGGTGCGCCACGGCGATGCGTTGCAACTGGGGAATCGGCAGCGGCCGTCTCGCCAGCGCAGGTAGCGGCGCATCTTCGCCGACGGCCGGTAGGAGTCCACCGCCACCGTCATCCCGGACACCGGGTGGGTGATCAACCGCACCAGCTGGTCGGCATCCGCCGCCAGCCGTCTGGCGGTGTCCATGTCGATCGGGCCGCGCCCGGCCATGCTGGCCGGGCCGGCGCTCTCGTCGCCGGCCAGGGCGAGGGCGGGGATCACGATCGCCACCTCGCCGCGGATGCCGACCCCGGCCCGGTGCGGGGCGTCCGGGTCGCCGTCGGGTTGTCCGGTCAGCAGCAGCTCGGTCAGCAGGTCGGCGCGCAACTGGTCGCGGGTTCGCGGGTCGCCGGTGTCGGTGACCGCCTTGGCCTGCTTGGTCAGCCGGTCCCAGATCCCCTCCGCCAGCACCGTCGGCAGCATCGCGGCGACCTGGGACATGCCGTCCTCGCACTCGGTCACCCACACCCGACGCTCCTCGCGGGCCTTCTTGTGCCGTTCCTCGAACGGGGTGGCACCGAGCCGGGCGGCGGTCAGCTGCGCGAACCGGTCCAACCGGCCCGGAGTGACCTCCACCGCCCGCTCCAACACCACCTGCTCGTACTCGGCGCGGGCCTCCGGGGTGCCGAGGTTCAGGCCGCGGTCCAGGATCACCCGGGCATGCCCGAAGCCGATCGCGCCGCACTGCAACGCGTCCAATGTTTGCGGGAACTGGTGCACCAGCGAGTAGGCGGTGCCCACCCGGGCGTCCACCGTCCGGTCGGCCAGCCGAAGCATGACCGCCAACTCGCTCACCATCCCCCGCAGCGCCAGATCCCGATTCCTGAACGTCGGACCACCATCGGCCTCGGCAAGTTCCGCCAGCTCCGCCAGCACCCGCTGCTGCTTGGCCAGCGCCCGATCCTGCACGTGCTGCAGCTCCAGCACCTCATCCAGCAGCGACCGGCGGTGCCGCTCCTCGCCCTCCGTGCCCGGGAAGAACCGGTCCGCCTCCCACGCCGCGACCTGCGGGTCCTCGAACGGGCCATACACCGCGACGTACAACTCGTCGATGTCGGCCTCACGGTCCCGCCGCAACCACTCCTCGCACTCCTCCCGAGCCCGAGCATCAAGCTCCGGAAGCTCCGGGTAGGGGGTCGTGGTGTTCATGTTTTCACTGAACAACCAACCACCGACATTGCGAACGACGCGGCGGACGGGGTGTGGATAACTTGCTCGAAGGCCATGCTGATGCTGGTTTCGAGACGATCGCTTCGCGATCCCTCAACCAGCGAAACGACGATCGCTTCGCGTTCCCGTGGCCAGCGAAAAGGCCGCCCGCGGGTCCACCTTCCACACGCGGGTCAAATTCGACCCGCGGTTGAAAGTTCGACCCGCGCATGCGGTCAACGGGGGACTCGACAGGCTCGACCAGCGGTTGCTCAACCAGCAGGTGAGGCGGCGTAGAAGGTGCGCTCGAAGACCTGCCGCGCCCTCCGCGTCACGCGCAGGTAGTCGTCCTCCAGCCGGCTCGCCGAGCCCGCTGGGTACCTCAACAACCGGGCTACGCCCTCCAACTGCACCCTGTCCACTGGAAGCACGTCCGACGTCTTCGACGTCCACAGCATCAGCGCCGACCGCGTCCGCGAGGCGAACAGCCACGCCTCGCGCAGCACCCCAGCGTCTTCGGCCGTCAGCAGACCAGCTTCGACAGCAGCCTCCAGCGCCCCCAGCGTCGACGTGATGCGCAAGGACGGCACCTCTGCAGCCTGCGTGAGCTGCAGTAGCTGGACAAGCCACTCGACGTCACTCAGCGACCCTCGCCCGAGCTTCAGGTGCCGGGTCGGGTCTGCGCCCTGCGGCAGCCGCTCCGCCTCCACGCGCGCCTTGATGCGCTTCACCTCGCGGATGTCCTGTTCGCTCAGCCTCTCCGGGTACCGCACCTCGTCGGCCACGGTCTCGAACCCGCGCAGCAGCTCAGCGTCCCCCGCCACGCCACGAGCACGGAGCAGCGCTTGCGCCTCCCAGGTGAGCGACCAGCGCTCGTAATAGGCGCGATATGCGTCAAGCGAGCGCACCACCGGGCCGTTGCGACCCTCTGGGCGCAACCCGGCGTCGAGTTCCAACGGCACCGAGAAGTCTTCGGTCAGAGCGCCCAGCGCGCGTACGAGCTCGCCAGCGCGCACCCTGGCCGCCTCTGGCTCCGCGCCGGCCGGCCGATACACGTAGAGCACGTCGGCGTCAGAGCCGAAGCCCAGTTCGCGCCCGCCGTACCGTCCCATGGCGATCACCCCGAACTCGATGCCGTCGGGTTCCGGCCGGGCAATGCGCAGTGCGCTCCGGATCGTCGCGGTCATCACGTCGGTGAGCGCGCGCCCCAGCTCCTGGACGCTGAGCAGCCCTAAGATGCTTGCAATCGCCGCCCGCAGGATCTCCCGGCGACGCACCGTGCGCACCCCGGCCGCCGCCGCATCAGGATCCTCGCCGTGGCGGCTGATGATCGCCTCGCCCTCCTCGATCAGCTGGTCGAGGGTCCTCGGTGCGAGATCCGCATCCACTTCGAGCCAGGCAACCGCCTCGGGGATGGTGAGGAACAGGTCGCTGACGAAGCGCGAACTCGCCAGCACCTGCGTCAGGCGATGCGCCGCGCCGGACGAATCACGGAGCATCCGCAGGTACCAGTGCGATTCCCCCAGGCGCTCGCTCAGTCGCCGGAAGACGAGCAGCCCATGGTCGGGATCGGCGCCGTCGGCGAACCATTGCAGCATGACAGGAAGGAGGTTGCGTTGGATGATCGCCCGGCGGGAGATCCCGGCGGTCAGTGCTCCGATGTGCCGCAGCGCGCCGGCGGGGTCGACGAAGCCGATGGCCGCGAGCCGCGCGACCGCCTGATCACTTGTCAGCGCGAAGTCCTCGTCAGGCAGCGCGGCAACGGCCGACAGCAGCGGCCGATAGAACAGCCTCTCGTGCAGGCTTCGAACCTGGGTCTTGGTGCGCTGCCAGCGCGCGGTGAGCTCCGGCTCGTTCGCCGCGACCCCGGATGCGCGAGCGAGCACGCGCAACGCTTCGGGGTCGCGCGGCATCAGATGGGTGCGACTGAGTCCGGCCAGCTGAAGGCGATGCTCGAGCAGCCGGAGGAAGCGGTAGTGGTCAGCGAACTCGGCCGCCTCCGCACGTCCGATGTAGCCGTGCTCCGCCAGCGCCTTCAGCGCCGGCAGGGTGGCGCGCTGACGCACCTCGGGGTCGGTCTGCCCGTGCACCAGCTGCAGGAGCTGAATCGTGAACTCGATGTCGCGCAGTCCGCCCGGTCCGAGCTTCAGCTGAACATCCCGCTGCGCGGCGGGGATATTGGCCGTGACCCGCTCACGCATCCCCTGCACCGATTCGACGAAGTTCTCGCGCGACGCGCTCGACCAGACGAACGGGGCGACGCTCTCGCAGTAGCGCGCCCCCAGCTCTCGGTCGCCAGCAAGCGGCCGGGCCTTCAGCAGCGCCTGGAACTCCCAACCTTTCGCCCAGCGTTCGTAATAGGCGATATGCGACTCGAGGGTGCGCACCAGCGCTCCGTCGCGCCCCTCCGGCCGCAGGTTCGCGTCGAGATCCCACAGCGCGGGCTCGCTCGACGGGCCGCTCAGGATGCGCGTGAGCGCCTTGGCCAGGCGGGTACCGAGCTCCACCGCCCGGTCGCCGGTCAGGTCGCCGGATGCCCGGGCCACGTAGATCACGTCGACATCGCTCAGATAGTTCAACTCGCGCGCGCCGGCCTTGCCCATGCCGATCACAGCGAGGCGAGTGGCGGCGAGCTCCTGCTTGTCGCCCGCAACGCTCGCGCGGGCAACATCCAGCGCGACGTCCAGAGCGGCGCCGGCCAGGTCGGCGAGCGTCGCGGCGACGGAGTCGACCGCCGCGATCGGATCCTCCTGCTCGACATCCCACGCCGCGATCCGCGCGAGTTCGCGCCGATACCGCACGCGCAGCGCGTCCACGGCGGCCTCTGGTGCGCTGCCCTGCACCCCAGCGAGCAGGCTCGCGTGCAGGCTCTCGGCATCCGGTAGTCGCTGCACCCGACTCGACAGCACGTCCAGCTCGTCCGGGTGCCGCTCGAAGAACCCCGCGAGTCCCGCCGACGCGCCGAGGACTCGGATCAGCCGAGCCGCGGCATCCGAATCCGCCAGCAGGGCATCCGCTCCGCCACCGTGCTCGCGCAGCCGCAACAGCTCACGCAGCGCCTGGTCAGGGTCGGCCGCGCGTCCGAACAGCGCATGCAGCGTCGGCTCGACCTGCTCCAGCAGCCGCTGCGCCCCACGCAGGTCGCTGAACCCGAGCCGAGCCAGGTCGGTAAGCGACGTGCGACCGCGCGACATGGCCTGTTAGAGGGCGTGCAGGTTCGTGCGCAGTTCGTACGGCGTCACCTGGCTGCGGTACTCCGCCCATTCGCGACGCTTGTTCTTGAGCACGTAATTGAACACCTGCTCGCCCAGCGTCTCGGCGACCAACTCCGACTCCTCCATGAGTGAGATGGCGCTGTCGAGACTGGTCGGCAGTGGCCGGTAGCCGAGTGCACGCCGCTCGGAGTCGGTGAGCTCCCACACGTTGTCCTCCGCCTCTGGCGGCAGCTCGTAGCCGTTCTCGATGCCCTTGAGACCGGCGGCCAGGATGACCGAGAACGCCAGGTACGGGTTGGCTGCGGAGTCCAGCGCGCGGTACTCGACGCGCGAGCTCTGCCCCTTGGACGGCTTGTACAGCGGCACCCGGACGAGCGCCGAGCGGTTGTTGTGCCCCCAGCACACGAAGCTGGGGGCTTCGTCGCCGCTCCAAAGGCGCTTGTACGAGTTCACGAACTGGTTGGTGATTGCGGTGATCTCCGGCGCGTGCTTCAGCAGCCCGGCGATGAACTGACGACCGATCTTCGAGAGCTGGTATTCGGCGCCGGCCTCGAAGAACGCATTGGTGTCGCCCTCGAACAGAGACGCGTGGGTGTGCATCCCGGATCCGGGCTGCCCGATGAGCGGCTTGGGCATGAAGGTGGCGTACACGCCCTGCTCGATCGCAACCTCTTTGATGACGGTGCGGAAAGTCATGATGTTGTCGGCCATGGTGAGCGCGTCCGCGTAGCGCAGGTCGATCTCGTTCTGGCCGGGGCCGCCTTCGTGGTGGCTGAACTCGACCGAGATGCCCAGGTCCTCGAGCATGCGCACGGATGCCCGGCGGAAGTCGTGAGCGGTGCCGCCGGGAACATTGTCGAAGTAGCCGGCAGAGTCGACCGGCGTCGGCTGGCCATCCTTTCCCAGCTTGGAGCTCTTCAGCAGGTAGAACTCGATCTCCGGATGCGTGTAGAACGTGAAGCCGCGCTCTGCTGCCCTCTCGAGGTTGCGCTTGAGCACATTACGCGGATCTGCGACAGCTGGCTGGCCATCCGGCGTGCTGATGTCGCAGAACATGCGCGCGGTGGCGTCTTCCTCGCCCCGCCACGGCAGGATCTGAAAGGTCGCCGGATCCGGATGCAGCAGCACATCCGCCTCGTACGCGCGCGTGAGGCCCTCGATGGCGGACCCGTCGATTCCGACGCCCTCTGCGAACGCTCCCTCGACCTCAGCCGGGGCGATAGCAACAGACTTCAGTGTGCCTATGACATCCGTGAACCACAGTCGTACGAACTTGACGCCGCGTTCCTCGATAGTGCGCAGAACGAAGTCTTGCTGCTTGTCCATGAGCTCCTCATTATCGGCCCCGCGTAACCGCTATTAGGCTACTGGCTATGCCACGACTCCGCTTGGCGCTGGCCCAGACCAACCCCGTTGTCGGGGACATCACCGGGAACTCGGCCCAGTTGCGTGCAGCGGTGGCGAAAGCGGCCGAAACCGGTGCCGACCTGGTGGCGGCCGGTGAGATGGCGATCACCGGGTACCCGATCGAGGACCTGGCGTCGCGCCCTGCCTTCCTGCGCGCCTCACGCGAGGCGGTGGGCGACCTGGCCCGGCAGCTCGACGAGGACGGCTACGGCGACCTCGCGGTCGTTGTCGGGCATCCGGATGGTCCGTTCGAGCCGCGACTTCTCGGCACGTCCAACGCACCGACCGCGATCGCCAAGAACTCGGCGAGCGTGCTGCAGCACGGCAAGGTGGTTGCCGTCTATTCGAAGCACCACCTGCCGAACTATGCGGTGTTCGACGAGTACCGCACCTATATCCCTGGCGACGAGCTGCTCGTGCTGCGCATCAAAGGCGTCGACGTCGCGCTCATCATCTGCGAGGACCTCTGGCGCGACGGCGGACCGGTCGGTCGGGTGCTGGAAGCGGATGCCGGACTGCTGCTGGTCATCAATGCGTCGCCGTTCGAGCGCGACAAGGACGAGGTGCGGCTGCCGCTGGTCACCCGGCGTGCCACCGAGACAGACACGATTGTCGCCTACGTCAACATCGTCGGCGGTCAGGACGACCTGGTGTTCGACGGCGACAGCGTTGTGGTGGACGAGGCCGGGACAGTCATCGCGCACGCGCCGAAGTTCGCCGAGCACCTGCTGGTTGTCGACGTCGATCCGGCCGCGGCGACGGATGCTCCGCTTCCGGCCGGTGTGCGTCGTGTCGAGCTTGCCGCCTCCCAGCGTGCACAGCCCGCCCGCGAAGCGGACCACGCCGAACCGTCGGATGACACCGAGGACATCTGGAACGCCCTCGTGCTCGGGGTGCGCGACTACGTCAACAAGAACGGCTTCCGCAGCGTCATCATGGGCCTGTCCGGAGGGATCGACTCTGCAGTATGCGCTGCGGTGTGTGTCGACGCCATCGGCGCCGATCGCGTGTACGGGGTCGGCATGCCGAGCGCCTACAGCTCCGATCACTCGCGCACCGACGCGGACGTGCTCGCCGACAACCTCGGACTGCACTACAGCGTCGAGGCCATCGCCGACCTGGTTGCACCGGTGGAGAGCCAGCTCGCCCTCACCGGCGTCGCCGCGGAGAACCTGCAGGCCCGCATCCGGGCCCTCATCCTGATGGGCAAGTCCAATATGGATGGGCATCTGGTGATCACCACCGGCAACAAGACCGAGGTGGCGGTCGGCTATTCGACCATCTACGGCGACTCCGCCGGCGGGTACGCGCCTCTGAAGGATGTGCCCAAGACGCTCGTGTGGGCGCTGGCCCGGTGGCGCAACGACTTCGCCGCCGCGCGCGGCGAGACCCCGCCGATCCCGGAGAACTCGATCACTAAGCCCCCGAGCGCCGAGCTGCGCCCCGGCCAGGTCGACCAGGACTCGCTGCCGCCGTACGAGCTGCTCGACGGCATCCTGTACTCCTACATCGATCAGCGGATGGGACTGGACGACATCGTCGCGGCCGGGTATGACCGCGAGACGGTGGAGGCGGTCATCCGGCTCGTCGACCGGTCCGAGTGGAAGCGCAGGCAGGGCGCGATCGGGCCCAAGGTCAGCGCGATGGCGTTCGGGCGCGACCGGCGCATGCCAATCACCATGCGACAGACTTGGTAGCTCGTTTTCCCGCTCTCGCGAAACGCCCGCTATAGGCTGACGTTCGTGACTTCAATGACGGATCCGACACCGGCCGAGACTCAAGCGAAGCTCAAGCGGGTGCGCACGCGGCACTTCCAATCCGCGAAAGAGAACGGCATCAAGATCCTGGGCCTCACCAGCTACGACTTCCTGAGCGCGCAGATCTTCGACGAGGCCGGCGTCGACTTCCTGCTCGTCGGCGACTCCGCCGGCAACAACGTGCTCGGTTACGACACCACACTCCCGGTCACGATCGACGAGCTCATTCCGCTCACACGGGCCGTCGCCAACGCCGCCAAGCGCGCGTTCGTGATCGCCGACATGCCATTCGGGTCCTACGAGACCGGTGCCGACGAGGCGCTGCACTCGGCGTTCCGCTTCATGAAGGAGACCGGCGCACACGCCGTCAAGCTCGAGGGCGGCGAACGCAGCGCCGAGCAGATCCGGCGCATCGTCTCTGCCGGCATCCCGGTGATGGGGCACGTCGGCTTCACCCCGCAGAGCGAGCACGGTCTCGGCGGCCACATGATCCAGGGCCGCGGCGAGGGACTCGAGCAGCTGCTTCGCGACGCGCACGCGGTGCAGGATGCCGGAGCGTTCGCCGTCGTGCTCGAGATGGTGCCCGCAGAATCCGCGGCTCAAGTCACCAAGGAGCTGAGGATTCCGACCATCGGTGTCGGCGCCGGGCCGGATGTCGACGGACAACTGTTAGTGTGGACCGACTGGGCTGGCTTCACGACTGGCCGCATACCCAAGTTCGTACGCAAGTACGCTGACCTCCGCGGCATCCTCACGGATGCGGTCAACAACTACCGGGCGGATGTCGAGAACGGCGCCTACCCCGGCCCCGAGCACAGCTACGAATAGTCACAAATAGCGCTGGAGCTATTGGCGAAGGCCAACTCCGGCCTTCCCGCGCGCAGGACCTGATGGCGAACGCGCAGACACTCGGAAGGCCCCACATGACGATTTCCGTTTCCCCCTACATTTCCAAGGTGTACGACGCCGCCATCGCACGGAACCCCGGCGAACCGGAGTTCCATCAGGCTCTCGGCGAGGTGCTGGAGTCGATCGCACCCGTCGTCGCCCAGCATCCGGAGTATGCGGAAGCGGGAATCCTGGAACGCCTCGTCGAACCGGAGCGGCAGGTCATGTTCCGCGTGCCGTGGGTCGACGACGCCGGCAGGGTGCGGGTGAACCGCGGCTACCGGGTGCAGTTCAACTCGGCGCTCGGGCCGTACAAGGGCGGGCTGCGCTTCCACCCGAGCGTGAACCTCAGCATCATCAAGTTCCTTGGGTTCGAGCAGACCTTCAAGAACGCGCTGACCGGTCAGGGCATCGGCGGGGCCAAGGGCGGCAGCGACTTCAACCCGCACGGCACGTCCGACGGCGAACTCATGCGCTTCTGCCAGAGCTTCATGATCGAACTGACCCGCCACATCGGGCAGTACACCGACGTGCCGGCCGGCGATATCGGAGTGGGCACCCGCGAGATCGGCTACCTGTTCGGCCAGTACCGGCGCCTGATGAACCGGCACGAGTCAGGTGTGCTCACGGGTAAAGGTCTCGGCTGGGGCGGCGCCAACGTCCGCACCGAGGCGACCGGCTACGGCGTCGTGTTCTTTCTGCAGGAGATGCTCGCCAAGCGCGGCGAGACCCTGGAGGGCAGGACCGCCATCGTGTCCGGATCGGGCAACGTCGCGACCTACGCGATCGCCAAGCTGCAGCAGCTGGGCGCGAAGGCGATCACCGTGTCGGACTCGTCCGGCTACATCGTCGACCAGGCCGGGATCGACCTGGAGCTGCTCAAGCAGGTCAAGGAGGTCGAGCGACTGCGGATCTCTGCATACGCCGACCGGCGCCCTGGAGCTCACTTCGTTGCGAGTGGCCGCGTCTGGGAGGTGCCCGGTCAGCTGGCGATCCCCGCTGCTACGCAGAACGAGCTCGGGTCGGATGACGCTGCCGCGCTCATCCGCAACGGCGTCGTGGCCGTGGCGGAGGGCGCCAACATGCCGAGCACACCGGATGCCGTTGAGCTGCTGCAGCAGGCGGGGGTGCTGTTCGCCCCCGGCAAGGCGGCGAACGCCGGCGGCGTGGCGATGTCAGCGCTCGAGATGAGCCAGAACGCCGCTCGCGAGCGCTGGGGTTTCGAGGAGAGCGAAGCGCGCCTGAGCGGCATCATGAGCGACCTGCACGCGGCCGCCTACGACGCGTCGGAGAAGTACGGGCATCCGGGCGACTACGTCATCGGGGCGAACGCCGCTGGTTTCGTGCGCGTGGCCGAAGCGATGCTCGCGCAAGGGCTGATCTAGGCCGTCACGAAGTCGATCAGCTGCTCAACACGACCGAGCAGCGCCGGCTCCAGGTCGTTGAACGTCGACACCCGGCCGAGGATCCGCTGCCACGCGTGCGCGATGTCCGCCTGATCGTCGTGCGGCCAGCCAAGCGCGTCGCACACGCCGTGCTTCCAGTCGATGCCGCGCGGCACAACCGGCCAGGACTCGATCCCGATTCGGGCGGGCTTCACCGCCTGCCAGATGTCGATGTACGGATGCCCCACCACGAGCACGTGCTCCCGGAATGGGCTGCGCATGACCGCGTCGGCGATGCGGCTCTCCTTCGACCCTGCAACCAGGTGATCGGCGAGCACGCCCACCCGGCGTCCGGCATCCGGGGCAAAATCGCGCAGCACCTCATCAAGGTGGTCGATGCCCTCCAGATATTCGACGACAACGCCCTCGACCCGCAGGTCGTGGCCCCATACCTTCTCGACCAGTTCGGCATCGTGCCTGCCCTCGACGAAGATCCGGCTGCCCCTGGCGACGCGCGCCGTGTGATCGGTGACGGCAACCGACCCGGATGCCGAGCGCAGCATCCCCTGCTGTTTCACCGTTGGCGGAATCAACTCCACCGGTTCGCCCTCGAGGAGGAAGCCGGGGCCGAGCGGGAAGACTCGACGCTTCCCGAAGTAGTCCTCAAGCGTCACCAGACGACCCTCGCGCGCGACCACGGCGCCGCTGAATCCGGTCTCGGTCTCCTCGACCACCAGGTCGTCGGTCGCCTCCACCTTCCGCGGCGGAGCCGGGGTGCGGCGACGCGAGAAGTCAGCGAGAACGTCGGAGCTGTAGCGATCGGGACCGAAATCTGTCACCCGACGAGGCTAGTCCTCCGCGGCATCCTCTTCGGCCCATTTCCGGGCGCGTTCGCGAAGGATCTCCGGCGCGCGCGCCGCTTCCTCGCGTGAGGCGAACGGGCCGACTCGATCGGTGCCCAGCGACTGCGGCCCCTCCTCCACCTCGCCGGTGCGATCGTTGTACCACCACTCGGTCATCGTTGCCTCCTGCTTGCGTAAAATCGATCCTATGCCTAGGGATTCCAACGGTCACCTCACGCCCGGACGGATCTCCGGGCTCCGCGCGGTGCCGAAGCACATCGTCCGACCGGAATACGTCGGCAAGCAGGCGCCAACCCCGTTCACCGGCTCTGACGTCTACGACCAGGAGGCGATCGAGCGCATCCGGCACGCGGGTGAGCTCGCCGCTGCTGCCATCCAGACGGTCGGCGAGGCGATCGCGCCCGGCGTCACCACCGACGAGCTGGACGGCATCGGACACGACTTCCTGATCGCGAACGACGCCTATCCGTCGACGCTCGGCTACCGCGGCTTCCCGAAGTCGCTGTGCAGTTCGGTCAACGAGGTGATCTGCCACGGCATCCCGGATGACACGGTGCTCGAGGCCGGCGACATCATCAACATCGACATCACCGCGTTCAAGAACGGGGTGCACGGCGACAGCAATGTGACATTCATCGTCGGCGAGGCCAGCGACGAGGCGACCGCGCTCGTCGAGCGCACACGGGAGTCGCTTCGACGCGCCATGAAGGCGGTCGCACCCGGCCGCCAGGTGAACGTCATCGGACGCGCGATCGAGTCGTACGCCAAGCGTTTCGGCTACGGAGTCGTGCGCGACTTCACCGGGCACGGTGTCGGCGAGGCGTTCCACTCCGGGCTGGTCATCCCGCATTACGACGCCGCGCCGGCGTTCGCACAGCCGTTGGAGGTGGGCATGGTGTTCACGATCGAGCCGATGCTCACGCTCGGCACGCACGAGTGGGATCAGTGGGCGGATGGCTGGACCATCACCACCAAGGACAAGAGCCTCACCGCGCAATTCGAGCACACCCTCGCTGTCACTGAACACGGGGTGGACGTTCTCACTTGGGCGCCTGAAAGAATGAGCGCATGACCATCGCAGTTGGCATCGATATCGGCGGCACGGGAATAAAGGGAGCGGTCGTCGACATCGCCACCGGCGAGTTGCTGACCGAGCGGATGAAGATCGCAACACCGGCAGGCGGGTCACCAAGCGACATCCTCGACACCGTCGAGGAGCTCTTCGGCCGACTCGGCGACGTGGCGACCGAGGTGCCGGTCGGCGTGTGCTTCCCCGCGATCGTGAAGAACGGCGTCACCATGTCGGCGGCGAACGTCTCGAAGGACTGGATCGGCCTGGAGGCAGAGCGGCTGTTCGAGGAGCGCCTCGGCCGCGACATCCACTTCCTCAATGACGCGGATGCCGCGGGCATCGCCGAGGTCGTCTACGGCGCTGCGCGGGATGTTCCCGGGCTGGTGCTGCTCACGACGCTCGGCACCGGCATCGGCACCGCGCTGCTGTACAACGGGGTGCTGATCCCGAACACCGAACTCGGGCATCTGGAGATCGGCGGCGTCGACATCGAGACCGTTGCGGCCGTTTCGGCACGCGAGCGCGAGGACCTCAGCTGGACCGAGTGGGTGGCGCGGCTGCAGCCGTACTACACGCACCTCGAGTTCCTATTCTCCCCCGACCTGTTCATCGTCGGCGGTGGGGTGTCGAAGAGCCACGAGCAGTTCCTCCCGCTCATCACCACCCGCGCACCGATGGTGCCCGCGAGCCTGCGCAACAACGCCGGCATCATGGGTGTCGCGTGGCTGTCTGTGAACGACCACCGCGCGCGCTACCGCGACTCCCCCATCGCCTGAGCGAGAGGGGTGAATGGGCCGGCTGTTACGCCGGGTTCTGTCCGGGTGCCGTTAGGCACCGTGGACGGTCATCTATCTCGGGACTACGTTGCCGCAGCCCTCTAGCGGTCTACCCGGGGACTCGGCGAGCAGCCTCATCGTCCCCTTATTCGACCTTGCTCCTGGCGAGGTTTACCCAGCCGACCCGATCGCTCGGGCCGCTGGTGGTCTCTTACACCACCGTTTCACCCTTACCCCGGGCACAAGGCCCGTGGCGGTCTGCTTTCTGTTGCACTTTCTCGCGGATTGCTCCGGGTGGGTGTTACCCACCACCATGCTCTGCGGAGCCCGGACGTTCCTCGGCACCCTTTCGGATGACGCGACCGTCTTGCCGACCCATTCACCGTTGATTCTACGGTGAGCGGGCAGCCTCCGGTATGACTAATCGTCGAAATCGGTGCGAAGGTCCATGGCCTTGTTGGCCGCGGCATCCGCGCGCGAGTTCTGCAGCCGCGGTACCCACTCGAAGCGCACCGGTGTGCCCATGAGCAGGTCGCGGGCCTGCGCGGCGAGCTCCGCCATCGCCGGATGCTTGATCTTCCAGCGCCCGCTCATCTGCTCGACGACGAGCTTGGAGTCCATCCGCACGAGCAGCTCGGCGTCCGGGTCGATCACCAGCGCCCTGCGCACGCCTTCGACGAGTCCGGTGTACTCTGCCACGTTGTTGGAAGCGACGCCGATGTAGCGGCCGACAACGGCGAGGATCTCGCCGGAGCCACCGTCGATGATGACCGAGCCGCTGCCGGCCGGCCCGGGGTTGCCCCGCGAGCCGCCGTCCGCCTCGATGATGAGCCGGCGGCCCATCAGAGGCCGGACTCGCTGGTACGGACCAGGATGGCGTTGCTGGTCGGGCACAGCAGCACGTCATCCGGCGCCGCCGCGCGGATCTCCGCGAGATCGCTCTCGTTGAGCTTCACGCCGCTCGCGCTCGAAACCCCGTACTGCAGCAGGGATGCGCCCGCGCCGTAACGCTCGCGCTGGCGCTCGTACAAGGCGAGCAGGTCATCCGGCACACGGCCGACGATGGTCTGCCTGTTCGCGTTCGCATGCTGCTGTTCACCCCGGATTCCCTCGAGCGCGGCATCCCGATCGGCCTCTAGCGCTTTGACCTTCTCGGCCACATCGTCGAGCCGGGTGCGCGCTTCGCGCTCGGCGGCCTCGGCCTCCTCGACGCGCTCCATGACCGCGAGCTCGATGTCCTCGAGGTCGCTCTGGCGCTTGCGCAGCGAGGTCAGTTCCGCCTCCAGACCCTGGACGTCCTTCACCGAACTGCTGGCATCCAGCCGCTCGGTGTCGCGCCGGATCCGCGCCTCCACGAGCTCGACGTCGGACTCGATGCGCTTCAGCTCGATCCGGGCATCCTCGAGTGACCCGAGCTTCTCCAGCAGGTCTTTGCGGAGCTCATCGGCTTGCCCGCCGAGTTCGGCCAACGCCGCGTGCTCTGGCAGGGTCTTCGCGCGGTGCTCTAGCTGCGCGAGTCGTGTGTCGATCGCCTGCAGGTCGAGCAGGAGCGCCTGGATTTCCGGGCTCGCTTTCAACGCCATCTGTCTCGGGCTCGCTTTCTCTTCTTACTGGACAATCGCAAAATCCCACGGATCGGTGCGCAGCTCGCTCACCGTGATCTGGGTTCCCGGCAGCTCCCGCCGCAGCTCCTGGGCCGCGGTGTCGAGCCACAGCCATTCGCTGGCCCAGTGGGAGACATCGATCAGGGCCGGTCCCCCGCCCAGTTTCGCCTGCTCACGGGCCTCGCTAGCCGGGTGGTGGCGCAGGTCGGAGGTGATGTAGACATCCGCGGACCTGACCGCGCTCTCCGCCAGCAGGCTGTCCCCGGCGCCTCCGCACACGGCGACGGTGCGAACCGGCCGGTCGTACTCGCCGGAGACGCGAATGCCGGATGCCGTGGCGGGCAGCAACTCGGCCAGCGCGCCGGCGAGTCGCCCCAAGGTGGTCTCGGCGGGCAGGTCGCCGACGCGACCGAGCCCGCGACCGGGCTGTTCGCCCGCGACGATGGGCTGCGGCAACACGAGGCCGAGCCCCGCCGCGAGCACCGCAGAAGTGCCGGTCTCGACGACGTCGGCGTTGGTGTGCGCGGCGATCAGCGCGCATCCGGAGCGGATCAAGCGGGCGAGCACCGCGCCCTTGTAGCGGTCCTCGGCGACGCTCGTGACGCCGCGCAGCAGGAGGGGGTGGTGAACGAGCAGCAGCTGGGCGCCAGCGTCGATGGCTTCGTCGACGGTGTCCGGGACCGCGTCAACGGCAAGGTGGATGCGCCAGGTGGGTGCTGCCGGATCACCGGAGAGCAGCCCGGGGGCGTCCCAGTCCTCGGATCCGCTGAGAGGCCACAGCCGTTCGACCGCGCGGACGACGTCGGCGAGCGTCGTGGGCGTTGGCTCCGGCATCCCGTCAGTCTAGTTCGGGGCGGGACTGCGCTCTTGCCGCCGGACCGTCGGGATGCCGGCGACGATGGGGGTGAGCAGTCCGAGGCCAAGCGCGACCAGCACGCCCAGGTCGGTGTCAGCGAGCACACTGCCGTCCGCTACCCCGAACACGCCCCACAGGTAGCCCTCCCAGGCAAGCGCTGGAACGCTCGCGCTGACCAGACCGAGGCCAATGGCCGAGGCGACGACGAGCATGGCCAGGTTGACCCAGTTCACATCCGGGTACACGCCGCCACGATGCAGCAGCGACGTGCTCTCGAATCGCCTGCTCCTGATCATCATCTCGCCGGCGAAGATGCCCGCCCAGGCCGCGACCGGCACCGCGAGGGTTGTCGCAGCGTCCCGCAGGATGAGCGCGACGTCGCCGACGAGGAGGGCGAGCGCGAGCGCGGCGCCGAGCACGAGCACGCCGACGATGGCGGCGGCCGCGGCCCGCGGCATCCGGATGCCGGCCGACTGCAGCGCGAAACCGCCCGAGTAGATGGTCACGATGACGCCGGAGAGCACGCTGAGGCCGACCGCGGCCAACAGCGGAATCGGATACCAGCCGGGCAGCACCGAGCCGAGAGTCTCGAAAGGCTCCTCGACGAGGCCCGAGGCGAGCGATGGATTGGATGCCGCCAGCAACGCCCCGTAGGAGATGAGCACGAATGCGGGGATCATCGCCCCGAAGCTCGACCACAGCATCGATGCTGCGCCGGAACTTCCCGGACGCTGGTAGCGGGCCAGGTCGGCGCTGCTGACAGCCCAGACCAGGCCGACGAAGCTGAAGACGAGCACGGCGCCGGTCACGAGCAGCAGCCAGGAACCATCACCGACGGTGAGCGCCGCCTGGAGGTCGATCTCGGACCAGGTGAGTGAAATGAAGCCGGCGACGAGCACGCCCGCGATGACACTGATCGCGAGTTGCACGGGAGCGATGAGCCCGTAACCGAGGATCGCGATCGCGAGGGCGATGACCACACTCCCGCCAATGCCGATCAGGATGCTGGTCTGCTCGCCGAGGCCGAGAGTGTCGCCGAAGATGCGCTCCACCCCGATGCCCAGGATGACCAGCAGCACCGCACCCCAGAAGACGCGTGTGATGAGCGTGAGGATCGCCGGCAGGATGTTTCCGAGCAGGCCGAAGGTCGCTCGCGAGACGACCATCGCGGGCTGACCGCTCCACTTGCCTGCGAGGGTGCCGAGACCGAGCGGGAGGGCGGAGATGGCCACACCGGCGAGGGTCGCGACAACGGCTTGCCTCAGGCTCATGCCCAGGCTCAGGATGACCGCCCCCATGACGATGCTGAGCACCGACGAGTTGGCCGCGAACCAGAGCCAGAACAGCCGTACCGAACGGCCGACCCGGTTCTGGATCGGGGTCGGCTCGAGCCCGGCCTGCTCGAGCGAGAAGACCGAAAGCCGGCGTGGCTCGGCGTCGACCGGCAGGATCGGGGCCTCGTAGGTCGGCTGCGGCTGCACCGTGACGACCGGAACCGAGTCAACGGATTCCACGGCCTCGTCGGGTTGACCGGATTCGTTGAAGAGGGTGAAGACGTCGCCGGTACTCTCGTCCTGCGCGACCTCATCGTCGGTCACATCCGGAGCGGCCAACAGTGAATCGAAGTCGAACGGACCGGTGGGCGGGTCCGGGATCGGTGGGATCACCGGTTCGACGAGTTCGTGCAGCACCGGGATGTCGAGAGGCTCCTCGGCGGTGGTGGGCTCGGTCTCGGCAGGCTCGACCGTCTCAAACTCCGGCTCGATGGCCCCAAGCTCAGGCTCGGCCGGCGCGAATTCCGCCTCGACCTCTTCGATCGGCTCGGGCTCGGCCACGGGCTCGGGCTCCGGCTCGCGCGGCTTGGGAGGCATCAGGACCGTGCCAGGCGGCGGCGGGATGTGCACGAACGGCTGCGACAACGGCGCGGGCGCGCTGAGCAGCAGCTGGAGCTGCTCGGGGGTGTACTGCTGGGTGGTCTGGTGAAGCATGGACGGATCCGGATGCGACTCCACCGCCGGCGGAAGCGGCGTTGGTCCCTCGTGGAACGCCCGATGCACGCGGTCCACCTCGGCGAGAGCCTCCGGCGTGCCGACGCGGCGCATGGACTCCTCCCAGTGGGCGAGTTCCTCGGCCTCCTGCGCACGCAGCCGCATCTGAGCTTCCAACTGATGCATCGCCTCGAGGCGCTCGTCGGGTGAGCTCGACTCCGACGTCAGCCGGCCCATCAGCACCTCATCGGGCAGGGACCGACGCACCGGGGGCGGGAGCAACTCGGCGTTGTCGGGCGCGGCAGGAGCGGCGGGCGCTTCCGGCGCTACGCCAAGGTCGTAGACGACCGTGGGGGCGACGTCCTCATCATCCGGCACCGGCTCGAAGTCGCCGAACACCTGGTGGACGGGTGGCTGGTAGTGGGGCGCAGGCTCGGCGCTGACCTCTGGCTGCGGAACAGGCGCAGCCTCGGCGGCGGGCTCAGCCTCCTCTGCGGGCGGCGCCTCCTCGACGGGTGCGGGCTCTTCGGCAGGCACGAACTCGAATACCGGTTCCCGCACCGGCCCCGGTGTTGACGCTTGCCAGGAGGGTGCCGCAACGGGCTGCTCGGCGACCGGCTGCTCGACCGGTCTCGCTGCCGGCGTCTGCGTGATCCGCGCGATCTCCTCGGCGATCGCCGCCGCGAGGTCGTCATCATCCACACCGAGCGCTTCTGCAGCGAGCCGCGGTGAAATCTCCGCGGGTGGGGTGTAGGTCGATCGCCGCTGCGTCGGCAACACCGACTGGGGCTCCGACTGCTCGTCGTCGCCCGTCATGTCCTGATCAACCATGGCCAAAATACTAGAGGCGCAGCGAAGATTCGTCGCCGCGGCGTGCCGAATGAGACCCGCTAGTGACATTCTCGGTCAGCAAGGCTGACAGTGCTCACAACGACCGATCAGAGCAGCAACGCGAGGTCCCCAGCCAGCCGCGGTGCGACGTAGCCGCCGACCCAGACCAACGAGGCGATGAGGAACACTCCGGCGATGGCGGCCGAAACGGCCGCGACTCGCCACACTCTGGGAGCCGGCGGGCGGTGCACGCTTCGCCGCCAGAGCCCGTAGCCGACGGCTGCCTCCGAAACATGTCCCGCGAGCAGCAACGGGACGAACAACAGGATCCCCCACCAGCCTTCTCCCCCGAAGGCGCTTGCGAACGGCGCCAGCAGATCGGCCATTGGTCACCACTTCCTCAACGCACGATGGAAGCTGAGGTTGTCACGCAAATCTGGAGCGGCGCTGTGAACCCCATTCGGGGGTCATGCGGCTCAGAGCTTCGGAGTCCGGCCCAGCGCGCTGAGCGGGCGCGGCTCGTTCACGAGTTCATCCAATGCGCCGTGGTGCCCATTGTTCACCGCGGCCGCCCGGCGGAGGTTCGCGTCGAGCTTCGCAGCCAACTCACGGGACGAGGGGTTCAGGTCGTAGCTTGGCGGATCCTCCGGGTCAATCCCTAGCACTGCCCTCCCTCGCTTGTACGAGGTCAGGAACGCCGGAAGCGTGCTGAGCAGCGCCCGGTAGCGCACCCACCTGTGGTTGTCCCAGCCGGTCTGCGGAGTGTCGCTTCCGAGTCGATAACGCGGCTCGTTGAACTGCCCGACGATGGCGTCGGCCGCCACGGCGCCGCGCGTGGCGAGCCGCTCGATCGTCGCCGAGTCCATGTGCAGGCTCAACCCGCCCTGCGCTCGGGTCTGCAGCACCCGAACGATCCGGTCGCGGTAGCCGGGTTGGTCCAGCCGGGCGTTGTCGGTCCACTCGCGGGCGGTATTGATGGTCGCGGCCCCGAAGCCGATGATGGCCGAGATCCCGGATGCCGGAATCGCCGTGTACGGGGCGGGCAGAACGTTGTTGTTCCGGGCGAGATCGACGTTCTCGCGTTCGTCGGCACTCTCCGGCCAGTCGGTGCGGAACCGGCCGAGATTGATCGCAAAGGTGGGCCGTGTCGGCAGAGCAGCGTCGAACAGGTGGATCGGAAAGTTGCTGGCGAGCCCTCCGTCGCTGAACCACAGCGACTGGAAGTGCGGCCCGTGGTTCGGACGGTCCGGGTCGGCGCGATGCAAGTGGTCGATGCGCCACAACGGGACCGCGGAGATGAGCACCGGAAAGCTCAACGACATGCGCGTTGCGACGATGACCGGCAGGTGCGCGGCATCCGGAAGCCTCCGCAGCCTCGGGCGGTGGGTCTCGGCGTACTTGTCCTCCTCTCGCCAGCGGGCGGTCTTGCTCGGGGTCGAGGCCGTTGCGGGCGGGGCCGCCTCGAGCGCGTCCATCACAGCGGCCGGGAACAGCCGCCGCCAGACGGCCGGCTCGTAGAAGAAGTTGCACGCCTGCCACGGCAGCTCGTATGGGCGCGACTGGCTGAGGCACGTGCTCATCATCCGCAGGTCGATAGTGCGGTCAGCCACCTCGGTGCTTTCGACATCCGATCCCCACAGGTCGCCGAAGGTGAGCGGCCCATGCTCGGGGCTGAGCCCGGCGAGTTCGTCGATGCGCGAGGCGAGCCAGTCGGTGAGCGCCGGCGCCGTGGATTCGCTGAGGCCGGTGCAAATGCCGAACCCGTTGCCTGGTACGGCGTGAGCAAGCTTGCGATAGAGCCGGATGCCCACGGCAACGGCCCAGCCGACGATGAGGAGAATGATGCCGCAGACCAGCAGGGCGACGCCCGTGGGCCAACCGGAGTAGGCGCCGAGCAGGATCGCCGCAACCCCGGGGAGCAGGCCGAGGATCGTCGCAAGCGGGAATGACCGGACCAAGGCGAGGACGGTGTCGAGCACCCGGTGGCTTCGCCCGTTGCGCGAGGCCGGACCATTGCCCGTCGCAGCCAGGAGCACCGGGAGAAGCGCGCGGGTCGCGCGTTGCGGCTGGAACAGAGCGGCGAGACGGCCACCACCGAGCTCGTCGGGGATCTGCTCGAGCCGCTCGAAACCTCCCGTCGCCGAACGCCGGCCGAACTCGGCGGCCGCGGCCAGCGCGGCGCCGATCGCCCCGGCGGACGACCCGCCGACGCTTCGGAGCCGGTAGGTCTTCGCCAGCTCTGTCACCGCGCGCGGGTAAACCACGCCTGAAGTGATGCCGCCCTTCATGACGACATCGCACTCGAGCGACGGGTTGGACGCTCGCCAGTTGAACGGGATCGTGTCATCAGCGTCAACGTCGGTCATGGTTCATGGAACCACGGGGTGCTCACCTTTATGGTGAGAGTTGGCACAGAGACTCATTTTTGTGGTGAGAGTCGGCTCTGCTGCGTCAGCCCGCTGGCGACAGTGTTCCGGACTCGATCGCGCGGCGCGCGTCCCTGATCAGCGAATTCAGCACCCCGCACAGCTTGCCTGCGGAGAGCAATCCGGCATCCGGACGCCTGGTGACGTCCTCCATCGCCACGCGGAGCACCTCGATCGTTTCGGCGGTGGAGAGCATAAGTCGCAGGATCGCAGTGTTGCGCTCGAACTCGAGCCGGAACAGGTACTCGTCTCCGATCGCGCCGACGGCAACCATCGGGTGTGTGCCGGTCACCGAGGCGACCCTGGCCGCCGGGTACACGGCGGACAGGAGCGTGTTCACCTCGTTGGCCAGATCGCCATCCGCGACCGCCACGGGCGCGTCGGGGACACCGGGGTAGTCGAGGACTGGCGCCACGAAGTCGGGCAGCGTGGACTCTGGCTCAGACGGAGCGGGAGCCGGCGCCGCGGGAACGGCAGGCGCGGAAGGCTCGATGGCCAGCGAGGCAGTCGTACCCGGTGCGAGCAGCTCGGCGTACCGCCTGTCGAGCGCGGTCAGGAGCTCGGCGTCCTCGACCCCATACGAGTCGGGGAACCCGTGCTGCCGGGCCGCGTAGTGCACGAGCTCACCCAGCCGCAGGTCTGGTCGCTGCTTCCAATGGTCGGCGATGACCGCGAGAACGGCGTCGATGCGCTCCGGCGCTCGGCCCGCGCCGTCGCGGCGAGCCAACTCCGAGGAGCGCACGAGCGCGAGAGCGCTGCGTATTGTCTCGTTCATTCTGTGATCCTCAGCCTTCGGGTAGCTGTTTGAACGACCACGGACGCCGACGATATATCGGCGCCGTGGGTCCCCATGCTACCAGCGGACTCTCAGGCGCGGAATGACCCCTCAGGGGGGTACGCGTTCGTCATGCGAGAGCCGCCGAAACCACGCTCAGCATCTCGGGCGAACCGATCGGCCGGAAGTGTCCCGCCATCGGCAGCCGCACGTTGGTCGCCCCTGGCAGTTCGCTGCCGCCGGGGATGTGCGGGTCGAATTCGGCATAGATAGAGGTGATGCGAGAGTTGATCTCCAAGTTCTCCGCGAGCATCGTGAGGGTCTTGTCGCGGGGTGAGAACTGTCGCAAGGTGCGGCTGGGCGTCCGGAGTGCGTACCGCGAGCCGCTGAACGGCGTGCTAATGGCCACCAGCCGGTCGATCCGCCCGTCGCGGTCATCGATCATCATCATGTGCTTGCCGATCAGGCCGCCCTTGCTGTGGGCGACGATCGACACGCCTCGTAGGTCGTGCAGGTCGACGTAGGCCTGGGCAACCGCTGCCATTTTGGCGACCGGGCCGCGGTTGTAGCCGAGGTCGTCGATGACGTGGATCGGATGCCCCAGCCTGTGAAGTTCGTCGGCGAGGGGGCGCAGGAACTTCCAGGTCTCGTACACGCCGGGGAGCAGCAGCACGGGCGAGCGGTCGCCGCCGCCGTAGCCGGCCGCTTCGCCGCGGACCACAGCATGCCGAAGCTGCCACCAGCCGACGTACACGTAGTCGAGGAACCAGGAAACGCCGCGGCGCAGCCAGTTCATCGCGAATGGTCCGCGATCAGCGCGGCAACCCTGACCGGATCGGTGAACATCACGACGTGCGGTCCCTTGACTTCGACGAATGAGCCATCCGGGATCGTGTTCGCCACCCGCAGCGACCAGCCGTCGCCCGCGATCGGATCCCGGTCGCCGGCGATAACGAGGGTCTTCGCGCGGATGTCGCCGAGGCGGTCCTCGATGCGGTCGTCGAGCAGCTTGGGCAATTGGCGGAGGTAGTACGGGATGCCGCAACGGAAGAGGTAATCGACCATGACGACAAGATTGCTGTGGGCAGGCTCGCGCAGCATGTCCTTGAACAGGGCGAAGGATGCTCTCGGCACGGTGCGCAGGTGCGGCGCCATCGTTGTGCCCATGAGTACGAGCCGGTCGGTCAGTGTGGGATCGTCGACGGCGAGCTGCGTGACGATCTGGGTGCCCATCGAATGGCCGACGAGCACCGGATTGACCAGGCCGAGCTCGCGTACGAGCTCGGAAATTACCGCGCCGTGGTCGGCGAGTTCGACGTCACGGCGCGGATCCGGTGCCGTGCCATACCCGGGCAGGTCAACCGAGTAGACGGTGCCGTGCTTCGAGAGTTCCTTGGCCATCGGGCCGAAGTACCGCGACGAAACGCCGATTCCGTGAACCAGCACGAACGGCCGGACGTTCGGCGGTCCCTTGATGACGTGCAGATCCACGTCGAGTCCAGCGAGCTGTCGGTGCCGTCTGGTGCGAGCCATCCGGTCAGTGTAGGTACCGCAACTGAATCATGTCCCCGCTAGTCTGCGGTCATGGCTGATCGCGCGCAGGATTTCGTCGACACCTTTCGGCTGTTCCTGGAGGAGGTGGTCCAGCAGCAGCGGATGCGACCGGCCGTCCTGACACCGATCGGAGTCACGGTCGAGGAACACGTGGGCGCCCCAGTGCGGGACCTGCCGCTTGTCAGCGAAGCGATCCCGCCGCACCGTCTGGTCGACGCTGACATCGCACTCGATCACCTGACGGACTCCCCCGGCTCTGGACTGTTCGGCTGCAGCGGCGGCCAGCAGCGCTACGTCGAGGACTTCCCGCAACTGCTGCAGCACCCGCATGTGGCGTTCGCGCCGGCGCCGGTCGACTACGTGACGGTCGATACCGGCCCGGACAGCCAGCGCCGCGTGGTGGCGTTCGGCATCCGCCTCGTAGTGTTTGAGGGCAAGCCGGTCGCGGTGCTGCAGCGGGCAGCCGCACCACAGTTCGGGCGTGCGACCGCGAGCCTTGACGTGCTTTCCCCGGACGCCGACCTCAGTGGTCGCCTGCTTGCTGAGGTGCGTCGCCTGATGCTCACCCACAGTGTGCTGCGCGGCAAGGTGCTGACGTTCACGGGCGACGAGTACGCGCACCAGGCCGCCGGCGCAACCTTCGTGCCGCGTCCGGCCGTGTCGGCAGAGGATGTCGTGCTCGGCCCCGGCGTGCTCGAGCAGATCACGGGGCACGTCGTCGACATCGGCAACCAGCGCGTGCAATTGGCGGATGCCGGTCAACATCTCAAGCGTGGCGTGCTGCTGTATGGCCCGCCCGGAACCGGCAAGACGCTGACCGTTCGACACCTGCTCGCCTCCACTCCCGATGTGACCGCAGTGCTGCTCACGGGCACGAGCATCCGCTTCATCACCGAGGCTGCCGAACTCGCTCGTGCGATGCAGCCGGCGATCGTCGTGCTGGAGGATGTCGATCTCGTCGCGCACGAGCGCGGCATGCACGGCGGTCCGCAACCGCTGCTCTTTGCGGTGCTCGATGCGCTCGACGGGCTGGACGGTGACGCTGATGTCGCGTTCATCCTCACCACGAACCGGGCGGACCTGCTCGAGCCGGCGCTCACTGCGCGACCCGGCAGGGTTGACCTAGCGGTCGAGATTCCGCTGCCAGATGCGGATGCTCGGCGCCGCATGTTTGCGCTCTACGCTTCGGGGCTCGGGTTGTCGGAAGCGGCGGTGCAGGAGGCCGCGGACCGCTCGGAGGGTGTGACAGGTTCGTTCGCGAAGGAGCTCATGCGGCGGGCGGTACTGCGGGCGGCCCGGAACGATCGTGCGGTGTCGGATGCAGACCTTGCCGCTGCGCTGGACGACCTGCTCTCATCCGGAGCGACGCTCACGCGCACCCTGCTCGGTGTCGGTGGTGGCGGCCAGGCGTGACACGAGGAGGATCACGCCGCCAGTCGCCACGGCCACCAGCCCACCGAGGGCAAAGTAGGGCGTGATCTGGTCTCCATAGGGGATCAACTGCGGCGTCGCGTGACCAACGGCGCTCGACACCAACCCGGCCGGGATGTAGCTGGTTGCCCCGATCCCGCCGAGGACTACCAGAGCGAGGCCAACTTGATCCCGCATAGCCGCCTGGGGTCGTCCTGCTAGAGCCGCGACCCCGATCGAACTGATCGCCCAGATCCCGCCCGCCAAGATGGCGGCAGTCAGCGGCGCGGATTGCTGGGACATAGCAGCGTACGCGGTCCCGAGGTCGGGCGAAACTGTCTGGGGAGCCAGGACGAAGCTCGCGAACGCCAGGACCGCGACGAGCACAACTGCAAGCAGCAGCAGCCGAGGCGGTTGCTCCTTCTTGATTGCAGCCGGGTCCATGCCTCAGTCTTGCATGGGACCGAGCATTCGTCGTGGTGGGCCCTGCCGGGATCGAACCGACGACATCCACGGTGTAAACGTGTTGGCAATGGGAATCCCTTGCATGGAATGTTGCGATTTCTCAATGAATTCAAGGGTAGGCGGGTCAGCCCGTTCCAGTAATTCGCCGCAATTTGCGGACGTTTGTGAAGGTCTACCGGCACCTCACCGGCACGCATCGCGTCCGACAATCAGGACCCCTTGTAGTCCAGCCATCCGAGAAACTGTGCCAGAGGTCAGACCAGGGCCGTGGGCCGCTTGGATTGCAGACCGTGCCGAAGATGCGGCATCGTTGAATGGATGTCAGGATGGGCACATCATGAGGGCCCCACGGACCACAGTCGCTTCGCTCATCGCCTTGGTACTTGTCGCGTCAATGACGGCCTGCACTCGCAGTGCCAGTTCCGGCGCTGCATACTCGGCGCCCAGTTGCTCACAGCTACTCACGTCCGCTGTAGCACACGAGCGATCTGGCAGTGGCGACATCGACTCAACATTGCAGGCGCTGAGTGACAACTGCTCGGATGAGTATGAGATCGCCGTCGACTACCTCGCGCACTCCACTGATGGCCCGTTTAGCATCGACTCCTGCGACGAACTGATCGGCTATGGAGTCAGGGCAGAGTCCGTCGAGTTGCTCGAACAAGACCGACGGTGCAGTTTCGGGCAAGGCGAGGCAGCCGTCGGCTCAGGGTGGCCAGAAGGTGGCCTTGGATGGGACAAGGCACGGGAGCATTCAGGAACGATGCAACGGGTGTGCGGCCCTCTCATGAGCGCCAGAGAAACATCCGACGGCACCTTCGTAAACGTGGGCCAGGACTATCCCTCCGCTGACCGATTTACGTTCATTTTCTGGGACGTCTATCTCGAGCCAATCGGACCCGACGCTGTTGTTTGCGGGAGCGGCGAGATTTATCTCTACAACGGCGTCGCGCAAATGGAAATGTGGGACCCGCGCGCGCTCGAGATCTGGCGTTAGCCGAGGCGATCCGTGAAATTGGCCCTTGGAAGGAAGTGCCGCAATGGTAATGCGGCAACTATCGCAATTGACGACGATAGATGGGCGAAGCGCCCCCAATGGCGTGGAGTTCGATGAGGCAGAATGTGATCGCCTGTTTGGTAGGACCGGGTTCCATAGTCCCAGCCGTGCTATGACCTTATTTGAGCAGGCCAAGGCGGCTGGCTATGACATCGCGGATGTCGATGAGCGATTCTCCTGAGAGCGCCTTCGTTATTGAGACCGGGAAAAGCGACGACTCTGCGACGAAGGGCGTGGAAGCCACGGCGTTAGTCACCGCACAACGGGCGCACTGTCATGTTAGGCCGAACGCGACGCCATTCAAGTGCAGTGCGACGGCAAGGACGATCAGCATGACGAGAGTGCCAACGAGTGGGGCCCAAAAACGATGGAGTTCTCGTGCGTCCAAGTACCAGACGCTCCACAGTACGCAAGCAAGCACTACCAATGCCGCAACCCAAACCGAGATGAGCGTCCAGTATGCAAGTGCGTAATCGCAGCGGACTGGCCCGCCGCAATGGGCAACACTGAGATGATCGAAATAGACGAAAAATGCTATTCCGCCCGAAACGATCACGTGCACTACTAGTAGGAGCACGCTGGCTATTTGGTCGATCGGGCGATCGTCGGTACTCGGATTGTCCAGGCTGGAATGCATCACTCTCCCCCTCCGATTGGGCACCCGGGCTTCGCGGTCGCTCGGACTGACCGCGGGCTAGCCCCAGATGATCGGGTTGATCGGTGTCCCGTCCGCTTCGCATGCGCGGCTCACCGATGCAACATCTTCGAAGTACCGGTCGTGCTGGAGGAACAGCATGTGAACCTTGCCCGGTAGGTTCTCAACCAGCGTGCCGATGCGCTCTTTCACGTCTCCGGTGCCGCGGAGAGCTGCTTCATCGAAGCGTCCGCGCATGCCGTTCATGGTTTCCATGAACTCCTCTGAGTTCGTCGAGTCGGAGCCTTCGACCATCCGTTTCGCGAGATCGCGGGTAGTTGTCTCGAACGCATCACATGATTCCGCGTTGGGCAGCGGTTCCTCGGCGGGCCCAGGCTCCTCCGTGGCGCTAGCGCTGCACCCAGTGAGCAACACGGCGGTGATGAGCAAGAATCCGCTTAGTCGCTTCATGCCTGCATCCTAGAGCGGAACTCCACATAACCGAGGAACCAACATGATCCGACTCGCGTCCCGGCACGGACAGGGGCACGGGCCATCCGGCGGGGCGCAACGACCGTCTGCGTCACCCCGGACAGCGCGTCGAGCGCATGAGCCGCATGATGTGGCGATTCATAGGGGGTGTTTTGCACGCACACCTCTAGGCGCGGTGGTCGACGGAAAACGGCGGCTCCGACGCGACGGATCTTGGATTCTCACCGGCACCTGACCGGCACGAGCGAGCTGCGGCTGCGCGAAACGAGGGCTATGCATTGTGGAAGCCCCGGATTATCAGGGGTTTTGACGGTGGGCCCTGCCGGGATCGAACCGACGACATCCACGGTGTAAACGTGGCGCTCTACCAGCTGAGCTAAAGGCCCTCACCCACGAGTGGGCTCCCCCATGTTACGACAGCGGCAGCGCGGACACGTCGATGCCACGAATCGCGGCTGACGGTGCGTCAGAACTAGACTCGAACGGCATCCCGAAGCGGCAACCGCCACCAGTTGGTTGACGCGCGCAACGATGCGATCTGTCTCAACAAGGAAGAGGTCACAGTGACGGTCAACGATCAGGACCCGTACTCGATGCACCACGTGGATGCTGATCCCGAAGAAACCGCCGAATGGCAGGAATCGCTGGATGCCGTCGCCGCGACCCACGGTCGTGAGCGTGCCCGCGAAATCATGCTGAGCCTGCTCAAGCGGTCCAAGGAGCTTCAGCTCGGTGTGCCGATGGTCCCGACCACCGACTACATCAACACCATCGCCCCCGAGAACGAGGCGAACTTCCCCGGCGACGAGGAGATCGAGCGCCGCTACCGCGCCTGGATCCGCTGGAACGCCGCGATCACCGTGCACCGGGCACAGCGGCCCGGCATCTCGGTCGGCGGGCACATCTCGACCTACGCCTCATCCGCCACCCTCTACGAGGTTGGCTACAACCACTTCTTCAAGGGCAAGGACAACCCCGGCGGCGGCGATCAGATCTACTTCCAGGGACACGCCTCCCCCGGCATGTACGCGCGTGCGTTCCTTGAGGGCCGGCTCAGCGCCGACCAGCTCGACGGCTTCCGCCAGGAGAAGTCGCACCACTCCGGAGGCATCCCCTCCTACCCCCACCCGCACCTCATGCCCGAGTTCTGGGAGTTCCCGACCGTGTCGATGGGTCTCGGCCCACTCAACGCGATCTGGCAGGCGGAGACCAACCGGTACCTGCACAACCGCGGCATCAAGGACACCTCCGCGAGCCACGTCTGGGCATTCCTCGGCGACGGCGAGATGGACGAGGTTGAGAGCCGCGGTGCCCTGCAGTGGGCTGCCAACCACAACCTCGACAACCTGACCTTTGTCGTTAACTGCAACCTGCAGCGCCTCGACGGTCCGGTCCGAGGCAACGGCAAGGTCGTGCAGGAACTGGAGAGCTTCTTCCGCGGCGCCGGCTGGAACGTCATCAAGGTGCTGTGGGGCCGCGAGTGGGACTCGCTGCTCGAACGCGACGACGACGGCGCGCTCGTCAACCTGATGAACGTGACGCCGGATGGCGACTACCAGACCTACAAGGCCGAGAGCGGCGCGTACGTGCGCGAGAACTTCTTCGGCCGCGACCCGCGCACCGCTGAGCTCGTCAAGGACTACACCGACGACGAGATCTGGGGCCTCAAGCGCGGTGGCCACGACTACCGCAAGGTGTACGCCGCCTACAAGGCCGCCATTGAGCACAAGGGCAAGCCGACGGTCATCCTCGCCAAGACGGTGAAGGGCTACGGTCTGGGCGCATCCTTCGAGGGCCGCAACGCAACCCACCAGATGAAGAAGCTCACCCTCGACAACCTGAAGCAGTTCCGCGACGCGATGCGCATCCCGATCACGGATGCCCAGCTTGAGGAGAACCCGTACGTCCCGCCGTTCTACCACCCCGGCCAGAACGACGAGGCGATCGAGTACCTGCAGCAGCGTCGCCGCGAGCTCGGCGGCTATGTGCCCGAGCGGCGCACCAAGTACACGCAGATTCAGGTCCCTGATGCCAGCGCGTACGACGTCGTGAAGCGCGGCTCCGGCAAACAGGAGATCGCCACGACCATGGCGTTCGCCCGCCTGCTGAAGGACCTGCTGCGCGCAGAGGGCTTCGGCCACCGCATCGTGCCCATCATCCCGGATGAGGCGCGCACGTTCGGAATGGACGCCTACTTCCCGACGGCGAAGATCTACAACCCGAACGGCATGAACTACACGTCGGTCGACCGGGAGCTGCTGCTCGCCTACAAGGAGAGCGAGCAGGGGCAGATCCTGCACGTCGGCATCAACGAGGCGGGCGCGATCTCCGCGTTCACCGCGACCGGCAGCTCGTACTCGACGCACGGTGAAGCGCTCATCCCGGTGTATGTCTTCTACTCGATGTTCGGGTTCCAGCGCACCGGCGACGGAATCTGGGCGGCCGCCGACCAGATGGCGCGCGGGTTCATGATCGGCGCGACCGCGGGTCGCACCACCCTCACCGGTGAAGGCCTGCAGCACGCCGACGGCCACTCGCCACTGCTCGCCGCGACGAACCCGTCGGTTGTCGCCTACGACCCCGCTTACGGGTACGAGCTCGGCCACATCGTGAAGTCCGGCATCGAGCGCATGTACGGCGGCACGCATCCGCACCCCGACGTCGTGTACTACATCACCGTCTACAACGAGCCGATGGTTCAGCCGGCCGAGCCGGAGGGCCTCGACACCGAGGGGCTGCTCAAGGGCATCTACCTGCTGAAGGCGGCGACCGCCGGCCTGGCGCGGGTGCAGCTCATGGCATCCGGTGTCGCGGTGCCCTGGGCGCTCGAGGCGCAGGAGCTGCTCGCCAAGGACTGGAACATCGCGGCCGACGTCTGGTCGGTCACCTCCTGGTCGGAGCTTCGGCGCGACGGCCTGGACGCGAACGAGTACAACTTCCTGCACCCGAACGAGCAGAAGCGCACCCCGTACCTGACCGAGAAGCTCAGCAGCGCGCAGGGGCCGTTCGTCGCGGTGACCGACTACGCGCACGCGGTGCCGGATCAGGTGCGCCAGTTCGTGCCCGGCCACTATTCGACGCTCGGTGCTGATGACTTCGGATTCTCGGACACGCGTCCGGCCGCACGTCGGCACTTCAAGATCGACGGTCCGTCGGTGGTCGTGAAGGCCCTGCAGTCGCTCGTCGCGCAGGGTCAGCTCGACCCGGCCGTGCCGCAGTGGGCGATCGACAAGTACGAGCTGCACAACGTCAACGCTGGAACGTCCGGCTCCGCCGGCGGGGAAAGCTAGACCGCGCCGCTCATGCCTGAGGCAGCGACGAAGAAGCAGACCCTCGCCTGGTTGAAAACCGTGTCGGGCGAGCTGGCCACTGCGACCCTGAAGCGCCTCGACGACACGCTGCCCTGGTATCGCGAGATGCCGCCGGGGCGACGGTCCGCTGTCGGACTCGTCGCCCAGGCGGGCATCACCTCGTTCATGCAGTGGTACGACGATCCGAGCTCGACGCCGTGGATCGCCGCCGACGTGTTCGGCGCTGCGCCGCGTGAACTGCTGCGCTCGGTGAGCCTCACCCAGACGCTGCAGCTCATCAAGGTCACCGTCGAGGTGGTCGAGGAGCGGGTCAAGGGGCGTGACGAGTCGCTGCGCGAGGCGATCCTGCTGTACTCGCGGGAGATCGCCTTCGGGGCGGCGGATGTCTACGCGCGGGCCGCTGAGGCGCGCGGGCTCTGGGATGCCCGACTCGAGGCGCTGGTCGTCGACAGCATCCTGAGCGGCGAGTACGACGACGAGCTGCCATCCCGCATCGCGGCGCTCGGCTGGCACGGACATGGAGAGGTGTCGGTGCTGGTCGGCACCGCACCGAAGATGCTCGACGTCGACATGCTGCGGCGCACCGCGCGGCACCAGGACGCTGATGTGCTGATCGGCGTGCAGGGTTCGCGGCTCGTGCTGGTGATCGGGCGGGCGCAGCCGGCATCCGTTAACGAGGACGAGGGCACCGCTCCCCCGAAACCGTTCCTCGACATCGCGATGGAGCTCGAACCCGGGTTCGGCGACGGCTTCCTGGTGCTCGGCCACGAGGTGCCCAGCCTGGTCGATGCGTCGAAGAGCGCGAAGGCCGCGCTGGCCGGATTCGCGGTCGCCCGCTCGTGGCGGAATGCGCCGCGGCCGACACTCGCCGATGATCTGCTGCCCGAGCGAGCGCTCGCGGGCGACCCGCTGGCGCGCGCGACGCTCATCACGCGGATCTACCGGCCGCTGCAGGCTCACTCGACCGAGCTGCTGTCGACGCTGTGGAGCTACCTCGACAACGGCCGTTCGCTCGAGGCGACGGCGCGCGAGCTGTTCGTGCACCCCAACACCGTGCGGTACCGGCTGAAGCGTGTGTCCGAGGTGATCGGCTACGACGCGACCGGTGCGCGGGAGTCGCTCATCCTGCAGGCGGCACTCATTGTCGGCTCGATCGCCGAGCACGACACCCCCCGCCGCCGCTGACCGCACTCCCCGCAGGCTGGCCGCCCGTAGTGCCCTCTCCTGCACAACAAGTGGGTGGCGCCGTTTCAGGCATGGTGCCGTGTCGGCGGACCGTAGCCGATTAGCGGGCACGCACAAGGGTTCCGGATATTGTTGGTCGGGTCTCGACAGAGGAAATCGAAAGCGGATTGGAATACTAAGACAGTGATCGTCATCGTCTGCCCCGGCCAGGGCTCCCAGACTCCCGGATTCCTCCAGCCTTGGCTCGAGCAGCCGGGCTACGCCGAGCATCTGGCGACCCTGTCCGAAGCATCCGGCATCGACCTGGCCAAGCACGGCACCGAGTCCGACGCCGAAACCATCCGCGACACCGCCATCGCGCAGCCGCTGATCGTCGCGGCGGGCCTCCTCACCCTCCGCACGCTGCTCGACGGACGCGGCGACGGCATCGGCGTCGCCGGCCACTCGGTCGGCGAGTTCACCGCAGCCGCCGCCGCAGGCATCCTGAGCGAGACGGATGCGATCGCACTGGTCGCCGAGCGCGGGGCCGCCATGGCGGAAGCCGCCTCGCTCACTCCCACCGGCATGAGCGCGGTCATCGGCGCCGATGAGACCGCACTCCAGGAGCGCCTCGACGACCTCGGGCTGCAGGCCGCCAACTTCAACGGCGGCGGGCAGGTCGTGGTCGCCGGCGAACTCGACGCTCTCG
This sequence comes from Cryobacterium sp. BB736, assembly GCF_014980265.1. Lineage (NCBI taxonomy): Bacteria > Bacillati > Actinomycetota > Actinomycetes > Micrococcales > Microbacteriaceae > Cryobacterium > Cryobacterium sp. BB736. The sequence goes on from NZ_JABXWQ010000004.1 coordinate 199,738, forward strand.
AGCGGCTGAAGGCAGAACCGCCGCAGGGCGCGCGGGTCATCCCACTCCAGGTCGCCGGTGCATTCCACACGCGGCATATGTCGCCGGCAGTGCAGCGCCTGGAGCAGGCAGCGGCCGGCATAGAGGCCAGCAACCCGACCCGACCGATCTGGACCAACCGCGACGGAGGCCTCATCACAGACGGTGCCGAGTTCCTGAACCTGCTGGTCGGGCAGGTGCAGTCGCCCGTACGCTGGGACAGGACGATGGAGACATTCGCCGCAGATGGCGTGACCGGCATTATCGAGGTCGCACCGGCTGGCGCCCTGGTCGGGCTCGCGAAGCGCGGGCTCAAGGGTGTCCCCACCGTCGCGGTGAAGACCCCAGATGACCTGCCCGCCGCACTGAACATGATTGAGATGGCATGAGCCCCACCCTGAAGCAGTCCACCGGCCCCCAGTACACGCGCATCTACGGCTTCGGAGCCGCGCGCGGCGACCGGATCGTCCCGAATGAGGAGCTCATCGGGCCGATCGACTCGAGCGACGAGTGGATTCGCCAGCGCACCGGCATCATCACCCGCACGCGCGCATCCGAAGGCCTGCTCGCCATCGACCTGGCGACCGATGCTGCCAAGGAGGCCATCGAGGTCTCTGGCGTGCCCGCCGACCAGATCGACCTGGTGATCATCGCCACCATCAGCAACGTGCAGCAGACGCCGTCGATGGCCGCCGTCGTCGCCGACCGCGTCGGCGCCAACCCTGCCGCCGCCTACGACTCCAACGCGGCGTGCGCCGGCTACTCCTACGCTGTCGCACAGGCGGATGCCCTCATCCGGGCCGGAGCAGCGCACTACGCGCTGGTGATCGGCGCCGAGAAGCTGTCGGATGTCGTCGACCCCACCGACCGCTCGATCTCCTTCCTCCTCGGCGACGGCGCGGGCGCGGCCGTGATCGGCCCCTCAGACTTCCCGGCTATCTCCCCCGCGGTCTGGGGCTCTGACGGCTCGAAGGCTCACGCGGTCACCATGAACTCCACCCTGATCGACTACCGCGACGGCGACGCCAACTGGCCGACACTGCGCCAGGAGGGCCAGACCGTCTTCCGCTGGGCGGTGTGGGACATGGCGAAGGTCGCCAAGCAGGCGCTTGACGAGGCCGGGATCGAAGCATCCGACCTCGCCGCCTTCATCCCGCATCAGGCCAACATGCGAATCATCGACGAGTTCGCGAAGCAGCTGAAACTGCCGGAGAGCGTCATCATCGCGCGCGACATCGAGACGACCGGCAACACGTCCGCCGCCTCGATCCCGCTTGCGACCCACCGACTGCTGAAGGAGCACCCGGAGTTGAGCGGCGGCCTTGCCCTGCAGATCGGTTTCGGCGCGGGCCTCGTTTACGGCGCTCAGGTTGTCGTCCTGCCCTAAACTTGTCCCCGGTCATCAACACCCAAGGAGAATCACAATGGCATTGTCCACCGAAGAAGTACTTGCCGGCCTCGCCGAGCTGATCAACGACGAAACCGGCATCGCGACCGACACGGTCGAGATGGACAAGTCGTTCACCGACGACCTCGACATCGACTCGATCTCGATGATGACGATCGTCGTCAACGCCGAGGAGAAGTTCGACGTGAAGATCCCGGATGACGAGGTCAAGAACCTGAAGACCGTCGCCGACGCGGTCAACTTCATCGTCGCAGCGCAGAACTAGGGCACGCACGCACATTCGGACGGCCAGCCGTCGATAAGACGGCTGGCCGTATCCGTGCATCCCGACCTACCCAGCAGAGAGATGCCATGACTCCCAAAAAGATCGTCGTCACCGGTCTCGGCGCCGCCTCACCCCTCGGCGGCACCGTCACAGACTCGTGGAAGGCACTGCTCGCCGGCGAATCCGGTGCCAGCACCCTCGAACAGGAGTGGGTCGCCGACCTTCAACTCCCCGTGACGTTCGCCGCGCAGGCCAAGGTTGCTGCCGGTGACGTGCTCGAACGCGTCGAGCTGAAGCGCCTCGACCCTGGCAGCCAATTCGCCCTCATCGCCGGACGTGAGGCCTGGGCGGATGCCGGTGCGCCCGAGGTCGCGCCCGAGCGGCTCGCCATCGACTGGTCGACTGGTATCGGCGGGGTCTGGACGCTTCTCGACGCGTGGGACACCCTGCGCGAGAAGGGCCCGCGACGGGTTCTCCCTATGACCGTGCCGATGCTCATGCCGAACGGGCCCGGAGCGGCGATCGGAATGGACCTGCACGCTCGCGCCGGCATCCGTACCGTCGTCTCTGCTTGTGCATCCAGCACCGAGGCGATCGCCAACGCGTACGAGCACCTTCAGCTCGGCCTTGCCGATGTCGTCATCGCCGGCGGCTCCGAGGCCGCCATCCACCCACTGCCGATCGCCGCATTCGCGAACATGCAGGCGCTGTCGAAGCGCAACGACTCCCCCGCGACCGCATCCCGCCCGTACGACGTCACGCGTGACGGTTTCGTGCTCGGTGAGGGCGCGGCCGCGATCGTCTTGGAGACCGAGGAGCACGCCAAGGCGCGCGGCGCGAAGATCTACGCCGAGCTCGCTGGCGGCGCTGTCACCAGCGACGCGTACCACATCACCGCGCCGGACCCGGAGGGGTCGGCTGCGGCTCGCGCGATGATTCGTGCGATCGAGCTGTCCGGGGCCACGCGGGAGCAGGTCGGGCACATCAACGCCCACGCGACGAGCACGCCCACCGGCGACATCGCCGAGTACAAGGCGCTCCTGCGCGTGTTCGGCGACAACCTGCCGAACATCGCAGTGTCGGCGACGAAGGCCTCAACCGGGCACCTGCTCGGTGGCGCCGGAGCCATCGAGGCGGTCTTCACGATCCTCGCACTGCACAACCGCATCCTGCCGCCGACGATCAACCTCACCGAGCAGGACCCCGAGATTCCGCTCGATGTGGTGACCGAACCGCGTCAGCTTCCGGATGGTGACCTGCTAGCCCTGAGCAACTCGTTCGGTTTCGGCGGTCACAACGCTGTCATCGCGTTCCGCAGCGTCTAGGCGACTCTTTGCGTATAGCGATCGTCAGCGACTACTTCCCGGATTTCGTCGGAGGGGCGCAGACCTCGATGCGCGAGCAGCGGCTCGCGCTGCAGGCCGCCGGCCACCACGTCGTGATGGTCAGTGCGGTGCGCGGCGGCCCTGGTGGCCGATACCGCCGGACGGATGACGGATTGCAGGTGAAGCCGAGCTTCACCTTGCCCGGCGTTCAGTTGCCGGTGATCCCCAACAACCCGCGCACGACCAAGGTCCTCGAGGAGTTCCTGCGGGAGCACAAGATCGATGTCGTGCACGTGCAGACCGAGTTCGGCCTCGCTCACGCGGCCGCGACCGTGGCTGCTCGGATGGGCATCCCCGTGGTGCACACCGTGCACACGTTCTACTGGGCGAGCGATGGGGGCTGGCACGCCCCGCTCGAGCCGCTCATCCGCGGCCTGCTGCGCCGGGTCATCCGGTGGGAGATTCCGCGGCAGCCGTTCACGCCGCGACCGGTCGACAACCTGCTGCGCAACCTGACCCTCTCAATGGCGAAGCGCGCGGATGTCGTGGTGTCGCCGTCCGCGCATCAGGCGAAGGACCTGCAGTCGGCGGGAGTCGCCGGGCCGGTGCGGGTCGTGCCTAACCCGATCACGACCTCGCCTGCGCCGTCGCGACCGCTCGGTGAGGTTGCTGAGCCCCGATTCCTGTGGGTGGCGCGCTGCGACACGGTCAAGCGGCCGCTGGAGTTCGCGCAGGGCGCCCTCGACGCGCTGGAGCGCACGGGCGGTGGATTCAGCGTCGACTTCGTCGGTGACGGCACCGAACTGCCGGCGCTGAAGCGCCTGGTCGGCGATCGGCCGGAGGTCCGGGTGCACGGCGCGCTGCCCCACGACCGGGTGCTCGAGCTGATGGACGAGTCCAGCGCGGTCGTGCTATCCTCCCTGGGGTTTGACAACCAGCCGATGACGATCGCCGAGGCGGTCAGCCGAGATCGTGGCGTACTGTACGCCGACCCGAAGCTCAAGGAAGGGCTGCAGGGCGCGGGCTACCTGGCGCACAGCGCGGACCCGGCCGGGTTCGCGGATGCGCTCGTGAAGCTCACCAAGGACCCGTCCATCTTGGTTCGGATGTCGAAGAATGCGGCAACCGATGCGGCGGAGTTCAGCGCGCAGACCTACGTGTCGCGCATCCTGATCGCCTACGTGGCCGCCAAGCGCTAGCGCTACCGGAGGCCCAGCTCGTCGAGACCCTGGGATCTCGACAGGCTCGATCACCGGAGCAGCGCGCTGGTCAGCCCACCTTGTGCAGCCAGACCACCTGGTTGTCGTCCGAGGCGTGGCGGAACGGCTCCAGCTCGTCATCCCACGCCTGGCCGAGCGCGAGGCGCAGTTCGCGGTGCAATTCGAAAGCATCCGAACCGGCGACCTCCATCGCGTACCTCACGCGATCCTCCGGAATCACGACGTTGCCGGCGCTGTCCGTCTGCGCGTAGAAGATGCCCAGGTCAGGCGTGTGCAGCCAGCGACCGCCATCCGCGCCCAGGCCTGGGTCCTCGGTCACCTCATAGCGCAGGTGCTCCCAGCCGCGAAGCGCGGAGGCGAGGCGAGCGCCGGTTCCCTGCGGACCCTCCCAGTAGTACTCGGCACGCATGGCGCCCTTGAGCACGGGCTGCCCAGCCCAGTTGAAGTTCACGGCGCGCTCGAGGGCACGACCAGCAGCCCACTCGATGTGCGGGCAAAGCGCTTTCGGCGAGGAGTGTACGTAGAGCACTCCCCGTGCTTGTGCAACAGCCACGATTACTCCATTCCGTTAGGTGCGACTTCCCCATCGACCTGGTGGAACAGAAACGTGCTGAATATGAAGTTCTCCCTGCATTATTGCCTATACACGCTCGTAATCACAACCGTGTGATTTTCTTCCTCTCGGCGCGTCGCGCGTCGGTTGGGCAGGGCGCACGCGGCTCACTTCGCGTCGGCGTAGGTGGTGACCGGCGCGATAGCCAGCGGGAAGTCGACCGGAGTCGAGCCGAACAGCAGGCGACTGGCATCGGCTGCCGAATCGCGGATTGCGTTCACCACTGCCTCGGTGTGCTCTTCGGGCGTGTGCACGACGATCTCGTCATGCAGGAAGAACACGAGGTGCGGCGCATCCGTCAGCCAGGCCGAGCCGCCGATCGCCCACAACTTGAGCCGCAGCGACGCCATCCACGCCATCGCCCATTCGGCGGCCGTCCCCTGCACGACGAAGTTGCGGGTGAAGCGCCCCCACGACCGTGCGTCGCCGCGCGCCCTGCGCACGTCGGACTCTGTCGCATCCTCCGACGAAGCGCGCGACTGCGCTTCGCGCCACTCGGCTCCCGGCTTCGGCGAGCTGCGACCGAGCCAGGTAGTCACGGACTCGCCCCGTTCTCCCGCCCGGGCCGCCGACTCGACCAGCCCGATCGCCTGCGGATAGGCCCGAGTCAGGCCGGGCATCAGCCGGCCGCTCTCCCCCGTGGTCGCCCCGTACATCGCGCCGAGCATCGCGACCTTCGCCTGGTCCCGGGTCGCGACCGCGCCAGAATCGACGATCGCCTGGTACATGTCGATCGCCTGGCCGGCCTTGGCCATCTTTGCATCGCCGGACATCGCCGCGAGGATGCGCGGCTCGAGCTGGGAGGCGTCGGCAACGACGAGCCGCCATCCGGCATCCGCCACCACCGCCTGCCGCACCTGTTTCGGCAGCTGGAGCGCCCCGCCGCCACCCTTGGACGCCCACCGGCCGGTGACCACCCCGCCGACGACGTAGTCGGGATGGAACCGGCCATCGCACACGTTCTGGTCAAGCCAGTGCCAGCCGTTCGCGCTGAACAGCCGCGACAGCTTCTTGTATTCGAGCAGCGGTGCAGCGACCGGATGCTTCAGCTCCATGATGTCCCACTGGCGGGTCGACTCGACTTGCAGTCCGGCGTGCTGCAACGCCTTGAGCAGCTCGTGCTGTGAGTCGAGGTTCACCCTCGGCGCGTCGATCGCATCGCGGACCCGTTGTCCAACGGCGGCAAGCTTCGCTGGCTGCTCCCCGGCGACCGGTCTCGGTCCGAGCGCCTCTTCCAGCAATCGCTCGTGCACTTCAGCGACCCAGGGCAAACCGGCGTGCTGCATTTCGACGGCGACCAATGCGCCAGCCGACTCGGCGGCCAGCAACAACCGCAGCCGAGCCGGCTCAGTGGCCGACTCGAGAGCCTGATGCTGAAGGGCGAACTCGGCGATCGGATCCAGCAGCTCGGCCTCCTCGAGCGAGAACAGCCCGTCGTCGGCTTGGATTTCGGATACCGGCTGATCCCAGCCGGTGAGATCCCCGCGAGCGAGTTCGGACGCCGCGGTCAACTCCGAGTTCCGCAGGATGGCGTGCGACAGCCGCAGGTCGACGCAACGCTCCACTCGGACACCGGCCGCGATGAGCGCCGGGTACCAGGTCGTTGTGTCGTCCCAGACCCAGCGGGGCCGCTGCGACTCGAGCCGCGCGACCTCAGCTGGAAACGCCTCCCGCGGGACCTCGATGACCTCGCCGTCGGCGGAGCCGTCGCGCCCGACGGGCGTGATGACGACGTCATCACCTTCGGCGCGGAGGACCAGATGCACGCCTACAGTCTGCCGTGAGCATCCGACTCTGCGTCGACGTGACCCATTTCAAGGAAGTACCGGCTCATCCGCGTTGAATCGAGGAGGTTTTCGGCTGCCCGGAGCCGAAACTCCTTGAAACGGGTTAAGCCGGGTCAGTGCAGGAGGGAGCCGTCCTTGGCGAGTACGTTCTTCTCGCCGGCCTCGATCGCGACGCTGAACCGGTTCTGCTTCGGCGGCAGCGGGCAGTTGAACGCGTACGAGAACGCGCAGGGCGGCAGCACCGCGCGGTTGAAGTCCAGCACGACGTTGCCCTCGGCATCCGGAGCGACGAAGAGGAACCGGCCGACGCTGTAGGTGCTGTCACCGCTGGTCGAGTCGGCGAACACGATCTGCAGCGCACGACCGGACTTGATCGCGGCGAGGCGGTACTCGACGCCGTCCTTCTCGAAGCTGATCTCGCCGGGCATCTCCAGCTCGCGGGTCTTGCCCTCGTCCTTGACATGCTCGAAGGGCAGCGTCGCGCCCGGCAGCGGCGTGAATTTCGCCTGAACCACCCAGTCGGGGTTGTAGTCGAAGGTGTCGATACCGCCGAAGTTCTGGATGGCCTCAGAGTTCGAATCCCACACGCGCAGCGCATACGTCCCCTCCGCGCCCGCGATGACAAAGCCCTGCACGCCGCCGCCGAAGTCGATCTCGCCCGGCTTCTCGGCATCCTTGCCCGCAACGATCGCCTCACCATCGACGAGTTCGCCGTCGACCCGGATGTTGTCGGCTGCGGTCGCCGTGACCCTCAGGCCCGACTCCCCAGCAGGCAGCGGCGCCCAAGTTCCGGGGACGCCCCAGATGGGCTGCTCAGTATCCACCCACTGCGTGTTCACGAGCGCGAGGTTGCCGAGCGGCTGCACAACGACCTGCTCACGGCGCGCGCGATAGGCGGCGTGGAGTTCTTCTGGAGCGGCGGTCTGGGTGTCGGTCATGTGTTCCATCCTTGTCGTGGCCATTGACTCTAACCGTCAGGGACACGCTTCTCTTCCTGCGAGCGGGCAAACGAAAACCGGCCCCCGCCGCGAGGCGAGGGCCGGTCCGATTGCTCGATTACATCGGGCGGATGTTCTCCGCCTGCGGGCCCTTGGGGCCCTGCGCGAGGTCGAACTCGACGCGCTGGTTCTCGTCGAGCGAACGGTAGCCGTTGCCCGAGATTGCCGAATAGTGGGCGAACACGTCAGGACTTCCGTCCTCAGGGGCGATGAATCCGAAGCCCTTTTCCGCGTTGAACCACTTGACGGTGCCTACTGCCATTTTGTTTTCTCCTTCAGGAGTCTGCTTGGGCGACCCCGGACTTCGGAGCCGCTCGTCGCGGTGTTCATCTACTCTCCCGAAGGTTCAGCGCCGGCCCCGTAGGTAAGGCGCTGTCATTCAAGATCTGCGAATACTGCAACTGCGCTCTTGACAGTAGTCCACATTGTTGAGCAACAACAGTGTTTGACGAAGGTCGGGTTAGTGAATCGTTACTTTTGGGCTAGGGTGTTCGGCTCGAAATCGAGTCGCCAGACAACGAAGGCGAACCAGATCGCCACGATCACGGCCACCACGGATGCCGCGGCGAACACCGCCGTCAGTCCCCACAGCCCGACCACCGCGCTCGCGAGCGCCGAGCCCACCGGCAACGCTCCCCAGCTCACAACGCGGGACGCCGAATAGACCCTGCCGAGCAGCGGCTCCGGCGTGTGGTTCTGCCGGATGGTCGCCACCAGGATGCGCCAGATGCTGGAGCCTGCCCCGGCCAGCACCACGCCGGCTGCCGTCACCCAGACGTTGGCGCCGAGAGCTGCCGGAGCGACCAGCAGGATCGTGGTGACCGTGTCAAGGAACAGGAGCGGAGGCATCCGGAACCTGCGAGCGAGGGCCGGTACGAGCACGGATGCGGCGAGCCCGCCCGCCGCCATGCCAGCGAGGATCAGCCCGTAGCCGGCCGCGTCGAGGTCGAGGTGCTCGTCGCCGAGCGCGTAGAGGACGAACACGGCACCCCACGCCGACCAGACGAGGTTCATCAGGCCGGTGAAGATCGTGATCGGCCGGAGCAACGGGTGCCGCCACAGGTAGACGAGCCCGGTGCGCAGCCGGCGGTCCACCGACCCGCGTGGCGGCCGTGGCCGCCGTCGGAGCGCGGCTGCCACGAACGGCAGCCCGGCAAGAGCGAGGAGGTAGAGCGCAGCCGAACTGGTCGAGGCGAGGCCCAGGCTGATGCCGGCAATGAGTCCGGCGAGGGGCGGGCCGAGCAGTTGGTTCGAGAAGTTGATCGTCGCTTCGATCCGCGCGTTGGCACCATCGCGCTGACGGATGTCGACGAGCGCGGGCACCAGCGAGGTCAGGGTGGTGTCGGCCAGCACCTCACAGACGCCGTAGATGACCGCCGCGGCGAGGATGAGCGGCACCGTCAACTCGCCCCGGACCTGGAGGAACGCGACGACCGCGAACATCGCCCCGCGCGTGCCGTTGACTGACAGCAGCAGCACCGACCGGTTCACCCGGTCGACGATCCAGCCGCCGTGCAGCCCGAACAGCGGCCAGGCGAGGGTCGCCGCGGTCGTCACCAGGGCGACCTCGGCGTCGCTGGCGGCGACCGCGATCGCGAGCAGTGGCAGCAGGAAAAGCGCGATGCCGTCACCGAGATTGGCGGCGCCGGTGCTGAACCATAACCCGCGGAAGCCTGCGCTCATCTCCCCAGTACACACCGAACCGCCGACGGTCGATCCTCCACCGTCAGTCCCGCGTGGCACGATGGCAGTTGATTGATGGAGGTCACGGTGGCGACGATCGAGGTGCGGCCAGCACACAACTTCGATGACATGGCGACCATGTTCGCGTCGAAGAACCCGGAGTCGTCGGTGTGCTGGTGCCTGTCCTGGCGCCTCAGTTCCAAGGAGAACCGGTCGCTGACCGGAACGGCTCGGGCCGACAAGGTGCGCGAGCTGTGCGCGCTCGAGCGGGCGCCGGGGGTGCTCGCGTTCGTGGACGGCGAGGTGGCCGGATGGGCGGGGGTCGCGCCGCGGTCCGACCTGCACCCGTTCGCGAACTCGAAGAAGATCCCGCACGTCGACGACCTCCCCGTGTGGACGCTGTGGTGCATCCGGGTGCGGCCGGGGTTCCGCAAGCAGGGTGTGACGCGCGCGCTCATCGACGGCGCGATCGAGTATGCGCGAGCATCCGGGGCGCCGGCGATCGAGGGCTATCCGGTCGACAACGGCGACCAGCGCGTCGACCAGACCATGGCCTTCGTCGGCACGCGCGCGATGTTCGAACGCGCCGGCTTCACCAAGGCCGCGGACACCGATTCGGTCTCCGGCGGCATCCCCCGGATCCTGATGCGACTCCCGCTGGCCTGACCCTCAGGCGCGCTCGCGCGCTGACTCGAACCGCGGCATCCGGAGGGCGACAACGGATGCGAGCAGCAGAAGCACGAACGCCGACCCGAACGCCGCCGGGTACGAGTATGCGTCGAGCAGCAGCCCTGCGACGATCGGCCCGATAACCGCACCGAGGTCGGACACCGCCGAGAACACCGCGACCGGCTGGCCGCTGCGCGCGCCGGCCGCGTCGCCGACTGCCGCAGCGGGAGCGGTCCCCATGAATGCGGATGCCACCCCGTAGACGCACAACAGCGCGATCAGGAGCCAGATGTCGGTGACGAACGCCATCGCGAGCATGGAGACGGCGGCAACCGCGAATGAGCCGATGATGGCGGGGCGGCGGCCGACCTTGTCGACGTAGTAGCCGGCGGGTGCGAGTGCCAGCGTCTGGGCGACCGCGGCGATCGCGAAGGCGACGCCGGTCCAGAGCTCGGTGCGTCCGAGCGCTTCGACCACGAGGATGGGCACGAGCGCGGACCGCACCCCGAAGGTCGCCCAGCCGACCGCAAGGGCGGCGACGCACGCGGCCTGGAACCTCCGATCGGCGAGCACCACGCGGAACGGGATGATCGAGGCATCCGGATGCTGCTGGTCGCGACTGTGCCGCGACGGCGACCGGAGCAGGATCAGGCCGATGACGCCGGCGACTAGGAGCATCGCTGCGTAGAAGAAGAAGGGCGCGCGCAATGAGATCGTTGCGAGGAGGCCGCCGATCGCCGGGCCGGCCATCCCGCCGAGCAGGAACCCGCCCTGATAGAAACCGACGGCGCGGCCGCGCATGGACGGTGCGGTTGTCGCGAGCAGCAGCGACATCGCCGCGATGGTGAACATCGCAGAGCCGATACCGCCCGCACCTCGCAGGATGAGGACCTCGCCGAAGCTCTGCGCCAGCCCCACGAGGGCGCTCGACACCGCGACGATGACGATGCCCGAGGTGAGGATGACCCGCTCCCCCAGCCAGTCGACCAGCCGGCCGGTGAAGGTGCTGCCGACCAACCGCATGAGCGCGAACGCCGAGATGACCGCGCCCACCTCGGCGTAACCGGCACCGAAGCTGCGGACGTACACCGGCAGCACCGGGATGACGACCCCGAACCCGACCATGACGAAGAACGCGATGATCGCGAGGACGACGACATCACGGGACAGGCGCGGAGCATCCGGGTCCCTGGGTCGCTTCCGAATGCCGAACACCGATTCAGACTACGACCACTGGCGGATCCTGAGCCTCCAGGCTGCTCGTGGGCACCGCAATTCGGCGACGTGAGCGTTCACCTCGTTGTCAGGGGAAGGCGTCTGCGTCTTTGTTATGGTGCTTCCGCCCTGGTTCGCCCGAGTGGGAAGGCTCCATGTTTTCAGAGGTGCTGACGGCTGCGCAGGCCGGCGGGCAGTGGGCGAACCGCATCATCTGGACGGAGTACTCCCCGAAAGTCGCCGCATATCTGCGCGCACGCGGCTCGCTCGAGCCCGACGATCTGACGAGTGAGGTCTTCCTTACCGTCTTCGCCCAGCTGGCGGATTTCGAGGGAGATGAGGAACAGTTCCGCGCCTTCGTGTTCACGATCGCGCACCGCCGACTCGTCGACGAACTTCGGAAGAGATCGAGTCGGGGCCTCCACGTTGAGTGGTCGGAGGAGTCAGACGCGCGCGCGACCAGCAGCGCTGAAAGCCAGGCGATGGAGCGAATCGGAAATGACGATGCTCGAGCCCTGCTGGATGGGCTGCCACCCGACCAGCGCGACGTGCTCGTGCTGCGCATCATCGCTGATCTGACGGTGGAGCAGATTGCCGAACTTCTAGGCAAGCGACCGGGAGCGGTCAAAGCACTGCAACGGCGGGGCCTTGAACGGCTTCGGAAAAAGGTTGGAGCTACCCGTACCCTTTTCGCGGACTCGAACGATAGCAAGGTGTGAGATGAGGAAGCAGTCGATATCCACCGAGGACGCCGCGGCGATTCTCAGTGGGCGCGCGCCAGAGAAGCGGCCGGACCTTGAGGTCCTGGTCGCTGCCCTTGACGACTTTCGGTCTGCCTCCTTTGAGGCGCCTCCCTTGCCATCGGCAGAGCTGGCGGCTCTCCTGGATGCTCCCCCAGCACCACGGATCTCGACTTCGCCAGAGAAAGCTCTGGCGAAGAAGACACGTAACGCGAGGGCAACCGCATGGCGGAGACCCACGCTCCTAGTAAGGAGATCGAGATTGTTTGGATGGATTGCCGGCCTGAGCTTGGCCGCGAAGATCAGTGTTGGAGCGACGGCAGCCGCCGTTGGCGTCGTCGGCGCCGGCGCAGCCGAGGTACTGCCGGCCCCGGCGCAGGAGGTCTTCGACCAGGTGGTCACGGCGGTGACCCCGTTCGACCGCTCCGGCGAAGTGCGTGAGGAAGACGGCCGCGGCGAGGAAGTGCGCGAAGTCGCAGAACTTGAGCTGGAAGAGGCGCTGAAGCGCGCGGAGGAGGCCCGCCAGGCCGCAGCGGAGAAGCAGGAAGAAGCCCTCAAGCTGGCTGAAGAGGCTCGCCAGGCAGCAGCAGACACGCGCGATGAAGCCCTCAAGCTCGCTGACGAGGCCCGCCAGTCTGCAGAGTCGAAGATGGAAGAAGCGCTCAAACTCGCCGAAGACGCCCGCAAGATCGGGGCCGAGATCCGCGGGGGCGTCGGCGTCGGGGGCGCCGGAACCGAAGCCGGAGTGGAAGTCGGTGTCGAGGTTCGGGGAGAAGTCGGATCGGAGCAGGGCCGCCCGTAACCCCAGTAGGTGAATGGGCCTCCGGCATCCGCCGGGGGCCCATCTGCCTGCGCGCGACGGCCGTGAACCGCGACCCCACCTGGCCTCTTGGTTTGGGCCGACCTAGATCACGACTGGCACGTCAGGCTTCCTAGTGGAACTTTGTACTCCTTGTGCGGGAAGGAACGCGACCAGCATCGCGGCGCAGATAGCCAGCCGGCCGAGTATCGTGATCGCCTGACCGGTCGCTATCGCGTCGGCGCCGCTCGTCGCGAAGGTATCAGCGAGCGACATGCCCATTCCGAAGCTCGCCGTGACGGAGAAGATGGCAGCGAACCCCACGATGAAGAGGCCGATCACCGCGATCCGCCGCCGGTCGAGAGCATGCGCAAACCGTGGCAGCCCGCACGCGACGAGAAGCGCGAGCGCAGCGAACAGGCACAGGGCTGCCCAGCCGTTGACCATCACGCCACTGGTGCTCCCTTCGCCGGCGGCACGCATCTCCGCGTAGATCTGGTCCAGCGTCAGGCTCGGCACCTTCGCCAGCGGATTCCAGACGGTGATGTGCTGGTGGCCGATGACCACCACCGCGAACGTTGCGAGCGCAAACGGCGTCGCCATCAGCATCCGACCGGCTAGCGAGGATGGTTTGGCTGCAACGGCCGGCGGCCGCGCCCAGATGACGACAAACACCGTTCCCGCCAGTGGAAGGAACATCAGCGGGAGGATCGGCAGGAACATCGTCACGGCTGTACCGACGAACACCCCGACGAGGAGGAATACGACGGCAACGGCGCTGGCATCACCCCGCTCGTGGGCCGTTGCGGCTATAGCTCTCCTGCCGCAGATCACGCCGAGAACGGTGAAGACCACCGCCAACACGTCGGAAGCCAGACCGAAAGCGACCAGGAGGTCGCTGCCCACCATGTCGTTGATGTAGCGGTAGCCGCCCCAGACGTACGAACCTGCGATCAGAACCGCTGCCGACGCGATGAGCGCGAGCGCCCGGAGCTTCCAGACGGTCGCGGACGCCGTTGGAGGCTCGCTCATGCAGCGCAGTCTAATGACTCACGCCGTGTCGAAAGCGCGCTGGAGCTCGGCGATGTCCAGTTTGCGCATCTGCAGCATCGACTGCATGGCGGCACTCGCCTTGGCGGAATTCGAATCGGTGAGCAGCTTCTCTAGCACCGATGGGACGATCTGCCAGGAGACGCCGTACTTGTCTTTCAGCCAGCCGCACATGCTCTCCTCGCCGCCGTCAGCGGTGAGAGCGTTCCAGTAGCGGTCGACCTCGTCTTGGTCCTCGCAGTCCACGAAGAAGCTGAACGCCTCGTCGAGCTTGAACTGCGGGCCGGCGTTCAGGAAGATGGCCTCCTGCCCGGCGATGTTGACGCGCACCGAGAGCACGGTCCCCGGCGACGGCGACCCTTCCGGGTACACGCTCGTGTCTAGAATCTTCGAACCGTCGAACACCGAACAGTAGAGTTCGGCGGCTTCCTGCGCCTGGTTGTCGAACCACAGGTGGGGCGTGATCTTATTCATCGCTGACTCCCTTTGTGTCGGTCCGCACCATGCTAGACAGCGTTGACCCCGCAGTCACGCCCCGACTCCGGATGCGTTGGTGCCAGCCATACGCGGCATCCACGCGCAACGGACACGAGACGGCCGCTGGCGAATTCAACGCGGGTGGGTCAGCACCCAGGCCGCTGCGGCGGCGCGAGATGGGACGCCGAGTTTGGTGCGCGCGTTGGCGACGTGCCGGTGGACCGTGTGTGCGCTGAGGACCAACCGGTCGGCGATCTGAGCGTCGGTCAGACCTTGGGCGACCAGCGTCAGCACTTCGCGCTCGCGCGCCGTGAGAGCTACTGGAGTGCGCTGTTCGGCCGGTGAGCGCTGCGGCAGCCCGCCGAGGAAGCGTTCGATCGCATCGACGACGGCGCGACTATCGCCTAACCAGGGGAAATGGTCCTCGCCGTCCAGTTCGACGAACGTCGCACCGGGCACCGTGTCGGCCACCTCGCGGCCGAGCGCAAACGGGATGGCCCGGTCGCCTCGTCGGTGCAGCACCAGTGTCGGTACACGCACGCGCGACAGGTACGCGGTCGAGTCCATCTCATACACCTCGCGCAGCGCCTTCGACGCTGCTTCAGGTGAGGCGGACCGTCGCTGGAACCGAGCGAACTGTTCCCGGTCATTGGCTGTCGCGTTCGGGAGGAACACGTCCGCCAGGACTCGCGCGCCGAGCCCCCATTGGTCTTCGACCATCGACACCATCAGCTCCCGCGCAGACTCAGAGGCGATGTCCTCACCGCGTGGATAGCTGCCGTAGAGCACCAATCGGTCCACACGCTCAGGATGCTGGGCGGCGTAGGCCGAGGCGACCGCGGATCCTGCAGAAGCACCTAGCAGGGAGAGTCGAGGATGGTCGATGCTCTCGAGTAGACCGGCCAGGGCCGCCAGCTCATCGTCGAGACTGGCCGGAGGCGGCCCGTCGCGATCGGACAGGCCGGTGCCGGGCCGGTCGTAGCGGATGACGGTGTGCCGGCGAGCGAGGGCATGCACGAACTTCTGGAACGCGGGATCGTCCCAATTCAGCGCCAAGTGACTGGCCCACCAGCCACCGATCACCAGTGGCGTTCCGGAACCGACGGAACACCAGGCCACCGTACGGTCACCGACCTGAGTGTGCCGTACAACCTGCTCGTGCGCCGTCATAACCGGATTGTAGAAAGCGGATGCCCGATGTCAAGCGTCGTCGTCTCAGGCGACTCCGCGTCCGCAGCCCGTCCGGGTGGCCGGATCGGGCCATACAAGGTTGGCCGGTTCCGGGGATGAGGCCAGTGGGCCCGCCGCAGTTAGGTAGCGGTATGAAAACAACGACCAACACGCTGCGTATCGACGCTCGCCTCAACGGCCCACCCGACAGCGCCAACGGCGGATTCGCCAGCGGCACGATCGCCGAGACGCTGGGCGGCACAGCGAGCGTCCGGCTCATCCGGCCGATTCCCCTCGACAACCCGCTGGAGGTGGAGATCGATGTCGACGGGATCACAGCCTCGGTCACCGACTCGCACGACCAGGTCGTCGCGGAGGTCAGACGAGTCGATCCGTTCACGATGATGCCTCCCGTGGTGCCCAGTTTCGCTGACGCTGAGGCGGCACGTGCCGCTAGTCCCCTCCAGGGTGCACGCCACTTGTTGTCGGATTGCGTGGTGTGCGGGGCTGCGCGTCGGGACGGACTGGGGGTGACGCCAGGGCCGCTGGTGAACCGAAGCGACGTGCTCGCGGCCCCCTTCGCGCCACATGAACGGGACGCCACCGACGGCGTCGTCCATCCGGCAGCCGTCTGGGGTGCTCTCGACTGCCCCAGCTACCCGGCGACGTTTTTGCGCGACCGTCGGCTCGGTCTACTCGGCACTTTGACAGCTCACCGGAACCGTGACGTGTTCCTCGGTGAACGGCTCGTTGCGGTCGGGTGGACCATCGAACAGCACGGTCGATCCGCCCAGACGGCCAGTGCACTCCTCGACGAGCGCGGCGACGTTGTCGCGTCTGCTCGCGCCGTATGGATCGAGCTCAGGCACCAGTGGTTGGTGCGGCTCGTTGGCCGATTCCGCTGATCATCACCGATCACCACTGGACCGGAGGACAACATGATCGAGGTCGTCGGCAGCCGTTTGACTGCGAGAATCTACGACCCATTCCTGTGGCTCGGGGAGCGGCTTAGGATGCAATCCAGGCGCCGCCGTCTTCTCAGCACCGCCAACGGGCGGGTGCTCGAAATCGGGGCGGGCACCGGTCTCAACCTGAGCCACTATCCCGCGATCGACGAGTTGATCCTAGCGGAACCATCCGAGCCGATGGCACAACGTCTCGAGACGCGCCGGTCGAAGCTCGGCCGCTCGGCGCAGATAGTGGCCGCACCAGCTGAAGAGCTCCCATTCGAGGACGGATCCTTCGACACAGTCGTCTCGACCCTGGTGTTGTGCACGGTGCTCGACTCCGAGCGTGCGCTCGCGGAAGTGCGGAGAGTGCTTCGCCCAGGCGGCCGTCTCCTGTTCTGCGAGCACGTTCGCTCCGACAGTCCACGCCTGGCGCGCTGGCAGGACCGATTCGCAGACACGTGGGCCGGGATCGCTGACGGGTGCCGGTGCAACCGCGAGACACTCGCGACGATCTCGTCGCAATTGGAGATCGTGACGATCGAGCGAGCCAACTGGCGAGGCATGCCCCACCTCGTTCACCCGTTGGTTATCGGCGAAGCATTGCACCCCGCGCCGACAACGTCCGGTGGGAGAAGTGCTTCGTAGGGCGGACGGTTGAACCGGTGACAGGGCCTGCCTCGCGCGAGACAGGCCCAAACCCTCACCGAGCTAGGTAGCCGCCATCGACGTTGTAGTAGCCGCCAGTGATGAACGAGGCGCGATCGGAGGCGAGGAAGAGCACAAGCTCGGCGACCTCGTTGGCCTCGCCCAGACGATTCATCGGATGCATAGCGGCAAGGGCCTGTGTTTCCGCGGACGTGTCTGAGCTGCTGGTGTCCAGCACGGAGCGCTTGCCCAGCAGTGGGGTGTTGATGAAGCCTGGTCCGACGGCGTTCACACGGATTCCTTGCTCGGCGTGGTCGATCGCGGCGGTTTTCGTGAGGCCGATGACGCCATGCTTGGCGGCAGAGTAGCCCGCTCCATTGGGGAGGCCAGCCATACCAGCCACCGAGGACATGTTTACGATGGCACCGCCACCGGTGGCGAGCATAGCGGGGATCTGATGGCGCATCCCGTAAAAGACACCGGAGAGGTTGATGCCCATTATCGTGTCCCACCCATCGATGGGGTACTCCCCGGCCGGTGCGGTGGCACCGCCGATGCCGGCGTTGTTCACGGCGATATCGAGCCGGCCGAACTCGTTGACTGTGCGATCGACCAGGTTTTTCGCGTCGTCGACCTTCGACACGTCGGTCTTCACGACGAGGCCGCGTCCCCCCTCATTCTCAATGTCGCTCAACACACGCTCGGCTGCCTCGACATCCATGTCCGCGAGAACGACAGTTGCACCGTTTTTCGCGAAGAGGCGGGCAGTGGCTTCACCCAGTCCTGAGCCTGCTCCGGTAACGATGGCGATCTTCTGGTCGAGCATGGTGTCTCCTTCACTTTGTTGACGAGGGCTATTGAGCGTGCCCGCGCACGATACGCCACGTTGTACGTTGCGTTGTCATAGGTGGCAACAAATTTCGGCGCGTCCGCATTCCATGCAGATGCATATTTCGTAGCGACATGCCCGCCGGTCACACGCGTATCGAGTAGTTCCACGCGGCTCGCGAGGCTCTGGCAATCTGGGGTCATGACCGACCAGCTACAGCGCACCACCCCCACGAGCACGGCGGCCAACGGGTTCGCCGCCGCCGGACTCGCCCTCGGCATTCTCGGACTCACCCTCGGCATTTTCGGGATCGTCACGGCGAGACTTGCCCTCGTGACGCTGATTCTCGCAATCCTGGCGATCGTGTTCGGTGCGCTCGGCGGCGCGACATCGAAGCGGATCGGCGGAGTCGGGCGCGGCATGTCCGTGTGGGCTATGAGCCTCGGGATATTCCCCTTCGCGTTCGCTCTGTTGCTCCGTATCCTCTAGCCCGCAACAAAAAAACGCCCCCACCCGTTGTTAGGCAAGGTGGGGGGTTCTTCTTTCACTGACAGCTAAGGGTCAGGTAGGGGTCAGAAACCCGAGACAGCAGCAAACCCCCGGCCAGGCATTCACCATCTGGGGGTTTCGTCTGTAGGGCGGACGGGACTTGAACCCGTGACCGACGGATTATGAGTCCGCTGCTCTAACCAGCTGAGCTACCGCCCCGTGGGCGCCGACTCAGTTCGCCGACTCGTCGAGCGCCACTTCGGTGACCGGGTCGGTCACCGATTCCCCACGATACAACCTCTCGAATACGTTCAGCGTGCGCTCGATGTCGTGCGGCTTGATGAGCTTGAGACTCGACTCCTGCATCCGACGGTACTCGTCCGGCGATGACGTGAGCACCCGGGTGAGCTTCTCGGCCAGGTCGTCCGGGTTCCCCGGCTCGAACAGGTAGCCGTTCTCGCCGTCGTGCACGAGGTGCGGCAGCGCCATCGCGTTCGCGGCGACGACCGGAAGTCCGGATGCCATCGCCTCCATTGTCGCGATCGACTGCAGCTCGGCGATCGACGGGATCGCGAAGACCGTCGCGCGCGTCAGGGCGGCGCGCAGCTCCTCATCCGAGACATACCCGGTGAATGTGGTCCGCTCCGCGATCCCGAGACGCTGCGACAACACCTTGAGCTGGTTGAGCAGGTCGCCGCCGCCGACGATGTCGAGCTTGACGTCCAGGGCAGGGTCGAGCTTCGCGACGGCGCGCAGCAGCACATCGATGTGCTTCTCGCCGGTCACCCGACCGACGAACACGATGCGCTTCTCCTGACGCTGGCGAATCTCAGCCGTGTAGTCCTCGGCCCGGATTCCGCAGGACACCGCGTGCACACCGTCGACGTCGATCGCACCCTCGAGGAATTCCGCAGCCTTGCGTGTCGGCGTGGTGATCGACTCAACGAGCTCGTACGTCTTCGCAGCATCGGACCACGCGATCTGCGCGGCCTTACGGTTCAAGAATTTCGGGAGCAGCGTGTGCTCCATCAGGTTCTCCGGCATGAAGTGGTTCGTCGCAACGACCCGGATGCCGCGTTTGTGCGCCTGCCTGGCCAGCCCGCGGCCGACGACAATGTGCGACTGGATGTGCACGACATCCGGTTTCACCTCATCGAGAATGCGCGCGGCGTGCGCCTGGCTGCGCCACGGCAGCACGAAGCGGAGCCAGTCGTGCGGGTACCAGCGCCACGAGTACACGCGGTGCACCGTGATCTTGGCACCGTCATGCTCCTCGATGAAGCGGCCGTGCTTGCGGCTGAAGGCAGGAGCCTCGACGTGCACGTCGTGTCCACGCGCGGTGAGCCCGGCCGCGAGCTTCGACGTGAAGGTCGCGGCACCGTTCACATTCGGGGGGAAAGTGTCGGCGCCGATGAGCACACGCAGCGGTCGGCGGTCTGAAGTATCAGTCAAAGTGTGTTGAATTCCTTCTCAGGATGCTCAGTCAAGACTACCGCTGAGCCTGCGGATGGTGCTTCGCCAACTGGAAGACACCATAAACCGCGAGGCCGCCGGCCGCGAGGAACGCCACGACAGCCCACAGCGGAGCGGAGGCTGCCTCTTGCAGCACGACCACACCGATTGCCACCGCGACGATCGGGTCGATCACGGTCAGACCTGCGATCACGAGGTCGGGCGGACCGGATGCGTAGGCGTTCTGCACGAAGTACGCACCAAGCGCCGCAGCGGCGATCAAGGCGACGATGCAGGTGATGGTCAGCCATTCGAAATCGCCGGTCTTCCCACGGTCGATGACCACCTTGGCGAGCGTGGCCACGAAACCGTAGAGCACACCCGACGCGATGATGTAGCCGATCGCCTTGAACCGGTTGCGCAGGAACGCGAACGCGAGCGAGAACCCCATGGTCACGACGCCCAGCAGCGCGAGGATCACGGCGAGCTGCCCGTCGCTCACCGGCTTCGACTCCGCGAACAGCGCGGCGATGCCGACGAACAGGGCGACGCCTGCGACGCACAACAGAATCGCCCGGATCGAGATCCGGTCCAGCTTCACCCCGGACAGGCTGGAGTTCAGCACGGCGGTGATCACCAGCGCGATCGCGCCGAGGGGCTGCACGACGATGATCGGCGAGAGGTACAGGCTCGTGAGCTGCAGGACTATCGCGAGACCGAGCAGCACAGTGCCGATGACCCACGAGGGTCGCGAGAGCAGCGCGAACAGCGAGGAGAACCCCATCCCGCCGGTCTGGCCGCCATGCTTGGCCTCGACCTTCCCCACCCCGCGGTGCTGAAACTGGGCGCCCAGCGCAAGGAAGACCGCCCCGACAAGCGCCACCGGGATGCCGAGCCATTGGTTGGGGGTGAGGGACTGGAACTGGTCCGTAATGTCCATCAGGTCTGGCGGCACGCAACGACTTTAGCGGCAATACGACCGATATTCTTGACCAATGCCAGCACTTCCCATACGTATCACCGGCGACCCCGTGCTGCACCGGGTCGCCGATCCGGTCGAGACTTTCGACGATGAACTTCGCACGCTCGTCGCGGACATGGTCGAAACCATGCACAAGGCGCCAGGGGTCGGCCTCGCCGCACCCCAGGTAGGCATCCCGCTGCGACTGTTCGTGTTCGAGTGGGATGACGGCACCCGGCATGTCAGCGGAACCGCCGCGAACCCCGAGCTGTGGATCTCGCCCGTCGCCGTCGGGGAAGCGGATGAGGAAAACGAGTCTGAGGGCTGCCTCTCCATCCCGGGTGAACGGTTCGCGCTGCATAGGGCCGACCGCGCGATCCTGCGCGCTCAGGATGTCGACGGCAAGCCGTTCGAGCTCGAGGCCGAGGGCTGGCTCGCCCGCATCCTGCAGCACGAGTTCGACCACCTGAACGGCATCCTCTACGTCGACCGGCTCGACTCTGAGGACCAGCGTGACGTCGCCAAGATTGTGCGGCGCAACGGCTGGGGCGTCCCCGGTAGGAGCTGGCTGCCGGGCGTCGATCACCTCGAGGACTAACCCCAACCAGACAGCCGGATGAGCGCCGCCACCGCGGCGGCCGCGATCACAACGAGCACGAACGGCACCCGCAGCGAGAACAGCACCGCAGCGACGACCAGGGCCGGCAATCGGGCGTCGACCTGCAGCCCCTCGCCGTGGCCGAAGGTCTGCACCGAGACGAGGGCCGCCAGCAGTGCGATGGTCAGCAGGTTGGCGATGCGCGAAGTCGCGGGCTTTTCGAGAGCGGACTTCGGAACCAGGTAGCCGGAGAGCTTCAGCGCGAGGCACAGCAGCGACGCGATGATCACGATCTGCCAGAGCGTCATGCTGCTCCCTTCTTCGGCGCGCTGTCGAACCAGTTGAAGGCGCCGACGACCACCGCGACGAGTCCGGCGATCAACACCGGGAGGCCGGGCAGGACCACCGGGGTGAGCACGAGCGCGACGACCGCGGCGGCGGATGCGACGGCGATCGTCTGGCGCTGCCGCAGCCGTGGCCAGAGCAGACCGAGGAACGCTGCCGCTGCGGCGGCATCCAGTCCCCACTGGCGCGGATCGCCCAGCAGGTCGCCGATCAGCGCGCCGATAAGGCTGGTGAGGTTCCAGCCGAGGTAGACGGTCACCGCGGTGGTCCAGAATCCGATGCGCTGGCTGCGCAGCGTCGGCTGACCGGTCGACACCGCGGTCGTCTCGTCGATCGTGACGTGGGCGGCGAGGGCGCGCAGCCACCACCTGCCTCCGATGATCGGCGCCATCCGGATGCCGTAGATGCCGTTGCGCACGCCCAGGATGGCGGCGCTCGCGATCGCGGTCGGCCCGGCCGCCGCTCCCCCGGTCGCAAGCACGCCGATGAGGGCGAACTGCGACCCGCCGGTGAACATCAGCAGGCTCATCACGCAGGTCTGCCAGACGTCGAGACCGGCCGCCACCGCGAGGGCGCCGTATGAGACCCCGTAGGCGGCCGCGGACAGCCCGACCGCGATCCCGTCTTGGATCGCGACCGTCTCTTCCTTGGGCCTCGCCACTGACTCAGTCTTCGACACGCTGTGCGATTCCAAAGTCCGCCGCCTCGGCCGCCGAACGAACAGCCTCGAGCAGCGCCTCCGGCGCAATGTCCTTGTACAGCACCGCGAAGACGCCGGCCTCGGCCGCCGCGGCGAGGTGGTCGTCGAGTTCCACGGCGGTCATCAGCAGGATGCGCGGGGCAACACCGTTTCGCTCGATCACGCGTGCGTCGCCCACCACTCGCTGCGCTGCCGTCAACCCGTCGACGCGCGGCATCTGGATGTCCATGAGCACGACATCCGTCTGCTTCCGGCGCACCAGCGCCAGCAGCGTCGCACCGTCGCCCGCTTCCCCGACGACCTCGATGTCCGCCTGCGACCCCAGCACCAGCCGGTACCCCTCGCGCTGCAGCTTCTGGTCGTCGGCGATCGCGACGCGGATCACGAACGCCCCAGATCGACGCTGTGGACACCGTTGTGGTGCTTCAGGGATGGGAAGACGACGGCAATCGAGAATCCGACGCCCGGCACACGGTAGGCGCTGAACACGCCACCGAAGAGGGTCGCGCGTTCCTTCATCTCGGTGATGCCCGGTCCCATCACGTCCGCAGTCAAGGCGGCAAGGTCGTCGCGCTCCGTGTAGCCCTTGGACGGCGACTCGGCGCTGTCCTGGCCCGCCAAGCGTGCCTGGTTGCGGGCGCCGTCGTCGTCGACCAGCACCTGCAGGCCCTCGCCCCGCCAGCTGAACGAGACCTTGACCTCGGTGCCGGGTCCTCCATACTTCAGCGCGTTGGACAGGGCCTCCTGCAGGATGCGGTAGATCGCGAGCTCGGCCGCCTGCTGAACTTGGAACGGCGTTCCGTCCTCGTCGAAGGTGATGCCGAGGCCTGCGTCCCGCATGACCCCGAACAGGTCACGGGCGGTCTTCAGTCGCGGCTGCGGCGCGACGCTCGCCTCGCCCTCGCGCACGACATTCATGACGCGGCGGAGGTCGGCGAGCGTGGACCGGGCGGCATCCGCGATGTTGCCGGCCGTCCGCGCGGCGACAGCGGGGTCGTTCTGCGCGGCGAAGCGCGCGCCATCCGCCTGGCTGACGATCACCGAGGTCGAGTGCACCGCAACATCCCCAAGCTCGCGCACGATGCGCAGGCGCCCCAGCTGCTCGCGCAGCGAGAGCTCCAGGTCGAGTGCTTCGCGCTCGACCTGCACGCGACGGCGGTGCTCAGCACGGCCACGGCGGGCAGCGCGCAGCCAGAGGACCAGCAGCACGACGACGACCACTGCCGCGACCACCGCGGCGGCGATCATCACCACTACCGGGGCGCTGAACTCACCCCCGAGCCACTCGCCCATGATTGCCTTTCGTCACGCATCCTGATTCGACCGCGCGAATGCGGCGCGCGAGTCGAGATTATCGTGAACCCACGACGAGATCTCATCGGCTACGCGTTCAGCACTCGATGTTGTTCACCGAGACGTGCACGGCCAGCCCGCCGCGGGAGGTCTCCTTGTAGATCGACATCATGTCCCGACCGGTGACGCGCATCGTCTCGATGACCTCGTCGAGAGTCACCCGATGGGTGCCATCACCGCGCAGTGCCATGCGCGCGGCGTTGATCGCCTTGCCCGCCGAGATGGCGTTGCGCTCGATGCACGGGATCTGCACAAGCCCACCGATCGGGTCGCAGGTGAGACCGAGGCTGTGCTCCATTGCGATCTCCGCGGCGTTCTCCACCTGAGCGGGCGTGCCGCCGAGAACCTCGGCGAGGGCACCGGCGGCCATCGATGCTGCCGACCCGACCTCCCCCTGGCAGCCGACCTCTGCACCGGAGATGGAGGCTCGCTCCTTGTACAGCGAGCCGATCGCCCCCGCGGTGAGCAAGAATCGGACGGCAGCGTCGTCGCGGTCGCGAGCACCGGCATCCGTGTAGTGCATCGCGTAATGCAGCACTGCGGGGATGATCCCGGCGGCACCGTTGGTGGGGGCTGTCACCACGCGCCCGCCCGAAGCGTTCTCCTCATTGACCGCAAGGGCGACCAGGTTCACCCAGTCCTGCGCGAACTCCGGCTTGCGGTGGGGATCGTCGCGCTCCAGCTGACGGTGCCAGTCGTGGGCGCGCCTGGGCACGCCGAGGCCGCCTGGCAGGGTGCCGTCACGCCGCATCCCCCGCTCCTGGCACTCCACCATGACGTTCCGGATGTGCAGCAACCCCGCACGGACGTCTTCGTCGGTGCGCAGGGCGCTCTCGTTCTTCAGCATCACCGCGCTGAACGAGCCATGCTCCCGTGCAAGCTCCAGCAGCTCTGCCCCGGAGGAGAACGGCAGCGGCCAGTGTGTGGACGACGCTGGTACCGCCCGCTGCGCCTCGTCCTCGTTGACGATGAAACCGCCGCCGACCGAGTAGAAGGTTTCGCTATGCTGCCGGCCGAGGTCGCCGGCGATCGCTGTGAGTCGCATCCCGTTCGGGTGGAAGTCGAGCGACTCCTGCAGGTGCAGCACGATGTCGCGCTCACCGAACGGCAGGTCCTTCACGCCGCCGAGGCGGACGGACGGATTCTCACGCATCTCGGCGAGCCGTTGTTCCATCTCGGCCACCTCGATGGTGTCGGGACGCCTGCCCTCGAGCCCCAGCAGCACCGCGTTGAGGGTGCCGTGACCGGCCCCGGTCGCGGCGAGCGAACCGTACAGGTCGACGCCGATCTCTGTGATGCGCTCCAGCGGCATCCGTTCGGCGACTTCGCGCACGAACCGCTCGGCCGCGCGCATGGGCCCCACGGTGTGCGAGCTGGAGGGCCCGATGCCGACCTTGAAGAGGTCAAAGACGCTGATTGTCATGGCGTGCCCGCCTGGGCGCCGGAGGGCAGTGCCGGGTAGAGCGGGTACTTGGCTGCGATCGCCTGCGCGCGCTCCCGCAGCGGGGTGAGGTCGGCGTCCTCGCCCGCAGTGAGGGTCAGCGCGATGATGTCGGCAACCTCGCGGAAGTCCTCCGGCGTGACCCCTCGCGCGGCCAGCGCCGGCGTTCCGATGCGCAGACCCGAGGTCACCATCGGGGGTCGCGGATCGAACGGGATCGCATTGCGGTTGACCGTGATGTCGACCGCCGCGAGGCGATCTTCGGCTTGGCGACCGTCGATCGCCGCGTCGCGCAGGTCCACCAGCACGAGGTGAACATCCGTCCCGCCAGTGAGCACGGTGATGCCCGCGGACCGGACGTCATCGGCGTTCAGCCGCTCGGCGAGCAGCTTCGCGCCGATCAGGGTCAGCTCCTGGCGGGCGCGGAAGTCTGGGGCGAGGGCCATCTTGAACGCTGTCGCCTTGGCCGCGATCACGTGCTCGAGCGGCCCGCCCTGCTGGCCGGGGAACACGGCCGAGTTGATTTTCTTGGCGATGTCGGCGTCGTTCGTGAGGATGATGCCGCCACGTGGTCCGCCCAGAGTCTTGTGGGTCGTGCTGGTCACGACATGGGCGTGCTCGATCGGGGACGGATGCAGGCCAGCCGCGACCAGACCGGCGAAGTGGGCCATGTCGACCATGAGCAACGCGCCGACCTCGTCGGCGATGCGGCGGAAGCCGGCGAAGTCCAGCTGCCGGGGGTACGCCGACCAGCCGGCAATGATGAGCTTCGGCTTGTGCTCTCGCGCTGCCCGTGCGACGTCGTCGAGATTCACGCGGTAGTCGTCCTCTGAGACCCCGTACGAGCCGACGTTGTAGAGCTTGCCGGAGAAGTTCAGCTTCATGCCGTGTGTCAGGTGCCCGCCGTCGGCCAGCGACAGTCCCAGGATGGTGTCGCCGGGCGACAGCAGCGCGTGCATCACGGCGGCGTTCGCGGTGGCTCCAGAGTGTGGCTGCACGTTGGCGAAAGAAGCGCCGAACAGTTCCTTGACCCGGTCGATGGCGAGCTGCTCGATCTGGTCGACGTACTCGCATCCGCCGTAGTAACGACGTCCGGGATAACCCTCCGCGTACTTGTTGGTGAGAACCGAGCCCTGCGCCTGCATGACGGCCAGCGGTGCGTGGTTCTCGGAGGCGATCATCTCGAGGCCGGTGCGCTGGCGTTCGAGCTCCTTGCCGATGAGAGCGGCCACCTCGGGATCGAAGTCGTCAAGCGTTCGACTGAGAAGCTCCGGACTGTACTCGGTGGAAGCGGTAGCGGATTCTGGTGCGATGGTCATGGGAGGACACCCGTTTCGTCACTGTCGACCGCCATGGTCGACATGGTCCCCGCTCTGTCCTCGTACCTGAGAGTTTCAACGCATGGGCACTTCGTCGTGCGTCATTCACCTTCGGTAAGCGGCTGGCCGCTTTCTCCAGAGTTGCCTGTGCGTGACGGTACGTGGGCCTGAGAGATTCCCGGGGAGGTTGCTCCTACGGCGCCTCACCAGGGAGGCTCTCCCGCCGCGCGTAAAGCATTTTCAGTTACTGACAGCCATCCTAGGCGCAACCGAGCAACTGTTGAGGCCTCGCAGTTCGCAGTGGAACTGCCGGGGCCCTCGTATAGGGCCTATTTATTGTGGGCGCCTGGGACTCGAACCCCGGAGTATGCCGTCCGCCCGGCCGCCTATCGGACGCTGACCAGCCCGTTGAACCCTTCGGGCACAACCACGAGGTTGCCTGCCGCCGCGAGTTCCTTGAGCGTGTCAAGGTAGCGCTGCTGGAGGATGGCGTCAGTCAGCGAGGCGTTGAGGATCGCGTTTGCCTCAGCCTCGGCCTGTGCCTGCACGACCTTCTGCTGGGCGCTGACCTCCGTCGCCTCGA
The DNA here is from genome assembly GCF_014980265.1 of Cryobacterium sp. BB736. Classification (NCBI taxonomy): domain Bacteria; kingdom Bacillati; phylum Actinomycetota; class Actinomycetes; order Micrococcales; family Microbacteriaceae; genus Cryobacterium; species Cryobacterium sp. BB736. Next base: position 226,840 of record NZ_JABXWQ010000004.1, read on the forward strand.
GGTCGGCCTTCGCCTGCTCGACCCTGATGCGGGAAGCCTGCGCGTCGTCGAAGCGCTGCTTGACGTCATCCGAGTAGCGAATTTCCTGCAACGAGACGGTCTCGACGGTGACGCCGTGCTTGTCCCAGCGCTCGAGCAGGTAGTCGTGAATGTCACGCTCAGCGTCGGCGCGCCTGTTCAGCAGCTCGAGCGTGCCGTACTTTGCCGGCACGGTGCGAACGGCCGCGCGGATGTCGTTCTCGATGAACCGAGACACGAAGTTCTCCTGTGTCTGGTAACGCTTGTAGATTTCCGTCACCGAGTCCGGCTTGATGGAGTAGCGCACCGTGATGTCGATGTTCGCGGTCACACCCTCGCGGTCTTGCACGGTGATCTGCGGTCCGTTCGGCCTGTTGTGGCCGTCCAGGTTCTCGGTCGTCAGCGCGAAGATCACCTGCTGGTTGCGGATGTCGTAGTCAATGGTGTCGACCCACGGCGCCTTGAACTTGAACCCTTCGGTCGTCGACTGGCCAACGATGTCGCCCGTCCATGCGCGAAGCACCTTCGCCTGGCCGGGATCTTGGGTGTAGGTCGACGCCACGAAGATGAAGATGATGGCGAGCACTCCGGCACCTGCTCCGACCCACTTGGCTTTAGCGCCGAACGCGCTAACCTCGCGGTCGGCGCTCTTTCGGCTGCCGACGCTAACGATGAATGCAACCATCATCAGCACGAACAGCGCGATTGAAACTATGAACACACGTCCTCCCTTTATTTGGCTTTCTACGTCTGGTTGTAGTTAATCGGGTTGCGTGCCTGAATCATGCGGTTCGCGGTCCACGATTCGCGTCGTGTCGAGCGTTCGCGTCGGCGGCGAGCCGGAAATACGGCCATCGGCCCTTCGTCGAGTGCACCGGGCGAGGCTCGGCGACTACCTGACCGCACCCGGACGCAGTGACCGGCCTCGTGTGTTCCCCACTTGTGCTCGCACGCCCACGAGGTCAGAGAGGCGGACCGGTAGGCGAGGCTGTTCAAGGCGACTCATTCAGCAATGAGCCGACGCATTAGGGGCATCACTGATTGGGCACCCGATGAACTGGTCGCCGTGGCCGACTAATTGAACGTAGACGTGTCGCGACTTCTTGTGGAGCTCCCCGAGATGGACTCGAACCATCAACCTGCCGGTTAACAGCCGGCTGCTCTGCCAATTGAGCTATCGAGGACTATGGCGTTTCGACTAGCCACTCTAGCAAATACTTCGGGGCACCTTTGCCACGCCCGCCACCGGGTCGGCGCAAACCTCATCACCAATCGCGCGAGACTGCACAGACCTGCGTTTTGGCGCGTGAGACTGCCGGTTTGCGCAGTCTTGCGATGTGGCGCGGGTTCAGTAGCCGGATGCCGGGTCGACCGCTCCGACGAACGGGCCGTGTCCGAGGAACGCGCGCACGTTCACGGCGACCCGCTCGGCGAGCAGCGGATCCACCATCTCAGGCGTGTCGGCGCTGTGCGGTGTGATGATCACATTCGGCGCCGACCAGAGCGGATGCCCGGTAGGCAGCGGCTCCGGGTCCGTCACGTCCACGCCTGCACCGGCCAAGCGGCCGTCCCGCAGCGCCGAGATGAGGGCATCCGTGTCGACCATCCGGCCGCGGGCGATGTTAACCAGCACCGCCTCGGGCTTCATCTTCGCGAGTTCGCGCGCACCGATCAGGCGCTCCGTCTCGGCGGACAGCGCGGCAGCGAGGACCAGCACGTCGGCGTCGTGGAGCGCCTCCGTGAGACCTTTGCTGGTCACCGTGGCCGCCACCCCGGCCACCGGCTCCGCGCGGCGCCGCACGATCGTCACGCGCACGTCGAACGGCTCCAGCAGCCGTACGAGCTCCAGCGCGGTGCCACCGGCTCCGACGATGACCACGTTCAGCCCGTACAGCGACCGCCCGTACTTGCCGCCCCACTCGGTCGCGCGGGCACGCTCAGGCAGGCCACGCAGGGCCGCCAGGGTGAGCGCAAGCGCGTGCTCGGCTACCGGCTGCGCGTACGCGCCCTTCGCGCTCGTCCAGACGATATCTCGCTCTGCGTGGCGGACCGCCAGCGCCTCATGGAACGCGTCCACTCCGGCGAACGGCAGTTGCACCCAGTTGATCCCAGGGTGCGACGCCAGGATCGGCGCGAACTCGGCCGCACGCTCGTTGGAGAGCCAGACGACACCGCGCGTCGCATCCGACAGCGGGGCAACGGTGCCGCCGGCCGATTCAACCGCCCGAACGAAGAACTCCTCGGCCTCGGGCAGCACCGCGATCGGCCCGGGCTCTGGCCGCGCTTCGTCGCCCAGGTGCAGCTCAACCGCGCCCACCGACCGGTGCTGCGCTTCTCGCTCCCCCATCATTGGGCCGAGCGCGCGATGCGCGCCAGGTCCATCAGGTACGGATGCCGCGGGTCACGCAGCACCTCCTCGACCGTGCCGTCACCGATGACCATGCCCCGCTGCAGCACCAGCACGCGATCGGTCAGGCCTGCCGCGACCTTGAGGTCGCTGCTGACGATCAGCGCGGAGAATTCGCGCTGCGTCCGCAGGTCGCGGATGACATCGAGCACCTCTTCGCGGACCGTGACGTCCACGCCGCGGGTCGGTTCGTCTGCAACCAGCAGCGCCGGCTCGAGCACGAGTGCACGGGCGAGCGCGATGCGCTGACGCTGACCACTGGACAGCTCGTGCGGGTACTTGTGCATGACAGACAGCGGCAGCCGCATCGAGTCGATGAGCGTCGCGACGGCCGTGCCCGCCTCGCGGGAGCTGAACTTTCGGTCGCGGGAGTAGATCGGCTCCGCGACATTCTCTGCGCAGGTCAGCCGGGCATCCAGCCGCTCGGCGCCGTCCTGCGCCAGGTAGCCGATGTGGAACTGCGTGCGTGCCCGCCGGAAGCGGTTGATGTTGCGCGCCTTCGCCCCGAGCACGCTGAGCGAGCCGCCGAAGATCTCCGGGTAGCCGATCTCCGGGTCTCCCCTGCCTGCGCGCAGCGCGACCGTTGCCGCCAGCGTCGACTTGCCGGAGCCCGCCTCACCGACCACTCCGAGGAAGTCGCCGACCTGCACCTGGAAGGTCACGCCGTTAAGAGCCAGGGTGCGCGAGCGCACGTCACGCGACCGGTAGTGAACTGACAGATCGTTGGCGTCGATGACCGGCATCAGGGCGCCTCCCGCAGGAGACGCAGTTCTTCGCGGCGTTTCCCCTGCTCGATCGGGTCGGGGACGGGGAGGGAAGCGAGCAACCGCTTGGTGTACGGATGCTGGGGCGCGCCGAGCACCTGCTCGCCGGTTCCCTCTTCGACCAATTCCCCCTTGTAGAGCACGGCGATGCGGTCGGCGAGCATATCCACCACGGCGAGATCGTGGCTGATGAACAGGGCCGCGAACCCGAACTCGTGCTGCAGTTCGGCGAACAGTTCGAGCACACGCGCCTGCACCGACACGTCGAGCGCACTCGTAGGCTCATCGGCGATCAGGAGCTTCGGCCGCAGCGCGAGCGCTCGGGCGAGGCTGGCGCGCTGGCGCTGGCCGCCGCTCAGCTCGTGCGGGAAGCGGTCTCCGAAGCCGATCGGCAGCTGCACTGCCTCGAGCAGCTGGTTGACCCTCGCCCGTGCGTCATCCGGATTCGCCGCCTCTGAGTGCACGACAAGCGGTTCCGCGATGGCCTCCGCGATCGTGAGCAGCGGGTTGAAGCTGGTTGCCGGGTCCTGGAAGACGAAACCGATGTCCTTGCGAAGCGGTCGGATGTCGCTCTCCTTGGCCCCGTTGAACTCGGTGCCAAGGACCATCAGCGAACCGCCGGTGACCCTGGTCAAGCCACCGATCGCCCTTCCGATCGTCGTCTTTCCGGAGCCGCTCTCGCCGACCAGGCCGAGCACTTCGCGCGGGCCGATCTCGAAGTCGACCCCCGCGACGGCGCGGAACCCGCCGCGGCCGAAGCGCCCCGGGTAGACGATTTCGAGGCCTCGCGCCACGACGACCGGCTCGGCGTTGACCTTGTCCCGCTCCACCGCCCGTGCGCGGGCCGCCTCCCTGCCTGCACCGATGTATGGCACCGCGGCGAGCAGGCGCTTGGTGTAGTCGTTCTGCGGATTGGCGAACAGCTCCGTGGCCGTGGCTTGTTCGACGACTTCACCCTGGTACATCACGGCAACGCGGTCGGCCAGGTCGGCGACGACGCCCATGTTGTGGGTGATGAGCAGGATGCCCGCGTTGAACTCGTCGCGGAGGCGTCGCAACAGGTCGAGAATCTCCGCCTGCACTGTGACATCGAGCGCCGTCGTCGGTTCGTCGGCGACGATGAGCTCTGGGTCGAGCACGAGCGCCATAGCGATGACGATGCGCTGTTTCTGGCCTCCGGAGAACTGGTGCGGATAGTGGTCGACTCGGTGCTCAGGATCCGGGATGCCGACCTTCCGCAGGATGTCGATCGACTTCTCACGCAGCTCGCCGTTGCTGTAGTTGCCGTGTGCGCGAAGACCCTCCGCGATCTGCCAGCCGACCGTGAACACCGGATTGAGTGCGGTTGACGGCTCCTGGAAGACCATCGCAACGCTGGTGCCGCGCAGCTGGCGCAGCCGCTCGCCGGACACCTGCACGATGTTCTCTTGCCCGATGAACACGGCTCCGGATGTCGTTGCGGTCTCCGGCAGCAGGCCGAGGATGGTCTTCGCGGTGACGGTCTTGCCGGATCCGCTCTCCCCGACCACCGCGAGCACCTCACCCGCCGCGACGTGGAGACTCACCCCGTCGACCGCTCGGACGTCGCCGCTGTCGGTGGCGAAGGTGACCTCGAGGTCCTCGATGCGAGCGGCCTGCTCGCCCTTGGCAAGCCTGCTCATTCGGGTTTCTCCAGTTCGTCGACCTCATTCGCCGTCGCCGCGGCAGCGGGCGAGGCGATGGCCCGGTGACGAGTGCGCAGCCGCGGGTCGGCGAGGTCGTTCAGACTCTCCCCGACGAGGGTGATGCCGAGCACCACCAGCACTATCGCGAGACCCGGGTAGAGCGCGGTCCACCAGATCCCGGATGAGACGTCCGCGATCGACCTGTTGAGGTCGTACCCCCACTCTGCGGCGCTCGTCGGCTCGATGCCGAAGCCCACGAAGCCGAGGCCGGCGAGTGTCAGGATCGCCTCAGAGGCGTTGAGCGTCAGGATCAGCGGAAGAGTCCTGGTCGCGTTGCGCAGCACGTGCCGGAACATGATGCGCATGTTGCTCGCGCCGATGACCTTCGCCGACTCGACGAACGCCTCCGCCTTGATGCGTACGGTCTCAGCGCGCACAACACGGAAGTACTGCGGGATGAACACGACGGTGATCGAGATCGCCGCCGACATGATCCCGCCGAGCAGGCTCGACTGACCACCCGAGATCACGATCGACATGACGATCGCGAGCAACAGGGACGGGAACGCGTAGATCGCATCGCAGACGACGACGAGGATGCGGTCGAGCGTGCCGCCGAAGTAGCCGGAGAAAACACCGAGCAGCACCCCGATGATGAGTGACATGGTGACGGCCACGACGATCACCAGCACCGCTGTCTGGGCACCCCAAATCGTGCGCGAGAGGACGTCATAGCCGCTGACGGTGGTCCCGAACAGGTGCTCAGCGCTCGGCGGCTGCTGTGAACCGAAGCGGCCGGACTCGTCCCGCAGCTGCGCGAAACCGTAAGGCGCGAGCAGCGGTGCAAGGGCGGCAGTCAGCAGGAAGAGCGCCACCAGCACGAGGCCGGCGACAAGCATCCCGCGCTGCAGTCCGACGCTTTGCGCCAGCTGCTTGACGAGCGGCAGCCGCGACCACAGGCTGCCCTTGGGGTTCACGACGACGGGTGTCGCAGCCATGTCAGTACCTCACCCTCGGGTCGATGAGCGCGGCGATGATGTCGACGATGAAGTTGCTGACGGCGACGATCACCGCGAGCAGGGCGACGATCCCCTGCACTGCGACGAAGTCACGCGACGACAGGTACTCGACCAGGATGAAGCCGAGGCCCTTCCACTCGAACGTGGTCTCGGTGAGGACAGCTCCTCCGAGCAGCAGGGCGATCTGCAGGCCGATCACAGTGATGATCGGGATGAGCGCTGGCTTGTAGGCGTGCTTCCTGACGAGACGCAGCTCGCCGACGCCGCGTGACCGGGCTGAGTCGATGTACTCACGCCCGAGCGTTCCGATGACGTTGGTGCGCACGAGCCGGAGGAAGACCCCGGCGGTGAGCAGGCCGAGGGCGATGGCGGGTAGGACAGCGTGGGCGAGCACGTCCCAGACGTTATCCATGTCCCCGGTGCGGAACGCGTCGATCAGATAGATGCCGGTCGGGTTATCGAGCAGCAGGAGGTCGAGTTCCGTTCTGGTCGATGCGCGCCCAGACACCGGAAGCCAGCCGAGCCAGACGGAGAAGACCAATTTGAGAAGCAGCCCGGAGAAGAACACCGGCGTTGCGTAACAGAGGATCGCGAACACGCGAAGCGAGGCATCCTGCCACCGGTCGCGCAGATAGGCGGCCAGCAGCCCAAGGGGGATTCCGACAACAAAAGCGACGATGAGCGAATAGAAGACCAGTTCGGCCGTCGCGCCGCCGTAGGTGAGGAGCACTTCGCTCACCGGACGGTTGTCGCTGATGGTGGTGCCGAAATTGCCGGTGAAGACCTGGCCGATGTACTCGACGTACTGAACCCAGATCGGCCGGTTGTATCCGGCGGCTTCCTTGCGCTCCTCCAGCTGGTCCGGGCTGAGCCGGCCGCCGAGGGAGGCGGTGATCGGGTCGCCGATGAGCCTCATCAGGATGAACACCATCGTCACGAGGATGAACACCGTTGGGATGATGAGCAGCAGCCTGACCAGGATGTAGCGGCCGAGGTTGCCTCCGCCCTTCACCCTTTCGGTCGTCGTGCCATCCGGTGGCGCCGACGGGGAAATCTCAGTGGTTGTCATGACCGCCTAACTGATGAGCCGAACGTGCATGGAAGGGGGTGACCCGCGCGTGGTGCGAGTCACCCCCTAGACGGCTGGGGACGATTTTAGCCCCAGACCGTCGGTCCGACTACCTGCTCAGTGTGGTGAAGCGGAACTTGAACGAACCGTCGAGCGTGTCGCTGACACCGTCGATGTCGGTACCGGCGACAGCCACCTGAGCGCCCTGCAGGAGCGGAAGGGTGGACAGTTGGGCCGCAACCATCTCCTGGGCCTCACCCAGCATCTGCAGGCGGGTGTCCTCGTCAAGCTCGACCGCTTGCTGGGCGATCAACTGATCCACCGCAGGGTCGCTGAAGTGGTTCACGAGGAAGTTCTCCGTGCGGAAGAACGGCGACAGGTAGTTGTCGGCGTCCGGGTAGTCCGGGAACCAACCCAGTTGGAAGATCGGGTACACGTCAGCGACTCGGTCTTCGTTGTACTGCACCCACTCGGTCGACTGCAGGTTGACCGTGAAGAGGCCGGATTCCTCGAGCTGCGACTTCACGAGCGCGTACTCGTCACCCGAGCTCGCACCGTAGTGGTCCGGGTTGTACTGCAGGTTGATCGCGAGCGGCGTGGTGACGCCGGCTTCCTCGAGAAGGGCTGTTGCCTTGTCGACGTCCGGGCCGCCGTTGCCGTCACCGTAGAGGTCCTTCAACGGCTGGGTGGCGCCGGGCAGGCCATCCGGAACGTAGGAGTACAGCGGCACGTAGGTGCCCTTGTAGACCTGGTCGGAGATCTCGGCGCGGTCGATCACGTTTGCCATCGCCTGACGCACTGCGAGAGCCTTCGCGGGGTCAGCTTCGGGAGTCGAGGCGCCGAACGGCATCGTGTTGAAATTGAACACTATGTACCGGGTCTCTCCACCCGGTCCGGTGTGGACTGTCACGTTGTCGTTGTTCGACAGGTCCTCGACGTCGGTGGCCGAGAGGCTGCGGGTCGCAACGTCGATGTCACCCTCCTGAACGGCCAACTTCATGTTGGACTGGTCGGCGAAGTAGCGCAGGTTGATCGTCTGCGTCTTCGGGGTTCCGAGCAGGCCCTGGTAGCCGTCGTAGGCCTGGAACTGCACCAGGTCGTTGAAGCCGTACCGGGTGATCGTGTACGGGCCCGCGAATGCGTTGGCGTCGACGATCTCATCATCAGGGGTGACCTCGGTTGGCGAGAAGCTGTCCTCGTCGACGATCACGCCAGCGGGGCTGGAGAGGATCTGGAGCCAGATCTGGTCGTTCTCCGCCAGCAGGTTGAACACGACCGTCGTGTCATCCGGCGCCTCTGTGCTCTCGAGGTTGGCGAGCAGCGCGCTCGGCCCATTGGGGTCGGCGATCGCGACCTGGCGGTCGAAGCTGAACTTCACATCGGATGAGGTGAGCGGGTTGCCGTTGGCGAACTCGAGGCCCTCCTTCAGTTTGACCGTGAACTCCGTCGGCGCCGTGAACTCAGCCGATTCGGCGATGTCCGGCTCGAGTTCTGCGCTTCCCGGAACCGAGTTCATGAGGAACGGGAAGACGTTGTTCATCAGGAAGAACGAACCGTTGTCGTACGAGCCGGCCGGGTCGAGTGTCGTCACCTTGTCGGTCGTTCCTACGATGATCGCGTCGGAGCCGTTGTCGTCACCGCCGGTATTGCCACCGGCGCAACCGCTGAGGACCAAGACCGCGGCGGCGGTACCGCCAAGCACGGCCAGTGCGCGTTTGCGCGACGATGATGCGGATGTCATGTCCGTCTACCCCTTTTCTGTTGTGAGAACGGGCCGCCACTGAACGCAGTTGAGGCCCCTCGCTGCACCGTCAGTCTTAACACAGCAGCCTGAGCCGATCGCTCACGTAACTCTCAGGGAGCGGGAGACGTTACTTATCTGCAACGGGAGGGCGCGGAACCTGGGTCTGACTGCTCCTCCACAGGTGGCCCGGAAAGTAGTTTCTAACAGATTCTCAAATATGCTTGTGTAGCTGTGTTCGAGGCTGGGACAATTGATGCATGAGATCTTCCGCAGCTACGTTCAGCACCTCGCTCGAGGTGCTGCTGGCCGCGGCGGCCCGGATCGGCGCCGACGCGCCCGGTGCCCGGTGGCTGGGTGACAAGCAGCTTCTGGCGGCGCAGCGGTCGTTGGCGGAGGCGAAGCGCAGTCTTGATGCTTGCGCGTCGGTGCTGGCCGGTGAGGTGGTGCGCCGCTCATCGGTGGAGGCGGGGTTCGGCGGGTTGGCGCGGAAGGAGGGGTTCCGCACCCCGGAGGCGCTGATCCGTGGGGTGACCGGCTCGACTGCCCGGGAGGCGACCACGCTGGTGCGGGTCGGTACCATGATGAATGACGCCGACCTGCTGCAGAACGCCGAAGCCAACGGGATCGACGACCCGGTCGGCCTTGCCAGCATGATGACCGAACCCTGGCTGGCCGCGGTGGGGAGGGCCGTCGCGACCGGGGCGCTGTCGGTGGCCGGTGCCGAGGCGATCCGCACCGGGCTGGGCCGGCCCGGACCCGGTGTCACGACCGAAGACTTGACCGCCGCGGCAACCAAGCTTGTTGCCGCCGCAACTGAGCGTGCGGCCGGCACCACGCCGGGTGGCGCACTGGACGCGGAGGGCATGCTGCGGCTGGCCCGGACCGCCCGGGACGACCTGGATGCGGCCGGGATCGTGGAGCGGGAGCGGCAGCGCCGGGCGCTGCGCTCCTTCCGCCGGTGGAAGCGGGACGACGGGATGACCCGGTACACCTGGGACCTCGACCCGGAGGGCGCCGCCCTGATCGATGACGTCTACGACAAGCTCACCTCACCCCGCCGGGGCGGACCCCGCTTCACCACCGGTCCGGAGCGGGAGCGGGCGGAGCAGATTATGGCCGACACCCGCACCACCGAGCAGCTGGCCTCGGACGGGATGCTGGAGCTGATCCAGCTGGCCCTTGACACCGACCCGCAGGGTGTGGTCGGGGTGAACCGGCCCGCGGTGCGTGTGCTGGTGGCCGCCACAGATCTGCAGGAGCGCAGCGGTCGGGGCTGGATCGAAGGCCAGCCCTACCCGGTGTCGATCGCCACGGTGGAACGCAACGCCTGCCTGAACGGCATCGAGCTGATCGTCTTCGACGACCGCCCCCTCCCGGTTAACCTCGGCCGGGAGCAGCGCTTCTTCAACCGGGCCCAACGAAGGCTGCTGGCCGCCCGCGACGGCGGCTGCGCCTGGCCCGACTGCGACCGACCCCCCGAGTGGACCGAGGCCCACCACATCCGCTGGTGGGAACGCGACGGCGGAACAACCGACATCGACAACGGCATCCTCCTCTGCCGCCACCACCACCTGCTGCTGCACGACGAGGGCTGGGAGATCGAAACCCGCGACCACGACCCGCTAGCCCGGTTCTGGCTCATCCCACCCCGCGACATCGACCCCACCCAGACACCCAGGCCGATGCCATCCAAATCCCCGGCACTCAACGACGCCCTCCGAACCGCGGAGCGACATCGGGCCACCTGAAGCACTCGGGGAGAACTCTGCCCGGCGACGGGTTTCGACAAGCTAGACCACCGGAATGCGCGGATCTCGACAAGCTCGACCCCCGGGGGCTAGTCCGGGCCGAACGTCCGCCGCTCCTGCTCTACCCGCACGAGCTCGGTCTGGAGCTCACGGAAACGCTCTGGCTCGGCCGTCGCATCCGTTCGCTGCAGCCTGCCGAGCAGGTCTGCCTTCCGCGATAGCAGGTCGCGGGCGATGAGAGAGCTTGTGATCCCTTTGCAGTAGACAGTGAGTTCGCGCCCATCCTGCTCCGGGATCGGGGCGACACTGAGCTGCTTCACCAGATCCGCGAACGGCTCCGGCACCTCCGAGATGACCCGTTGCAGCCACTGGGGCGACTCGAAGTCGTCGAGGGTGGCCGCGATCGCGTCACGCACGACAGCGAGGGATGCGTTGGCCATCCTCACCTGACTGGCCCGGGTCGCATACTCACGGCCCACCTCGGCCGGTTGCTGCAGGATCGCCATCAGGGCATCCCTCTCCAACCGGGTCGCAGGGTCGGACGGGAGGTCGGTGATCGACGCACGCGGTCTCTCGGCGCTCTGGCTGGGCTGCTCCTGAGGATCGCCCTGCGGACGCCTCGGTTGCCCCGCTGGCGCTCCCTTGTCCACGGCGTCAACTGCCTTGGCGACGTCACTCGGGTCAATGCCGAGCCAGCCCGCAAGGTTGCGGATGTAGCCGGCGTGCAGCGCACGATCCCGGATGCCTGCGACCACCGGCGCTGAGGCCCGCAGCGCCGCCACGCGACCCTCGACAGTGTCGAGGTTGTGGTCGGCGAGCCGGCGGCGGATCATGAACTCGAACATGGGCTTGCGGCTCTCGACGAGGGCACGCACAGCGCCATCGCCGCGCTGCAAGCGGAGGTCGCACGGGTCGAGTCCCTCCGGCGCGACGGCGACGAAGGTCTGCGCGGCGAACCGCTGCTCCTCGGCGAAGGCTCGGCTCGCGGCCTTCTGACCCGCCTCGTCGGGGTCGAAGGTGAAGATGACCTCTCCGGTCGCCGTGGTGTCGGAGTTCGCGACATCGCCGAGCACACGGCGCAGCACCGTGATGTGGTCGCCGCCGAACGCGGTCCCACAGGTGGCGACCGCGGTCGTGACTCCGGCCAGATGGCAGGCCATCACGTCGGTGTAACCCTCGACCACGACCACCTTCTTGCCGCGCGCGATGTCGCGCTTGGCGAGATCAAGTCCGTAGAGCACCTGCGACTTGTGGTAGACAGCGGTCTCCGGTGTGTTCAGGTATTTCGGACCCTGATCGTCGTCGAACAGCCTGCGGGCGCCGAAGCCCAAAGTCTGCCCTGTCGTGTCCCGGATGGGCCACACCAGGCGGCCGCGGAACCGGTCGTACAGGCCACGGTCGCCCTTACCGACGAGTCCGGCACCGAGCAGTTCCTCCTCGGTGTAGCCAAGCGACTTCAGGTGCTTACTCAGCGCGTCGTAGCTCTTCGGCGCGAACCCGACCCCGAAATGGGCGGCCGCAGCCGGGTCGAAGCCGCGTTCGCCGAGGAAACGGCGGCCGGCATCCGCTCCCGGGGTGGCCAGCTGGGTGACGAAGAACTCGGCAGCAGCCTGGTTCGCCCCGAGCAGTCGGGAGCGGGCACCTTGGTCGCCGCGGCCCTTGCCGCCGTCCTCGTAGTGCAGCTCGTAGCCGATCCGCGCAGCCATGCGCTCGACCGCATCCGTGAACGTGACGTGATCCATCTTCTGCAGGAAGGTGAAGACGTCACCGCCCTCACCACAACCGAAGCAGTGGTAGAAGCCTGCGGCCGGGCGCACATGGAAGCTTGGGCTGCGCTCGTCGTGGAACGGGCAGAGCCCCTTGAACGACCCGACCCCGGCGCCCTTCAGCGTCACGTAGTCGCCGACGATGTCGACAATGTTGATCCGAGCGCGCACCTCGTCGATGTCGGAGCGTCGGATGAGGGCCATGGCGATGATTCTAGGCCGCGGGTGGGACCTGGCCAGCCGCACGCTCACGGGTCAGCGGGTGCGCGAGGTCACCAGTCGCTCGTGCCATGCCAGTGCGGACTGGTCGGTGAGGCTGGCGACCTGGTCGACGACGGAGCGCTTGCGTTGTGCATCTGTCGCGGCGTCCGCCCAGTCCGCCGCGAATCCGGAGTCCATCGCATCCGGGCCGATGGCGAGGATCGCGTCGGCGAGCTCGTGCAGCATCTCCCGCTGGCGTGCGTAGATCGGCTGCCGAGTGTTCTTGGACATCACGAACGCGGCGACGATGCCCTTCAGCACCGCGATCTCGGCGCGGATCTCGCGCGGCACGACGATGGTGGCACCGAACCGGATGAGCTTCCCGTCGCCATGCTCGGCCATCGTCGCCTTGGTCGCGGCGGCCGCGAAGCGGCCGATGAGCTGGCTGGTGAGGTTCTTCAGGCCCGCCTGGGCGCGGCGGCTGCCGTCCCATTCGGCGAGCCAGACGTTGAGGGAGTCGAGCCTGTCGAAGGCGGCGATCAGCTCGCTCTTCTCGAACTCGCCGCCGATCCATTCGAACATCGAGTCGACGAGCTCGTCGTGGTCAACGCGGGAGTCGAGCGCACGCACGTCGATGTAGCCGCCGACGACCGCGTCCTCGAAGTCGTGCACCGAGTAGGCGATGTCGTCGGAGAGGTCCATGACCTCAGCTTCGATGCACAGGCGGCGATCGGGTGCCCCGGCTCGCAGCCACCTGAAGGCGGGTTCGTCGTCCTCATAGAAGCCGAACTTGGCGCGACCGCTGGGGTCGCCGACCGCGGAGCTCGCAGGCCACGGATACTTGCAGCTCGCATCGAGGCTCGCGCGCGTCAGGTTCAGCCCGAAGGGCTGGCCGTCGGGCCCGAACACCTTCGGCTCGATCCGGGTGAGCAGCCGCAGCGTCTGGGCATTGCCCTCGAAGCCACCGATGTCCAGGCTCCACGCGTTCAGCGCCCGCTCGCCATTGTGCCCGAACGGCGGATGCCCGAGATCGTGCGACAAGCAGGCCGTGTCAACGACATCCGGGTCCAGGCCGAGGCTCGTTGCGAGCTCGCGCCCCACCTGGGCGACCTCGAGCGAATGGGTGAGCCGGTTGCGCGCGAAATCGACGCCCGCAGTCGGGCTGAGCACCTGCGTCTTGGCCGCCAGGCGGCGCAGGGCACTCGAGTGCAGCACGCGGGCACGGTCGCGTGCGAAATCGCTACGTGGGTTGGAGTGCTCCTCGGGGACGGCGCGCTCCCGGTCGAACGCGGTGTACGCCTCAGCCACCGGTCGTGTCCGCTTCGCCTTCCGTGAGCTGGCCGCGGTGAGCGGCGTCCAGCTCCTGGCTCACGAGCCAGCCATCCGGCAGGGCAGGGCGCTTGGGCGAACCGGCTCGGCCGCGGGGACCCTCAACCGCCTCGCCCGGGTAGGGCAGCGACCAGTCGAGGGTTCCGAGCAGGTCATCGAGCTGCTGCAGGCTCTCCACCGTCGCCAGTGCGGAGCGGAGCTCGCCGCCTACCGGGTAGCCCTTGAAGTACCAGGCGACGTGCTTGCGGATGTCACGGCACGCGCGATCCTCATCATCGAAGAACTCGACGAGCAGCTCGGTGTGACGCCGGATGGCGGCGGCAACCTGCCCGAGGGTCGGCTGGGCGTACGGTTCGGCATCCGCGTGACCGTCACGGGCCCTGAACGCCGAGACCAGGTCACCGAACAGCCACGGCCGGCCCAGGCATCCGCGGCCGACGACCACTCCGTCGCATCCGGTCTGCTCGACCATCCGGACCGCGTCGGCGCCGGACCAGATGTCACCGTTGCCGAGGATAGGCACGTCGGTCACCGTCTCCTTGAGGGTCGCGATGGCCGACCAGTCGGCGTTGCCGCTGTAGAAATCGGATGCGGTGCGGGCGTGCAGGGCGATGCTCGCGACACCGGCGTCGCGCGCAGCCTTGGCCGCCTCCAGGTAGGTCAGGTGGTCGGCGTCGATGCCCTTGCGCATCTTCACCGTGACGGGAACGGAGCCACCCGCCTTGACTGCACCCTCGACGATCTCGCGGAACAGGCTGAGCTTCCACGGCAGCGCCGCTCCCCCGCCCTTGCGGGTCACCTTAGGCACCGGGCATCCGAAGTTCAGGTCGATGTGGTCGGCGCGGTCCTCGGCGACGAGCATGGTCACCGCCTCTGACACCGTCTTCGGGTCGACGCCGTAAAGCTGGATGCTGCGGGGCGTCTCGGACTCGTGGTGCGAGATCAACCGCATGGTGGCCGGGGTGCGTTCGACAAGGGCGCGGCTGGTGATCATCTCGCTCACGTACAGTCCGGCTCCGTACTCCCTGCACAGGCGGCGGAACGCGGTGTTGGTGATGCCGGCCATCGGCGCCAGTACGACCGGTGCGTCCAGCTCGATCGGGCCGATCTTCAGCCCATGGACGGCAGCGTTCGGCACCGTCGAACCCGCACCCGTGGTGCTCGTTGCGGTGGTGTCGAGGACAGTCATCCGACAATTCTCCCAGAAAGTGCGGCGCGCGCCTTCTTCCCGGCTTCACCCGGCCACTACTTCCATCCGGTTTGAACTCTGGCTGACGGGGCCGAACTGGACATCGCTACTCCTTCGCGGCGAGGTAGGCGAGCGCCGCAACAACCTGCGCTTGCACTCCGATCGTCAGTGTCGGATCGATCACGGGGGCGAAGCGCGGTGAGTGATTGGCCGGGACGTCCTGCGACACCGTGCCCGTGTCGACCGCGCGCTGGTACGCGGCGGGATCGACCCCGCCGACGAACCAGAACGTGTACGGCACGCCGAACGCATCCGGGATCCGGCTGAAGTCTTCAGACGCGGTCTGCGGAGCGGCACGCTGCACCGTGTCGGCGCCGAAGTGGGCGGTGAAGACCGCGGTGACGCGCTCGGTCACTGCGGCATCGTTGCTCGTGAGCGGGAACTTGTCGTAGGGCTCGATGTCCGCCGGCCGGGGCGCACCGGATGCCGCGCATTCGCCCGCGACGATCCGCTCGATCGAAGCGAGAATGCGGTCGCGCAACGTGGTGTCGTAGGTGCGCACGTTCAGCAGCAGGGTGGCCTGCTCCGGGATGATGTTCGACTTGGTTCCGGCGTTCAGCGCGCCGACCGTGACCACCGCGAACTCGCCCGGTCGGGTCTCTCGCGAGACGATCGTCTGCAGCTTCAGCACGATGGATGCCGCGAGCACCACAGGGTCGACCGACAGGTGCGGCATCGAGCCGTGGGCACCCGCGCCGTGGACGGTGATCTTGATCGAGTCGCCTGCGGACAGCACAGGACCGGCGGCGGTGGCGACGATTCCGGCCGGCAGCGGCATGACGTGCTGGGCGAGTGCGACATCCGGTTTCGGCAGCTTGGCGACGAGCCCGTCTTCGACCATCGCCTTCGCGCCGGCGCCGATCTCCTCGCCCGGCTGGAACAACGCGATGTAGGTGCCCGCCCACGATCCGCGGGCGGAGGAGAGCAGTTTGGCCGCCCCCAGCAGCGCGGCAACGTGCAGGTCATGACCGCACGCGTGCATGACCCCGTTGACCTCCGAGCTGTACGGCAGCCCGGTTGCCTCGCTGACCGGCAGCGCGTCCATGTCGGCCCGCGCGAGCACCACCGGTCCCTCACCATTGGCAAGCACGCCCACGACGCCGGTGCCGCCGATGCGGATGACATCGAAGCCGAACGACGCGAGGTGCTCGTGCACAAGCTTCGAGGTCGTGTGCTCCTCGAGGCTCAGCTCTGGCCGGCGGTGGAGATCGGTGTAGAGGCGCCGCACCCACTCGAGCTCGTTCTCGAGCCCGGCCAGCACATCCTCGAGAACACGCACGTGGATTCCCCTCTCGGCGCCGCCCTGCCGACAGCATAATTCGGGCGCGGCAAATGCACGTGATCGCTCTTGCCGGGCGAACTACAGTGGCTGGATGACCGAACCATCCGGACGCGAGCGCGTCGAAGCGGACGCCGCGGCACGCGGCCTCGACATCGAGATCGTCGACAGGGTCGGGGCGACGAGCCTCGAACACGCAGCGGAGCTGCTCGGGATCGACCCGTCGGCGATCGTCAAGACGCTCGTGGTGAAGCACAAGGACGGCTCATACCTTTTCGCACTCATCCCGGGCGACCGCCAGATATCGTGGCCAAAGCTGCGCGCGGTGGTCGGCGTGAACAAGCTGTCACTTCCGGACGAGACACGGGCGCTCGAGGCGACTGGCTACTCCCGCGGAACGATCACCCCGCTTGGAAGCACAACACCCTGGCCGGTCTACGCGGATGCGAGCATGGTCGGCAAACGGGTATCCCTAGGCGCGGGCGAACGTGACATCAGCCTGTTCGTCGACGCCGATCAGCTCCTCGCCGCATTCGATGCGACGGTGACGGACATTACGGAGCCGCTGTAGCGGCCTCCTCGCTCTCCAACGCCGCGACCGCGGGGACAGCACACACGCCATCGACGCACGCCGCGGCATCTGCATCCCCGATCATCGTGAACACGGGCTTGTCGCCGCTCACGACGAAGCCTTCTCGTCGCGCACCTGCTGCAGCACCTGCGCGAAGGTCGCCGCTTCCTGCGCTCCGGAGACCCCGTACTTGCCGTCGATGACGAAGAACGGAACACCGCGGATGCCGTATTGCATCGCCTGGGCCTGATCGGCCTTCACCGCAGGCAGGTACTCTTCCTCGGTGAGCGAGCGGATGACATCCGCCCGGTCGAAGCCGACCTCGACCGCGAGGTCCGCGAGGTCCTCGATCCGACCGACGTGGTGGCCCTCCTCGAAGTACGCCTTGAGCAGACGCTCCTTCATCTCGAGCTGCTTGCCCTTGGCCTTCGCGTAATGCAGCAACTCGTGCGCCTTGATGGTGTTGGTCTGCTTGACCGAGTCGAAGTCGTAGTCAAGGCCGACGGTGCTGGCGATGTTGGTGACGTTGGCGAGCATCCCGTGCACTTGGTCGAGCGGCATTCCCTTGCGCTCGCTCAGGTAGTCGGCGGTGCTGCCCTCGTAGTCAACCGGCGTGTCAGGGGCAAGTTCGAAGGAGTGGTACTCGACTTCGACATCTCCACCGAACTGCTCGGCACCTGCCTCGAACTTCCGCTTGCCGATATAGCACCACGGACACTGCACGTCCGACCAGACGTCAACCTTGATCTTTTCGCTCATGCTCAAGACAACCGGTGCGTATGTATCTTTCATTCCCTGCATCGGGAATGAAAGGCGTATTTCATGCGTTTGCATCTATAACGGGGCGGCAAGCCCAACGAGAGAAGGGACATCGACATGACTCGATTCACAGGCAAGACAGCATTGGTGACCGGCGGCGCGAGCGGCATCGGCAAGGCAGCGGCGAAGCAGTTCGCGGCTGGCGGCGCGAACGTCGTGATCGGCGACATCCAGGAAGAGGCCGGTGCGGCTGTAGTCAAGGAGATCACGGATGCCGGTGGCAACGCCCTCTTCGTGAAGCTCGACGTCACCAGCGAAGACGACTGGAACGCCGCAGTCGCGAAGACCGTGGAGACCTACGGTGGGCTCACGACCCTCGTGAACAACGCGGGCATCGGGGACACGCTGCCGATCGAGGAGACCCCGGTCGAAAGCTGGAACAAGGTCATCGCGGTCACCCAGACCAGCGCGTTCCTCGGCATGAAGGCCGCGAGCGAGGCGCTGCAGGCATCCGGCAATGGCGCGGTCGTCAACATCAGCTCGATGTACGGCATCGTCGGCGGACTCGGCGGGCCGAGCTATGCGGCCGCGAAGGGCGCAGTGCGCATCCTCACCAAGAACACCGCACTCGGCTGGGCCAAGAAGGGCGTGCGCGCCAACTCAGTGCACCCGGGCTACATCAACACGCCGATCCTCGGTGAGACCGACCGCAAGTACCTCGAAGACACCACCCCGATGGGTCGCCTCGGCGAGCCAGAAGAGGTTGCGAATGTCATCGCCTTCCTCGCGAGTGACGAGTCGTCGTTCATGACCGGCTCCGAGGTCGTCGTCGACGGTGGGTACACCGCCGGCTGACGCCGCCCGCCCTGCCAGCGGCCCCCACCATCTGATGTGCGGGCCCCCGCTGCGCAGGCCCTGTTAAGCAGGAGATTCGGCCCCGAATTGCCTAGTTCATTGGCATCCGGGGCCGTTTCGTCTCAGAAGTCCTGCAGAACAAGGGATGTCCTGCATAACAGGAGTCGCCTGCTGACCGGAAGGCCAGCCGCTCGAGGCGATGGAGCCGGTCAGACGCCGAGCAGGCGCTCCGCGAGGTAACCCTTCAGCCGGTCGAGCGACACGCGCTCCTGCTCCATGCTGTCGCGCTCGCGCACCGTCACCGCCTTGTCTTCGAGGGTGTCGAAGTCGACGGTGATCGCGAACGGCGTTCCGATCTCGTCCTGACGCCGGTAGCGGCGGCCGATCGCGCCCGCGTCGTCGTAGTCGACGTTCCAGAGCGTGCGCAGGTCGGCGGCCGCCTCCTTGGCGATCGGCGACAGCTGCTCGTTGCGCGACAACGGCAGCACCGCCGCCTTCACCGGCGCGAGCCGCCGATCGAGCCGCAGCACCGTGCGCTTGTCGACGCCGCCCTTGGTGTTGGGCGCCTCGTCCTCGGCGTACGCCTCGACGAGGAACGCCATCATCGACCGGGTCAACCCGAACGACGGCTCGATCACGTGCGGGGTGTACCGCTCGCCGCTGGCCTGGTCGAAGAAGCTCAACTCTGTGCCGGATGCCGTGCTGTGCGATCCGAGGTCGAAATCGGTGCGGTTGGCGATGCCCATGAGCTCGCCCCACTCCGAGCCCTGGAACCGGAACCGGTACTCGAGGTCGATTGTGGCCGCCGAGTAGTGCGCCCGCTCGCCGTCGGGAACATCGAACTTGCGCAGGTTGTCGGGGCTGAGCCCCAAGTCGACGAACCAGTTCCAGCACGCCTCGACCCACTCGTCGAACCATTGGTTCGCATCCGTCGGCGGGGTGAAGAACTCGATCTCCATCTGCTCGAACTCGCGGGTGCGGAAGATGAAGTTGCCCGGCGTGATCTCGTTGCGGAACGCCTTGCCGATCTGCCCGATGCCGAACGGCGGCTTGCGCCGAGCTGCGGTCACGACGTTGTTGAAGTTCACGAAGATGCCCTGTGCGGTCTCCGGGCGCAGGTAGTGCAGCCCCGCCTCGTCATCCACAGGGCCTAGGAACGTCTTCAGCAGTCCGGAGAACTCGCGCGGCTCCGTCCACTTGCCGCGGGTACCGCAGTTCGCGCAGACGATGTCAGCCCAGCCGTTCTCCGGCGCGCGACCCTTCTTGTCCTCGTACTCCTCGAGCAGGTGGTCAGCGCGGTACCGACGATGGCAGTTCAGGCACTCGACGAGAGGGTCGGTGAACGTCGCAACGTGACCGGATGCCTCCCAGACGGACTTCGGCAGGATGATCGACGAGTCGAGGCCGACCATGTCCTCGCGGCCGCGCACGAACGTCTGCCACCACTGGCGCTTGATGTTCTCCTTGAGCTCGACACCCAGCGGGCCGTAATCCCACGCCGAACGAGACCCTCCGTAGATCTCTCCCGCCTGGAACACGAAACCACGGCGCTTGGCCAGTGAGATGACGGATTCAAGCGGGGAGGCGTCGGCCACGTTTATTCAACTCCAGGTGGGTGGGATGCGCGGATCAGCGCAGGGATGGCCCTGCGAGCGCGGTGCACACCAGTCTAGGGCGAGGAGGGCGGCGGTCTCAGCGCAGCACGCGCACCACGGCGTCGACGTCGGACTCGTCGTTCCAGAGGTGGAACGCGGCGCGAGCGCGGCCGGCGCGGCCGGACACCGTGATGCCCGCGGCGATGAGCTTGCCGACGTCAGCCTTCTCCGGGTCCTCCCAGGTGACGATCGCCTGGTGCTGCTGCTCGATGCCGAGCGCGTCGCACAGTTGGTCGCCGAGCCCGGATGTTCTGGCCCAGACCTCCGCGATGTCCAGACCGGCGAACATCCGCACCGCCGGTTCCGCGCCCGTCCAGGCCGGCCAGGCCGGGGAGACGTCGAAGCGGCGCGCGGTGGGCGCGAGTTCCATACCGGGGCCGTAACAGGACGCCCACACATCGTCGCCCGCGTACCAGCCTGCCTGCACCGGCACCAGTTCCTCAAGGAACCGGTCCGATACGGCCATGAAGGCCACGCCGCGTGGGCTGCACAGCCACTTGTAGGCGTGGCAGATGGTCGCGTCGAACACGGATGCGTCGACCGGATGCACGCCCGCCGCCTGCGTGACGTCGCACACCGTGCGGGTGCCGAAGCGTGCGGCCGCGGCGATGATCGCCGGCACGTCTGCGATGCGGCCGGTGGCCGACTGCGCGAGGGAGAAGACGACCGCCCAGGTGTTCGCTCCGACCGAGAAGGCGACCTCCTCCAGCGGAACGCTCGTGACGGTGATGTCGCGCCGCTGCAGGAACGGGAACACGATCGAGCTGAAGTCTCCGTCGACGACGACCACCTCGGCACCGGTAGGCACCGCGGCGGCGATGACGCTCGCCATCACCGAGGTCTGCGAGCCGGTGGCGACACTGTCGGCCGGCACGCCGACCAGCCGGGCGAAGCTGGCCCGCGTCGCGTCGACGATGCCGTCGTAGTCCGTCGGGTTGCGCGTCGCCGACGCCCACAGCTCGAGGTCGTTCTTCTGGGCCTCGATCGTCTCCCTGGTCGGCAGGCCGATGGAGGCGGCGCCGAGATACCCGCGTGCCGCTTCCGGCCGGAAGCTGTCGATGGCCGCCCGCAACTCTGGGGACGGCGCGCGGCGCGGGGCCGCTGAGGTCGTGGTCATGCCTCTATCCTGCAACGCATCGGGTGCGCTGTGGCAAGGCCTACGGCCTGTTTGTTGCGTGTATGCCCGGTGCCCGGGGGATTATTGCGCCACCGCGTTGGGGAGGTCCTGGGCTCCACCGAACCGGCGGTCCCGGTCGGCGTACAGTTCGACCGCGTGCCACAAATCTTCGCGCGTGAAGTCCGGCCACAGGGTGTTCAGGAACACCATCTCGGCGTACGCGCTCTGCCACAACATGAAGTTGCTGGTGCGCTGCTCCCCCGAGCTGCGCACGAACAGGTCGACGTCGGGCAGGTCCGGCACGTAGAGGTGTTTGCCCACGGTCTTCTCGCTGATGCGCGCCGGGCTCAACCGCCCGGCCGCGACCTCCTCGGCGATGGAGCGCACCGCATCCGCCAGCTCGACCCTGCCGCCGTAGTTCACGCACATCGTCAGGGTGAGCACACTGTTGCGCTCGGTGAGCCGCTCGGCGAACTGCAGCTCCTTGATCACCGAGCCCCACAGCCGCGGCTTCCTGCCAGCCCAGCGGATGCGCACGCCCCAGTCGTTGAGCTGGTCGCGGCGGCGGTGCAGCACGTCGCGGTTGAAGCCCATGAGGAAACGCACCTCGTCCGGCGAGCGGCGCCAGTTCTCGGTCGAGAACGCGTAGACGCTCAGGTGCTTGATGCCGAGCTGGAGAGCTCCGGCCACGACGTCGAGCAGCGAGGCCTCGCCGGCGCGGTGCCCCTCGATCCGCGTCAACCCGCGGGCGTTCGCCCAACGGCCGTTGCCGTCCATGACGAGTGCGACGTGATTCGGGACGGCGGATGCCGGGAGCTTCGGCGGGTAGAGACCGGTCCAGTCGACGGGGCGGAACGGCTCGGAGTCCTTGTGGGTCTTGGGTGCCGGGGTCACTCAGATCTCCGATCGACGTGCTGCAGTGAGCGCAGCCCGCGCTCGAGGTGGAACTGGGTGTATGCGGCAATGATGCCACTCGCCTGGCTGCGAGCGCGTTCCGGTGTGGCGTCGGCGAGAGCCCAGTCACCGCTGAGCAGCGCACCGAGCAGCGCGATCGTCTCGCTGTCCAGTCGCGGCGCACCGGGCGGGGCGACCGAGTCTGCGACGACACCGCCGAGCTGGACCACGAACGCCGTGTGCGGTCCGGGCGCACCGGTGACGGCGCAATCGTGGAAGCTCGGCGCCCAGCCGGCGATCGACAACGCCCGCAGCAGGTAGGAGTCGAGGGTGAGCGAGGGTCCGTGCTCGTGCCGCGCGAGCGACCGCAGCGCGCCGACGAGCAGCAGGTACTGCTGCAGCGAACCGCCGTCATCCGTCACCTTGTCGGCGGTCTCCACCATCGCACTCGCCGCGGTGTAGCTCGCGTAGTCCGAGGTGATGACCGCCCCGTACGACGCGAGCGTCTCGGCCTGCGTGATGATGTCGAGGCTGCGTCCCTCGTACAGCTGCACATCGGCGACCATGAACGGCTCGAGACGCGCACCGAACTTCGACGCGGTGCGCCGCACGCCCTTCGCGACGGCACGGATTTTGCCGTGCTGTCTGCTCAGCATGGTCACGATGCGGTCGGCTTCGCCCAGCTTGTGGGTGCGCAGCACGACTGCTTCGTCTCGGTAGAGGGGCATCAGTCAATTATCTTCCCCGATGTGCCGCAAGCGCGCAGGCAGGCGACGCACGGCAGCAGAATAGGGGCATGAACGACACGATCCTCGTCACCGGCGGCACCGGCGGTCTGGGCCGCCCCACCGTCTCGCACCTGCGCGCCGCGGGGGGCGACATCCGGGTGCTCAGTCGCAAGCCGGGCGATGGCCGAGTCGTTGCCAACCTGCAGACGGGCGAGGGGGTGACGGATGCGCTCGAGGGCGTGCACACCGTGCTGCACCTGGCAACCAACCGGTGGAACGACGCCAAGCAGACCGGTCAGCTGATCGCGGCCGCGCAGCGAGCGGGCGCCCAGCACGTGGTGTACATCTCCATCGTCGGGATCGAGGAGATCCCCTACCGCTACTACGCTTCCAAGCTGGAGTGCGAACGGCTGATCGAGGACTCCGGTCTTCCGTTCACGATCCTGCGGGCGACCCAGTTCCACGACTTCGTCGCTTCGTTCTTCACCGCGCAGCGGCGCCTGCCCGTGCTGTTCGTGCCCAACCTGCCGGTGCAGCCGATCGCAACGCACGAGGTTGCGGCCAAGCTGAGCGAGCTGACACGGTCGGCTCCGTCCGGGCGCGTGCCGGACATCGGCGGCCCGGAACACGCGTCGGTGCGCTCATTGGCCGAACAGTGGCAGGCCGCGCACGGCACCCGCAAGCGCACGCCTCGCCTTGCCATCGGGGGCAAGACCGTCGCTGCGTTCCGTGCTGGGCACCACATGACCCAACTGCCCGGCTACGGCACAGAGACGTTCGCCGAGTATGCGGCTCGCGAGGCAACATCCGGGAGCCACCGGGCATGACCGCCGCGTTTGTCATCCCGCTTTGGGCCGAACTCGTCGCGATCGCCATCGGCGCGGTGCAGGGATCCATGTTCGCGGCCCAGTTTCGCGACCGCAGGCTGGATCTGCTGGGTATTACGATCATCGGCATCGCAAGCGGGTATGGCGGCGGCCTTCTTCGCGACATCCTGCTGAACGTTTCCCCCGCAGCCCTGCAGAGTAATTGGTACCTGCCGGTCGCCGCGGCCGCGGCGATGCTGGGGATGCTGCTGGAGCGGGTGTTCTCGCGACTCAGCAAGGCGATCACAGCTCTCGACGCGCTGACAATCGGGGTGTTCGGCGCGATCGGAACAACCAAGGCGCTGTCGCTCGGCTTCGACGTGATCCCCGCGGTTTTCGTCGGTGTGCTCGCCGCCGTCGGCGGGTCGATCCTACGCGACATGCTGCTCAATCTGCCGATCGCGCTTATGCACGTGGGTTCCCTCTACGCCGCCGCGGCGGTCATTGGCACGGTGACCCTCGTCGCCTTGCAGTCGCTGGGGGTCGACGTCTTCATCGCGGCGATCGTGTGCGTCGTCGTGACCTTCGGGGTTCGGATTCTCGCGGTGTTGTTCCACTGGAAACTGCCGGAGCAGCGCGCCATCTCCCGCTTGCCGAGGGTGACACGGCGGCCGAAGGGCCGCCCCTGACTCGTGTCAGACGGATGCCAGCTGCGTGGTCCCTGACTGGCTGCGCACCGCGCGGTTGACCGCGGACACCACGGCCTTGAGCGACGCCGTCGAGATGTCGGTGTCGATTCCGACACCCCACAGCCGTTTGTCCCCGACCTGGCATTCGACGTAGGCGGCGGCCTGAGCGTCGCCGCCGGCGCCGAGCGCGTGTTCGACGTAGTCGTACACCTTCACCTCAACGCCCTGCTCGGCGAGCACATGCAAGAACGCGTCCAGCGGACCGTTCCCGGTGCCGCCGACCTGCACAACGTCGTCGCCGACACGCAGCGCGGCGGTAAGGGACACCTCGCCGCTCATGTCGCTGGAGATCCCGGTGCGGCGCAGTTCGAAGCGGCCCCACTTCTCCCCCGGCACTTCTGACGGCAGGTACTCGTCGGAGAAGATGTCCCAGATCTCCTCGCTCGAGACCTCTCCGCCCTCGGCATCCGTCTTCGCCTGCACCACCGAGCTGAACTCGATCTGCAGCTTGCGCGGCAGGTCGAGCGCGTGGTCGGTCTTCAGCAGGTACGCGACGCCACCCTTGCCGGACTGGGAGTTGACCCGGATGACCGCCTCATAGCTGCGGCCAAGGTCGCGCGGGTCGACCGGCAGGTAGGGCACCGCCCACTCGAGTTCGGAGACGGGCTTGCCCTCGGCCTGGGCGCGGGCATCCATGGCCTCGAAGCCCTTCTTGATGGCGTCCTGGTGCGAGCCGCTGAAAGCGGTGTAGACCAGGTCGCCGGCCCACGGGCTGCGCTCTGGCACCGGCAGCTGGTTGCAGTGCTCGACGACGCGCTTGATCTCATCCAGGTCGCTGAAGTCGATCTGCGGGTCGACGCCCTGGGTGAACATGTTGATGCCCAGCGCGACCAGGTCAACGTTGCCGGTGCGCTCACCGTTGCCGAACAGGCACCCCTCGATGCGGTCCCCGCCGGCCAGGTAGCCCAGCTCGGCCGCGGCGACGGCCGTGCCGCGGTCGTTGTGCGGGTGCAGGCTCAGGATGACGTTCTCGCGGTGGTTCAGGTTGCGCGACATCCACTCGATCGAGTCGGCGTACACGTTCGGTGTCGCCATCTCGACCGTCGCAGGCAGGTTGATGATGACCTTGCGCTCCGGGGTGGGCTCGAACACCTCGAGCACCTGGTTGCACACGTCGAGGGCGAATTCCAACTCGGTGCCGGTGTAGCTCTCCGGGGAGTACTCGTAGTAGATCTCGGTGCCCGGCGCGAGCGCCTCGGCCGCCTTGCACATGCGGGCGCCCTCGAGCGCGAGGTCGATAACGCCCTGCTTGTCGGTGCGGAACACGACGTCGCGCTGCACGATGCTGGTCGAGTTGTACAGGTGCACGATGGCCTGTTTCGCCCCGCGGATCGACTCGTAGGTGCGGTCGATCAGGTGCTTGCGTGCTTGCGTCAGCACCTGGATGGTCACGTCATCCGGGATCAGGTCCTCGTCGATGAGCGAGCGCACGAAGTCGAAGTCGGTCTGGCTCGCGGACGGGAACCCGACCTCGATCTCCTTGTAGCCCATCCGCACGAGCAGGTCGAACATGACGCGCTTGCGTTCCGGGCTCATCGGGTCGATCAGCGCCTGGTTGCCGTCACGCAGGTCCACCGCGCACCAGCGTGGCGCCTGTGTGATCTTCGCGTCGGGCCAGGTGCGGTCCGGCAGGTCGACCGCGAAGGTCTCGTGATAGGGGCGGTAACGGTGTACCGGCATCCCGGATGGCTGTTGTGTGTTCTTCATGGTTCTCGTACCTTCTGGTCGTCTGCTTCAGCCAATGACGGACTCCGCGACGAGTGAGGCCTGGAAGTTAGGACTCGTCGCGGCAGCTAAGGAGAAGCAGACCGAACACGCCTTCAAGACTAACACCGCGCACACCGGGCGATCGCCGCGAGGTGACGAGCGAAAAGCGGAAAACGTTGGGTACCGGCGACCGGCAGGCCAACTCATACTTTCTTCATGACCACAGCACACCTCTCTCGATTCGTCACGACCGCGGCCGTCCTCAGCGTCGGGCTGCTCCTCGGCGGTTGCGCCGCCTCTCCCGGTTCCAGCCCGATGCCGGCCCCGGCCGACGAACCGATTCCCGCATCCGGGGAGGTGGTCGGGCAGGGAACCGTGCTGCAGGTCGGCGATGCGGCCCCCCAGTTCTGCCTGGGCGGCGTCATGGAGTCGTACCCGCCCCAGTGCTCCGGTCCGGAACTGATCGGCTGGGACTGGGAGGCCGTGGACGGAGCCGAGACCTCTGGCGACGTGACCTGGGGCAGCTACGCCGTGCAGGGAACCTGGGACGGTACCAGCCTCACCGTGACCGCTCCCCCGATCATGCTCGCACTGTACGACCCGATCCGGGTCGACAACCCGTACCAGGATCCCGCCAACAAGGGGGCGACCTCAGAGGACGAGCTGCTGCGCATCCAGACGGAGCTCCACGAATCGGCACCGTTCGACGTGCTCACCTCATGGACAGAGAACGGGTATCTGTTCGCAACCGTCACCTACGACGACGGCGACATCCAGGCGTACCTCGATGAGGAATACGGTAAAGACGTCGTGATCGCCCAGTCTGCCCTGCGGGGTCTCGCCGACTGATCCGCCTAAGTCACCCGACGAACTCGTCGACGCGCCCCAGCACGTCGGCGAGTTCGCCGCGTGTGGCGACCGCAAGCTTGCGGAAGCACCGCGACAGGTGGAACTCGACCGTCTTCATGGTCACGAACAAGCGTGCGGCGATGTCCCGGTTGGTGAGACCCTGCGCCGCCAGCGACGCGACACGGAACTCCGCGGGCGTGAGCGAGGACACCCGCAGCTCGACCTCGGTCGGGATGGCGGGCCGCCCGATCGCGGCAAGGGACGCGCGCACGCGCTTCTCGGTCGGCGCCATGCCCTGCGCTTGCGCGTAGACCAGCACTTCGCCGAGCAGGCCGGACGCCTCGTCCCTGGCGTCCCTGGCGACCAGCAGCTCGGCCAGGAAGTCGATCAGCTGCGCCCGCTCGAGCGGTCGCGTCGGGTTCAGCCACTCGAGCGCGTCGCGCACGATCCGCTCCGCTTCAGCCGCGTCGTCGACGGTCCGCGCGAGCCGTAACGCCGCGGCCGCACGGACTCCGCCGGAGGCGGCGACAGTCAGGTCGAACTCCTCACGGGCAACCGCCTCGGCTGCGGCCCGATCGCCCATCGCGAGAAGCGCTTCGGCGGCCGCGCCGCGCCATCCGGCCGAGAGCGGCTCCCCTCCGACCGGCACCAACGATCCGGCACGCCTGGCCAGTTCGAGCCCGCGCTGCGGTTGCCCGAAGGCGGTCCAGTAGTGCGCCTTGCCGACCAGCTTCACCGCTTCGAACAGGCTGCTCGGGCTCTCATACTCCCCGCCCAGCGCAAGCTCGCCGGCAGCCTCGAGGTCGCCGACCAGCAGCTGGCAGCGAATGAGGAAGAATTCCGCCGCCTCGCGGTAGAGGGTCCAGCCGAGTTCGACCGCCTTGACGGCCGTCATCAGGTCGGCGACAGCGTTGCGCACGTCGCCCGCGGACAGGTACATCGCGCCGCGGCTGTACAACGCGGTTGCCTCGCCGAGCACCTGGCCGTCTCGGCGAGCATCCTGGATCACGCCGGTGAGCACGTCGACCCCTTCGCCGAAGCGCTCGGTGAAGTTGAGTGCACCGCTCAGCATGTAAGTGGTCGGGTCGTTGGCGCTGCCCTGACTGTCGCGGCTCCAGCCGTCGTACGCGCGTTTCGAGAGCAGCTCCGCGTGAGCGTCAGGGTCGCCCGCCATGGTGACCGCGACGGCCACCGCGGCCAGCAGCGAGCTGTCCTCGTCGGTGTCGAGCGCGGGGTCCTGCCCGACGACATCCGCGATCACCGGCAGGTCGAGAGCCGATGGGTTCATCGTCTGATTGAGCTGTGCCGCGAGGAGGCGCGCGATGATCGAACGGTACAGCGGCTGGTCTGTTGTGAGTTCGGTGGCCGCGTCGGTGTAGGACGCCTCAGCATCCGCGTGCCTGCCGGATGCGACGAGCGAGTCGCCGATGCCGGTGAGCAGCCGGGCACGGTGGTCGGGGTCGACAACGCTTCGCAGCGCCTCGCGCCAGCGACGCTCCGCCCGTTCCCTGTCGCCGATCGCGAGCTGCGCCCTCCCGGCGAGCTCCAGCAATGCGGTACGGCCCGGATCGTCGACGCGGGATTCCTGGAGCGCGCGTTCCAGCCAGGCCGCCGCCTCGCGGGTGGACCCGGCGGCGAGTGCGGCTTTGGCGGCCTGCTCGAGCACTCGAACCTTCCACGGGTCGCGGCCGAGGAGCCCGTGCATCAGGTTCGCTGCGACAACGGTGTCGGGCAGGCCGAGCTCGGCCAGCACCCGCGCGGCACGGTCGTGCAGCTCGGCCCTGCTGATGGAGGACATCGAGCCGAGGATCGCCTCCTCCACGAGCGGGTGGCTGATCATCAGCGGCTCGATCTGGTCCGCCTTGACGATGCCCTCTGCTACGAGGTCGCCGACGACGCCATCCAGTGTCTCGCGATCGACCTCGGACACCGACACCACCGCGAGGATGGTGGCGATCGGCCCGAGTACCGCGATGGAGCCGGCGACCGCCTTGTGCAGCACACCCAGACGGTCGAGGCGCGACGTCACCGACTCGGTGATCCGGATGCTCGCGCGCAGGTCTCCGCCGGACGCTGCCGCCTCGACCGCGTAGAACGGGACGCCGCCGCTCAATTCGTGGATGCGAGCGGCGTCGAGCGATGGATCGGCGATGAGCCCGGCGACCCCGTCGATGCTGAGCGGTCCAAGCGTGACCGCTTCCGCTGATGCGAGCAGGCCGCTCACGACCTGAGAGCGTGTGGAGTCGGCGATCTCGCGCACTCCGAACATCACCGCCACGGCGTCGCCGTTCAGTTGCGGGACGGCCACCCCGAGTACCGCAGCGGAGGCGTCGTCGATCCACTGCAGGTCGTCGAGCACGAGCAGCAGCGGGCGCTCCTCGGCCAGCCTGGCCGCGACCCATTGGACCGAGTAGGCCAGCGCGGCGCTGTCGGCATTGTGGGGGTCACCGATCAGGAGCTCCCGCAGCGCATTCCCCGGGCCGTCGAAAGGCGCGTAGCCGGCCGCGGTGTCCTGCGCGAGCGCCCTGAACCACTGGTGCAGCACCCCGTAGGGGACCTCGACCCCGAACGGGGTGCACACAGCCTTCAGCACGGTCCAGTCGGTGAGCTCGGATGCGACGGCGCCGATGAGGGTGGTCTTGCCGATGCCGGGTTGTCCAACGACCGCGATCATCCGGGACCCGGACTGCCGGGCAGCCGCGAGGCTGCGCCGCAGCATGTCGAGCTCCCGCTCGCGTTCGACGATCCGCATGCCCCCTGCTTCACCTGTCGTGGTTCCCCCCGCATCATAGGACAGGCGAGCGCTCCCGGTGAATGACAATTCAGCCACGGGGACTTGCCCGAAGGGTCCGCTCGAGCAACCGCCGCCTCCGGCGAGTTGCCCACTTCCGCCCCAAAACAAAGCACATGTAGGGGCGGAAGTGGGCAACTCGGCGGTGCGGGTCGAGCCAGGGCCCTCCTCAGTCGGTCGCGAGGGCGGCGACCGGCGTCACGCGCAGCGCACTACGCGCCGGCCCGACGGAAGCGGCAAGCGTGATCACCGCTGCCGCCAGCGCGACGCTGACCGGAACGAGCCACGGGATAGCCGGCGGCACGATCGCCTGCCCTGCGGTGCTGCCCAGCAGAGATTGCGCGCCGACCCAGCCGTAGAAGACCCCGAGAGCGGTGCCAACGAGCACCGCTGCGGCCGTGTACTGCGCTGCTTCCGCCGCGACCATCAGCCGCACCTGGCCGCGAGTGAACCCAAGTGCGCGGAGCAGGCCCAACTCACGCCGACGCTGGTGCACCGAAAGCGACAGGGTGCCCGCGATGCCGACCGCGGCGATGAGAGCCGAGAAGCCGATCAGTGCTGAGAACACCACGACGGTCACCGTCAGGATGTCGTCCCATCCGTCGGCTCCGCCGTGCAGTTCCACCGAGCGGGTCACCAGGTCGACGTAGGACCGCATCGCGACCGCGAACATCACGACGAGCGTGACGCCGATTACCAGTCCGATGGTCGTGCGCGCGCTGCGCTCCGGGTACCGAACCGCATTGGCTGCGGCGAGCCGCGCAACGGGCGCCCGCCCGAGCATCCGACCCAGCAGACGGAGCACGGGCGGCATGACGCGGTCGGCGCCGAGGATGATTCCGGTGAACGACACCATTCCGCCGACCAACCCGACGAGGACGCCGAGCGGCGTGACCAAGCCGCTGAGGACCGCGAGCACGAGCAGTGCGAAACCGACGATCACGAGGGTGAGAGCGGTCGCGTTGCGGCCGCGGCGGCCGGCGCGCTCATCGCTCTCGACGGCTGCGCCGAGCGCCTCGAGGGGCGTCACTCGCAGCACGCGCCGGGAACCGATCCACGATGAGAGCCAGGTCGTCAGCGTGACGATCAGGATCGGCAGCATGAGCACCGGCTCGAACCAGGCATAGTCGAGCTCGGGTATGAGCGAACTCGCGATGGCAATGCGCACGCCGCCCATCGCGATGAGCGTGCCTGCCGCAGCGCCGATGAGTGACCCGATGACGCCGACCACCAGCCCCTCACGTGCGACCACTTGCCGCTGTGCTGATGCGCTCGAGCCGAGCAGCCTCAGCAGGGCGATGGTCCGCGTGCGCCCGGCGATGATCGTCGAGAACGAGTTGGTGGTGACGATCGCCCCGACGAACACGGCGATCGCCAGGAACACGAAGGCGACTATCGACAGCACCGCTTGGAGCGTCTCAGATTCGGCGATGTCGTGTCCTCGCACCATGGCGGTGAGCGCGCCGATGACCTGCAGCAGCAGAACCCCGAATGCCGAGCTCAGGGCAGCGACGAGGACGCTCGAACCGTGGTCGCGCAGGTTCCCGTGCTTCACGCTGCACGCTCCATGGTGAGCATCTTGCGCGAGATCTCGTCGGCGGATGCTGCCTCGATGTCGTCGATGATGCGCCCGTCCGCGACGAACAGGATGCGGTCGGCGTGACTCGCGGCGATCGGGTCATGGGTGACCATGACGATGCTCTGCTGGTGGTCCCGTGCTGCTGCGGCAAGCAGTTCGAGCACCTCGCGGCCGGTGCGCGTGTCGAGGTTGCCGGTCGGTTCGTCGGCGAAGACGACATCCGGCCGTGTGGCAAGAGCACGTGCGATGGCGACGCGCTGCTGCTGACCGCCGGACAGTTCGTGGGGACGGTGGGTGAGCCGGTCGGCCAGCCCGAGGGATGCGATCAGCTCGTCGACCCACTCCCGTTCGCTGCCGCTGGGGTTGCGCCCGTCGAGTTCGAACGGCAGGTTCACGTTTCCGCCGACCGTCAGCGTCGGCACCAGATTGAAGGACTGGAAGACGAAACCGACGCGGCGACGGCGCAGTGTCGTCAGCTCCCGGTCGTTCAGCGCGCTGATCTGGGTGTCGCCCAGCCACACCGATCCGGTGGTGGGGGCGTCCAGCCCGGCCATGATGTGCATGAGCGTCGACTTGCCGGAGCCGCTCGGCCCCATAACCGCGGTGAACTCGCTCTCTCGGATGCCGACCGAGACGTCGTCGAGTGCCCTGACTGTGCTGCTGCCGCTGCCATAGGACTTGCTCAGCTGCGATACGCGGGCGACCAGGCCCGCCTCTGTGTGATTGAATGCCATGCCCTCAACGCTAGGAAGCTGGTGCGTGCACGAGCATCCGTCTGCGGAGGGCATCCGCTACATCGTTCGGATGATCCTCAGTCGAACTGCTTGTCGATGGCCCTGACGACCGGCCAGGCGCCGTCCTCTGAGTTGGACAGCACTGCGACGTCGACACCGGCTGCCGGGTAGTGGCGCACGATGCCGCTCGCCCCAGCGTTGATGCCGTCCTTGTAGTACGAGCGCACCGTGCCGTCCTCGGCCAGGTCGAACTCCAGGCCGAAGCCGTACTTGGTGCCCTCGTCATGCACGACCTGGGGGCTCAGGAACTCCCCCGTCAACTCGCCGCCGAGCAGCCGCCCGGAACGCACCGCGGTCAGGAAAGTCAGCAGGTCGGCGGCGGTGACGAACGCCCCACCGTCGGGTGATCCGATCGGCGGGTAGGAGTAGATGTTCTGCACCCACCTGCCGTCATCCTTCTTGTCCCAGCCTTCCGCGACCCTGGGTGCGGCGTCGCGGCGGTCGAAGAAGCCCGAGTCATGCATGCCTGCTGCCGCGAAGACATCCCGGGTGACGACGTCGCGGTAGGTCTCGCCGGTCACCGCCTCGATCGCGAGGCCAAGCAGCACGTACCCGACGTTGCAGTAGCGGCACTGCACGCCGGGTGCAGCGAGAGGCTCCTTGTAGGCGAACTGGGGCAGGAAGTCGCGCGTCTCGATGATCGAGTAGTTCGGCTTGTCCTTGAACAGGGCCTCATAGCTCTCGCCGGCTTCCTCGTCGGCGTCATCGGCGATGCCTGAGGTGTGGGTCAGCAGGTGCAGCAATCGCACGTCGCGGCTGATGGTGGTGGACTCCAGGTCGACATAGTCATGGATCGAGGCCTCGAGGTCGAGCCGTCCTGCCTCGACCTGTTGGAGCACCGCGATCGAGGTGAAGAGCTTGGTGATCGACGCGCTGTCGAAGCGGATGTCCGGGGCGTTGGGCACGTCCCAGTGCCGGGAGGCCAGCCCCGCGGCGCGCTCGTAGAGCACCTCGGAATCGCGGGCGATCAGCACGACCCCGGAGAACTCGGTTTCGGCGATGGCGTCGTTTACGGCGTCGAACTGCATCGGACGAGCCTATCGGCCGCTACTGGTCGGCTCTGTGCTCGTTCAGCCGGTGCTCGAAGGCGTACACGACGAGTTGGACCCGATCACGCAACGAGAGCTTGCCGAGGATGCGACTCACGTGCGTCTTCACGGTTGCCTCGCTCAGGTACTCGCTCTGGGCGATCTCCGCGTTGCTGAGGCCGCGGGCGGCGAGGCCGAAGATCTCTCGCTCACGGCTGGTGAGGCTGCGGAACTCCGCCGGCGCCGGCTTCGGCGCTGTCCTGCCAACGTGCTCGAAGAGCGCGCGCGTCGCGGAGGCGGCAACCACCGCGGTTCCCGCGTGCACCGTGCGGATGGCGGCGAGCAGGAACTCTGGCTCCGCGTCCTTCAGCAGGAAGCCGCTCGCGCCGGCCCGGATGGCGCGGGCAGCGGCCTCGTCCAGGTCGAAGGTGGTGAGCACGATGATCCTGGGAGCCGTGGCACCGCTCTCCTCGCCGGCCAGCACGATCCGGCGGGTCGCCTCGATGCCATCGAGAACAGGCATCCGCACGTCCATCAGGATCACGTCCGGCCGCAGCTCGTCGGAGAGCTGGATCGCGCCCTGGCCGTCCCCGGCTTCGCCGACGAACTCCAGGTCCGGTTGCGATGCCACCAGCATCCGGATGCCGGCGCGAAACAGTGCCTGGTCGTCGACGAGCGCGACCCGGATGGGCGCGCTCACGCGGTCACCGGCTCGAACACCGATGGCAAACCGGCGCGCACGACCCAGCGTCCTGCCTCAGGACCCGCGTCGAACCATCCGCCTGCCAGCTCGGCGCGCTCCCGCATGCCCGCGATGCCGTGCCCGACGCCCTGCGGGTGCTCCGGCGCCAGGATGGCGCTCGAGACCCGGATGCCGAGTTCGTCAGCCCAGTCGAATCGCACGTCGACCTGCTTCGCCACGTCGCCGTGTCGCAGCGCGTTGGTGAGCGCCTCCTGCACGATCCGGTAGGCGGCCAGCTCCTGGCTGGTGCCCACCGCGACCGGTTCACCCACCTGCTCGAACCGGATCGGCAGTCCGGATGCGCGCAGCTGGTCGAGCAGGCGGTCCAGGTCAGCGAGCACCGGCTGCGGCGATTCGCCCTGATTGTGCCGCAGCTGGGCGAGCAGCACGCGCACGTCAGCAAGGGCCTCCCGCGCGGTCGTGGAGATGGCCTCGAGCGCGGTGCCCACCGCATCCGGGTCGGCGTCCTTCGCGTACCTGGCGCCGTCGGCCTGCGCGATCACGACCGCGAGCGAGTGCGCGACGACGTCGTGCATGTCGCGCGCGATGCGGGTGCGCTCGTGTTCGCGCGCGGCCTCCCGCTCTGCGTCGAGTCGCTGGCGCTCTGCGATGATGCGCGCCTGCCCGGCTTCCCGCGAGGCGCGCCAGGTGCGCGCGAGGAGGCCGAACGTCCAGCTCAGCACGAAGACCGCGAGGAAGGACAGGAACGTGATGAGCATCGTCAGCGTTATCGACGGCAGCTGCGCGAGGATCGAGACCGATCCGAGGTCCGGCGCATAACCGGCGTCGAGTGGAAGGTAGATCGCGATGATCAGCGCGCCGACTCCGCTGGAGACGAGACCCGCCCACTTGGTGATCCGATCGCCGTAGGACGCCGTCGCGTACAGGACGGGCAAGATGGCGAGGTTCGAGGGGTCGAATCCGATGTCGGCGAAAACCTGCACGAGCGAGGTGAGCCACGCGATGCCGAGAGCGATCGGCGGGCTGATGCGCCGGACCCCGAGTGCGGCGCTCATGCCGATGCCGGCGACAGGTGAGGTCCCAAGACTGGGGCTCGAAACGGACACGTAGATGACCAGCAGCAGGCACAGCGTCGCGACAACGGTGTCGAACACCAACTGGGCTGGCTTCAGCGTGCGGATCATGGCTTCAACGGTAGATGCTCGCCGCGCGCCGACGGCTCCAGTTGAGCCTCCCGGCGGCCGGAATCATCCTTCCGATGTACGTCCGGCCGGGGTCTCGACAGGCTCAGCCACCGGGAGCTCAGAAGCCGAGGCGCCCCAGCTGCTTCGCGTCGCGCTGCCAGTCCTTCGCGACCTTGACCCGGATGCTCAGGTACACCGGTGAGCCGACGAGCGGTTCGATCTGGCCGCGCGCACGCGCGCCCACCTCACTCAGGCGGGAGCCCCTATGCCCGATGATGATGCCCTTCTGGCTGTCCCGCTCGACCCACAGGTTCGCGTACACCTCGACGAGGGCCTTGTCCTCGCGTTCCACGATGTCGTCGACCGTAACCGCGATCGAGTGCGGCAGTTCGTCCTCGACACCCTCGAGCGCTGCCTCCCGCACCAGCTCGGCGATGCGTGCCTCGAGCGTCTCCTCGGTGATGGTCTCAGCCGGATACAGCGGCTCCGACTCCGGCATGAGCGCGACGAGCTCGGCAGCGAGCGTGTCGAGCTGGATGCCGGTGGTCGCCGACACCGGAATGATCGTCGCCCAGTCCCGCAGCTCACTCACGGCGAGCAGCTGCTGAGCAACCTGGGCCTTGGACGCCGAGTCGACCTTGGTCACGAGCGCAACCTTCTTCGCCTTCGGGAACTGGTCGAGCTGCTCGTTGATGAACCGGTCCCCCGGTCCGAGCTTCTCGTTCGCCGGGACGCAGAAGCAGATCACGTCGACGTCGCCGAGGGTCTCCTGCACGATGTCGTTGAGTCGCTCGCCGAGCAGCGTGCGCGGCCGGTGCATGCCGGGCGTGTCGACCAGAATGAGCTGCCCGTCCTCCCGGTGCACGATGCCGCGGATCGCCCGGCGGGTGGTCTGCGGCTTGCTGCTGGTGATCGCGACCTTCTCACCGACGAGCGCGTTGGTGAGCGTCGACTTGCCCACGTTGGGCCTGCCGACGAAGGTCACGAATCCGGCGCGATAGGTCAACGGTGCTCCCTGGGGTTCGATTGGCCGTTCTGATGGTTCGAGCTGTCATCTGATCCGAACGCGTCGTCGGCGTCGATGAGCGCCTGGTCGCGCTCCACGAGCACCGTGGTGACCCGCTTGCGGCGGCCCTCGGTGCGCTCCGCGGTGAGGATGATCCCGGAGTGGGTCGCTGACGACCCGGCGAGCGGCAACCGGCCGAGCGCCTTGGTCAGCAGTCCGCCGACCGAGTCGACGTCGTCGTCGTCCAGGTGGATCCCGAACAGCTCTCCCAGCTCGTCCACCGGCAGCCGGGCGCTCACCCGGTACCGGCCATCACCCAGGTCGACCACCTCGACGACCTCACGGTCGTATTCGTCGGAGATGTCGCCGACGAGTTCCTCGATCAGGTCCTCCATCGTGACCAGGCCGGCGATGCCGCCGTACTCGTCGACGACCATCGCGAGGTGGTTCGACTCGAGCTGCATCTGTCGCAGCGAATCGTCGGCCTTCTGCGACTCGGGCACGAACAGCGTCGGACGCGCCAGCTCGGCCACCGTCATGCCCTCCGCGTCGAGCGGCTTCTCATAGCTCAACCGGGCGACATCTCGCAGGTAGAGCACGCCGATGACGTCGTCGATGTGCTCGCCGATCACCGGCATCCGGGACACTCCGCGGCTGAGGAACAGTCCCATCGCGGTGCCGATGTCGGCGCCGCCATCAATGGTGACCATGTCGGTGCGCGGGATCATCACCTCGCGCACCACGGTGTCGCTGAATTCGAAGATCGAGTGGATCAGCTCGCGGTCGTCCTCCTCGAGCACGTCGAGTTCTGTGGCCTCGTCGACCATGCTCAGCAGCTGTTCCTCGGATGCGAAGCTCGAGGTGCGCGGGCGGCCGGGGGTAACCCGGTCGCCGATCCGCACGAGCGCGGCCGCGATCGGGCCGAGGACCACCCGGAAGGCGTGCACCAGCCACGCGCTCTGCCGCATCACGGTGCGCGCGTGCACCCGGCCGACGGCGCGCGGGCTGGACCCGACGAGCACGAACGACACGATGGTCATGCCAAGCGCAGCCAGCAGCAGCGCAAGCCACAGGTCTTCGACCGTGTAGGCGAGCGCCAGGGTCACGAGCACCGCCGCGGTGGACTCGGTCACGACGCGCATGAAGTTGACCGCGTTGACGTGAGCGCCGACATCGGAGGCGATCGCGAGCAGCGACTTGCGCGCGCGCGAGCGCACCGCGAGATCCTGCAAGTCGGTGCGCGACAGCACGCTCATCGCGGAGTCGGCTGCGGCGAGGAGTCCGCCGAGCGCCACCAGGAGGACCGCAATGGTGACGAAGACGGGGATCATCGGCGGGTCCCTATGATCGTCGTTCCTGCATCGTGAAACCGATGAGGATGTCCCGCTGGATGCCGAACATCTCCCGTTCCTCGTCCGGTTCCGCGTGGTCGAAACCCAGCAGGTGCAGGAGGCCGTGGCAGGTGAGCATGACGAGCTCGTCGAGGGTGCTGTGGCCGGCCGTCTTCGCCTGGACCTCAGCGACCTGCGGGCACAGCACGATGTCGCCGAGCAGCCCGGGTGGCGTCAGCTCTTCATCACTGCCAGGGCGCAGCTCGTCCATCGGGAAGCTGAGCACGTCGGTGGGGCCGGGCTCGTCCATCCATTGCACGTGCAGCTGTTCCATGGCCGCCTCATCGACGAGCACGATGCCGAGGTCGGCATCCGGATGCACGTGCAGCTGCTCCAGGGTGTACCCGGCGAGCCGCTGCAGCGCAGCCTCGTCGACCGGGATCGCCGACTCGTTGTTGACCTCTATCGACATCAGCGCTTCCTCTTGTGGTCCTGGGGCATCCGGGCCCGTCGTTCGGCTCGGTTGGCGCCCTCGACGGCGCCGTGCTGCTCGAAGCGCTGCAGTTGCCGCTCCGCGTCGTACTTGGTGTACGCATCCACGATGCGACCGACGAGGCTGTGCCGCACCACGTCGTCGCTCGTCAACCGCGCGAAGTGGATGTCGTCGATCTCGGAGAGCACGCGCGTCACCAGCTGCAGCCCGCTAGCCCCGGTGGGCAGGTCGATCTGGGTGATGTCGCCGGTGACCACCATCTTCGAGCCGAAGCCCAGCCGGGTGAGGAACATCTTCATCTGCTCCGGCGTGGTGTTCTGCGCTTCGTCGAGCACGATGAAGGAGTCGTTCAGGGTGCGCCCGCGCATGTAGGCCAGCGGCGCAACCTCGACGGTGCCTGTGGCGAGGAGCCGGGGCACGACCTCCGGGTCCATCATCTCGTTGAGCGCGTCGTACAGCGGCCGCAGGTACGGGTCGATCTTGTCGTTGAGGGTGCCGGGGAGGAATCCCAACCGCTCCCCCGCCTCGACGGCGGGACGGGTCAGGATGATCCGGTTGACCTCCTTGCGCTGCAGCGCCTGCACCGCTTTCGCCATCGCGAGGTAGGTCTTGCCCGTGCCGGCCGGTCCAATTCCGAACACGATGGTGTTCTCGTCGATGGCGTCGACGTAGTTCTTCTGGCCGAGCGTCTTCGGCCGGATGCTTCGGCCGCGGCTGGTGAGGATCGCCTGGCTGAGCACTTCGGCCGGGCTGACCCTGGGGTCCTCCTTGAGCATGCGCGCGGACGTGTTCACTTCCGGCTCGCCGAAGTCCTGGTCGTTGCGCACCATCTGGATGAGCTCCTCCACGAGCCGCTTCGCCCCTGCGACCTGCCCCGCATCACCGTCGAGGGAGATCTCGTTGCCTCTCACCGCAACCCGCACGAGCGGGAACTGACCCTCAACGGTCTTGAGGAGCCGGTCCTGGGGACCCAGCAGCCGGACCATCGCAATGCCATCGACGCGGAGCTCTTCGTGAGCCACCGCATCCGGTTGGTCGCTATTGGCCAAGGGTTCCTTCCTCCAGTTCGCCGCACAGCACATGGGCGTGGACATGGAAAATCGTCTGACCGGTCGACTCGCCCTCATTGAACACGAGACGGAAGTCCCCGTTCGATTTGTCGCTGGCCAGCGATTTTGCCGTCGCCACGATGCGCGCGAGCAACGCGGGGTCGCCCGCCGCGAGCTCGCTCACGTTCGCGAACTCCTCCGTCTTGGGCACCACCAGCATGTGGACCGGCGCCTTCGGGGCGATGTCGTTGAATGCGATGAGCGTTTCATCCTCGTAGACGATGTCCGCGGGGATCTCACGCGCGATGATCTTCGTGAACACGCTTCGCTCATCGGTTTCCGGCATGCGCACCATCGTAACGGGTGCCGCTCACCAGCGGCCGAGTCGCGAGTTGACCACTGCGAGCGCCGCCGGGCCCGCGGTGCTCGTCCGCAGCACGGTCGTGCCGAGCTTGTACTCGGTCGCGCCCGCGGCGACGAAGCGCTCGCGTTCGGCCGGGGCGATGCCACCCTCCGGCCCGACGATGAGCAGGATGTCGCGCCCGTCGGTGGGGAGCCCGGTCAAAGGAAGCTCGGCGAGCGGCTCGAGCACCACCGTCTGCAGGTCGGCGGCCAGAGCGACCAGCTTGGCGGTGTTCACCAGCGGCAGCAGTCGCGGCAGCCGGGCCCGCATCGACTGCTTGCCTGCCTCGCGGAGAATCGCCGCCCACCGGTCGTGGTGCTTCTGCAGCTTCGGTCCCTCCCAGCGCACGATGGAGCGCGCGGCGGCCCACGGAATGACCGCATCCACCCCGAGCTCTGTGGCCGCCTGGATCGCCAGCTCGTCCCTGTCGCCCTTCGCGAGCGCTTGCGCGAGCCACACGGCTGGCCGCGATTCCGGCTCGGTCCGAACCGCTTCGACCCGGATGCTGAACTCGGCAGGTTCCGCGTTCGTCACCGTGCCGCTGACGACCAGGCCCGCACCGTTCCCGACGGTTGTCGTCTCGCCGACCCGAAGCCGACCGACGGTGACCGCGTGCCGTGCCTCGGATCCGCTGACCGTGACCTCACTGCCGACTGCCGTCCCGGTGAGATCGTCGCTCAGGTAGAAGTGCGCCACGGCTCTTAGTCACAGGTTCAGGAAGCGGTCCCGCAGCTTCTGGAACAGTCCCTGCTGGAACACGCTGAGGGTAGGGGGCACACTCTTGCGGCTCTTCGCGAACTCGTTCATGAGTCGCAGCTGAGTCGTGTCGAGCTTGGTCGGGGTGATCACCTGAACGCCGATCTTGAGGTCGCCGCGTCCGGTTCCGCGCAGGTGGGTGATTCCGCGTTCCTTGACCGTGATGACCTCTGCGCTCTGCGTGCCCGGCTTTACCTCGACGGTGATGGGCCCATCGAGGCCCTTCAGCGTCGCGGTGGTGCCGAGGATCGCATCCGTCATCTGCACCTCGAGCGTGGCCAGCAGGTCGTCGCCGTTCCTGCTGAAGATGTCGTGGTGCTTGACCTTGATCTCGAGGTAGAGGTCGCCGTTGGGCCCGCCGGCCGGCCCGGCTTCACCCTGACCCGGCAGTTGAAGCCGCAGGCCGGTGTCCACACCAGCTGGCACGTCGACCTTGATCTTGCGGCGCGCGCGCACACGCCCCTGGCCCTGACAGGTCGGGCAGGGGTTCGGGATGACCGTGCCGTAGCCGCGGCAGGTGCCGCACGGGCTCGACGTCATCACGTTGCCGAGGAGGCTGCGCACCGAACGCTGGATGGATCCGGTGCCGCCGCAGATGTCGCAGGTCACCGGCTTGGTGCCGGGCGCGCAGCAGGAGCCGTTGCAGGTCTCGCACATCACCGCGGTGTCGACCTCGAGTTCGCGCGCGATGCCGAAGACGACATCCTTCAGGTCGACCTCAACGCGCAGCAACGCATCCTGCCCGCGCTCACGGCGTGAGCGTGGCCCTGACGCGCGCGGACCAGCGCCGAAGAACGCGTCGAAGACATCGCCGAAGCCGCCGAAGCCCGCAGCGCCGAAGCCGCCGGTGCCGCCGAGGTCGTACTGCTCGCGCTGCTTCGGGTCGGAGAGGACGTCGTAGGCGTGCGTCACCTGCTTGAACTTCTCCGCCGCGTCAGCCCCCGGGTTCACATCCGGATGCAACTCGCGAGCGAGGCGTCGGTACGCCTTCTTGATCTCTTCCGGGGTCGCGGTGCGCTCGACGCCCAGCACTTCGTAATGGTCAGCCAAATGAAATTCCTTGAGATTGTGCCCGGGTGCTCAGTTCTCACCGAGCAGGCGGGACAGGTAACGCGCGACCGCGCGAACGGCCGCCATATTGTTCGGATAGTCCATGCGGGTGGGACCCAGCACACCGAGTCGCGCCAGTTCGCCGCCGGATGTCGAGTAGTTGCTCGTGAGCACACTCGTCTCACTCAAGCCGAACTGCGCGTTCTCGCTTCCGATGCTCGATGATAACCCGCTGCTGTCTGGCTCCATCTCAGCGAACAGCCTGAGCAGGGTGACCTGCTCCTCGATCGCCTCGAGCACCGGGTAGATGCTGCCGGTGAAGTCGTCGGCGGTGAGCGCGAGGTTCGCGGCCCCGGCCATCACCAGCTTCTCGCCACGGCCCGCAGCGACCTGCTCGAGAAGGCTCTCGACGACCTGTCCGACGAGCAGCCTGCGATCCTGCGGGAACTGGTCGGCGAACTCGGCCAGCGCCGCCGCTGCTTCGGGGAGGCTCAAAGCGGCAAGGCTCGCGTTCAGCGCGTTGCGCAGCTCGGTCAGGAAATCGTCGTCAAGCACCGCGTGCAGGTCGATCAGCCGCTGCTCGACACGCCCGGTGTCGGTGATCAGCACCGTCATGACCCTGGTCTCGCTCAACCGGACCAGTTCGATGTGGCGGATGTGCGACCGGCCGAGGGAGGGGTACTGGACGAGCGCCACCTGGTGGGTCAGTTGCGACAGCAGCCGGACCGTCCTGCTCAGCACCTCATCGAGGTCGGTCGCTTCGCCCAGGAAGGTCTCGATCGCCTGGCGTTGCGCCGGGGTGAGCGGACG
This sequence comes from Cryobacterium sp. BB736, assembly GCF_014980265.1. Taxonomy (NCBI): domain Bacteria; kingdom Bacillati; phylum Actinomycetota; class Actinomycetes; order Micrococcales; family Microbacteriaceae; genus Cryobacterium; species Cryobacterium sp. BB736. The sequence goes on from NZ_JABXWQ010000004.1 coordinate 268,764, forward strand.
CAGGTCGGCAAGCTGGTTGACGAAGACGCGGTAGCCCTTGTCCGTCGGGATGCGCCCGGACGAGGTGTGCGGGGCGACGATCAGCTCCTCTTCCTCGAGGAGCGCCATATCGTTCCGGATGGTGGCAGCGGACACTCCGAACGAGTACCGGTCGACGATCGACTTCGACCCGACCGGCTCCCGGCTCGCAACATAGTCCTGCACGATGGCCCGCAGGACGGCGAGGCTGCGATCGGAAACCATGACCCGTCGACCTCCTCATTGGCACTCTGCTAACCCGACTGCCAATTGTACCGCGACACGCCGGATAATGAGCGTTGCACGCGCACCGACGGGGGCACTACCTTATGGGAGGACCCGCGGCCCTTCCCATGCGGGGCGCAAAACCGCCGGTCACGGTGGCGTTTCTGGCCAACCCGGTCAGGCATGTTCGAAGAAAGGCAGTGTCAATGACTGAATCAACCCCTCAGCCCGAGACTCCCCAGCCGGCGGCCCAGCCCGCAGCACCCGCGGCGCCGTTGACGGCGGCCGAGGACAAGCAGTGGGCGTCGTTCGCTCACTTCGGTGGAATCCTGAGCTTCATCCCCGCCCTCATCATCTTCCTGGTCTTCAAGGACCGCGGAACCCTGACCCGTCAGGAGAGCAAGGAAGCCCTCAACTGGCAGATCACCTGGATCGCGGTCTCGATCATCCTGAGCATCCTGATCAGCATCATCAGCGGTGTCATCTGGGCGAGCGTGGGCTTCAGCGGCATCGGCGGCGCGCTTGCGATCACCGGACTGCTGAGCTTCATCGGCTGGCTGCCCTACCTGATCAACGTCGTCTTCTCAATCATGGGCGGCATCAAGGTCAACGGCGGCGGCAGCTACCGCTACCCCTTCGCGATCCGTCTGATCAAGTAGTCGAGAGCCACGCGGGAAGGCCGGGGAGTTGCTCCCCGGCCTTTCATTGTTGAGGGCGACTGCTTTAATGGGGTCATGTCTGACACCACGCCTCCTCCCCCGCCGCAGAACCCCTACCAGGCGCAGCAGCCGCTCAACCCGAGCGATGAGAAGCTCTGGTCAACGCTGATTCACATCGGCGGCATCTTCTTCAGCTTCATCCCGGCTCTCATCGGCTACATCGTGCTGAAGGACCGCGGTCCGTTCGTGCGCCAGCACACAGCGACGGCCCTCAACTTCCAGATCACGATGGCGATCGCCTACGTCGTCGGCACCATCACGATCATCATCGTTGTCGGCATCCTGATCCTCATCGCGGTCTGGATCGTCACCATCATCTTCTCGATCATGGCCGCCGTGGCTGCGAACAAGGGCGAGTACTACAGCTACCCGCTCGCCATCAAGTTCGTGAAGTGAGCTAGTCGAGCAAAGCCCGGACCACCGCGTCCGCCAGAAGCCGCCCCCGCAGCGTCAGCACGACGCGCCCGCGGAGGGCGGCTTCCGCGTTGACCAGGCCATCCGCGATCAGGCCGGCGACCGCGCGACGGCCGGCTGCCGTCAGCTCGCTGGTGTCCAGCCCGTCTCGGACGCGCGTGCCGAGCATCACCCGCTCGATGCGCCGCGTCTCGTCGTCGAGCGTCTCCCGGCCGGCAGCCGGGGACAGCCCGGCGAGCACCCGGTCGGCGTAGGCAGCCGGATGCTTGACATTCCACCAGCGCACCCCGCCGACATGGCTGTGAGCGCCCGGCCCGACGCCCCACCAGTCGTGCCCCTGCCAATAGGCGAGATTGTGCCGCGAGCGGTGGTCGCCACGCGCATCCGGGCGTCCCCAGTTGCTGACCTCGTACCACTGATAGCCGGCTTCCGACAGCAGCGCGTCGGCCAGCTCATACTGGTCGGCCGCGAGCTCGTCGTCCGGCTGCGCGACCTGCCCCTTGCGGATCTGCCGAGCCAGTTTGGTGCCGTCCTCGACGATGAGCGAGTAGGCGCTCAGGTGGTCGGGCTCCTGTGCGAGCGCGTGCTCGAGGGAGCGCCGCCAGTCGTCGAGGCTCTCCCCAGGCGTGTTGTAGATCAGGTCGAGGCTGACCTCGAGGCCCGCTTGCTTCGCCCACCCCACGACGAGCGGGATGCGTGCAGGGTCGTGGGTGCGCTCGAGCGTTGCGAGCACGTGGGGCATCGCTGACTGCATTCCGAATGACACGCGAGTGAAGCCGGATGCGCTCAGCCCCTCGAGGTAGCGCTGGTCGACCGAGTCCGGGTTCGCCTCGGTCGTGATCTCGGCATCCGGCGCCACTCCGATCGCGTCGCGGACACCGGCGAGCATTGCCGCCAGGTCGGCGACAGGGAGGATGGTCGGCGTCCCGCCGCCGAAGAACACCGTGGATGCTTGCCGCTCCTGCACTCCGGATGCGTCGAGCACCCCGCGCGCGAACCGCAGTTCCGAGACGGCCTGGCCCGCGTAGTCCTCGCGCTTGTGGCCGCCCAGCTCACTCGCCGTGTAGGTGTTGAAGTCGCAGTACCCGCAGCGCACTCGGCAGTACGGCACGTGCAGGTACACGCCCAGGTTGCGCTGCCCGGCGCCTAGCCCGGCGCGTTCGGGGAGGATTCCGTCGAGCGGCGCCGGGTCGGCGATGGGCAGAGCTGAGGGCATTAGCGGCGGATCAGGCGATCCTCATCGAGTGCGTACAGGTCACGTGCCCCCGCTGTCGCGGCTGGCAGCAGGCCCCTCGCCGCGGGCAGGAGCTGTTCTGCGAAGAAGCGCGCGAGCACCAGCTGGGTCTCGGCATTGGCGGAGTCGTCTGTCCCGGCCGCGACCAGCGCGCCCTTGGCGAGCAGCCACGCGCTCAGCACGAGACCCCACATGCGCAGGTACGGCGATGAGCCGGCCAGCGCCGAGTTCGGGTCTGACTGGCCGTTCTGCAGCATCCAGCGCGTCGCTTCCTCGAGGGCGCCGAGATTGTCGCTGAGCGCTGCGCGAATGGACTCGAACTCCGCCCCCGCCGCCGCCAGGTCGCCGTCGAGTGCGCGCAACTGCTGCAAGTACTCGGAGACGGCCGCACCGCCGCGCAACCCGAGCTTGCGTCCGACGAGGTCGGCGGCCTGGATGCCGTTGGTTCCTTCGTAGATCTGCGTGATGCGCACGTCGCGGAAGTACTGCGCAACGCCGGTCTCCTCGATGTAGCCCATGCCGCCGAACACCTGGAGCGCGAGCGAGGTCATCTCCGAGCCGATGTCGGTGCCGAACGACTTGCAGATCGGGGTGAGCAGGGCGACGATCTCGTCGGCGCGCTGCCGCACCGCGGCATCCGGGTGATTGCGGCTGATGTCCATCTGCGCCGAGTTGGTGTACATGAGCCTGCGCAGCGCTGCGATGTACGCCTTCTGGGTCATGAGCATTCGGCGCACATCCGGGTGGTCGATGATCGGCGAGTCGGACTCGGCGCCGATCGCCTTGCCCTGCTTGCGCTCCTTCGCGTAGGCAAGCGCATCCTGGTAGGCGCGCTCAGCCAGGGAGAGTCCCTGCAGGCCAACCGAGAGACGGGCGTTGTTCATCATGACGAACATGATCTTCATGCCGATGTTCTCTTCGCCGATGAGGTACCCGGTCGCCTCGTCGTACTCGAGCACGCAGGTCGGCGAGCCGTGGATGCCGAGCTTGTGCTCGATCGAGAGCGCCCGAACGCCGTTGCGCTCTCCGAGGGTGCCGTCGTCGTTCACCAGGTGCTTGGGGACGATGAAGCAGGAGATGCCCTTCGTGCCAGCCGGGGCGTCGGGTGTGCGCGCGAGCACGAGGTGCACGATCTGGTCGGCCATGTCGTGTTCGCCGTAGGTGATGAAGATCTTCTGCCCGCTGATCCGGTAGGTGCCGTCGTCCCGCCGCACGGCACGCGTGGTGAGCGCTCCGACGTCGGAGCCCGCGTGCGGCTCGGTGAGGTTCATGCTGCCGGTCCACTCGCCGCTGATCATCCGCGGGAGGAAGGTCCGCTTCTGCTCGTCGCTGCCGTAGTGCAGCAGCGCATCGATAGCGCCCTGAGTCAGCAGCGGGTTGAGCGCGAACGCGGTGTTCGCCGAGTTCAGCATCTCCTGGAGGGCGATCCCGATGGTCCATGGGAAGCCGCCGCCGCCGAACTCCTCTGGGAACTGCAGCGAGCCCCAGCCCGCGTCGATGAGCTTGCGGTAGGCGGCCTTGAAGGAATCCGGCGTCACGACGCTGCCGTCGGGCTGCCACTTCGCGCCGATGGTGTCACCCTGCCTGTTGGTGGGCGCGATGACTTCGGCCATGAAGTCACCGGCCTCGTCGAGCAGTCCGTTCACCGTCTCCAGGTCGGCGTGCTCGAACCCGGGAAGGGATGCGATGGTCTCGTAGTCGGCAATGTGCTCGAGTACGAACATGAGATCCGTGAGGGGAGGTCGATAGTCAGTCACGGCGTCAGAGTACTCGCCGCCCCGCGAACGGTCGGCGGGTGATGGACGAAATCGACAATTTCCGGGCGTGAGATGTGCCACGCCGTTGTGCCGTACCGCAGGTGGCGTGCCATTCACGCCATCGGTCCGGAGAGGGAGCGCAGGTAGCGCCCAACCATGCGCTTCTGCTGCATCCGCAGCAGCGGGGTGAGCAGCCGCCAGCGCGCGTTGGCGGGGCGGGAGAAGGTGCGCACGGTCAGCCACACCGAGCCGTCGGGTGTCCGCTCGACGATGAACGCCTCCTCGCCGGCGAGCGGATGCCCCGGCAGGGTCCCGTAGGCGAAGCCCTTGCGGTTCGGCTCGTCGACGACGTAGATGACCCGGCTGGGTGAGCGGAACTCCTTCGGCCCGATGCGGGACACCAGCACGACGGTGTCGCCGGGTGCGATGAAGCGCTGCCCGTCGGGGCCGAACACCGTCTCGCCCTCTGATGACTTCATCGCGCCGGTGACGGGGATGCCCGCGGTGTCGAAGGTGACAGGCGTGTAGGTGCCTTCGCCGATGTGCGGCGGAGCGTCGGCGAGCTCGACCTCGAAGCCGCTGCCGCGCTGCACCTGCCAGGACAGGGTCGCCTGCCACGCGTAGTCCCAGCGCGCGTCTCCGTGACCGACGCGCGAGCGCTGCTCGAACGGTCGGAAGCCCTGCGGCGGGTATTCCAGCAGGTCGTCAGCCTTGGTCGCGCCGATGGCGCCGTAGTTGACCGGCTGCCTCCACAGTGGTGCGTCTGAATGCTGCAAGCTACTTCTTCGCCTTCTCGACGTCTCCGCTGAGCGCGGCGATGAAGGCCTCCTGCGGCACCTCGACCCGTCCGATGGTCTTCATGCGCTTCTTGCCCTCCTTCTGCTTCTCGAGCAGCTTGCGCTTTCGGGAGATGTCACCGCCATAGCACTTGGCCAGCACATCCTTGCGCATGGCCCGGATGCTCTCACGCGCGATGATGCGGGCACCGATCGCGGCCTGAATCGGCACCTCGAACTGCTGCCGCGGGATGAGCTCGCGCAGCCGACCGGTCATCAGCACGCCGTACGCGTATGCCTTCTCTCTGTGCACGATCGCGCTGAACGCGTCGACACGCTCTCCCTGGAGCAGGATGTCCACCTTCACCAGATCGGCCTCCTGCTCCCCCGCCGGTTCGTAGTCGAGGCTCGCGTAGCCCTGCGTGCGGCTCTTCAGCTGGTCGAAGAAGTCGAACACGATCTCACCGAGCGGCAGCGTGTAGTGCAGCTCGACCCGGTCCTCGCCCAGGTACTCCATCTTCCGCATGGTGCCGCGGCGGCTCTGGCAGAGCTCCATGATCGAGCCGACGTAGTCCTTGGGGGCGAGGATCGACGCCTTGACCATCGGCTCGCTGACGCTCGCGATCTTGCCCTCGGGGAACTCGCTCGGGTTGGTCACGGTCACCGTCTTGCCGTCGTCGGCGGCGACCTCATAGATCACGGATGGCGCAGTGGTGATGAGGTCGAGTCCGAACTCGCGCTCAAGCCGCTCGGTGACGATCTCCAGGTGCAGCAGCCCAAGGAACCCGCAGCGGAACCCGAACCCGAGCGCAACCGAGGTCTCCGGCTCGTAGGCGAGCGCGGCATCCGAGAGCTTGAGCTTGTCAAGCGCATCGCGCAGGTCCGGGTAGTCGCTGCCGTCGATCGGGTACAGGCCGGAGAAGACCATGGGCTTCGGCTCGGTGTAACCGGGCAGCGCGTTCACCGCAGGCTTCGTCGCGGTGGTGACGGTGTCACCCACCTTCGACTGCCGAACGTCCTTCACACCAGTGATCAGGTAGCCGACCTCGCCGACGCCGAGACCATTGGCTGGCACCGGCTCTGGCGAGCTGACCCCGATCTCGAGCAGCTCGTGCGTCACCCGAGTCGACATCATCTGGATGCGCTCCCGCGGGGACAGCGCACCGTCGATCATCCGCACGTAGGTGACCACGCCGCGGTAGCTGTCGTACACAGAGTCGAAGATCATGGCCCTGGCAGGGGCGCTCGGGTCGCCGACGGGCGCGGGGATGCGCTCGACGACGCGGTCGAGGAGGTCCTCGACGCCGATGCCGGTCTTCCCGCTCACTCGCAGCACATCGTCCGGGTCGCCACCGATCAGCCCGGCGAGTTCCTTCGCGTACTTCTGCGGGTCGGCCGCAGGCAGGTCGATCTTGTTGAGCACCGGGATGATCGTCAGATCGTTCTCGAGCGCGAGGTAGAGGTTCGCCAGCGTCTGCGCCTCGATGCCCTGCGCCGCGTCGACAAGCAGGATGGCTCCCTCGCACGCGGCGAGGCTGCGGGACACCTCATAGGTGAAGTCGACGTGACCCGGGGTGTCGATCATGTTGAGCGCGTAGACCTGATCGCGCCCGTCCTCGCCGGGAAGCGCCCACGGCATCCGCACCGCCTGGCTCTTGATGGTGATGCCGCGCTCTCGCTCGATGTCCATCCGGTCGAGGTACTGGGCGCGCATGTCCCGGTCGGCGACGATGCCGGTCATCTGCAGCATCCGGTCCGCGAGCGTCGACTTTCCATGGTCGATGTGGGCGATGATGCAGAAGTTGCGGATGAATGCGGGATCGGTCGCCGACGGCTCCAGCGCTCTCACGGCCTTGGGTGTCACACGGTCCTCATGCTCGAATGCTTAAACGGGGATCGGACAATTCTCCCACGTCCCACGATCGGGCGGTCACCGTCTTGCCAGGGTGCGTCGCGCCGCAGCCAGCACGTGCTCCGCCGTGATGCCGCGCAGCTCGAGCACCTCTGGGCCGCTGCCCGACTCGCCGAATCTCTCAACGGAGACGACCTCGCCGGCCAGGCCGACCCAGCGGTACCAGGCGTCGCCGCGGCCGGCCTCGACGGCCACCCGCGCGACGATCGAGGACGGCAGCACGCTCTCACGCCATTCCCTCGCTGACTCCTCGAACCACTCGACGCACGGCATGGAAACGACGCGCGCCTCGATGCCCTCCTCGGCGAGCGCCTCCGCGGCGGCGATGGCGAGCTGCAGTTCGCTGCCGGTGCCGATGAGCGCCACATCGAGCCCTTCCCCGTGCTGCCACCGGACGTAACCGCCGGCGGCGACACCGTCGGCGAGGCCTTCTGCGTCGGTCAGCACCGGGACGTCCTGCCTCGACAGGATCAGCGCGGTCGGCCGTTCCGGCTTCTGGAGCAGACGCCGCCAGAGCGCGACCGTCTCGCGCGCATCGGCCGGGCGGACGACGTCGAGGCCGGGGACCGTGCGCAGCCCTGCGATCTGCTCCACCGGCTGATGGGTCGGGCCGTCCTCGCCGACGGCGACCGAGTCGTGAGTGAAGACGTACAGCACGGGCAGCGCCATCAGCGAGGCGAGCCGGATGCTGGGCCGCATGTAGTCGCTGAACGCCAGGTAGGTCGAACCGAACGGCCGCCACGGGCCATGCAGCGCGATGCCGCTCAGGATCGCGGCCATCGCGTGCTCCCTGATGCCGAAGCGCACGAACGCGCCGCCGGGATGCTCCGGGGAGACTCGATCGCCGGGGACCTCGACGTTGGTGGAACCGGCCAGGTCCGCCGAGCCGCCGAACAGGCTGGTCAGCGGTGTCAGGGCCGAGATCACCGCGCCGTTGGTCTTCCGTGTCGCCACCGGTGTGCCCTCGGGCGCGATGGCAGCCTCGACATCATCCAGCGCCGCGAACGCGGCGCCGGGGTAGACGGGAGATTCGAAGGCCTCCCAGCGTTCGGCATCCGCGGGGTTCTCCGCCGACCAGTTCGCGAACCGCGACGACCACTCGGCCTCCAGCTGACGGCCGCGGTCGACGGCGCGCCGCGCGAAGGCGAGCCCATCCGGTTCGACGAGCTCCTCGAGGGTGGCGTCCGGAGGGAACCCGAGCTGCTGCTTGATGCGCGCGACCTCGTCGTCGCCGAACCCGCCGGCGTGGGCGGCCGGCTTGCCGCTGAACTTCTCGGACGGCGCCCCGATGGTGGACCTCAGCGCGACGAAGGTCGGTCGGCCGTCTGCTGCCTGCCGGTCGGCTGCGTCCGTCAGGACCCGCTCGAGCTCGTCCAAATCGGTGCTGTCGTGCACCTCGAGCACGCGCCAGCCGTACGCGCGGTAGCGGGCGCGGACATCCTCGGCAAAGGTCTCGTCGGTGAGCGAGTCGATGGTGACGGAGTTGTCGTCCCAGACCATGACCAGGTTGTCGAGGCCGAGGGTCGCCGCGAGGCTGGACGCCTCCGACGACACGCCCTCTTGCAGGCATCCGTCGCCCGCCACCACCCAGATCGTGTGGTCGAACAGGTCGGTGCCCGGGGTGAACTCCGCCGCCTCCTTGCGCGCGGCGATCGCCATCCCGACCGCGTTGCCGACGCCCTGGCCGAGAGGCCCGGTGCTGGCCTCGATGCCGGGCGTGTGCCGGAGCTCCGGATGCCCGGGCGTGAGCGAGCCGAGCTTGCGACTTGCAGCGAGGTCATCGAGAGTCAGACCGTAACCGGTGAGGAAGAGCTGCACGTACAGCAGCAGGCTCGCGTGCCCGGCGCTGAGCACCAGCCGGTCCCGAGCCGCCCACCGCGGGTTCGCGGGGTTGTGGCGCAGGACGCGTGAGAACAGCACGTGTGCGAACGGTGCGAGCGCCATCGCGGTGCCCGCATGGCCGTTGCCTTTCGCGTTGACGACGTGCGCCGGAATGGCGATGGCCGCGGCAACAGCACGGGCCTCGGCGGCGACATCCGGATGCGCGGGCGAGGTGTCCAGGTCACTCATGGGCACACCCTAATCGCATAGCTTTCGTGGATTCCGAAGAGTTCGCAGGCGCCCGCGAAGATTCCGGCACGGCCTGCTGTATGACCCTCGAACGCGGGTATATGGTTGCAAACAGGACTCACCGCCCGGAAGGGACCTGATAATGGGGGACAATCTCGCGGACATGCTGCCGGAAGAGGCGATCACCCTCGGGGCTCGCCCTTCCGACTGGCGTGAAGCGATCACCGTCGCCGGCGATGCCCTCACGGCGAGCGGCGCGACGACCGACGAGTACACCCGGGAGATGATCGCCGCGGTCGAGGAGCTCGGGCCGTACATCGTGATCGCGCCCGGCCTCGCGCTTGCGCACTCCCGGCCCAGCCCGTCGGTGCTGCGCGCCGGGCTCAGCTGGGTGACCCTCTCCGAGCCGATCGAGTTCGGCAGCCCCAACGACCCGGTGACGCTCGTGATCGGGCTCGCCGCGACCGAGCAGGACGGTCACCTCGAGGTCATGTCGTCGCTCGCCGGCATCCTCGCCGACGAGGATCAGATGACGCAGCTCGAGGACGCTGACTCCCCCGCCAGGTTGCGGGAACTCCTGACCCGGTTCTCGGCATCCGGCGACTGAGACTACAGAAAGGCACAACGAATGAAGAAGATCCTCACCGTCTGCGGAATGGGTATCGGAACCTCGCTGATCCTCAAGAACAACACCGAGAAGGTGCTGCGCGGCCTCGGGCAGGACCGTGAGATCGATGTCGAGGCAGCCGACATCGGCACTGCGCGCGGCGCGGCCCGCACCGCCGACGTCGTGCTGATCTCGCAGGAACTCGTCGAGCAGCTCGGCGACGTTCACTCGAAAGTGATCGTCATCAACAACTTCCTCTCGCTCGACGAGATCAAGTCGAAGCTCGAACCCGAACTGGAGCTCTGAAACCAAGCAGCACCGCCCCCACGCGGTAACCGCTACGAAGGAGTAGACAATGGACAACTGGTTTGTTGCAATCCTTGAATTCATTGGATTGCAGATCCTCAATGTGCCGGCCTACCTGATCGGCATCATCGCTGCAATCGGTCTCATCGCGCTCAAGCGATCGGCCGGCCAGGTCATCGGCGGCGGCCTCAAGGCAGCGCTCGGCTTCCTGATCCTGGGAGCAGGCGCGAACGTCGTCGTAGCCTCGCTGGAACCGCTCGGCATCCTCGTGCAGGAGGTGACCGGGATGCAGGGCGTCGTGCCGACCAACGAGGCGATCGTCGCGATCGCATCGGCTCAATACGGTGCGACGAGTGCGTACGTGCTCGTGCTCGGCTTCGTCGTGATGCTGCTGCTGGCGCGGTTCACGCCGCTCAAGTACATCTTCCTCACCGGGCACCACATGGTGTTCATGTCGATCCTGCTGGCCGTCGTACTGTCGGTCGGGTTCGGCGCGGAGCTGCAGTGGCTCGTCGTCGTCATCGGCGCGTTCCTTCTCGGCGTGATCATGGTCGTCATGCCGGCGTTCGCGCATCCGTGGATGAAGCGCGTCACCGGTGACGACTCGATCGCCATCGGGCACTTCAGCACCGCCGGCTACATCGCCGCCGGTGCCGTGGGCCAGGGTGTCGGCCGCCGCAGCCACTCGACCGAGAAGATCGAGTTCCCCAAGGGCCTGAGCTTCCTGCGTGACTCGATGGTCGCAACCGCGATCTCCATGATGCTGATCTACCTCGTCTTCGCGATCTGGGCGCTCATCGTGCTCCCGGCCGAGCAGGCGTTCGAGATCTTCGCGGCTGCCGACGGCGGCGCATTCATCATGGCCGCGATCATGCAGGCTCTTCAGTTCGGCGTCGGCGTCGCGATCATCCTCTACGGTGTCCGCACGTTCCTCGGCGAGCTGGTCCCCGCGTTCCAGGGCATCTCCGAGAAGGTGGTCCCAGGTGCGAAGCCCGCACTCGACATCCCCGTGGTGTTCCCGTTCGGGCCGAACGCGGTGCTGTTCGGCTTCATCGCATCCTTCATCGGTGGCGTGGTCGCGCTCGTGCTCATCGGGATCTGGCTCGGCCCGATGTGGGGGCTGGCGCTGATTCTGCCCGGCATGGTCCCGCACTTCTTCACCGGCGGTGGCGCCGGCGTGTTCGGCAACGCCACCGGTGGACGCGCCGGGGCGCTCGTCGGCGGCTTCGTGAACGGCATCATCATCACGATCCTGCCGGCGCTGCTCATGCTCGTCATGGGCGAGGTGCTCGGAGCGGAGAACACCACATTCGGTGACGCCGACTTCGGCTGGTTCGGCACGCTCATCGGCACGTCGCTGCTCTCCGGCAACGCGGTCGTCGGTGTTGTGCTCACCGTGGTCATCGGCCTGGTGCTGATTGCGGCCGCGTGGGCCTTCCAGGTGCGGGTCGTGAACCGCGGCTGGATCCCCGGCGCCCAGCGCGCTGAGGAGATGGCGCGACTGGAGGCCGAGGAGGCCGCAGCGGCGAAGGCGGCTCGTGCAGAGGCGCGGAGCGATGCTGCAGAACGCTCCACCGACCCCACGGACCGTGACATGCGGTCCTGATGCGTTGCTGTGGGCAGTCGATAGCTGGTAAAGTTGCCTGTTGGCTTCCCGTGCGATTGGCGCGCGGATGCAGCGAGCGGCTCGAGCAGTGAGTCGGCTGCCCACAATCGAGACGAACCGAGAGAGTTACACACGTGGCAAACATCAAGTCGCAGATCAAGCGAATCGGCACCAACCGCAAGGCGCAGGAGCGCAACAAGGCGGTCAAGAGTGAAGTGAAGTCCGCCATTCGCGCGACCCGCGAGGCCGTCGCAGCAGGCGACGCCGAGAAGGCCACCGCAGCGCTGAAGACCGCAGCGAAGAAGCTCGACAAGGCTGCGAGCAAGGGCGTCATCCACAAGAACCAGGCGGCGAACCGCAAGTCGGCGATCGCCAAGAAGGTTGCGGCTCTCTAGGTCACACCAGCTGACGAGAAGGCGCTCTCCTACGGGAGGGCGCCTTTTCTGTTGGCTCCGCCCCCTGTTGTGCAGGAGATCCCCTGTTGTGCAGGACATTTGGCCAATCGCCGGGATGTTGTCAGGGATCCGGGCCGGCGAGCGTGCGGATGTCCTGCATATAACAGGGAAGCTCGGTCAGCGGGAGGTTGCGATGTGCGCGACCATGCGCTCGAGCGCGAACACCGGGTCGCGGCCCGCGCCCTTGACCTGCGCATCCGTCTCGGCGACGAGCTGGATGCTGCGGCCGAGGCCATCCTGCGTCCACCCCTGCAGGTCGCGCTTGGCGCGGTCGATCTGCCAGGGTGCCAGACCGAGCTGACCGGCGAGCTGCTGCGAGCTCCCCCGCACGCCGGCGACCTTCGCCATGGTGCGCAGCTTGCTCGCGAACGCCGCGACGATCGGCACCGGGTCGGCCCCGGATGCCAGCGCGTGGCGCAGCAGTACCAGGGCCTCACCGTGACGCCCGGCGATCGCGGTGTCGGCGACGCGGAACGCGTTGGTCTCCACTCGCCCGGAGTAGTAGCGCTCCACCGTCGCCTCGGTGATCTCCGCTGAGGAATCGGCGAGCAACTGCCGGCACGCCGCAGCCAACTCGGCGAGGTCATCGCTGAACGCCGAGACCAGCGCGCGCTGGGCTCCGCCGGTGATGCGCCTGCCGGCCGCGGAGAACTCGGCGCTCACAAAGTCGAGCTTGTCGGATTCGCGCTTGAGCTCGGCGCAGACGATCTCGATCCCGCTGCCGGCTCCCCCGCGAATCGCGTCAAGCAGCTTCTTGCCGCGAACCCCGCCGCCGTGCCGCAGCACCAGATAGCTGTCCGAGGCCGGCGACTGCAGGTAGCTGAGCGCCTCTGCCAGGAACGCGTCCGACGCCTTCTCGACCTTGCTGACCCGGATCATCCGCGGCTCACCGAACAGGGACGGGCTCGCGAGCGTCGCGAGCTCGCCGGGAGAGTACGCGTCTGCCTCGAGGTCGCTAACCTCGAGCGACGGGTCCTCGGCCTTCAGGATGTCGCGCAGCAGCCCGATCGACCGCGAGGCAAGGAACTCCTCGGTGCCCGACACCAGCACTACCTGCGCCGGACGCACCTTGTCCCAGCTGAGCTGCGGGATGCCAGCCGACTTCGCGGTTCTGCTCGCCACCGGACCCCTCTCCCTCTCCCTCTCAGCCTACTGGCGCGGCGCGACACGCTCGCTCCACAGCACCACTCTGCCCTGGGCATCCGACGTCACGAGCATCAGCCCGGCGGTGTCGGTTCTGGCGGGCGTCGTGCCCACCCCGGCGAGCAGCGCGATCGTGCGCGGATCCGGATGCCCGTACCGGTTCTCGCCCACCCCGATCAGCCCGACGGTCGCGCCCAGCCTCGCGTACAGGGCATCGCTTTGGTCGCGCGAGCCGTGGTGCGCCACCTTGACGACGTCCACCCGCGGCGGCCGGGCGGACGCGAGCAGGCGCACCTGCTCCTGCTCGCCGAGATCGCCGAGGAACAGCGCGTCCAGGCACGTCGAGTCGGCGCACGCTGCACCGTCGAAGTGGATCACGAGGCTCGACGGGTTGCCCGGCTCGAGCCCCGCGGGGCGCGCCGGAGGCCACAGAATGCGCCAGCGCAGCTCGCCCAGCCTGCCGCTCGCCCCGGCCTCCACCTGCGTGACCGTGGCACCGGATGCCGCGAGCTCGGCCCTCAGCCGGTCGTCGGCCGGTTCGGCGCTCGGCCCGACGAGAACGTGATCGACCCTGCCGAGCACCGCGGTGGCACCACCGACGTGATCGAGGTCGAAGTGGGTGAGCACGAGCAGCTGGAGTCGTGCGATGCCGAGGTCGTCGAGGCAGTCATCGAGCAGCTCCGGGGACTCCCCCGCGTCGATGAGCGCCACCACACCGCTGTTGCGCACGACCATCGCGTCACCCTGCCCGACGTCGCAGGCCGCGTACTGCCAATCGGCGGGTCGCGTGAGACTGCGCCCGATGCCGGCGCCGATCACGATGGCCCCGTAGGCGACGCAGACCACGGCGACGGCGATCGAAAGCCACCGGTCGTGGCGCCGTGCGGCGATGAGTGCGGTGGCGAGCAGCGCAGCCAGCGCCACCGCCCCAAGCAGGCCGGGAAGCCACGGCCACAATGACCCGGGCAGGCCAGCGAAGTAGGTCGCGACGGCGGCGATCCAGGCCGACGGCAGCCAGGCGACGGTGGTCAACAGCGCGCCGACGGGAGGCAGGACCGGCAGCATGACGCACGCGAGCAGCCCCAGCACGGTGGCGATTGGAGCGGCCAGACCCGCGAGAAGGTTCGCCGCGACACCGTAGACCGGGATGGCCGGGTTCAGCAGGATGAGCACGGGCTGGCAGGCCAGCTGAGCGGCGATGGGCACGGCCAGAGCCGCGGCGAGCGGCACCGGCATCCAGCGCGCCAGAGTGCGGGTCAGCCCTCCGGTGAGCAGCAGCAGCCCGGCGGTTGCGAGCACCGACAGCACGAAGCCGTATTCGCGGGCCAGCCAGGGATCGAACGCGAGCAGCACGGTGATCGCGAGGGCCAGCACAGGCACACCGCGCACCGGTCTGCCGCTGGCCAGGGCGACCAGCACGACCGACGCCATCACCGCCGCGCGCAGCACGCTCGCCTCTGGCGTCACCAGCACCACGAACCCGGCGAGGGCGACCAGCGCCACCGCGATGCGCCAGCGCCGGGACAGCCCGAGAGCCGCCCCGGCGAGCACGACCAGCCCGACCACGACAGCGCAGTTCGCCCCGGAGACAGCGGTGAGGTGACTCAGCGCGGTCTCCTTCATGGCCAGGTCAAGGGCATCCCCGACGGCCGAGGTGTCGCCGATGGCGAGCCCCGGCAGGAGCCTGCCGCCATAGCCGGGCAGTTCGAGCGCCGCGGCCCGGAAGCGTTCGCGCAGGCTGTTTGCCCAGTCCAGCACCCACGCCGGCTCGCCGGTCACGGTCGCCTCCCCGTGCGCGAAGAGCAGGAAGGCAACGGCATCCCCGGCGGTCGCCGGGACCAGGCGGCCGGTCACCTGCACCTGCGTGCCGAGTCCCGCGTCGAGGTCGAGGCCGAAGGCGAGCACCGGCACGCTGAGCCCGGTGACCTCGTCATCGGTCGTCAGCCCGGTCATCGTCGCGCGCACTGGGTGCTGCTCGCCCGCGTGCAGCACGCCGTCGGTGACAAGGGTCGCGCCGATGGCCAGTCCGCCCTGGCCCAGGTCCCGCAGCGGTTCCGGCCGTCGTGTGCCGTCGCCGATCGCTGCGACGCCGAGCAGCAGGCCGGCCAGGGCCAGCCCGACGGCCGCCATTCCGGCACCGCGACGCACGGCAGCCGCCGGTCGCCGGGCGACCAGCCCCGCGCATCCGATCGCCGCTGCCCACGCCACGACCGAAGCGCCGGGCAGCGCATCCGGAAAGCAGAGCAGCACCACCAGACTCGCCCACGCGAACGCGGCCGGCAGGGCGAGGCGCAGGTCGGGCGGATTCACACGGTGACCGAATCGCGCAGACCGTCAAGGATCCGCTCGCCGATGCCCGACACCGCCAGCAGGTCCTCGACCGAGCTGAACCGCCCGTTCGCCTCTCGCCAGGCGACGATGCGTTCCGCCAGGGCCGGACCGATGCGCGGCAGCGTCTCGAGGGTGGCGACGTCAGCGGTGTTCAGGTTCACCAGGCCGCCCGCGTTCCCAGCAGTCGGCGGCGGTAGCGCGCCCACCGCGACGACCACCAGTTGCTCCCCGTCGCCCACCAGTCGCGCCAGGTTCTGCTGGGACCGGTCGGCCGCGTCGGTGAACCCGCCAGCCGCGGCGATGACATCGATGACGCGCGCACCGTCGCGCAGCTCGTACAGCCCCGGGCGACTCACCTCACCGAGCACGTGCACGAAGATCATCGCGTCACCGGATGCGGCGACCCCGCCCGAGTGGGTCGGCGCGGGAACGACTGTCGGCCGGTTCCCGGATGCTGTGAACGCGGTGACCAGAACCGCGACACCGAGTCCGGCGATGAGCAGCACGACGGCCGCCCCGACTCCAATCCGCAGCCTTGGCGATCGGGACGCCGCAAGCGGATCGGGCGGTGACATGCACGCGACGGTAGCCGTGCCTGCGCCGCCAGCCCTGCGATCTGCAGGCAACTGTGCGGAGCATCCGGCTGGCGTGCCGGATGGTGGATCGGACAGCGGCAGGACCGCTGACGCCCCCGGCCGTGGCACACTAGCGTCATCGTGGAAAGGCGGGCGGACATGGCTGAGATCGCTGACCGGACGGTCGTCGAGGTGCGCGGCGTCGCGATCGGACAGGGCATCCCGAAGATCATCGTCTCGCTTACCGGCGCATCACCCGACGAACTGGAGACCCAGCTCGCCACGCTCGCCGACCATCCGGTCGACCTCGTGGAGTGGAGGGTGGACCGCTTCGCCCGGCATGAGTCGGTCGCCGCGGTGCTCGGCATGCTGCGGCGCATCGATGAGCTGCTCGGCCGCCACCCGCTGCTGTTCACCGTCCGCACAGCCAGCGAGGGCGGCGATGCCGCGCTTGACGACGACGCTTACGCCGCGCTCATCGGTGCCGCGCTCGACAGCGGCGACGTCGACATCATCGATGTCGAGTACCGCCGCTCCGGCGCGGCCCAGCTGATCGCATCCGCTCACGAGCGTGGGGCGCCGGTGATCGCCTCCAGCCACGACTTCGCCACGACACCGCCCACCGAGGAGTTGGTGGCCCGCGGGCTGGCGATGCAGGACCTGGGTGCCGACATCCTGAAGCTTGCGGTCATGCCCCACTCCACCGCCGATGTCCTCACCCTGCTCGACGCCACACGGCAGCTGCGGGAGCGCAGCATCCGCCCGCTGATCACCATGGCGATGGGACCGCTGGGCGCGGTGACCAGAATCGCCGGTGGCGTGTTCGGGTCGGCTGCGACGTTCGGCCGGCTCGGGGCGGAATCCGCTCCCGGCCAGCTGCCGGTCGACGGACTCCGCGCCGCGCTCGAGCTGCTCGGCACCGGCGACTAGGGCGCTATCAGCCCTTCGTCGCGATGCTGACGATCTTCGGCGCGCGCACGATCACGTTCACGATCTGGCGTTCACCGATCGCGCGCTTGGCGCCCGCGGTGTCAAGCGCGAGGCGCTCCAGTTCGGCGGCCGCGATATCCGGGCTCACGGTGAGGCGATCACGCACCTTGCCGTCCACCTGCACGACGCAGGTGACCGATTCCTCGACCAGCAGCGCCGGGTCGGCCGTCCGCCAGAGCGCGCTGGCAACGGTGGGCTGGTGGCCGAGCTGCTCCCACATCTCCTCCGCGGTGTACGGGGCGAACAGGCTCAGCGCGAGCGACACGGTCTCCGTGGCCTCGCGCACCGCGGCATCCGCCGGGCCAACACCGCTGTCGATCGCCTTGCGGGTCGCGTTGACCAGCTCCATGATGCGCGCGACGGCGACGTTGAACTTGAATCCCTCGATGAGTCCTGGCGCGTCGGCGAGGAACCTGTGGGTGACCCGGCGGAGGGCGGCGTCACCCGTGCTGAAGTCGATCCCGGGCTTGCTCGTGACGTCGTTCGCGAGCCGCCACGCGCGGGCCAGGAACTTCGCCGACGCGTGCGGCGCGACATCCGCCCAATCGATGTCGTCCTCTGGCGGGCCGGCGAACGCCATCGTCAGGCGCACCGCATCGACACCGTGCTCGTCGAGCTGGTCGCTGAGTCGCACCAGGTTGCCGCGGCTCTTGCTCATCGCCGAGCCGTCCATGAGCACCATGCCCTGGTTGAGCAGCGCGGTGAATGGCTCGGTGAAGGTGATGTAGCCCATGTCGAACAGCACCTTGGTGATGAAGCGCGCATAGAGCAGGTGCAGGATGGCGTGCGTCACGCCGCCGATGTACTGGTCGACCGGACCCCACTTCTCGGCCTCTGCGGGGTCGAAGGCCTGCTTGTCGTCGTTCGGGTTCAGGAACCGCAGGTAATACCAGGAACTGTCCACGAAGGTGTCCATGGTGTCCGGGTCCCGCCTGGCCGGCGTGCCGTCGAGCGGGTTTTCGACGCTCACCCAGTCGGTGGCGCCGCCAAGCGGCGAGGTGCCCTTCGGTGACAGGTCGAGCCCCTCGCTCGGCGGGAGCGTCAGCGGCAGCTGGTCCTCCGTCATCGGGATGAGTTCGCCGTTCGCGCCGTGGATGATCGGGATCGGAGTGCCCCAGAAGCGCTGGCGGGAGATCAGCCAGTCCCGCAGCCGGTAGGTCTTCGCGGCGCGACCGGTGCCTGCCTCCTCGAGCAGTTCGATCATGCGCGCGATCGCGTCCCGTTTGGACAGTCCGTCCAGCGGACCGGAGTTGATCATCCGCCCGTCGCCGACGAGCGCCTCACCGGTCGCGACCGGGTCGAGGACGGCGGCGTCGGATGCGACCGGGTCGTCACCCGCGTCCGTCTCGATGCTCGGGTCGGCGACCCCGGTGGGGTCGACGACGACCCGCACCGGCAGGCCGAACTTGCGGGCGAAGTCGAGGTCACGCTGATCGTGCGCAGGGACGGCCATGATGGCGCCGTGACCGTAGTCGGCGAGCACGTAATCGGCAGCCCAGATCGGCAGCCGCTCACCGTTGACCGGGTTGACGGCGTAGCGGTCGAGGAACACGCCGGTCTTCTCCCGGCTGGCGTCCTGCCGGTCGATCTCGGTCTCCTTCTGCACAGCCTTCAGGTACTCGGCGAACGCGGCCTGCACGTCGGGGGTTGACCCATCGACCAGCTCGGCTGCGAGCTCGGAGTCGGGTGCGACGACCATGAAAGTCGCGCCGAACAGCGTGTCGGGACGGGTCGTGAACACGGGGACCTTGTCCTCGCGGCCCTCGATCTCGAACTCGACGTCAGCGCCGGTCGAGCGGCCGATCCAGTTGCGCTGCATCGAGAGGACCTTGGACGGCCAGTGCCCCTCGAGCTGCTCCAGGTCATCGAGCAGCCGGTCGGCGTAGTCGGTGATCTTGAAGTACCACTGGGTGAGCTTCTTCTTCTCGACGATGTTGTCACAGCGCTCGCAGCGGCCGTCGACGACCTGCTCGTTGGCGAGCACCGTCTGGTCGAACGGGCACCAGTTGACCCAGCTGGCCTTGCGGTAGGCGAGACCCTTCTCGTACATCTTCAGGAACAGCCACTGGTTCCACTTGTAGTACTTGGGGTCGCTCGTGTGCAGCACACGGTCCCAGTCGAAGGATGCCGCGTACAGCTTCATGCTCTTCTTCTGCTGGGCGATGTTCTCGTAGGTCCACGCGAGCGGGTCGACACCGCGCTTGATGGCGGCGTTCTCGGCGGGGAGGCCGAAGGAGTCCCAGCCGATCGGGTGCAACACGTTGTAGCCGCGCTGCCGCCAGTAGCGGGCGATGACATCACCCAGCGCGTACGCCTCCGCGTGACCCATGTGCAGGTCGCCGGAGGGGTACGGGAACATGTCGAGCACGTACTTGCGCGGACGGGTGTCGTCCGGGTCCGAGGTGGAGAAGGGCTGAAGCTCGTCCCACACCGCCTGCCACTTCTGCTGGATGCGGGCGATGTCGTACTCGGGCGCGTCGTCTGCGCTGTGATCGGCCAAAATGTCTCCTCAGGCGAAGGGTCGGCGCCTCTTCCGACCCGACTTACCAGCGTACCGGTCGCGCAGTATCGACACCGAGCACGTCGAGCAGGGCGCGCGCCTTGATGCGCACCTCCTCGAGTTCCTCCTCTGGCACCGACAGCGCCGTAATCCCACCGCCGGCACCCACCGTCGCACCGCGCGCATCCAGCACGATGGTGCGGATCACCATCGCCAGGTCGATCCGCCCGTCCAGTCCGAAATAGCCGAGCGCGCCCGAGTAGACCCCCCGGGCGCGCTGCTCGAGCGCGTCGAGGGTGAGGATCGCGCTGTGCTTGGGCGCGCCCGTCATCGACCCCGCCGGGAAGCACGACTCGACCGCATCCACGCCACTGGCATCCGGGCGCAGCTTGCCCGTCACGGTGCTGACCAGCTGGTGCACCTGCGCGTAGCTCTCCACCTCCATCAGCCCGGTCACCGTGACCGTTCCGCGCTCGCTGACCCTGCCGATGTCGTTGCGCATCAGGTCCACGATCATCAGGTTCTCTGCCCGCTCCTTGTCGCTGGATTCGAGCTCGGCCCGCAGCGCCGCGTCGTCGCCCGCGGTCTGTCCGCGGCGGCGAGTCCCCTTGATCGGCCGCGTCTGCACCAACCCGTCCGGGGTGACCAGGAGGAACTGCTCCGGCGACGAGCTCAGGATGGCGAGCTCCCCCACCCGCAGGAAGGCGCCGTGATGCGCCGGGCTCGTCACGCGCAGCCGAAGGTAGGTCTCCGCCGGATCCGGCCGTGTGTCGACGCTCGCTTGCGTTGTCAGGCACAGCTGGTATGCGTCGCCGCGCCGGATCGCATCCTGACAGCGCTCGATCTTCTCGAGGTAGTCGGCATCGGTGTACGCCCAGGCCGCGGTCGACCGCCGCGCGGGGGGCGGTGGCTCCGGCACCCGGGCGTCGCGCAGTTGCGCGACGACCCGATCCCGCCACAGCGCCAGCTCCCCCGCCCACGAGTCGCCCAGAGCGACGAGAGTCACGGTGCGGGCCGCATGGTCGAAGGCCAGCGCCCGGTCGACGAACAGCAGCGCGGCATCCGGATGCCTGGAGCGCCTCCCCAGGCCCGTGCCCATCGTCTGCGCGTGGAGCTCGTAGCCGAGGTAGCCGACCCAGCCGAGCTGGAACACCCCGGCCGCCGGATCCGGCAGCGCACCGCCTTCCCCGCGCAGGAAGTCGAAGATGGTGCCGGGCGTTGGGTTGCCTTGGGCCGTCACCGAACCATCGGCGACGGACGCCGTCACCAGCCGAGCTGAGCCAGCCAGGTAACTCCACCCCTCGGTCGCCGAAGGCCCGGAATCGAGCCACACCGCGCCAGGCGAATCCGCGAACAGGCCGAACGCGGCAGCCGGGTCCACCCACCCGGGAATGGCGTGCGTCAACACGCGGGTTCCGGGGGTGCGCTGACGCATACGCTAACTCTATGAGCCGCACCGACCTCCTCCGCTGGAACGGCAGCACGCTCGAGCCGCTGGAGTACTGCGACCCGAGCGAGTACCTCTTGGAGGCCGCCGATTCCTGGCTCGTCGAGGATGGTCAGACCCTCGCCCTCGGGCTGCACCGCGAACGGTTCACCCACGCGATCGCTGCGCGCGGGTTCGACACCGATCCGGATGCGTTCTGGCGCGCGGCGACCGACAGCGTCCCGAACGATGGTGCCTGGTTCCCGAGGGTCGAGCTGCAGTCCCGCGGTGGTGCCGGACTGTTCGTGCTGCGGCTGCGCAACGCTCCCGAACGGGCGCAGGCCATCACCCTCGCGACGCACAACGGCCCGGACCCGCGCACCGCACCGCGCATCAAGGGGCCGGACCTGGCGGCGATGACCCGGCTGCGCGGGGAGGCGAAGCTCGCGGGAGCCGATGAGGCGGTCATCCTGCGGGATTCTCTCGTGGTCGAGGGGTCGACCACGGCGCTGCTCTGGTGGGAGGGCGATGTGCTGTGTCAGCCGCCGCTCGCGCTGGAGCGGATCGACAGCGTCACGGCGAGGGCGCTCATGGGCATCGCTCTGGCGCTCGGCACGAGTGTCGAGGAGTCGGCAGCGACCCCGGCCGATTTGGACGGCCGCGAGCTGTGGGCGCTCAACGCGCTGCATGGCATCCGCATCGTCACCGGATGGGTGGACGGACCGTCTCTCGCGGCGGAACCCGGTAGGCTCCACACCTGGCGCACGCGACTCGCTGCGCTGCGCACCACACCCGAAGGACCACCCGCGTGAACGCCATCCTGGACTGGATCCTGGCGACGGTCTCTTCCGTGCACCCGGCGGTGCGTACGCTGCTGGCCGGCCTGGCGATCATGCTCGAGACGTCGGTGCTGATCGGCTTGATAGTGCCAGGCGACTCCGTGGTGATCGTCGCGAGCACCGCGATCAGCAACTGGTTGGAATACCTCTCGCTCATCCTGGTCGTCATCGGCGGCGCGCTCACCGGCGAGAGCATCGGCTTCGCCCTCGGCCGGTACTTCGGGCCGAAGATCCGGGACTCGCGGTTCGGCGGGTGGATCGGACGGGACAATTGGCGTCGCGCCGAGAACTACCTGGACAGGCGCGGCGGGATCGCGGTGTTCGTCTCGCGCTTCCTGCCCGTGCTGCACTCGCTCATCCCGCTGACCGTCGGCATGAGCTCGATGACCTACCGCAAGTTCATGACCTGGACCATCCCCGCCTGCGTCATCTGGGCCGTCGCCTACGCATCCGTCGGCTGGGCGGCTGCGGGGACTTACCGCGAGCTGTCCAAGCAGCTGCACTGGGCCGGCTACGTCTTCGTGGGCATCATCGCCCTGTTCCTGCTGCTGATCGTGGTCGTGAAGACCGTGCTGCAGCGCAGCCAGGCCAGGCACATGGAACGCCCGGGCGACGGCGACGCCAACACCCTCGAGGACGCCGAGTCCTAGCGCGCTCAGTCGATGAGGTTGTTGTCCCTCAGCCAGTCCTCGGCGATCTGCTTCGAGCTCTGCTGCTCTGTGGTGCTGAGACCGTTCAGCCGGATCAGCTCGTCGGTGGTCAGCAGCGCGTTCACCTCGTTCAGCAGGTCGGCGATCTGGTCGGCGAGGTCCTGGCTCACGATCGGCACGACGTTCTGCGCGAGGAACAGTCCCTCTGGGTCATCCAACGTCACGAACCCGCTGGTGGCAATGTCGGGGTCGGCCGAGTAGACGTCGCCCATGGTGATCTCACCGCTCTCGAGTGCCGCCTTGGTCAGCGGCCCGCCGCTGTCGCCGATCGCCGTGAACGACACCTCGACGCCGTAGGTCTCGAGCAGGCCGTCCGGCCCGTACGGGCGCTCGGCCAGCTCAGGATTGCCGCCGAGGATGATGGGCACGTCGACCCCGGCGAGGTCGGCCAGACTCGTCACGTCGTGCTCGTCTGAGAACTCCTGCGTCACGTTGTACGAGTCGGCGTCCTGCGCGTCCGCGCGATCCAGCGCGGTGAGGCCATCAGGGAGCGCGTCGGTGAGCTGTTGGTACACGGTGTCCGGATCGGTCCCGGAGCTGTCCGGGTCGAGGAACTGCAGCAGGTTTCCGGTGTACTCGGGGAAGACGTCCACTTCGCCGTTCTCCAGCGCCGGCCAGTACGCGTCGCGCTGGCCGATCTGGTAGCGGCGTTCGACCGTGAAGCCGGCGTTCTCGAGCACCTGCGCGTACAGCTCGGCGATGATCTCGTTCGAGTAGTACGCCTGCGAACCGACCACGATCGTCTCGCCGTCACCGGTGGCTCCCGGCCCCGGCTCGAGCGGGTTGCTCTGGCTGCACCCTGCGATGCCGAGCACCGCTGAAAGCGCGATCGCGGACAGCGCCAAGCGCTTCGGGCGGGCGGAGCTGGTCGTTGCTGTGAACATGGCTTTCACCTCTCGTCCCTCACGCTCGTGAGGGTTCAACTGTCTCACGCGCCCTGTTCGGCCGCGCACTGATATTCCTGTGTTTGGCCGCAAGAACCCCGCGAGGAGTAGCGAGCCGTTCCAACACCGCGAACAGCGCATCCAGCAGCAGCGCGAGCGCGACGATGACGAGTGCCGCGCCGAGCATGACGTCGTACTGGCGAAGCGGTATCGCGGTGAAAATGTAGATCCCGAGCCCGCCGAGCCCGACGTAGGCGGCCAGCGTCGCTGTCGCCACGATCTGCAGGGCAGCGCTGCGCAGCCCACCGATCAGCAGCGGCAGGCCGATCGGGATCTCGACCTTCATCAGAATCTGCCACTCGGTCATCCCCATGGCTCGGGCCGCGTCCACCGTCTTGGGATCGACGGACTGCACTCCCGCGTAGGCGCCGGCGAGCACCGAGGGGACGCCGAGGACTACGAACACGATGATGGCCGCGACATCCGCTCGTGCCGGGCCGAGCAGCAGCGCCATGACGGTCAGCAGCCCGAGGGAGGGCAGGGCACGCGCAGCGCCGGACAGCGCCACCGCCACCTCGCGTCCCTTCCTCGTGTGCCCGATGTAGTAGCCGAGCGGGGACGCGATGACAGCGGACACCAGCAGGGAGACGAACGTGTAATAGAGGTGCTCGCCGATCCGCACGGGCAGCGCGTTCGCTCCCTCGAGGCGCTCGGGTGAGAACAGCCAGGCGATCGCGTCCAGGAAGAGGTTCACGCCGGAACCGCCGTGGTCACCGGAATCCGGCGGCGCGCGCGGGCGTCAAGGCGCGTCCACGGCAGCACCAGCCGGCCGAGCAGCACGAGCAGCCCGTCAAGGATGAGGGCGATCACCACGGTCATGACGATGCCGGTGACGATCTCGACGATGATGCCGCGCTGCAGGCCGTTGGTGAACAGGAAGCCGAGGCTCCGCACGCCGACGAAGACACCGACCGTGACGAGACTCACCGTGCTGACTGCGACAACACGCAGGCCTGCGAGCAGCACAGGACCGGCCAGCGGAAGCTCCACGGAGAAGAACCGCCACCACGGCGAGTAGCCGACCGCGGTCGCCGATTCGCGGACGATCGGGTCGACTGATGCGAGGCCGTCGGCAACCGAGCGGGTCATGAGCGCGACGGCGTAGATGGTGAGCGCGATGAGCACGTTGAGTTCGCTCAGGAAGCTGATCCCGAGCAGCGGAGGCAGCAGCACGAACAACGCCAGCGACGGGATCGTGTAGAGCAGCCCGGCGAGGGTCAGGACGAGTCCGCGAGTCAGCTTGTACCGATAGGCGAACCACCCGAGCGGTACCGACACGATGAACCCGAGGATGATCGGCGGAAGACTCAACCGCAGGTGCTCGACGGAGAGTTCTAGCACCAGGTCGAGGTTGTTCCACAGCCAGTTCACTCGCCGGGCTCCCCCTCGAGCAGGACACCCGCTGCGCGACCGTCGCGGTCGATGAGAACGGTGCGGCCATCGGTGTGAACCGCTCGCAGCGCGCGGCGGCCACGATCGGCACCGATGAAATCCGCCACGAAGTCGCTCGCCGGGTTGGCGAGGATCTCGGCCGGGCTGCCGACCTGCGCGATCCGGGCGCGCTGCTCGAGGATGACCACCTGATCGCCGAGCAGGAAGGCCTCGTCGATGTCGTGGGTGACGAAGACGATGGTCTTTGCGACTTGCCGTTGGATGCGGATGAGCTCCTGCTGCAGGTCGGCGCGCACGATCGGGTCGACCGCGCCGAATGGCTCGTCCATGAGCATGATGTTCGGGTCCACCGCGAGAGCCCGTGCCACACCGACCCGCTGCTGCTGCCCTCCGGAGAGCTGACTGGGGTAGCGATCGGCAAGCCCTCGGTCCAGGCCCACCGTGTCGAGCAGTTCCAGCGCACGCGCTCGCGCGTCGCGCTTCGACACGCCTTCCAGCAGCGGGACGGTCGTGATGTTGTCGACGACCTTGCGATGCGGCAGCAGCCCGGAATTCTGCAGCACGTAGCCGATTCGCCGCCGCAGCGGGACCGGCGCGACGCGCGCGATGTCCTCACCGTCGATCTCGATGGTCCCCGACGTCGGGTCGACCATCCGGTTGATCATGCGCAACAGCGTCGTCTTGCCGCTGCCGGACGAGCCGACGAGCACCGTGGTCCGCCGGGACGGCAATTCCAGGCTGAAGTCCTCGACGGCGATGGTGCCGTCAGGGAAGCGCTTCGAAACGGAGCGGAACTCGATCATCCTGCTGACGGCTCATTCCTCGTGTACGACCGGCGGTGTGACCAGTCCAACACTAAATAGAGCTACCGTCATTCCCACGGGCGCCGAACGAGGATCAGCTCTGCTTCGGCTCGCCGTAGTGGCCGACCAGGTACTCCCGCGCGACCCGCCGGGCCTCGCCGATGTAGGCGTCGTCCCCGGAACTCTCAAAGCTGAACGCCCGGGACAGCAGCGCGTCGACGATCGTGATGACCACCTCGAGGCGCATGGCGAGGTCCCCTTCGGGCAGCCCGTAGCGCGACACGAACACCGGGACGAGTTCGCGCACAACGCGGCTGGCACCGGTGTCAGCGCCCTCACGGGGGCGCAGGTCGATGACGTCACCGAAGCGCAGCGCGGCGAATGCCGGCTCTTCGCGGAACGAGGAGACGAAGTCGTCGATCACCGCGTCGAACGCATCCCACCAGGTGTCGTGCCCGGTGTCGGTCACGCTCGCCCTGACCTTCTCGGTGAAGCGATCGACGGCGCGGGCGCTGACCGCCTGAAGCACGGCAATGCGGTCGGGAAAGTAGCGGTACACGGTGCCGATGGATGCGCCGGCACGCTCGGCGACCATGGCGGTCGTCAGACGCTCATACCCCAGCGCATCGATGGCCGCCGCAGCGGCATCGAGCAGGCTTGCAAGTCGCGCGGTGCTTCTCGCTTGAACCGGTTCATTGCGTAGAAGTGCGGATGCGTCAAGCACTTGGACTCCCTGTGGATCGTGCGAATTCGGGGTAATCGCGGGTGGAACTCAATTAGTTTCGAAATACTATCGCGCCCCCGTCAGGGGGCGTGTCACATACTCACACCTAGGACGTAAATCACGGGTATTTTTCAGGATACTGGTTTGGCAGCCCACCCGGCCGGTGCACGGCGACGCACCGGCCTCATGAAAGACTGGTCGAATGAGTCGCCCCGTTCCAGCCTCCGACGACCGGTCGCCGGCCCCGGAAACTCCGCCCCGCCCCGGGTTCGCGGCTCGTCTCGAGGACCGATTCCACGCCTGGCGCGAACGGCGCGCACGGAAGCGCGGCCACACCCCGGTCGTCATCCCGTACACCGGCTACGGCTCAGCCGGCTGGACTCGCGTGCTGTGCCGGGTGCTGCTCGCCAAGCCGTCGCCGCCGGTCGAGAATCCGCAGGCGCGCTACAAGAAGATCCGCGGCTGGCGAAGCTTCACGAGTGTCTCCGTCAACGACGTCGACGTCATCATCACGATCGAGGGTGTCGAGCACCGCTTGCGCGCCGACCGCGGCGGCATCGTCGACGCCGTGGTGCCGACCGAACTCAGCCCCGGCTGGCACACGGTCACCATCCGCACCGACGAATCGGAGACCGTCGACGCACCCGTCTTCATCGTGACTCCGGATGCCAGTGTCGGCATCATCTGCGACATCGACGACACGGTCATGGTGACGAGCCTCCCCCGCCCATTCCTGGCGGCCTGGAACACCTTCGTGCTCGACGAGCATGCCAGGCGGCCGGTTCCCGGGATGGCCGTCCTGCTGGAGAAGCTCACCCGGGCGCACGAGGGCGCGCCGGTCATCTACCTGTCGACCGGCGCCTGGAACGTGGCGCCGACCCTCAACCGCTTCCTGTCACGCAACCTGTACCCGGCCGGGCCGCTGCTGCTCACCGACTGGGGTCCGACGCACGACCGCTGGTTCCGCAGCGGCCGAGCCCACAAGGAGCAGAGCCTGGGGCGGATCGCCGAGGAGTTCCCGAGCCTCCGCTGGATCCTGGTCGGCGATGACGGCCAGCACGACGAGGAGATCTACGGCGAGTTCGCGGGTTCGCACCGGCAGAACGTCGCCGCCGTCGCCATCCGCCAGCTGACCGGCGGTGAGGCTGTGCTGGCCGGTGGGCGCAGCAAACCCGACGAGCACGAACCGGTCGAGTCGGTGCCGTGGGTGTACGCCGAGGACGGCGCCGGCCTCGCCGACCACTTCGAGTCGCTCGGCCTGCTTTAACCGATTACCGTTGAGTGGCGGTTCTTCTTGCCGCCGCCTATCCCAGGAGTGTTCATTGATTCAGCGCGGCCAACTCGTGCGCCACGACTTCGCCATCCGCGACCTCACCGTCTCGGCCGTGCGGGAACTCTCCCCGGGCTTCCGTCGCGTGACGCTCACCGGCGCTGACCTGGCCGGATTCACCAGCCTCGGCGCCGGCGACCACAGCAAGGTCTTCTTCCCCGACCCGGCGAACGGCGACTACGCGGTGCCCGCCCTGACCGAGGATGGACTGCGGATGCCGGATGCCGGCACCGTGATCATGCGCGACTACACGCCACGCGCCTTCCGGGAACTGTCGGCCGAGCTGGACATCGACTTCTACCTGCACGGCGACGACGGACCCGCATCCGCCTGGGCGGCGCGGGCCAGCGAGGGAGATCGTCTGGTTCTCGCCGGACCACGCGGATCCCACTTGCCGCCCACCGGGGCGGCACGGGTCGTGCTGCTCGGTGACGAGACCGCCCTGCCCGCGATCGCGCGCTGGATCGAGATCCTCCCGGAGCCGATCGAGGTGTTCGTCTTCGTCGAGTTGGGCAACCAGTCGGATGCCGCCTACCTCGACCCCGACCACGTCCACCGGGCCCGCGTGGTCTGGCTCGGTAAGGGCGACGGCGGGCTCGAGCGCGCCATCCGGTCACTGGATACGGCGGTCATCGGCGACGACACCTACTTCTGGGGTGCTGGCGACAGCGAATCGCTGCTTCCGGTGCGCCACTACCTGCGCCGCGAACTGGGCCTGCCGGTCACCCAGGTCAAGCTCACCGGCTATTGGAAGCCCGGTGTCGAGGCTCTCGACCACCACGCGCCGATCGACCCCACCGACCCCGACTGACGGCCAGGGCGGAACTCGCCCTAGCTCGCCGCCTTCTTCCCCTTCTTCGGCGCTGGCGCCTTCTTCTGGCCGCCGCGGGACTTCTCGACGCTCTTGCGCAGCGCCTCCATGAGGTCGAGCACCTCGCCGCCCTCCTCTTCGGCGGCCTGCCCGAAGGTCGCCTCGGTGTCGAGGGCGTCGCCCTCCTCGAGCTTGGCGTCGATCAGGGTCTTCAGCTGCTGCTGGTAGTCGTCGGTGAACTCGTCCGGGGTGAAGTCCGACGAGAACGAATCGACGAGCGCAGCCGACATCTCCCGCTCCTTCGCGGTGATCCGCGCCGGGTTCTCAAGCGACGGGAACTTCGCCTCCCGGATCTCGTCACCCCACAGCAGGGACTGCAGCATGAGCACGCCCTCCCGCACCCGCAGCGCGCCCAGCTTGGTACGCTGCCGCAGCGCGAACGTGACGACGGCGGTGCGGTCGGTGTCCTCGAGGGTCTTCCGGAGCAGCTCGTACGCCTTGTTGGATGAGCCGTCCGGCTCCAGGTAGTAGCTGCGGTCGAACATGATCGGGTCGATCTGGTCGGTGGGGACGAACTGCTCGACACTGATCTCCCGGCTCTTCTCCGCCGGCAGCGCCTTGAAGTCCTCCTCGGTCAGGACCACGGTGCGTTCGCCGTCGTCGAAGGCCTTGTCGATGTCGCGGTACTGCACCACCCTGCCGCACACCTCGCAGCGGCGTTCGAACCGGATGCGCCCGCCGTCCTTGTTGTGCACCATGTGCAACGAGACGTCGTGATCTTCGGTGGCGCTGTACAGCTTGACCGGCACGTTGACCAGCCCGAATGCGATGGAGCCCTTCCAGATCGATCTCATGTCACGCTCCTATCCACCTTTCAGTACAACCGCGAACGCGAAGGCTTATCAAGGGATTTCCCAGTTACACGGCAAAGATTGAGCCATGCCGAAGGCGACACGGGGCACGGGAGAACTGGTCTCGGTCGATGGAAGGCGCATCCGGATCACCAACCTCGACAAGGTGCTCTACCCGGAGACCGGGACGACCAAGGCAGACGTCATCGCCTACTACTCGGAGATCGCCGACGTCCTGCTCCCCCACTGCGCGAACCGGCCGGCAACCCGCAAGCGCTGGGTGCACGGTGTCGGCACCGCGAGCAAGCCCGGTGAGGTGTTCTTCCAGAAGAACCTCGACAACTCGACTCCGTCGTGGGTGCGCCGCCGGCCGATCGAGCACAGCGATCGCACCAATGTCTACCCGCTCGTGAACGACCGGCCGACACTCGTCTGGCTGGCGCAGATGGCCTCCCTGGAGATCCACGTGCCGCAGTGGGCGTTCGGCCCGCGCGGTGCGCGACTGAACCCGGACCGGATGGTGCTCGACCTCGACCCCGGCGAGGGTGCCGGGCTGCAGGAGTGCGCCGAGGTCGCCCTGCTCGCGCGCGCCATCATGAAGGGCATGGGCCTCGACCCGATGCCGGTCACCAGCGGCAGCAAGGGCATCCATCTGTACGCGGCCCTCGACGGCAGGCAGACGTCGGATCAGGTCTCGGCGGTGGCAAAGGAGCTCGCGCGTGCACTGGAGGCCGATCACCCCGACCTGGTCGTCAGCGACATGAAGAAGACGCTGCGCACGGGCAAGGTGCTGGTCGACTGGAGCCAGAACAACGGCAACAAGACCACCATCACGCCCTATTCGCTGCGCGGCCGGCTGCACCCGATGGTCGCTGCCCCACGAACCTGGCGCGAATTGGCATCCAAGGAGCTCGCCCACCTGGACTACCAGGAGGTGCTGAAGCGCGTGCGCACTCGCGGCGACCTCCTCGAGGGACTCGACTCGGTCGCAGCGTCGGCCGGGAGTGCCGAGGGGCACGACCGGCTCGAGCTGTACCGCGACAAACGCGACCCGAAGAAGACGCCAGAGCCGATGGGTGGTGCGCCGACCGGTGACGGCAACTCGTTCGTGATCCAGAAGCACGAGGCACGACGGCTGCACTACGACTTCCGGCTCGAGCGGGACGGCGTGCTCGTCTCGTGGGCGATTCCGAAAGGGCCACCGACGGACCCGAAACAGAACCATCTGGCGGTACATACCGAGGACCATCCGCTCGACTACGGCTCGTTCGAGGGTGAGATCCCGGCCGGCGAGTACGGCGCCGGCCATGTCGAGATCTGGGACCGCGGTAGTTACGAGGTGGAGAAGTGGCGCGAGGACGAGGTCATCGCGACCCTGCACGGCGCGCCGGAGGGCGGCCTCGGCGGCTCCAAGCGGTTCGCGCTGATCCGCACCGGCGCAGCCGGGAATCCGGACAACTGGCTGATCCACCTGATGAAGCCGAAGACCGAGGAGAAGCCCCGGTCGGGGCAGCCCGCCAGGACGATGCCAGAGCCGGTGAAGCCGATGCTCGCCACGGCGGGGACGCTCGAGGGCTTCAGCGGCGCGGATGACGACGAGTGGGCATTCGAGATGAAGTGGGACGGCGTGCGGGTCATGGCCACCGTCGGCGGTGGCGAGGCGCGACTGTTCAGCCGGAGGGGGCTGGACATCACCACCACCTACCCGGAGGTTGTCGTCGATCTCGTCGCGCATGTCACCGTCGACTCCGCATTGCTCGACGGTGAGGTGGTCGCGCTCACCAAGGCCGGCAAACCGAGCTTCTCGCTGCTGCAGCAGCGGATGGGGCTCAGCAAGCCGCGGGACGTCGAGCGGGCGATGCGCTCGATCACCGTGCAGTACCTGGTGTTCGACGTGCTGAACGTCGACGGTGAGGACCTCACGGACCTTCCATACTCGAAGCGGGTCGAGCGGCTGGCCGAGACGGTCAGCCAGGCGGGAACCATCCGAACACCGGATGCTTTCGTGGGAGACGCCGAGGCCGCGATGGAAACCAGTCGCGAGCTCGGCCTCGAAGGCATCCTCGGCAAGCGGCGGACCAGCAGCTACCGCGCGGGTGACCGTTCCCGCGACTGGGTCAAGCTCAAGCACACCGCAACGCAGGAGGTCGTGGTGGCCGGCTGGCGACCGGGCAAGGGAAACCGGTCGGGGCGGGTCGGCTCGCTGCTCGTCGGCATTCCAGAGGACGGGAAGCTGCGCTACGCCGGTCGCGTCGGCACGGGCTTCAGCGAGGCGGAACTCGGCTCGATCACCAAGCGGCTCAGCACCCTGTCACGCGCGACCAGCCCGCTCATCGACGTGCCACGCACAGACGCGGCCGACGCCCACTGGGTGACGCCCAAGCTCGTGGGTGAGGTCGAGTTCTCGGAGTGGACGACAGCGGGCCGGCTTCGGCAACCGACCTGGCGGGGTTGGCGACCCGACAAGTCCCCGTCCGAAGTCCGCAAGGAGAGCTGAACCAGGTGGCACGGCTGCGGAGGGTCGATCCGGCTGCCCCGGGCTGGCGCAGGGTGCGCGCCGGCCGCGGCTTCCGCTACCTCGACGAGTCCGGTGCGCCACTTCCGGAGGAGGAGCTCGAGCGCATCCTCGCCCTGGCGATCCCGCCCGCATGGAAGGATGTCTGGATCTCACCGTGGCCGAATGGCCACATCCAGGCGGTCGGCACCGACGCCGCGGGCAGGCGGCAGTACCTGTACCACGAGCAGTGGCGCCGCAAGCAGGACGAGCTGAAGTTCGATCGGGCGCTGGAGCTTGCCGCTCGGCTGCCCGGCGCCCGACGCGCCGTCACCATTGCGTTGCGCGGCGACGACCTGACACGCGAGCGTGCCCTGGCCGCCGCGTTCCGCATCCTCGACACCGCGGCCCTGCGGGTGGGTGGCGAGCAATACGCGCAGGACAACGGAAGCCACGGCCTGTCGACGCTCCTCTGCCGCCACGTCACGATCTCCGGCGACACCATCGAGTTCTGCTTCCCAGGCAAGAGTGGGCAGGAGTGGTTCTCCGCCGTCACCGACGCCGAACTGGCCAGAGCGCTCAGAGCGATGAAGCGACGCTCCGGTCGATTGCTCGGCTGGCGGGACGACGACGGCTGGCATCCGCTCACCGCCGCCGACATCAACGACGCGGTGCGCTCGCTGGTCGGGCCGGATTTCACGTCCAAGGACTTCCGGACGCTGAGTGGCACCATCGCGGCGGCGAGATCGCTCGCGGGAACGCTTCCGAAGACCCGCTCCGCTCGCGACAAGGCGGTCGCAGCCGCAATGCGGGACGCAGCCGAGGCACTCGGCAACACGCCAGCCATCGCCCGGAAGAGCTACGTCGATCCCAGGGTCATCGACCGCTTCCATGACGGAGAGGTGATCTCCAGGGCAGGCGCCGGCGAAACCGCGCTTCGAGACCTGCTTGAGGATCGCTAGAGACAGCTTCTGAAAATAACACGGATACCAGTCAGGATACGTGCGGTGAACGCGCAGAGGCCGCGGTCAGGATGACAAGGCGAACTCTAACTGACAGGGAGGCTCGTTGGACGGAAACGCGACGACCTCGCACACCAACGTCGCCCTGCTCTCGGTCACAAGCACCCTCGCTGCGCGAATCACTTCATCGGCCGAGATCGACAGGCAGCTGGCACCGGTCCTGCGCAAGTTGAAACTGCCCGACGGCCTGCTGCAGCGGGTTGCTGGCGTGCACGAGCGCCGCAACTGGGGCGAAGGCCAGACTTTCGACGACGCGGCTGTCTCCGCAGGTGAACGGGCCTTGCAGGCGGCAGGCGTTGAGCCCGGTCAGGTGGGGCTGCTCATCAACACCTCGGTGACGCGCAAGAATCTGGAACCGTCCGTGGCCGTGCGCATACACCACCGGCTGGGGCTGCCGTCATCCGCTGTCAACTTCGACATTGCGAACGCCTGCCTCGGCTTTGTCAACGGGATGTCACTGGCGGCCGGGCTCATCGACTCCGGCCAAGTGAAGTATGCCGTCATCATCGACGGTGAGGACGCCGACGACATCCAGATCAACACCATCAACCGGCTCAGCCGCAGGGGCATCGGCCGCAAGGACTTCATGAGCCAGTTCGCCAGCCTCACCCTTGGTTCCGGAGCCGCTGCTGCCGTGCTCGGACCGGCGGATGCGCATCCGGCAGGCCACCGGGTGCTCGGCGGCGTGACCCGCGCGGCCACCCAATTCAACGACCTCTGCGTCGGCAGCGTCGACGGCATGTTCACTGATGCGAAAGCGCTGCTCAAGGGCGGCATGGAGCTGGTTGTCTCCGCCTGGGACGAAGCGAAGCGCGACTGGAACTGGTCGAACATGGACCGCTACATCGTGCACCAGGTGTCGGACGTGCACACCAACGCCATAGTCAAGGCATCGGGCATCGACCGCTCCCGCGTGCCGCTCACCTACCCGAGACTCGGCAATGTCGGCCCCGCGTCGATCCCGATCACGCTCGCCGAGGAGGCAATAAGCCTGGCCCCGGGCAGCCGGGTGTTGCTGATGGGGGTCGGGTCGGGCCTGAACACCGCGATGATGGAACTCGCCTGGTGACGCCGCGTCTTCCGCGTGCCGCTATTCTCACTGCCCCTGCCCGGCTGCCGCCTCTTGGCCTCGAGGGCATGGACGCCGCCTCCTCCCGGCTGGTGATCGCTCCGGATGCGCAGGGCAGACCGCGCACCTGGCACCTGCTCGACAACGGGGCACGGCTGGCGGAGCTCGGCGTTACGGCGACGGGCACGATTCTCTGCGTGCACGGCAACCCGACCTGGTCGTATCTGTGGCGCGGGCTGGTCAGCGCGGCGACGGATGCGGCGGGACTCGGTGACCCCGCCTGGCGGGTGATCGCGGTCGACCAGTTGGACATGGGTTTCTCGGAGCGCACCGGGGAGACCCGCGGCCTGCCTGGGCGGGTCAGCGACCTGTCGTCGCTCACCGACGCGCTGGAGCTGAACGGCCCGGTCTTCACCCTCGGCCATGACTGGGGTGGCCCCATTTCGCTCGGCTGGGCGATCGACCATCCCCAGCTGCTGGCTGGGGTAATGCTGCTGAATACAGCAGTGCACCATCCCGGCGGCCCCATCCCCGTCCCGCTTCGACTGGCCTTGAGCGCGCCGGTGCTGGGACCCGCGACGGTTTCCACGCCTGCGTTTCTGGAGAGCACTCTGGCTCTGGCACATCCGCCGCTCACCGCCGACCTGAAGCGAGGCTACCGCGCCCCCTACCGAACGGCCGGCCGCCGTGGCGGTATCGGGGCCTTCGTCGCCGACATCCCCATCGGCGCTGATCACCCCAGCCGAGCCGAACTCGACCGCATAGCCGACGGGGTGCGCAACCTCAGGCGGCCCGCCCTGTTGCTGTGGGGGCCGCTGGACCCGATTTTCAGCGACAACTACCTGGACGACCTCATCGAGCGGATGCCGCAGGCGGACGTGCACCGATTCGAGGGGGCCGGCCACTTGGTGGCCGAAGATGCCGACTACGCTTCGGCGGTGCTCGCCTGGCTGGACGAGCAGCAGGCAGTGGGGCAGCTGGATCCGCCTTTCCAGCCAGCGACTGCGGTCGCGGCGGGGTCCGACCGGCCCCTCTGGCACCACCTTGAAGCGCTTCGGGACAGCTCCGGCACCGCGCTCGTCGAACTCGCGCCGCCACGCGGCCGCACTCCCCGGGTGGTGAGCTGGCGCCTGCTCTCGCGTCGGGTGCGGCAGATCGCTGCCGGCCTGACGCGCTGCGGAGTGAAGTCCGGCGATCGGGTTTCCCTGCTCATCCCGCCCGGCGCCGACCTCACCGCGGTGCTGTACGCCTGCCTGCGCATTGGTGCGGTGGTG
Source organism: Cryobacterium sp. BB736 (assembly GCF_014980265.1). Lineage (NCBI taxonomy): Bacteria > Bacillati > Actinomycetota > Actinomycetes > Micrococcales > Microbacteriaceae > Cryobacterium > Cryobacterium sp. BB736. The sequence goes on from NZ_JABXWQ010000004.1 coordinate 304,091, forward strand.
GTGGTGGCAGACGCCGGCCTCGGCCTGGGCGGGCTCACCCGGGCGGTGCGCGGCGCCAGGCCAGATCACATTGTGGGTGCGGCGCCCGGACTCACGGCCGCCCGGGCATTGGGCTGGCCGGGGCAGAGAATCGCCACCGCACGGCTGGCACCCGGCGCGAAACGCGCGCTCGGGGTCTCGCACCTGCTGGCCGATGTCGCCCGGCTGGGGTTCGACGAGGAACTTCCGCCGCCGCCATCAGCCGCCGATACTGCCGCGGTGCTGTTCACGTCCGGTTCCACCGGGCCCGCGAAGGGCGTCGTCTACACGCATGCGCAACTCGCCGCGCTCTGCAAGGCGCTTGCCGACCAGTACGGCGTCGGAACGGGCACCGGCCTAGTCGCCGGCTTCGCCCCGTTCGCCCTGCTGGGCCCCGCGCTCGGTGCCCGGTCGGTCACCCCCGACATGAACGTGACGTCCCCGAAGACACTCACCGCCTCGGCGGTCGCGGCCGCGGTGGCTGCGGCGAATGTGGACACCGATTCCACTGTGGTGTTCCTCTCTCCCGCCGCCCTGTCCAACGTCGTCGCAACCGCGGATGCCCTGACCGCCGCCGACCACAGCGCCCTGGGGCGGGTGGAACTGTTCCTCTCGGCCGGAGCCCCGGTGTCCGAGTCGCTGTTGACCGCAGCCTCCGCACTGATGCCGGCGGCGAGCGCGCATACTCCCTACGGCATGACCGAGGGGCTGCTGCTGACCGATGTCTCGCTACAGGGCATCTGGGCTTCGGCTGCCGTGGCGGCGGACGGCCCGGGCGGCGTTTGCGTCGGTTTCCCGACGGCGACCACGCAGGTGCAGATCAGCCCCCTGGATGAAAACGGCAACGCGGTCGGTGCCCCGATGGATGCACCCAACGTCACCGGCGAGATCGTCGTCTCGGCGGCGCACCTGAAGGACCGCTACGACCGGCTCTGGCTGACCAACGAAGCCGCCACCCGCGGCACGGGCGCCGGACGCTGGCACCGCACCGGCGACGTCGGCCACCTCGACGAACAGGGGCGGCTGTGGGTCGAGGGCAGGCTGCCGCACGTGATCACCACGGCGGCCGGCGTGCTCACCCCGGTCGGTCCGGAGCAGGCGATCGAGTCGGTTCCCGCCATTGCCCGTGCCGCGGTGGTGGGTGTCGGTCCGGCTGGCACCCAGCAGGTCGTCGCGGTGGTAGAGACAATTCGGCCTGCCCCACGTGTGTCCCTGGCTAGCACCGAGCTCGCGGCTTCCGTTCGCGCATCCGTCTCGCATCCGATCGCGGCGGTGCTTGTGGTGCCGCGGCTGCCGACCGACATCCGGCACAACTCGAAGATCAACCGCACGCGGCTGGCCGATTGGGCAACGCGACTACTGGCCGGCGGCCGCATGGTGCGGCCATGAGGGTGCTGGTCACCGGGGCGAGCGGGTTTCTGGGTCGGGCGGTCGCGGCGCAGGTCGCAGCGGCCGGACACTCGGTGCGGACGTTCCAGCGGCGGCCTTCCGGGGTCGCTGGCGTGGAGGACGTGCACGGTTCGGTGACCGTACGTGCCGACGTCGTCCGCGCGGTTCGGAACATCGACGCGGTGGTGCACCTGGCGGCGAAGGTGTCGATGGCGGGTGACCCGGCCGAGTTCCGACGGGTGAACGTCGGCGGTACGCGGGCGCTGCTCGCCGCAGCGCAGGCGGCAGGGGCCAGCCGATTCGTGTTTGTCTCCTCCCCCTCCGTCGCGCACTCGGGCAGCTCGATCATGGGCGACGATGCGTTGTCTGCCGACCCGCTGCGTGCCCGCGGTGACTACGCCCGCACCAAGGCGGTCGCCGAGCTGATGGCGCTGGCCTCCGACGCCCCGGGGTTCTCGGTGGTGGCGGTGCGCCCGCACCTGGTCTGGGGTCCGGGCGACACCCAGCTGATCGCGCGCATCGTCGACCGGGCCAGGCGCGGCCGGTTGCCGCTGCTCGACCACGGCGCAGCCATGATCGACACGACGTTCGTGGACAATGCCGCATCCGCGATCGGTGCTGCGCTCGAGCGGGCGGATGCCGTCCACGGCCAGGCGTTCGTGGTCACCAACGGGGAGCCCCGCCCGGTGGCAGAGCTGCTGGCCGCAATCTGCACCGCGGCTGGCGTAGCCGCTCCCCGCTGGCGGGTCCCTGCGGCGGTGGCGCGTGGTGGCGGTTCCCTCGTCGAGGCGCTCTGGCGGGTGCGGCCGGGTGCGGATGAACCGCCGATGACCAGGTTCCTGGCCGAACAGTTGTCGACGGCGCACTGGTTCGACCAGCGTCGCACCCGCGCCCACCTGCAGTGGGCACCCACGGTCACGCTGGAGGAAGGCTTCCGCCGCCTGGCCGCGTCGTACAGACGGCGGTCATAGTGCTCAGGGACCGGCCGATCCGGCCGGGTACTCCTCGAGCGGCACCTCGTCGTCTCGCCATGCCTTCATCACCGGCTCGACGATGCGCCAGCACTCCTCGATCACGTCGGAACGGACCGACAGTGTCGGGTCGCCCCGCAGCATCCCGGAGATGACCTCGCCGTACGGCAGCAGGTCCCCCGTGCCGAAATCGACCCGCAGCGTGGTCTGCTCGAGCGTGAACGGGTCGGCCTCGCCGTTGATGTTGAGGTCGAGCTCGATGACCTCTGGGCTCAGCAGGATGCGCATCCGCGTCGCTCCGTCGTACCCCTTGAACCCGCTCGGAAGGTGCGGCACATCCTTGAACTGAACGACGATCTCCTTTCGGATGTCGCCGATCGCCTTCCCCGAGCGCAGCCGAAACGGGACACCGGCCCAACGCCAGTTGTCGATCGTGACGGTCACCTCGGCAAGCGTCTCGGTCTTCCGGGCGGGGTCAACGCCCGGCTCGTCCGCGTAGTCGGGAAAGGTGCGGTCCCCGATCCTGCCTGCGGTGTATCGCGCGCGGCGGCTTGACTGGCGGGCGTCGCCGTGGGCGACCCGGGTCGCCCGGAGCGTCTGCGCTATCGCGCCGCGCAGGTCATCGGCGTCGACGCTCGACGGCGGTTCCATCGCGAACAGCGCCAGGACGATCAGGAGGTGGCTCTGCAGCATGTCGCTGAGCGCGCCGGCACGGTCGTAGTAGGACGCGCGCCCTTCGAGGCCGAGTTGCTCGTCGAAGACGATGTCGACGGCTGCGATGTTGTCCGAGTTCCAGACCGGCTCGAAGATTCGATTCGCGAAGCGGACGCCGAGCAGGTTGAGCACCGTGGCCTTGCCCATGAAGTGGTCAACCCGGTGCACGGCGTTCTCCGGAACCAGCCTGGCCAGCAGCCGGTTGAGCGCCTTGGCGCTCTTCAGGTCGGTCCCGAACGGCTTGTCGAGCCCGAACACCGTGCCATCGGGAAGCTCGACCCGTGCGAGGGCGCGGCACGCCTTGGCTGTCACCGCCGGTGGCAGCGCGAAGTAGACCGCCGGCGTGCCCTCCACTTCGCCCAGCACCCGCCGCAGCTCCTCAGGGTTGGTCACGTCGGCCTGCAGGTAGCGGGATCGCGCGGCGGTGTCCGAAGCGTACTGGCCGGATGCGCCGATCGAGTCGAATGATTTCCTCACCCGCTCGCGCCAGTCGTCGTCAGACAACGGGTCCTGGCCGACTCCGATGAGGTGGAAGCCGGTCATCCGCTCGGCATCCAGCAGTTGACCCAGGCCGGGCATGAGCAGTCTGGCGGCCAGATCGCCCCCACCGCCCAGGATGACGAAGGTGTCGATTCGGTCGGCCATGGGGCCAAGGCTAACCGGCGACCTTGAAGACAGATCAGGGTTCCCTGACGGGAGAGCGTGTCAGGATGAGCGCGTGCCACTGCGCATCGAGGACTACGCACTCATCGGTGACTGCCACACTGCCGCGCTGGTCGGTGTCGACGGGAGCATCGACTGGTTGTGCCTGCCGCAGTTCGACTCCCAGTCGATGTTCGGCGCGCTGCTCGGCACCGAAGACCATGGTCGCTGGCTGCTCGCACCGGCCGACGCGGTGCTGTCGACGAGCCGCGCCTACGACGGTCCAACCTTCAATCTGGTCACACGCTGGGAGACCGCCGATGGTGAGGTCGAGGTCACCGACCTCATGCCCCACGGGAACAAGCGCGCCGACCTCGTCCGCCGGGTGCGTGGCATCCGTGGCAGCGTGACGATGCACCAGGAGGTGCGCATCCGCTTCGGGTACGCCAACGCCATGCCGTGGGTTCGCCAGGTGGCGCACAAGGGCGGGCCGGCGCTCATCGCGATCGCCGGCCCGGATGCGGTCATCCTGCGGGGACCGGCGATGAAGGCCATCGACCATGCGCACGCGTGCGACTTCACCGTGTCGGCAGGTGAGACGGTCGACATCCAGCTGACCTGGTACAAGTCCTACCGCCCGCCGCCGCCCGCGGTGGATATCGATGCGGCGATCGAACGCACCACGGCGTGGTGGACCGACTGGGCGGCGCCGCTGCAGAACACCGGTCCCTACCGTGATCAGGTACTGCGCTCCATCCTCGTGCTGCGCGCGCTGACGCTCGAGACAACAGGTGGGATCGTGGCGGCAGCCACGACCAGCCTGCCCGAGCAGTGGGGTGGCGTGCGGAACTGGGACTACCGCTTCGTCTGGCTGCGCGACGCGTCGGCCACGCTGGAGGTGCTCGCCAGCCGCGGGTTCACGAGCGAGGCCCTGGCCTGGCGCGGTTGGCTGCTGCGCGCCATCGCCGGCGATCCCGCCGACATCCAGATCATGTACGGACTCGCAGGAGAGCGGATGCTCGTCGAGCACATCGTCGACAGCCTGCCCGGGTACGACGGCGCCGCTCCCGTGCGACGCGGCAACGCCGCCTTCGGCCAGTACCAGGGCGACATCTTCGGCGAGGTGATGATCGCGCTGCAGAAGTCGCGCGAGGCAGGCATCGAGGAGGATCGCTTCTCGTGGCCGCTGCAGCGCGCGCTCATGCAGTTCGTGGCGGAGAACTGGCAGCGACCGGACCATGGCATGTGGGAGATCCGCGGCCCGAAGCGGCATTTCACCCACTCTCGTGCCATGCTCTGGGCCGCCGTCGATTGCGGAGTGCGCGGCATCGAAGAGCACGGCCTCGACGGCCCGCTCGACGAGTGGCGTGCGTTGCGGCAACGCATCCGGGACGACATCGAAGAGCACGGGTTCGACCGCAGGCGGAACAGCTACACGCAGTACTACGGCAGCGAGGGTGTCGACGCCACCCTGCTTCAACTGGCCCAGATCGGCTACCTGAAGCACGACGACCCGCGGATGCTCGGCACGGTCGCCGCGATCGAGAACGAGCTCATGCGCGACGGCGTGCTGTTGCGCTACCGCACCGAGACCGGCGTCGACAAGCTCCCGCCGGGAGAGCACCAGTTCCTCGCCTGCTCGTTCTGGCTCGTCGAGCAGTACGCGCTGAGCGGCCGGGTGGAGGATGCGACGGCGCTGATGGACCGGCTGGTCGGCTTCTGCAGCGACCTTGGTCTGCTCTCGGAGGAGTACGACACCGGCCAGGGTCGACAGGCCGGGAACACGCCGCAAGCGCTCTCCCACCTCGGGCTGGTGCGCGCAGCTGGCGCCATCGCATTCGCAACGGGAGAGCAGCCCGAGCCGAAACTGGCGACGGTGAGCAAGAAGGCCCAGCGGTGACCACAGCGTCGCGCCGGATGCTGCGGATGCGCCTGGCCGCGCAGCGAATCAGCACCGGCAAGCTCACATCACCCGCCGACGTGGTGCGGTGGATGACGGCGATGCAGGCGCAGGACTTCAACGGCGCACGCTGGGCGGTCGCGTTGCGCACTGACTCGGCCACTCAGCGCGACATGGATCATGCGCTCGCGAGCGGAACGATCGTTCGCTCCTGGCCGATGCGAGGAACGTTGCACTTCGTCGCCCCGGAGGACCTGAGATGGATCCTCGGCCTCACGACCGAGCGACTGCTCCGCCAGGCAACTACCAGGCTCAGCAGCCTTGGACTCGACGAACGGCAGATCGAGACTGCCCGCTACGCGGCGATCGACGCGCTGCACGGCGGCCGCTCGCTGAGCCGGATGGAACTGTACCGAGCATTCGAGCGCGGCGGCGTGTCGGCGAATCAGCAGCGGGGCTACCAGTTGCTGTGGATCTTGTCGCAGACCGGGACCCTGTGTTTCGGGCCACCCGACGGGAACACCCAGACCTTCGCGCTGCTGGACGATTGGGTTCCGACGTATCGGCAGTTGGAGGGCGACGAGGCATTGGGCGAACTCGCACGCCGCTATTTCGCCGCGCGCGGGCCCGCCACGATTCGCGACTTCGCCTGGTGGGCGTCGCTCAGGCTCGCCGATGCGCGTCGGGGACTGGCCGTCGCGCGCGACGACCTGGAGCTCACCGAGTTTGATGGGGCCGAATTCTTCCACGAAGCCGCCAGCGAACAGGGTGCGGATGGAATCCGGCTCCTTCCCGCCTTCGACGAGTACCTGCTCGGCTACCAGGACCGCTCACTCCAGCTCGACGGCGAAAGCCTCGGGGATCTGGTGCCCGGCGGCAACGGAGTGTTCCCGAACACCCTCGTTGTGGACGGGGTGGTGCGTGGCACGTGGCGTCGGCCATCGCGCGCGACGAGCGTCGAGGTGACGCCGTTCGAGCCGCTGAAGCCTCGCGCGGAAGCGGGTCTCAGAAGGCCGGCGCGCGAATACGCGCGGTTCCGTGGTGAGAAACACGCTGAGGTTGTCGTCACTGGGTAGCCTCCGGGGCCGCAACTACGCTTGAGGTGTGCGGCGCTACGTTCCCGAGGTCTTTGTCTCGACCCGTAGCCCGCTGCTGCAGGTACTGAAGACGTTCGTCGCGGCATCCGGCGCCTGGTTGGCCTGTGTATGGCTGCTCGACCAGCCCGCTCCCATCTTCGCCGCGATCGCGGCGCTGCTCGTCGTTCAGCCGAGCGTCAACCAGTCGCTCGCGAAGGGTGTCGAGCGCAGCGTCGGCGTGATCCTCGGCGTCATCATCGCGTTCGCGGCCGTGACCTGGTTCGGCAGCTCGGCCCTTGTCGTGATCGCCGTGATCCTGGTGTCTTTGCTTGTCGCCTGGGCACTCAAGCTGACGCCCGGCTCGTCGAACCAGATCCCGATCAGCGCCCTGCTCGTGGTCGCGCTGGGTGCCGCCACGCCGGGGTACGGGGCCGAGCGTATCCTCGAGACCATCATCGGCGCCGTCATCGGGCTCGTCGTCAACGTGGCGATCGTGCCACCCGTGCACAGCGCTCCCGCGCACGCAGCGGTCGCTCAGCTCGCCGAGGGCATCGGCGGCACGCTCGACGACTTGTCCACGGCGCTGCGAACGCCGACCTCCTTCCCCGAATTGGACGCGTTGCTGCAGAGGACGCGCGGCCTGCGGGGGCAGCTGCAGAAGGCATCCGACGCGATCTCCGCGGCGGACGAAAGCCTCATGCTGAACCCGCGCGGCGGCAAGCACCGCGAGCGCATCGACCACGACCGCAAGGTGCTCGCGTCGCTCGGCGTGCTCGTGACGCGGGTGCTCGGCATGGCGCGCGCCGTGCGCGACCACTACTCCCCCGGGCTCAGCGATGATCGGATCGTGCGCTCTATCGCGGTTGAGCTGGAGCGGGCAGGACACGACGTTCGGCTGCTCGCGACAGAACCGCGGCCAGGCGAGGACAACGCCGACCAGCCGACGGCCCAGCTGCCGGCGCTGACTGCCCCGCTGGTGATCACGCACCCGCATCCGGAGCACTGGATCCTGGTCGGCTCGCTCATGGAGGACCTGAGGCGCGTGCGAGAGGAATTGGCGGGCCAGCTGACCTGACCTCACGCCGGGGGCGTACCGTTGAGGAATGCGTGCGATGACCGTCCCCCTGTCCGGAAGCGCCCAGGCCTTCACCCTGAGCGAGTTCCCGGATCCGGTTCCGGGTCCGGGCGAGGTGCTGATCGAGGTGGCCGCGGCCGGCGTCAACCGGGCGGATGTCGCACAGCGGCAGGGAACCTACGCGTCCGCCCCCGGATGGCCGGAGTGGCCCGGACTCGAGGTGTCGGGAACGATCGCGGCGGTTGCGGGGCAGGTCGGCGACTGGAGGGTCGGCGATCGGGTATGCGCCCTGCTGGGCGGGGGCGGCTACGCCGACCTGGTCGTGGTCCCGACCACGCACCTGCTCCGGGTGCCGGAATCAGTCGACCTGGTCGACGCGGCCGGGCTGCCCGAGACGGTGTGCACGGTGTGGTCCAACGTCTTCATGACCGCGGGGCTGAAGGCGGGTGAGACGCTGCTCGTGCACGGCGGCGGCAGCGGCATCGGCACAACCGCCATCCAGCTCGCGCGGGCGCTCGGCTCGCTGGTGGCGGTCACCGCGGGCAGCCAGCGGAAGCTCGACGTGTGCCGCGAACTCGGCGCGGAGATCCTCATCAACTACCCGGAGCAGGACTACGTGACCGAGTTGCTGCGCGCGACCGATGGGCGCGGCGCCGACGTCATCCTGGACCACATCGGCGGTGACTACCTCGACCGTGACCTCCAGGCGCTCGCACCGCACGGGCGGATCATCATGATCGGCAACCAGAGCGGGCAGCAGGCGACCATCAGCATCGGCCGGCTCATGCGCAAGTGGGCCACCATTCACGGCAGCACGCTGCGGGCGCGAAGCGACGAGGAGAAGTCCGAGATCGTCGCGAGCGTCGCCGCGAACGTGTGGCCGCTCGTCGAGAACGGGCAGGTCACGCCGGTGATCGACGAGCGCATCCCATTGACCGAGGTGGCACGTGCGCACGAGAAGCTCGAGGCCTCCGAGCACGTGGGGAAGATCCTGCTCGTGCCCTGAGAAGCCGTGTCAGCCGGCGCTGTGCAGCGGCACCTTCGCGACCGCCTCGCGCGCTCCGGCCGCGGTCGTCGCGGAGAGCGCGGCCGCCGCCATCGCCTCGGCGTCCTCGCGCGTGTGCTTGGCGAGTTCCGCGCGCACGTCGGCGAGCGCCGCGGGGGTCATCGACAGCGTGGACGCGCCGAGTCCGACCAGCACGACCGCGAGGGTGGGGTCGGCCGCGGCCTCACCGCACACGCCGATCGGCGTGCCTCCGGCGCGGCCCGCGTCGCCGATGAGCTTGATGAGACGCAGGACAGCCGGATGCCACGGGTCCTGGTACGCGGCGACGGAGCCCAGCATCCGGTCGGCTGCGAGCGTGTACTGCGTCAGGTCGTTGGTGCCGATGCTCACGAAGTCGGCGTGCTCGCTCACCTGGTCGGCCATCACCGCGAGGGACGGCACCTCGGCCATGACACCGGCGAATCGGATGCCCAGCTCCTTGGCGAGGGACACGAAGTACGCGGTCTCCTCGGCGTCGGAGACCATGGGCGCCATCACCCACAGGTCGCCCTTCGCGTTCTCCTGCGCTCGGGCGAGCGCGGTGAGCTGGTTGCGGAGGACCTGCTCATGCACACGCAGTGAGCGCAGTCCCCTCAGGCCGAGCGCCGGGTTCTCCTCGGGCTGGTTCTCTACGAACCGCAGCGGCTTGTCCGCTCCGGCGTCGAGGCAGCGGACGACCACCTTCCGCCCGGGGAACGCGTTCAGCACTGCCTCGTAGTCGCGCTGCTGCTCCTCGATGCTCGGCTCGATCGCCGCGTCCAGAAACAGGAACTCGGTGCGGAACAGGCCGACACCCTCGGCGCCCAGTTCGACCGCGGCGGCAGCGTCGGCCGGCGAGCCGAGGTTGGCCAGCAGTGGGATCTTCTCGCCGTCGGCGAGCGTGCCGTCGCTCAGCGGCAGCGCTGCTGTGGAGCGGAACTCGGCGATGCGCGCTGCGGCGTCCTCGAGCTGAGCCGGCTCGGGGTCGATGACGATCGTCCCCGCGCCCGCATCCACGATGACCGGGGTGCCGTCGGTGAGCTCCTCGGCGCCTGCGACGCCGACGATGGCGGGGATCGACTTGGCGCGCGCGAGAATCGCGGTGTGCGAGGTGGGTCCGCCCTCGCGCGTGACCAAGGCGAGCACCTTCTCCAGGTCCAGCAGCGCGGTGTCAGCCGGGGCGAGGTCGCGGGCAACCAGGATGAACGGCGTGTCCGCCTCCGGCACACCGGGTGCGGGGACGCCACGCAGGTGGGCGATCACCCGCTGGGCGACATCCCCGAGGTCGGCTGCGCGCTCGGCCATGTACCCGCCCATGTCGGTGAGTGTCGTCTGGAACTCGGCGAACGCGTCGAACACCGCGCGCTCACCGGTGCTGCCGGCGTCGATCTTGGCGTCCACCTCGTCGACGACCCCCGGGTCCTGCGCCATCATCGCTTGCGCGTCCAGCACGTCCTTCGCCGCCCCGCCTGCCTTCTCACCGCGACGTGTGAGGTCCGCCGCGACGGCCGCCATCGCGGCGGTGACTGCCTGCTTCTCCTGCTCGGCGTCTGTGCTGCGCTCGACGACCTGCGGTTCGCTCAGCGGTTCGGGCATCCGGATCACGCCCCCGCTCGAAATACCCCTTCCGACTCCGATGCCGTGGAGTTCCCGCATTGTCTGCTCCTTCTTGCCGAGTGGGCGCGAGGCGAGGCCTGACGCGCACAAAGCGTCAGAGTACTACTCGAACATCCGCGGACCCGGACCGGCACCGCCCGTGCGGTCGGCGGGGTCGCGACTTAGGATTGGGCCCACAGTTCACGGAAAGGACCCTTCGACATGGCGACAGCGGAACGCACGGTTGTCTTCGGCTCTGCAGTGGGGATGCACGCGCGACCGGCCGCCACGGTGGCGAAAGCGGCAGCGGACAGCGGCCAGAAGGTCACCATCGAGAACAGCGCAGGCAAGAAGGCGAACGCCGCGAGCGTGCTGTTCCTGCTCGCACTCGGCGTGAACCACGGCGACAGCGTGAAGCTCACGGTTGAGGGAGAGCGCGCCGAGGAGGTCGCGGACGAACTGGCGGAGCTGATGGCGTCCGAACTTGACGCCGAGGGCCAGTCGGCGACCTCGTAGGCGCCGGATGCGCGTAACCGCGGCGCTGTTTCGCGCCAGCCACCCCGGTCCGAGCCTTGCTGTCGCGGTGATCACCGCGCTCATCGGTGTCGGCGTTGGGCTTGAGCCGTGGCGTGTGGTGGTGCTCACCGTGGCGGTGCTGCTCGGTCAATTCTCTGTCGGGCTGTCGAACGACTGGCTGGACGCAGAACGCGACCGCCTCACCGGTCGCCGCGACAAGCCGATCGCATCCGGCGAGGTGGCCGCGCGCACCGCGATCGTCGTGAGTCTGGTCTCGCTCGTGCTGGCGATCCTGTTGACCCTCCCGCTCGGCCCGGCCGCCGTCGTTGCTCACCTGGTGTTCATCAGCGCCGGCTGGACCTACAACCTGTGGTTGAAAGGGACCCTCGCGTCGGTCGTCCCCTATACGGTCGGCTTCGGCTCGCTCCCGCTCATCGCGACCCTGTCGCTGGCCGAGCCGCGGCTGGCGCACGCGTGGGCGATCGTGGCGGCCGCGCTGCTGGGTTCCGGAGCACACTTCGCCAACGCGCTGCCGGACTTCGATGCGGACGCGGCTACCGGCATCCGGGGGCTCCCGCACGCGATCGGCCGGCGAGGCAGCGCCATCGCGGTCAGTGTCCTGCTCGTCGCATCTGCCGGGTGCGTTGTGCTCGGCACCTGGCCGCCGAGTCCCGCCACGATCACCGTGTTCCTGATCGTGCTGGCGGCAGCGGTCGCCGTCTCATTGATGGTGTTGACCGATCGAGTCGGGCGGTCGTTGTTCCGCCTGATCATCGGTGCTGCGTTAGCTACCGTTGCCGGGGTCGTGCTCGCGGGCGGACAATTGGTCGTCTGACAGGCTCGGCTCCGCCGTTCCGGCGCCCGGCTCGGTCTTCGGGTTCTGGATGCCGATCGCCGAGATGACACCACCCAGGATGAGCAGCCCGGCTGTCGCCCACAGGCCGCGGTGCAGACCTTCCAGGTCCAGGGTTCCGCCGATGATGATCCCCAGCATGGCGACGGCGATGAGACCGGCGACCCGCGCGACGGCGTTGTTGATCGCCGAACCGATGCCGGAGCGCTTCTCGTCGATCGACCCGAGGATGGCCGACGTGAGCGGCGCAACGGTGATCGCGAGGCCGAGACCGAACAGGACGATTCCGGGCAGCAGCTGCAGCCAGAAGTTGAGGTCCTCAGAGACCGTCAGCATGAGCAGATGCCCGACGCCGGCGAGGATCGGCCCGACGGACATGAAGACGCGAGGCCCGTACCGGCCGGCCAGGCCGCCGAAGAACGAGGACAGCAGGATCAGCAGCACCATCACCGGGATGGACGCCAACCCGGCCGCTGTTGCCGGCCAGCCGGCCTCCTGCTGAAGGTAGACGGCGATCAGGAAGCCGCTCATCGACAGCGCACCATAGATAAACAGCGTCGAGACGTTGCCGACCGCGAAGTTCCGGATGCGGAACAGCGACAGCGGCATCATCGGGTGCCGTGCTGTGGCCTGCCGCCACAGGAACGCGCCGAAGGCGATCACGCCGATGACCATAGGCAGCCAGATCGCCGGGCTGGCCCAGCCGAAGTTGTCCTGCTCGATGAGCGCGAACACCGGACCGCCGACGCCGATGATGGCCAGGACGGCGCCGAGGTAGTCGACCGTGACACCCTCCAGCCGCACGTCGCGTTGGGCGATCCGGGTGATCAGCCACAGGGTGACCGCGATCGGGAGCACGTTGATGCCGAACACCAGCCGCCAGGTCAACAAGTCGACGAAGGCGCCGCCGATGAGCGGACCGGCAATGAAGGCGCCGCTGGTCCAGGCGGTCCACGCTCCGATCGCCTTGCCCTGGGCGGGGCCTCGGAACGACGACATGATTAGCGCGAGCGAGCTGGGCACGAGCAGCGCGCCGGCGATCCCCTGGACGCCGCGCGCGACGATCAGGAACTCGGCGGTCGGCGCGAACGCGCAGAGAAGCGATGCGACGCCGAAGCCCCACAGTCCGAAGCGCAGCACGACGAGTCGGCCGAAGACATCCGACAACGACCCGGCGACGAGAATGAGCGCGCCGAGCGTGATCAGGTAGGCGTCGACCACCCACTGCTGGGTGGTCAGCCCTCCCCCGAGTTCTTCGCTGATTGCCGGCAGCGCGACGGTCACCACCGAGCCGTCGAGGAAAGCCACGAACGACGCGAGGATCGCAATGCTGAGCACCAGCTTCTGTTGCGAGCTCATGGACTGCACCCCTCTAGTAGACACCCGATCAGACGCTAACGGACGTGTCGATTTCGCCGACACCGGTCACCCGGATGACCGCAACCCCTTCCTCGGCCGACCGCTCGAGGTCGACGATGGCGGTGATGCCCCAGTCGTGGTCGCCAGCTGGGTCGGCGAATACCTGCCGCACCCGCCACTCAGACTTCCCCTCGACGATCTGCAGCAGCGTCCCGCTGCGGGCATCCGAGTCGATGCCGATGGAGTCGTGGACGGCGTAGTAGGCATCGAGCGCGTCGGCCCAACGGTCGACGCCGAAACCCGCGTCGGCGTCCAGTTCACCGAGCTCCTCCACCTTGTCGAAGGCGGCCAGTTGCACGCGGCGGAACAGCTCGTTGCGCACCAGCACCCGGAAGGCCCGCTGGTTCGTCAACACGCTCGGCGGTGGCGGTGGCGCGACCTGCTGCTCATGCTGCTGGTGCTCGGCCGGGTTCGCGAGCTCCGCCCACTCGTCGAGCAGGCTGGAATCGACCTGGCGGACAAGCTCGCCCAGCCACTCGATGATGTCGTGCAGTTCCTCGTTCTTCGCCGACTCCGGGATGGTCTGCCGGATCGCCCAGAACGCGTCGGTGAGATAGCGGAGCAGTGTGCCCTCGGAGCGGTGCAGCGAGTAGAAGCCGACGTATTCGTTGAAGGTCATCGCCCGTTCATAGAGGTCCCGCACCACGGTCTTCGGTGACAGTTCGAAGTCCGCCACCCAGGGCTGCGAAGCGCGGTAGGTCGCGAACGCGGCCCTGAGCTCGTGCTCGAGCGGTTTCGGGTGGGTGATCTCCTCGAGCAGCTCCATCCGCCGGTCGTACTCGATGCCGTCAGCCTTCATCGCCGCAATCGCTTCGCCGCGAGCGAGTTTCTCTTGCGCGCGAAGCACCGGGCCGGGGTCGTCGAGGGTCGCCTCGACGGTCGAGATGACGTCGAGCGCGTACGACGGCGATTCGGGATCCAGCAGCTCTAGCGCCGCGAGCGCGAACGGTGACAGCGGTTGGTTGAGCGCGAAGTTCGGCTGTACATCGACGGTGAGACGGATCTGCCCGTCGACGCTCTCCACCAGCCCGGCGGTCTTCAGGGTGCGGTAGATCGACAGCGCCTGCCGGGCGAGTTGCCGCTGGCGCGGTCTCGGTTCGTGGCTGTTCTCGATGAGCTCCCGGATCTCGGTGAACGGGTCCTCGCCGTGCGCGATCACGTTGAGCACCATTGCGTGGCTCATCCGCATGTTGGAGGTGAGCCGCTCCGGCTCGGCGCCGATCAGGCGGTTGAAGCTCGGTTCGCCCCATGAGACGAAGCCGTCAGGCGCTTTCTTCCGCTGCACGCGCTTGAGCTTCTTGGGGTCGTCCCCGGCTTTCGCGACCAGGCGGGCGTTCTCCACCTCATGCTCCGGCGCCTGGGCTACCACCGTGCCGGCGGTGTCGAAGCCGGCCCTGCCCGCCCGACCCGCGATCTGATGGAATTCACGCGCGGTGAGTTGGCGCATCCGGGTGCCGTCGAACTTGGTGAGGCCGGTGAGCAGCACGGTTCTGATGGGCACGTTGATGCCGACGCCAAGCGTGTCGGTGCCGCTGATGACCCGCAACAGGCCGCGCTGGGCGAGCTGTTCGACGAGTCGGCGGTATTTGGGCAGCATGCCTGCGTGATGCACGCCGATGCCGGCCCTGACCAAGCGGGACAGGGTCTGGCCGAACTTCGTGGTGAAGCGGAAGTCGCCGATAAGGTCGGCGATCTCGTCTCGCTGCTCGCGCGTGAGCACCTTCAGGCTGGTCAGCGCCTGAGCGCGCTCAAGGGCCGCGAGCTGGGAGAAGTGGACGATGTAGACGGGCGCCTGGCCGGTGGCGAGCAGCTCGTCGACACTCTCGTGCACCGGGGTTGTCGCGTAGAAGTAGTGCAGCGGCACTGGGCGCTCCACTCCGGTCACGGATGCGGTGGGCCGCCCGGTGCGCTCGGTCAGGTCGCGCGCGAGCGCGTCAACATCGCCGAGAGTCGCGGACATCAGCAGGAATTGCGCCTTGGGCAGGCGCAGCAGCGGCACCTGCCAAGCCCAGCCCCGTTCCGGGTCGGCGTAGAAGTGGAATTCGTCCATGATGACGATGTCCACCGGTGCGTCAGCGCCCTGCCTCAGCGACATGTTGGCGAGGATCTCCGCGGTGCAGCAGATGATTGGGGCATCCGGGTTCACGCTCGAGTCGCCGGTGACCATGCCGACGTTCTGGGCCCCGAACAGGTCGACGAGCGCGAAGAACTTCTCCGACACCAGCGCCTTGATCGGTGCCGTATAGACGCTGCGCGCACCGGCCGCCATGGCGGTGAAGTGTGCGGCGACGGCTACCAGGGACTTGCCGGTGCCGGTCGGCGTGCTGAGGATGACGTTGGCGCCGGTGACCAGTTCCATGACGGCCTCGTCCTGCGCTGGATACAGGGTGAACCCCGCGCCGGACGCCCAATCCACGAACTCGCCGTAGACGACATCCGGGTCACTGCTGTCGGGGATACGCACCCTTAACGGTTGCACACGTGGTGGCTAGTCCCGTTCCGGCTCGACCGCCGGGTCGCGGTCAGCGACCACCGAGGCGATGACGGTCAGCAGCGCAGATGCGATGATCGCGGTCCCGAACAGCTGGTCGCCGACTCCGGCGAATGCGCCGAGGTTGATCGCGGCGTCGGGGTCGCGTGCGAGCGCGGCGAACGCGAGCACGGTCACGCCGAACAGCGAGTAGGCGAGGAAGATCAGCACCCGCGACGGCAGCGGGTAGCGGCGAGTGCCCTTGTTGGCGTACTCGGCGGTCGTCAGCAGGTTCCAGACGAAACCGAACAGCACGAAGGCAACGCCGGTGAAGCCCAGCAACGCGCCGAGCGGGTCGGAGACGAAGTCCCGCTGGTCGAAGAGCGCGGCGAGCAGCAGCGCGACGGCGATCCCGGCTGCCCGCGTCACCGTGAGGGCTCGCTTGGCGGCATAGAACGCGAGGAGCGCGAGGCACGCCACCGTCGCGACGATGGTCAGGGCTTCGCTGGTCCACAGCGCACCGAATGGCGGCGGGAGCACATTGGCCGCCACCATCACGGTCACCACGCCGATCGATCCGAGGATCTCGGGCGTGCCGGTGCGGCCTCGGCGTGCCCAGCGGATCGCCAGCACGATCAGGAAGATCCCGACCAGCAGCCGGTTCAGTGCGACGACGCGACTCATGGACAGGAAACCGACCACCTCGGATAGAGCGGCAGGCACGGCGGGCACCCCGTAGTTGAAGGCGACCTGGGCGACCAGCAGCGACGCGGAAACGATGCCGAGGGTACCGGCGAGGCCCGCTGCGATGGGAGTGGCGACGGCACTGAAACTGCTGTCGATGCCCTCGACCGAGGTCTCGTCACGGCGCCCGCGCACCCGGGCCAACAGGAGCCATACGCCGACGATCAGACTGCTGAGCAGGACGGCGAGCGCAAGGTGGCTGAGTTTCGGCGGGTCACCGTCGAGCATGCTCGCGGTCATCACCCAGCCGCGCCAGACCACGAGCGCTGCGATGCCGATGGCGAGGGTGATCACGGATGGCAGCTGGGTGCGGACCACCCGCACCGCCCACACCGCGGACGTGGCCGCCAGTTGGGCGACGGCTGCGCCGGCAACGAAGGCAAACGGAACCGCCAGCTGCCCGATGGTCGACATCATCAGCGACACGGTCACAGGGCCGAGGTCGTAGCCGAGGGAAGCGCTCAGGGCGCTTGCGCTCAGAGACGTCGTGCCGAACGCGATCGTGAGGAGCGCGAGAATCGCCGGAAAGTCCCACCAGGCGAAATCGAATCGACGGCGGATGACGGTGTACACGATGAGCGCCAGCGCGACACCGATGGTCGCGATCCTCGAGTTGAGGGTCTCTTCGCCGATGTTCATTGATCCGACAAAGAGGAGGACGAGGACGGTCAACACCGTGACGACCGCGGTCAGCCATCCGGTGACGTGCAGCACGGCGGTCTGCACCAGCGCGATTGAGATGACAAGCAGCAGCATGAGCACCCAGAGCACTGGGCGCGGGAATGAGAGGTACTGGCCGCCGACGGTCACCGAGAGCGGCAGCGTCTCCCGCAGTGCAGACGAGAACAGGATGCCCGCCACCGCGACGCCGTAGCCGATGACGGCGATGGTGGCGATGGGCTTCAGACCCTTGGGCCAGCCGTCGGCTCGCAGCCTGCCTTCCCGGTACGGCCGACCGACGACGTGATCGAAGAAGGAGCTGACCATCGCCCAGGCGATGCCGACGATACGGCGCGGCCGGGACGATGTCTGCTTCTGGCTGAGGGTCGCGGTCACGGCTCACCGATCCTCAGCGCGGAGTTGAGGCTTTGGACGGACCAGATGCCGTCCCGCCCGGCGAGGACGTGTCGAGACAGTGCGTCCGTTTCGACTTGGATTGTCCACTCGAGCACGGTTTCGCCCTGGTCGTCGACGAGAGTCGCCGAGTCGCGATCGACCAAAATGACGTGCTTGCCGTCGCCGATGGCATGGCTGGCCCCGTCCCGCGACCAGAGGATGGTCCCGTCGTCGGGGTCGAAGGCGACGCTTTCCTCGTCGCTCACGACCACGACCTGTCCTGCTGCAGCCTGCACAGCGGACGGGAGACCGAGGTAGCGCGCGTCCCACAGCTTCGTGCCGGTGGTGAGCCGGTAACTCGTGACCCAGGAGTCGCCTTGGGCGACAACGACCACATCGTCGGCGATGGCGATCCCGTACGCCTCTGTGCCGTTCGCATCCCATCGGATGTCGCCGTCACTGCGATCGAGCGCAACGACTCGGCCGGCACGGTCGACGACGATGACGGTGTCCACGCCGACGACGGCCCGCTGGTCGACATCTGCGCCGATCGGCGTTTCCCAGCGGGTATTGCCGCTGATCGCGTCGACGCTCGTGACGACGCCGTCGAGTCCGACGATGATGGCGTTGCCGGCGCCGTCTGAAACGGGTGCGGCGACGACGAGGTCGTTGGTGTCGCGCGTCCAGAGCCGCTCGCCAGCATCGCTGTAGGCGACAATGCGGCGGCTGGACGTGGTGACGATGATGATGTCGCCGACAGCGCCCAGCGCGATGGCGTGGCCCCCGGGGTGACCGATCCAGTGGTGCACGAGTGATCTGTCGCTGGCGTCGTAGCGCAATGCGACCAGGTCGTCACCGCTGTCGCGTGTTGAGACGATGATGCCGGAGGCGGTCAGCGCCGGCACTACCGAGTAGGACGGGATGCCCTCGTCCTCCCCGTAGACCGGGTCGCGCCGCACCGTCTGCAGTTCTCGATCCCGCCAGGCGCTCGGATCGGTCCATGCGCCGATGGATCTGGTGGCGGATTGCGACTGGAGCCGTGGAGCGTCGATCCCCGCCTGGATGACGACTGTGTCGTCTACCGTGGCGTCGATCGCGACGCGACCACGCCCGGGGCACCACAGGTCTGCTTCGTTAATGGTCAGAAGGAGGGCGCCTGCGTCGTCGAGGTATTCGATGACGCCGCGAGTCTCGATGCATCCACGGGCGTCGTTCACTCTTGCGTTCTTGAGGAGGCTGGCGCTCTCGGGCTCGTGCGCGGTGAAGCGGGAGCGGTAGTTCAGGGACTCGTTCACGAAGGCGGTTCCTTCGCCTTGCCAACTGGATCCTGGTGCGACATCCGTGGGCAGCACCAGCAATCCCGGGGTGTAGAGGAAGGACACTTCCCCACCCCAGACGACCATCGATTCGACGCCCGCGTCCGTGAACCGGAACAGCTCGCCGTTCTGCGTGGTCTCGCCATCGGTGACCGTGGTGGTGGTTTCGCGCCAGAGCGTCGCGTTCCTGACCTCGCTGTCGCTGAGGCCACCTAGCAGCGCGTGCGCAGCCATGCTGGGAAGGGTGAGGAACTCTTCAACTCCGGTTGCCCTGGAGCTTTCGGTGGAGCGCACGACGCCGTCCTGGTCCACGAACCATTCGACGTGTCCATCTGCAGGGATGAGTACGGCGGCATTGCTCTCGTCCTGCCCGGATGCCTGCTGGTCGCTGAGAGCGATCGCGCCGGTGCAGACAGCGACGACTGCCACGATCGACACGGCCGCTGCGACGCTGGACCCACCCAGCTTTGCGAGGGCACCGGCGGAGGTCACTCGATCATCGTAGGGGTTGACGGTCTTTCAGTTGTGCTGCCGTTCAGCCCCAATTCGGGCACTGTCGAGACCCGTCGCTGGGCAGAGTTCTCCCCGAGTGCCTTCAGGTGGCGTGATGTCGCTCCGCGGTTCGGAGGGCGTCGTTGAGTGCCGGGGATTTGGATGGCATCGGCCTTGGTGTCTGGGTGGGGTCGATGTCGCGGGGTGGGATGAGCCAGAACCGGGCTAGCGGGTCGTGGTCGCGGGTTTCGATCTCCCAGCCCTCGTCGTGCAGCAGCAGGTGGTGGTGGCGGCAGAGCAGGATGCCGTTGTCGATGTCGGTTGTTCCGCCGTCGCGTTCCCACCAGCGGATGTGGTGGGCCTCGGTCCACTCCGGGGGTCGGTCACAGTCGGGCCAGGCGCAGCCGCCGTCGCGGGCGGCCAGCAAGCGGCGTTGGGCCCGGTTGAAGAAGCGCTGCTCCCGGCCGAGGTTGACCGGGAGGGGGCGGTCGTCGAAGACGATCAGCTCGATCCCGTTCAGGCAGGCGTTGCGCTCCACGGTGGCGATCGACACCGGGTAGTCCTGGCCTTCGATCCAGCCCCGACCGGTCCGGTCGGTCAAGTCTGTGGCGGCCACCAGCACACGCACCGCGGGCCGGTTCACCCCGACCACACCCTGCGGGTCGGTGTCGAGGGCCAGTTGGATCAGCTCCAGCATGCCGTCGGAGGCCAGCTGCTCGGTGGTGCGGGTGTCGGCCATAATCTGCTCCGCCCGCGCCTGCTCCGGACCGGTGGTGAAGCGGGGTCCGCCGCGTCGGGGTGAGGTGAGCTTGTCGTAGACGTCATCGATCAGGGCGGCGCCCTCGGGGTCGAGGTCCCAGGTGTACCGGGTCATCCCGTCATCCCGCTTCCACCTGCGGAAGGAGCGCAGCGCCCGGCGCTGCCGCTCCCGCTCCACAATCCCGGCCGCATCCAGGTCATCCCGGGCGGTCCGGGCCAGCCGCAGCAGCTGCTCGGCATCGAGCGCGCCACCGGGCGTGGTCGCCGATTCGGCGACGCTGGTCACCAGCCGGGTCGCGGCTGCGGTCAAGTCGTCAGTCGTGACACCGGGTCCCGGCCGGCCCAGCCCGGTGCGGATCGCCTCGGCACCGGCCACCGAGACGGTGCCGGCCGCGACGGCCCTCCCCACCGCGGCCAGCCAGGGTTCGGTCATCATGCTGGCAAGGCCGACCGGGTCGTCGATCCCGTTGGCTTCGGCGTTGTTCAGCAGGTCGGCGTCGTTCATCATGGTGCCGACCCGGACGAGCGTGGTCGCCTCCCGCGCCGTCGAGCCGGTCACCCCGCGGATCAGCGCCTCCGGGGTGCGGAACCCCTCCTTCCGCGCCAACCCACCGAACCCCGCCTCCACCGATGAGCGGCGCACCACCTCACCGGCCAGCACCGACGCGCAAGCATCAAGACTGCGCTTCGCCTCCGCCAACGACCGCTGCGCCGCCAGCAGCTGCTTGTCACCCAGCCCCCTAGCACCGGGCGCGTCGGCGCCGATCCGGGCGGCAGCAGCAA
Organism: Cryobacterium sp. BB736; assembly: GCF_014980265.1. Classification (NCBI taxonomy): domain Bacteria; kingdom Bacillati; phylum Actinomycetota; class Actinomycetes; order Micrococcales; family Microbacteriaceae; genus Cryobacterium; species Cryobacterium sp. BB736. Next base: position 324,904 of record NZ_JABXWQ010000004.1, read on the forward strand.
GCAGAACCTCGAGCGAGGTGCTGAACGTAGCTGCGGAACTGGTCATGCATCAATTGTCCCAGCATCGAACACAGCTACACAAGCACATCTGAGAATCTGTTAGAAACTACTTCCCGGGCCACCTGTGGAGGAGCAGTCGGTGTCGCACGGGCCTTCGAGCCAGCCGCCACCAAACACCGATCAAGGACGGTTCAGGACTGGCGAATAGACTGGAGTGCGCGTCGGCGGCCCGCTCGAACGGCCCGGCGAACCACCCCGATCGGCGAAAGGCGAAGCGCAACTATGGTCAGAGCCACGAATATCGATGCGACTGCGGTCAATACGATTCGCTGGCTCTCCGAAACCGACACCACCATCGTCGTGCCCGTCTACCAGCGCCAGTACCGCTGGGACATCGGCGGATGCGAGCAGTTGCTCGCAGACATCCGTGACGCTGCGGATGCGGCGCACAAGCACACCCACTTCATCGGCTCGATCCTGTCGAGCGCCAATGCGGGCAACGGCGAACTCGTCTTGATCGACGGCCAGCAGCGGATCACGACGCTCATGCTCTTGATCGCGGCGCTCCAGCACACCGTACGGGAGCACGACCCGGAGCTGGCGGCTCAACTGCAGCAGGTGCTGGTGTCCCCCAGCGACCCGACCCGCACCAAGCTGCAACCGCACCGGGCGTGGGCGGAGGTGTTCGAGAGCGTCATCCTGGACCGCCGGCTCGGTGACGCCCTGCGAGACTCCCGCTTCGACGACAACTACGCGTTCTTCCGCAGCCAGATCCCGGCCGACGAGGTCGCCCAGGTCTGGAACGGTCTGCAGCGGCTCGAGCACGTGTCGATCACGCTCGGCACCCACGCCAACGCGCAGCAGATCTTCGAGAGCCTGAACTCGACCGGCGAGCCGTTGCGCGACCACGAACTCATCCACAATTACGTGCTCATGGGCCTATCGCACGCCCAGCAACGCGAGATCGAGAGCGAGTTCTGGCTTCCGATCGAGGAGCACACGGGCGAGTCGATTGCGAGCTTCTGGCGCCATTACCTGGTGATGACCACCGGACGGGAGATCGACGTCGTCGGAGGTCGCGGGGTGTACGAGGCGTTCCGGCACCGGTTCCCTCGACTGGAGCTCGAGACGCTGCGCGAGTTCGCGACCGAATGGCGCGAGTTCTCGGCGATCTACCGCACGCTGATGGAGCCGTCTCGCGAGAAGGATGCCGACATCGCGGCCCAACTCGGGTACCTCACCACCTTCGGCCAGCTGATGTATCCGCTGATGATGCGGGTCTACCGCGACTACCTCACCGGCGCCGTCGACAAGCCGGCGCTGCTGGCCTCGCTCGAGCGCATTCAGTCACTGCTCATCCGTCGGACCATCGTCGGCCTTTCCAACGACCGGCTGGTGGCGCGGTTGTGCCGTGCGCGTGAAGACGGTCCCGACAGCCTGCTCAACGCGATCGCCCGGATCACGCCATCGGATGAGCGAGTGCGGGTCGCGCTCAAGTATGGCGAGCTCCCCCACCCCGGCTATGTGCTCGGGCGACTCTCGGGTGCCACCGACCTGTCCGAGCTGGACGTCGAACCGATCATGCCGCTGGCGCCTGGCGATGCCTGGACCGGTGACGGTGCGCGGAGCTGGGCCGAATTCAGTGAGGACGAGCAGAACAGCCACCGCGCGCTGGCGCAGACGCTCGGCAACCTGACGCTCCTCGAGCAGTCGCTGGCGGAGCGCGGAGCAGACCTGCCGTTCCCACAGAAAAGGGAGGCGATCTACGCGAAGAGCCAGATCGGTCTGGCGTGCGAGCTCGCCGACACACCCGTCTGGGGCACCGCCGCGATCTCGGAGCGAACCGAACGACTCACCTTGGAATTCGTGCGCATCTGGGCTCGACCGGCTGTTGTCGGGATCGATGATGACGGTCTGACTCCGATCCTGGACGCGAAGCGCCGACCGGGCTGGCCGCGCGGCTGGCAGCGGGAGTTCGAGTACGTTGAATACCGCGGCGAGCACTGGGAGGTGTACGACGTCAAGTACCTGTTCAACCGCATCTTCAAGCGGCTCTGGGCGGATGCGCGTGACGACGTCGTCGCATTCAGCGCCCACCGCGGTGGGCCGATCTTCCAGGCTCAGGCGTGGAACGGGCAATGGGACCAGCTCGACGCGGGCAACTTCCTCTACATGGGCTGGGATTCGAAGTACATGCTGACCGCCGTGCAGGGCGTGCTTGAGGAGTCGGGCATCGCATCCGAGGTCTTCGTCAAATACTCCTACATCGGCGCGGCCATGTAGCGCTGGAGCATGGCCCGCTTCAAGCGCAATGTGCAGTGCCTCGGATGGTGCACTGGACTCGTTTCTACAGATGACTGGTTCTCAACCAAATTGGTTTGCAGTTCCCAGCATGTTTGCAAATTGCAGTGGTGACATCTGCTTGTTTCCGTTAGGTGCTGTGAAACCCCGCACGTCCGGCGTTGCTGCGAGTCACGCGTTCACGATAACCGCGCGGCCGCCACGTTATCGGCAGAAACTAGATTCCCGGAGTCGAGAATGATTAGACGCAGCACAACAGTCGTTTCGACCGTCGTCGGCGCGTGCGTATCGGCAGCGCTCCTCGCGGGGTGCACAGGCGACGATTCTGCCCCGGCATCCTCACCGACATCGTCCGCGTCGACGTCAGCCGCGCCGACTCCGTCACCGACCGCATCGCCGGTTACGCTGCCGACCGACTGCGCATCCTTGGGCACGGACGAGACCCGCACAGCCGTGCTCGCTGGGTTGAATCCCCAGGGAGGGGACTATACCCAGTTCGTGAGACCCGCTCCCGACTCGGCACGGCTGGTGCTGGGCTGCGACTGGTTCGCCGGAGACGCCACCGGGCTGCTGGTGCTAATCAGCACGGCCTCCCCCGCAGATGTCGCGGCCGCAGCCGCCAGTCTCACCGCGGACGGCTTCACCTGCGCCTCGTCGGACTCGGGCGCCCAGCGTTGCGAGCTGGTCACGCCTCACTCCCAGTACCCCGTGGACGTCAAGGAGACGATCGTCGCCCGCGACGGCGTATGGGTGTACGTGGAGAGCTCGAACCTCGACGGGACGCCGCTGCTCGACGAGATCGTGCAGGGGATTTTCGGCTGAAACCGCGACCTACCCGCCGGGACAGTGGGTCCCGGGAGCGAAACCGAGACTCGTCCTCCACGAAGTGCGAGATCGGGCGTCGAGCGGCTCTCCGGGCGGATTCGCGTGATGAGGTCGTTGCGTTCAGCGCCCACGCGGCGGGCCGATCTTCCAAGCGCAGGCGTGGAAACGCTACCTACATCGGCCAGGCGATGTAACGAGACCCAAAAGTTTTTTCGGCCCGAGTGCATCCAAGACACCCCTCCCGCAGGAAGTACCTCTGTGACGGGCGATTCCCGCCCACTCAATGAGGAGGACACAATGCGATACAAGATTCTCACGGGACTTGCGGCCGGCTTCGTTGCCACTGCTGGTCTCGCTGCACCAGCGCAGGCGATCTCGCCCTCGACAGCGGATCTCTATCTTCTGCACGCCGTGCCGGACCTGACCGTGGATGTGTGGGTCAACGGCGAGGTCCTGATCGAAGACTTCGCGCCGGAGACGCTCACGGATCCGCTCGATCTTGCTGCCGGCGATTACGAGGTCGTGATCACGGCGCCCGACGACCCGATCTCCTCCCCGGCGATCGGACCGGTCACACTCACGCTCGCCGCCAACACCAGCTACACGGCGGTTGCCCACCTCGCAGCCGATGGCACCCCAACAGCGACAATGTTCACCAACGACCTCGCGACCACTGCCGCCGGAACGGGCCGGCTCACCGTGCGTCACACGGCAGCCGCTCCCGCCGTCGATGTCCTTGCGAACGGCGAGGCGGCGTTCACGAACCTCGAGAACCCGAACGAGGTCAAGGCCGATCTGCCAGCGGGCACGATCTCGGCTGCAGTAGCGGCGACGGGCACAACCGAACCTGTTATCGGTCCGGCTGACGTGAACGTTCAAGAGGGCGTCAACACGATCGTCTACGCGTGGGGCAGCCTCGAGGACGACAACCTCGCCCTGGCCGTGCAGACCATCGATGGGCTTCATGCGGCCCCGGGTGGTGTGAATTCAGGCACCGCCGGACTGGTTGCCGACCCCGACCCGGCCCTCATCGGAATCGGAATCGCCGGGCTGATGGCGCTCCTCGCAGTGGGAACCATGGTGACCCTGCGGGTGCGTGCGAAGAACGAAGGCTAGCCGGTGCAGACCAGGAGGGCAGGCGTGTTCTCGCAGATCGGGGTGTGGGGCATGACTGTCCTTCTGTTGGCGGGCTGCTCCTGGACTCAGGAGCAGCCCTCTCCGTCTGCAACGCCGAGCCAGCACAGCAGCCTCGGCGCCGATTCGGAGATCGGCACCCACAGCGCCGCCCTCGGGGCGGTGCCAGCACCTACGCCGCCGACTCGAGTGCAGATCCCCTCCCTCGAAGTCGATGTAACCGTGCGGCCGGTGGGCGTGGAGGCGGACGGGTTCATGGAGATTCCCCCGGATGTCGCAGTCGGAGGCTGGTACAAGTACGGCTCGGACCCAGGCAGCGACACCGGCACGACGGTCATCGCGGCCCACGTGGACTCTCCCAAGTACGGGATCGGTCCGTTCGCAGCGTTGAAGGATGCATCCGTCGGGGCGGTCGTCTCGGTGACCTCGGCTGAGGGTGTCGTGCACGAATACGTGATTGAGTCCGTGGAGCGCATCGAAAAAGCGCGGTTGCCGCTCGATGAGGTGTTCGACCGAGAAGGCGCCCCGCGGCTGGCTCTCATCACGTGCGGCGGACAGTTCGACTACGGCACCGGTCACTACGAGGACAACATCGTCGTGATCGCAATCCCCACGACGCCGTGAACCGGCGCGAGTAGTATCCCGAAAATGGCCAGCGAAGCCGATGAGGCTGAGGCACGATTCACCGCCGCCTTCGTCGAGGGTGACGAGGAGGCGCTTGCGTGGGTTTACCGACGCTGGTCACCGCTCGTGTACACGATTGCTGTTCGCTCTCTCGGCGATGTCGGGGATGCCGAGGATGTCACCCAGAAGACCTTCGTGGCGGCGTGGACCGGCCGCACGGGGTTCGACTCGTCCCGGGCGCAGCTGTCCACCTGGCTCGTGGGCATCGCAAAGAACAAGATCGCGGACACGCACGAAGCGCGAACACGTATCGGCCGACTGCACGCTCAGCTCGCCGCCACCACCAGTCCGCTCGAAGCCGTCGTCGAGCCCGATGACCTCGCCGACACCCTTGTGCTCTCGGATGAGATCGCCCACCTGGAGCCGGAAGCGCAAGTGGTCGTGCGACTCGCCTTCTATGACGATCTCACCCATAACGAAATCTCAGAACGGCTGGGTCTACCCTTGGGCACGGTCAAGAGTCACATCCGGCGCAGCCTGCAGCGGATGCGCGCACGATTGGAGGTGACCTATGCGCCACGTGGACCCTGACACCCTCGCGCTGCTGGGCATGGGCGAGGAGGTCGCCGACAGCGAGTATCGCGAACACATCGCCCAGTGCCCCGAGTGTGCGTCCGAACTCGCGAACTACAGCCGGGCTGCACGCGTTGGACGAGCCACCCTCGGGGCGGGGGAACTGCTTGAACCGTCTCCGCGGGTCTGGGACCGCATCTCTGACGAGCTGGGCATCACCGAGGAGCCGACGGCTGAGGTCGTCGAGCTCGCTCCCCGGCGGCGCCGGTGGGTTCCGCTTGTCGCGGTGGCCGCGAGCGTGGCACTCCTCGCATCCCTCGGGATCGTCCTCTGGCAGTTTGCGCAGCCGTCTCCACCCACGGTGATCGCAACCGCGACCCTCGAAGCCTTCCCCGCCTGGCCGGGCGCCACCGGAAAAGCTGTGGTTGAGCAACAAGCCGACGGCACCCGTGTGGTGCACATCGATTTCGATGCACCCAGTCTCAACGACGCGTATGAGGAAGTGTGGCTCATCTCATCCGACGCGACCCGACTCGTGAGCCTCGGCACCGCCTCCGGCCCGACAGCCACTCTCCCGATTCCTGACGGCATCGACCTCTCCACCTATGACCTGGTCGATGTGTCAGCCGAGCCGTACGATGGCAACCCCACCCACTCGGGCGATTCCATCGTCCGCGGACAGCTTGAATGAGGCGCCGGTCACGCCCCACCGGGCAGCGTCAGCGCATGACACATACCGTTGAACGCGCCACGGATCCGCCGACACCGCCGGCCCGCGCCCGCGCGCCAAGGTGGTTGCGGATCTTCGTCCCGGCCGCGCTGATCATCGTCTGGCTGGTGGGGGCGTCGGTGGGCGGCCCCTACTTCGGCAAGGTCAGCGAGGTGTCATCGAACGACCAGACCACCTACCTGCCGGAGTCGGCCGACGCCACCCAGGTGCAGAAGCTGCTGGGCGAATTCAACGGCAGCGATGCGATTCCCGCGATCATCGTCTTCGCCGGGGAAAGCAGGCTGACCGACGCCGAGCTGAGCTCGATCGCCGCCGCCATCGCCGACCTCCCTGACCTCGAGGGCGTGGCTCCGGATGTCTCCCCCGCCATCGAATCCGACGATGGTTTGGCTGTGCAAGCGTTCGCGCAAGTCGAGTCCGGCGCGTCAGTGGACGAGGTGGTGACCGCGATGAGCGACTCACTTCGGGAGTCCACGCCATCCGGAGTCTCGGTGTACGTAACCGGCCCGGCCGGCTTCACCGCGGATCTCGTCGCGGGTTTCGCGGGAATCGACGGGATTCTCCTCGGGGTCGCCCTGCTTGCGGTGTTCGTCATCCTGGTGCTCGTCTACCGCTCGTTCCTGCTTCCCATCGCGGTGCTGTCGACGAGCGTGTTCGCGCTGTGCATCGCCTTGCTCTCGGTGTGGTGGCTCGCCAAGGCGGGGATCCTGCTGCTCAGCGGCCAGACGCAGGGCATCCTCTTCATCCTCGTCATCGGCGCGGCGACCGACTACTCGTTGCTCTACGTGTCTCGCTACCGTGAGCAGTTGCGCGTCAACATCGACAAGTGGGTGGCGACCACCCGGGCGATCCGGGGGTCGTTCGAGCCGATCATCGCTTCCGGCGGCACCGTGATCGCCGGATTGCTCTGCCTGCTGCTCAGCGACTTGAAGTCGAACAGCACACTCGGTCCAGTCGCCTCGATCGGCATCATCTTCGCAATGCTCGCAAGTCTCACCCTGTTGCCGTCACTGCTGTTCGCGTTCGGACGCGCCGGATTCTGGCCGAGACGCCCGATCTACGAACCTGAGGTGGTTGCGGCCGAGGGAAACATGCCGTCGCGTGGGGTGTGGGCCAAGCTTGCAGGGCAGATTCGGCGCCACCCACGACTCATCTGGATCGTCACGACTGTGGTGCTGGTCATCGGCACCTTCGGTGCCACGCAGCTGAATGCCGTGGGCGTCCCGCAATCGGATCTTCTGCTTGGTGCATCGGAGGCACGCGACGGCCAGTCGGCGCTAGGCGAGCACTTCCCTGGAGGGTCAGGCAGTCCGGCTTTCGTCGTGGTGTCGGAGGGCGACCTTCAGGACGCCGCCGACGTGCTCCTCGCCCATGACGGTGTTGACGCCGTCACAGTGATCGCGGCCGATTCGCCCAGCGGCTCGGCGAGCGTCACCGAAGACGGGATCGTCGCACTGGGCCCGCCCGGGACGCCTGCACCCGAGCCGACAGTCGTGGACGGGGATGTGCTGCTTCAGGGCACGCTCAACGACGCAGCCGACTCGGATGAGGCGGCCAGTACCGTCCGGGAACTGCGGGCGGAACTTGCCGACGCGGTACCCGGTGCGCTCGTCGGTGGCGTGACCGCAACCGCGATCGATACCAACGACGCATCGATTCACGACCGCAACGTGATCATCCCGGTGGTGCTGGTGGTGATCCTGCTGATCCTCATGATGCTTCTGCGTTCCGTGGTCGCGCCGGTGCTGCTCATCCTCACCACGGTGCTGTCGTTCGGAACGGCGCTCGGCGTGTCGGCGCTGGTGTTCAACGGGATCTTCCAGTTCCCTGGCGCTGACCCCGCGGTGCCGTTGTTCGGCTTCATCTTCCTGGTCGCATTGGGTATCGACTACAACATCTTCCTGATGACGCGCGTGCGCGAGGAATCGCTTGCCCACGGAACCCGGGAGGGCATATTGCGCGGTCTCACCATCACCGGTGGAGTGATCACGTCGGCTGGACTGGTGCTCGCGGCTACCTTCGCGGCGCTGTCGGTGATCCCGATCCTGTTCCTGGTGCAAATCTCGTTCATTGTCGCCTTTGGCGTCTTGCTCGATACCTTCGTGGTTCGGTCGCTGCTGGTCCCGGCCCTCGCGTATGACATCGGGCCGGCCATCTGGTGGCCGTCGAAGCTCGCACGTCATTCAGGAGAGGATCGCCGCGAGTAGCGCGTGCTCCTGGTCAGGATCAGGCCAGCTGGGGATGCGATCAACGCAGCCAGCGTTGGCCAAACGAGTAGAGGGAACGCCGAGTGGTCTGTGGGCATGTCGCTGCTCGCCCAGACGAACAGGATCAGCGCCGCGAGCGTCGCCGCCGGGGCCAACCACCACACAAGGTCGCGGAACGAGCCGGGGTCGAACGCGCGGGCGCGCCTGGTGAATCCTGCGCTGGCGCCAGCCAAGCCGAGTGCCAGCCCGATCGCGGCCAGCGTGGCCACCAGGATCACCGGCAGGATGTTCATGACCTGGGACACCCGCAGTGCCGCATCGTCGGTGCCGGCGAAGGTGCCGGCAGGGAAGTCCACCCGGGTACCTACGTCGTCCACCGTGAACTCGAGCGGCCACCCGCCGAACTCGTCCTGCTTCAACTCCAGAGCGTGCGAGTCCCCGGCATTCGGGGCAGCCACCGCGTTGAACGGCACCACGGAGGGCTGCCAATCACGGGCGCGCTCGGCGGACTCGGTGTCTTTGGAGATCCATCCGCCGGTCGTGGCCAACGCCGCGAGCTCGTCTGTCATCCGGAACTCGATCCGGAGCGGATCGGGCACCGGATCGGCTCCCCACCTGCTGTTCCACTCCCACCCGTCGAGAAGCGCCGCCCAGCGCACCCGGTCGACGATCTCACTCCCCTGCGGTGCTGCAACCGCCGCCGACTTCAGGGTGTAGTCGATCCGCACCTCGTGCTCGCCGCTCACCACCTCGACCAGCGTGGTCCTCAGAAGAAGGGTGTCTCCCTCCTGCTGCGTCGCGAAGGGCACGTCGCGATCGTCGATCTGCACCGATTCCACGCGCAGGCCGAGATCCTGCCCGTTCAGGCGGTTCGGCCATTGCTGCGCAAACTGCGGCACCCGGGATCCGCGCTCGGTGAAGGACACGTCGAGTCGCTCGATCACGTCAAGGCGGGCATGCCCATCGTCCGTGCGAGACAGCTGCGCGGTCGCTTCGAGGGAGTTGACCTTGGTCCACAGCGTGCCCGGAACGTCACCGGAGTAGGAGGCGCGGTCGACCGATTGCGGGTACGGGTCGGGCAGCAGCGCGACCGCACCGATCGCCCCGGCCACGATGATGAGTGAGAGCGCCCGGATGATCAGGCGCGGCCAGGTCAGGTACTCACGGATGCGCCACCGGCTCGAGACCCCGCTCTCGCCCAGTCCGGCTTCGATCCGGGCCACCGTGCTCGCACCTGCTGCGCGCGGCTCGGCGAGCAGGACCGCGTACGGCAGCAGGCGCTCGCTGGGTGCGGACCGGTCGAGCAGCTGCGTTCTCCTTGCGTATTCGCGAATGCCCAGCAGGTGCTGCTTGACCAGCGCACCGCGCCTGGTCAGTGGTCTCGATGACAGGGCGATCCAGAGCACGATGGCGGCGACTACGGATGAGATGAGCACGAACGCGACCGGCCACCAGAGAACGGCGAGCACCGGCTGGTAAGACAACTGGCGGATGAGCCCCCACTGCACGATGGTCAGTGCGATGGGCGCCGCTATGAAGAGGTCCCGCACGAACCCATGCGGCACCCGCCGGAATCCGGCCGAGAACTGGTCTCGTCGCTCCGCAGCGGACAGGTAGCGAGAAACGGCACGAGGCAGGTCTCCGACACGCCCGGTTCGCCTCGCAACCTTGGCGGCGGCAACCAGCCGCTCTCTCTGCTCTCGCTTGCTCAGCTGTTTGGCTTGCGAAGCCCGGACCGCCTCGGCGAGTTCCATCGCTGCGGGCGCCCGGAATATCTGGGCGGCCATCCGTGGCGTCACGTCCGTTGGCGGCGCGGTCTGCACGACGTACCAGGGCTGCCCGCGGGCATCGCTCCAGGCGACCGCGCGTGCCGCCAGCGCCAGAAGCAGGGTGACCGCGAGGAACGCGAGCGGAAGGAGCGGCCCGAACACCTGAAGCCAGTACAGGACGCTCGGCGCCGGCATGGTGAACGTGCCCGGCTCGAAGCTCATCGTGAACCACGCCTGCGCGTTCGGCGGGATCCGCTGATCATTGACGAAGCGATAGGTGACGTCGCCGGATGCGCCGGGCTCGGCGGTGAGCCACTCGCCTGCGCTCAGCATGCTCCAGGCGAGGCTGCCGCGCGGTTGCCGGATCAGACTGTCGTCGAGGTCCTCCGGCAGGGTGATCTGTACATCGAGGCCGGCGAATCCTTGCGCCCAGGACGGTCCGAAGACGTCCCACTCGAGCAGCTCCACCGGTAGGTCGGATGCCGAGTCCGTCGTCGGGTAAGCCAGATGGTTGAGGTCGTAGCGGAGGACGAACTCGTGATCGCCCTGCAACCGTTCTGGTCCGTTCAGCGTGAGGGTCAGCTGGTCGGGCGTCGAAGATCGGCCCACCGTCACCGGCTCACCATCGAGGGTCGCCTCGATGTTCTGAGGCGTGAGGGCGTGGCTCTGGTACTGGGTGGCGAGCACCCGCTGAATCCCGTTCTCCCGGGTGTCTTCGGGGAAGAACGCGCTGATCCGCTCCTCTACCTGGCTCACCAGCGCCCCTTCCGGGGTGCGGGAGATGCGGTAGTCGACGGCGAAGTCACGGGCGATCCACCGGTCGGTGGCGTTCCTCGCCGAGTTGGTGATGTCGTCGAGGGTGAGCGGTTTGTTGATCACCGGGCCCACCAGCAGCACGACTCCGGCAACCGCCACGAGTGCCCAGAAGGTGCGGAGTCCGACGCGCAGTCGGCGGCCCCCGTGCGATCGGAGCCAGGCTTCCATGCCGAGCAGCCGCCTCGACAGCGCTACCCATAATCGGGTTTGCTGTGGAGCGTCGTCGCGTATGAGCTCAGCTCCGGCATCCGTCACTCCACCATCATGGTGGATGCCTTGCTCTCGTTCTCGACCCTACGTTCCGCGTGTGCTCGGCAGACCGGCATCCGGAATAGTGTGGAGAGGGGACGGGAGGCCCGGATGGCGGACACACAGCTGGTGGCGGTGATGGCCGAGCTTGACGCGCTCGCCGACCCGAAGGTGCGCGAGGCGAACGAGAAGCGCGGTGACGATCACGGCGTGAACCTCAGCAAGCTGCGCGAGGTCGCGAAGCGGCTGAAGACGCAGCACGACCTGGCGTTGGAACTGTGGGCGACGGATGACACCGCGGCTCGCCTGCTGGCGCTGCTGATCTGCCGGCCGAAGCTGTACAGCGCGGACGACTTGGATGCGATGCTGCGCGAGGCTCGCGCGCCAAAGGTGCATGACTGGCTCGTGAACTACGTGGTGAAGAAGGGCCCACACATGGAGGAGTTGCGTGTGCGCTGGTTCTCCGACCCCGACCCGGTCGTCGCGAGCGCAGGATGGGCGCTGACCACGGAGCGGGTGGTCAAGAAACCCGACGGGATCAACCTGACCGGGCTGCTCGACACGGTCGAGTCGGAGATGAAGGATGCCCCCGACCGCCTGCAGTGGGCGATGAACCACTGCCTGGCCGAGATCGGCATCCAGAACGCCGACCTGCGTCCCCGCGCGATCGACATCGGTGAGCGGCTGGAGGTCCTGAAGGACTACCCCACTCCCCCGAACTGCACCTCACCGTTCGCGCCCATCTGGATCGCCGAGATGGTGAGCCGGCAGGTATAGGGGGTTGTCGCCGATACTCTGGCGATGTGGAGCAGATTTTCGGAGCAGTCGTCAGCATTCTCGCAGTGTTGGCGGTTTCCGCAGTCGAATGGGTTAGCCGCCGCGCGACGGGTGAGGGCAGGAGGCTACTGAAGGTCGAGAGACTCGCCAATGTGTACGCCCTCATGCCCGAATCCGCTGAGAAGCGGACATTCGGAACGCACGTCTTAGCCGCGACGCGCGAACTCAATGAATGGATGGATCTCGACAGCAAGAAGCGCCGGACCCTCATTCGTTCACTATCAGCAGTCACCCTCGCTCTGGGCGTCGGCGTTGCGATTCCGGTTTCACTTCTTCCAATCTTCACGGAGGTCATTTGGCTCTCTTACGCCTTGGGAACAGTCATCGGAATCGTCATTGTGCTCATTAGGTTTTTCATCCCCTACGTACTGGAAAAGCGAGCGTTGCAAGCGGCGGAGGCAACAAGGCTGGCGACTGAGCAGGAGGAAGGAAGATGCGCGCCTCGCGGCCTTTCGGGAGGGCAAGACATTTTCGGACCTTGCGGCTTCTGCCTCGGCCGCGTCTGATGATCCATGATTTGGAGTCACCGATTTTGGGCCTGGCTTCGAGTCGTTCCGGTCGACGGGGTGTTACGGAACCGCGACGGTCCTATTCGCGACGCCGTAGCTCAGGTACACCACCCCGCTGCCGAAGCGGCGCTCATCCAACAGCTCCAGGTCGACCCGCACGTCGTCCGGGAAGAACCGCTTGCCACCGCCGACGATCGCGGGGACGATGAAGAGCTCGTACTGATCGACTAGGCCAGCACGGATCGCATGCGCGGCCAGGGTCGGCCCATCGATAGTGATGTCGAGCTCCGAATCCTCTTTCAGCGTGCGCACCGCATCCGGGTCGAACGTGCGCTCAATCCGAGTCCTTTTGCTGGCGACCTCGCCCAACGACGTGGAGTAGACGATCTTGTCGGTCGCCTGCCAGGTGTTCGCGAACTCAAGCATGAAGGGCGGCTGATCCGGCAAGGTATGGAGCGTCTCCCAGGCGACCATCGTCTCGTACATCCGACGTCCGTAGAGGTACGTTCCGACGGACTGCATCAGGTCATTGACGAACTGGTGCAACGTCTCCCCGGGGACGCTCCAGTCGAAGTTGCCCTCCGCGTCAGTCACGTAACCGTCGAGCGACGTGATCATCGAGTAGATCAGCTTGCCCATCACAGGACCTCCCGTACAGGACCAAGAATCCACCGGATGCGCAGACATGGCAAGACCGCCGAGCCCAGCCGCTTCAGCCATCTGCTGACAGCCGCTCTGCTAACGGCAGATTCGCTCACCTGACCCCTGCTCGCGGAGGGAGGGTGAGGGTATGAGCGATTCACCTAAACAGCCGCTGTTCACCGAAACCGTTCGACGCGAGTTCTTTGAGCGGCGCGTCCTCGTGTTGGACGGACCGCTTGACGACGACAACGGCACGCTCCTGGCTACGCAGCTCATTGCGTTGGCCACGGAGGACCCGTCCGCCGACATCTCCTTGTGGATCCATTCGCCAGGTGGCTCGGTGCCCGCGATGCTTGCGATCCGCGACATCATGCGCGCCATTCCCAACGACGTCTCCACGCTCGTGTTCGGGATCGCGTACAGTGCCAATCAGTTTTCAAGAAGCGGCGCTCGGCTGCTCCGATTAGTCTCATTCCCACCTACGGGCCGAAGGGAGACCGTCATGAACGACGAGAAGAAGTCCGGTCGGGGCACCAAAGCCAAGAGCACGGGACCTGAGTTCACGCCCGAAGAAAAGGCCGCGATGAAGGAACGGGCCAAGGAGCTGAAGGCCGAAGCCGCTCGCGGGAAGAAGGAGGCGGACCTCGAGAGCGAAGTGCTCGCGAAGATCGCCGAGATGCCGAAGTCTGATCGCACAATGGCCGAGCGAATCCACGCGCTCGTCAAGGCCAACGCACCCGAGCTCAAGCCCAAGCTCTGGTACGGGATGCCTGCCTACGCCAAGGACGGCAAGGTCGTCTGCTACTTCACGAGCGCCGACAAGTTCAAGGCGCGCTACGCCAGCTTCGGCTTCGACGAAGCAGCCAATCTCGATGAGGGCAGCATGTGGGCAACCTCGTTCGCGCTGACGAAGCTGACCGCCACCGACGAGAAGAAGCTTGGCGAACTCGTGAAGAAGGCGGTGAGCTAGCCCGCCTCCCCGCCGGAGCGCCGTGAGGCACCCCGGCGAGGGTGGAAGGTTGAGCGTTACGCGGCGTCGGCCTTGCCAGCCACCCCAGGCTGCACGACCGGGAAGTCGATCTCGGTCTTCATCGCCTTGTTGAAGAAGTTGGTGAGGGAGTTCAGCCCCACCGCAGCGATGACCTCCACGATCTCGGCGTCACTGACGCCGGCCGAGCGGACGGCCTCAAAGTCAGCGTCGGTGATGTCACCGCGGCTGCTGTTCACCGCAAGGGCGAACGTAAGGATGGCGTCCTCCTTGGCGTCGGTCGCGGTGCCTTCACGTGCCGACAGGATGTCCTCCTCATCGAGCTTCGCGGCGTGGGCACTCGTGTAGGTGTGCACCGAGAGGCAGTACGCGCACTCGTTCGACTCTGCGATCGCCAAGGCGATACGTTCGCGCGTGGCAGCGCGAAGCACACCGCGGCCGAGTGCTCCGGACAGCCCCAGGTAGCCCTGCAGCGCTGACGGGCTGTTGACCATCGCACGAGCCATGTTCGGCACTGCACCCATCGCCTTCTGTGTCGCTTCGAGTTGCTCGGCGGCAGTTCCGGTTGCAGATGCGGGGTCGATAAGCGGGATGCGCGTCATGGTGCTCCAATTTCTAGCGGTTGTAACTGGCTTTTGCCATAAGACAGCCCATCACACTCTTCTCACGATTGCAAACCGCTGTTACCATGAGAACATGGTTGTGTCGGATGTTGAGGGCAGCGCCCCTGTCATTGGCGAGCGTCTGTCGCTCGACCTGATGAACACGTCTTACTCAACACGCGGCAAGCCGGCGGAGGGGCTCGGATCTCCTGAGCAGGCGACGTCATGGGTTCAGAGGATCGCTGGCCGACTTGCGGATGCCGGCGCCACGTCCGCATCCGAGGCGCGCTTCGGCGAGGCGGGACTGGACGACTTGCTCGCCCTTCGCACTGCAATGCGGTCACTTGCCGACGCTGTCGTCAGCGGCGGAACGCCGGGTGCGCACGACGTCGAACGGATTAACCGGGCGGCCGCCCTGACGCCGCGGTGGTCATCGATGGCTTGGAATGGCGACGCCCGTCCCGCCATGACGAAGCAATCTGCGGGCGCTCCCGCCGACCAGGTGCTCAGCACGCTGGCCGGAGACGCGGTAGACCTCTTCACCGGCGCTGACGCCGCCCGGCTGCGCATGTGCGAGCGCCCGGGGTGCGACCTGTTCTTTCTGAAAGACCACCCGCGTCGAGAGTGGTGCACTCCAGCCTGCGGCGCACGGGTTCGTGCCGCGCGGTCATACCAGAAGCGAGTTCAGCGAGCCCGATCTGCTTCGGCGATCGGGGCCTCCCAGCCGTCTCCCACTACGCCAGAACGCCGTAGAAGATGACGTAGTTCATCGCGAGGTTGAACGCCGCGTGTGCGACGATCGCGCCAAGGAGCGATCCGGTAAGCATCCGGAACGCGTAGAAGACGAGCGAACTCAGGAACATTGCGGCAACCCACAGGAGTGCGGGAAGCGGAAGGAACGCCCACGCACCCGCGACGAAGACGATGCCGAAATGAGCGAGGTGGGTGACCGCGAAGGCGCCTGCGTCCACGAGCGCGGCCGGGCGATTGCCGAGTCGCGACGCGAGACTCTCGTGAGCGATGCCTCGATAGAGCAGTTCCTCTCCGATAGGGCTGAAGAGCATGCTGATCACCGCGTAGATGATGAAGTACACCAGTCGGTCGGCTTCGGATGGTGATTCAGGCACGTTCGAGTACGTTCGCGCGATGTAGGCGAACGGGTTCTGCACCGAAAACCCCCACAGCGCGGTTGTCGCGAAGTAGACGGCGAAGCAAGCCGCGGCGCCCGCCAACGCGGCGGGCAGCATCCAACGCCAGCGCGACGGGCGAACCAGGCCGATCGTTCGTCGTCCGCCGCGTGTGAGCACGATCCAGGGCAAGACTGCCATCGCGACAAAGACGAGACTTACCAGCTGATAGGTGCCCGTCACATTGGCTTGAAGCACGAGAACCATGCGCACCACACCGAACACGACGAGCAACAGGATCCCGGTCCTGACATCGAACGTGAGGACTCGGAGAAAAGGCGCGCGAAAGGCCGGCTTCACGTCTACTTGCTCTTCCAGGGTAGGCACGACGCGAAGCCTATTGGATGCCGGACATCATCCGAGGTCGACTCGTGCTTGGGTTCTGAGTTTGCGGGGAGAGTTCTCGGGCATTCATTGATCACCATCGAGGTGCGCGTGTCACTCACCCTGCAGGGGTGACGCCGCCGAGGTTGCCAGTGAATCGAATGGTGTTGACCTCGGATTGGAGCTCGACATGGAGATCGGCGCAGTCATCCAGACAGTCGGCGAGGTCGTTGACGTTATGGGAGTCGTAGCAATCGTCCTGGGAATCACCTATTCGATGGTGGACGCGGGAGTGCGCGGACTCCGAAGGCAGCGGCCGATTTACACCAGATTCCGCCGTGTGCTCGGGCGCGCCATCCTGCTTGGCCTAGAGCTCCTCGTTGCGGCGGACATCATCAAGACAGTGGCGGTGACACCGACCCTCCAATCCGTCACCGTGCTCGCCATCATTGTGCTCATCCGGACATTTCTCAGTTGGGCGCTTCAGCTGGAAGTGACTGGCAGATGGCCCTGGCAGAAGCCGACGGATGATGATGAGACGACCGAACCCGTGGAGCGCACGGCGTGACCCGGTGGGCGACCTGCCGCGACATCATCCCATGAGGCTGATGCAGCTGCCGGATGGCGTGCCGATGATGGCCTCCAACACTGTTTCACTGACGGACCGGGAGGAACCAGCGATGAGTTCCATCGTCACCTACAGCGAGGGACAACCCTTTGCGGGAGTGGTCGGGCGCACAAGTGGCGAATCCACCCCGGCTTGGCCGACTCCTCCTCGCGCGCAGGACGGAGCGCCCAACGTCATCATCTTCGTCCTCGATGACGTCGGTTTTGGACAACTCTCAAGCTTCGGCGGGCTCGTCGAGACCCCAGTGATCGACCGGTTCGCGGATGACGGACTGCGGTACACCAACATGCACACGACCGCGCTCTGCTCACCCTCGCGCGGTGCCATCTTGACCGGCCGCAACCATCACTCGCTCGGATTGGGCGTGATTTCTGAAGTGTCGACCGGATACCCGGGCTACAACGGGATCATGCCCTTTGACAAGGGGATGCTGTCGGAAATGCTGCTTCCCCACGGTTACAACACTTTCATGGTTGGCAAGTGGCACCTCTCCCCGCCGGAACACGAGACTGCCGCCGGGCCGTATGATCGTTGGCCCCTGGGACGTGGATTCGAGCGGTTCTATGGGTTCCTCGGCGGAGATACGAACCAGTGGTATCCGGACCTCGTTTATGACAACCATTCGGTCGAGCAGCCCCGGCAGCCGGAGGAGGGCTACCACCTCAGCGCAGACCTCGCGGACAGGGCCATCGAGTTCATTCAGGACGCCCACGTGAACGCCCCGGACAAGCCGTTTTACCTGCACTATTGCACGGGTGCTGCGCATGCGCCGCACCACGTGCCCGTTGAGTGGGCCGACAAGTACAAGGGCAAATTCGACGCCGGCTGGGACGACTACCGAGAGGTAGTGCACCAGCGCCAACTCGACATGGGCATCATTCCGGCCGGGACGGAACTTTCCGCCCATGACCCGGACGTTCCCGTGTGGGAGACCATCTCTGAAAGCGAGAAAAGGGTCTACGCCCGGATGATGGAGGTGTACGCCGGCTTTGTCAGCTACACCGACCACGAGTTCGGACGAGTGGTCAGCTTCGTGGAGGAAATCGGAGAGCTCGACAACACATTCTTCATTCTCATCTCCGATAACGGGGCCAGCTCGGAGGGTGGCCCGGTCGGATCTCTCAACGAGATGATGTTCTTCAACAACGTGCCGGAGGATCTCGAGGAGAACCTCGAGCGGATTGATGAGCTCGGCGGCCCGACCGTCTTCAACCACTACGCGTGGGGATGGACCAATGCCGGCAACACGCCGTTTCGTCGATGGAAGCGAGAGACGTACCGCGGCGGCTGCACCGACCCGTGCATCGTCTCATGGCCCGCCAGGATCACCGCTCGTGGTGAGATCCGCACGCAATACGCGCACATCGTGGACTTCGTGCCCACAGTGCTCGATGCCCTTGGGATCGACCCGCCGATAACCATCCGTGGTGTCACTCAAGCCCCTCTCGAAGGGGTGAGCTTCGCGCACACCTTCAACGACGCCGACGCTGGTACTGCTCATCACACGCAGTACTTCGAAATGTTCGGCCACCGGTCCCTGTACCACGACGGATGGCGGGCCGTGTGTCCGTGGCCAGGCCCGAGCTTCGCAGAAGCCGCGGAGAAGGGGCTCCGTTACGGCACTCCGATCGATGAAGCGGTTCTCGCCGACATCGAAGCCAACAACTGGGAGCTGTACGACCTTACAAAGGACTACTCCGAGACGCATGACCTCGCTGCCGAGAACCGTCCAAAGCTGATCGAGATGATTGGCCGGTGGTGGGCTGAGGCAGGCAACTACAACGTGTTGCCACTCGATGGCGCCATGCTGCAACGCATGAATGTTGAACGGCCAACGATCGCGAAGTCACGTGACCGTTTTGTCTACTTTCCGGGTGGCTCACCGGTGCCGTTCACCGCAGCGCCTAAGGTCTACAATCGCCCGTTCACGATCACGGCCGATGTGCAGATCCAAGACGCCGACGTTCACGGAGTCCTAATCGCCCAGGGCGGCCTGACCGGGGGGTACTCGTTCTTCGTCAAGGACAACCGACTGAGCTTCGTCTACAACTTCCTCGGACGCGATCTCTTCACCGTCGTTTCCAACGTAGACGTGCCCAGTGGCGATGTCTCCCTTCGCTACGAATTCGAGCCAACCGGCGAACCGGACTTCGCTGCCGGGAAGGGCACACCAGCGCGCGGACAGCTGTACATCGACGACAACCTCGTTGGGGAAGTCGACATGCCGCACACAGTGCCGAATATTTTCAGCACCGAAGGCCTCACCTGCGGTCATGACGGCGGCAGCCGCGTGGCCCCCGACGATTATCAGGACGACTTCCCCTTCACCGGCCTACTCAAACGGGTCACGATTGACCTCTCGGGAACCGACCTCATCCCTGACAGCGAAACTGACATGAAGGTGGCAGTTGCCCGCCAGTAGCGATTCTCTTCGTTCATCATCGACCGGGACTCGTGACATGGTGCTCATCGAGGGCGGCGTCCTCCTGATGGGATCGGATGAGTTCTACCCCGACGAACGCCCTGTCCATTCACGCGAGGTGAGGTCCTTTCGGATCGACCGGTTCGAAGTCACGAACGAGGACTACGGGCGGTTCGTCGACGACACCGGATACGCCACCGTCGCAGAGCGGGACCTCGACCCGGCGGACTTCCCCGGCGCGGATCCCGCCGAACTGGTGCCTGGCGCAACGGTGTTCACGCCCACGCCGGGTCCGGTCGACCTGCGAGATTGGCGCAACTGGTGGCGCTGGCAGCCCGGCGCGTATTGGCGGGAGCCATTCGGCCCGGGTTCAACAGTGGCAGGCAGACTGCGGCATCCGGTCGTCCACATCGCGTTCGAGGATGCCTGGACCTACGCAGAATGGGCGGGTGTGCGTCTGCCCACCGAGGCCGAGCACGAGTACGCGGCCCGCGGCGGGTTGGTCGGCGCACGTTTCGCCTGGGGAGACGAGCCCTACCCGGCCGGCGTGCCCCAAGCGAACTCGTGGCTCGGGCACTTCCCGTACGACAACCAAGGGGTAGGAGACGCCGCTCCGGTCGGCTCGTACCCACCCAACGGCTACGGGTTGCACGACATGACAGGCAACGTGTGGGAGTGGACCACGGACTACTACACGCCGCGGCATCTAAGGCTTACCGACAACCCTGTCGACCCGGGCAAGCGGAAGAACCTGCTCGCCGCTGCGAGCGCGCAGGAGCACTCGCCTATGCCTCGGCGCGTTCTGAAGGGCGGCTCCCATTTGTGCTCGCCGGAGTACTGCCTGCGCTTCCGCCCGGCGGCGCGCTCGCCGCAGGCGGAGGACACCGGCATGTCGCACATCGGGTTCCGTTGCGCGCTGGATGCCTGAGGGAACGCCCTAAGCCGCTCCCCCACCTCGACGACTAAGTGTCCTTTGGCGCCCGGCGGCCCCAACCTGTGGTCGGCATCGTCGCCGGCGTGCCGAATCGTTGGGCAAGGCTGCCCAGTCCATCGATGTTGATGGTGAATGCCTCCCCCGGCTCGAGCCATTCGTCGCGGTCCAGTCCGCAGCAGCCGGGGATAGTTCCCATCCCGACGACTGTGCCTGCAGGGAGCGAGCGACGACGAAGGATGTGGGCGAGCATCCGGGCGGGGTGGAGGGAGTAGTCGCTGGTGGTTCCGGTCCAGGCGGAGCGACCGTCGAACGTCACTGTTACGGCAAGGTCGAGCGGATTAGGCACCTCGTCTGGGGTGACTAGGTACGGGCCGATGCCGTTGCCGGTGTCGAAGTCCTTGCTGCTGGCGGGGCCGGTGAACAGCATCTCCCCCAGCTGCACGTCGCGCGCGCTGGCGTCGTTGTAGATGAGGTAGCCGGCAGGTTCGACCCAGGCAGAGTGCTGTTGGGGTTCGGCGCCGGTGACGATCGCGAGTTCCGGTTCGATGTCGAGGTAGGCGGTGAAGTCGGGCCAATCGATCGTGTCGCCGGTGCCGCTGATGGAGTAGTGATTGCCCTTATAGAAGCGCAGCGTCTTCGACCGAGCAGCCGCACGGCCGAGTAGCGCGCCCACCGGCCTGCCCACACCGAATGGCAGGCTGCGGCGTAACAGGGTCCGGGTGGATGCGCGGAGATGCTTCGGACTCAGACCGCAATCCAGTAGGGCCGCTGGCTGCGGAAGCGGCGCGAGCAACTGCACGTCGTTCAGTCGCAGTGCGGGCTGCGCGGGGTCGGCAACGATCGCCGCGGCGCGGTCGAAGGTGTCGGGGAGGCCGGCGAGATAGGAGTCCATGGAGTCCAGTCCACGAACGTCATGGCCCGCAGCGGACGTGAAGCGAACGACTTCGGCACCACGCACCGCGCCGAACGCAATCTCGGCCCGATCTGCTTCCGTGAGCCGAAAGCTCACCAGCTTCATGACCGACTCCCCCGCACCGCCTGGACACCGATCCATACAGCGCTGCCCAGCGCGAGCGCCCACTTTGTGCGCGTTGCCGCGCCCGAGAGCGCCGCATCTCTTGGGGTGATGTCGTCGGGCCGTGCGGTGAACCGCGCGTGGAAGGCGTTCTCGACTAGGTCAAGCACGGCCGATGCCGCCGGTGCCGCGATCAACGCCAACGTCACCGCTCGCGGCTGGGCGGGTTGTCGAACGGCTCGTCCCGAGGCGATCAACGCTGCCGCATACAGGAACGGATGCAGGGTGTCCGGCCCGAGGTGGCGCTGATATTGCTCGCGTTGCGCAGGCGTCCAGCCACCCATGATCTTGCGGAAGACCGTGGGGTCAGCAGTGGTCTGCAGCCGTCCGACATCGCTCCCCAGCGGAAGCAGCAGCCGTGCGATGTTCGCTTGAGACACCGCGAACGCCACCCACAACGCGACGGTGATGCGCTTGTTTTTCCCGTGCACGCCCATGCCACCCTCCTATTAGACCTTGAGTTCAATAACAAGAGAGCGTACATTATTGAACTGATGTCTAATAAACCGGTGCGCCGGCGCCTGACGACCGAGCAGCGGCGCCTTGAACTGATTAGATCCGCGGCCCAGTTGTTGGGAACGCGACCATACGAGGACGTCTCCATTGATGAGATCGCCGAGCACGCCGGCGCCTCCCGAGCACTGCTGTACCACTACTTCCCGTCCAAACAGGAACTGGCCCGCGAGGTCGTGCAGCATGAGTCAACCGCCCTGCGCGCGGCGATCGAGGGACAAGATCTGCCCGCCGCGTTGGCCGCTTACCTGGACTATGTCGAGTCGCATCCGGATGGCTACCGACTCCTACACGAGGGCGCGCTCCGTCTTGATAGCGAGATCCGCGGCGTGATCTCGGAGAGCCGAGAGCACGTCGAACGTATCGTTTTGGAGCTTCTCGGCACCACAAACCCGGGCCCGGCAGCGCGATTGGCGGTCCGAGGATGGACCGGTTTCGTGATCGCGATCTGCTTGGAATGGATCAACGATTCCGGCATCGACCGGCGAACCGTGGAAGCAATCCTGACGCGCTCCCTCGACCAGCTCGTGCATTCCGCGTGACCTGGTCGCTGACGCATCGGGCGAGCTAGAAGCGTTCAAACAACGGCCTCAAGCGGTGTCTGTAGTCGCGTGGCGTCAAGCAGGGAGAGGACCGCATTTCGGTCGCCTTGCACCGTCGTGTCCTCGCTGCTGTCGAGCGGAGCCCCGCCAATTACGAGGCCTTTCCATGCCCGTGTCGTGCTGACAACGCGGGCATCGACGTCGTCGGGGGCGACTTCCTTTGTGATGGAGGTCCCTTCCTTTGTCACTGTCGCGAGGTATTCGACAGGATCTCGGTCGATCAGGCGGGAGTCTCTTAGTTGAAGACCGACCCGGCGACCACGGGCGCCATGAGCGAGTGGCCGCGCATGCGCTCGCATTGCCAAGACGAGGGTGTCGGGGCTCATATCGGCGTCTACCGGAAGCATTGGGGAGCGGACAGCCCATAGCGACAGGGCTGTGTTGACCGCCTCGAGCTCGCGCCCCCAGTCGGTGAGGTCGTACAGCATCACGTGCGTAGGCGCCGACGAGGTGTGGCGCGCCACCACGCCTACCTCTTCGAGATCCTGAAGCCGTTGCGTGAGCACCGCGGGACCAATTCCTGGGATATCTCGTTGTAGATCGACGAATCGCTTGGGTCCGAGCAGTAGTTCCCGCACAACGATGAGCGCCCACCGCTCGCCAATGAGGTCGAGGCCGTGCGCCGACGCGCATCCGTCGTTGTATGAGCCATAGGTTCTGCGCGTCGCCACCCTCGAATGTTACTACTTGTCAAGGAGTGCACACTACTGTTTTAGTAGTGCTATCGATGATCAACGCGAGGAGACCAGCATTGGCGAACACCACTAGGACGGCACAGCCGATTGACGTCACTTTCAGCGCTGAGGTGATTGCCGACTCGAATAGCGGCTGGCTCTGCGTGCAACTGCCGGACTCGGCCGAGATATTCGGGACGGGCAAATCAGTGAGAGTCTGCGGCACGGTCGATGGCCACGACTACGAGGCGACCATGCTGCCCGTCGGCGGCGGCACACACATGCTGGCCCTCCGGGCTGCGTTGCGAAAGGTTCTGAACAAAGGACTTGGCGACGAGGTCGTTGTGCATCTGACGGGCAGGATCGCGTGACTACCCCGGGAATGCCCCAAGACCTGGATCACACGTTCTCCGCGACCATCGGCGTGGACGTCAAGGGCGAGATCTGGTCATGCGTCGAGATGCCGGAGTCAACCGCATTCTTTGGAACAGGCAAGGCCGTCAAGGTCAATGCAACGGTCGATGATCAGCCCGTGACCACATCATTCATGCCAACCGGTCGCGGTGGTCACATGCTCTCGATCAGCGCGAAACTTCGCAAGCTCCTGAGAAAGGACATCGGCGATGAGGTCACCGTTCATCTGACGCAGCGCCTGAGCTGATGTAGATGCAAGCGCCGACCCCGATCCCCTGTCACTACGAGCACTGACTACCTGTCAGCAGTTGGCGCTAGCCTCGAGAATGAGATGAACTCTGCAACCAAAGGCGTTCGAAGAGCAGCACAACGAGAGGCGCGGGCGGTGGGCTTAGTGACGTGTGACGTGGGCATTTCGGTCGACGGCTTTGTGGCCGGGCGGAATCAGACCCTGGACGAACCGCTCGGAGTAGGCGGCGAGCACCTGCACCGGTGGATGTTCGAGGAACCGGAGCAGCACGCTGCGGAACTGGCCGCCATCACCGAAGCGGGTGCCTTCATCATGGGTCGGAACATGTTCGGCCCCATCCGCGGCGAGTGGGACGAGCCGTGGAGCGGATGGTGGGGCGACGAGCCGCCGTATCACGCCCCCGTGTTCGTACTGACTAACCATGCTCGCGACCCGTTGGAGATGGACGGTGGGACCACATTCTTCTTCGTCACCGAGGGAATCGAGGCTGCGATGGAGCAGGCCCGCGCTGCGGCAGGTGAATCGTCCGTGTCCGTTGCCGGCGGTGCTTCCACCATCAACCAGTACCTGGCCGCCGGCTACATCGATGAGTTGCGACTGCACATTGCCCCAATAGTGCTGGGCGCGGGTGAGCGTCTCTTCGAAGGCAATGCGGGACTTGACCTCGAGCCGGTAAGCAGCCGCTCGACGTCGCTCGTCACCCACGTGACGTACCGAGTGGGAGTAACAGAAACCGGATGACTGCAACGGCGCGCACACTGACGATTGTTCTCCTGGTCGCGGCGGCGGTCGTCACGTCCGGCTGCTCGGCTGCACCCGAACCGGCACCATCGCCGGCGAGTGCCGAGCCGACACCCTCGGCCGCAGCCCCGGTGGACATGATGGACCGAGTCGGGAATGCCGACTGGGAGTGCGGCCAGTTCAGCGCACTTCGGGGCATCGAAGCCCGATCTTGGTGGCAGCACGACAACGGACTGATCGACGACGACGCCTACGACTCCCGGCTTGCGGCACTGAAGGATGCTTGGGTGCACACTGTCTTTGGAGACTCGAGCGTCACTCCAAGCCTTCGCGAGGCTCAGCGAGCAGCCACGGACGGCGTCGGCGAGGACAATGCTGAATTCCAAAGGGCCACCACTGCAGTCACTCTTGCCTGCGACGCCGCTGGCTCCATCGTTTCTTACGGCGCGCTTCTGGAAATGGGCGGGTAAGCACCTCGCTTGAAGTCGACGACTCACATCACTAGCATCGTTTCATCGAACATAGTTTCGAGCGAACTAGCTAGGGTGAGATTATGCAACTCGACCATGAGCCGGTCATCGTGCGTACCGTTGGAGCCGTACCCGCGTGGGTGCAGTGGCGCGGGACGACGTACTCCGTCACCGACACACCGACCGCGCTCTACGGATACATCGCCGAGGCGCCGACACATCCGTTGCAGCCGCGGGTCGGCTGGAGATTCCAGGGAACCAGTCCGGCGGGCGAAACGCACGTCTTTGACGTCCGCCAGACCAACCTGGAGCGATGGGATCTCGTCGCAATCTACGACTGAGCTGAGTGGGACTCGGCAAAGGCTTCCGCTCGCCCCTCTTATGGGGGATGATGAGCGCATGTCGGCTGTGGATGTTCCAGAGCAACGTACGCAGGCAATCCGCCTCCCGCGCGCATCAGTGACGTGGTCGCTCATTGCGGCCGCGCTGTTTCTCACCTCCGCTGCGCTTCAACTCGCGGCATCGCTTCAGCGGTGGGTGGTCTTCAGGGGCGCGTTCCCGGGTAACAAACTTTCGGTCGAAGACCATCTCTACGACTACACCTATCCCGCTGAACCTTGGGAGAGCATCGGCACCGCGGCGCAGCTCTTCGGCGCGGGCATCCTGATCGCTGCGGGCGGCGTGTTGGCCATGACGATCGCGGTCGTGAGCATGCCCAGAAAGGGATCGCACCGCGGCATCCGCATCCTCCTGGAGTTCGTGATTGCAGCCGTCATCGCCAGCTGGTTGGTGATGTACGGATTGCGCGCTCTTCTGTCGGGCCTCGCTGGTTCTCCAGTCGCCCTGCAACCCTCGGGATGGCTGGGCCTCGGCGCGTTCGTCGGCGTGATCGCTCTCGGGGTTCTTTGGCTGTTCCGTGCCCCCGCCGCCGCACTGGCCTGCATGTTCCTGATCGACACAGTGTCGGGCCAGCTCTTCTCCACGTTGCTGATGGCTCCCTTGGTCGCCGGTTACACATCGCACGACACCACCCCGTGGACGGAGACGGTCGGCGCGCTGGGGACGGGCGCTGCGGGAATCTCGATGATCCTCGCCGCCGTGTGGGCGCATCGGGTGGTCACCGACTAGAGGGGCCCAGCTCGAGTGGTTCCGTAAAGTCGCCGGGTGTACGCTCCGCATCAATAGCGCGCACGCGCTGAACCGCTGGAGGTGCCCAGTGAGTCGAGCGACATCCCTCTCCCGCGTCATCCAGAACCCGATCGCGGATGCCGAGGCTCGCGAGTCCTCCGCTCTCCTCGTCGGAGCCGTCGTCTTCGTGGCCGGAACGATACCGGCCCTGTTCGTCTTCTGGGGACGCGACCTGCCGATCTCCGGCCGCGGCTCCGTCGGGGAGTTCGCCGCGATCGGCTCGGGCATCGCCGCACTTCTTGCCGTCCTTTATGCCAGCCTGCTCAGATCAGCTCAGCAGCGCGATACCCGTACCTGGCGTCGGCTGCGCTGGTTCGATGTAGCGGCGATCTGCGCGGCGCACGCCGTCATCGCCCTGCTCGGCTGGATCGGCCTCGCTTCTGTCTTCAGTGCGAGCTTCCAAGGCGCGGAGGTGTACGGGACCTCGGCTGCAGTGCTCGCGGGCGTCATCATGGCGATCACCGCCTACGCAGCGTTCCTCTCCGCCATCAACCTCACACCGATGCTGCTCTCGCTCCTACTGGCCGTGTTCCTCGCCGTCGGCACACTGGCGAGCATGCTCAGCGCCAGCGATCCGCTCTGGTGGAAGGAAAACCTGAGTACGCTCGGGATCAATGACGACATCTCGGCGTTGGCTTTCAACCTGACCTTGATCATTGCCGGCGTCATGGTCACCACGATCTCGCACTATGCAACCGCGTGGCTGCCCACCGCTACACAGGCCGAGGCACGCGGGCGCTATCTCGTTCGGCTTGCACTGATCCTCATCGGCATCCTGCTCGCCTGCGTCGGGATCTTCACGCTAGATGAGTTCTTCGCCATTCATGGCTTGACCGCCTCCGGGATGGCTCTCATCTACGTGGCGATGGTCATTGCCTTGCCGTGGCTCGTGCCCTCCATGCCGCGGGTCTTCGTTCTGTTGGGCTATGTCTTCGTCGGGGTGATCGTCGTGCTGGCGATCTTCTACGTCACCGGGTACTACACCCTGACAGCGGTGGAGTTGATCGCGTTCGTGCTTATTTTCGCCTGGCTCATCGTGTTCCTCCGCACCGCGGGCTCGGTCGAGCCAAAGGTGGAGCTGAACGCCGAATAGGGTCAGCTGCTCCTGCGCATCGACCGGATGCCGACCCACAGTCCGACCGCGGCGAGCGCCAGCGCGGCGACCCAGCCCCAGAGCACGGTGACGCTCCCCAGATCGCCGGCGAACAGCATCCGCTCGGCCTGCACTACCCAGTTGATCGGGTTGACGACTGCGACGGCGCGCATCCAGCCCGGACCCTCGTCGAGCGGCAAAAGCATGCCGGAGAGGATCAGCAGTGGGAAGATCAGCGTCTGCTGCACACCCCAGAACAGCCACTCGCGATCTTTCGTCGCCAGCGCGAGCGAGTAGGACAGCGACCCGAGGCCGATCCCGAAGACCGCCAGCAGCGCCAGGCCGATCACGAGCCCTGGGACGTGGATCGTGAAGCCGAACGGCCAGGCGATCAGCACGATGATGAGCGCCTGCACCACGATCGGTGCGATCTCTTTGAGCGCGCGCCCGACCAGCAGCGATGAGCGTGACAGCGGCGCGACGAGCGTGCGCTCGTGCGAGCCGGTCATCATCTCGTACTGCAGGTTCGAGCCGACCGCGCCGGTGCCGAAGAGCACGATCATGACCAGCACGCCAGGCACGAACCACTGCAGAGTCTCGCCGACCGGTTGCCCGGACGAGCCGACCAGCAACGGCGCGAACAGCCCAAGGAAGACGAGCGGTTGCACCAGGCTGAAAATGAGCGTGAACGGGTCCCGGATGACCGGCTTCAGTTCGCGCCGGAGCACATTCCAGGTGTCACGCGTCGGGGTCGACTTGACTGCGGTGTCGGTTTCTGTGGCGCTCATCGCTGGACTCCTGTCTTCTCGGCCGCGGCGGCCGGTTCGGTGTTCTCGTCTTGGTGTTCGTCGCTGGGCTCGCCCTCGCCTGCTTCGCGAAGCGTGCGCCCGGTGAGCGCGAGGAACACGTCGTCGAGCGTCGGAGGCACCCCGGTAGCACGGTCAACCCGCAGTCCGGCGGCATCCAGCGCTCGGACGGCGGCCGGGAGGAGTGCGTCGCCGTCCGGGGCGGTGAGGGTGACGGATGCTTGCCCGTCGCGCGCGACCTCACGGTCGGTGAGCGTCTGCACCACCGCGATGGCTGCGTCGGCGTCGGCCGTGGTGGCAAAGCTCAGGGTCAACAGGTCGCCAGCCAGGTGGGATTTGAGCCGGGCGGCGGTGTCGTCCGCGATGACCCGACCCTTGTCCATGACCATGACGCGTTCCGCGTAGCGGTCGGCCTCCTCGAGGTAGTGCGTGGTGAGAAACACCGTCGTGCCGTGCTCGGTGCGCAGGTCGAGGATGTGCTGCCACAGGTTGGCGCGGCTCTGCGGGTCCAGCCCGGTCGACGGCTCGTCGAGGAATAGCAGCGGCGGTGCGTGCATGAGGCCGAGCGCGATATCGAGGCGCCGCTTCTGCCCGCCGGACAGCTGCTGCACCGAGCGGGTCGCAAACGGCGCGAGGTCGAGTGACTCGATCAGCTCGTCGGCGCGGGTTCGGGATGCGGCGGCCGACATCCCATAGAACGCGCCTTGGCTGAGCAACTCGTCGCGGACGCGCTGCGCGAAGCTGCCGCTGGTGAGCTGGCCGACGTAGCCGATGCTCGAGCGCACCGCGGCGGGTTGTTTCAGGATGTCGTGGCCGACGACCCGCGCGCTGCCGGAGGTCGGCGGCATCAGGGTGGTGAGCATCCGGAGACTGGTCGACTTGCCTGCGCCGTTGGGGCCGAGGAAGGCGACGAGGGCGCCGCGCTCGACCTGGAAGGTGAGGTCGGTGACAGCCTCGACGGTCTTCTTCTTGACGGTGAAGCGCTTGGTGAGGGAGTGCGCTTCGATGATCGGTTCGCTGGTCATGCGTCGAGGGTAGGACGGTATGCGGACAGATTCTGTCCGCGATGTGTGAAATTCTTGGGACATGTCCGATACGACTACACGGGCGCTCTCGCTGCTCAATCTGTTGCAGACGCACCGGCACTGGCCGGGAGCCGAGCTGGCCGACCGGCTCGGTGTGACGGAGCGGACGGTGCGACGGGATGTGGAGCGGCTACGCGAGCTGGGCTACCGGATCGAGTCGACGCCGGGGGCGAGTGGCGGGTACCGACTGGAAGCGGGAGCGGCATTACCGCCTCTCTTGCTGACCGACGAGGAGGCGGTGGCGATGGCAATCGGGCTGCGAGTTGCGGCCTCCCAGCGGCTGGTGTCGGGGCCGGAGACGACGGTTACGGCACTCGCGAAGCTTGAGCAGGTGCTGCCCGCTCCCCTGCGCCGGCGGGTCATCGCGCTGGCCGACGCGGTTCAGCCGGCGGGTATCAACGCCGGCGCCGCGGTATCAAGTGAGGTCCTCGGCGAGCTCGCCCTCGCCTGTCGGGATCATGAGCGGGTGCGTTTCACCTACACCGCGGCATCCGGTGAGGTGACCCGGCGTCGGGTGGAACCGCACGCGCTGGCCCCGGCGGACCGGCACTGGTATCTGCTGTGCTGGGATCTGGAGAAGGATGACTGGCGCACGTTCCGGGTCGACCGGCTGGAGGGCGTCGAGCACACGCGGGTGCTGTTCGAGCCGAAGCCGCTGACGCCCGAGCAGATCGAGGAGTTCGTCCTGGTGGCGCGGTCGTGGGTGCGGCAGGCGGTGGAGGCAGAGGCGGTGATGGAGCTGCCGCTGGCGGAGATGCGCGAGGTGTTCGGGCAGTGGGGTCAGGGCGCGAACGCGGAGGATGACTTGCGAACGCGGTGGCCGGTGGGTGGCAGTGACTTCCGGGAGACCATGTATGGGTTGTCGTGGATACCGGCGGGGGTCGAGTACACGGTCGACTTGGATGACGTTCCCCGAGCTGAGTTGCGCGAAACGCTCGAGCGGATGCTGCGGGCGCTGGATGCGGCGCCGGCGCAGCAGAGCGACCGCCTCAAGGCATGAGGGGACGGATGTCGGTGGCTCCCGGCTAGAGTGTGGACACGTTCACGAGTCGCGGCTTTCGGTACCTGGCTGGCCGCGCGGCAACCCGAGTCCATCGACTTCCGGGTGCCCCAGGGGAAGAACGGGCGAGGCACCAACGGGTGCCACGCAAGATTCGATGGGGTTCGCCCCCAGAGAGGGCGGCAAGAATGCACGCCGGAACCGCGGCGAAGTCGCCGACGCACCGACGATCGCCATCCGCCGCTCGGTCAACGGTGTTTTCAGCGCCAAGGGACCGGATGGCTGGCTCGAAACGACCGGCCACACGAGTTGGACGTGGCAGCCAAACGACGATCCGGACCCGCTGGCGCAGATCAAGTACGACCTGCTGTCGTTCATCAGGGATCGCCGCGGGGCGCGAAGCGTGATCCTGATCCAGCCGAGCTGACCCGCACGAGATGCCACTCAACGCGGGAGTGGGTATCTCGAAGCGCGGCCACCTCAGGCGCAGATCACCCCTCGCGGATGAGGCTGCTACCGGCGTCCCGGTGCGACATTGGTGTCCAAATCGGCCGCCGTTGAACGATTGCCGGCGACTTCGCCCGAACGACCGGAAGGCACTCTGATGGCATTCGACACCCTCATGGTTATCGCCGGCGTCTACCCCGACCTCAAGTCCGCCGAGGATGACTACGACCTAGTCAAAGAGCTCCACTCCAAGGAGGGGCTCATGGACGCCTACGACGCCGCCGTCATCCATCGCCGCGACGACGGCAAGGTGAAAATCACCCGCAAGCACGAGACCCCGACCCGGGTCGGCGGCGTGCTCGGCGGTGGCGCGGGACTGGCCACCGGGCTCGTCGTCGCGCTCTTCCCGTTCGCGGCGATCGGCGGCGGCCTCCTCGCAGCCACCTCAGCCGGCGGGGCAATTCTCGGGGCCGTCGCCGGTCACGCAGCGGCCGGCATGAGCCGCGACGACCTGAAGGAACTCGGCGAATCCCTCGATAACGGCGAAGCGGGCCTGGTTGTCGTCGGCGTGACCGATATGGAAGCGCGGATCGAAGAGGCCATGCGCCGCGCGGAAAAGCTCGAGAAAAAGCAACTCAAGGCGGACGTCGAGGCCCTCGAGCGCGACGCGAAGGAAGCATCCGGTCAGTAGAGCCCCCGCACCGTGCTACGACCTCAGCGCGACCGGTTCGCCCGCACGGTCGCAACGATCGACATCGTCACCGCCAGCGCCATCACCACCAGGAAGATCACGACGGCAATCACGTTCACCTGCGGCGGCACTCCGCGCTTGGCCGCGCCCCACACGTACATCGGGAAGGTCATCGCGTTGCCCGAGTTGAAGTTCGTGATGATGAAATCGTCCAGCGACAGCGCGAACGCGAGCACGGCTCCGGCCAAGATGCCGGGTGCTGCCAGCGGCAGGGTGACCCGCCTGAAGGTGCGCCACGGCGTCGCGTACAGGTCGGCCGCCGCCTCGGTGAGACTCGGATCGAGCATCGCCAGCCGCGCCTTCACGACGATGATCACGAAGCTGATGCAGAACATGATGTGGGCAAGCAGGATCGCGACCGGGCCGAGCGGGATCCCGACGTTCACATACAGGGTGAGCAGGGACGCCCCGAGCACCACCTCCGGCATGGTCATCGGCAGCAGCACCAGGATGTTGGCCATCCCCTGCCCCCGGAACCTGAACCGGGTGAGCGCGTAGGCAGCCAGCACGCCGATGATCGTCGCCGCGAGCGCGGCACCCAGAGCGATCTGCAGGCTCAGCCCCACCGATTCGCACAGGCCGTACGGGCCGCACATGTTCGTCCAGTTGTCGAGCGTGAACTCGTTGAAGGTGAAGTTGTAGCGGCCAGCTGGTTTGTTCAGCGACATCACGACGATGACGGCGATGGGCAGCAGCAGGTACACGGTGGCCAGCGCGCCGATCACACGAATGATGTGGCGGCCGAAGAATGCGGCCGTACGCTCCCGCAGCGGCGAATAGTTCAGCCGAGCCGAGGACTCCGGAGCCGTCGAGACGCTCATGACACTCCCCTACAAGATTTCGTTCGTGCGCGACCGGCGCATCGAGATGGTGACCAGGCCGATGATCAGCACGATGAGCGACACCGAGAGAGCGGATGCCATCGGGTAGTCGAGAGCGCGCAGGTACTGGCTCTCGATCACGTTGCCGATCATCTGCGTGTCCACGCTGCCGAGCAGTTGCGCATTGACGAAGTCGCCGGCAGCCGGAATGAAAACGAGCAGGCATCCCGACACGATCCCGGGCAGCGACAACGGCAGGGTTACCCGCCGGAACGCGCGGAATCCGCTCGCATACAGGTCGGTGGCGGCCTCGATCAGCCTCTTGTCGAGGCGATCCAGGCTCACATAGATCGGCAGGGTCATGAACGGCAAGAAGTTGTACGTCAAGCCGGCGATGACCGCCGTCGGCGACGCGAGCAGCCACTGATCGGGCGCCAGGATGTGCAGTGACCGCAGCACCTCCACCACGATCCCCTGATCGGCGAGGATCGTGGTCCAGGCCAGCGTGCGCACCAGGAAGCTTGCGAACAACGGCGCCACGACCAGCACCAACAGCAGATACTTCCAGCGGCCGGCCTTGAAGACGATCATGTAGGCCAGCGGGTAGGCGATAAGCAGCGCACACAGGGTGGCGATCGCCGCGTAGGTGATGGACCGCAGGAACCACGGCCAATAGGCGCCGACGGCGCTCACGTAGTTGCCCACCTCGAAGGTGAACGCAAAGCCCTCGGAGAACGACCCCGACTGCAGCGACCCCATCAGCAGGGTGACCATCGGTGCCAGGAAGAACAGCAGCAACCACACCACCATGGGGGCGAGAAGCAGATACGGCGCGAGAGTTCTGCGCCTTTCGGCGCTCAGTGCGGACACCATCACACCGACTACGCGCTCGGGCCCTGGTTGGCCGGGGCGGCCGGGCGTTCGGGATCGATGCTCACGGCGCGCGTGTCGGCTCCGACCGGGCTGCCCTCGCCGGCGTGGGGATCCTCATTGCCGTCCAACGCGAAAGTGTGATCCCGGTGCCAGCGCAGTTTCACCGGCGTGCCCGGGGCGAGTCGCCGCGCGGTTGAGTGGTTCTGCACGAACGCCTTCATCGTGTCGTCCATCCCGGTGACGGCCACAACGTACTCGGTGCCGATGCCGATGTAGGAGGAGTCGAGCACGACGCCTGAGATCTCGTTCTCTGAAGAGTCGGGGGCGCCGTCCTCGACGAGGTGAACCTTCTCCGGCCGCACGCCGACGAAGACCTGAGCGTTCGTGCTGTGTACCCGATCCCGGGGAATACGCACCGACTGCCCCGCGACACCCGCGACCACGAAGTCGCCTTCGCTCCCACGCACGTCGGCGTGCAGCAGGTTCGAGCTGCCGAGGAAGTTCGCCACAAACGCCGTACGCGGCGACTCGTACAGCTCCTCCGGGGCACCCATCTGCTCGATCCGGCCCTTGTTCATGACCGCGATCTTGTCGGCCATGGTCATGGCTTCTTCCTGGTCATGGGTGACGTGCAGGAAGGTGAGACCAAGCTCGGCCTGGATCTGCTTGATCTGGTACTGCATCTGACGGCGCAGCTTCATGTCCAGCGCGCCCAACGGCTCATCCAGCAGCAGCACCTGCGGCTCGTTCACGATCGCGCGTGCGAGCGCGACGCGCTGCTGTTGGCCGCCCGACAGCTGCGCCGGCTTGCGATGCGCCATGCTCGCAAGCTCAACCGTTTCGAGAATCCGGTTGACCTTCTCCTTGATGTCCTTCTTGCGCCGCTCTCGCAGCCCGAACGCCACGTTCTCGAAGACCGTCAGGTGCGGGAACAGGGCGTACGACTGGAACACCGTGTTGACCGGCCGCCGGAACGTCCGCAGCTGAGCGATATCGGTACCCGACAGCAGGATCTGACCCCCATCGGGTTGTTCCAGGCCGGCCACCATCCGCAGGGTCGTGGTCTTGCCGCATCCGGATGGCCCCAACAGGGCGAACAACTCACCGCTCGGAATCGTGAGGTCGAGGTGATCGACCACGGTGTTCTTGCCGTAGCGCTTCACCAGCCCGCGAAGCTGGAGGTCCCCGTCTCGGGCGGCTGTCGCCCCGACGGTGGTTGCGGCGGCCTCGGTCGTGGTGTCTGTAATGCTCACAGACCCAGCGCCTTGTCGAACGCGGACTGGTACTTCTGGTTGTCGTCGATGCTGAGCGACATGTAAGTGAACATCTGCTTCATCGACTCGGAGTCGGGGAAGATGAGCTGGTTGTCCGCGAGCTCAGGGTCGATGTTGGCCATCGCATCCTGTGCACCGGCGACGGGGCAGACCGCGTTGACGTACGCCGCTACCTGCGCGGCGATCTCGGGCTCGAAGTAGAAGTCGATGAGCTCGTGCGCACCGTCCGAGTTCGGCGCACCCTCGGGCACCATCATCACGTCTTCCATCAGCACTCCGCCCGAGTCGGGGATGAAAAACTTGATGGCGGGATTGTCCTTGCTCAGCTGCACCACGTCGCCCGCCCAGGCGAGACAGGCGCCCAGGTTGCCCTGCGCGAGGTCTGACGCGTAGTCATTGCCGGTGAAGCGTCGCAGCTGGCCACTTGCACGGGCCGCTTCGATGTCCTCGATGGCTTGGTCGAAGTCGTCGTCGGTGAAGTTGCCCGGGTCGGCTCCGTTGGCGAGCATCAGCGTGCCCGTGGTCTCACGCAGCTCGGTCAGGAGCGACACCTTGCCCTTGAGGGCGGGGTCGTTCAGCAGCTCGTCGACCGATCGGACGTCCTTGCCCGTGACATCCGTGTTGACCGCGATGCCGACCAGCCAGCCTTGCCAAGGCAAGGAGTACTTGCGAGAAGGATCGAATGCCGGGCTCTCAAACGCCGGCAGCAGGTTCCTCGAGTTCGGGATCTTCGACTTGTCCAGGGCAGCGGCCCAGTCGAGCGAGATGAACCGGCCGCCCATCCAGTCCGTCGGGCTGACGAGGCTGGCGGGGATTCCTTGGCCGTTCTGCATGAGCGGCTGCACCTTCGCGAACCACTCGTCGTTGCTGTTGATCTCGGCAAGGTACTCGGTGTGGATCCCGGTGAGCTCCTTGAACTGCTCGAGGCTCGGGATGGTGCCGTCATCCTCGGTGTCGACCGACAGCGGCCAGTTGGCCCAGATGAGCTCGTCGGTTGCACCATTTCCAGGCCCGGCGACACTGCCGCCCGGCTTTGTGGTGCAGGCCGCGAGGAGCGATACGCCTCCGGCGATTGCTGCGAACTCCAGCAGCTGTCGGCGGGACATGCCCCGCATTGCGGGCAACCGTGTGCCCCCCTGATGTGATGCTGATCGGAAGGTACCCATGATTCCTTTTCCACTGCCATAGTGCTGTCGGTCATGCCCCGGCAGAGTGATGAAAATCCCCCACGCCCGCGGTTGGCTCGATTATGGCCTAGCGGTGCAAGGGAAGCGAAATCGCCCCCTGATGGGGGCGTGAGCCGCGCCTTACGTGAGCGCCTCCGTGAGCGCGCCGAACGGTAACTCGCGGCCGAGAATGTTTTGGGCCGCGCGGTGGCCGGAGCGCAGCGCAGCCGTGACCGTGGCGGGGTCTTCCGTCCAGGTGGCTTCACCTGCAATGTGCAGCACGCCCTCGATCGGGGTGGCCAATAGGTCGTGGTCATCGGCGCCCGCGCCCGGCTTCATGTAGGCGTAGGAACCGCGCGAGTACGGGTCGTCCTGCCAGTTGGTGATCAGCACCTGGTGAGGGACGTCGACTTGGTCTCCGTAGACACCCCGCAGGGCTTCGAGGACGGAGTCGGCGATCTGGTCGGCGCTCCACGATCGCGTCTCGATCGCGCTCGGGCCTGCCGCAAACGTCAGCAGGGTGGGCACTCCATCCAGCGCCGTCAAGTCGTACCAGGAGTGCCACCACTTGCCGGCCTCACCCTGCTGTCGAATGGCGTAGACCTCGTCATCCCAGAACTTGGTGGGGAAGCGCAGGAAGACCTTCTCGAAGTTGTTCATCTCGAATCCGCTGATCGCTCTGGCGTGCTTCTCAGGCAGGGGCGGCTCAAAGACGAAGTCACCGGATTTCAGGACGCCGATCGGCACCGTGACCGTCGCCCTGGCGGCCATGAACTCGCCCTGGTCGGTGCTGACAGTGACCCCATCCGGCGTCCAGGCAATACGCGTGACAACGTGCTCAAGCCTGACGTCGAGTCCATCGGCAAGATTTTCGGCGAGCTCGTCGAACCCGTCGGGAAACACGACCTCATCCCCGAAAATGACATCGTCGTCCAGCCCGCGTGCGGCAAGGTCCCCAGCCCACACCCCGTACTGCTCTTCAGAACGATGCAGCAGGAATTCGCGCACGCGCTCCGCGCGGTCCACATCCCAAGCCAGGCCGGCCAGGGCCGTCTCGATGGCCTCCTGGTAGGTGCCGTGCGACTCGGATGCGTCAACGGCGGCAGCGAGATGCTCATCAAAGTGGCGGATGTCGTCGGCGAACCTCTGCACCGCGTCGTCGTCCAGCCGCTCCCCCGTCGGACCGTAGTAGGCGATGGGGCGACCGTCTGGCTGGTAGCTGCCGACCGTGAACTCAGCCGTGCGCATGCCGAAGGCACTCACCACATCGGCCAACGGATTGTCGTCGATGCCGTGGATCCAGGACGCACCGCGGTCGGCGACGTAGCCGTCGGCGCGGTGGCTCCAGGTGCGGCCGCCGATGCGATCGCGCGCCTCAAGCACGACCACTCGCTGCCCAGCCTGTGCGAGCAGGCGCGCCGCGGTCAGCCCGGATACGCCCGCCCCTATGACGACGGTGTCAAAGACCTGCATGGAGTCAGCGTAGCGATGCGCAGCTCTGGCCTAATTCGCGGGCCTCGCCATCCCGTAGGAGCTCGCGCTCAATTCCTTCCAGCGAAGGTGTCAAAGCTTCTTGACATGGAGTACAGTTTTCATGACACCCGACCGCGCCACACACCGGATGAAGGAGAAGTGAATGACCACCACTCGCACCCCCGCTAGCAAGGGCGTGTCATCGATGCGTTCCTCGGCGATTGTCGCCGGGACGAGCCTTGCGGTGATGGCCGTGATCGCCCCCATCGCCGTGTTCGCGGCACTTCCTGCTGGACAGACCGCTCTGGCAGGGATGATTCTCCTCGTCGTCGCCATGCTCGACGTGATCGTGGCGTACACCGTGGTCGCGGTGCTCGACCCAACTGACAGCGTCCTGGCGCGGATCACCGCGGGCCTGCGCCTTGCGTATGCCGCAGCATTCGCCGTGGCGGCATCCAGGCTTCTCACCGCGGATGACGTCAGCGGTTTCCAGCAGATTTGGGATGCAAGCCTGCTCCTGTTTGCCGCCCACCTCATCGCTCTCGCGCTGCTCGGGTGGCGTACGGGCTTACTGCCCCGCTGGATTGGCGTTCTCGTGATGCTTGCTGGGGCCGGCTATCTCATCGATGCTGTGGGCCCGGCGTTCGGTGTCGAACTCGCCGTCTCCACCATCTCCTTCGTGGGCGAGGTGGTGCTTCTCATCTGGTTGCTCATCCGTGGATTGCGCAAGGAAAGCCGGGCCTAGAGCCAGCTACTCTTCCTGCTGCGGACTCCAGCGCACGCCGTGGTCAGTACAGAAAGTTGTTGTGACCGCTCTCCCCTGCAAGCACGCGGCATCGACGAGCTCTCTTTGCCCAACCGGTTCTGAAAGCTCGACCGTGAGTGGCACCGTGTCATTGCCCAGGCAGGTGTATGCGCCCTCCTGCAGGGGTTCCACGTCGGTCCGGATCACGATGCGGTCCTTCTCATAGGTCACCTCGGGATCGAGGACGGTGCCGGTCTTGCCGCCAGAACACTCCAGTCGTACGACGCCGAGGTGCAGGGTCGTGGACTCCGCGCTGATCTCATCGACATTTGACAACTCCCACACACCGACCCCCGGCTGCTGAGGTGACGAAGCGCACCCGGTCAGCATTGCCGCACCAATCAACACACAGCCCCACCAAGACGCTGAGCGTCTCGAAACAGAGTGGACTGTAGTCACTGCTGTCGACCGCGTTCGTCACTCATCGGCACCCCCAGGACCCTCAACGCAAGGATAGGCAGCCCGAGGCTTGTGCCGCTAGGAATCGGCACTTCCCCACCCAGAACGCCTTTTCCTCCCTCCTGGACGCGCGGTTGTACAGGAGATGTTGCCGTCACTGTCACCCCATGGGGCCGACAAGACCCGCGCGATGAGCGAGCACCGCGGCCTGCACACGATCGCGCACCCCGAGCTTGAGGAGCACCTGAGCGACATGGGTCTTCACGGTCGTCTCCGCGAGGTGAAGGTGCGCAGCGATCTCGGCATTCGAGCGCCCGTCTGCCAGCGAGCGGAAGACCTCGCGCTCGCGCTCGGTAAGCGCGTCGTACCCGCGGGGTGGAGCGGGCACTTCGGGTCGTGCGACGAAGCTGTCGATCAGCTGCTCGAGCACGCGAGGGCTGAGAGTCGTCTCGCCGAGAGCACAGTCCTTCACCGCACGCAGGAGAGCGTGCGGCTCAGTGGTCTTCAGCAGGAACCCCGCCGCGCCCGCACGCAACGCCTCGGCCACATAATCGTCGACATCGAACATCGTGAGGATCAGCACACGGATGCCGGGATGGCGCGCCCGCAGCTCTCGCGTCGCGCTGATCCCCCCACCGCCAGGCATCTCGACATCCATCAGCACGATGTCGGGCTGGAGTTTATCACAGCGGTGAACACTCTCGGGGCCACTGGCCGCTTCGCCTACGACTTGGATGCCCGGGTCGCTGGCGAGCACAGTCGCGAGACCCGCACGCAGGAGGGCGTTGTCGTCCACTATGAGCACGCGAACGCTCACGCCAGCATCCTCTCCAGCGGGAGGGCAGCTTCAACCCGGAATCCGCCGGTGACGCCCGGCTGGGCGGAGAAGCTCCCGCCCGCGAGCTCGACGCGCTCTCGCAACCCAACAAGCCCGTATCCGGGCACGTGAGCGGCATCGAGTGGGCGTCCGGAATCCGTGATGATGACACGCAGCGCCTCACCTGCTCTGATGATCTCAACGGATGCCGAACTCGCCTCCGAGTGACGCAGAACGTTGGTGAGTCCCTCCTGCACGACACGCACGACTAGCGGTTGAAGGGGTGTCGGCACCTCGTCCGCATCGAAAGACACGTCCAGTCCGGCCAGTCTGAATCGCTCTATCAATGCGGTGGCGGACGGTTCCGGCGACAGCCCCGCAGCGGCATCCGATCCCATGCCGACCTGTGTCGCCGCCTCGGTCCGGCCGAGCTCGTCGAGGGCTTCGACAGCCGTGTGGTGCGCGATGGCGAGTGCTGAACGTGCACGTTCGGGGTGGGCGGGCCAGGATACTTCAGCGGCGGCGGCCTGCACGGCGATCACCCCGACGGCGTGCGACACGGTGTCGTGCAGCTCACGGGCGAAGTCGCCACGTTCCGCTGCGAGCGCTGCATCGATTGCGGGACGCACGGCCTCGATGCGTTCGGCCTCGGCGCGGCGCGCCGACGCCATCCCCGCGCGCCCGAGACGGACAACGAGACCGGTCAGAGCCGCCAGCGAGATCGTCAGCAGGTTGGCCCACACGTTGAGGGGTTCGACGATCGTGGTCGCCACGCCGACCAAAGCGCAAAACGCAGCCAATGTCACGATCGCGGTCACTGCCCTGGCTCGCGTCGCCGCTCCGTACGCGAGGAGTCCGAAGCCCGCGAACACCCAAACGCCCCCGAACACCGGCAACCCGACGAACGCTGACGCCAGCCACACGGCGCCCGCGGTGAGAGCACCGGCAACCGGAGCGAGACGCCACCACACGACGGTCGATGCCGCCAGCGCTGTGGTGAGCGCCGAAGCCCACCCCGCGTAGGGCTCAAGGTGTCCGATGTAGGCGAGCCCTTCGCCCACCGCGAGGGCGATCGTGGCCGCCGCGATCAGAAGGTCGGACCCTGCCAGACCTCCACGGCGAGCGCGAGAGGCGTCCGCCGTGTCAGCTGGGTGCACCACGTCGCGCAGCAGACCCAGCTGACGGCGCAGTTCCGCCGTCGCCTCGCGGCTCGCCCGGTGCACCGCACGTGCCGCAGCACCGAGGTCGGCGTGCGGGTCGTTCTCAGACCCTGCGGCCAGATTCTCGATCTGGGCGAGCGATACCCGCAGCTGCCGGTCGATGTCGCTCGACAGGCGCGTGCGCTCTTCGGCGACCGCGCGAGCGATGATCTCGTCGTCGTCCAGTTCGAGCGAAGTCTGCGCTGACCGTCGGGCCACGCGCGCCTGCGACATCGAGCGCGCGATGACCACACCCACGAGCCACAGCAGCGCCGCGACGATACCCAGGAAGGCGGCATCCAGAACACCACCCGGCCAGCCCACCGCGACAGCGGCTGCCACGAGCGCAATGAGCACGACAACGGCGACGACGCGGCGGACGAGCATGCGCTCAGCATGCCATGAGGCGAGGTCCGACGTCCTCGTCCAAAAGGATGACCCGCGCTCCTTCCGCCGGTCAGATCGAATGGTGCCGTGTGGGCGAGGCGGCAGGCCGTCGACCGTTCGTACCGTGGCCTCACACAGCCCCGCAGGGGCTGACGAATCGGAGGTCATCATGCGTATTTCCTGGTATCACGTCGTGGCACTCATCTCGAATCTCGCACTCGGTGCGATCGCCATGACCGACACCGTGGTCAAGGGGACCACAGGCGGGTCGATCATCCCGCTGGAGGATCCGGCTACAGGAAACGCCGTCTACATGCTGCTGGTCATCAATCTGGTCCACGGCGTCGCTTACGCGGCGCTGATCGTCGTGCTGCTGAAGGAGCGAGCACGGTTCGCCGTAGCGAATCGTTTCGCACGAGTGATGCGCATCGCGCTCATCGTCGTATGCGCGGCGCTCGCCGTACCCTTCCTCGTGCTGCAGCCGATCGCGCAGCTCGGGGGCATCCCCGTCGGGTCTGGGTTCATGCTCGAGGTTTCCACGTGGGTCGGCAGCCCGGCGTTCATCGGCATATTCCTCTTCTCGGCCGCTCTGGGCCTCTCCCTCATTCGCAGAAACCCGCTCGGCATCGGCGGGCGCGTGCTCTTGGGTGTCTTGCCAGCGTTCCTGCTTGTGATCACGCTCGCGTTCATCAGCCCCGACTGGGCACACCCCGGCATCGCCGAGGTCGTCGCCGGTGTCGGCCTCGCGCTGCTCGGCGTGGGTTCCGCTCGCGCCCGAGTGGTCGCTCCCTCGCTAGTCGAGTCGAAGGCGACGGCCTGACATCGACCGAGGGAGGGATGCCGCCGCATCCCTCCCTCGACATCCGCAGCGCTGCCGGTCAAGAGCGTCGGCAATCGCCAGGGCGAGCACTACGCGACGTCGTACCGACCAAAGCGGGACGGTGGCCAGCAATAAGCTCGTGTGATGGGTGAAAAGGTGAAGAGCGTCGAAGAATATCTCAACGCGCTCGAGCCCGCGTACCGAGCAGAACTTGAACGGATCCGCGCGCTCGTAACACAACTCGCGCCGGACACCGAAGAGACCATGAGTTACGGGATGCCGACCCTCAAGTACAAGGGTCGGGCGCTGGTGTATTTCACCGCATCCAAGAAGCACATGAGCTTCTACCCCTCGTCATGGGCGATCGAGGAGATGAAGGACCAACTCACGCACTACAAGACCACCGAACACGCGATCCAATTCACGCTGGACAACACCTTGCCCAGCCGCCTGATCGAAGACCTTGTTCGCATACACGTGCGCGAGATTGACATCAACAGGCAGTGAGCCGCTGGCTCCCTACGATCAGCATCGTGGTCGCAGTAATCACTAGCGCCACCCAAACGTCCGGCCACCCAGATG
Source organism: Cryobacterium sp. BB736 (assembly GCF_014980265.1). Taxonomy (NCBI): domain Bacteria; kingdom Bacillati; phylum Actinomycetota; class Actinomycetes; order Micrococcales; family Microbacteriaceae; genus Cryobacterium; species Cryobacterium sp. BB736. The sequence continues at coordinate 366,930 of NZ_JABXWQ010000004.1, forward strand.
ACGATCCGCCGCGACCAAACAACGAAACGCTCCGGGAAATCCACCGGAGCGTTTCGTATTGCGGCTGTTCTTTCAACAGTGCCTAGACCCTTTGGTGTTGTGTTGTTGTTGTTGTCTGGTGTTTGTCTGGTGGGCTGTTCTAAGAACTCGTACTGGCCCGGAAATACATGGACCTTTCCCAGGCCCGAAATGCGTTTTCCTCCGCACCCCTTCGGTTTTTCCTCTTTTTCCGTCGAAGCTGCGTAGTCTCAGATAGGTGAATCGTCCTCTGGTGTTCGGCGCGGGTATCGTTGTCGTCCTTTCTCTATCCGGTTGCACCATGCTGCAGCAGCCTTTTGTGCCGGTCGAGCCAACTATTCCGGTGTCAGACGCGAGCGTTGAGGTTGTGCCGGATGTCGAAGGCATGAGTCTCTCCCATGCACGCACGCTGCTCGGGCTCCTAGGGCTCCAGTCCTCGGGTGTAGACGCTTCGGCCGCCGGCCGGGAGCCGGAGCACTCAGTGCAGTGGACGGTAGTAGGTCAGGAGCCAGCCGCCGGCACCGCGGCAGACGCAGACGAAGAGGTGGAGCTGCGTGTGCTACGCCGAGACGAACGACCCGGCGAGATCCTAACGATGACGGCCGAAGAGGTGGAGGACAAGCATTCGTACGACCTTGCGCTCGACTACCTTGGGTTGACCGTCCGCGAGGCGCAGGGTCTGGCGAGAAGTGTGGACAGCGAGCTCAGGCTACGTGACATCGACGGTGACCGGGTCGACGACTCCGACGTCGAAGATGATTGGGTGGTCATCGGCCAGGAGGACCCGCCGGGTTCGTCGGCCGCGGGGAGCGTGGGGGTCCGCGTCGTCCCGCCGTCCGCTCCGGAAGCTGACCAGATCCCCGAACGGCACCCCGCGTCGTGGGACGGCGTCACGAAGTACTTCGGCATGGTCACCGGGTTCGAGACCGAAGACCCAGAAGATCACCGGGTGGCGAACGTCATGATCGACGACACCCCTGTCCTGATGGTGTTCATCGAACCGTTCGACGCGGTGTGCGAGGGCGACGTCGATACGAGCGTCGCTGTCGAAGACCGGAACAGGGTCCTGCCGATTGGGACACCGGTCATCGCGACGGCGCTCACCAGCGGATACTGGAACGAGGGCGGGTTCGTCCACCCCGTAGCGCACCTGAACCCGGAGGATCCGGTCGCCGACTCGACGAACGAACAGCTCGTGCGGCTCGGATCCTGGATCCCGGACGTTCCCGGAGTGTTCGCGAACCAGTTCGACATGACGACTACCAGCAGCCCTACTTACTTCACGAACCCGGCCGCCTTCGAGGACTTACCGCCGGTCGCCCGAAGCCACCTGTTGCGCATCATCGACGCGGGCAATTCGGCCGCTGGTCTCCAAACGGGCTCAGTCGGCGGTTGCGTGGTGGCTGCCATTGAAGAGGCACGACTCGAAGCCGAAGCCGAAGCCGAGAGGAAAGCCGTCATGGACGCATGGTTGGTCGAGTACCAGCGGAAGGTCGACAGCGGGTATTTCAGGGCTTCGTGTCGGGACGGCGACGGTGACGGCGTGTGCTACGAGCGCTGAGTTCCAGGAAACGACGGCTAGGACCGGTGCACGGCTCCGGGGCATCTGACCCCGGAGGATGACGGGCGTCGGTCCTGAACTGGGGGCGACAGGCTATTCGCTGTCGTCGCTCATTGGAATCGCACCGGGCAAGATGTCAGAGATGTACGGTGCGAAACAAGATCACTGCTAGCTACTCCCCCAGACAAGGTTCCTGCCCTTGGCGCCCATGCTCGGATCGAACCAATGCAGCTCGACCCCGCGCGAGATGGCAACCGCATGAACCGGCGGAGCAGGAGGCGACACGAGGATCTCGATCCGTTCGCCACCGATCTCCTGGAGCGCCACGACTCGTTTCGGACCGCGCTTCTCAACGGCGAGTACGACAAACACGCCTGGGATATGAGTCCCATCGCCGGCCGCGTCGAGCGTGATCAGCTTCCGGATGCCTGAACTTATCCGCTCTGCCAACGCTCGCGATCGCCCCCCACGGAGAAGCCAGGCGGAGACGTGTCCATACACGGATGCTTCGGCCAAGGCGGTCCGAGATCGTCAAAGTAGACCCGACTGCCGAACTCATTCGAGTAAAAGAACACCTCGGCGCCGCAGACGGGGCATCGAGCGTGCGGGTCGACCCAGCTTTCAGTTCGCGCGATCGTCGCGGTGGACTGCGTCGACGGCGCGACTGCTCTGTAAGCCCAAGTCGATGACCAGCCATCACGATCGACCCAATGGCCTTCCACCCAATGCCGATCGTACTTACCCCAGCGCCAGTGTCCGTCGCGCCAAAACCTGGTCATCGCGGCCCTCCGACTCGTCTTAGCTCAGGAGCGTACGGCCTTAGCTAAGTTTCGCAATCCCCAACTTAGGTGATCGCGGCCGGCTGACTACCTCGACCGTCCAGCATCTGGCTGATGGGAGGCCCCCACTCCGCGCAATCACCGTCGCACTCCCAGTGCGGTGTCGATGCGTTCCCCGGTGTGGCACCCTTACCGCATGGCAATTACTGAGAAGCAAGTCAAGGAGGCGTTCACCGACTTCCTCGTTGCCAACGGCTGGGAGGTGACCACTAAGAACGTGGATTACGTCGACCTGATTGCCAGGCGCGACAGCGAACTTATCGTCGCAGAGCTAAAAGGGCATACGAAAAGTGCCGGAACAGCAATCGACATCGGCTACGGGCAGCTGATCCGACGCATGACGGCCGAACGAGAATTCGCCCGCTTCGCCCTAGTGGTGCCCGAGACGCTAGCCACCCACGTTGAGCGCGTTAGCGCTGATGTCAGGATCAAACTCGGCATAGAGGTTTATCTGGTTGACGCACATGGTGGAGTCCGGGGGCTCTGACGTGATGGTACGCACAGCTAAGCTGCTGCGCGAATGCTCAAATCCGGCTGCTTGCTTGTAGATAGAGTTCCACGCTAAAGGGTTGAAGCGGGGTATCTGCCCGCACATACAAGGGGTGGCGAGGGTGGCCGTCTTTGGTCGAGTCGCCAAGCGATACCCAGTCGCAACCCGCGACCGATGTCAGCTTCACGATGTCTCTCAGCAGTGACGGCAGATAGCGTCTAGATGCAATGAGCCCGCCCCAGGCAGCCAAGAGAGTCAGTGGGCGTCCAGCGACGATCCCGGCTATCTGGCGCTCGTTCTCAGCCTTCAGATGTTGGCGATGGGCGGTATCGAGGTCTTTGGGTCCGTGGCGATCCGGCTAGATGTTCAACATCGTCCAGCTGTCGAATCCGTTGTCGGCGGCAAACCTGCTTACGCGCGCGATAGTGCGATCCGGAGCGTTCGGGACAGCGGTGCTCGGATTGATCCCGAAGCACACCAAGGGGTTCAGCCCGACCGTTCCCAACACGAATCGCGCGGAACCGTCGGCCGCCCGCTCGTAGATCCACTGGTCGTGGGTCACGCAGCCCCCTATTCATCGCCTTCGACTATTCCACAACGAAGGGCGCCGACGAAGACACCGCCCTATGAACCTCCATTACGGTGGGCGTCATGACGCTCGACTTGTCGTTCCTTGAGGTTTCGTTGTCGCCAGCACGGACCGCCCAACGGCCGGTGAATGTGTACGACATCCTTCGTGAGGGGTGGCGGGAGACCCGTGTCGATATGACACTGCAGTTCTTCCTTGACCCGACAGAACGCCATGGCCTCGGGCCCCTCGTTATGGACGCACTACTTCGCCTATTGGACGGGGCACCGGAAATTGGACCCGACGGCCACGGCGGCAAAAGGCTGATCGCAAAGGACGCGGAAGGCTCTGACGCTTGGGAGATCGCCACACAGGTCGATTTCATCGACGTCTACGCAACGAACCCGGATCTGGGGATAGCGCTCGTTCTGGAAAACAAAGTCGGCCACGTGCTAAATAACCCGCTGAGGAAGTACGCGGAGTACGCCCGGAACGACGGCTTCGACACCGTTGTAGTCGCGGTGCTTGCCCCCGAGGCGCGGGTTCACCTCGACCCAGCCCAAGGGAACTACCTGTCCAGAGCTGTCACATATGCCGAGTTGAGCGCCGAGATAAAGCGCGCACCAGCGTTGGTCGAAATCCTGATGAGTCCCGGAGACCTGGACCAGCGGCGAAGCCTCGACCTTCTACAGCAGTTCATCGAAGCCCGACACGGAGAGAAAGAAATGACAGACCTTGAAGACGAAGCCCAGCGACTAGACGAGTGGCGGGGCATCCTCGAAGAACACAGACTCGCGATCACCGCATTCGAGGAAGCGCGCAGCAGTATCGGCCGTCTGATTCGCGATCGAAGGAAACGGATCGAGCCTCTGATCGCCGATCGTCTTGAAGCGCTTGGCCTAGAGACAGGATGGGAAGCGCACGGCGGTATCCGAGAAGAAACGTGGAACGCTTACCACTTTCCAGCAGCAGATTGGTCCATCGAACTCAAGTTCTCAGCCGACCCTTCCCGCCCGGTGATCTATGTCTATGACCGGCGTGGACTCACCTACAAGGACTCCACGATCGAAGCGCTCGGGCTCGCGTGGACTGCCAGCGACGAGAAGATCGCCGACGCCTTCATCGAACGTGTCGTTCAGATTCTCGATCAGCTGAAGGCTGGCACCCGTCTCGCGCCTACCAGGTGACACGTTATGTCATATCGCCAGATTAGAAGAGCGTTAGGTCGGACGGAGTCCCGCGCGCTCTTCGTCTGCGACTTGTCGTGCGATTCGTCGCTGGTCTCTGAGGTCGGGTATGGATGTCCTCCGAGGGTATCGGCGTGTGCTCCAAACCTAGTGCTCGCGCTAATTGGATGACATATTCAAGAACGTCGGCTGGGCTGGAGGCATCCCAACTGACCGTCTCAGTGCTTCCCCATTGCGGCATGTCAGCTCTCGAGTACATCGGGGCGGCGGCAAGAGTTTCCCTCCACCACCTGATGACGCTCTGTTCTAGCGCGTATGCGTCATCCCCGGTGGGGACGCGGACTCTCCACTTGAGTCGCCACCCGAGTGCTGTGTGCTTGGAGATCCGCGCCCCAGTCGGGCTTGCAATCCCAATCTTGAGTGCGTTTAGGTCTGCAACCATGTAGACCTCAGCGGGCCCATCAAACGGGAATGAGCTATTGCAGTACCGGCAGATGCCCAACCCTCTGGAGGCCGTGCTCAAGCGAGGGCGGACTTCCTTTCCACAAGTGTGTCGGCATCGCCATGGGGTGCTTGAGTTCACGTATGGTTCCAACGGTTCGAGCCCCTGCTCTCGCATCAACTCGCGTGCCTCTTGCTCCGGCATCCTAAATAGGTTCGAGAGAACGCGGTCGCCACACGGTGAGCATCCTCCCTGACCTCGCTTTATGTTGGTGTAGGTGGGTGATGTCTGCCCGCCACACTCGACGTGAATGCAGAGCCACGGTCGATCCACTCCGGGAAACGGCGAAATCGGTTCAAGGCCCGCTCGCTGCATCATGGACTTTGCGTCCACTTCGTCGAGCATCATCTTGCGGTGCCCGGCTTCATGACCACAGTGCTTGCAAGGGCCCTGCCCGGCGGCAAGGTTGCCAAGTCTGGGAGCTACTTCGCGCCCGCATGCGTCGTGACGGGCCAGCCATGGCTGGGACGAGCCTCCGGGCCACGCCTCCAGGGGTGTGAGTCCACGCGACTTCATGAATGCATGGGCACTCTCGGAGTTCCAGGTCCGGTGCCCTTCCGACTTTCTCCAACACGTTTCACACCCGTAACGTCCCGGACGTCGCACCCCGTTGAGGGTGGTCTCACCTTCAACCCCGCATGCTAAGTGCCTCGCGAGCCACCTGGCAGCTGTGCCTGGGTACGGTGCCAGCGGCTCCCAACCCGCGGCTCGCATCTCGGCCACAGCAGCGTCGGCAAGTTTGGCCCGGCGGGTTGCGCCGCGTTCAAATCCGGCGCAATGTCGGCAAACACCTCGGTCGCCGCGCACATTGGATAGTCGCGGAGAGATGTCTCGGCCGCAAGCCACGTGGACAGATGGCCAAGGGAGATTCTTTCGGCCGGGGTAAGGCACTTTCGGCTCAGCTCCGACGGCCCTGATGGCCATCTCTGCCTCCTCCGGAGTGATTCGCATCGATGCCCCTTCCTCACCCAAGTGCAAACTATCGCAAGGTAACGACGTTCATCGAGAATGATTCGAACCTCTTCCCGCTAAGGAACATCTAGATCTCCCCTTAGGGTCCGAACTCCGAGGCGAGCTAGGCGATGGGGTACCAATTTGGATGATGCTCTGATTCAAGAAACGGTGGGAAGGCGCACGAAAGAGGAACGTTCCGCGGTCGACTGTCGATTCAAGCCCCGATCGCAGAGAAGTCGGGACTTTCCCACATCGGCCGAAGCGGAAATCCGATACCTGGGATACACCGAGGTCGGGGCCCGACGATACGCTTTGCCCTATGGCCGAAGACAAAGAGATTGAACACCCTGGATCAAAGTTCACCCAGGCGCTGGACGCAGCGGCAAGGATGCCTGGTGTACGGATCAACAGGGCAGCGTATCTCCGAGCCGCTCTGAAGCGGCACTGCTCGGAAGAACAGATCGAGAGGGCGGTCGCCGAGACCCCAGCGGCCGCTGGCATCCCATTCGAAGTCATTACAGCGGTGGCGAACGACTCCATCAAGTACGAAACGGCAAAGGCCACCGCGCTCTCCACCGCTGCCGGGATACCCGGCGGCTTGGCGATGATCGGCACTGTACCGGCGGACCTCGTCCAGTACTTCGGCCATGTACTCCGTGTGGCCCAGAAACTCGCCTACATCTACAGCTGGCCCGACTTGTTCATGGACGATGGCGACGAACTCGACGACGCGACCGAGGGCATTCTTACTCTCTTTGTAGGGGTGATGTTCGGGGTTCAGCTGGCCCAAGCTGGGGTGGCGAAAGTGTCGACCATGATCGCCGGGCAGGTGCTGAAGAAGCTGCCGCAGCAAGCTCTCACCAAGGGTGCTGTCTATCCCGTGGTCAAGAAGGTCGCGGCTTACCTTGGTATCCGCATGACGAAGCAGCTTTTTGCTGGCGGCGTTGCCAAGATCGTTCCGGTCGTTGGGGCCGTGTTCTCGGGAGGTCTTACCCTTGCGACCTTCTTACCCATGTCCAAGCGGCTACAGAGCCACCTCGGAAGCTTGGAACTAACGAAAGCCGGGCACAGAGCTGAAGACGCCATCGATGCGGTACTGGTCGACAACGCGCCACAGGACGACCTCGAAGAGTTAGAGCCGCTCGCCACCGTTGAGGAATGAGGTCAGTCGAGCTTCGAAGCCGGGTGGTAGCGGCTCTCACCGATAACGCCCCGCATGTCCCGGTACGGCTAGCGCGCCTGCCCGGCCAGCTGCGCGATCCGCTCCCATGGGAGATGCCGGCGCAGCAGCCCGGACCGCCTCCGGGCGCTTGGTTCGTGCCGGGCGGCATCAGCCGCCGCTTGCACGAGGGCGGGGTCCTCCCCCAGCGCCTCCGCCATCCACACGAACGCCGCCGGGCACTGCAGCCGGTTGTAGGTGGTGCGCGCGCTGGTATTGGGCTCCGTACGGGTGAACGCACCGGATCCGCGGCCCTCCTGGTCGCTGAACCAGCGGATCATGTGCTCCTTCTGACTCGACCACCAGACGCCCGTGAGCTGGGGCCGGTCCCGCTCGTAGACGTCAGAGATCGGAAGGTGCGACTCCAGCCGCCGCAGTATGCGAACAAAGTCGAGGACGTGCATATCCGGGCCGAGAGCGCGCCTCGATGCGTGCCGGATCACAAGCGCGTCAGCAAACCCAACACCTGCATCGCCCAGTGGAGGCCGGGAGTCAGAGTCACCTGCGGCCCGTCCACCGAGCACCCCCTCGGAACTGCGACGATTCGCGCCATTCACGCTTTGGTGCCTCGAAGGCTTTCTCGATAGCCCGCTCGGGCGTTGTCGTAGAGGTCGTCGCTCAGCGAGACCATGTAGGCGACGGCCTCTCCAGACCACGAGTGGGACGCACCGATGCTGTGCTTCCATGCGTATTTCGGGTTCTCTCGCAGTTGATCCCGCCAGCACAGCGCCTGGTGATCGCGGCTAGTCAACTTGCGACCCGTGCGCTTCTCGTTGACCTTCTCAAGCAGCTTCGTCGCACTGAACGGGTGAGTCTGGTTGGGATCGGTCTTGCGAATCGCGATTTGTCCATCCGCCGTTGGGGAGACAGCAACCACCAAATCCGCGCTGCTGAGCTTCTTCTGCGACTGCATATGGATGTCGTACACCGTGGCCACACGCGCCATATCGCCGCCCGAAGCCTGCGCGTCGTCCATGAGATGCCGGAGCTGATTTATAAACTCTTCTACCTCGGCGACCATGGCGGCATTCTTGTCGACCTTCATGAACTGGACAGCGTCGGCAGGAGCGGTCGCCCCGAGGGGCAACAGCTGCCAGGTCATGGAATCCGCCAGATCCTTCTTGAACTTCGCGACCATGAAGGCGCGATAGTTCAAGATGTTCTGCTGCAAGAACGGATAAATCACCGCGCCGAGCCCCTGCGCGTTGTCTAGCCCTCGGCTCATCTCGCGCCCGCAATCACCGGCCGGAATGAGAGGCTTTCACGCATGAGCGACCGACAGCCGCCTCTTGTCTCCGCCCACCCGCGACACATCCGCGTGACCGAAGCAGGTGCCTCGCATGATGCGTCCGTGTGGGAGCTCCGCCCGCCAGCAGGAATCGCGGGCCGCCTCTGGTACTTGCTTGGAGAGTCAGACGAGATTTTCATAGAAGACATCAAGTCCGAAGGGCACGGATGGGGTTCAGCGATGATCATGAAGCTGCAAGCCATGCACCCCGAAAGGACTCGTTGGACGGCGGAGAGCATCAACGTCGAGTCGGAACAGTTTTGGGACAAGATGCGCTCCCGACATGGGATTGACCTGAAGGCGGGTGCTGTTCGACCGGACCGCCGCCCCTAATAGCTGGTCGGTCACATCGTCGGCGCGCCACGGTTCCATGCGATCAGGAACACAAATGAGTCGGCGCGGATCGGAACGTTGCTCAGCTTCCTTGCCTTGCTCGGCTTGCGCAGGAGGCGGTTCAGCGAGGCGCCCCGCATCGACTAGTAGTCCTCATCGAGCATTTCGAAGACTGTCCCGTGCGCCTGATCGTCCAGCAAGGCGGTGGCAGCGCAGAGGCTTTCCGCCGCTCGTGACGAAGGCCCGTACACGCCACTGGTTTTTCGGGGCTCGCAGGTGAGGACGATATTTGGTGGAAGGCCCATGGCTACCTCGCTGACGGGGTCGTCTCAAGCCGGCCCTAGGCGCTGCCGGGATTGGCATTCAGGAAGGCGTGGAGTTCGCGGACTCCGTTGACGCCACGCCAGAAGGTTCCATGATTCCGTGACTGGGTGACAGCCAGTTCGAGCACGCTGCGAAGTGCAACGGCCCATTCTTCGTCGGTGCTTCTGGGCACGAGCTGCTGCCGAATCTCTGGCTTCGTCGCCACCATTCGAAGGGCAACGTTCGCACGTTCCTGATTCAGGGCTGCAGCACTCGGGTAGAGGCGATAGGACAGGTCGTCGTCAGCGCCGACAGCCATCACCAGGCACCAGAGGATGTCGAACCGCGCGAGTGAATCCAGCAATTCATCGCCGGGGTCGATTGCATCGCGGAGCAGAACGTCGTCCGCGAGCGTCTCAACCTCGGTTGCGTAGTCGCGCGCCATCGACAAGATCAGCGCGCCACCGTGGTTCTCGTCGGCAAAGAGACGCGCGCGCGACGCGAAGACAATACCGTGTCGAAGCCAGGAAGGGTACTGCTCGCCGCTACCAAGATCCACAGGGCGGCGCGCGAGGCTCGCGAGCGAGGTCCAGTCTCTTTCGCGCTCAGCGGCAGCCCCGATGAGCCATACGCGGACGAGCACGTTTCGCCAGTGCTCGGCAATTGGAACTTCGAAGACGCTCAGGATGGTCGTCGAGTATTCGTTAACGGGACCACCTGATTCGTAGACGCGGTGGAGTGCCGCGATCACTGCCTCGAATAGCTCCCGCCGCCCGGTGCGCATCGCCTCGATGCCAGCGAGAGCGAGCTTGTCGAGGGTGGCGTCACGTTCGAACGGGTCCGCGTCCGGTTGATAATTAGCAGCACGTCGCGCCTCGCGAAGAAACCGGTGGACGGTGGTGTCACTGCCCGCGTCGATATGTTGCCGCAAAGCTTCGACGAACGACTCTGGATCCATCTCTAGCAGGAGCGGTGGAAGGGCTGGCGCTCCCGGAGAAGCTGGCCCGAGGCTTTCCACAAAGCGACGTATGAGCATGTCCGCGCCCTCTCGCGCATCGGCGGCCAGCTTGACACGATATCGACTGAGCAGTGCATCCCAGTGCACATCCGACGCGGCAACGTTTCTCGTCCCTTCGCGGGTATAGATCACCCCTTGCTGGAACACCGTCTTCCTAGTCTTGCCGTCCTGGGAGTCGTACTCCCCGACCTTGCTGATGATGACCGGCAGCCCAGAGAGGGAAGGTGCGACGTGGACAAGAACGAGCGCGCGTTCGTCGACCTCGTGCACTTGGGACGTGACACGCGGTTGAGCTGCAATGTGCCGCGCCACGAGCGCTCCCAGCGCGGCCGAGTCGAATTGGGTGGGGTCAAGTGGCGGCTGGTCGTGGGCCGGCTTGCCGTTGTCGTGCGCGCCGAGCACAATGAACCCTCCCGCGGCATTCATCATGGCGACGATGTCCAGGACAAACCCGAGACGGTGCTTTGCGACTTTCAGGTCGAGCGTCGACTTGAAATCGAGCTCGTCATGTTCAGCACCGATAGCGAGCAGTTCGAGGAGTTTCTCGCGGTCAAGACGTCCATCGACAACAACAGGCGATGCCATCAGGACAGCCCCTGAGCGTGTGGACTCGCCGGAATTTCTAACCTCGCTCCTGAAGCGAGGCGGTCTTGATCGCGTCGTGATCGTAAGTGGTGGAGCCCAACTTTGTGTGGACTCGATCGATCACCTTCGTTCAGGTCGCGCAGCTGCTTGACGACGTTCTTCGACATCAGCCTCCGGTTGCCCGCCACTTCTTGGATGTTCTCAGAAATGGAGGTGCAACTGCCTGAATCTGACTCTTTACTGTTGCCATTGCAGTCCCGTCTTCCCCGGCAAGACTATCGAGCACTACCAGCCCCCGCCCGCACAGTTCACATCCACCCCAGCATGACTCTCGAGCCGGCACATCATAAGCCCGCGTTCGAGGGAGGCGCGTGCCCTGTCCAGTGTCCGTAAGGAGAGCGGAAGCAACGCTGGCCGTTCCTTCGTTGAACCTTGCATCAATGGTCACATTTAGCTTACAGTTGCATCACTTAGTTTCAGTTGCGGCAACAGGAGTTCGAGTGTTCGGTTCAGCAGACGAAGCGGCGGACGTGCTCCGCGACGCCATCGAAGGCGGGGGCGACACCATCGAGGTGACGCTCAAACTTTCCGCGCACACGGCCGAGAGGGTGCTCGTGCTCCTTGAGGCGGAGGGTGTGTCTGGTGCCGTTGTCGTACCAGTGAAGGAGCTCTACAGCACGACCGAGGCTGCGGCGATGCTGGGCGTATCGCGGCCGACGCTGATGAAGCTCATCGATGCGGGCGAGCTCGAAGCTGAGATGGTCGGTACGCACCACCGGATTCCTGCGGAGGCCATCGTGGCGTACCAGCGTGCCCGCCAGGTGCGTCGCGACCGAGCTGCCGAGGCCATGTCCGAGTTCACGAGCCGCGTGGGCACGGGCCGTCGCAGCAACGTGACGTTCCGCGGTCGAGCGGAGAGCGGCCGGTGAGCACGACAGAGCTGGACCCGACCGAGTTCGCTCAGGGCGGGCGGCGGCTGTTCATCGACACGAACATCTTCATGGACAACCATTCACGCTGGACGGGTGGACTCAAGCGGTTGTTCGAGCGGACTGGACCGACGATCGTCGCCGAGATGAACCCGATCGTGGTGCCGACGAAGGTAGTTCGTGAGCTGGAGAAGTATGCCGGGAAGCACTCGTCCCGCTTGCCTGAGGAGCAGGTGGAGGCCGTGCGGCGGTCCCGCATCGCGCTTACCTTCCTCGAAGATGCTGAAGCCCGGGGACTCGTCCGCACCGACCTAGGGGACGACTCGGCACGCTACGCGGACGACAGCTTCCTCAAGGTGCTGGAATTGGCAGGCGACCGGTACGAGATGTGCCTCATCACTGACGACATCACGCTCCAGCTCCGCGTCCGTCTTCGGTCGGCGCAGCTGGGTCGGAGGCTCGTCGCCGGCACGCTCACAAGTGACGGTCTTGTGGTTATCGAAGATGATCAGTCGCTGTATGGACGCGGCGCCAGAAAGCTGGACGCCAAACGGGAGAAGGTTGATGACGGTACCGCGACTTTCGCGGATCGGCAGGACGTCGAGGAGCTCACGGCGCTCCTTCCCGAGTTTCGGGCAGCCTTCGGGCTCAAGCCCTGGGTGAAGCGGGCGCCACGAGTCCCGGCAATCACGGCGCCTGCGGCAGGTCCAGTCGGCCAGCCGTTTTCCAAGTCCCCCCGCTTTCGCGGTCCCGACCAGCCGTTGCCCGCTGTGCAGATTCCCGGCGAGGGCGAGCGCATCATCTCGCTGAGCCTCTCGGGCGAAGACGTCGTCATCCTCGGCGCGCTCCTCGGCGAAGGCGGAGAAGGTCGCGTCTACGAGATCGATGGACACGCGAGTCGAGTCGCGAAAATATTCGACAAGGACAGCCGAACTGAGCATCGCCGCTCAAAGCTCGAGCTGATTTTGTCCCGGGGGCTGAGTCGCGATGGCGTCGCCTTTCCGGTCGCGACGCTCACCACGAGTGGCGGAGAGTTCCTCGGCTACATAATGCCTCGTGCAAGTGGCCGTGAACTCCAGCGAACGGTGACAAATCCAGGGCGCTTCAAGAAGGCCTACCCGACATGGACGAAACGCGATTTGGTGGATGTCTGCGTGTCATTCCTGGAGAAGGTCGCCTATCTGCACTCGCTCAACATTCTGGTAGGCGACATCAACCCGAAGAACGTCATGGTCGACTCCTCGAAAGCCGTGTGGATCATCGACGCGGACTCATGGCAACTGGAGGGCTATCCATGCGCCGTCGGGACGCCAATGTTCACCGCCCCATCAGTCACTGGTGAATATGCCTCGCGACTCCGCACCATGCAGGAGGAGAACTTCGCTGTGGCGACGATGCTCTTCAACATCCTGATGACCGGCCAGTACCCGTATGCGCGTACCGGTGCCGACACAAGCGACCCGGCAGTTCTGATCGCGGGAGGCAAGTTCCCATACCAGTTCCAAGGCGCCTCGGACAGAGATCAGCCCGAGGGCAACTGGAAGTTCATGTGGAGCCACTTGCCGTTCCCAATCAAATCGCTCTTCTGGAATACATTCCACCGCGACGGCAAGCGCTACGAACGGCGGCCGAGCGCGGCGGAGTGGCTCCAGGCGTTCCGTGAATACAGTGCGTTTTTCGGTGGCGCCGACGACTTCGACCCAATGTCGAACGAGGTCTACCCATTCCGCTTCCGAGCATTTCGTCCGGACACTCCGATTCGCGACTGCCCTGAGTGCCAGCGGCCCAACGCGATCGTGGGGCAATGGGACGAGGACAGCCAGTCCTACTACGAGCCGACCCTGTGCTACGACTGCAACCAAACCAAGACGACCTGCAGCCACTGCGGCAAGCGCAAGCCAGCCAGCACGCTGATCTACGGCGGCCGGTGCTGGGACTGCTACCAGAAGAGGGACCATGCGAAGTGTGCCAACTGTGGCAAGGAAACTCGAACGAAGTACCTCGTCAACGGACTCTGCTCCAACTGCCAACTCGTCCCCTGCAACGATTGCCGCACACCTACCCCCAAGTCACAGCTGAACTATGGCCGTTGCCCGGCGTGCCAGGCGAAGCAGGCATCCGTAGACCCGTCGCGCCTGTGCACGCGGTGCGGTAGGCCATTCATTACCTACGGCAATGTCGCCTGGCATCAACGCAGCTACAAGCCGGTGCCCACCAGCCACAAGTTGTCTGATCCCGGCTGCACTACCGTCGCAGCATCTCGAGTCGCTTCGTCGAGTTCTGTCAGGGGAGCCACAGGATCTGGCGCCTCGTCAACCGCCCGGGCTGGAACATCGCAACCCCTGACGCGGCCGACGGCACCTACGAGGAAGGGCTTCTGGGCTCGCATCGCCGACTGGTACTGGAACTAATCAAGACCGCAGCAAGCAAATCGGAAGGAACATCGCAATGGTTCTCAAAATCGGCGCCGACGATCTCGTCGAAAACCCGACCCCCCGCGTCCCGGTGTCTCTCTGCATCGACACGAGCGGTTCAATGCTGGGTGACAAGATCCGCGAGCTCATGGAGGGCGTGAACCTCTTCTACGACGCCATCGACGAAGACGACGACGCCCACGACGCCGCAGAGGTCAGCATCGTCGAGTTCAACTCGGCTGCTGCGCTGATCCAGGACTACGCCAGCATCGAGCGGCTCGAACGGATCGAGACGATCGACCCGTCCGGACTTACTTTCCTCGGCGAGGGCGTCAATCTCGCGCTCGACACCCTAGAGAAGCGCAAGTCCGTCTACTCCGGGAGCGGAGTGCTCTATTACCAGCCGTGGCTCGTACTCATGACCGACGGCCAACCCAACGGTGACCCGGCCGAGCTGGAACGAGCCGTCCAGCGTGTCACCGAGCTGATTGCCGCCAAGAAACTGACGGTCTTCCCAATCGGGATCGGCGGGGACGCCGACATGGCGGTCCTTGCCCGGTTCAGCCCGCCGGACCGCCCACCGCTACGTTTACAGGGACTCAAGTTCAAGGAGTTCTTCGAGTGGCTGTCCAAGTCGGTCTCCCGCGTGTCCCGGTCGACCCCGGGGGACAAGGTGAAGCTCGACCTGGAGGGACTCGCCGGCTGGGCGGAGCTCTAGTTGCCATTCAAGGAGTTCCACTACCAGGTGCGCGGGCGAGGGCACGCGGCCGAGGGTACGCATGTTCAAGACCGGACCGCCTACAAGCACCGCAGCGGGGTCCAGGTCCTCTGCCTCGCGGATGGTGCCGGGTCAGCGTCCCACGCGGACCACGGGGCACAGACGGTCGTGGACGCCGGGTGCGCGCTGCTGGTCAATCGCTTCGAAGAGTTCTCGACCGGGGAGGACGCGGCTGGTGCTCGCGGAGTCATCATCGAAACGCTGGTATCCGCTCTTGAGGAGACCGCGCGTCGCGTCGGATGCGAGGTGGCAGATCTCGCGTCCACCTTCCTGACTGTGGCCGTTTCCGTCGAACGATTCGTCGTCGCCCACGTCGGCGACGGCGTGATCGGATACATCAAGAACGACGAGATGAAGGTCGCGTCAGCACCCGACAATGCCGAGTTCGCCAACGAGACCACGTTCGTCACCTCCAGTGGAGCCACGTCATCGCTGCGGCTCTACCGCGGATCACTGGAGGGCGTGTCCGGGTTCATCCTGATGAGCGACGGAACGAGCGCAAGCCTGTTTGATCAACGGACTCGCTCGCTTGCACCAGCTTGCGCCAAGTTAATTTCCGTCGTGGCGAACGCTCGCGCACCTCAGTCGAAGAACCCGGAATACAAGAAGCGCATCAAGCGGGTGATCAACACTCAGGTGCGTCAGGCAACTAAGGACGACTGTGCCATCGGGATTCTCGCACGGCGCTGACGCTCTATTGGCAGGGGCCCAAGTTCGTGCGCGAAGACGTTGAGGCAGACCGTCTTACTTCCGATAACACCTCTTATGTCGTGCGGAACGGGCGTGGACACCGCCTTGCGTGGTACTACGCGTGAGCGGACACGGGCTGTGTCCGACGTCGCGAGTATCGTAAGTTCGTGTCGCTTCCCTTCGTCACCGATCACCGCTCGCGGCTCGCCGAGTTTCAGTCCGGCGAGGAGCGCTTTGTGTGGGGTCGGGTTCAGGCGTCCGATGAACTTTGGTTCCTGGAAGACGATCAGGCGGTTGAGCACCGCGATTTCGTGAAGTCGAGCGTCGTCTGCCCGGTGCCCGGCTGCGCCGCTCCGCTGACAACGGTGCACAGCACCAGGAAGCGCGATCACCTTCGCCATTTGGTGGGGACTGGCGGGCACGCCGCGGAGTCGATCTTCCACTCGCAAGGTTGCGCTCTGGTCGAATCGTGGCTGAGGGAGAAGTACCCGCGGTCGCGGGTCACGCGAGAGGAGTACACCAGCGAAACCGGTGAGCGTCGCGCCGACGTAATGCTCACCGGGCCTCAGGGTCACCGCGTCGCGTTTGAGGTGCAATATAGCCCGCTCACACCCGATGCTTGGCGCCGCCGGCACGACTCCTACCGGGCACAGGGCATCGTCGACGTATGGCTGTTTGGCCACGCAGGCAAGCAGCTTCGGCTGGATCGCGACGACCACCTCCTGGCGAACCCTACGCACGCCGCGGTCGTGGACAGCGGCAGCGCGCTGCTGTTCATCAATCCAGACCCCGACCGCCGACAGATCGCGATCGCCGTCGGAGCTGACTGGCGCATCGATGCCCAGATCGGACAGCCCACCGACCGTGCGATCGAGGTTCTCCACTCGCTCGAGCGGTCTCGACTTGAAGTCCATCAACTCGAGGACTTTCACGCCAACCTTCGTCGAGGGCTCGTCTCAGATCGACTGGAGCAACTCTATGAACAGAGCGACCGTCTCCGCTCGCACAATGCGCTTGCGCGGGTTCGGGCAGTCGAATTTCGCGCGCGAGTCGTGCGCGAGCGGGCTGAGCAGCAGCAACGCTGGGAAGCGCGCCGAGCGCCGCAACAGGCCAGCATCCGGGACCTCCTCGGCGGCGTGGAACGCTGGAGCAAGAGCGAGGCGCTCGTGGCGATTCAGCAGTACTTTGGCCCGGACCTCCAGTTCTTGAATGGACGGATCGACCGGAACACCACGCCGGGCGCACCGCCCGACCTGCTCATTCGATGGCAATGCGTCGTCTACTTCGATCTCATCGCCGGACAGTCAACGCCGTTCGGGACCCGTGAGGCATATAACGCCATTAAGAGGCGCGGGGTGAAGATGGACGAGAAGATCGCCTTCCGCGACGTAGCGCGGTTTCTCTACGAGCTGGCGTCAGAAGGTTTCCTACATCAGCGGCCAGGCTACGGAAAGTACCCGACCTTCCAACCGACCGCGAGCGGGGCATGGTGGTAGGTGTCGCGAGCGTCCCGCGGTCTATCGTCCTTGCCGGGTCGCTAGTAGTTCTCTTGCAAAAGCCACAAGAGCTCTTGGCGCTCCACGTCGAGCTGCACAGGGTGTCCCGCAAGCTTATCCAGGGCTTCATCTACGGGCCAGGTCGCGAGACGGCCGTAGCGGGCCGAGTATATGCCGATGTCGTGGATCCCGTACTCATCCTCCGTATCCATGAAGAGATAGCCGAGGAGTTGGTAGATGGCAGACGTCGCGAGAGCATCTGGCCGCTCTCCGTTTCGGTTCCTGGCGCCGAGTTTAACCTTTAGGTCGATCAAGGTCCCGCCCGCGACGAGGTCGGCATCGGCCTTAAGTAGCGCCGAGGCGTAGAAGGTCGGGCTCAGGACGAGTGGGGTCGCCAGCTGCGAGTACAGCTTGACGTTTGCTAGGCGGCGCAACTCTTCAAGTTGCCGTAGGCCGGCATCCGGCGCGAGGGCAAGAATGGCGGCCATATCGCCGTCCTGCTCATAGATGATGAAATTGATTGGACTGGTGCCCCACGCCTGAATCGAGCGATAGGTCTCGGTTAGAAGCGCCAGACCCCAGCAGGCTCGATAGAAGTCGTCGTCCGATTCCGGTGTTGATTTCAGCGCGCCTACAGCCGCCGCAGCGAGCCTCGCCGACACTTTCTCGTGCTGCTCGGTCCACATACGCGTTCGTGGGAACGGTGTGGGCCGGTGCGTTATGTCAAGGAGCAGCCGCGTCATTACGTCGAACGCCGTGCCGACGGTGCCAGCGTTCGCGTCGCCGCCCTCCACGAGCAGGGGGCCAATGTCTGCGGCGTAGACATTTGTGAGAGCCGATGCGTTGGGAAATCGTTCTACAAGATGTTGGCGAAGCGGTGACTCTTTGCTCCGCAGCTCGCCAGTGAGCGTTGAGAACCGAAAGGAGACCATCGCCACATTCTGGCAGTGGCGAGCGCACCGAGAGACCCGTGGCGGCTAGTGGTAGGTCACCGCTGGCCTGCTGCCTCGACCATTCGCTGCACAGGAATCGGGAGGAGATCAGTTACACCTGTCTCGCGGACGAGCTGGGAAAAATTTACCCACACCTGCCTTCGGATGTTCGCGGCGGACATCCCATGAGTCGCAGCCAACGATTCCTCCACGTCCTGGACTGCGCCTGGCTGACGGGGCGCGGCGGACGTTCGATCGCCGGACGGATGATCCGTCTCGGTGAGAATTCGATCGAGCGGGATTCGGGCAACGTCAG
The DNA here is from genome assembly GCF_014980265.1 of Cryobacterium sp. BB736. NCBI lineage: Bacteria > Bacillati > Actinomycetota > Actinomycetes > Micrococcales > Microbacteriaceae > Cryobacterium > Cryobacterium sp. BB736. Next base: position 385,350 of record NZ_JABXWQ010000004.1, read on the forward strand.
CGGCATGCTTCGCGCCAGCGGCATTGACGGAGAACCAGCACCCCAGCTCTACGGCACGTGCGGTCTGCGGGGGCGTTCCGCGCCACCAGTGCAACACAGCGCCACGGATCGGAATTCTGGCGAGGGCGTCCAGAACGCGGCCAGGAGCTCCGCTGCTATGGATCGAGACAATGCGAGGACGCCCAGTGAGTTCACCTAGGACGGCGTGGAGGGTCTTCTCTTGCTCCGCCATAGAGACTTTCGAACGTCCCTCAAGACCCACCTCACTCACGAACGCCGTCTGCCGGACGAGTTCAGCGAATCGGGAACGGTCGAAGGCGCGTTGCGCGCTTTCATCCCCTGGATGGCAGCCCACCCCCCAGACCGTCACGGCGTCGCGCCTCTTCTGAGTCGACTGGAACTCGTCGAGCGACCGGGTCGCGACGAAGACAACCGCTCCGAGCCCTTCGAGCTCCCGTGCGGGGATGGTCGCCTCGACGTGCGCGTGCAGGTCGAGTTGCGGAAGCGACGGCCTCATCCGACGACTCTTCGCAATTCAGCGACACCCCGAGTGCAGAGTTCCAGCGCGTCCTGCGCTCCGTACCCGTCTGGGAGCGACATCGTCATCACATCTTGCGGGCGCACGCCACGATAGACAAAATCGCGCATGGGTTCAACGATGCTCTTGCCCCGGACAAACGCGTCGAGGCGGCCGGTCGTGTCGTCACTAAGGTAGGTCGTGGCATCCCGAACGCCAGATGCGGCGAACGCCGAGCGCCGAACCAAACACCCAAAGCAGACACCACACGCGGCCCCGGAAGGGGCACCGCTGTACCTGCCGTCAGTGTGTGAGCACGAGTTCGTCGCGCTCAGATATCCAGACGCAGCGTCAACGCCGATCTCGCTTGCGAGCCGCTGGAACATCTCGCCCTTGGTGATGCCCTCGAACGGGTTTTCAAGCGCACCATGACCGCCCGCGTCAATCACCAGCTCGCTGAGTCCCCGAAGAAACCGAGGGTGGGTTGTATGAGTGGAGAGGCTCCCTCGCCTGTCGGGTCCAAGCGGTGGATTCAGCGACGCGAATCCGTTCTCAGCGATCCACACAGTCGAGCGTGCTCGTTCAGCGACCGCGAGCCCAAGTGCGAGAAAGAGGAATGACCGGGAGCGAGTAGATGCCTCGCTTCGGAATTCTGTACCGTTAAGCCGCCTGCCGCCACGGTTGAGATGGAACTGGTGGTGGACTTGCTGCTGGTTTGCAACGAGTCTCTCGATCGCCGTGACCAAGTCGCGCTGAACGGGCGCAAAGGCGGTGTAGCTGAAGTGAGACACCAGCGCCTGCGAGTTCCCGTCGCCGAGGTCAAGTGCCGACAGCAGCGCACCCACTGCCGAATCTGCACCACCGCTGAGGAGAACGGTGCGGCCATGGTGCTGTTCTTCAATCGTTAGGGGTGGCCCCGCGGCGGCCGGCGCTTGGGTAAAGGTGAACGCCCAATTGTCTCCAGTCAGGAAGCCGATGAGTTCAGCCAGTTGCCGGGCCCTTTCCGCCCATATCGCAGGGTTGGCAACCTCGACAGTCAGCTCGAAGTCACGAGCGTTCCACGAAGATCCGCCCCGCTCACGGAGGATTGATCGGTCCGACGCGAGGACCGCAAGTGCGATGCGTACGAGATCGACATTGAGGGGATTGACCGCCCCAAGCTCCGCGAGAAAGGGTCCGGTGGAACCGGTGAACGTCGTGCGACCGTGCGCCTTCCAGAGGAAGACCTCGTCAAATGTCCCGCCCGCGAGGGCAGCGTCCGCGACTGCGTCGGAAAGCGTCAGGATGAGCCGGCTCACGAGTCGGCTCCAAAGATAATGCCAATATCTCGAATGCCGGTCTCGATCGCTGTGGCCATCTCTCGCTCGGTGGCGCCGGTCGAACTCAAGTCCGATTGCGCCGCATACTCGGCCGCGACGTCGCGGATCTGCTGCTCGATGCTCTGACGCTCGGCGAACGAGGCACCCTTCTTGTGCAGCGTTGATGAGACTTCGGTCAGTGCCGTCTCAGCAATGGTCGTTTCGATGGCCTTTCGCACGACATCTTCAGGGGAAGGGGTGCGATCACCAGGGTGCTCAAGAATCCACGCGACGACCTCGGCGACGATGTCGCGCTCCTCGGCATCGGCAATAGTGCTGTCTGCCTTCGCCTCGAACGCAGCTTCCACAATCTTAATTCCGATAGACACCGGATCGCCGAGCGCACGAAGTTCGTCATAGTTGAGCCCGGCGCCTTGAAGGGTTGCGCGATCGCCTGAGGAGTATGCCAGAGCGAGCCTTCCGGCCCTACCAGCTGCGCGGGATATGCGACCGACCGATCGTGTCACCCCGCCTGACGAGCGCCCACCGCCGCCTCCGGCTCTTCCGCCGCCGCCACCCGGGCCATCGCCACCTCTGCCACGAGAACGAAATAGGAGGCGAACCGCGGGCCCGAGGTCGATGGTCGGCGCACCTACGCCAGGAGCGCCCGGAGGCTTCGTCGAGGCACCATCGCCGTTGCCGTGGGCCGCTTGAGCGCCATCATTGCCGGTGAAGCCCGCACCGTCGCCATCGAGCCACGCCGAGATGTTGTAGCGAAGGTCCTTGGCGTCCCTGCCGCCGCTTCCGCCGAACGACCCGCTAGTTCCCATGAGACCCCCATGCGTTCACGACGACGCCGATCGAATTCACCACGGGCTCGAGTGTTGCACCCGATTTCCAAGCCGAAAGTACGGTGCCATACGTTGCCTCGTCGAGCGGGCGCAGCTTGAGAACGGTCGCCGCCTCGATGTCGACACCGGGAACCGACTTCAGCGCGGCAACGACGTCCGCCGTAACCGCGGGCTGCGCTGCCGCGATGCGAAGGAGGCTCTCCACCGAGAACTTCTGAATGGAAGGCTGGTCCCGCGTACGTCGTCCGAGGAAGGCGACGAGCGTGCGCGCGTCACCATCGGGGAGTGCTCGAAGCGACGCCTCTGAAACTCCGGAGCGGTCGAGCTTGAGCGAGGAGGTGAGGGAAGCAGCGAGGTCGCGGAGCCGTTCGGGAAGGCCGGTGTCGATGATCTCGATCTTCGCGAATGACGCGGCAAGGTAGAGGTATCCGGAGATCGCGGCGGCATCGAGCACGGGCGGGAGCTTCGCCCAGCGCCGCAAAGTGTCAGAGAAGCCCTCGTCAGGCTTCAGCGACGGAGTGACGTCTTCGACGGCAGCAACGGTGCGCCTTGTTTTTGACGCGGCCCTCTTACCTTGCGCGGAGGCGGTCGTTGCTTCGGCTTCGGGCTCCGCCGGGGCACCCGGACCATTGGCGAGCACATCGAGCGCCTCGAGCTTGTCGCGGAGCTGGTTCGTCGCGAGCCAATCGAGCACTTGCTCGAAATCGTCCGTCAGGATTCCGTTCCAGAACCATCAACTTCGCCACCGCGTCAGGCTCAAGCGCAATACCGCGACGCCCCGCGATGCTCTGGCGCACGTTGAGATCGTTGAGAAAGCGCTTGATGCGGCGAGGGTTGCCGTGGAACTTCTCGTAGAGAATTGGGGTGAGGCGCGCCGCAGTCACGAGATGGTCGGCGAGCGCACTTCCCTCAGCGACCTGAATTGCGTCGAGTCCGCCTCCGGAGACCCTTAGCTCGTCGCACTGCGCCACGAGCGCCTGATACTCCTCATTCTCAAGGCCTGCCTTCGCGAGAAGGAGGAAGAGGTATGCCTCTGTGTCAAAGCGGCTGAGTGCTGGAACCGGAATCGTCGTCTGCACGATCTTGTGGAGGTACAGCTTGGCCGGCGTCTCCTCGACGTTGTCATCGGCCGGCGTCCTGAACTTCTGCTGGATGGCCTCAGCAACGCGATCCTCATCCGCAGCGATCACGAACGACATGCCCCTGGCCGAAAGAAACAGGCGGATAGCCTCAAGTGTCTCAACGACGGTGTCGGGGAGGCACCGATCCAAGTCGTCCACTAGGACGACGACCCGGGAGATGTGTTGCAGCGCGGGGTCAGCGAGGAGCACCTGGAACTGCTCGCGAAACTCGGCCATACCTTTCTCGCCCTCGAGGCTCTCGGGGTCATCGTTGACCAGACCGAAAACATCGTCGAGCTCGGGTAGCTGCAACGTGATGGCGGTGCGCGTCGCCATCTTCACGGCCTTGGTCCAGTTAACCTTGCGCACAAGCTTCTTGAACGCCTCGAGCCCGGCTTTGCCGATTGGATCGCGCTCGTCGAACTCGCCGTTCAGCGCACCGAGCACCTCGGCGATGAGGCTCTCCTTCGGGCCAATCGCAGGGTCGTATCGCCACGGCTGAGTGGGCACGACCAGCACCTTGCCCTTATAGCCATGTGAGCGCGCGTCGATCTCCGACACCACGAGTTCCAGCACGCTCGTCTTACCGCTCCCCCAAGCGCCTGAGAGTCCAATCGCAATCGGATCGAGGCCGTCGTCAAAAATCGCGTCGGCGACGGTCTCCGCGACCGCGCGAAATGCGAGCAGATCCTGCTCGGCCGGTTCATCCGACCAGAGCGGGAATCTGTTTGTGCTCGGTGATGTATTCATGGTCTCCCATCTGCGCTGGGTATGTGAATGGCGCGCATGGATGTCCCCCAGGTTGTCAATAGCAAGCGTGGCAGGGAGGCGGTGACGTCTGCGGCATGCCCCGCCGCATGAGTCTAAATTGCCGATAACTCCTCTTATCTTTCGGGGACGCGGAGGGACTACCGATGCTTCTCGGCCGCAGTTGTCGTCGTGCTCGAAACCCGGGCATCACCGCTGTCATACCCTCTCCCCGTGAACTACAATTCGCGACGGAACTTCAATCTCCAAGAGTCCGAGATCAGGCTGCTACGGGCTGGAAGGTGCGGCATCCCCCCAATTGTGGAGTCGCGCTTGGTCTGTGGGCAGCGATAGCTTGAGGACATGTCTGACGCTGACTCTCCGATCGCACCCGAGGATCGCTCGCGAGCCACACCTGCTGCCCCAACCGCTGCAGGAAAGTCTTTCCCTGTCTGGGCGCTCCCGACGATCACCGGCGTCGCCGGTCTCGTTATTGGCCTTGCCATCGGAGGAATCGGCCTCGGCGCAGTGCAAGCAGCTCAGCAAGCAGAAGCAGAGGACAAGGCCGCGCAGGCAGAGGCCGACGCCTCGGAAAAACTTAAGTCGATTTTGCAGTCAGCCGTGAAAGCGTGCGGTGCGGACAAGCAGTACGCGGTGGTTTCCGACGGCGGCATGACGCTCACCGTCGAGCATAAGGGCAAAGACGACTTCGCCGGGCTTGCTGCGAAGGAGATGTGGTGTATCGTCGATGCGCTGAAAGCCCCGTCAGCTGTGAAGTCGCACATGGAACAGACGACCTCGATGGATGGCCGGCAGTCGGCGTCTTGGGGAAACATCGAGGTCTCGTGGTCCTACCACCCGAAGCGCGGTATGGACAGCGTCTACACCGTGGTCGAGTAGCGTGGCAGTCGGCTAGCTGTGCCGCCGGAAGTCGAAAACTCCGGGGCCGGTCTCCCGAGGATTGTGATGGGTCATTCTCGTCGGGTGAGCGACGCAGCGTGCTGCCGTAGGTAGTCGCGAAGGTGCGGGATTGCGAAATCGACTCTGCCGCGCCCAGGGGCGACGATGACACCTGCGTCGATGAGGCGTCGGCGGTAGACCGCCACGTACTTGTCGCTGACGCCCATCCGCGCTATCAGTTCTGCTGTACGCGTAGGACCGTCATCCTCGGCCATTCTCAGCAGGAACGTCTTGTCGACACCGGACAGGTCGCTAAGCGCCGCCTGCAGAACGGTGGCCTCAAGGCGTTTCGTCGCTGCATCGATACCAGCTTGGAACTGCTCCTCGACGATCGCCCCGCTGATGGCGCGGCGCCACACGTGGTAGCCGACCAGCTGCATCAAGAACGGATACCCGCCGGTCGCAGCCGCCGCGCGATCCAACTGGTCGTCAGTGAGGTTCACACCCGAGGTAATGAAGGTGTCCCCGAGCGCGTCATGAACAGCCGGGACAGGCAGCTCACCAAGGTTGACCCGATCGGCGCGCCGTAAGAAGGCGGACCCCTGCTCGTTGAGCAGGTCTGAGACCGGCTTCGAGAGGCCCGCTACGACGAGGGACACGGCCCGTTTTTCGTGCATCAAGTGGTCCATGCCGGCCGCGAGCTGCGACAGCTCACTCCGGTCCACCGCGTGTATTTCGTCGATGGTGATCAGCATCCCGGTCTTTCGCGCTTCGAGGGCTGCGAGCAGTTCCGTCGCGGTGCCTCTCCAATCGGAATATCCTCCCGATGGCGACTGGATGGTGACACCGGATCCGTCGATTGTCGCGCCTCGTGGCTTCCTTGCCTGCGGGCTGCCACCGAGCTCCTCGAGGTGGGTAGCCATTTGACGGTGGATCCGACCCAGTAGACCAGGAGTCGCGGTTTCAGACACATGTACCCAGCCGTGTTCGCGGGCGATGTGCTCGACGGCGGTGAGCATCACGGTCTTGCCGATTCCGCGCGGACCGGTGAATACGGTCAACAGGCCGGGTGCGCCTGGACCGATTGAGATGGCCCGTGCATACCACTTAAGCGGTTCTTCGCGGCCGATGAGCAGTGGGGGCGTCGCGCCGGCGGTCGGCTTGAACGGGTTACGAGGCCTCGGCATGATCTTCTAGGTCGCTATGGGGTTAATGGAGCTCATGGGACCTTCGAGGGTTCGGGACAGAGCGGCGCGCGGTCCAGCCGACATGGGGAATAAAGAGCCGCCAACGAGGAGTGCAATCGCGATCTGAACAAGGATCGAGGGACTCTGTTCCGATTCGCTGTGTGAAAGCTCAGCCATTCGGCAAGCGTCTCACGCACCGCCGACGACAAGTTCCGGGAGCGGGTAGGAGCCCCGTCTTCCGGGCGACGCAACGGTCGTCCAAGGGGCCCGCGGCGGATGACGTCTTGAGCCTTCCCAGCGAACTGGAAAGAAGTCCTTGTGAGTTCGCCGCGTCCGCCAGGCGTGAACGCGTGGAGGTGTCGATGAGTCGGCTGCCGGTGACTCGGGGAATTGTCACCGCCGTTGCTGGTCATATGAACGAAGGAACCCTTGAAGTTCTTCGGCTCGATCGGGCAGGAGGGTGCCGTCCTGAAGTTGGCGAAGTTGGCGGGCGAGCCACCTTGCTGCGGTGAACTCCGCGCGGTCGGCGGAGTTTAGGTATGGCAGCCGGCCGTTGACGATGACGTATTGGCGGCACGCTTGGAGCGCTGCGTGCCAGTCCGCTGATTGTGGGTCCCACGCGAACGCGGGCGACTGGGTGAGCCTTGCGACCTGGTAGTGGCGGAGCAGTTGTCTGTTCCGACGCTGGTACCGTGCCCACTCTCCCATCCGCCGCTCGGGTGCAGGCAGGGTGACCTTGGCGCGTGTGCTCTCGCGCGGTCGACGTCCATGCACTGTTGTGAAATGCTCGTAATCGTGAAGCTTTTGAATCCACTTGAGCTGCCTGACACCGATCTCGCCGTCGGTGTCAGGCATGAGTCCGAGTAAGTGCTGTTCGGCCCTCATGTACTCATCGGACAGGGGATCGGATGGTTGTTCGACAGTCGCGGCCATCGCTGCCATGGCTGCCAAACGAGACTGTTCTCGGGCGTCGTTGTGTTGCATGCCTGCCTTCCCGAGCCGACGCATGTCGACTCAAGAGACATATGCGCGGTGGCTACGCGGTTTTGGCGGGCGGGCACGCTTGCTACGGCGTGACCTGTGAATGACTCGGCGATTTGTGCGTCTAACCTCCGAAGAACCGAGTAGCGACCCTGGTCATATCCGTCGGTCCCAGGACGGCATCGCCACGCGCGAAGACCGGGCTTTGTCATTGACTCGGCACTTTTCTGCGGGGTCCTCGGCTTAACGTGAAAGTGACTTGTTTACATGATCCGGGCATGACGCCGGAGGTGACGGCGGAGGGTTCAACGCCTTCACTGAACGAAGGTGGTGAAGGCAATGCCGCTTGGTCGACCGGCGTACATGCCGATCATTGCTCTGCCTTACTGGTCGGTCATTGGGCCGTTCGTTGACGCTGCCGTGGCCGATTGCGGTACCCACACGCGTAGAGCAGATAGGGATCTGTACGCCGCTGCCGTGCCCATGGTGTTGTGGTGTTGGCAGGCACGCGGTGTTCCGTTGGAGCGGTCGCGGATCTTCCGCAAGAGCATGATCGACCAGTTCATCCACCTCGGCATGCCCTGCCGCCCGCGGAAGTCAGGCCACGCTCCGCTCGACACTGTGGCGGATGGCCGAGATACTCAACCCCAGCGACAACGAGGGCAAGCATCGGCCGATCTCCCGCTCAAGCCCGACTCGCCCGTACAGCCCTGAGGAGATTGCCGACTTGAGGTCGTGGGCGGCAACTCAGTCCACCGAACTCCGGCGACGCGACGCGTGGACCATGCTGGCGCTGGGACTCGGCGCCGGCCTCGCCACACGCGAGCTGCTGGAGCTGCAGAGCACGGACGTGATGATCGGCCCCGACCGCTCAACCGCGCAGGTCATCGTGTGGCGCGACCGCACGAGGGCGGTTCCACTCCTGACCGCGTGGGTTCCGACGTTGCTAAGGACGGTCGCCGAGAGCCCACCCGGGGGCTGGCTGTTTCGACCGGGTCGACAAAAAGCCATGCCCGGTCAGGTCACCGACTTCCTCACCCGCTCACGCAGCCCGTTGGACGTTCGCCCCTCACGGATGCGTGCGACCTGGCTGAACCACCACCTCAACGAGGGAACACCTGCCGACGAGATCCTTCGCATCTCCGGCTTGAAGAACTTCGCTGCACTCGACCGGCTCCTCCCAATGACCGACCGACACAGCGATGCAAAAAACTCTTAGGCAGTCAAAGTGGCCTCTGACCAGGGCTAATTGCGCCGCGATCGGCTTCTCGGAAAAAAGATTCCAAAAAGGCGGGCAAATGCGTTTCCGCCGCATACATGCCCGGTGTTGCAAAACAACCGACTCATTGACAAGACCGCCGCTCGTGCCGACAGGAAGCAACGCTTCTCTTGGCCGACCCCGAGCTTCCGATCGTGTGCGCTCGAATCATCGCTGGGTACACACCCAATCCGCCAACCGGAATCTGGCCGCAGGTGCGCCAGTTCACCATGGAGTGCGCGCTCGCCATGAAGCCGCGCACGTACTCCAACGCCCGTCGGCTCATGACGATGATTGCGCTCTTCGCGTGTTGGGTTGTGACGGTCACTGGGTGCCCGGTGACGCCTCAGCGCATCTTCACCCAGAGCAACCTCGACCGCTTCCTCCGGACGAGACTCGGTGGCCACTCCGTCACTTACCGCTTCGATGTGTCTCGCAACCTGACGGCGGCCGCCCTCGCCGTGGCAGGTGTCAAACTGCGCCAGCTGCCCACTCCCACCCAAGGCGATGCGGTGCGGCCTCACTCTGCACGAGATCGCGCGACGTTCGTCTCCTGGGCAAATACGTTGTCCACGCCTCTCAAGCGTCAGAATGCTCAGACACTCCTCGCGTTGGCTGGCGGTGCAGGTCTCACCGCACAGCAGATCATGGACGCGCAGGTCACCGACGTCGAAATCGACGGTGACCGTGCGTTCGTCACCATCCCTGGGCCGCGACCCCGTCGCATCCCGGTACGCCGGCCTTGGGTCAAGATGCTCGCCAATGGCATCGGCGCCCACACCTCCGGGGACGCATTCCGCGCCTACCGGTTGGATGAGTACCCACCGAACCAGCTCCAGCAGTTCCTGACCCGCAATCGCGGAGAGCTGCGCCCGTCAGTTTCCCGACTCCGATCCGGTTGGCTGGTCGAGCTCATCGATGCGAATCTTCCACTCGAGGTCCTTCTGGCCACCACAGGGTTCACCACCCTGGCCAGCCTCCGTCCCTACCTTCGCTACGCGCAATCCCACGATGCCGCCGATTGGGCCGCCACCATCGCGGGCGAGGTGTCCGCATGACCACCATGACGGCGCCAACGCGAGGGTCCTTTGACGAACTGATCGGCGATTTCACTGAGCAAGAAGTCGACAGCCGCGCAAGGTTGGAAACGACAATCAGCCACGAGGCCGTCCTGCGGACAGCCAAACGCATCGATGACTCCGGCGTGGTTGCCATGCTTGAGAACTGGGAACTGATAGACAATCCCGTTCCGGGCAATGGTGGGCAACCCAAGATCTTCGGCCATCGGGCAATCCTCATCGGACTGCTCCTTCTTGCTGGGGAAAGAAATGCGATGTGGCTCCGGAACTTGAACCGGCTGTTCTACCGCCGTCTCACCCCGGAGTCCCGCGAATACCTGGGGTTACCCACTCCTGTGGCGTCCTTCGGCATCGCCGCGCGCGAGGAAAAGCGGTGGGAAAAGAACGTTGGAAATGCCTTCCACCGACTGCTTGGGCCGATGGACCCGTACCCAATGAAGCGGCACAAGAGCCTCTTGTACGTCGAGATCCGCGAGGTTCTGGAAGCGCACGATGCGAACAGAGAACGAATCGCCCGTCACCGACTGAACCAATTCACCAACGCGCTGCTCATGATGACCTTCTTCACACAACCCCGGGAACTCCGCCGGATCAGCACAAAGCTCGACATCTCGTTCGACCAGACCGTTGTCGAGTCCCCGACCCTGCCCAAGCGCTATTCGCCCAAGCAGATGAAGCAGAAGGTTGAAGAAGAGCTCGCCGCGATCGCAAGCGGCAACTTCGAGAAGAAGCAACGAGCATCCATGACAACAACCGTCGACCCCTACGCCGGCTACCACTACAGCTCCGCGGACCGACGTGCAGACCTCACACCCGGCAGCACGCACACCGAAGCTCCGATGAAGGGCGAGAAACGCGGAGACGACTACCTCTGGGGGTGGGAACTCAATCTCGCCGTTAGGGTCGACGCAGAACAGCCCACCCGCAACCGATTCCCGCAAGTTGTGACGGCCGCCACCATGAGCATGCCTAACATCGGGGTTTCCGAGGAGGCAATCGAACTGATGCGGTACAGCCTGGCCACCCGCCTCAAACCAGGCCTCGGCGACGCTGACAAGCAGTACTGGGCAAACGCTCTCCCCGAACGCCTCCACCACCCGGCAAGCGAGCTGGGATGGACGCCGTCCACCGACTACCGAATCGACCGCCTGGGACCCCAAGGTAAGAAGGGCCAACTCGGATCAAAGGGCGGAGTCGAGTTCATCGAAGGCTCGCGCCTGTGCCCCGGAACCCCTCACGAGCTGAAGATGGCGTCCGTTCATCATGCCCAGGGCAAGATCGACACCCAGACTTACAGAATCCGGATCGCCGAACGCCGCGCATTTCAGGTTCGCCCCAAGGAAAAACCAGACGCGAAAGGTCGCCAACCCGTCAGCTGCCCCGCCCGAGGCAACAGCCCCAACGCCACCTGCCCCATCTACGAACTCCTCATGGAACGTGAGGGGAAAAAGCTCCCCACCGTGACAGACAAGCCACGGCCCCGAGTTGACCTTGAAGACGCCCCGGACATCGATCACCTCCCCGCGATCTGCCGGCAGCACTCCGTCTCACTCAACGCCGCCGACGATGCCCGCACCGCCCAAGGCATGCCGTACATGAGCGAGGAGTGGGAGGAGTTCCACACGTACGCCCGCAACAGCATCGAATCGGTCAACGCCGACATCAAAGGCGAAGGCCATGAAGGCCTCGCGTCCAAGGGACGCAGGAAGGTTCGCGGTTTTGCCGCGGCCGCTGTGATCTTTGCAATTCAGCTAACCCAGTACAACTTGCGAACGATCGCGTCATTCCTGAAAGCGCGAGCAGTTGCCGCGGAGCTCGGCAAGCCGGACGGGCCACCGAGCCCAACCATGCGCCGAAGGGATGCCGGCGCCGTGAACCCGTACACGAAGACCCTGCCAAGCGAACCTCTCCTCGATCGCTGGGCAAAGGGCGAACTATATAGCCCACTTCGGACATAGACACCCCGTCCGACCGCCACACCCGCAACACCCACCCGCACACGAGACAATCCAACGCGCCCAAAAACGGGCGCGTTTCGTCATTTAAGCCCCAATCGTCGTCATTCAAGCTTCAATCGCTGACGACGTCTGGCCGAAGCGCTCAATTTGACCCGTTCGAATCAGAAAATCCCTCCCGAAGAGACTCGAGAGGGATTTTCTGATGAGTACTTAGGACAGTACTTACTTTGACCCTTGTTGTCGGGCTGACAGGATTTGAACCTGCGACCCCTTGACCCCCAGTCAAGTGCGCTACCAAGCTGCGCCACAGCCCGTGGCATGCCGCCGGAGCTTGCGATCCAGCAACCGGAATAGCTTATCGCGTTGCGGGAGGGTTGGTTGGCACGGGTCTCGACAAGCTCGACCACCGAAGCGGGCAAGGTGGCGATTAACCCGTGTCAAGGTGATTTGGATGCCGATGGTTCCGGATGCCTGTTGCGCGGCATCCAGGAGCCGGAAAGTCCTTGAGACGGGTTCAGCCCGTAGCCACGCTAGCGCTTGCGCTTCTCCCGCACGCGCATGTTCACGATCACCGGGCTGCCCTCGAAGCCGTACAGCTCGCGCAGCCTGCGCTGGATGAACCGGCGGTACTGCGGGTCCAGGAATCCGGTCGTGAACAGCACGAACGTCGGCGGACGCGTCGACGCCTGCGTGCCGAACAGGATCCGCGGCTGCTTCCCACCACGCACCGGGTGCGGGTGCTCAGCCGTGATCTCCGCCAGCAGCGCGTTGAACTTGCCGGTCGGGATGCGCGTGTCCCACGACTGCAGCGCCAGCTCCAGCGCCGGCACCAGCTTCTCCAGGTGCCGCCCGGTCTTCGCCGAGATGTTCACCCGCGGCGCCCACGACACGTGCGCGAGATCCTTCTCGATCTCCCGCTCGAGGTAGCGGCGGCGGTCATCATCCAGTAGGTCCCACTTGTTGAACGCGAGCACCAGCGCACGGCCCGACTCGAGCACCAACTCGACGATCCGCACATCCTGTTCGCTGATCGGCTCCGACACATCGAGCACGACGACAGCGACCTCGGCCTTCTCCAGCGCCGCGCTCGTACGCAGCGACGCGTAGAAGTCGGCGCCCTGCGCCAGGTTCATCCGGCGACGGATGCCTGCGGTGTCCACGAACCGCCACACCTTGCCACCCAGTTCAACCTGCTCGTCCACCGGGTCGCGCGTGGTGCCGGCCAGGTCGTCCACGACGACCCGCTCCTCGCCAGCGGTCTTGTTCAGCAGCGACGACTTGCCGACGTTCGGCCGGCCGAGGATCGCCACGCGACGCGGGCCGCTGACTTCATCCTTCGCCACCGCAGAAATCTCCGGCAGCACGGTGAGCACCTTGTCGAGCAGGTCGGCCACTCCCCTGCCGTGCAGCGCCGACACCGGCCACGGCTCGCCGAGGCCCAGGCTCCACAGGGTCGCCGCCTCCGGCTCCTGCCGCGCGTCGTCGACCTTGTTGGCGACCAGGATGACCGGCTTTTTCGATGAACGCAGCATCCGCACGACGTGCTCGTCGGTCGCTGTCGGGCCGACGTTCGAGTCGACCACGAACAGCACCGCGTCGGCGAGGTCGACGGCGATCTCCGCCTGGGCGGCGACGGATGCGTGGATGCCCTTCGCATCCGGCTCCCACCCGCCCGTATCGACGATCGTGAAGCGGCGGTCGTTCCACTCCGCCTTGTAGCTGACCCGGTCGCGAGTGACGCCCGGGGTGTCCTGCACGACCGCCTCGCGGCGACCGAGGATGCGGTTCACCAGCGCCGACTTGCCTACGTTCGGGCGGCCGACGATGGCCAGCACCGGCAGCGCGGGCAGGTAGGTGATCTGGTCGACGTCGTCGGTCGCCGCGTCGAGGAGGGCGCGGTCCTCCTCGTCGAGCTCGTACTCTTCGAGGCCGCCGCGGAGCGCGTTGGCGCGCTGGGCGGCGGCGTCCTCGTCGAGGGTTGCCAGGCGGTCGGCGACCTCAGGGCTCAGGTCAGGGAAAGCATCCCGGTCGTCGATAGGCATGAGGTTAATCCTAGGTGGAGGCGGCTGGGCGGGTGGTCGGGGTCGAGCACCCCGTGGTCGAGCTAGTCGAGACCCTCCGGGTGTGGGCTGGTTTCGAGACGATCGCTTCGCGATCCCTCAACCAGCGATCAACGGGTCTCGATACGCTCGACCACCGAAAGCCTCACCCGTCACGTAGGGCGCCCTAGTCGAAACGAGCACAGAATTCTTCGGCCGACTTCTCGAAGCCGGCGGCGTCGACAACCTCATTGTCGCTGCTCAGCGGAACGCCGTAGAGGATTTGGCCATCCGTCAACTGCTCGATTTCAGACCGATCGAAACTAATCCAACCGCCCGTGGCGCTCAGGCCACCGGAGGTCGAAGATGAGATGCCGATGTGCGAGTCGCCGATCATGTCGAGAAATTCATCAGTGTCACCCAGGTCGATCTCCGCGGTACGTGCCCCGTCAAAGTGCCGCACGGGCTCCGGCACCGAGGCACGCTCCCAACTTCGGGTGATCTGAATCCTGTCGGACGTGTAGCCGGAGCACATGAATACGAGTGCGCTTATGCGACCTTCCTTAGCTGCTAGGCCGATAACGCCCGTGACAGCGGACTGACATGCCGACAAGACCAGAGCGAGTACGACACCGAGCGCCACCGACGCAAGCCGACGAGCAGTCATGTTTGGACCGTAGCGGTTCAAGCGGTGACTGTGAGCGACGAGTCGATAACGATACGGACAGGGCGGGGCTCGCGGTGTCGAGCTCGCGGTGGTCGAGCTTGTCGAGACCCTCTGCGTGCTGGCTGGTTTCGAGACGATCGCTGGCGCGATCCCTCAACCAGCGGCCTTGCGATCCCTCAACCAGCGGAAGGACGGGTCTCGACAAGCTCGACCAGCGAAACGCTAGGACTGCGCGGCGCGGATCAGGGCGATCAGGGCGTCGACGGTTTCGTCGAAGGTCAGGTCTGTCGAGTCCAGCGTGTGCACGCCGTCGGCGGCGGTCATGAAGTCGACCACCTTGCGGTCCTGCGCATCCCGCGCGCTCAGCTGTGCACCGACCGACTCCAGAGTAGGGCCGTCCAGCTCCGCCGCACGCCGCGCCATCCGCGCCTCCTCCGACGCGGTCAGCAGCACCCGCACATCAGCATCCGGCGCCACCACCGTCGTGATGTCGCGCCCCTCGGTGATGATGCCCGGCCGGGTGTCGTTCGCGATCGTGTCGCGGAAGATCGCCGTCACATGCTCGCGCACCTCCGGCACGCGCGCGACGCTGCTGACGATCGCCGACACCTGAGGGTCCCGGATGGCGCCGGTCACATCGGACTCGCCGACGCGCACGAAATAGTGCTCCGGGTTGATGCCGATCGCGTACTCGAACAGGTCGAGCGCGCCGATCACCGCCGCGGAATCCTCCGGGTCAATGCCCTCGCGCTGCACGAGCCAGGCCAAGGCCCGATAGGCGGCGCCGGTGTCCTGGTAGTCGAAACCGAGCTGGCGAGCCGCGGTGCGCGAGACGCTCGACTTGCCGCTGCCAGCCGGCCCGTCGACGGCGACCACGATGTGCTTCATTTCCATGCCTCCGCGATCCTCCATCCGCGGCGCTCCAACTCCTCGAGCAGCCGCTGCTCTGCCTCCGGCACGACCGACACCTCGGCGAGGCCGATCTGCGCGCCCGGCGAGTGCTCGAGCCGCAGGTCCTCCATGTTCACGCCCGCGTCGCCGATGTCGGTCAGCAGCCGGGCGAGTTCGCCCGGCCTGTCGTCAACCATGATGACCAGCTGACTGAACCGGGCATCCTGCCCGTGCTTGCCCGGCAGCCTGGCAACGCCGGTATTACCGGCGGCGATCGCCTCGGCGATACGGCGACGGGAACCGGATGCGTCGGGCTCCTCGAGCGCGTCGATCACCGTGTCGAGATCGTCGCGCAGCGCCTTCAGGATGCGGGCGACCGGCCCGGCGTTCGCGCCGAGGATCTGCACCCACAGGCTCGGCTCGCTCGCCGCGATCCGCGTAACATCGCGCACTCCCCCGCCGGCGAGCCCGAGCGCGGCGTGCGAGCCGTCGGTGAGCCGCGCCGCGAGCAGTGACGACACCACCTGCGGTACGTGCGACACCAGCGCGACACTGCGATCGTGGTCCTCGACACCCATCTCGATCGGCACCGCGCCGAGGTCGAGGATCATGTCCTCGATCGCCGCCGCGCGCCGGTAGCTGATCGCGTCGTGCCCGGCGAGTACCCACGGGCGGCCGATGAACAGGTCGGCGCGCGCCGCGATTGGGCCGCCGCGCTCCCGCCCGGCCATCGGATGCGTGCCGAGGTAGCGGCTGAGGTCCGCGCCGACGTCGCGCAGCTGCCGCAGCGGACCCAGCTTGACGCTCGCGACATCCGTCACCAGCGCATCCGGGAACGCAGCCAACTCGCGGGCCACAACTGAAGCCGTCACATCCGGCGGCACCGCGACGACGATCAGGCCTGGGTTGTCGCCCGCGGCCGGCGCCCGTCCGGCGCCGTAGTCGATTGCCAGCTGCTTGGACGACGGCGACACGTCGTCGAGGATCACATCGACACCCTTGGCGCTCAGCCCGAGCCCGATGCTGGTGCCGAGTAGTCCGCTGCCGACGATGCGCACCTGCTCCGCCAGACGGCGATCGGTCACTTCGGTTCCTTGTCCTGCTTCTCTGCTCTGGCGAGGGTGAGCAGTTGGCCGAGTTCAACTTTAGTCAGATCGCGCACCCGGCCCGGCGGCAGGCTGCCTAGGTGCAGCGGGCCGAATTGGCGGCGCACCAGTTCGAGCACAGGATGCCCGACCGCGTCCAACATCCGGCGCACGATCCGGTTGCGGCCGGAGTGCAGGGTCAGCTCGACGATGCTCGTGTTCCCGGAGGTCCCGGTGAGCTTGGCGGAGTCGGCCGCGATCGGGCCGTCCTCCAGTTCGATGCCGGAGCGCAGCTTGGCGATCGTCGCCGGGGTCACCCGACCGTCGACCTTGGCGACGTAGGTCTTTGTCACCCCGAACGACGGATGCGCCAGCACGTGCGCGAGTTCGCCGTCGTTGGTGAGGATCAGCAGGCCGCTGGTCTGGGCATCCAGCCTGCCGACGTTGAACAGCCGCTCCTCGTAGCCGTCGACGAACTGGCGCAGGTCGGGGCGGCCACGCTCGTCGAGCAGCGACGAGACAACGCCGACCGGCTTGTTCAGCATCAGGTAACGGCGGGTGGTGTCGGTCTGCACCGCGGTGTCGTCGACCTCGATACGGTCGGTGGGCAGCACCCGGCGGCCGAGCTCGGTGACGACCTCGCCGTTGACCTTGACCCGCCCTGCGGAGATCAGGTTCTCCGAGACGCGGCGGCTGGCAACACCGGAGGCGGCCATCACCTTCTGCAGCCGCTCCCCCTCGGATGAGACGTCAGCGGAGGTCATCGAACCCCTCGGAACCATCGTCGAGCAGCGGGGAGATGTGCGGCAGCTCATCGAGCGAGTTGATGCCGAGCTGCTGCAGCAGCAGGTCGGTGGTCTCGTAGTGGATGGCGCCGGTCTCCGGGTCGGTGAACGCCTCGGTGATCAGCCCGCGGCCGAGCAGGGTGCGCACCACCGAGTCGACGTTGACCGCGCGGATCGAGGCGACCTGGCCGCGACTGATCGGCTGCTTGTAGGCGATCACCGCAAGGGTCTCCAGCGCGGCCTGCGACAGGCGGCTCGGGTTCTGGGTGGAGACGAAGTCACGCACCACGGTGTCGTGCTCTGGACGCACGTAGATGCGCCAGCCGCCACCGACCTCACGCAGTTCGAAGCCGCGCCGGATGCCGCCGTCCTCGCCGTCGTAGTCCGCCACCAGCTGCTCGATCGTGTGGCGCACCGCGGCAACCGGGGCGCCAAGCCCGGTGGCGAGGCCGACGATGCTCTGCGGCTCGTCGGCGACCATGAGGATGGCCTCGAGGGCGCGGGCAAGGTCGGCGGGCGCGGTGGGGGTCTCGGCAGGCTCGACCACCGCATCCGGGGTCTCGACGGGCCCGACCACCGGGTTCGGCTCAGCTGTCATAGTCGGCTCCCAGGTTGGCAAGGCTCTCCTCCGACCAGTGGTCCGCGGTCCAGCGGATGGTCAACTCACCGAGCGGCTCAAGCTGCTCGAACGACACGTTTGCGCCACGGTACAGCTCCAGGATGGCAATGAACCGGGCCACGATGACCCCGCGCTGCGCGACGCCGGCGATCAGCTGCCGGAACGACAGTGGTTCTCCCCCGCGCAGCATCGCGACCACGTGCGCGGCCTGCTCCCGGATGCTCACCAGCGGCGCGTGCAGGTGGTCCAGGCCGACGGTGGGCAGCTCCTTCGGAGCGAACGCCAACGCGGCGAGCGCGGCGAAGTCGTCGACGCTGAGGGTCCAGACGAGCTCCGGTTCCTGCTTGCGGTACTTCTCCTCCAGCCGCACCTGACGCCAGTGCCGGGTCGACTCGGTCTCCAGCTTGTCGGCGAACCAGGCGGAGGCCTCCTTGAACGCGCGGTACTGCAGGAGCCGCGCGAACAGCAGGTCCCGTGCCTCGAGCAGCGCGACGTCCTCGGCATCCACCAGCTCGCCCTGCGGCAGCAGCCCGGCGACCTTCAGGTCCAGCAGGGTGGCCGCCACGACCAGGAACTCGCTGGCCTGATCGAGCTCCTCCTCGGTGTCGAGGCCGCGCAGGTAGGAGATGAACTCGTCGGTGACCCTGCTCAGCGACACCTCGGTGATGTCGAGTTCGTGCTTGGCAATCAGGCTCAGGAGCAGATCGAACGGCCCGCTGAAGTTGCTGAGGCTGACCGAAAACCCGGGTGTCTGCGTCTCGTCCAGCGTCGTCGCGCTAGGCGGCTGCGCCACGGTAGACCAACTCTCTCGCGAGCTGTCGGTACGATTCGGCGGCCTGGTGCTCGGGCGCGAAGGCGGTGATCGGAGCGGCGGCGACCGACGCATCCGGGAACTTCACGGTACGACCGATGACGGTCTCGAAGACCCGGTCGGTGAACGTCTCGACGACCCGCTCGAGCACCTCGCGCGAGTGCAGCGTGCGGGAGTCGAACATGGTGGCGAGGATGCCGTCGAGCTCGAGCGCCGGGTTGAGGCGGTCGCGCACCTTGTCGATGGTCTCCACCAGCAGGGCGACGCCGCGGAGGGCGAAGAACTCGCACTCGAGCGGAATCAGCACGCCGTGGCTGGCTGTGAGCGCGTTGACCGTGAGGATGCCCAGCGAGGGCTGGCAGTCGATCAGGATGACGTCGTAGTCGTTGGCGACACGGCGCAACACGCGGGCGAGGATCTGCTCTCGGGCGACCTCGTTGACCAGGTGCACCTCGGCTGCGGACAGGTCGATATTCGCCGGGATGACGTCGAGGTTCGGCACACCGGTCTTCTGGATGGCCTCGTGCGGGTCCTGGTTGCTCAGCAGCAGGTCGTAGACCGTCGGCACGTCGTGCGTCTGCACGGCGAGACCGGCGGACAGGGCGCCCTGAGGATCAAAATCGACAGCGAGGACCTTGCGGCCATACTCTGCGAGCGACGCACCGAGGTTGATGGTGGTCGTGGTCTTGCCGACCCCGCCCTTCTGGTTGCACAGCGCGATGATGCGCGCCGGGCCGTGACCGTTCAGGATTTTCGGGGTCGGGAACTCCCGCAGCGGGCGACCGGTGGGCCCAAGCACGGGAACCTGGGTTCCCTCCAGCTCGACCACGTCATTCCGCTTCATGCTCGAAAGTCTAAAGGCGGGTCTTCGCGGGCCCCGACCGGCACGCCCGACCGCGCGAGGCTCGCCTCTACCACTGGTTGAAGGTTGGCGCCAGCATTGAACCGCGTTGAGTCGGGAGTAGTTGCCCAATTGGAGGCGGATATTTGGGCAACTACCCCCGACTCGATGCGGTTGGGGGTCAGCGGGCGCGCGGGTGCGCGGTCGTGTACATGTCGCGCAGGGTGTCCGCGGTCACGAGCGTGTAGAGCTGGGTTGTGGCAACGGATGCGTGGCCGAGCAGCTCCTGCACGACCCGGACGTCCGCGCCGCCCTCCAGCAGGTGCGTCGCGAACGAGTGCCGAAACGTGTGCGGCGACACCTCGTGTGCGAGCTTCGCCTGCTCGGCGCGCTGCTGCACGATCAGCCACACGTTCTGCCGGCTCAACCGCGCGCCGCGCTGCCCGAGGAACAGCGCCGGGGTGCCGGTCCCCCGCGCCACCAGCAGCGGCCGCACCCGCACCAGGTAGGCGTCGATCGCGGCGCGCGCGAAACTGCCCAGCGGCACGATCCGCTGCTTGCCGCCCTTGCCGAACAATCGCACGACATCCCCGGTGCCGAACTCCGCGCCCGCACCGTCCTCGGTGGTCAGCACGTCGTCGACGTTCAGGTCGACCGCCTCCGACACCCGCGCGCCGGTTGCATACAGGAACTCCAGTAGCGCCTTATCGCGGAGGTCGCGCTCGTCATCGCCATCCGTCGTCGCGAGCAGCGCCCCCATCTCCTGCACCGTGATCGCCTTCGGCAGCCGGCTCGGTAGCTTGGGTGGGCGGGCATCGGCCGCGACATCCGCCTCGACGACCCCCTCCTCAAGGAGGAACCGGTGGAAGCCGCGCACAGACGACAGCATGCGCGCGGTCGAGGTCGCCGCCAGCGCACCGTCGCCCTCGCGCAGAGACCGGGCGAACCCGGCCACCTCGGCGGCCGTCACCTCCCCGGGCCGGCCCAGCCCGGCAGCGGCCAGGAACTCCAGGTACGCGCCGAGGTCGCGCCGGTACGCAGCCACGGTGTTGGTGGACAGGCCGCGTTCGATCGCGACATGCCGCAGGTAGCGCTCAAGCGCCTTGTCGAGCGTGAGGTCAGCGCCGCCCACGCAGCACCGCTTCGGTGAGCACGGCGTGCGCGAGGATCGAGTTGCGCAGCCGCCCGTCGAGCACCGCCTCGAGCACCTCGTCGAGCGGCGCCCAGCGCAGTTCGAGCTCGGCCTCCTCGCCGGTGCGCTCGAACGCATCCGCGGTCGCCGTCAGCCCGGTCGCCCGGTAGACGATGATCTCCTCGGAGCTGCCGCCGGGTGAGCTGAAGAACCGGCACAGCGGCGCCCAGTCGGCCGCCACGAGATCGGCCTCCTCCGCCAGCTCGCGCACCGCGGCATCCTGCGCTCCCTCGCCGTCGACATCGAGCAGGCCGGCCGGCAGCTCCCAGTCGCGGTGGCCGATCGGATGCCGGTACTGCTTGATCAGCAGCACCCGGTCCGCCTCGTCCACCGCGAGCACCGCGACGGCACCCGGATGCTCCTGGTACTCCCGGGTCAGCTCGCCGTCGCCGAAGGTGAAGGTGTCGGCGCGAACGTCCCAGACCCTGCCGTCGAAGACGCGCTCGCTGAAGAGCACCGGCGCCCGGTACTCCTGGTCGCGCAGCGGCTCAGGCGTCAACCGGCTCAGCGACCTCGAACAGGCGGCTCGCGCGCTGCCGCTCGAGCGCGGCGGTCACCAGCCCGCGGAACAGCGGATGCGCGCGGTTCGGCCGGGACCGGAGCTCCGGATGCGCCTGCGTCCCGACGTAGTACGGGTGCACCTCGCGCGGGAGCTCGACGTACTCGACCAGGTTCCGGTCCGGCGACATGCCGGAGAACTGCAGGCCGGCATCCGAAATCTGCTCGCGGTACTGGTTGTTGACCTCGTAGCGGTGCCGGTGACGCTCAGACACGCGCGGCTCGCCGTACACCTCACGCACGATCGACCCCTCGGTGAGGTCGGCCGGGTAGAGGCCGAGCCGCATGGTGCCGCCGAGGTCGCCCGCAGCGATGATGTCGACCTGCTCGGCCATGGTCGCGATCACCGGGAATTCGGTGTCGGGGTCGAACTCGGTGGAGGATGCGCCGGGCAGCCCGGCGACGTCGCGTGCGTACTCGATGACCATGCACTGCAATCCAAGGCACAGGCCGAGTGTCGGGATGCCGTTCTCGCGCGCGAACTTCAGCGCGCCGAGCTTGCCCTCGATGCCGCGCACCCCGAACCCGCCGGGCACGCAGATGCCGTCCAGGTCGGCCAGGTGCTTGGCGGCGCCCTCCGGCGTCTCGCACTCGTCGGACGGGATCCAGCGGATGTGGACCTTGGTCTGCTGGGCGAACCCGCCGGCGCGCAGCGCCTCGGTGACTGAGAGGTAAGCATCCGGCAGGTCGATGTACTTGCCGACCAGCCCGATGGTGACGTCGTCCTTGGGGTCGCGCACCGCATCGAGCAGCGGCGCCCAGCGGCTGCCGTCGACGTCGTCCGCTTCGATGTCGAAATGCTCGATGATATAGGCGTCCAGACCCTGCTCGTGCAGGATCGTCGGGATGTCGTAGATGCTGGGGGCATCCGGGCAGTTGACGACCGCCTCGGGGTCGACGTCGCACATGAGGGCGATCTTGCGGTTCATCGAGTCGGGCACCGGACGGTCGCTGCGGAGCACGATCGCATCCGGCTGGATACCGATCGAGCGCAACGCCGCGACCGAGTGCTGGGTCGGCTTGGTCTTCTGCTCGCCTGCCGCGTTCAGGTACGGGACGAGCGAGACGTGCACGAAGAAGCAGTTGGCGCGGCCGATCTCGTGGCGCACCTGACGGGCGGCCTCCAGGAAGGGCTGCGACTCGATGTCACCGACGGTGCCGCCGATCTCGGTGATGATGACATCCGGCGCCTGCTCCCCGTCCGGCGCCGTGGCCTGCAGGCGCATCCGGCGCTTGATCTCGTCGGTGATGTGCGGGATGACCTGCACGGTGTCGCCGAGGTACTCGCCGCGGCGCTCCTTGGCGATGACGTGGGAGTAGATCTGGCCGGTGGTGACGTTCGCCGCCTGGCTCAGGTTGATGTCGAGGAAGCGCTCGTAGTGGCCGATGTCCAGGTCCGTCTCGGCGCCGTCGTCGGTGACGAAGACCTCGCCGTGCTGGAACGGGTTCATCGTGCCGGGATCCACGTTCAGATAGGGATCCAGCTTCTGCATCACGACGCGTAAGCCGCGCGCGGTGAGGAGATTGCCAAGGCTGGCAGCCGTCAGGCCCTTGCCAAGGCTGGAGACGACACCCCCCGTGACGAAGATGTGCTTTGTTGTCTCGGGGAAATGTTTGACCACCACGGAGTTACAGCCTATCAGCGGGTCGGACCGGTTCTCTGAGAGCGATGCCGTGTTTCGCACCCCAAAACGCATCGAGTCGGGAGCTTTCCCGTTATCTGGAGCGGATAAGGGGAAAAGCTCCCGACTCAATAGCGATGGTTAGCGGAACAGCTCGGTCTGCTTCTCCAGTTCGTCCGCGAGCTGCTCGGGCGTCACGTCGTCCTTGAAGATGCCGTCGAAGCCGTCCTCAGCCTGGATCGCGTCGCGCACCGCGTCCGAGTGGTACAGCTCGACGATCGTCTTGTACGCCTCGTTGTCGGCGTCATCCGCCCGCACCGCGAAGATGTTGACGTACTGGCGCAGGTCGTCGCGGTTGGAGTCCTCGACGTAGATCTGCAGGTCCTCGGTGACGCCTGCGGCGACTGCGAAGGCCGGGTCGACGAAGGCGATGTCGACGCTGTCGAGGGATGCGGCGGTCAGGCTCGGGTCGATCGGGGTGATCTTGCCGATGGTGGAGTTGGCGTAGTCGACGTCATCGAGCGTCGCGCTCCAGCCCGGGTTGCCGAAGAACTCGATGAGGCCGGCGGCCTCGAGCGCGAGCAGCGGTCGAACCTGGTTGGCGGGGTTGTTGCTCAGCGTGACCTCTGCACCCTGCGGCACGTCCTCGACTGACTCCCACTTCTTCGAGTAGAACCCGATCGGGTAGATCTCGCTCGCGCCGATAGCAACGAGAGCGTCACCCTCCGGCTGCGACGCGTTGTACTGCGCGAGGTACCGGATGTGCTGGAACTTGTTGATGTCGATGTCGCCGCTGGCGAGGGCCGGGTTGGGCGTGTTGTAGTCGGTGAACGAGACGATCTCGAGGTCGATGCCCTTCGCTTCGGCCTCCTCGACGAGGACGTTCCAGAACGACTTGCCCGCGTCGGCGACACCGAGGCGGACGGACACCGGCTCGGCTGCGTCTCCGGATGCGGCGTCGGCGTTCTCGGATGAGCCGCCAAGCCATCCGGGCACCAACAGCACGGCACCGACGATGAGCGCGACGACGACTACGGCGATGCCGGCGAAGAGCCCGGTTCGGTTGTTCTTGGGCTTCTCGGGGAGGGACGGTTTGGTGCGCTCTGACATGGTTCGCTCTCTCTTGGTAAGTTTCGCGACGGCCCCTGACGCCTTCGCAGCCTCCATCGTTCGCTCGACGAGCACGGTTCGCCAATCGTGTGACGAACCGTTTCATTTCGCACCCGGTACCCGAGCAAGTCTTCGGCGAGCGCCGCCGCTGTCCAGAGCGTTGGGGTAGCTTGTCCGGCATGCAGGACGCCCCCGATCCGGCACAGACGTCGCGCATGCCGCGGAACCTCGGCGCCCGCATCCGTGCCTGGTTCCGGCTCTCCAGCACGCAGACTCGGCTGTTGCTCGCCGCGAAGGCCGCCATCGCCGCAGGCGTGGCGTGGGCGGTAGCGGGGTTGGTGCCGGGCGTCGCCGCCGAGTACCCGTATTACGCCCCGCTCGGTGCCGTGGTTGCGATGACCCCCACGATCGCGCAGTCGTTCCGCAACGGCCTTCAAACGCTTGCAGGGCTGGCACTCGGTGCGGTCATCGCCGGGGCGGTGATCGCGCTTGGACGCCCGACACCGCTCACCGTCGCCCTGGCAGTGGGACTCGCCATGCTGCTGTCCAGTGCCCGACTCTTCGGCGCGCAGCGCAGCTGGGTGGTCACCGGGGCGCTGTTCGTGTTGCTGCTCGGCTACTCGCAGGCGGACGAGTACTCGTTTGCATACATCATCCAAATGCTCATCGGTGTGGCCATCGGGCTCATCGTGCACTTCCTGTTTCCGCCGCTCTACTACTCCGAGGGCAGGCAGGCGCTGGACGCCGCGCGCGTCGCCGCCCGGGACCGCCTGCGCACGCTGGCCGACGGCCTGGATGCCGGCGCCGACCCCGGCGTGGACCATGGCCGGCTGCCCCGCGTGGTGGATGAGGCGCGCGAAGCGGTCGAGCAGGCTGGCGAGAGTCGACGAGGCAATCCGCGCGCGCGGCGGCACCGCGGAACGTTCGAAGAGGAGCAGCAACAACTCGCCGCGATCCAACGGGTCAGTCGCTGTGTCGACGAGATTGCCGCAGTCGTCGACGACCCGGGCAACCTGCCCGCCGAGGTGACCGCGTCACTTGCTTCCAGCATCCGGGATGCGGCCGACGCTGTGGACGCGTGGAACCGTGGGGAGCTCACCGCAGCACAGTTGGATGCGGCGGAGGAGGTTCTCGACCAGTTGGACGAGCGCATCGACGCCCTCCCCGAGCGCGGGGCTGCGCTGCGGATGGGTATGACCGCCTCCGCGATGATCCACCGCATCGTGGCGCTGCTGCGGCCATTCACAGCAGAGCGCACCGACTGACGGCAACGGCTGGACTGTTCAGAACTGTTACGCCTCGATGTGATTCGGCGCCACTTCTTGCCTAACGTTGCAGGTCGGTCGGTTCCCTTCTCGCACCGCACGCAGTCCAGAAAGCAGCAAGCGCCACACATGTCAGCGATCATCGAGTTCAGCCAGGTGACCAAATCCTTCCAATCGAAGGGCGCCCCGATCACCGCACTGGACGGGATCGACTTGAGCATCGAGGCCGGCGAGATCTTCGGCATCATCGGCTACTCGGGGGCGGGCAAGAGCACCCTCGTGCGGTTGATCAACGGGCTCGAGACTGCAACCAGCGGACGCATTGTCGTCGACGGGGTCGAGATCACCGCTCTGAAGGAACGCGACCTGCCGCCGGTGCGCAGCCGCATCGGGATGATCTTCCAGCAGTTCAATCTGCTCCGCTCGCGCACCATCGCGGGCAACGTCGAGTTCCCGCTCAAGGTCGCCGGATGGCCGAAGGCCAAGCGCCGGGAGCGCGTCGCCGAGCTGCTCGATTTCGTCGGCCTGCTCAGTCGTGCGTACGACCATCCGGAGCAGCTATCCGGCGGCCAGAAGCAGCGTGTCGGCATCGCCCGCGCCCTCGCCGTGTCACCGTCGGTGCTCCTCGCCGATGAGGCGACCAGCGCGCTCGACCCCGAGACCACGCAGGATGTGCTTGAGCTTCTCAAGCGCACCAACCGCGAGTTCGGCGTGACGATCGTGGTGATCACGCACGAGATGGACGTCATCCGCTCGATCGCTGACCGCGTCGCGGTGCTCGACCACGGTCGGCTGGTCGAGACCGGCACCACCTTCGACGTGTTCGCCGAGCCGAAGGCGGATGCGACCAAGAAGTTCCTGAAGACGGTCATGCGCAACCGCCCGGACGCCGCCACGCTTGCCCAGCTTCAGCGGGAGCATCCGGGTCGACTCGTCACCGCCCAGGTGCGCGACGTCGCGGCGTTCGGTGACGCGCTCGAGGCGGCCAATGAGCGCGGGGCACGGGGACGCATCGTCTTCGGTGGCTTCGAGCGGTTGCAGGGGCAGGAACTCGGCAGTGTGACGCTGTCGTTCTCCGGGGAGGACGCCGCGGTGCAGGATGCGATCGACCGCCTGGGCGCCGCAGCGCGCCTTGAGGAGGTGCACGCGTGAACACGACGTGGGAGGTGCTCTTCCCGAAGCTGGTCGAGAACCTGTGGATCACCCTCTACATGGTCTCGCTCACCCTGCTGATCGCGGGTGTGCTCGGGCTGCTGCTCGGGCTGGCGCTGTACACCACCCGCCCGAACGGGATCCTGCAGAACCGGGCGGTGTTCGCGATCCTCAACGTGGTCGTCAACATCGTGCGGCCGATCCCGTTCATCATCCTGATCTCGGCGCTGCTGCCGGTGACGCGGGCCGTTGTCGGAACGCACATCGGCACCAATGCGGCGATCTTCGTGATGATCGTCGCGGCGACCTTCTACATCGGACGCATCGTCGAGCAGAACCTGGTGGCGATCGACCCGGGCGTGATCGAGGCGGTGCGGGCGGCAGGCGCCCGGCCGGGGCGGATCATCCTGTCGGTGCTGATCCCCGAGGCGCTCGGCCCGCTGATCCTTGGCTACACGTTCGTGGTCATCGGCATCGTGGACATGTCGGCTCTCGCGGGCATCATCGGTGGACGCGGCATCGGCGACTTCGCCCTGGTCAACGGCTACAACGTGTTCCGCTGGGATGTGACCCTCGTGGCCACCGCGGTGATCATCATCCTGGTGCAGGGCGTGCAGTTCCTCGGGAACTGGCTGGCCCGCAAGGCGCTGCGCTACTAGCCCTCCCCTTTTGGTGGTCGGGCCCTCCGGTCATCGAGCCCTCCGGTGGTCGAGCTTGTCGAGACCCGCACGCGCGGGTGTTTCTTTCACGCGCGGGTCAAACAACACCCGCGCGAGAAAGTTCGACCCGCGCAAGGGTCGCGCGCGCGGCCGGTGGTCGCCGCCCTCGAGAAAGAAATCAGCCCGCGAGAGCGCGCGCGGTGTCCAGCAGCTCGCGCGCGTGCGCCAGCCCGCTCTCCGAGTCCGCCAGCCCCGACAGCATGCGGGCCAGCTCGGCCGCGCGCTCGTCGCCATCGAGCTGACGCACGCTGCTTGCGGTCACCTCGCCGTCGGTGCCCTTCACCACGCTCAGATGATTCGTGGCGAACGCCGCCACCTGTGGCAGGTGCGTGACCACGATCACCTGTGCCGACTGCGCCAGCCTCGCGAGCCGCTTGCCGATCTCGATTGCGCTCGCACCGCCGACGCCGGCGTCGACCTCGTCGAAGATGAACGTGGGGACCGGGTCGCTGCCGGCGATGACCACCTCGATGGCGAGCATGACGCGCGACAGCTCACCGCCGGATGCGCCACGGCCGAGCGGCCTCGGCTCTGCACCCGGATGCGGCTGCAACAGAATGGAAACCTGGTCCCGCCCGCTCAACCCGTGCTCGTCGCCGCTCGAGACGGTGACGCTCACGCGCGCATCCGCCATTGCCAGCGCGGTCAGCTCTGCCGTGACCTGCTCAGACAGCTGCGTCGCGTACGCGCTCCGGATGCCGGTCAACCGGTCCGCGAGCTCGACCACCAGAGCATGATCCGCCGCGACCTCGTCGCCCAGTTGCTCGATGCGGTCGGCGTCGTTGTCGAGCTCCAGCAGGCGCGAGCTGCCGACGTCGAGGAAGTCGATGGTCTCATCCAGCGACCCGTGCTTGCGCGCGAGCGCCGCGAGCACGGCACGTCGCTCCTGAATGACCTCGAGTTCGCCCGCGCCGTCGGCGTCCAGCGACGCCAGATACCCGGAGAGCTCGGCAGAAGCCTCCGACACCGCGAACGTGGCGCCGGCGATCGACTCCGCGATCGGGCCGAGCGTCGCGTCGTGCCCAACGACGCGCTCGAGCGCGCGGCGCGCAGTATCGAGCAGTCCGAGCACGTCCCGACCGTCGCCCTCCTCGGATGACAGCAGTTCGTGCGCCTGCGCGGCCGCCAGCCTCAGCTCCTCGAGGTTGCCGAGCCGCTCGGCGCGCTCCGCCAGCTGGGCATCCTCACCGCGTCGCGGCGCTACCTGCTCGATCTCCTCGATCGCGGTGCGCAGGTCCTCGGCCTCTCGGGCGCGACGGTCACGCTCGGCGACGAGCACTTCGAGTTCGCTCTGCTTCGCCTGCCAGCTCCGATACACCCGCTGGTACTCGTCCATGACGGCTGCCAGTTCTGCACCGGCGAACCGGTCGAGCGCCTGTCGTTGCGCTGTGGCCGACCGCAGCCGCACCTGGTCGGACTGGCCGTGCACGACAACCAGCTCGCGGCCGAGCTCACCGAGCACGCCGACCGGCGTCGAACGCCCGCCGACGACGGCGCGACTGCGCCCTTCCGCGCTGATCGAGCGGCTCAGGATGAGCGCCGAGCGCCCGTCGCCGGCCGGGTCCAGCTCTCCCCCACCGTCCCTGACCCGCTCGGCGATGCCGTTGTCGTCTTCGATCAGCCAGGTGCCCTCGACCACCGCCGACGCGCTGCCGGCGCGAAGCACTCCGCTGTCGGCGCGTTCCCCGAGCAGCAGCCCGAGTGCGGTCACGACCATGGTCTTGCCCGCGCCGGTCTCGCCGGTGAGGGCCGTGAATCCTGGGCCGAGCGGCAGAGTCGCCTCGCCGATGACACCGAGGTTCCGGATGCTGAGTTCCTCGATCACGCTGCGCCGCCGTCGTCGGCGGGCCCGCGCCATCCGGTGACCGGCAGCGCGAACTTGCGCACCAGGCGGTCCGTGAACGGAGCGGGTTCCAGGCGAGCCAGGCGCACCGGGATCGGCGAGCGGTGCACCACGACGCGCGCGCCGGGCGGCAGGTCCCGCGTGCGGCGGCCGTCGCACCACAACACGCCGAGGCCTTGCGTACGCTCGTGCACCTCCACGGCGAGCTGCGAATCTGGCCCGACAACGATCGGCCGGGCAAACAGTGCGTGCGCGCTGAGCGGCACGAGCAGCATGGCGTCGACACCGGGCCAGACGATCGGCCCGCCCGCGGAGAACGAGTACGCGGTCGAACCGGTCGGCGTGGACATGACGACCCCGTCGCATCCGAAGCTGGACAGCGGCCGCTCATCGACTTCGATGACGACCTCGAGCATCCGCTCCCGGCTTGCCTTCTCGACTGTCGCCTCGTTCAGCGCCCAGCTCTCGTAGACAACTTCGGCGTCGACCATGACCTGCACGTCGAGCGTCATCCGTTCCTCCACCACGTAATCGCGGTCGAGTGCGCGCTGCACGCAGTCGTTGATCCCCTCGCGCTCGATTTCGGCGAGGAAGCCGACGTGCCCGAGGTTGATGCCGAGCAGCGGGGTGCTCGAGCCGCGAAGCAGTTCGGCGGTGCGCAGGATGGTGCCGTCGCCGCCGAGGACGATCGCGAGCTCGAAGTCGTCGACCGGGTCGCCGCTGTGCAGGGCCTGCACCCGATGCAGCGTGCTGTCGCGTTCGATCAGGAACTCGAGTTCGTCGTCCGGCATCGCGGGTGCAATGTCCGCGGCGAGCAGCTGGCGGCAGACGGTGGCTGCGGCTTCGATCGATTCGGCGCGACCGGTGTGCGCGATCACCAGCATGCGCCGTTCAGCCAATGCCACTCCTCCCGCTTCAACCGATCTCAGAGATCGTCTTCGTCCATTCTGTCGGATTGCGTCCTGCGCGTGCGCTCAGCCAGGCGAGAAACTCGTGGTTGCCAGCCGTTCCTGCAATCGGCGACGGTATGAGACCGGCGGTTCCGAGGCCCAGATCCCAAGCCGCCCAGAGCACCCCCGACACCGAGTCGGCCCACAGCGCCGGGTCCCGGACGACGCCCTCACGGATGCCGCCCCGACCCACCTCGAACTGCGGCTTGATCAGCACGACGTAGTCGGCATCCGCTCCCACCGACTCCACCAGCGCCGGCAGCACGGTGGTCATCGAAATGAAGGAGAGGTCGGCGACGACGAGGTCCGGATGTGCGGCGTCGGCGAAGCCGTCGAGTTCCTCGCGCGTCATGTAGCGGGCGTTGACCCCCTCGACGACGGTGACCCGCTCGTCGGCGCGCAGAATCGGCGCCAGCTGGGCGTGGCCGACGTCGAGCGCAATGACCCGCGCGGCACCGCGTTCGAGCAACACTTGCGTGAAGCCGCCTGTGGATGCGCCGACATCGAGCGCGGTGCGCCCGGCCGGGTCGATGCCGAACGCGTCGAGCGCGGCGATGAGCTTGTGCGCCGCGCGGCTGACCCAGTGGTCGGTGGCCGCGACGACAATCTCCTGGTCGTCGCGCACCTTGGCGGAGGACTTCACAACGGGCTGCCCGTCGACCGTGACGAGCCCGTCGGCGATCAGCCGGGCCGCTTGGTTGCGTGATGGGGCAAGCCCTCGCGCGGTGAGTGCCGCATCCAGCCGTTGCCCGGTCACTCGGGCATCCGATAAATCATGATGCCCGAGCGTACCGGGTCAGGCGGGGACGGACCCCCGCCTGCGAGTTGCTGCCAGGCCGAGGCCAAGCGCGAGCGCACCGAGCACGACCAGCGGCAGCGGCGACGTGCCGGTCGCCGCGAGCTGTGGCGCTGCCGGAGCCGTCGGCGGGGTGGCCGCTGGCATCGTGGTCGTTGCGAGGCCGTCCAGCACGCGGAAGATGTAACGGCCCGGAACGGTCGAATTCAGGCTGTTCGTGATGAGCGACTGTGCGCCACCGTCGACGAGGTTGTCGCGCGGTGTTGAGTCATCGCCCCCCATGCACTCTGCGCCAAAGGGATCGAACATGGTGGTGCTCCCATCGGTGCCGTTGATGCCGCCCATACCGATGCCGAGGTACTCCGCCGTGTCGCCTGCCGCATACGCATCCTCACACGCGTTTGCGTATCCGATCCACCAGTCGAGGGTGAAACCGTCGCTGGTCACTGCATCGTAGTTGTAGACCACTGTGACGTTCCCAGCCCCGTCGTCGACGAGAATGATCTGGTACGTGTTGAATTCGGTGTCGTCGTCCCAGGAGTACGTGGGGTTGTGGTACCAGGTGGCAGCGAATGCAGCCCTGCCGTCATAAGTGGTGTGCCCCCACGAGATCGAACTGCAATATTCGCCGCCCTGGTCAGCGAAGTAGAACGCTCCGAACTCACACGCGTCATTGATCGAGTCGGCGTCTGTGTCGATCGGCTCGTCCGAGTCCCGCGGGTCTTGGTCGTTGTTAAGCACCGCGAACGCGGCATACGACGTGCCCGTGCCGACCCAATCTGGGTCGGTGAACAGTATCGGCATCACGTCGTAGTCATCGCACCAGGCGCCTACTGTGGCATCCGTCGACGAGTAGAGGCAGAGACTCCCGTTTGAGCCGACGAACACCTCGTCGTAGTTGACTCCGGCAACGTTCACGACAAAGCCGAGCGGGATGCCGCTGCTCATCACACCGAAATCTCCGTCGATGTTTGCCGGGTTTCCGGCGCTGTCGAGGCCCCAGTAGTCGTCGTCACCGGTCACGGATGTGTACACATACAGCGGGTCTGCTGTGGGGGTGTATTCCGAACCGATCGGCGTGCCGTCAGGGTTGAACAGCACCGCTCCGTCGCCGTCCGCGGCGGACGCCGGAACTGCCGCTCCGAGCACGAGTAGCGCGCCCAATCCAACAGTCGTCACGATCTTTACGGCAGGGTGAGCAGACATCATCGTCCTCGGGTAATTTCGGGTAGTCGGCCCGCAGGGCGAGGGCCGACTAAAAGCTATCAGTGACGAAAGCCCGCGTTATACAACAGACGCCCCCAGTTCGGGGGTCGCGAACAACTGCCCTAGTCGAGCGCTTGCTGCAGTTCGTCGTGCAGTTGTGTGTAGGCGGCAGCTCGTTGCTCGAGCGGCTGATCCTCGATGAGGCGCAAGCGCGACAGCAGTGCGTCGGTCTCGTCCGGGCGTGATTGCTCCGCGTCAGGCACCTGTGGCTCATCCATCACGCTGCTCCTCTCTTCGCTCAAGCGTAAAGCTCCTCGGGGACTTCGAGGCCGTAAATCGCCAGGCCGCTCCCCCAGATCGCCGCGGCGCCCGCGCGCAGCAGGTCGGTCGGGTTGTCGCCGCGCTTCTCGATCGTGAGCACGTTGGCCGACATCCGAATCTGCGCGCCACGCACGGTCACCAGCCGGTCGCCGCGCCGATCGGTGGTCTCGACCGGGTGCGGGTACGGTTCGAACAGTTCGCGGAGGTCGTCGATCAGGTAGGTCGGGCGCGAGTTCTTGCCGGCGGCGAGCACCTGCTTCGCGCGGTCGATCCCGGTGAGCACGAGCGCAGAAGGGATGCCCGCCCGGTTCGCGCCCAGGATGTCGGTGTCGAGCCGGTCGCCCAGGAAGAGCGGCGATGCGCCACCGAAGCGCGCTACGGCTTCCTCGAAGATCGCCACCTCGGGTTTGCCCGCGACCACCGGGAGCCGGGCGATGGCGGTGTGCACCGCGGAGACGAGCGTGCCGTTGCCGGGAGCCGTGCCGCGAGCGGTCGGCAGCGTCCAGTCGGTGTTGGTGGCGACCCACGGGCGCTCGGCACCCTCGCCCTGCAGCGCGTACGCGGCCTCGGCGAGTTCGACCCAGCCGACCTCCGGGGCGTAGCCCTGGATGACGGCGGCCGGGGTGTCCTCCGCCGAGGTTGTGACGCGGAACCCGGCGCGATCGAGTTCGCTGTGCAGGCCATCGCCGCCGACGGCGAGCACTGTCGAACCCGCAGGCACCAGCTCGGCCAGCAGGCGCACCGCCGCTTGCGGCGAGGTGACCACGTCATCCGGTGCGACGGTGAGACCGAGCGCAGTCAGCTGGTCGGCGACGGATGCCGGGGTGCGCGACGCGTTGTTCGTCACGTAGCCGACCGCGATCGACTCGTGCGCGCGGTTTATGCTCTCGACGGCATATGGGATCGCCTGATGCCCCTTGTAGACGACCCCGTCGAGGTCGGCGAGCAGGAGGTCAACCCCGTCGAGCGGGGTCACCTCACTCGTCTTCGGGGAGTTCCTCTTCAACAATCTCAATGGGTTCCTCATCGTCTTCATCGGCCGCCTGGGCCATGAGCGCCGCGGTGGCGCGGGTGGAGCGGGCGTACCACTGCTCCGCCTCGGTGGTGTGCCCGAGGTCCTCGAGCACAGTTGCGTAGGCGTCGAACAGGGCCGGGCTCCACGGGAACGCGCGCTCCGGGTCGAGTTGCGGGATCTGCAGTTCGACCAGGGCGGCATCGGTCTGTCCGAGGTCGAGGCGGGCACCGGACATCGCGATGGCGAGCTCGACCTGCACCTCCGTCGACAGCGTGGCGCGTGGCACCGTTCTGCCCAGCTCGAGCGCGCGCTCCGGGCGGCCGAGACCGCGTTCGCTGTCGACCATCATCGGCAGCTGGTCGTCGCGACCGGAGATGCGTCGGTAGGTGCGCAGCTCGCGCAGCGCGAGGGCGTAGTCGCCGGTCGCGTACGCGGTGATCGCGAGCGTCTCCCGCACGACCGCGATGCGGCCGGCACGGCGCGCGGCGGAGACCGCATGCTCGTGGGCGAGCTTCGGGTCGGTGTCGATGAGGCGGGCTGTCATTACCAGGTGGCGGGCGACCCAGTCGGCGTTGTCTGCGCTCAGCGTCTTCAGCTGGGCGCGGGCGACCCGGTCGAGGTCCTTGGCCTGCACGTCATCCGGGATCTCCGGGGCGTCGTGGCGCGTGCGCACCGAGCGGAGGCCGAGCGGATCCTTGTCCTCCCGGATCTCGTCGCGCGCGTCACGGTCGCCGCGGGCCGGCTTGCCGTCGCGGGTCCACAGCCGCTTCTCGCCGTCGCGCTTCGGGCCGGCGTCACGCCGCGGTCGACCGGACCCCGCGCCTTCTGGCTTTCCGCGATAGGGACGGTCGCCATCGCGCTTCGGACGGTCGGACCCTGCGCCATCCGGTTTCCCGCGGTACGGACGGTCACCATCGCGCTTCGGACGGTCGGACCCTGCGCCATCCGGTTTCCCGCGGTACGGACGGTCGCCATCGCGCTTCGGACGGCCGGCGCCCGCCTCGTCGCTGCGAGGCCGTCGGTCGTTGTCCCGAGCGGGCCGACCCTGGGCATCCGCGTCCCGGCGAGGACGCCCCGAACCCTGTGGCTTGCCTTTCGCCGGTCGCGCCGATCCGGGACGGCCGTTCTTCGGCGGTCCACCTGGACGCTTCGGGCGATCGGGGGTCTCAGCCACGGGTGGTGCTCCTTCGAGTTCATTCGGTGCTTCGACGCGCGATTCTTACGCCACGACGAAAGACCTTAACGCAAAATGGCCACCCTTATCGGGTGGCCATTTCACAAAGAAGTCCGGCGGTGTCCTACTCTCCCACAAGGTCCCCCTTGCAGTACCATCGGCGCAGAGAGTCTTAGCTTCCGGGTTCGGAATGTGACCGGGCGTTTCCCTCTCGCTATGGCCGCCGAAACACTATTGATTTATGTATCAGTTCATAGCCAAAGCCTTTCGGCTTCGGGTTGGTTCCCGACCGTAAATCGAGAACCACAAAGTGGACGCAAGCAACTACTCATTACTTCTCAAGGAAGTGAGTGTTATCAAGTTGTCGGCTTATTAGTACAGGTCAGCTGCACGAGTCGTTAGTCCTCGCTTCCACGTCCTGCCTATCAACCCAGTAGTCTACTGGGAGCCTCTCCCCCTAAGGGATGGAAATCTCATCTTGAAGCTGGCTTCCCGCTTAGATGCTTTCAGCGGTTATCCGTTCCGAACGTAGCTAATCAGCGGTGCTCTTGGCAGAACAACTGACACACCAGAGGTTCGTCCATCCCGGTCCTCTCGTACTAGGGATAGATCTTCTCAAATTTCCTACGCGCGCAGCGGATAGGGACCGAACTGTCTCACGACGTTCTAAACCCAGCTCGCGTACCGCTTTAATGGGCGAACAGCCCAACCCTTGGGACCTACTCCAGCCCCAGGATGCGACGAGCCGACATCGAGGTGCCAAACCATGCCGTCGATATGGACTCTTGGGCAAGATCAGCCTGTTATCCCCGAGGTACCTTTTATCCGTTGAGCGACAGCGCTTCCACAAGCCACTGCCGGATCACTAGTCCCGACTTTCGTCCCTGCTCGACCTGTCAGTCTCACAGTCAAGCTCCCTTGTGCACTTACACTCGACACCTGATTGCCAACCAGGTTGAGGGAACCTTTGGGCGCCTCCGTTACTTTTTAGGAGGCAACCGCCCCAGTTAAACTACCCACCAGGCACTGTCCCTGAACCGGATCACGGTTCGAAGTTAGATATCCAGAGTGACCAGAGTGGTATTTCAACAATGACTCCACGAACACTGGCGTGCCCGCTTCAAAGTCTCCCACCTATCCTACACAAGCCACACCGAACACCAATACCAAGCTGTAGTAAAGGTCACGGGGTCTTTCCGTCCTGCTGCGCGTAACGAGCATCTTTACTCGTAGTGCAATTTCGCCGAGTTCGCGGTTGAGACAGCTGGGAAGTCGTTACGCCATTCGTGCAGGTCGGAACTTACCCGACAAGGAATTTCGCTACCTTAGGATGGTTATAGTTACCACCGCCGTTTACTGGGGCTTAAATTCACAGCTTCGCCTTACGGCTAACCGTTCCTCTTAACCTTCCAGCACCGGGCAGGCGTCAGTCCGTATACATCGTCTTGCGACTTCGCACGGACCTGTGTTTTTAGTAAACAGTCGCTTCCCACTGGTCTCTGCGGCCATACAGCGCTTCCGGGAGTAAATCCCTTCACGCCTCAGGCCCCCCTTCTCCCGAAGTTACGGGGGCATTTTGCCGAGTTCCTTAACCACGATTCTCTCGATCTCCTTAGTATTCTCTACCTGACCACCTGTGTCGGTTTAGGGTACGGGCAGCTAGAACCTCGCGTCGATGCTTTTCTCGGCAGCATAGGATCATCGGATCTTGTCCTTGCGGACTCCCCTTCAGCTCTCAGCCTATGAGGGGGACGGATTTGCCTATCCCCCGGCCTACAGCCTTGGCCAGAGACAACCATCGCTCTGGACCGACTACCTTCCTGCGTCACACCTGTTAATACGCTAACCGCACCAGCACGGGGTCGAGCGTTAGGCCGGCCGCTTCACCCCGAAGGGATCCGTCAGCCGGATTAGGACTCTTAGCACTACTGGGTTGGTTTGGGCGGTTCTTCGCCGGTACGGGAATATCAACCCGTTGTCCATCGACTACGCCTGTCGGCCTCGCCTTAGGTCCCGACTTACCCAGGGCGGATTAACCTGGCCCTGGAACCCTTGGTCTTTCGGAGGACGGGTTTCTCACCCGTCTTTCGCTACTCATGCCTGCATTCTCACTCGTGTGGCGTCCACGGCTGGTTTCCACCGCCGCTTCACTCGCCACACGACGCTCTCCTACCACTCCGTGTGCCTGGACATCCTTGCGGATGCCTAGCTAATACACGAAATCTACAACTTCGGTGGTGTGCTTGAGCCCCGTTACATTGTCGGCGCGGAATCACTTGACCAGTGAGCTATTACGCACTCTTTCAAGGGTGGCTGCTTCTAAGCCAACCTCCTGGTTGTCTCTGCAACTCCACATCCTTTTCCACTTAGCACACGCTTTGGGACCTTAGTTGGTAGTCTGGGTTGTTTCCCTCTCGACGATGAAGCTTATCCCCCACCGTCTCACTGCTGCGCTCTCACTTACCGGCATTCGGAGTTTGGCTGACGTCAGTAACCTTGTAGGGCCCATCGGCCATCCAGTAGCTCTACCTCCGGCAAGAAACACGCAACGCTGCACCTAAATGCATTTCGGAGAGAACCAGCTATCACGAAGTTTGATTGGCCTTTCACCCCTATCCACAGCTCATCCCCTCGGTTTTCAACCCAAGTGGGTTCGGTCCTCCACGCGCTCTTACACGCGCTTCAACCTGGCCATGGATAGATCACTTCGCTTCGGGTCTAGGACATGCGACTGAATCGCCCTATTCAGACTCGCTTTCGCTACGGCTTCCCCACACGGGTTAACCTCGCCACATATCACTAACTCGCAGGCTCATTCTTCAAAAGGCACGCTGTCACCCCTGCTATGGAGGCTCCAACGGTTTGTATGCAAACGGTTTCAGGTACTATTTCACTCCCCTCCCGGGGTACTTTTCACCTTTCCCTCACGGTACTTGTCCGCTATCGGTCATCTGGGAGTATTTAGGCTTACCAGGTGGTCCTGGCTGATTCACACGGGATTTCTCGGGCCCCGTGCTACTTGGGATACTTCTCGAGTGCTAACTGCATTTCGACTACGGGGTTGGCACCCTCTATGACTGACCTTTCAAAGCCATTCGTCTATACAGCTCGCTGACTCTTGCAGTGCGGCAGCAACTGCTGAGAAGTCCCGCTACCCCGAACGTGCAACGCCTGCCGGCTATCACACACGTTCGGTTTGGCCTGTTCCGGTTTCGCTCGCCACTACTAACGGAATCGCGGTTGCTTTCTCTTCCTGTGGGTACTGAGATGTTTCACTTCCCCACGTTCCCTCTACCCGCCCTATATATTCAGGCGGGAGTCACCAGGTCGTCTTGCGACGCCTGGCGGGGTTTCCCCATTCGGAAATCCTCGGATCAAAGCTCTATTATCAGCTCCCCGAGGCTTATCGCAGATTTATACGTCCTTCTTCGGCTCCAGATGCCAAGGCATCCACCGTTTGCACTTAGAAACTTGATTTCACATGAGTATTTTGAATCGATCGCCGGCCCTAGAGCCGGAGATTGATCAATGATGGGACACCGCTAGGTGCCCCTATCTGTGATATCGAGATCTCAAAGAGATCCCTATATCTAAGATGCTCGCGTCCACTGTGTAGTTCTCAAATTACGGGCGGTACCCTTACGCGCCTGGATTAGACCAGGTCGACGAAAGGGTCCAGAGGATTCGTTTCCCACCTTTCGGTGAGGCCCGGTCCCTCAGGACCCAACAGCGTGCTTGTCGGTGTCGAGCTCGTGGCACTTTTCCAGTCCCGCAAGCGGGACGTACTGGGTGCCGGCGATCTCAGCGCCGACCATGTCAAAGTTCCACCCATGAGCTAACCACCTCGAAACATTCGCTCGAGTAGTGGCTCTGGACCAGGCAAGCCTGGTCAGATGCTCCTTAGAAAGGAGGTGATCCAGCCGCACCTTCCGGTACGGCTACCTTGTTACGACTTAGTCCTAATTACCGATCCCACCTTCGACAGCTCCCTCCTTGCGGTTGGGCCACTGGCTTCGGGTGTTACCGACTTTCATGACTTGACGGGCGGTGTGTACAAGGCCCGGGAACGTATTCACCGTGGCGTTGCTGATCCACGATTACTAGCGACTCCGACTTCATGAGGT
Organism: Cryobacterium sp. BB736; assembly: GCF_014980265.1. NCBI lineage: Bacteria > Bacillati > Actinomycetota > Actinomycetes > Micrococcales > Microbacteriaceae > Cryobacterium > Cryobacterium sp. BB736. The sequence continues at coordinate 424,032 of NZ_JABXWQ010000004.1, forward strand.
CGAGTTGCAGACCTCAATCCGAACTGAGACCGGCTTTTTGGGATTCGCTCCACCTTACGGTATTGCAGCCCTTTGTACCGGCCATTGTAGCATGCGTGAAGCCCAAGACATAAGGGGCATGATGATTTGACGTCATCCCCACCTTCCTCCGAGTTGACCCCGGCAGTCTCCTTTGAGTTCCCACCATTACGTGCTGGCAACAAAGAACGAGGGTTGCGCTCGTTGCGGGACTTAACCCAACATCTCACGACACGAGCTGACGACAACCATGCACCACCTGTATACCGACCTTGCGGGGCGACTGTTTCCAGCCGTTTCCGGTATATGTCAAGCCTTGGTAAGGTTCTTCGCGTTGCATCGAATTAATCCGCATGCTCCGCCGCTTGTGCGGGCCCCCGTCAATTCCTTTGAGTTTTAGCCTTGCGGCCGTACTCCCCAGGCGGGGAACTTAATGCGTTAGCTGCGACACAGAATCCGTGGAATGGACCCTACATCTAGTTCCCAACGTTTACGGCATGGACTACCAGGGTATCTAATCCTGTTCGCTACCCATGCTTTCGCTCCTCAGCGTCAGTTACGGCCCAGAGATCTGCCTTCGCCATCGGTGTTCCTCCTGATATCTGCGCATTCCACCGCTACACCAGGAATTCCAATCTCCCCTACCGCACTCTAGTCTGCCCGTACCCACTGCAGGCCCGAGGTTGAGCCTCGGGTTTTCACAGCAGACGCGACAAACCGCCTACGAGCTCTTTACGCCCAATAATTCCGGACAACGCTTGCACCCTACGTATTACCGCGGCTGCTGGCACGTAGTTAGCCGGTGCTTTTTCTGCAGGTACCGTCACTTTCGCTTCTTCCCTACTAAAAGAGGTTTACAACCCGAAGGCCGTCGTCCCTCACGCGGCGTTGCTGCATCAGGCTTTCGCCCATTGTGCAATATTCCCCACTGCTGCCTCCCGTAGGAGTCTGGGCCGTGTCTCAGTCCCAGTGTGGCCGGTCACCCTCTCAGGCCGGCTACCCGTCGTCGCCTTGGTGAGCCGTTACCTCACCAACTAGCTGATAGGCCGCGAGTCCATCCTTGACCGAAATTCTTTCCAGCTCCTAGTCATGCGACTGAAGCTCGTATCCGGTATTAGCCACCGTTTCCGGCGGTTATCCCAGAGTCAAGGGCAGGTTACTCACGTGTTACTCACCCGTTCGCCACTAATCCAGCCGGAGCAAGCTCCAGCTTTCATCGTTCGACTTGCATGTGTTAAGCACGCCGCCAGCGTTCGTCCTGAGCCAGGATCAAACTCTCCGTAAATGTTTGATTGCACGGCAGCAAGCTGCCGGCACATCTAGTGCAACCTGTCCACCGGAAAGGGCGAACGGGCTGCAAGTTTGATACTGACAAGAACAAACATCATTGCTGACATTTGTTTGTTGTCTTAATTTTTTCCAAAGGAATCTCTTTGACTGACCGAAGTCAGCCAACGAGGTTTTTGGCATTTGACATGTGCACGCTGTTGAGTTCTCAAGGATCGGGCGCGCCTAGAATCTGACCTTCCGGTCTCGTTTTAGGGCAACTGCTCTAGCCTACCACCCACAGGGGTTCTCGCCTAATCGAGCGGCTTGCGGATCTTGGTGATCCGTTCCGCTGCGGGAGGCTGTTTCTCCTGGAGTGGGTTTTCCATCGTAGCTTGCCGACCACATCGCATCAAGTGCTTTTGTGTGCCGTTAGGCTGATGGTTTCGGTCCCGCTTGAGGCCGGAGAGCGCTTCGGCTCTTCCGCACCTTTGGGGTGACAAGTAAGAACATTACGGGGCTTTTGGCGCTTCGTGCAAATCACCGCGGCATCCCGGGCGTGTCGGCCCGGCTCAGGTTTTCGACCCCGTTTGGAAAGTGGCTGGTGGGGCGGCGTTTACCTTCGCGGGGGGCGGATTTCGGCCCGACTCGCGGCAGATCGGGTCGCGCGGGTGTTGTGTTCCTGCGCGGGTGCTGCAACACCCGCGCGAACACAGAACACCCGCGCTGGCGGAGCCGGCGCCCGGTGGCCCACCCCCTCGCGAGGCTCATCATCCAACCGCGAATGGCTCGCGCGGGTCGAACACTCACGCGCGGGTCGAATCAGACCCGCGCGTGGAAGGAACACCCGCGCGAGCGGGGATGCGCGCGGCGGCGCCGGGCACAGCAGGTCAGCTGACGCGCACGCCCGCGAGGGTCTTCTTGCCGCGACGCAGCACCGCGATCCCGCCGGCGAGCACGCGGTCGCCGATCGGCGCGTCCTCGGTGACTTTCTGGTTGTTCACGTAGACGCCGCCCTGCTCGATGGCACGGCGCGACTCCCCCAGGCTCGCGGTGAGCCCGGTGTCGACGAGCAGCTGCGCGACGGAGGCATCCGGTCCGCCCTGCGCCGACGGCAGCTCCTCGATCGCAGCGGCGAGAGTGGCCGCGTCCAGGGAGTCGAGCTCTCCCCGGCCGAACAGCGCCTCGGATGCCGCGATGGCAGCATCCGTCGCATCCACCCCGTGCACCATGGTCGTCACCTCGACGGCCAACCGCTTCTGGGCCGCACGCTTGAATGGCTCGTCGGCTACCGCCCGCTCGAGCTCCTCGATCTCGTCCCGGCTGAGGAAGGTGAACACCTTGAGCCGCGAGATGACGTCGGCGTCATCGGTGTTGAGCCAGAACTGGTAGAAGCGGTATGGGCTGCACATCTCGGCGTCGAGCCAGATGGCGTTGCCCTCGCTCTTGCCGAATTTGCTGCCGTCGCTGTTGGTGATCAGCGGCGTGCCGATCGCGTGCGCGGAGACGCCCTCGGCCTTCCGGATGAGGTCGGTGCCGCTGGTCAGGTTGCCCCACTGGTCGCTGCCGCCGGTCTGCAGGACGCAGCCGTAGTTGCGGTACAGCTCGAGGAAGTCCATGCCCTGCAGCACCTGGTAGCTGAACTCGGTGTAGCTGATCCCCTCGCTCGAGTTCAGCCGGGCGCTCACGGCGTCCTTCTTCAGCATGGTGCCGACCCGGAAGTGTTTGCCCACCTCGCGCAGGAAGTCGATCGCCGACATCGGCGCCGTCCAGTCGAGGTTGTTCACGATGCGCGCGGCGTTCTCGCCGTCGAAGCTGAGGTACCGCGAGATCTGTCCGCGCAGGTTCTGCACCCACTCGGCGACGGTGTCCTTGGTGTTGAGGGTGCGCTCGGCCGTGGGCCTGGGGTCGCCGATGAGTCCGGTGGATCCGCCGACCAGGCCGAGCGGCTTGTGCCCGGCCAGCTGCAGCCGGCGCAGCAACAGGATCTGCACGAGGTTGCCGAGGTGCAGGCTCGGCGCCGTCGGGTCGAAGCCGCAGTAGTAGGTGATCGGCTCCCCCGCGAGCAGGGTCTTCAGTTCGCCGACGTCAGTCGAGACGTGCACGAGTCCGCGCCAGAGCAGCTCCTCCCAGATGTCGGGGAAGCTGTCATCGTTGCGCTGTGAATCGAGGACTTCGGATGCTGCGATGTCTGACACGGCAATAACGCTAGCAGCGAATCGATAATCAATACTGAATGGTTGATCTGCTCAAATCATGCTTGTAGGGTTGAGTTTGTCGAATCAAGTCGCCGAGTTTGATGGAGGAGCGGATGTTTGTCATCACCGCGGATCAGGTCGACAGCCGCAGCACCCGCGACCTCGTGGGTGAGGTCGTCGCGGACCTCAACAAGCGCCTGAAGAAACAGCTCACGCTGGCCGCCGATCGAACCGCCGGTGATGAGCTGCAGCTGCTGGTCGACAGGGCCGAGACCGCGCTCGATGTCGTGCTGCAGCTGACCCGGAGCGGCCGTTGGAGCGTCGGCTGCGGAGTCGGTGCCGTCGCCGAGCCGCTCCCCCGCAGCATCCGGGAAACCACCGGCGACGCTTTCGTCGCTGCGCGCGCCGCGGTCGATCGCGCCAAGCGGCGGCAGACCCGGTTCGCGCTCGAGGGCACACATGGGAGCGCACCGGATGCCGAGGCTCTCATCGACCTGCTGCTCGTGCTCCGCTCCCGCCGCAGCGACGAGGGGTGGGAGATCGTGGACCTCGTCTCGGCCGGGATGACCCAGGCTGCTGCCGCGAAGCAGCTCGGCATCACCCCGCAGGCCGCCAGCAAGCGCGCGCTGGCGGCGGAACTGCGGGCCGAGCAGGCGGCCATCCCCGCCCTAACGCGCCTGCTCGACAATCTCGGCCTTGCCGCAAGCAATCCCTGACCGCGTGATCGCCCGGGTTAGGCTCTGACACCGGGAGGGACCACGCATGGAAGTGCTGAACTACGTGCTCTGGATCACCGTCACGCTGCTGCTGATCGCGGCCATCGTGCTCGCGGTGTTCGCGAGCCGGTCCGGCAAGGACTGGCTGGCGGTGCCGTGCGTCGGATTCGTCGCGGTGTGGATCCTCTGGGCGCTCGTCGACGGGATGCGCACCGCCCCGAGTTTCGGATTCATCGTCTCGAGCGCGATCGGCCTGCTGGCGCTCGCCGTCATCGCGGGCTCGCCGATCGTCTCACTCGTGCTGCGGCTGGCAACCCGCGGCAGCGAGCACCTCGGCGATCACGGCGGAATTCTCGTCGGCCCCAAGGATGACGAGGACGAGGACGATCAGCCGCGCGAACGGGAGATCCTGCGCGGCGGCATGACGATCGGCTTCCTCGAGCGGTTCGCGATCGTCGGCTCGGCGTTCGCCGGGCAGTTCGCCGCGGTCGCGGTCGTAGTGGCGATCAAGGGCCTCGGCCGATTCTCCGAGCTCGAGAACGCGGAAGCCCGCGAGCGGTTCATCATCGGCACCCTCGCGAGCTTCATCTGGGCGGGCGTTTGCGCGGTGCCGATCGTGCTCGCGTTCTAGGTTGAATTCCGGTTACGCGCGGCTGTCGTAGATGCCGACGATGTTGCCCTCGGAGTCCCTGAAGTAGGCGTAGCGAGCTGTCTCCCCCAGCGGCATGACCTGCCCGACCTGCTCGCCGCCGTTGGCGATAACGGCCGCCATGGTCTCGTCCAGATCGTCGACGGTGATCACAACAGTCGGATGCGGAATAGCGCTGCGCTTGTGGATGTCACCACCGATGCTGTCCTCGCCGCCGGGCTTGATCATGACGGTGTCCTCGTCCCAGTCGTCGAACTGGAAGTCGAATACGCCACCGTAGAACGCCTTCGCGCGCTCGACGTCATCCGCGGGGATCTCGAAGTGCTCAACCTTTGCCATGGCATGAGCATCGCCGCTGACCGTTGCCAGCGTCAAGGAATCTGCGCGGTTTCGAAGCTGGGTCAGCGTTTCTTCGGAACGTGCCGCTTGTACGGTGACACCGTCGGGTCGCCGGGAACCCAGAACCGCCACGGGAAGACATCCGTGCCCCCATGCCCGGACACGCCCGTGCGTGGCCCGGTCGCGAACTCGGTCGCCGGCTTGCCGGTGAGGTGCAACCGGACGGCTCCGTCTTCGAGGTCGGTGCCGCCGTCGTCGAGAGTGATGCCGAGGGCGACGGTGAGACGCGCGGGGCCGCGGGCCAGGTCGGCGTCGCCCTTGGTGGTGTGGCGGCGCTCACGCGCCAACTCGATGCCCTCGATGACTTCGCCGGCTCGCAGCAGGCATCCGGATGCTTCCCCTTCCGGCGAGCAGACCACGTTGGCGCACGTGTGCATGCCGTACGTGAAGTACGTATACAGGTGCCCGGGTTCGCCGAACATGACCTGGTTGCGGTTGCTCTTGCCGCGGAACGCGTGCGAACCGGGGTCGATCGCTCCGAGGTACGCCTCGACCTCGGTGATGCGCACGCTGACGCCGTCCTTGCTGATCACCGAGCCGAGCAGGTACGGCGCCACCTCGAGGGCCGGCCGGGTCAGAAGCTCGCGGTCGAACATCGCGTCAGGCGAGGGCCCGGACGCGCGCGGTGAGTGCGGCCAGCTGGTCGGCGACGCGGGCGGGAGCAGTCCCGCCTACGCCGTCCCGGCTGGCGATCGAGCCGCCAACCGACAGCACGCTGCGGACCTCCGGCGCCAGGTGAGTGGAGATCGACGCGAGCTGCTCGTCGCTGGGCTCGTGCAGCTCGACCCCGTGCTGCTCGCAGAACCTGACGAGCGCGCCGCTGATCTCGTGCGCATCCCGGAACGGGACGCCGCGCTTCACCAGCCACTCCGCGACATCCGTCGCCAATGAGAAGCCTTGCGGCGCGAGCTCGGCCATCCGCTCGGTGTTGAATCGCATGGTCGCGACCATGCCGGTGAAGGCGGGCAGCAGCACCTCGAGGGTCTGCACCGAGTCGAAGACCGGCTCCTTGTCCTCCTGCAGGTCGCGGTTGTACGCGAGCGGCAGCCCCTTCAGGGTCGCGAGCAGCCCGGTCAGGTTGCCGATCAGCCGGCCTGCCTTGCCGCGCGCGAGCTCGGCGATGTCCGGGTTCTTCTTCTGCGGCATGATCGACGAGCCGGTCGAGTAGCCGTCATCGAGGGTGACGAAACCGAACTCGCGCGTGTTCCACAGGATGATCTCCTCGGCGAAGCGCGACAGGTCGACGCCAAGCTGCGCGCACACGAACGCGAACTCGGCCACCAAATCACGGGCCGCGGTGGCGTCGATGGAGTTCTCGCTCGGCCCGCTGAGCCCAAGCTCGCTGGCCACCAGCGCCGGGTCGAGCCCCAGCGAACTGCCGGCGAGCGCGCCGGATCCATACGGCGACACGGATGCCCGCGCCGCCCAGTCACGCAGGCGCTCGAGGTCGCGCACGAGCGGCCACGCGTGGGCGAGCAGGTGATGCGCGAGCAGCACCGGCTGCGCGTGCTGCAGGTGCGTGCGCCCCGGCATGACGGCATCCGGATGCGCATCGGCCTGCGCGGCGAGCGCGTCGACCAGCTGGATCACCTGGTGACGGATCACGCTCGCGTGATCTAGCAGGTAGAGGCGCACGAGGGTTGCGATCTGGTCGTTACGGCTCCGACCGGCGCGCAGCTTGCCGCCGAGCTCGGGGCCGGCGAGCGCGATCAGCTCGCGCTCGAGCGCCCCGTGCACGTCCTCGTCGGATGGCTGCGGGAGCACCGTGCCATTCTCGACTCCGGTCTGCAGCTTCTGGAGCGCGTCGAGCATCCGCTCCAGCTCGTCAGCGCTCAAGTAGCCCGCGGCGGCCAGCGCCTTGGCGTGCGCGCGCGAACCGGCGATGTCATACTCTGCGAGCTGCCAGTCGAAGTGAGTGGACCGGCTCAGCGCCGCGAGCTCGGGCGACGGCCCTGACTCGAACCGACCGCCCCAGAGGGCGCCCTCGTTGGTGCCGCCGGTCTCCGTCATCGCTACTGCTGGTCCGCCTGGTCGCGGCGCGCCGAGATGCGGCTCGGCAGCGACCACAGCTCGATGAAGCCCTTCGACAGCGACTGGTCGAACGTGTCGCCGGTGTCGTAGGTGGCCAGGTCGAAGTCGTACAGGCTCTGCGCGCTCTTCTGCCCGGTCACCACGGCGCGGCCGCCCTGCAGCTTGATCCGGATGTCGCCGCTCACGTACCTCTGCGTGTCGTCGATGAAGACGTCAAGGGAGCGCTTCAGGCTGGAGAACCAGAGGCCGTCGTAGACGAGCTCGGCCCACTCGGCCTCAACGCGCCGCTTGTAGCGGGCCAGGTCGCGCTCGAGGGTGAGGTTCTCGAGGGCTTCGTGAGCCTCGATGAGCGCGACGGCGCCCGGTGCCTCGTACACCTCGCGGCTCTTGATGCCCACCAGCCGGTCCTCGACGATGTCGATGCGGCCGACACCGTGCTTGCCCGCGAGCTCGTTCATCCGCTCGACCACCTGCAGCGCGCTAAGTCGCGTGCCGTCGATGGCGACCGGGATGCCTGCCTCGAAGGTGATGATGACCTCGTCGGCGTCCTTGATGACGGCCGGGTCCTGCGTGTACTCGTAGATGTCCTCGATCGGCGGGTTCCACGGGTCCTCGAGGAAGCCGGTCTCCACCGCGCGACCCCACACGTTCTTGTCGATCGAATAGGGGCTCTTCTTCGACTGCTCGATGGGCAGGTTGTTCTCTTCGGCGTAGACGATCGCCTTGTCACGGGTGAGCGCGAGGTCGCGCACCGGCGCGATGCTCGTCAGCTCGGGCGCGACGGCCGCGACAGCGGCCTCGAAGCGCACCTGGTCATTGCCCTTGCCGGTGCAGCCGTGCGCGACGCTGTTGGCGCCGAGGTCGCGCGCGGTCGCCGCCAGGTACTTGGCGATGAGCGGGCGCGAGAGCGCGGAGACCAGCGGGTACTGCTTCTGGTACATCGCGTTGGCCTTGAGCGCCGGCATCAGGTAGTCGTTTGCGAACTCGTCCTTCGCGTCGACGACGACCGAATCGACCGCGCCGCAGTCGAGCGCGCGCTGACGGATGACATCCATGTCCTCGCCGCCCTGGCCGACGTCAACCGCGAGGGCGACGACCTCCTTGCCGGTCGCATCCTTCAGCCAGCCGATGCCGACCGAGGTGTCAAGACCCCCAGAGTAAGCGAGCACAACACGTTCTGACATGGTTCTCCTTCAAGATTTCGCGTTCAAGTCTACGGTCCGCCACCTTGGCGCTCCGGCGGTCCTCGCGCACCCAGTTGCCCACTTCCGCCCCTAAATCCCGCGGAAAGTGGGGCCGAAGTGGGCAACTCGGCGAAGAGTTCCGCGCGGATTCGTGGTTACGCCTGTCGCAGCAGCCACACCAGCAGCGCCTTCTGGGCGTGCAGCCGGTTCTCCGCCTCATCCCAGATCAGGCTTCGCGGCCCGTCCAGGACGTCTGCACTGACCTCGAACCCGCGGTCGGCGGGCAGGCAGTGCAGGAAGTTCGCGTCGGGCTTTGCGAGCTCCATCAGCTCGGCGTTCACCTGGTAGCGGCTGAGCTGCTCCAGGCGCGCAGCCGTCTCGGCCTCGCGCCCCATCGACACCCAGGTGTCGGTCACGACGACGTCGGCGCCCGCGACCGCCTGCTGCGGGTCGGTGAACACCGCGACCGAACCGCCAGTGCGCTCGGCTGCCCGCTCCGCATCGGCGATCACGGATGGCGTCGGCGCGTAGTCGGCCGGGGCCGCGATGCGCACGTGCATCCCGGCGGTGGCACCGGCGAGCAGGTACGACTGCGCCATGTTGCACGAGCCGTCGCCGACGAAGGTCACGGTCTGCCCGGCGAGCTCGCCCCGGTGCTCCCGGATGGTGAGCAGGTCGGCGAGGAGCTGGCACGGGTGGAAGTCATCGGACAGCCCGTTCACGACGGGCACGCGCGTGCCGTTGGCCATCTCCTCCAGCCCGGCCTGCGCGAAGGTGCGCCAGACGATCGCGGCGACCTGCCGCTCCAGCACGCGCGCGGTGTCGGCCGGGGTTTCCTTGCCGCCGAGCTGGCTGTTCGCGGTCGTGATGATGAGCGGGTTGCCGCCGAGCTCGGCGATGCCGACGGCGAAGCTGACACGCGTGCGCGTCGATGACTTGTCGAACACCACCGCGACGGTGCGCGGCCCCTCCAGCGGGCGCTCGGCGAAGCGATCCTGCTTCAGCCGGCTAGCCAGCTCGAGAATCTCCAACTGCTCCGCTTGGCTGAGGTCGTCGTCGCGCAGGAAGTGCCGGGTCACTGTGTCACCTCCAGCGAGCGCGCGAACAGGTCACGGAACTCGGCGATGTCGTCGTCGCCGATGATCAGCGGCGGCGCGATCCGGATGCTGCTCTCGTTCGCCGCGTTGATGATCAAGCCGTTCGCGAGCGCAGCGGCGGAGAGTTCCTTGGCGACCGGCCTGGTGAGGCCGACGCCGATCAGCAGTCCCCTGCCCCGCACCTCGGCGACCAGGTCCGAGTCGAGTGCGCGGATGACATCACGCAGCTCATCACCGCGCCGGATGGCGTTCTCCATCAGCCCGGAAGCCTCGATCTCGTCGAGCACCGCCAAGCCTGCCGTCGCCGCGAGCGGGTTCCCGCCGAACGTGCTGCCGTGCTGGCCCGCCCGGAACAGGTCGGATGCCTCACCGAAGGTCACGAGCGCGCCGATCGGCACACCGCCGGCGAGGCCCTTGGCGATGGTGATCGCATCCGGGATGATCCCGGCGTGCTGGAACGCGAACCAGGCACCGGTGCGACCGATGCCGGTCTGGATCTCGTCGATGATCAGCAGCACGCCGTGCTCGCTCGTGAGCTCGCGCGCGCGCTGCAGGAACCCGTCCGGCAGGTCGACGACGCCCGCCTCACCCTTGACCGGCTCGAGGAACAGCGCCGCGACATCCGGTCCGATCGCCGTCTCGAGAGCCTCGATGCTCGTGTGGATGTGCTCGATACCCGGCACCAGCGGTGCGAAGTCCTTCTGCAGCGCCGGCTGGCCGGTGAGCGACAGCGCGCCCATGGTGCGGCCGTGGAACGACCCGCCCAAGGTCAGGATGCGCGGGCGCGACCCGCCCCGCGTGTTCAGCCTGGCCAGCTTGAGTGCCGCCTCGATCGCCTCGGTGCCGGAGTTGCCGAAGAACACCCGCCCCTGCTCACCCGCGCCGCTGATCTCGCGCAGCCGCTCAGCGAGCCGGATCTGCGACGGCGTCGCGAAGTAGTTGGACACGTGCGCGAGCGTCGCGATCTGGCTGCTAACGGCGTCCACGAGCGCCGGATGCGCGTGCCCAAGCGAGTTGACGGCGATGCCGGCCAGGAAGTCGAGGTAGCGCTTGCCGTCGACATCCCAGACGTGGGTGCCCACTCCTCGCTCCAGCACCGCCAGCGGTGGGGCGAAGGTGCCCATCATCGCGGTGGAGTGCCGTTGAAGCCACGTGCTCATGTTGCCTGCCCTGACCCTTCGACAATCGTCGTGCCGCTGACGCCGAAGGGCTCTCGCGTGAGCGGATGACTGGTGGTGCCGTCGATGATGGCGGCCCGGGCAACGCCGCCCCTGACCGCGTGGAGGCACGCGGTCATCTTTGGAATCATGCCAGATTCGAGGCTGGGAAGCAGACGCTCGAGCGCCGCGGCGTCCAGTTCGCGGATCAGGCTGTCGCGGTTCGGCCAGTCGCCGTAGAGGCCGGGCACGTCAGTGAGGATGATCAGCCGGTCAGCGCCAAGGGCGATGGCGACGGATGCCGCGGCCGAGTCGGCATTGACGTTGAGCAGGCTGCCGCGCGCATCCCGATCCAGGGCGATCGCGGAGATGACGGGGATGCGGCCGGCTCCGATCGTCTCCGCGATGGTCACCGGGTCGACCTCGACGACATCGCCGACCTGACCGAGATCGACCGGCTCGCCGTCAACCATGGTGTTGCGCTTCGCGCCGAGGAACAGTGACCGCTCGTCACCGACAATGGCTTCCGCCTGCTCGCCCGCCTCTGCGATCCGGTCGGCGAGCTCGCGGCCGATGCTGGCGAGCACATCGCGCACGACGAGCACGGCATCCGGTGTCGTGTAGCGCAGCCCACCCCGGAACTCGCTCTGGATGCCGCGCGCCTCGAGCGCCGCGGAGATCTGCGGGCCGCCGCCGTGGGTCACCACCGGCGTCAGGCCGGCGCGCTTGAGCGCGACGATGTCCTCGGCGAACGCGCGTCCGAGCTCGGCATCGACCATTGCGTTGCCGCCGAACTTCACAACGACCGTCTCGCCGTGGTGATCGCTGAGCCAGTCGGTCATCAGCTGGAGTAGGCGCTGTTCTCGTGCACGTAGTCGTGCGTGAGGTCATTGGTGAGCACGGTGGCTGTCGCCTCGCCTGCGAACAGGTCGATCACGAGGTGCAGGTCGCGCGGCGTGAGGTCGACACGGTCGCGCGGCTCGTCGGGAGCACCGGCGTGGCAGACCCGCACGCCGTTCATGGTGACGTCGACCGCGTACGGGTCGAAGTCGGCGCTCGTCGTGCCGATGGCCGCGAGTACCCGGCCCCAGTTCGGGTCGTTGCCGAACACGGCGGTCTTGAACAGGTTGTTGCGGGCGACTGAGCGGCCCACCTCGACCGCGTCGTCCTCGGTCGCGGCGCCGCGCACCTCGATCGTGATGTCGTGGCTGGCGCCCTCGGCGTCCTGCATGAGTTGGGTGGCGAGGTCGAGGCACACCGCGGTCAGCGCGTCGGTGAACTCGCGCACCGTCGGGCGGATGCCGGACGCTCCGGATGCCAGCAACGTCACCTGATCGTTGGTGGAGGTGCAGCCATCGGAGTCCAACCGGTTGAAGCTCACGCGCACCGCGCCCAGCAGCGCCTCGTCCAGCTCTTCTGCTTCCAGGTCGGCGTCGGTGGTCAGCACGACGAGCATCGTCGCGAGGGCCGGGGCAAGCATGCCCGCGCCCTTCGCCATCCCGCCGATCGACCAGCCCTCACCCTGGTGCAGCGCCTGCTTCGGGCGCGAGTCGGTGGTCATGATCGCGTGCGCGGCGTCCCGGCCACCGTCGCGGCTGAGCCCGCCCGCGGCCGCGTCGACCCCGGACTCGAGCTTCTGCAGGTCGAGCTGCTCGCCGATCAGCCCGGTGGAGCACACCAGCACGTCGTCGGGCGACACCGCGAGCGCACGCCCCACCGCCTGCGCGGTGGCCTCTGTCGTGCGGTAGCCCTGTTCCCCGGTGAAGCAGTTCGCCCCGCCGGAGTTGAGCACGATGGCAGAGACCGTGCCGTTGGCTGCCACCCGCTCCGACCAGAGGATCGGGTTGGCCTTCGCCCGGTTGCTCGTGAACACGACCGCGGCTGATTGACGCGGGCCGCGGTTCACGACAAGCGCGAGGTCCAGAGCCGCGGACGCCTTCAGCCCGGCAGCGACGCCAGCAGCCTCGAAGCCGAGCGGCGTGGTGACAGTCACGGCGCCACCGCGTTGAGCGGGAGCCCGGTGCCCTCCGGCAGCCCGAGCGCGACGTTTGCTGCCTGGATCGCCGCGCCCGCGGTGCCCTTGGTGAGGTTGTCGATGGAGGTGACCGTCACGACCCGGCCGGCTGCCTCGTCGACCGCGAAACCGACCAGCGCGGTGTTGGCGCCGACGGTGTCCGAGCTCTTCGGGAACTGCCCTGCCGGCAGCAGCCGCACGAACGTCTCGTCCTCGTATGCGCGCTCCCATGCCGCGCGCGCCTCGGCGGCGCTGATGCCCGGTGCCAGGCGCGCTGTTGACGTTGCGAGGATGCCGCGCGACATCGGCACGAGCACCGGTGTGAAGGAGACGGTCACGTTGCGCCCGCCCGCCGCGGTCAGGTTCTGGCGGATCTCCGGAGTGTGTCGGTGCACGCCGCCGACCGCGTAGGCGCTAGCCGAGCCCATGATCTCGCTTGCCAGCAGGTGCGGCTGCAGGCTCTTACCCGCGCCGGAGGTGCCGACCGCGAGCACGGCCACCACATCGTCGGCCATGATGACCCGATCCCGGATGCCGGGAGCCAGTCCCAGCGTGATCGCCGTGACGTTGCATCCGGGTACCGCGATGCGATGGGCGCCGGCGAGCCGGTCGCGCTGCTTGCTGCCGTCGCCGAGCACCAGCTCTGGAAGTCCGTAGGTCCATGCCCCGTGGTACTCGCCGCCGTAGAACTTCGCCCAGTCCTCTTCGCTCGTCAGCCGGTGGTCGGCGCCGCAGTCGATGACCAGCGTGGACGCGGGAAGGCTCTCGGTCAGCGCGCCGGACTTGCCGTGTGGCATCGCCATGAAGACGACGTCGTGGCCGGCGAGCAGGTCGGGCTTGGTCTCCTGCAGCACGAGCTTCTCGTAGGAGCGCAGGTGCGGGTGCACCGCGAGCAGCGGCTGGCCGGCGTTCTGGTTCGCGGTGACCGTTCGCACGTCGAGTTCAGGGTGTGCCGCGAGCAGACGCAGCAGTTCGCCGCCTGCGTAGCCGCTTGCGCCGGCTATTGCTACCGAAAAAGCCATCCTCTAAATCTACCGTCCGACCTGGGAGCCTCAGTCGCGAAGGCTCGCGCCGTGCCGCTCGGCCGCGACGGCAACGCCCGCGAGCTTGGACTCGGTCGCCTCCGCCGCGGTGAGCGTGCGGTCGGGCGCACGGAACCGCAGGGCGAACGTGAGCGACTTCGCGCCATCCGGAAGGCCGGTCCCGCGGTAGTCGTCGACGAGGTGAGCCTGCTCGAGCAGTTCGCCCGCGCCGTCAATCAGTGCAGTGAGCACGTCATCCGCCGGCACCGCCTGGTCGACGACCAGCGACACATCCTGCGTGGCCGCCGGGTAGCCGGAGATCGGGGTCGGCACAACTTCTCGCGGTGCCAGGTCGATCAGCGCACCCAGGTCGAGCTCGACAACGGCGACAACGCGTGGGAGGTCGTGCTCCTCGGCAAGCGCGGGCAGCAGCTCGCCTGCGAAGCCAACGCGAGTTTCGTCGACGAGGAGCTCCGCTGTGCGGCCCGGGTGCAGCGCGGCGTGGCTGCCCTGACGGATGCGCAGCTCGGCGCCGACCGCGAACGCCACCTGATGGGCGGCGTCAAGCGCGTCGCTGAGTCCCGCGGGAACGGCACCCTGACCGGGCTGACGTTCAATGGTGTTGCCGACGAACAGCGCGCCGATCCGCAGCGGCTGCTGCGGGATCTGCTCGGCCAAAGCGGCGAGCTCGTCATCGCTCGGCTTGGCCGTTCCGCTCGGGATCGTCGCCAGCCCGTAGCGACGCTCCGGGTCCCGCAGGTACACCACGCCCGCCTCGAAGATCCGCAAGTCGACAAAGCCGCGGGACAGGTTGCGCCTGGCGATGTCGATGAGCCCGGGGACGAGGCTCGTGCGCAGCTCGGGTGACGTCGGGTCGAGCGGGTTCACGAGGGTGAACGCGTGCGCAGGCGAGCCGTCCGGGGTTCCGAATGTCGCGTTGGCTGCGGTCGTGACGAAAGGGTAGGCGAGCACCTCGGTGAGCCCGGCTGCCGCGAGCGTATTCGCGGCGGCGCGGCGCAGCCGCTGCTCACGCGTGAGACCGCGGCCGGGCGGCGCGACCGGAAGCGCGGATGGGATGCGGTCGTAGCCGACGATTCGCGCGGCCTCTTCCGCCAGGTCGGCCTGGTCGAGCAGGTCGGGACGCCAGGTTGGCGGCGTTACCGTGAGTCCGCCGTCAACCGGCTGGACAGCCGCGCCGATCTGGGTCAGGGCGTTCAGGATCTCGCCGTCAGCGAAGTCGGCACCGATGATGCCGTTGACGTAGCCCTGCGGCAGGAAGATCGACTCGCGCTCCGGAACCTCGCCGACGCGGTACACCGCGCCGGTGTCGGTGCCGCCGGCGAGTTCGACGAGCAGCTGGGCGACTCGCGCTGCAGCCGGCTCGGCCACAGCGGGGTCGACGCCCCGCTCGAAGCGGCGGCTCGCCTCGCTGGGCAGCTTGTGCCTGCGTGCGGTACGGGCGATCGACACTGAGTCGAAGCTGGCGGCCTCGATCAGCACATTGGTGGTGCTGTCGCTGATCTCCGTGGTTGCCCCACCCATGACGCCCGCGAGGCCGATCGGCCCGGAGTCGTCGGTGATCAGCAGGTCCTCGGGGCTGAGCGTGCGCTCCTTGTCGTCGAGCGTCGTGAGCTTCTCGCCCGGCGTCGCACGGCGCACCGTGATGCCACCGGTGAGCTTGTCGAGGTCGTACCCGTGAATCGGCTGTCCGAGCTCGACCATCACGTAGTTGGTGATGTCGACAAGCAGCGAGATCGACCGGATGCCCGCAAGCGCCAACCGCGCGACCATCCAGGCCGGGGTCGGCCGGCTCGGGTCGACGTCGCGAACCACGCGGGTCACGAAGATGGAGCAGCCGACGCGGCCGCGGATCGGAGAGCGGTCGTCGATGGACACCGGAACCGGCGACTCCTCGACTGCGGTGCGGGCATCGTCAGCCGGCTGGTGTCTCGCCGGGTCCCGGAATGCCGCGCCGGTCGCGTGCGAGTACTCACGGGCGATGCCGCGGATCGACAGCGCGTACCCGCGGTCGGTGGTCACGTTGACCTCGACCGCCCAATCGTCCAGGCCGAGCAGGCTGATCGCATCCGTTCCCGGCTCCGGGTCGAGGCCCAGCTCGGCGAGACGCAGGATGCCGTCGTGGTCCTCCCCGATGCCGAGTTCGCGGACCGAGGCGATCATGCCGTCGGAGACGTGGCCGTAGGTCTTGCGCGCGGAGATCGGGAACGGGCCGGGCAGCACGGCACCGGGCAGCGACACCACGACCTTGTCGCCGGCGTGGAAGTTGTGCGCGCCGCACACGATCCCCCGGGGCTCACCGTCGCCCACGTCGACCTGGCACCAGCGGATCGTCTTGCCGTTGCTCTGCGGTTCATCGACGTACTCGAGCACCTGCCCGACGACGACCGGTCCGGTCACGTCGAAGCCGTAGGCGCTCTCCTCCTCCAGGCCGACCTTGACCAGGGCGGCCTGCAGCCCCTCAGCGCTGATGTCCTCGGGGACATCGACGTACTCACGCAGCCAGCTGATCGGGACGCGCATCACACCACCATCCCGAACTGCTGCGAGAAGCGGATATCGCCCTCGACCATGTCCCTCATGTCGTTCAGTTCGTTGCGGAACTGGAGGGTGCGCTCGACGCCCATGCCGAACGCGAAGCCCTGGTACTCGTCCGGGTCGACTCCGGCCGCGCGCAGCACGTTCCGGTTGACCATGCCGCATCCGCCCCACTCCACCCAGCGGGCTCCGCCCTTGGCACCGGGGTGCCAGACGTCCATCTCTGCGCTCGGCTCGGTGAACGGGAAGAAGTTGGGGCGCAGCCGGATCTTCGCCTCGGCGCCGAACATGTTGCGCGCGAAGTGCTCGAGCGTGCCGCGCAGGTTCGCCATGGTCAGGCCACGGTCGATCGCGATGCCCTCGATCTGGTGGAACACCGGCGTGTGGGTGGCGTCGAGCTCGTCCTTGCGGAACACCTTGCCCGGCGCGATCACGTAAACGGGCAGTTCACGCTCCAACAGGCTGCGGATCTGCACCGTCGAGGTCTGGCTGCGCAGCACAAGCTGCGAATCGGCGGGGTCTACGAAGAAGGTGTCCTGCAGGCTGCGGGCCGGGTGGTCGGCGTCGGTGTTGAGGGCGTCGAAGTTGAACCACTCGTGTTCGAGCTCCGGGCCTTCTGCGATCTCCCAGCCCATGCCGACGAACACGTCCCCGATGTGCTCCATGAGCAGGCTGAGCGGATGCCGCGCACCTGCCGTCCAGCGCGACGGGACGGCCGTTACATCAACCGCTTCTGCGGCGAGTCTCGCGGTCTCCTCGGCCTCGAACAGTTCGGCCTCACGCGCGGCGATCGCCTGGTTGACTCGGGCGCGCGCCTGACCGACGAGCTTGCCGGATGCTGCCTTCTGGTCGTTCGGCACGTCGCGCAACCGCGAGTTCAGCTGCGCGAGCGGCGAATTCTCCCCTGCGTGGGCGGAGCGCGCCGACTTCAGCTCGCTCAGCGTCTCGCACTCGCGGATGGCCGCGAGGGCGTTCTCGACTGCTTCGGCTACTGCGTGTTCAGGAATAACGGGTTCAGGCACGAGACCCAAGTTTAGTGGCCCGGGTCGGGCGGCCGATCCCGCTCCAGCACCGGCAGCGTGATCGCTCGCGTTCCCTCAGCACCCAACGCCATCGGAACGTTCAGATCCGCCTTACCGAGCCGCGGACCGCTGCGGCGCGCGACAAACCGGGCGATCCACGAGACCGTCAGGTTCAACGCCAGGTAGATGACCAACCCGACGACAAACAGCGTGAACATGTAGCGGCTGCCGTAGAAGTTGCGGTTGTTGCTGATCGTGCGCGCAAGCTCCGGGTAGCTCACGATGTACGCGAGCGATGTGTCCTTCAGCAGCACGACGAGCTGGGCCAGGATGATCGGCAGCATCTGCCGGAAAGCCTGCGGGAACTCGATCAGGATCCATGACTTCATCGGGGTCAGGCCGACGGAGAGGCCCGCCTCGCGTTGTCCGCGAGGAAGCGACCGGATGCCGGCGCGCAATGCCTCGCCGATGATCGCACCGTTGTACAGCGCCAGGCCGAAGACACCGGACCAGTACGAGCCTGCGGTGAAGACGAGGAACACGAAGAAAATCATGAGCAGCACAGGGATGCCGCGGACGAACTCCAGGATGACACCGGTTACCACTCGCACCCAGGTGATCCGCGCGGCTCGACCGAACGAGAACAGGATGCCGATCATGAGGGCGAGAACAGCGGCGACCGCCGCCATGCGAAGCGTGTTGACAGTGGCTTCGCCGAATGACTGCCAGACGACCGGGTCGGCCATGATGTCCCAGCGCGACGGATCGAACATGCCGGGGGTGGTGACGCCGCTGGTCTCGTTCACACGCGGTGCAGCAAGCGTCACGTACATCCAGAAGAAGAACGCGATGATCACAATGACACCGACGATGGACGCGATCATCGAGCGGCGACGGGTTTTCGGTCCCGGCGCGTCATAGAGAACGGTCAGGCTCATCTCATCACCACCACTCTCTTCTCGATGGCGCCCGCGATGAGTCCGAGGGGAACCGTAACGCACAGATACAGCAGCGCCGCGTACAGCAGGATCAGGATGACAGCGTCTGGGTTGTCACGCGCGCCAGCGTTGGTCTGCTTGAAGAGCTCGTCGACGAAGAAGATCCCGGCGACCGAGGTGTTCTTGGTGAGTGCGATGAAGACGTTGATGAGTGGTGGCACAACCATGCGTCCAGCCTGCGGAAGAACGACGAGACCGACCGTCTGGGTGAAACCCATGCCGATGCTTCGCGCGGCCTCCGCCTGCCCGACCGGCACGCCGTTGAAGCCGGAACGGATCGCCTCGGCCACAAACGGTGACGTATAGGCGGTAAGCCCGATGAGGGCTAGCGGGAAGTAGTCGAGGTCGGAGCCGAGAATCGGCAGCACGAGCGCACAGAACATGAGCACGAGCAACAGGGGCACGTTCCTGAGGACCTCGGTGTACACGGTCGCGAAAGCGCGAAGCGACGGCACCGGGGAGATCCGCATGACCGCAATGATCGCTCCGACGATGAAGGCTCCGATTCCGGAGATCACCAGCAGCTGCAGGGTGGTCCAGAATCCCGCAAGGTATGCCGGCGTCACGTCAATGATCGCGTCCATGCATCCCCTCTCCCAACTGTGTGGTCACGGTGGGCCCACCCGCTGGCGCGGATGGGCCCACTGTGGTGTGACTTAGTAGCGGTTGACTGCCGGGGGCTCCGGCGTCTTCAGCACCTTGCCCGCGGTGGACTCCCACGCGGCCACCCAACTGCCATCCTCGTACGCTGCTTCGAGCACGTCGTTGATGAAGTTGCGGAACTCGTCGTCATCGAGCGCGAGGCCGATGCCGTAGGGCTCCTCGGTGAACGGGTTGCCGACAACCTCGAACTCGCCCTCATTCTGGTCGGCGAGGCCGGCCAGGATGACGTTGTCGGTGGTGACGGCAATCACGCGGTCCTGGCGCAGCGGCTCAAGGCAGTTCGAGTACGTGTCGCTCGTGATGAGGTTCACCCCGTACTCGGCGATGTTCTTCTCTGACGTCGAACCCGCGACGCTGCAGACGTTCTTGCCCTCGAGGTCCGCGGGGCCGGTGATGCCCTCGGGGTTGCCCGCGAGAACGAGGATGTCCTGACCAGCGTTGTAGTACGGCCCGGCGAACGAGACAACTTCCTTGCGGGCGTCGTTGATCGTGTACGTCGCGATGACGATGTCGACGGTGCCGTTCTCGATGAACGCCTCACGGTTCGCCGAAACGGTCTCAACCCACTCGATGCCGTCCTCGGGGATGCCGAGCGCTGCTGCAACGAGCTTGCCGATTTCGACATCGAATCCGACGGGCTTGCCGTCAGGGCCAACCAGGCCGAACAGCGGCTGGTCGAACTTGGTGCCGATCTTGATCGTTCCGGCCTCGTTGAGCGCGGCCATCGTTGTGCCGGCCTCGAACTCGACCTCGGTGTTGGGCTCGGGCGCGGTGCCCGGGGTGCCAGTGTCGGCGCAGCCTGCGAGCGCGAGTGCGCCCGTCAAAGCCATTGCTGAAATCATCAGACCCTTTTTGAGTCTCATGGTTCCTCCTAGATGCTGTGTTTCTTAGCTCACCGGTCAGTGAGTAAGGATCTTCGAGAGGAAATCCTTCGCTCTCGGCGTCTGCGGGTTCGAGAAGAACTGCTCGGGGGTGGCTTCTTCGACGATCTCACCCTCGGCCATGAACAGCACGCGATTGGCAGCCTTGCGCGCGAAGCCCATCTCGTGGGTGACGACGACCATGGTCATGCCGTCCTTTGCCAGCCCGATCATCACCTCGAGCACCTCGTTGATCATCTCCGGGTCGAGCGCACTCGTCGGCTCGTCGAGCAGGATCAGCTTCGGGTCCATGGCAAGTGACCGCGCGATGGCGACACGCTGCTGCTGCCCGCCGGACAGCTGGGAGGGAAGCTTGTTCGCCTGGTTGGCGACACCGACGCGCTCGAGGAGCTGCATCGCCTGCTTGTCGGCATCCGCTTTGCTCATTCCGCGCACCTGGCGGGGGCCGAGCGTGACGTTCTCGAGCACGGTCTTGTGCGCGAACAGGTTGAACGACTGGAAGACCATGCCGACATCGGCGCGCAACTGGGCGAGACCCTTGCCCTCTTCGGGCAGCTTCTTGCCGTCGATCGTGATCGTGCCCGAGTCGATCGTCTCGAGGCGGTTGATCGCTCGACAGAGCGTCGACTTGCCGGAACCGCTCGGGCCGATCACCACGACGACCTCGCCGCGACGGACGGTCGTGTTGATGTCCTTCAGCACATGAAGATCGCCATAGTGCTTATTGACCTCGTCGATCACAACGAGAGGATCGGTTGCGCTTCCTTGCATTTGATCAGTTGACCACAGCGCGCACTATGCGGTCAAACCAAAACGCCGGTTGTGATCGACGTGAGATGCGTCAGGCCGAGCGGTGCGCGAATGCCGACTCGTACAGGCAGACGGATGCCGCGGTCGCGAGGTTCATCGATTCGGCGTTGCCGTAGATCGGAACGGTGAGAACGCGGTCGACCAGCGACAGGTGCTCGTCCTCGAGTCCGTGGGCCTCGTTGCCGAACAGCCACGCGGTCGGCCCGGCAAGCACACCCGAGATCCGCGACTGAAGCAGGTCGTCACCCTTGACATCGGCGGCGATCACCTGGAGACCGGCGGCGCGAGCGCGCTCGATGACCGTGTCGAGATCGGCGCCGACCGCGATCGGCACATGGAAGATCGAACCGGTCGAGGCCCGCACGACCTTCGGGTTGTAGAGGTCGACCGTGCGCCCGGTGAGGATCACGCCGTCAGCACCCGCCGCATCCGCTGCCCGGATGATGGTTCCGGCGTTACCAGGGTCGCGCACCTCTTCGAGAATGGCCACGAGCTTCGCGTGCCCCGGGCGGAGGATGTCCTTCACCGCGGTCGGGAACTGGGCGCACACCGCGACGATGCCCTGCGGCGTCACGGTGTCGGCCATCGAGTCCAGCACCTGCTCGCTGACGAACTCGACATCGACCCCCGCGTCGACCGCGGTCTGGGCGATGTCGGTGTAACGGTCGAGCGCAGTCGGCGTCGAGTACAGCTCAACGACCAGTTCTGGTCTGTACGCGAGGGCCTCGGCTACCGCTTGCGGTCCCTCCAAAAGGAACAGCCCGGTCTCAGACCGGGCTGCCTTGTTGGAAAGCTTGGCAACCGCTCGAACCCTCGGTGACCGTGGATTGTCGATGATCGCCATGTAAGAAATACTACTTCGCTGCGGTCTCCCGGGGAGCCGAGGTGTCGGCCGGAAGAGCGGCCTTGGCGGCCTCGACGATCGACGCGAAGGTCGCAGGCTCGTTGACCGCGAGCTCGGCGAGGATGCGACGGTCGACCTCGATGCCGGCCAGGTTCAGGCCCTGGATGAAGCGGTTGTAGGTCATGCCGTTCGCGCGTGCCGCCGCGTTGATGCGCTGGATCCACAAGCGACGGAAGTCGCCCTTGCGTGAACGGCGGTCACGGTACGCGTAGACGAGCGAGTGGGTGACCTGCTCCTTCGCCTTGCGGTAGAGACGCGAACGCTGGCCGCGGTAGCCGGATGCGCGCTCGAGGATGACGCGACGCTTCTTGTGGGCGTTGACGGCCCTCTTCACTCTTGCCATTTGTGTAAGTTCCTTATCGTGTCTTCGGCCGCAGTTACTTGCCGAGAAGCTTCTTGATGTTCTTGACGTCGGCAGGCGCGATGACCTGGTCCTGGTTCAGGCGACGCTTGCGCTGGCCCGACTTGACCTCAAGGTTGTGGCGCATGCCCGCCTGCTGCTTCATGACCTTTCCGCTGCCGGTGACCTTGAACCGCTTCTTGGTCCCCGAGTGGGTCTTCTGCTTAGGCATCCTTTTCCTCTTTCGTTTCTGTGGTCTCTTCGTGCGACTCGGGCGCGGCATCCCGGTGGGGCTTGGACGCATCCCGTCGGGCGTTCGCCTCGGCCTTCGCCGTTGACTTGTTCTTGTGAGGGCCGATGACCATCACCATGTTCCGACCGTCGATGGTCGGGGTGGACTCGACCGAACCGAATTCGGCGACATCCTCGGCGAAGCGCTGCAGCAGCTTGACGCCCAGTTCCGGACGCGACTGCTCGCGACCGCGGAACAGGATCATCGCCTTGACCTTGTCACCCGCCAGCAGGAAGCCCTCGGCGCGCTTGCGCTTGGTCTCGTAGTCGTGCTTGTCGATCTTGAGGCGGAAGCGCACTTCCTTCAGCACGGTGTTCGCCTGGTTGCGCCGGGCCTCCTTGGCCTTCTGCGCCTCTTCGTACTTGAACTTGCCGTAGTCCATGATCTTCGCCACGGGCGGCTTGGAGTTCGGCGCGACCTCTACAAGGTCCAGGTCCGCCTCCTGGGCAAGACGAAGCGCGACGTCGATCTTGACGACGCCGACCTGCTCACCGCTGGGTCCGACGAGTCGGACCTCGGGCACCCGGATCCGGTCGTTAGTACGGGGTTCGCTGATAGGGAGCTCCTCATTCGTGAAAATCTGCTGCCAAACCGAAAAGCGGATGCTTATCCGGAGCGCGAGAGAGGAAACCCACCTGCCGCGCTTGAGAATTCTCACGCGGCAACGGCACCCAAACCTACCCCCGGATTGCGCCGGCGGCGGAGTGCCATTCGACCCGGTAACCTTGATGAGGCGGTCAACGCGGGTGGGAGAATCTCCACTTTCGCACCGAGAACACGTAATCGTTTCTCAGGGCCCGGACGATTCTAACAGAGGATGCACTGATGAGCGACACCTTCACCGACGACCTGGGCAACGACGCTGCCCGCGATATCGCGGATGTCCCCGCGGTCGAGGTCATCAACACCGTCGCGATCCACCTGCTGAGCGCTGCCGCAGTCAAATGCGGCCTCGCCGACGACCCCGAGTCGCAGACCGACCTCGATGAGGCGCGCAAGCTCATCAACTCCCTGGCCGGTCTGGTCACCGCGGCCGCGCCGGAGCTCGGCGACCACCACGCTCGTCCACTGCGCGACGGGTTGCGAAGCGTGCAGCTCGCGTTCCGAGAGGCGTCGGTGATCCCGGATGCTCCAGGCAAGGGTCCCGGGGAGAAGTACACCGGCCCGGTCAACTAGGCGCGGGCGAGCCTGACCTCGACCGAGTCGACCCGTTCGGCGATCAGCTCGCTGGCGGACCAGCGCTCGTTCAGGCGCGCGAACAGTGACTTGAGCTGCTCTGCGTCGAGTCCGTCAATGAGGGTGAGCACGACCAGGAGTTCCGGACCGGCCAGGCGCGCATCCGGGTCCCCCGGGGCGAGCTGAAGCGCGACGACCGCCGGCTCGTCGGCGACCGACCGGTCGAACTCGGCGGCGACCGCGACGTCGGAGAAGGCCGGTGTCCACGGCTGCTGCTTCGCCATCGACCACAGCGCTGGGCGGCGCACGCCGAATTCGGTCGGTGATGTCGGGTCGAGCACGACGAGGTCGGTGTGTTCGCTCGCGGCCGCGAGCGCGACGCGCACACCGGTCGCGGGAACGGGCCGCGCGGTGGGGTTCCACGCCGACATCGCGCCGACCGAGCTGAACACCGGGATCACGGAGCGGCCATCCGGGCCCTTCACAGTGACGATCGCGAGCTCCTGCGTCTTGTCGATGAGCTTGCCATCGTCGCTCAGCCCCAACTCTCCTGCCTTCGCGAGGAGCGGGATCAGCACGCGCGCATCGCGGAGGACGTCGACGACGGCCGCCTGATCCGCCTGACCTGCGTGGAACCGGTCGATCGCGTCGATCAGCTCGGGCGGCGCGCTGCCGTCATCGTCGGCGTTGGGGTTGGGCTCGAAGTGCCTGCCAGCCCACGGCTGGCCTGCGGAGTCGGTGGGTCCGGTCATCCGGATGCGACGTCGAGCGCCTCAGCCAGGGTGAACGCGCCGGCGTAGAGTGCCTTGCCGACGATGGCGCCCTCCAGGCCGTGCGGCACCAGCTCGCGCAGGGCGGCGATGTCGTCAAGGCTGGAGACGCCGCCGGAGGCGATGATCGGCTTGTCGGTGCGCTCGGCGACCATGCGCAGCAGCTCCAGGTTGGGGCCCTGGAGCGTGCCGTCCTTGGTGACGTCGGTGACGACGTAGCGCGCGCATCCGGCTTCCTCGAGCCGGTCCATGACCTCGAACAGGTCGCCGCCGTCCCGGGTCCAGCCGCGCGCGGCGAGCGTCGTGCCGCGCACATCGAGGCCGACAGCGATCGCGTCACCGTACTCGGCGATGACGTGGGCGGCCCAGACCGGGTTCTCGAGTGCCGCGGTGCCGAGGTTGATGCGCTTAGCGCCGCTCGCGAGAGCCGTCTCGAGGGTCTGGTCATCCCGGATGCCGCCGGAGAGTTCGATGTTGACGCCACGCGCGGCGCGTATGACGCGGCGGATGGCCGAGTGGTTGGTACCGCGGCCGAACGCGGCGTCGAGGTCGACGAGGTGGATCCACTCGGCTCCCTGAGCCACCCAGTCCGCCGCGGCATCTGCCGGGTCGCCGTAGTTGGTCTCGGTTCCCGCTTCGCCTCGGGTGAGGCGGACGGCCTTGCCGTCTGCGATGTCGACCGCCGGAAGCAGGGTGAGGCCCGGGATCGTATTGAACTCGCTCATGGTCGCTTTCTTGAAGGGTGTTGGTGCTGTGTGAGGTCGCGCGGCGCCGTACGCGCAAGCTTTAGATACTAGTCACTTCCGCAGTGACCCGACCCAGTTCGACAGCAGCCGCAGCCCGGCCTCGCCGGACTTCTCCGGGTGGAACTGGGTCGCGGCCAGTGGGCCGTTCTCCACCGCCGCGACGAAGCGCACGCCATCGTGCTCCGCCCAGGTGACAGCCGGGTGGGAGAACGGGGTGTCGGTGAGGGTCCACTGCCGGGCCGCGAACGAGTGGACGAAGTAGAAGCGCTCATCGCTGACGCCTGCGAAGAGCCGTGAGTTCTCGGGCGCCTCGACCGTGTTCCAGCCCATGTGCGGGAGCACCGGGGTGCCCAGGCTCTCCACGGCGCCGGGCCATTCGCCGAGGCCCTCGGTGTTCTGCCCGCGTTCGAGGCCGGATTCGAACATGACCTGCATGCCCACGCAGATGCCGAGCACCGGGCGTCCGCCGGCCAGCCTCCGGTCGATCACCTCTGGGCCGCGGACCGTTGCCAACTGCTGCATGACCGCGGCGAAGGCGCCGACGCCGGGCACGACGAGCCCGTCGGCTTCCATCGCGGCTGCCTTGTCGCCGGTCACCGTGACATCCGCCCCGGCGGCCTCGAGAGCCTTGGCTGCGGAGTGGATGTTCCCGCTCCCGTAGTCGTAGACGACGACGGATGGCCTGGTCACGACTACAGCGCGCCCTTAGTCGACGGGATGCCGCTTACTCGGGCATCCGGAGCAACCGCCTGGCGCATGGCACGCGCGAACGCCTTGAACTCGGCCTCGGCGATGTGGTGCGGGTCGCGTCCGCCGAGCACCGTGATGTGCACCGTGAGTGCCGCGTGGTGAGTGATCGCCTCGAAGACGTGGCGGACCATCGAGCCGGTGAAGTGGCCGCCGATCAGGTGGAACTCGAAACCCGCCGGCTCGCCGCTGTGAACGAGGTAGGGACGGCCGGAGACATCGACGACGGCGCGGACGAGCGCCTCATCGAGCGGCACGTGGGCGTCGCCGTACCGGGCGATGCCGGCCTTGTCGCCGAGCGCCTGCCCGATGGCCTTGCCGAGCACGATGCCGATGTCCTCGACCGTGTGGTGCACGTCGATGTGGGTGTCGCCGGTGGCGTGCACCTCGAGGTCGATGAGCGAGTGCTTCGAGAACGCGGTGAGCATGTGGTCGAAGAACGGGACGCTGGTCCGGATGTCGGAGGTGCCGGTGCCGTCGAGGTTGACCGACAGACGGATGCTCGACTCACTGGTCTCCCGCTGGAGCTGGGCGACGCGCTGATTAGCCATTGATCAATCCTATTCGTCAGCCGAGTTCGGCCAAGGCCGCGAGGAACTGGGTGGTCTCCTGCTCGGTGCCGGCGGTGACACGCATGTGGTGCGGGATGCCAATGTCGCGAATCAGGATGCCTCGCTGCAGCAGCGCCTCGAAGGTGGCGCTCGGGTCGGCGACGCCGCCGAACAGCACGAAGTTGGTCCAGCTGCGCAGCACCGGGTGGCCGAGGCGCGGCAGCTCTTCCAGGAGCCGGTCGCGTTGGCCGCGGATGTCGTCAACCATCGCGAGCATCTCATCGGCGTGGGCGAGCGCCGCGAGGGAGGCCGCCTGGGTAAGCGCGGAGAGGTGGTACGGCAGCCTGACGAGCCGCAGCGCGTCGGCAACCGACGGGTCGGCCGCCAGGTAGCCGAGCCGGGCGCCCGCGAACGCGAAGGCCTTGCTCATGGTGCGGGACACCACGAGGCGTTCCCGGCCGGGCAGCAGGGTGAGGGCGCTCGGCTCCCCCGCCGGCATGAACTCGGCGTAGGCCTCGTCGACGATCAGGATGCCGCGGGTAGCCGCGTACGCGACCTCAATGGTCTCGAGAGATACCGGTGTGCCGGTCGGGTTGTTCGGCGAGCAGAGGAACACGATGTCGGGATCAGTCTTCTTGATCCAGCGTTCGACCGTCTCAGGCGAGAGTTCATAGTCGGCGTCGCGCTCGCCCGTGACCCAGCGGGTTCCGGTGATGGAGGCGATGATCGAGTGCATCGAGTACGTGGGCGGGAAAGCCAGCGCGGTGCGGTCCGGCCCGCCGAATGCCTGCAGCATTTGCTGCAGCACCTCGTTCGAGCCGTTGGCGGCCCAGATATTCTCGCCCGTGAGGTCGTGGCCGAGGTAGCCGGCGAGGCTCTCCCGCAACGCGGTGAACTCGCGATCCGGGTAGCGGTTGATGCCGAGGACCGCCTCGGCGAGGCCCGCGACGATGTCGTGCGCGACCGCCTCCGGGATCGGGTGCGAGTTCTCGTTGACGTTCAGGGCAACCGGCACGTGGAGCTGAGGTGCGCCGTACGGTGTCAGGCCGCGAAGGTCGTCACGAATGGGCAGGTCTCGAAAGGAAAGAGGCATCGATCAATCGTACGGCGGCCTCTGTGTCCGCCGGGCCACCGCCGGGTCGCGCCCGTTCCGGACACCTGCGGCCACGCGCCACGCCGCGCCCGTTCCGGACATCCGCACCCTCCCGCCGCGACGCGCCTGCTCCGGACATCTGCGGCGCGTGTGCCGGGCGCGCCTGTCCGGAACGGGCGCGGTCCGCCGAGACACCGCCGTCCTCTCCCCTACAGGCGTCCGCCGGGCGATTCGCCGGAGGCAGCGTCAGTTGGAGTAGGCCGCCGGAATGGCCAGGCGCTGACCGCCTTGCACCTCGGAGCTGGTCAGCCGGTTGAGGCTGAGGATGTCGGCGACAACGTCACCCGGGTCGGCTTGCGGCGCGATGTCGGCCGCAAGTTGCCACAGGGACTGCCCGGCGAGCACCGTCGTGTACTCGAACTCATGCGCGGAGCCTTCGCTGTCTGCGACCGCGCCGCCCCCGTTGAGCGCGAACGCGCTGATGGCGATCACGACTGGGGCGGCAACCAGGGCGGTGATCACTGCGCGCCCACGACGAGTCAGCCGAAGTCGGGCCACGGGCTGCGCTGCGGTCATTGCTGTCTCCTTCATGGTGCTCCTCCTCTAGTGATCTCGCCGTACTGGGTTCTCGTATCCGACGCTCGGCCGGGAGCGCCGGATACGAAGCTTTGTTCCGAATGTATCTTCGATAGTGATCGAAATCAAGTCAATTTTCGAAGTGTGTCGCGGCGAGTTATCAACACGCTCGAAGAAATGTTTGTTTTGGTCACGAGAGGCGGATACAGTTTCGATTGTCTGGACTACAGACAATCAGCAGCCACTGACATTGATGTGGCGTGAGGGGTGGAGGACCCTATGAGCGCGATCGAGAACGGGCGCGGCGAGGCGGGCGCGAAGCCCGGTACCCGACGCCGCAAGAGCCTCAGCGAGAAGCAGCTCGCGATTCTCGAGGTGATCCAGCGCTCGGTCGCGACGCGCGGCTACCCGCCGAGCATGCGTGAGATCGGCGACGCCGTGGGTCTCTCCTCACTGTCGAGCGTCACTCACCAGCTGAACCAGCTGGAGCTCAGCGGCTACCTCCGCCGCGACCCGAACCGCACCCGCGCGCTCGAAGTGCTCATCGAACTGCCGAGCCAGCCGGAGGAGAGCACCATCCCGGTCGGAGACGCCGCGATGGTCCCCCTGGTCGGACGCATCGCCGCCGGCATCCCGATCACCGCGGACCAGCAGATCGACGAAGTGTTCCCGCTCCCCCGCCAGCTAGTCGGGAAGGGAGACCTCTTCATGCTCAAGGTTGTCGGCGATTCCATGATCGACGCGGCCATCTGCGACGGCGACTGGGTTGTCGTGCGCCAGCAGAAGAACGCCGAGAACGGCGAGATCGTCGCGGCGATGCTCGACGATGAGGCCACTGTCAAGGTCTTCCAGCAGCGCGACGGACACACCTGGCTGCTGCCACGGAACTCGGCCTTTGCGCCCATCCTGGGCGACCAGGCAGAGGTCCTCGGCAAGGTCGTGGCGGTGCTGCGGGCGGTCTGACCGCCGACCCCTTCACGAGACTGCAGAAAACGGCATTCTGAGCGCTCAAAATGCCGGTTTGCGCAGTCTCGGTGGGAATCTCGGCTGAAGGGGATCTCGACAGGCTCGGATCTCGACAGGCTCGGTCACCGAGGAGGCACGATCACCGATGGGTCAGGCCGACACGACCGCCCAGCGGCGAAGCTCGGGGGCGTAGTGCGCGGTCACGAGCGCGTGCACGCGCGTGCCGGACTCTTCGTAGTCGGTGGACAGCACCCGACCGTGGTCGTGCAGACCCGAGATCACGTCGCCACGGTCGTACGGCACCAGCAGTTCGACCTCGATGTCCGGCGCGGGCAGCAGCCGGGCAATCTCCCCGAGCAGCTCCTCGATGCCCTCACCGGTGCGGGCGGACACGAACACCGCGTTCGGTTCCAGTCCGCGCAACACCAGGCGAGTGCCGTCATCCACCAGGTCGGCCTTGTTGAACGCGACGATCTCCGGGATGTCCCGCGCGCCCACCTCGCCGATGACGTCGCGCACGGTCGCGAGCTGGCTGGCTGGGTCCGGATGCGATGCGTCGACGACGTGCACGATGACGTCGGCGCCCGCGACCTCCTCGAGGGTGGAGCGGAACGCCTCGACCAACTCGTGTGGGAGGTTCCGCACGAACCCGACGGTGTCGACGAGCGTGTACCGGCGGCCGTCCTCGGTCTCCGACTTGCGGACGGTGGTGTCGAGTGTTGCGAACAGGGCGTTCTGCACGAGCAGTCCGGCTCGCGTGATGCGGTTCAGCAGCGACGATTTGCCCGCGTTGGTGTAGCCGGCGATCGCGACGGTCGGCACCTCGTTGCGCTGACGGTTGGCGCGCTTCGCCTCGCGTGCGGGCGCGAACTCCTTGATCTGCTTGCGCAGCTTCGCCATCCGGGTGTGGATACGCCGACGGTCGAGTTCGATCTTCGTCTCACCTGGACCGCGGGAACCCATGCCGACGCCGGCGCCGACCTGGCCACCGGCCTGCCGGCTCATCGACTCACCCCAGCCACGAAGGCGGGGAAGCAGGTACTCGAGCTGCGCGAGCTCGACCTGAGCCTTGCCCTCGCGGCTCTTCGCGTGCTGGCTGAAGATGTCGAGGATCACGGCCGTACGGTCGATGACCTTGACCTTGACGACATCCTCGAGGGCGCGCCGCTGGCTGGGTGCCAGCTCGGTGTCGGCGACGACGGTGTCGGCGCCGAGTGCCGCGACCACGCCGGCGAGTTCCTGAGCCTTGCCCTTGCCGAGGTAGGTGCTGGGGTCCGGGTGCGGGCGTCGCTGCAGCAGGCCGTCGAGCACAACCGCGCCGGCGGTCTCTGCGAGGGCCGCGAGCTCGCGCATCGAATTCTCCGCGTCGGCGAGGGCGCCCTGGCTGTACACGCCGATCAACACGACATTCTCAAGCCGCAGCTGCCGGTACTCGACCTCGGTGACATCCTGCAGCTCGGTGGACAGCCCGGCGACGCGACGCAGCGCCTGCCGGTCCTCGCGGTCGAGTTGATCGCCGTCAGCATCGGTGTCGACGGATGCCGACTGCAGCGCCTGCGCCCGAGATCCGAAGATCGCGTACTGCTCCGCACGCGAATCGGCTGCCGCGAGTACGCGGTCGACGGCGTCGTCGTTGCGCTCAAGTTCAGTCATTGGGTTAACCCTAACTCTTCGTCACCGGGTAAGTTTCTCTGCATGCCCGACGAGCACTACTTTTCTTCACGTCCGGCAAGTGCACCCCAGCTCCGGCCGCTGCATGTCACTTTGGCGGGGCGCCAGGCAGTCCTCACAACGGCTGGCGGCATCTTCTCCCCCGACCGGATCGACGTCGGAACACAGGTGCTCCTGGCGAACAGTCCGGTCGCGCCGCCTGGCGGCCACTTCCTCGACCTCGGCTGCGGGTGGGGTCCGATTGCCCTCACTCTCGCTCTCGAGTCTCCCCGCGCGACGGTGTGGGCCGTTGATGTGAACGAGCGGGCGCTAGATCTGGTCCGACGCAACGCCGAGACCCTCGGCCTCGACAATGTCAACACCGTACGGCCCGAGGATGTTCCCGCCGACGTGCGATTCATGACCATCCGCAGCAACCCCCCGATTCGGGTGGGCAAGAGCGAGCTGCACAACATGCTCGAGTTCTGGCTGCCCAGGCTGGAGGCGGATGCGGATGCCTGGCTGGTCGTGGCGCGGAACCTCGGGTCGGACTCGCTGCAGCGCTGGCTGGAGACTACGCTCCCGGACGGCTTCAGCGTCATCCGCTCGTCGACCAACAAGGGTTTCCGCGTGCTGCGGGTCCGCCACAAGTGAGCTAGGCGGAGTACTCGATCGAGCCGGTGTAGACCAGCTCGGCCGGGCCGCTCAGCGAGACGTGCTCGCCGTCCTCGGCCGGCCACATCCTGACCCCGAGCGAGCCGCCGGGGACCTCGACGCGCCACTGATGCGGTGCACTCTCGCCTGCCCAGTGGCGTGTGGCCAGCGCCGCCGCGACCGCACCGGTGCCGCAGGACAGCGTCTCGCCGCTGCCGCGCTCGTGCACACGCATCCGGATGTGTCCGATGCCGTCACGCACGAGCGGGTCGCCGGGCACGACGAACTCGACGTTCGCGCCCGCCACCGGCTCCGGGTCGATGATCGGGATGTACGCGAGGTCGGCCGACTCGAGCTCCTCCTCGCTGGAGAGGGCGACGACGACGTGCGGGTTGCCGACGTTGATGCCGAGCCCCGGCCGAGCCACCTTGAGGTTTTTCGCGCGGACCAGCGGCTCACCGCCGTCGAGCTTCCAGCGGCCCAGGTCGACCTGGAAACCGGTGAGGTTGCGTTGCAGGTCGCGCACGCCGGCGCGCGTGCCGATCGAGAGGGTCTCGCCGTGCTCGAGCGTGGTCAGGCCGTTCTCGAGCAGGAAGCGCGCGAACACCCGGATGCCGTTGCCGCACATCTCGGACACCGACCCGTCGGCGTTGTAGTAGTCCATGAACCACTCGGCGTCCTCGTCCTCGGCAAGCGCGGCGGCGCCATCCGGAATGTGGCGAGAGCGCACGGCCCGGATCAGCCCGTCGGCGCCGATGCCGAAGTGCCGGTCGCAGAGCTCGGCGATCTGGATCGTGCTGAGTTCGACCTCGCCATCCGGATCGGCGAACAACACGAAGTCGTTCCCCGTGCCGTGGCCTTTCGTGAAGAGCAGTTCAGGCATCCTGCAATAGTAGTTGCGCGCCGCCCAAGGCCTCATAGGACTCGAACCAGTGGGCGCTCCGGTAGCGGCGGAACCAGCTGACCTGTCTGCGCGCGTACTTGCGGGTGAGGGCCGCGGTGGCCTCGATCGCCTCGGTTCGAGTTAGTTCGCCGTGCACTTCGGCGATCGCCTGCGCGTAGCCGATGGCCCGGCTCGCGGTGACTCCCCGCTCGATGCCGAGTGGGATCAGTCGGCGTACTTCGTCGAGCAGTCCGTCGTCCCACATCCGCTGCACCCGGTCGTTCAGCCTGGCGACGAGTTCGTCGCGGGGCGCCTGCACGCCGATGACGATGGTGGGTCGCCAGAACTCATCGGCCGGCAAACCGCTGCCGAACGGCTCCCCGGTGAGTTCGATCACCTCGAGCGCGCGCACGATGCGCCGCCCGTTGTGCGGGCCGATCGACGCGGCAGCGTCAGGGTCGACCGCACGCAGCCGCTGGTAGAGCATGCCCGGACCGCTCGCGTCGAGCTCGGCTTCCAGGCGCGCCCGGATCCCGGCATCCGTTCCGGGGAAGCGGAAGTCGTGCAGCACCGCGGAGACGTAGAGGCCGGAGCCGCCGACGAGAATCGGCACGGCCCCGCGCGCGATGATGTCGTCAATGTGCTCGCGCGCGACCGGCTGATAGCGCGCGACCGTGGCCTCCTCGGTGACGTCGAGGACGTCGAGCAGGTGGTGACGGATGCCGCGACGCTCGCCCTCCGGCAGCTTGGCCGTGCCGATGTCCATGCCCCGGTAGAGCTGCATCGCGTCGGCGTTGACGATCTCGGCCGGGCGGCCGGTGTCGCGCAGCCATTCTGCGACGTCGAGCGACAGGGTCGTCTTGCCCGTGCCGGTCGCGCCGACGATCGCGATGATCGGCGTGCCGCTGGGGTCAGCGCTGCCCATCTGCCGGGTCGTAGATCGGTGTGGTCGCGACGCGCAGCGTTGGCAAGCCCAAAGAGACCTTTGCGCCTGTGGACGCGGTTCCGCCGTGCGCGGGCACCGCGCAGGACTCGGCCTCGGCGCGGTCCCACGCGTCGCCGGCGCGGGTGCGTCGCACGCGCAGCGGGGAACCGTCGGAGTCGGCGATGAGGTAGAACGGCGCCGCCTGGGTGACGGCGACCGTCACCACGTCGCCCGGGCGGGGGACGTCGCTGCCGGCCGGGACGTCGAAGTGCACGAGTCGACTATCTTCTGCGCGTCCGCTCATCCGGTGCGTGTCGGCGTCCTTGCGACCCTCGCCGGTCGCGACGAGCACCTCGACGGTGCTGCTGACCAGCTTCTGGTTCTCCTCCCAGGAGATGTGCTCCTGCAGTGCGACCAGTCGTTCGTAGCGTTCCTGGACGACCTCCTTGGGCACCTGGTCGGGCATGGTTGCCGCCGGTGTCCCTTCTCGGATCGAGTACTGGAAGGTGAACGCGCTCGCGAAGCGCGCCTGTTCGACAACGCGCAGGGTGTCCTGGAAGTCCTCCTCGGTCTCGCCGGGGAACCCGACGATGATGTCGGTGCTGATCGCCGCGTTCGGGATGCGCGCGCGAACCCGGTCGAGGATGCCCAAGAACTTCTCCGACCGGTAGCTGCGGCGCATCGCGCGCAGGATCCGGTCCGACCCGGACTGCAGCGGCATGTGCAGTTGCGGCATGACGGTGGGCGTCTCGGCCATCGCGTCGATGACGTCGTCGGTGAAGGCGGCGGGGTGCGGGCTGGTGAAGCGGATGCGCTCAAGCCCGTCGATCTCTCCCGCGGCCCGCAGCAGCTTGCCGAACGCCTGCCGGTCGCCGAACTCGACACCGTAGGAATTGACGTTCTGGCCGAGCAGGGTGACCTCGATGGCGCCATCGTCGACGAGTGCCTGCAGTTCGGCGAGGATATCGCCGGGGCGACGATCCTTCTCCTTGCCGCGCAGCGATGGCACGATGCAGAAGGTGCAGGTGTTGTTGCATCCGACCGAGATGGAAACCCAACCGCTGTAGGTGGAG
This sequence comes from Cryobacterium sp. BB736, assembly GCF_014980265.1. NCBI lineage: Bacteria > Bacillati > Actinomycetota > Actinomycetes > Micrococcales > Microbacteriaceae > Cryobacterium > Cryobacterium sp. BB736. The sequence continues at coordinate 458,059 of NZ_JABXWQ010000004.1, forward strand.
TCCCGTCGGGTGGGGAGGGTGGACGGGAACACCTCGAGCGATTCGAGGATCTCCAACTGCGCCTCACCGTTGTGGCGGGCACGTTCAAGCAGCGCCGGCAGCGACCCCATGTTGTGGGTGCCGAAGACGACATCAACCCACGGCGCCTTCTCGAGGATGACCGACTTGTCCTTCTGCGCCAGACATCCGCCGACGGCGATCTGCATGCCCTCGTGCTCGCGTTTGACGGATGCGAGGTGCCCGAGGTTGCCGTACAGCTTGTTGTCCGCGTTCTCGCGGACCGCGCACGTGTTGATCACCACGACGTCGGCCTGTCCGTCGTCGGCACGCACGTAACCGGCGGCCTCGAGCGAGCCGCTGAGTCGCTCGGAGTCGTGAACGTTCATCTGGCACCCGTAGGTGCGCACCTCGTAGGTGCGCGGGCGCTCGGTCGTGGTGGTGGCGCTCATGAGGCCTCAAGCCTAATCCGGTCACGGCGGGCGCGACCACCTGGGCGGTCAACACCTGCCCGGCACACCCGAGGGGTCAGAAAGCGGCCTTCTTGCGGAGGGGAAGGACCCTTTGCGACCCCTCGGTGGTAGGCCCGGCCGGGTTAGCGTCGCCGGTCAGCGGAAGCGCGGACCCGACGCGGAGGGTGCGGCGAGGGCACGGTCCACCGCGTGGCGCACAACGTCGCCCGAGTAGCCTTTGCGCATCAGGAACCCGCTGAGACGGCGCACCGCCGTCTCCCGGTCGAGGCTGCCGAGCTGGCGGGCGCGCTTGGCCGCGAGTTCGTTGGCGCGCTCCTGCTCATCGTCGTCGTCGAGCTCCTCCAGCGCCTCCAGGATGAACTCGTCGTCGATGCCGCGCCGCCGCAACTCGGCGGTGAGCGCCTGCCTGCCGAGACCTTTGCGCTCGCGCAGCGTGCGGACTAGCGTCTCCGCCAGTGCCCTGTCGTCGATCAGGCCGACCGACTCCAGCCGGTCCAGCTCGATCTCGACGGCGCAGATGTCGATGCCGTGCTTGGCCAGCTGGTCGCCCAGCTCGACACGCGAGAGGCCGCGGCGGGTGAGACCGCGCATGCTGATCTTCTCGGCCTCGCGTGCCTGCTCCTCGAGACTCTCGGCCGTGTGCGGCCTGGCGTCGGAAGTCGGATCCGAGGCGGCGACGTCCGACGAGGGCTCGGCTCCCGGCAGGTAGGTGACCGGTGCGAGCCGCTCGTCGGATGTCATGTCGTCAGCCCCTTAGCTCGGCTCTGGCGGCTATTCGCCAGCCGCCTTGCGGGTCGCGAGCTTGTCGGCGATCGAGTCGACGTTGTTCTCGGCTGCGGCCGCTGCTGCAGCGGCTTTCGCCTCGGCGCCGATGCCGAGCTTGACCATGATCTTGGTCTCGATCTCGGCGGCGATCTTGGGGTTCTCGATCAGGAACCGGCGTGAGTTCTCCTTGCCCTGACCGAGCTGGTCGCCTTCGTAGGTGTACCAGGCGCCGGACTTCTTGACGATGCCGTGCTCGACACCGAAGTCGATCAGGCTTCCCTCGCGAGAGATACCGGTGCCGTACAGGATGTCGAACTCGGCCTGCTTGAACGGCGGCGCCATCTTGTTCTTGACGACCTTGACGCGCGTGCGGTTGCCGACCGCGTCAGACCCTTCCTTCAGGGTCTCGATGCGCCGGATGTCGAGACGCACCGAGGCGTAGAACTTCAGCGCCTTACCGCCGGCGGTGGTCTCAGGGCTTCCGAAGAAGACACCGATCTTCTCGCGCAACTGGTTGATGAAGATCATCGTGGTGTTGGTCGAGTTGAGGCCACCGGTGAGCTTGCGCAGCGCCTGCGACATGAGCCGCGCCTGCAGGCCGACGTGTGAGTCGCCCATCTCGCCCTCGATCTCAGCGCGGGGCACGAGTGCTGCGACCGAGTCGATGACGATGAGGTCGATGGATCCGCTTCGCACGAGCATGTCGGCGATCTCGAGCGCCTGCTCACCCGTATCGGGCTGCGACACGAGCAGGGAGTCGATGTCGACGCCGAGCGACTTGGCGTACTCCGGGTCGAGCGCGTGCTCCGCGTCGATGAACGCCGCGATGCCGCCGGCGCGCTGCGCGTTGGCGATCGCATGCAGCGTGAGCGTCGTCTTACCCGAGGACTCAGGGCCGTAGATCTCGACGATCCGGCCGCGAGGCAACCCGCCGATGCCGAGTGCGACGTCAAGGGCGATCGACCCCGTCGGGATCACCGCGACAGGCGCGCGCTCATCGCTGCCCAGACGCATGACGGAGCCCTTGCCGAACTGGCGGTCGATCTGGGCGAGGGCGGTTTCCAGCGACTTTTCACGATCCGCTGCTGATGGCATTTGGAACTCCTTAGGACTCGTACTCGGTGCGCCTATAGGCTGCCGTTCCCCCCACGAGCCGATGATGCAAGGCTTCGTGAGTACCGCGACAAGGCAGTTGGCTGCATATCTCCAACGATCGCTACGCTACGCCCGACCGGTGACATTCGACTGTCGCCCGCCGCCCGTTGTGAGTGCCACGTTTTCGAGTGCTGCTGTGTAGGAGCCTAGTCATATCCGAATCGATGTTCGAACCATTTTCGGCGTGTCGGAAGGCGAATCTCGAACTGGCCCCGAGCACGCGCCGACCATCAGGACTTGGCGGGCTGCCTGCCCGCGCCGTACCAGCGGTTCGGCGGCACGTCCGTCGCCTTGCACAGCGCGATCCAGACCTCGCGCGGCGGCTGGCCCGCGGCGAGTGCCTGCTCGGCAGTGTGGTCCCCGAACTCGACGAGCACCAGATCGCGCAGCAACGTGCTGCCGTAGCCCTCGCCGAATTCCTCGGCGACGGCTCGACGGAACTCGCTCAACCTCACCGCCGCGCCCTTCGCGTCAGAAAGCGAACGCCCCGGACGCAAGCCGGGGCGTTCAACGTGTGTGGAATCAGCGGACCGCGAGATCCGCGTCGAAGTTCGCGACGAGGTCGTCGGGAACCGTGTCCGGGATGACGTCGAGACCTTCGATTACCGCAAGGCGGTCTCCGACTTCGCGCATGATCACCGAGATGGGCGTGTCGAGCGCATCAGCCACTGATGCGAGAATCTCGGAGCTGGCCTCCTTCTGTCCACGCTCGACCTCGCTGAGATAGCCCAGCGCGACGGACGCCTTGCTCGCGACCTGACGAAGGGTGCGTCCCTTCTGCAGACGGAAGTCCCGCAGCACGTCACCGATTTCTTGACGAACCAGAACCATTGGACCCCTCCTCTTCCCTGTCTGCTGAGCTCTTACGTCGAGTGGATGTTGAACTCTACATCCAACCGTCTTCAAACTCTAAACGGTGGTCACTGAATGACGTTTGTGAATCACCAGTTGTAACGAGATCGACACCCGGGCTATTCCCTCGCCGCCACCGAGCGGATGGTGCCGCTCAGCCAGGCGACCGCCTCGCTGACCGCGCGTGCCCGGATCTCGTCGCGCGTGCCGGCGAGCTCGAGTCGCTTCGAGACGGTGTCGTCCCCGATCGAGAGGCCGAGGTAGACGGTGCCGACCGGATGCCCGGCCTGCGGGTCCGGACCGGCGACTCCGGTCGTCGCGATGCCGACCGAGGCGGGCGAGCCGTCGACCGCGAGGATGGCGCGCACGTTGCGCGCCATCTGCTCGGCGACCTCAGGATGCACCGGCCCCTCCCGCTCGAGCAGTTCAGCGTCGACCCCGAGCAGCGTGTGCTTCAGCTGGGTGGCGTAGGCCACCACAGAACCGTTGACCACGGCAGAGGCGCCGGCCGGGCGAACCAGTTCCGCCGTCACCAGCCCGCCGGTGAGCGATTCTGCGACGGCGACGGTCATGCCCCGTGCGCTGAGCTCCGCGACCAGGGCGGCGGTGATCGGCGCCGGAGCGTCCGGACCGGGCTCAGTCGACGGCGCCATGCGCTCTCTTCTGCCTGACCGCGCTGACGATGTATTCGATGCCCGACCACAGGGTGAGCACTACCGCGATCCCCATCAGCACGGCGTTGACCCAGTGGGTCCACTCGCCGAACCACTCCCAGGTGGGCACGAGGTAGAACGACACCGCCACCGCCTGCATCACGGTCTTGAGCTTGCCGGCCGGGGACGCCGCGATGACGACCTGGCGGACCACGGCCATCCGGAACGCGGTGATCCCGAGCTCCCGGGCGAGGATCACGATGGTGACCCACCACCACAGCTCGCCGAGGATCGACAGCGCGATGAGCGCGCCGCCGATGAGGATCTTGTCGGCGATGGGGTCGAGGATCTTGCCGAAGTCGGTGATCAGGTTCTGCCTGCGCGCGAGCAGCCCGTCGACGCTGTCGGTCACGATCGCGACGATGAACAGCGCCGCGGCGGCGTACCGCAACGGCCCGTTCTCGCCGCCGTCGACGAGCAGCATCCAGACGAACACGGGTGCCAGCAGGATGCGCACGACGGTGATGATGTTGGCGATGTTTCCGGTGCTCGCGGGGGTATCCCCGTTGCGGGCAACCCGTCCGCGCATCGGGAACGACCGCTCGCGGTCCCCGTTCACAGGGCTGGAGGGCAGGGACACTGCTTCACTCTCTGTCGGTCAGTTGCCAGGCGTCCTCGTCCGAGTCGCCTTCCACCTCATCGTAACCGCCGCCGCCGGATGCGTTCTGGTCATCGACCGGTTCGTCACCGCGCAAGCGCGCGAGCACCGAGGGGAGCTGTTCCGGCGTGACGAGCACGTCACGGGCCTTCGACCCTTCGGACGGGCCGACGATCTCGCGGGACTCCAGCAGGTCCATCAGGCGGCCGGCCTTGGCAAAGCCGACGCGAAGCTTGCGCTGCAGCATCGAGGTGGAGCCGAACTGTGTGCTGACGACGAGTTCAGCGGCGGCGAGCAGCAGTTCAAGGTCGTCGCCGATGTCGCCGTCGACCTCCTTCTTCTGCGCGACGGCGGTGATGTCCTGCCGGTAGTCAGGGCGGGCCTGCGCGGTGACGTGCTTGACGACCTCCGCGACCTCGTTCTCGCTCACCCACGCACCCTGCACACGCATCGGCTTGGATGCGCCCATCGGCAGGAAGAGGGCGTCGCCCTGGCCGATGAGCTTGTCCGCGCCCGGCTGGTCCAGGATGACCCGCGAGTCGGTCATGCTGCTGACCGCGAACGCGAGGCGACTGGGCACGTTGGCCTTGATCAGTCCGGTGACCACGTCGACGCTCGGCCGCTGGGTGGCGAGCACGAGGTGGATGCCGGATGCGCGTGCCAGCTGGGTGATGCGCACGACCGAGTCCTCGACATCTCGCGGCGCGACCATCATCAGGTCGGCGAGCTCGTCCACCACCACGAGCAGGTACGGGTACGGCTTGAGCTTGCGCTCGCTGCCTGCCGGCAGCTGGATCTCATCGTTCAGGATGGCGCGGTTGAAGTCGTCGATGTGGCGGAAGCCGAAGCTGGCCAGGTCGTCGTACCGCATGTCCATCTCCTTGACGACCCAGGACAGCGCCTCAGCGGCCTTCTTCGGGTTCGTGATGATGGGCGTGATGAGGTGCGGGACACCGGCGTAGTGCGAGAGCTCGACGCGCTTGGGATCGATCAGCACCATGCGCACCTCAGACGGCTTCGCGCGCATCAGCAGGCTGGTGATCATCGAGTTGATGAAGCTGGACTTGCCTGAGCCGGTGGACCCGGCGACCAGCAGGTGCGGCATCTTGGCGAGGTTCGCGACGACGAAGCCGCCCTCGACGTCCTTGCCGACGCCGATGGTCATCGGGTGCGAGCTCGAGGTGCTCGCCTTCGACCGCAGCACGTCGCCGAGGGACACGATCTCGCGGTCGGCGTTGGGGATCTCGACACCGATCGCGCTCTTGCCCGGGATGGGCGACAGGATGCGCACCTCATTGCTGGCGACGGCGTAGGAGAGGTTCTTGCTGAGCGCGGTGACACGCTCGACCTTGACGCCGGGGCCGAGCTCGATCTCGTAGCGCGTGACCGTCGGTCCGCGGCTGAACCCCGTCACCGTTGCATCCACCTGGAACTGGCGCAGTACCTCGGTAATGGCCTTGACGATGTCGTCGTTGGCGCCGGTGCGCGCCTTTGCTGGCGTGCCCGCGGCCAGAGCGGTCGGCGACGGCAGCCGGTACGGCGCGGTCGGCGCATCCGGCGCATCCGGTGCGTCCTGGAACTCGCCCGCTGCGCCCTTCTGGGAGGCGGTGTCGGCGAAACCGGGCAGCAGCGCCTCGGCTTCGGCCGGTGAGTCGTCGCGGATGCCCGTCGCTGCCGGTTGGACCTCGCCGGTGAACTTCTTCACCGCGTCCTCTGCCTTCAGCAGGTCCTCGATGAGCTCGATGCCGAATTCTTCGCCGTCGTCCTTGGGCGTGTGGTCGATGACTTCGGTGCCGCCCACGAGCACCGGGCTGTCGAACGCCGGGTCCTCCTCGCGCCGCGTCTTGGTGCGACGCCACCACGGCAGCGAATCGGCGTCGGCCCCGTCCAGGCCAAGGTCTTCGAGCGAGCCGAACTCGACCGTCTTCTTCTCCGGCTTCGCGGCCGGCTCTGGCAGTTCCGCGCCGAACAGGTAGGCGTAGAGCTCACCCAGTCGCGGGCCGATCCGGTTCGGCGGTGTCTTCGTGATGATGAAGAGGGAGAGCACGAGCACGATCCCGATGACCGGCACTGCGCCGTACGGGGTGAGCACCAGCGACAGCGAGCCACCGACGAGCATGCCGATCAGGCCGCCGGCGCGGGCGATGACCTCCGCATCCGCTCCCCAGGCCGGCTGGCCGCCGAAGACGTGACACAGGCCGCTGACCGAGACGAGGAGCAGCGCGAGCCCGATGCCGATGCGGCCGTTGTCGTGCACCGATGCCGGATGCCGGAACAGCCAGACCGCAAGCAGCAGCAGGATCACCGGCAGGGCGAACGCGAGGCGCCCGAAGAGCCCGCCGAAGGTATAGGCGTCGATCGCGATGGCGACCGGATCGTTGGGCCGGATCCACTCGACCACCGCCCCGGCGATCGCGAGCAGGAAGATGAAGAACGGGGCGCCGTCGCGCAGCTCGTCCTTGGACAGGGTCTCCTTGCCGAAGAAGCGCGCAGCGCCGCCGACGAGATGCGCCAAGCCCATCCAGGCCTTCGACAACAGGCCGGGCTGGGTCGGTGGCGGCGTCTTCGCCGGGGTCTTGCGCGTCGAGGTGCTGCGGCCGCGCGCGGTCGACGACGTGCTGCGCGCACGCGAGGTCGACCTGGTGCTGTTAGCCATGCTTTCTACGGTACTTGCGAGCCCCGTCAATGGGCGGCAGCGACCCGGTTCAGTACCGGATGGCGTTGATCACCTTGACACGAACGGCCACGATCGCGGGCAGCAATCCGGCGAGCGCGCCGACCAGGGTCGCCGCACCGATGCCGATGATCGCCGCTTCCACGGGGAACGGCGGCAAATCCACCGGGAAGCCCGAAGTGATCCAGCTCTGTACCAGATCGCTTTGGATCACCAGCACCGCGATCATCACGCCGACGACTCCGGCAACGGCCGACGCGACGACGCTCTCCATCATGACCGCGAAGAACACCCGCCCGGCGGTGGCGCCGAAGCTGCGCCGGATGCCGATCTCCCGGATCCGCTGCTTGACCGTCACCATCGAGATGTTCACCAAGCCGAGGGCACCGAGCAGCAGCACCAGAATGGATACCCCGGTGACGATGAGCTTGAACGGGCCGAACGGGTCCATCGTTCCTCCCCACGCCTGATAGTCCTGACGGCTCACATCCACGTTGACGCCCTCACCCAATGCTCCAGCTATGTCGCGCTTGATGCGGAAGGTGAGCTCGTCGGAAAGTTCGGTGGGAACCCACGCTTCCAGCATCGGAGGGGACCACGCGACGACGGATGGAGGCGTGATTCGCAGGTATGCCGAATTGAGCATGTGCATTACCGGCTCCTCACCCTCCCATTTCTCCGGGATCACTCCGACTACGACTGCAGCGGTTTTCGTGTCACCGAGCAGCGTGACCGTCGGGTGGCCACTGAGCTCCGGCCATCCCATCCGTGCGTAGAACGCCTCATTCACGACCAGCGCGGGCGCGAGCCGCTGCTCATCCGCCTCGACGAACCAACGCCCATTGGTCATGACCACGCGGTGTAGTGTTCCGTAGCCGACCTCGACCCCCATGGTCGTCACGGGCATGGCCCCGTCGACGAACTGGACGGTCTGGCTGCTGTGGGTGAACGCCCCCGCGTACTCGATCTGGTACCGGTCGACGACGGTATCGAAGGCCGCGCTCACCGCCAGCGCGTCGGGCGGCACCTCCCCGGTGCCCCACACGTTGACGATGAGTGTCGCAGGCCGGCCCGATTGACGTTCATAGGTCTCGATCATCGCCTGTTCGGCGATCGAGCCGAGTCCAACCACGCTGGTCAGCGCGGCGACCGCCACGGCGACGCCGATGAGGCTCATCAGCACGCGGGTCTTGTGGATGCGCACCTCGGCCCACGCTTCGCTGAATGCGCCGACCAGCCCGGACGCGAACCCGCTCACAGCGCGACTTCCGGTTCCGCGAGGGCGATGACGCGTCGGACGTCGACGGGGGCAAGTACGCCGCGGTCCAGCCGGTAGTGACGGTCGGCGAGCGCCGCAACGTTGGCGTCGTGCGTGATGGTGATCAGCGCTGCACCGGTCTGCTGCGCAACCGAGTCGAGCAGCTGCATCACGCTCGCGCCGGTCTCGATGTCGAGTGCGCCAGTCGGCTCGTCGGCGAGGATCAGCCGCGGGCCGCGAACGAGCGCTCGGGCGATGGCCACCCGCTGCTGCTCGCCACCGGAGAGCTGCTCCGGCATCGAGTTGGCACGCTCGGCCAGACCGACGCGGTCCAGCATCTCGAGAGCGAGCTTTCGGCGCTGCCAGAACTTCCTGCCGGACGCGTAGAGCAGCGGCGTCATCACATTCTCGAGCGCAGTGCGCCCCGCGAGCAGGTTGAACTGCTGGAAGATGAAGCCGATGTCGCGGCCCCGCGCCCGATCGCGTGCTCCTGAGCGCAGAGCGGACAGTGGGCGGTCCTCGAAGAAGATCTCCCCCGATGTCGGGCTGTCGAGCAGACCGAGCAGGTTGAGCAGCGTCGACTTGCCGGACCCGCTCCGCCCGACGATGGACACGTGATCGCCGACCGCGACGCCCAGGTCGATGCCCCGCAGGATGTGCAGCGGCGAGCCATCCGGAAGCGCCACCGTCCTCGTCACCGCCTCCAGACGGAGGATGGTCATCCGCCCATCCCGACGCTGAAGCACTCCATCGAGCCGTCCGGATGCACGATGCAGTCTTCCCCGAAGCCCGGCATTCCCGGCATGCCCGGGAATCCGGGGTCGGCTGGCGCCCCCGGCACGAACTGCAGGATCATGTCGCCCTCCGCGAGCCCCTCCTTGATCTCGACGCTCATTCCGTCGTTCAGCCCGAGGATGACGGTGCGGGTCTCTGTGGTGCCGTCCGCCAGGACGAAGTAGACGTTGCCAGTGTCGGCGATCCCTTCCACCGCGGTCGTCGGCACGGTGAGCACGTTCTCGGCGATGCCGCCCGCGATCGTCAGGGTGGCCGAGAGGCCTGGGAACACACGAACGTCAGCGGGGATCGCGCAGCGGAGCGTCGTGCCGCCGCCCTGCTCACCCGAGCCCTCCAAGGGAGACGAGATGGTGAGCCCGGTGCACGTGAATGGCGCGGGCCCACCGACTATGGTGACTTCCGCCTCGGTGGGTTGTGCGAGCAGCTTGTACTGCTGTTCGGGCGCGAGAGTCGCGGTCACATGGAAGGTCGGTGGCGCCACCTTGGCGAGGTCTTCGCCGACGCTCACGAGCTGGCTTGGCATGACCGTGAGCGACGACAGCGCGCCGGCGACCGGTGCGGTGACCTTCGACTCCTTTTTCCACGTTGTGCCGTCCTCACGTGGGACGTCCTGCCAGATGATGGCGATGTCCGCTCCGGCGTCGACCCACTGACCTGCGGTGACGAGCACCTTGCGCACCTCACCGGCGAGGTTCGCCTTGGCCGGCACCGCGGCATCCGCGGCGACAGAACCCTGCAACGTCACGTCGTTGCGGACGGTGCCGACGGCGACCGCGACCTGTGGTTCGACTATCTCGGCGGTTGGGAAGGTCGGGTCGACGACCTGCTGCACGTCCGGGAAGAACGCAACCTTCACCAGTGCTGCCGCGATCGCCGCGAAAATCACCATCCGGATGATCGGAAATACCCAGCCGCGCCAAACGCCCATCATGCCCCCGCCCCAACAAGTACGACGAACATTCGTGTTCGTCGCTTGGCACACCCTACCGGGCGGCGAGGGCAACGTCAGCCCAACGATCGGGTCGTGTCGTTCGTCTGGGAACCGCTGCCCATTCCGCAAGAGTGGCAGTTTCTGCCATTTTTGCTAAACTTGAGTCATGGCAACTCAACGCAAGGCGGGGGTCGCGCTCCGCGCATCCGAACGCTGTGCGCAGTTGTACATCGATCGCCAGAGCACCGAACTGACCGCCGCCGAGGTCGCCGCATGCATCGGCGTCGGCGAGCGCACCTTCTACCGACACTTCCCGCGCAAGCGGGACACCATCCGCCCGTTGCTGGATGAGGGAAGCAGGGTGATGGCAGCGAGCATCCGGGAGACGACGGACCGACCGCTGCAGGAGTCCCTGGTGACGGCATTCCGGGATGCGTTCGGCGGCGAGAGGGACGAGCGGACCCGGCGCCTGTTCCCGCTGCTGCTAAGAGACGACGGGATGCGCGCCGGGCTATTGCACGCGGTTCACGACGGGCGCGCGACGCTCCGACCGGCGATCGCCGATCGGCTTGGCATCCCCGAGGACAGCGTTCAAGTTCGCGCAGCGGCCTCGCTCTTCGTCGCGGCGATCTTCACAGCATTGGAAGCCATGGCGCAGGACGGGAGCGACCCGCTGGGGGCATTCTCCGACGCTCTCGCGGCCGCCGTGGGCAACCCACTACAGACCAACAATGGAAAGGAAACAACACCATGAACAAGCTCACCGATAAGGTCGCCGTCATCACCGGCGGAACCAGCGGGATCGGCCTGGCGAGTGTCGAACTCTTCGTCGCGGAAGGCGCGAAGGTGGTGGTCGGTGACATCCAGGACGACCTCGGCGCTGCGCTCGAGAAGAAGCATGACGGCAACGTCGTGTACGTCCACACCGACGTGACCGATGATGCGGCGGTCGAGGCGCTTGTCGCAACTGCCGTCGACAAGTTCGGCAAGCTCGACGTCATGTTCAACAACGCCGGCGCTGCGGGTGACCCGTCTGCGATGGTCGACCTGAGCGCTGACGGCTTCGACAAGACCCTCGCACTGTTGACGCGGTCGGTCGCATCCGGTCACAAGCACGCCGCTCGCCAGTTCCAGAAGCAGGGCACCGGCGGATCGATCATCTCGACCGCCAGCGCCGCCGGCATCCAGGGCGGCTGGTCGTCCGCCGGCTACACCATCGCCAAGCACGCGGTGGTCGGGCTTGTGCGTCAGGCGACGGCAGAGCTCGCCCCGCTCGGCATCCGCTCCAACGCGATCGCTCCTGGGATCATCATGACCCCGATCATGGCCCGCTCCTTCGGGATCGCTCCGGAGAAGGCAGACGAGTTCGAGGCGCTGCTGAGTGAGCGTCTCGCGACCGCCCAGCCGATCGGTCGTGTCGGCCGCCCAGAGGACATCGCGGAAGCAGCGGTGTTCCTGGCAAGCGACTCGTCGTCGTTCGTCACCGGCGTGACTCTGTCCGTGGACGGTGGCGCGACGGTCGTGACGCAGAGCGGATTCGCGGCGACCGCGGCACAGGCCGCAGCCGACTTCCAGGCAGAGCGCTGACACCAGCGAAACGAAAGGGGCACCGACGAAGTTCGTCGGTGCCCCTTGGCGTTTCTAGGCCTCGATCACCACGGGGACGATCATCGGCCGGCGCCGGTGCTGCGTGTTCACCCAGCGCCCGACGGTGCGGCGAACCACCTGCTGGTAGGAGTGCTGGTCGCGGGTGCCGTTCTCGGCCGCATCCGCGATCGCCTTCACGATCTTCGGCTTGACGTCGTCGAACACCGACTCGTCCTCGGCGAAGCCGCGGGCCTGGATCTCCGGCCCGACGATGACGCCGCCGGTCTGCGGGTCGATCGCGACGAAGATCGAGATGAAGCCCTCCTCGGCGAGGATGCGGCGGTCCTTCAGGTCGGCCTCGGTGATCTCGCCGACCGTTGAGCCGTCGACGTAGACGTAGCCGAGGTCGAGCTGGCCGACCACTTCGACGTGCCCGTCCTTGAGGTCCAGCACCATGCCGTCGCCGCCGACGAAGGTGTTCGCCTCCGGCACCCCGGTGGAGACCGCGAGGCTCTTATTGGCGACCAGGTGGCGGTACTCCCCGTGCACCGGCAGCACGTTCTTCGGCTTGAGGATGTTGTAGGTGTACAGCAGCTCCCCCGCGCTCGCGTGCCCGGAGACGTGCACCTTGGCGTTGCCCTTATGCACGACATCCGCACCGAGCCGGATGAGCCCGTCGATGACGCGGTAGACCGCGTTCTCGTTGCCGGGGATAAGGCTCGACGCGAGGATGACCAGGTCGCCCTTGCCGATCTCGATCTGGTGCTCGAGGTTCGCCATGCGCGCGAGCACCGCCATCGGCTCGCCCTGCGACCCGGTGCTCATGTAGACGATGCGGTTGTCGGGAAGGTCGGCCGCCTTCTTCGCGTCGATGAGCACGCCCTCCGGCACCTTGAGGTAGCCGAGGTCGGCGGCGATGGTCATGTTCCGCACCATCGAGCGACCCATGAAGGCGACTCGGCGACCGTTGCGGTGCGCTGCGTCGAGCACCTGCTGCACGCGGTGCACGTGGCTGGCGAAGCTCGCGACGATCACGCGACGGGATGCGCGCGCCATGACCGACTCGAGCACGTCACCGATGGCGCGCTCGGGCGCGGTGAAGCCGGGGACGTCCGCGTTGGTGGAGTCAGGCAGGTACAGGTCGACGCCGGTCTCGCCGAGGCGGGCGAAGGCGCGCAGGTCGGTGATGCGGCCGTCGAGCGGCAGCTGGTCCATCTTGAAGTCGCCGGTGTGCAGCACGACCCCGGCGCGGGTCGTGATCGCGACTGCCAGCGCATCCGGGATCGAGTGGTTGACGGCGATGAACTCGAGGTCGAACGGCCCGAGCTTCTCGTGCTGGCCCTCGGTGACGGTGAGGGTGTACGGGTTGATCCGGTGTTCCTTGAGCTTCGCCTCGACGAGCGCGAGGGTCAGCGTTGAGCCGATCAGCGGGATGTCGCCGCGCAGTCGGAGCAGGTAGGGCACCGCGCCGATGTGATCCTCGTGGCCGTGGGTGAGCACGATGCCGAGGACGTCGTCGAGTCGGTCCCGCACCGGGGAGAAGTCGGGGAGGATCAGGTCCACACCGGGCTGCTCCTCTTCAGGGAACAGCACGCCGCAGTCGACGATGAGCAGCTTGCCGTCGATCTCGAAGACGGTCATGTTGCGGCCGATCTCCCCCAGTCCGCCGACGGGGATGACCCGAAGGGTGCCGGGTTCGAGTGTGCGCGGTTCGTAGATCGCTGAGTTCATCGTGTGGTTCCTGCAATCTTCGGTAAGGCGCCACCCGCGGCGGCGTTTCGGTCCGGTCGGAAGTTGTCGAAGCCTGCACCGTCGAGCTGGCCGACGAGTGCGATGTCGTCTTCGATGAGGGCTGCCTCGAAGTCCTCGGGGCCGACCAGCGGCAGCCGCACCCGCGGCGAGCCGATCCGCCCCAAGCCATGCAGGACGTACTTTGCCGCCACCGTGCCCGGGACATGGGTCATGACCGCTCGCACAAGCGGCTCGAGCCGCTTGTGCGCATCCGTCGCCGTCGCCAGGTCGCCCGCGTTCACCGCGTCGACGATCGCGCGGTAGGGGGCAGGAGCGACGTTCGCGGTGACGCCGATGAGCCCGGTGGCGCCGATCGCCAGGTGCGGCAGCACGTTCGCGTCGTCCCCTGAGAAGTACATCAGGTCGGTCTGGTTGAGCACCCGGCTGACCTCGGCGAAGTCACCCTTTGCGTCCTTGACGGCGAGGATGTTCGGGTGCACCGCCGCGCGCAGGATGGTCTCGTACTTGATCGGCACGCCGGTGCGGCCCGGGATGTCGTACAGGATGACCGGCAGGTCGGTGGCGTCGGCGATCAGCCGGAAGTGGGTGAGGATGCCTGCCTGGGTCGGCTTGTTGTAGTACGGGGTGACGATCATCACGCCGTCGGCGCCGGCCTTCTCGCTCTTCTTGTAGAGCTCGATCGCGTGGGCGGTCTCGTTGGATCCGCCGCCGGTGATGATCTTGGCGCGGCCGGAGGCGACCGACTTGCCGACCTCGACCAGGCGGAGCTTCTCCGGGTCGGTGAGGGTGCTTGTCTCACCGGTGGTGCCGGTCACGACGATGCCGTCGGCACCGCCCGAGATGACGTCGTCGATGTGCTTCTCGACACCCGGCCAGTCGACCTCTCCGTCGGCGGTGAACGGTGTCACCAGCGCGACAAGAACTTGACCGAACGGATTATTGAGATGAGCCACGGGTACAAGGGTATCGCCACGCGTGGATGGGCTTTCCCGCGAGCATGTGCCGCTTCCCCCTCCCTGTTGTGCAGGAGATTCCTTGTTGTGCAGGAGATTCTGGTGATTCGGCCGCTCGGCACGGGCATCCGGGGCGGTTTCGGGTGGGAAGTCCTGTACAACATGGAGGTGATCGGCGGCGGCGGGAGTGAATTATCGGACGCGGAAGGCCCGCCGCGAGTCACGCCGCCAGGTGGTCACCGCGCGACATCGCAGCGAGGATCGCGGCCTCGACGGAGCGCCACTCGTAGAGAACCTGCGAGTACATGAACCGCAGGACTCGGTAGCCCAGCGCGCTCAACACGGCATCCCGGCGCCGGTCTGCGTACGGATCGGAGTGATATTCTGCGACATCGTGGAAGCCTGCTCCGCCAGCGGCCGCGCCGGCTTTGGAAGCATGGCGAGAAGCGATGCTGCTCCGCAGCGTTGAGTCGGTGCTGATTCAGCGCCGACTCGAAGAAGACGAATCCTGCCACCGCTCCCTGGCACCTGTAGACCTGGTCGATGCAGTCAGGGATCGCGACGGCCAGACGGTCACCGGGGCGCTCGGAATCCTTGCGCCAGTGGATGGCTATCGAATCGTCCGGATGCGACGCCAGCCGCTGCCGGTGATCCGTCTGCGCGCGAAGGCGGGAACCGGTGCCGGGAATATCGACGTGCAGCTTTAAAATCCGAGGAAGGCACCCACAACCCATGGCGACGCGCGGCGCTGACGCACGCGAGTCGGCCTCCAACCTGAACCGCGCGGAAGACCGACTCTCCCACATCCGGAACGGTGTACCAGCCCTTGCGCGCTCGGCGGATGTCACCGCTTTTCACCGCGGCCAGAACGTGGTCTGCGGTGAAACCAAGCCGGAGCAACTCCGCCTTCTTCGCCACACCGCCGAGCATCCGAATGTCCTTGTCAATCCGTCCCATCCGACGAGAGTGCCGTTTCGGTTTCTCCCGCTCCAATGGAGTCGGGCACTTCGGGAAAGGTTGGCGGCGGTGCTGGTCTGGAGGAGGGGCCCACCGAGGCATCCGCGAGCCGGGATGCCCCCGTTGTGCAGGACACAATTCTGGTTTCGGTGCCAGTCATCGGCATCCGGAGGTGTACCGGGTCGAAAGTCCTGCATAACAAGGGATGTCCTGCACAACAGGGTAGGAGGGCGAGGGCGGGCTTGACGGGCGGGCGGGTGCGGGAGCAGTCTGAGCCTTCGGAGGCCGCCATGCTGCACGGCAACTCGATCACCCTCCGCCCGGTGCGGGCATCAGACCTCGACGCGCTCTACGCCGCTCACGTCGACATCCGGAACCGGGGCGCTTTCTTCCCGCTTGGCGTCCTGTCCGAGCCGAAGTTCCGGGAGAAGTTCTCCCAAACCGGGTTCTGGGACAAAGACGAGGGCATGCTCCTCATCATCACTGGTGATGGGGAGGTGGCTGGACACATCGAGTTCTTCCTCCCGGCCGGCTACTGGGATGCCTTCGAGCTCTCCTACCAGCTCTACGACGACCGGTTCGCGGGACGCGGCCTCGTCACCGAGGCCGTTCAGCTCACAGTCGACCACCTGTTCGCGACCACCAAGACGTACCGGATCCAACTCGTCATCGTGCCCGAGAACGGAGCCTCACGCCGCATCGCCGAGAAGTGCGGCTTCGCTCTAGAAGGCACCGCCCGCGGTGCCTTCTACAACGACGGTCGCAACCAAGACGTGCTGATCTACTCGCTGCTGGCAACGGATGTGCGCCCGTGGCGGGCGGGTACAGCAGGGCAGGGCTAGGGCGCGACGCGACCGTTCGTGTTGAAGGCCTCGTAGGTCAGCGGCATCAGCTGGGCGAAGTGCTCCTCCATCTGCTCCGCGCACATCTCGATCTCGCGCTGCGGGAAGGATGGGAAGTGGGTGCCCTCGCGCTTGGTCCGAAGGCTGAGGAAGTTCATCAGCGACCGCGCGTTCATGGTCACGTACATCGACGAGTAGGTCGTGACCGGCAGCACGATGCGTGCGACCTCGCGCGCGACCCCGGCCTCGAGCATCCGCTGGTACGCCTCGTAGGCGTGCCGCGAGACATCCATCGTCTGCTGCTGTACGAGCGCGGTCTGCTCGGCGGTACCAGGGTGGAACTCGTACGCGCCGGGCTTGCCGGTCTGCACCAGGTTGCGCTCGGCTGCGGGAACGTAGAACACCGGGCGCAGCTCCCGGTAGCGGCCGGACTCCTCGTTGTAGGAGGCGATGCGGTGCCGCATGAACTCGCGGAACACGAAGATCGGCGCCTGCACGTAGAAGGTCATCGAGTTGTGCTCGAACGGAGAGCCGTGGCGGTCACGCATCAGGTAGTTGATCAGCCCGCGGCTGCGCTTCTCGTCCTGCTCCGTCTCCACCCCATCGAGCCTGCTCGACTCGAGGGTCTGCTCCCCCTGTGTCGACACGCGCGCCGCGAACAGCACGTCGGAGTCGTGAGCACTCGCGCGGACGAGTTCAACGGTCATGTCGGAACGGAATTCGAGAGTCTCAGGCACGGCCTTCACGATAGCGAACGCCTCCCGACGCTCCGCCCGGCCACGCCGCAACCGACGCCGCGAAGCATCCGGATGCGCATGGCTGGGGATTGCCCGCAACCCTCTGCCGCTGTGTGACGGCGTGACCTATGGTGGGAGGCACCTGAGAGAGAGGTGGCCAGAATGGCTCTGACCAGCGAAGCAACGACGATGTGGCACGGCGACCTGATGTCGGGCAAGGGCACCACAAGCCTCGACTCATCGGAGGCCGCCGAGTTCGAAGTGAACTGGAAGGCGCGCACCGACGGCGAGGGTGGACACACCAACCCCGAAGAGCTGCTCGCCGCCGCCCACTCCGCGTGCTTCTCGATGGCCTTCTCCAACCTGCTCGCTCAGAACGGCACACCCCCGGACTCGCTGCAGGTCACCGCGGCGATCACGTTCGACACCACCGGCGGGGCCCACATCACCGGCAGCCACCTCCTGGTCAGCGCCAAGGTGCCGGGCATCAGCGAAGAGGACTTCGAGCGCATCGCAGACGACGCCAAGGACGGCTGCCCGGTCTCCAAGGCGCTCACCGGCATCGACATCACGATCGAGGCGAGCCTGGCCTGATGACCGACGCCGCATCCGCTAACGAGCAGCCGGCCGACCGGCCGCTGCGGGTAGCGGTGAGCGGCGCATCCGGCTTCCTCGGCACCGAACTGGTGCGAGGGCTGCGCGCCGATGGCCATGACGTCGTGCGGCTCGTCCGCCGCAGCGCGACCAGCGACGACGAGGTCCGCTGGGACCCGGCGCAGGGCATCCTCGACGAGCGGCTGCTCGACACCGTCGACGCGGTCGTGAACCTGAGCGGGGCGTCGCTGTATCGGCTGCCGTGGACCCCCTCCTACAAGCGAGAGCTGGTCGACTCGCGGGTCGGACCGGCGCGGACCATCGCCGAGGCGATCAGCCGCTCCAGCGACCCACCGGCGGTGTTCCTTTCCGCCTCCACCGTCGGCTACTACGGTGACCGCCCGGGCGAGCGGCTCACCGAGGACTCCCAGCGGGGGAAGGGCTTCGTCACCGAACTGGTCGAGCAGTGGGAGGAGGCGGCGAATCCAGCACGCGAGGTCACCCGGGTCGTGCACACCCGCAGCGGCATCGTGCTCGGGCGCGGCGGCGCGCTGAAGAATCTTGCCCGCGTCACCAGAATCGGCGCCGGCATCCGACTCGGCACGGGCGGCGACCTCTGGCCGTGGATCAGCCTGAGCGACGAGGTGCGCGGCATCCGCCACCTGCTCACCTCACGACTACGCGGGCCGGTCAACCTGGTCGGCCCGACAACGGCGACCTCCGGCCGGATCAGCGATCATCTGGCGAAGCGGATGGGCAAGCGGATGCGGGTCACGGTGCCGGAGTGGGTGATTCGGACCCCGCTACCGGATGCCGCCGCACTGGCGTTCGCGAGTCAGGACGTGGTGCCGCGGAAGCTCACTGCGGACGGCTTCACCTGGGAACACGAGACGGCGGAGCAGGCGATCGACGCCGCGTTCACGTTCCGCTCTCGCGCTCGAGCGCAATCGCACGCCTGATCGCGTGCCGCGCGCGGCGCCGGTCCCCCGCACTGTCGTAGGCGAGGCCGAGGCGGAACCAAGCCCGCCAACTGTCCGGTGCGGCGTCGGCCTCTGCCCGGTACCGCTCGAAGACGACATCCGCAGCCGCGCGATCGATGACCCGCCCGCTCGGATAGCGTTCCAGGTTGTCGTCGGGAAGGCCGCCCTCCGCCGCCAGCTCCCGCTCCAGCCGCCCACTGCGCCAGCCGAAGAGCAGCTCGGCACCCAGCGCCCAGAACCCGATGAGCGGCAGCACGAGGAGCGCGACGCCCATCACCTTCGCGACGGGTTCGTCGACCGCGATCAGCCTGAACGACGACTGCACGACCAGCAGGAGGTACAGCGCGAGCAGCGCGGCCATCACGATCGCGCCGATGCGTGCGGTCATGGTGCGGTCGGCGCCGGCTCGATCAGCGAGTCGAGGCCGACGGTCACCCCACGGAGTGTGCGCATGGCGCGCAGCGCGAGGAGGATTCCTGCTTCGTAGGAGTCCTGGCTCAGGGTCTCGTGGCTGATCGTGAGCAGTTCGCCCTCTCCGGCGAAGATCACGTCCTGCCGCGCCGTGATGCCGCGCACGCGAAGACTATGCACCGGGATACCGGCGACGAGCTGCCCCCGAGCGCGCTGGTCGGCGTGCGGTGCGACCGTGGGAAGGAACTGCCGCGCCTCGGCGATCAACTCGGCGGTGCGAACCGCGGTGCCGGAGGGCGAGTCGATCTTGTTGGCGTGGTGTGCCTCGACGATCTCGATGGATTCGAAGAACCGGGCTGCGGTTGCCGCGAATTGCGACGCCAGCACCGATCCGAGCGAGAAGTTCGGGACCATCAGCACACCGGCATCCGGCGCCTCAGCCACCCGGGTCTCGAGTGCGGTGATCCGCTCCCCGGACCACCCGGACGTGCCGACGATCGCACGGATGCCGTTCTCGACGGCGAACTCGACCACCTTGGGGCTGACAGTCGGCAGCGTCACGTCCACGACGATGTCCGCGCCGAGCATCTCGTTGAGCGGTGTCTTCGAATTGAGGCGGGCAAACAACTCGAAGTCGGATGCGGCGGCGATCACGTCCGAGATGTAGCGGCCCATCCGGCCGGACGCACCGGCCACAGCCACCTTGGTTCGCATTAGGCAAATCTACCGCAGCGCGTCATTAGGCTTTCGTCGTGCTGACGTTCGAACCGACACCCGTTGCCGACACAGAGGCACACGCGCTGCTCAGCGAGTACTTCGCGGATCGCGCGCGCGACTTCCCGGGGCCGCAGGGGTATCGAACGACGTTCCCGACTCAGGAGCACTTCACTCCCCCGGCTGGCGTCTTCCTGGTCGCCAGGCGGGACGGAGCAGCCGTCGGATGCGGCGGCATCCGTCGCATCGACGCAGGCGAGGCCGGCGGCATGCGCTACGAGCTCAAGCACCTATACGTGCGCCCCGCTGCCCGCGGCGGCGGGGTGGGCCGAGCGATGATGACGGAGCTGGAACGCCGGGCGGCCGAGTTCGGTGCCGCCGAGGTGGTGCTCGACACCAACGCGAGTCTGGAGGCGGCCGCTCAGCTGTACCGCTCGAGCGGGTACCGGGACATCCCGGCCTACAACGACAACCCGAACGCCACCGTGTGGATGGGGAAGGTTCTGGACTGAGTGTCGCCGAAACAAGTACGGTTTCGGCATGCGACGACTGACGCAGGGATTCGGGTCGGCGGCGGTTTTGCTGCTGGTTATCGTTCTTGCCGCGTGCTCACCCGGCCATGCGGAGACTGCGCCCTCTCCGACCCCCAGCGAGCAACGCCCGGTCCCGACAAGCGCCCCTGCGCCAATGGGTGAGCCGTCACCTTCGCCTACACCGGCAAGCGCGCCCGACCCGTGCGCTGGACTCGCTCCCGTGCGCTCCCTGACGATCGAGGAGCCAGACCAACTGGGGGGCTACAGCATCCTCGAACTGCGGGATACGGGACCGCGCCCCTATGCAACAGGTGATGTCAAGACCGACGAGGCCGGGAAGCCAGCGAGTTACACCGTCGCCGCGGGCGACACGATGATCTCCGTCGCGGAGCGGTTCTGCATTTACCATCACTACCTGTACATGATGAACGCTGTGCGGCGAGGGAGCCACGAGTTGTTCGTTGGCGACACTCTGAACTTGAACCCCTACACCGTCGAAACCGTTGGCGACATAAACGGCGTTGTCCAGAGCAACGAACCCGTCGGGCCGCTGCCACCTCAGCGCTAACGCCACCAACTGGTACGCGAAGACGCTCTAGTAGGGCTGTTCCTCCGGCAGTCCGGTTCGCAGCGCGGCCGGGAGGTGGCCGAGGTCGTTGTGGGTGACGAGAACGGGCGGCTTCGCCGTGCGCACCCGGATGATCGTCAGGCCGCAGTTGGCCTGGTTCAGCCCCATCCAGCGCCAAGCCGGCGCGCCGAACACCTCCCGCACGAACCAGGCGATGACGAAGTTGTGCGTGATGAGCAGCTCGTGGCGCTCGTCGCGGGACGGGGTCAGCCACTCGGCGACGGCGTCGGCCATCTGCGCCTTGCCCGCCTCCAGCTCTTCCGGTGTCACGCCGCCGAAGAATGGTTCGAATGCGTGAGGCATGTCCGGCGTCGGGCCGGACGGGATGCAGTCATACAGCAGTGCGCTGGGCTCGGGCGTCACACCTGGAAGCGTCTGGGCGATGACCTTCGCCGTCTCCTCGGCGCGCTGCAGCGGCGAGTGCCACACAGCGCCGAGCGGTACCCCGGCAAGGCGCGCACCGATGGCCTTGGCCTGCTTCTGTCCGCGGGTCGACAGCGGTCCATCCGGCATGCCGTGCTCGGCATCCTTCTGCTCGCCGTGGCGAACCAGATACAGGTAGTGGGACATCGTTGTCCTGGCCTTTCGGGTTTGTTTTTCTCAGCCGACCGCTGCGGGCTCCGCGGTGAAGCCGGCGAAATCGCCCTCAGAGACGGCGCCGACGACGCTGAGGCTGAGTGGCCGGGACACCAGGTCCTGCGCGAGGGCGGCGACGTCGTCCCTCGTCACCAGGTCGAGGCGCCGCAGCGCCTCATCCAAGTCGACGAACTCGCCGAGGGTCAGTTCGGCGCGCCCGAGCCGCGACATCCGTGTGTCGGAGTCCTCGAGCGCGAGGGCGGATGCGCCGGAGAGCTGGCCGATCGCGCGTTCGCGCTCCGCGACAGTGATGCCGTGCTCCGCCATCCGCCGGAATTCGCCGAGCAGCAACTCGGCGACCTGTGGCGCCTTGGACGGGGAGCAGCCCGCGTAGAGGCCGAAGATGCCGGCGTCCGAGTAGGCGGGCGAGTACGAGTAGACCGAGTAGGCGAGTCCGCGCTTCTCGCGGATCTCCTGGAACAGTCGCGATGACATCCCGCTGCCGAGGACCGAGTTCAGCACCGCCATCACACTGCGGCGGTCGTCGGCTGCGGCGATGCTCGGGACACCGAGCAGCATGTTCGCCTGCTCCAACGGGCGCTCGACGACGGTGAGCGCCGCGCCGCGGTCGATCACGGTGTGGGAGGCGTCGCGGCGCTCAACCGGCTTGGCCGGGACATCAAGCTCCCACCCAGCCGACCGGAGCGACTTCTCGACGTGTTCGACGAGCTGATCGTGGTCCACCGCGCCGGCCACGGTGATGACCAGGTCGTTCGGGCGGTAGTTGGCGCGGTAGTGCTTCCAGACCGCGTCCCGGGTCACCGCCTTGATGGTCTCGGGGCTGCCGCCGATCGGGCGACCGAGCGGGTGCGACCCGAAGACGGCCTCGAAGAACCGCTCGCTCGCGACATCCGACGGATCATCGTCCGCCATCGCGAGCTCCTCGAGGATCACGCCCCGCTCGTTCTCGAACTCCTGCGTGTCCAGCAGCGAGCTGGTGAACATGTCGGAGAGCACCTCGACCGCCATCGGCAGGTCACGGTCACGCACCTTCGCGTAGTAGCAGGTGTGCTCCTTGGCGGTCAGCGCGTTGTTCTCGCCGCCGACCGAGTCGAAGCTGACGGCGATGTCCAGCGCGGTGCGACTGGTCGTCCCCTTGAACAGCAGGTGCTCGAGGAAGTGGGTGGAGCCGTACCCCTCTGCGGCCTCATCGCGCGAACCCACTGCGACCCAGTAGCCGATGGTCGCGCTGCGCGCACCGGGCACCTGCTCGGAGAGGATGCGCACGCCGGATGGGAGGACGCTGCGCCGCACGAGACAGTCACCGGTAGCGCGAAACGAGAGTTCTGAAAGATCCAGAGGAAGCTGCACTGCACGGTTCATATCACCCATGAGCCTATGCCACCGGTTCACCCCTCACGCGCCCCAGAAAGGGCACCCTCGAATTGGGGTACAAACACAGTCCACACAACTGCGGACAAACAGACTTGTCTGTCCTCAATTCTGTGCTAGCCTGACAACCGTCGAACGGTCCGCTCATCCCCCATCTGAGCGGAACGTTCTGGGGCAAGCGAGCCGACCCGAAGGTCCGCTTGCCCCTGCCTTCGGGCGGACACAGCACGCCCGCGAACTTCGCGGTACCAGCGCCGGATCCTTCCCCCAAGATCCGGTTGGCTGCCGAAGCGGAGTGGGGATAAACGCCCGAGGGAGCCACGCTGTGACGATTGTCGAGTCTGATCCAACGTCACAGCGTGCCCCTTGGGCCAAGCAGCGCATTCTGGACACGGCGACACGCCTCTTCTACGACGAGGGCATCCGCCAGGTCGGCATCGATCGGCTGATCGCCGAGGCCGAGACCACAAAGGCCACGTTCTACAAGTACTACCGAGCCAAGGCGGTGCTCGTGGCCGCCTACATCCGTGGCGCACACGAACGCGACAAGGCGGCCCTCGAGGCGCTCATCGTCGAGTCGGACGGTGCGGCGCAGGCGCTCGAGCTGCTCGTGCAGCGGATCATCGACGAACTGCAGCGGCCCGGCTTCCGCGGCTGCCTCTACCTCAACGCGGCTGCCGAATATCCCGAACCCCACCATGAGGTGCGCGTGATCATCATGGAGCACCGCGACTGGTACACCGCCGCGATCGCCGACCTGCTTCGGCAGGTCGGGCATCCCCTCCCCGGTGAGGGGGCTGACGACTTCCTGCTCGCCCGCGACGGCGCGATGGTCGGTGGCTATGCAGGCGACGTCACCGCAGCGGCCGGAGCGCTCCAGCGCAGCGTCGATCGCATCCGCGCCGCCCGGGCCTGAAGCTCTGGCCCACTCAGGCGGTTGCCGCGTCGAGCGCTGCGACCTGGTTGCGGGTCAGCTGGACCAGCGTGCCCGCGATGAGGTCCTCGACCTGATCCGCGCTGCTCGCACTGGCCACCGGCGCGACGACGTTCGACTTGGTGAGCAGCCACGCGATCGCGATGCTCGCCGGCGCAACCTCGTGCTCGGCGGAGACTCGATCCAGCGCGGCGAGCACCCTCAGCCCCCTCCGGTTGAGGTGGCTCTGCGCGTCGACGACGCGCGAGTCGAACCGGCCATGCACGCTCGCCAGGTTCGCGCGCGATCGGTACCTGCCCGTGAGGAACCCGCCATCCAACGCGAAGCGCGGCATTACAGCCAAGCCCTGCGACGCGGCGACCGACGCCATCGAACCCTCGAACACCGCACGGTGCATCAGGTTGTAACGGCTTTGCACCGCGACGAGCGGCCCAAGGCCGAGCTGCGCGGCAATGATCCGTGCCTCGATCAGCCGATTGCCCGAGTGGTCCGAGGCACCCAAATAACGCACCTTCCCCGCCCGCACGACTTCGTCGAGCGCGACCAGGGTCTCCTCGAACGGCACGTCCGGGTCGTCGATGTGGAGGTAGAGCAAGTCGAGGTAGTCGGTGCCCAGGCGGGTCAGGCTGGCATCGATCGCCGCGGTCAGCGCACCCGGCGTTAGGCCAGGGAAGTCGGCACTCTTGCCGATCTTGGTGGCCAGCACGACATCCGCCCGGTTCCGCCGGTCGCGCATCCAGTTCCCGATCAGGATCTCGCTTCGTCCGCCCGCGTAACTGTCCGCGGTATCGATGAAGGTGCCGCCGAGCTCGACGTAACGGTCGAGGATGTCGACGGTCGCCTCGTCGCCCACCGTCCACCCGAAGACGTTCCCGCCGATCGCCAGCGAACTCACCCGGAGCGGAGTGGACCCGAGTCGGCGCTGGTGCGCGCGCGTGCCCAGTTGGCTTGTCGGGTTCATGGGATCTCTCGGCCGGTGGAGGTGTGTTGCACAGAGGGTAGAGCACGCCCAGGCCACTTCCGTGGCACGAATGGCGCGATTCGTGCGCGAGAAGGACTCGCACCGGTACGGCTATCATCGGCACAACCGACCGAATGCAATGGAGCGGGGGGCGATTCACCGTGGTCAATGACCCGAACTGGCGTTTGCCGGAGGTGCCGGCGTTCTCGCTGACCAGCCCGGAAGTGCGCGACGGCGACATTCTGCCCAGGTGGGCACGGGCATCCGGGATGGGCGGCGAGGACCGCTCCCCGACCCTGCACTGGTCCGGGCAGCCACGCGGCACCAAGAGCTTCGCGCTCACCGTGTACGACCCGGATGCGCCGACCGGCAGCGGCTACTGGCACTGGGCGGTCTACAACATCCCGGGCGACGCGAGCGCGCTGCCTCAGGATGCCGGGAACCCGGCCGCCGGGCTGCTGCCCGCCGGCGCGATCACGCTGCCCAACGAGTCACGCGAGGAGCGGTTCGAAGGCGCCGCACCGCCGGCCGGCCATGGCGAACACCGCTACGTCTTCACGCTGTCCGCGCTGGGCGTCGAACGGCTCGACCTGCCGGCGCGCTGCACCCCGGCGGTCCTCGGCTTCACCCTGCGGACGGTGATCCTGGCTCGCGCGCAGTTGACTACGTTGTCGGAGACCCCGGCGTAGCGCCCACCAGTTCGCGCGCGGAGGCGATCGCATTCGGGGTCGCCTCGAAGACGCGACCGGCGTCCTTCAGCCGTCGCGCGGAGGTCAGCGCGGCGAGCACCTTCTTGTGACCGGGTCGGATGCCCGACAGCAGCACGACGATGCCGCGGCGCTCGAGCTTGGCTATCGCGTCGTCGAGCATCAGCGCGCCGGTCGCATCGATGGTGGTCAGCCGGCTCATGCGGAGGATGACCACGGCGACATCCGCGACCTCGCTGAGTTCGAGCAGGAAGCGGTGGGCTGCGCCGAAGAACAGGGCGCCGTCGAGGCGGAAGGCGACGATGCGGTCGTCGAGCAGGCTGCGCTCCTCGGCGGAATGGTCGGCATGGTCGAGAGGCACCCGCTCGACCCTGGACGCCTTCGCGACCGCACGCAACGCGACGAAGCCGGCCAGCGCGAGGCCCACGACGACGGCCGTGACCAAATCGATCGCCACGGTGACCACGAACGTGAGCACCAGCACGAGGGCATCCCCACGCGACGAGCGCATGATGGCCTTGATCGAGCCGACCTGGATCATCTGCACGGTAGTCGCGAGCAGCACGCCGCCGAGGGCGGCCAGCGGGATCACCCCGACCAGCGGCGCGGCGACGAGCGTGAACAGCAGCAGGATGACCGCGTGCGAGAACGACGCGAGGCGCGACTGCGCTCCCGCGCGCACGTTGACGGCGGTGCGGGCGATCGCCGCGGTCGCCGGAACGCCACCGAACAGCGGGGCGGCCAGGTTCGCCAGTCCCTGGCCGAACAGCTCACGGTCGGGGTTGTGCTTCTGCCCGACGCTCATGGCGTCCGCAACGGTCGCGCAGAGCAGGCTCTCCAGCGCGGCCAGGGCTGCGACGGCGAGCGCCGATGGCAGCAGCGCGGTCAGCGTGCTCGGGTCGAAGAAGCCGACGGATGGCGCGGGCAGGCCGGCGGGCAGGGTACCGACGGTGTCGATGCCGAAGCCTGCGAAGAAGGCGACGGCCGTGGCGATGACAACGGCGACGAGCGAGAACGGAACAGCCGGCTTGAAGCGGGCGCCGATCAGGATGACCGCGGCCACGGCCAGCGCGATGACCACCGGCACGAGATCCGGAGCCGCCGCCCAGCGCACGATCGCGTCGAAGGCGATGGCCCACACCTGCTCCTGGTCGCCGGCCTCAACACCGAGGATGTTCGGCAGCTGCTGCAGCGCGATGACCACGGCGATGCCCGCCGTGAAGCCCTCGACGAGGGACGCAGGGAGGTACCGCACGTAGCGGCCGACCCCGGACACCGCGAGGCCGAGCAGGATGACGCCGGCCATCACGCCGACCTGCAGCACGCCGCTCGCGCCGAACTGGTGCACCACCGGGATCAGCACGACCGTCATCGCCCCTGTGGGTCCTGACACCTGCAGGTTGCTGCCACCGAACACCGCGGCGATCGCACCCGCGACAATCGCGGTGATCAGCCCGGCTTCCGCGCCGAGCCCGGATGCGACGCCGAAGGCGAGTGCGAGCGGCAGCGCAACGATGGCGACGGTCAGTCCGGCCAGGAGGTCCCGCCCCGGCGACCGGCGCATCGCCGCGACGTCGCCCTTACCGGGGAGCAGTCCGAGCAGGAAGCGGCCGCTTGCCGACATCCGTCGTCTCATCGCACCTCCGTGCCCGTTGCAGCTTCGCTGGCGGCGTGCTCACGCTCGAGCGTTGCGAGGAGTTCTGTCGTGTCCTGCAGATTGCTGAGGAGCAGCTGCCTGGCGACGGCCAGCAGCTCTGCCATGCGCGGGTCGCGCACCGAGTAGTAGATGGTGTTGCCGTCGCGGCGGGTGACGACCACACCTGCCCTGCGCAGCACCGCCAGCTGCTGGGAGAGCTGCGTCAACTCGGCGTCGATGCTGTCGGCGAGGTCGCCCACGGAGCGCTCCCCCTGCACGAGCTGCTCGAGGGCCCGTACGCGGACCGGATGCGCGAGCGCCTTGAACAGCTCGGCCTTCAGCGCTGCCACGGGAAGATCTGCCATCCAAGCATTATAACTAGCTATCTAGCAAAATAGCCAACTAGTCAATCATCGAGTCGGGGGCAGTAGCCGTTATGAGCCTGCCAAAACGGCAACACCTCCCGACTCAATGGAAGTTCGGGAGGCTGTGGGGTGCGGCGGCCGGCCTCAGGGGCGGCGGCGCACCGGGATGGGGACGCTCTCGACTGGCGGCTCGGAGTGACGCTGGTACTGCGGGCCGCTCCAGCGACGCGCGAACCGGATGCTCAGCACGACGCGAACGGCGACAGCTGCAGCGACGATGACCGCGACCGCGAGCCAGAAGATGGGGTCGACGATCCAGGTGAACCAAGACAGCACGCTGCTGACCGCCTCGGCGCCATTTCCCATCAGACCAGAGTACGAACCCGGCCCGCGCCTGTCCTACCCCCAACCGGGGGTGTTAGTCGCCCGCGCGCCGCACCAGTTCGGCAGCGTGCCGGAGCACCGGCTCGTCCACCATGCGACCGCGGAAGGCGAACACGCCTGACTCGTCGGTCGCCGCCGCGAGCACCGCGCGCGCGAATTCCAGGTCCGCATCCGAGGGCCGGTAGGCGTCGCGGATGGTGGCGACCTGACCGGGGTGGATGCACGCGGTCGCCGCGAAGCCGCTTGCCGCGGCATCCGACGCCTCGGCCCGCAGTCCGTCGAAGTCGTCGATGTCGACATGGATGGCGTCGATCGCGGCCTTGCCGTAGGCGCCCGCCGCGAGCAGCACCGCGGAGCGCGCGTGCCGGGCCACCTGCCGGTAGCGGCCATCCGGCAACCGGCTCGAGGTCCCGCCAAGGGAGGCCATCAGGTCCTCCGCACCCCACATGAGCGCGACCACCGACGGGTGCGCCGCGATCGCGGGCGCCCCAACGACTCCACCTGCGGTCTCGCACAGCGCCACCAGCTCGAACCCGTCCAGCCCCTCGAAGTCACGGGGCGCGGTCGCCTTGGCGACCATCACCGTGCGGTACTCGGTCTGCCGCAGCGCCTCCAGGTCGGCAGCGCGCTCCGGTGAGTCGTAGGCGTTCACCCGCACGATCGTGCGCGCCGGATCGAGCAGATGCTCGATGAGCGCGGCCCGCGCGGCGTCCTTGTGCGCGGCGTCGACGGCGTCCTCGAGGTCGAGGATGACCGCATCCGCCCGCTCGGCGGCCTTGTCGAACCGGTCGGTGCGGTCGGCGGGGCAGAACAACAGGGCCGGGCCCATCCGGAAGCTCATTGCCGCGCCTCTTTGCACCACACCAACGTCGACCGCACGGCCGTCGCGACGACGACGCCGTCCTGGTTGCGGGCGGTGTGCTCGAGCGTGACGATCCCCTGCCCCGTCCGGGACTCGGAGAGCCGCTTGCCGGTGACGATCGTCTCGCTGTACAGGGTGTCGCCGTGGAAGACCGGATGAGGAAAGGCGACCTTCTCGAAGCCGAGGTTTGCGACGATGGTGCCCTCGGTCAGCTGCGCCACCGAACTGCCGACCAGGGTGGCCAGTGTGAACATCGAGTTGACCAGGCGCTGCCCGAACGGCTGGGACGCGGAGAACGCGGCATCCAGGTGCAGCGACTGGGTGTTCATAGTGAGGGTCGTGAACAGCACATTGTCGGCCTCGGTGACCGTACGGCCCGGCCGGTGCCGGTAGAGAACAGACTCGTCGAACTCCTCGAAATAGAGTCCGCGCTGCTGCACGATTTCGCGTTCCTCGGGCATCCGCGCCTCCTACTGATTGAAACCGAGCGACCTGGCGATCACCATGAGCTGCACCTCGTTGGTGCCCTCGCCGATCTCGAGGATCTTCGAGTCACGGTAGTGCCGTGCAACAAGGCTCTCATTCATGAAGCCCGCACCGCCGAAGATCTGGGTCGCGTCGCGCGCATTGCTCATCGCCGCGTCGCTTGAGACCAGCTTCGCGATCGCCGCCTCACGCTTGTAGTCGAGGCCCGCAGCGCTGCGGCGCGCGGCGTCGTGCCAGGCGAGCCGGGCGGTGTGCACGCGCGCCTGCATCTGCGCGATCATGAACGAGATCGACTGGAATGAGCCGATCGGCTTCCCGAACGCGTTGCGATTCTTGGCGTAGGCAACCGCCTCGTCGAGGCAGCCCTGTGCCGCGCCGGTGGCGAGCGCGGCGATCGCGACTCGTCCGTCGTCGAGGGTGTGCAGGAAGTTGGCGTAGCCGCGTCCGCGCTCGCCGAGCAGGTTGGCCTCTGGGACCCTGGCGTCGTCGAAGGTCAGCGGATGCGTGTCCGACGAGTTCCAGCCGACCTTGTCGTAGGCAGGCTCCACCGTGAAGCCGGGTGTCCCGTTCGGGACGATGATGGTCGACAGTTCCTTGCGCATCCTGCCGTCCGGGTCCTCGCGCTCGCCTGTCACCGCCGTCACGGTCACGAACCTGGTGATCGGCGTGCCGGAGTTGGTGATGAACTGCTT
This sequence comes from Cryobacterium sp. BB736, assembly GCF_014980265.1. Taxonomy (NCBI): domain Bacteria; kingdom Bacillati; phylum Actinomycetota; class Actinomycetes; order Micrococcales; family Microbacteriaceae; genus Cryobacterium; species Cryobacterium sp. BB736. Next base: position 487,953 of record NZ_JABXWQ010000004.1, read on the forward strand.
GCTGCCGTTGATCACCCATTCGCCGTCGTCCAGCCGGGCGGTGGTGCGCGTCGCGCCGGCGTCGCTGCCCGCCTCGGCCTCGGTCAGGCCGAACCCGGCGAGTGCGGTGCCCGCCGTGAGGTCGGGCAGCAGTTCCCGCTTCTGCTCCTCGGTGCCGAAGCGGAAGATCGGGAAGGACCCAAGCCCGACGGCAGCCTCGAGTGTGATGGCCAGCGACTGGTTGACGCGCGCGATGGCCTCGATAGCGAGTCCGAGCGACATCACGTCGCCGCCCTGTCCGCCGTACTCCTCCGGGAACGGCAGCCCGAACAGCCCGAGTTGCCCCATCTGCGCGACCACGTCCATCGGCAGCCGATGCTCGCGGTCGGCCTCGTAGGAGATGGGTGCGATCACCTCGTCGGCGAACTCGCACACCGTGTCGTAGAGCGACTGCTCCTCTTCCGTCAGGTTCCAGCTCATGGCGTGACCTCTCGTTCGGGATGCGGCTGGGCCGCTTCCATCGCTTCCTCTTCGCTTCTGACGCGCGCAACCACCTGATCCAGCCGGACCAAGTCGCCGACGCTCACGGTGATCTCCACCTCGCCCGCGGCCGGGGCGGCGAGCTTGTGCTCCATTTTCATCGCCTCGACGGTGACCAGGGTCTGGCCTTCCGTCACCCGGTCACCGGTTTCGGCCGCCACCGCGACGACCGTGCCCGGCATCGGCGAGCGCACTTCTGGGCTGACCGGATGCGCGACCCGCTCGATCGCGGCCAGCATTTCCGCGGTCTGCGCCGACCGGTCCAGGTGCCGCAGCGGCAGGCTCACGCCGTCGCATCCGATCCACACCTGGTCACCGGAGCGCGCGATCGCCAGCGGGCGGGTAACGCCGTCGAGAGTCAGCCGGTGATCGCCACCGTCGCCCACCAATCGGGCCGCGTGCTCGCGCCCGTCGATCGTGACGGCTGCCGCCTCGGCGGTCCCGGCGACCAGCACGTCGACCCGGTCGCTCTGTGAGGTCGAGAACCGGTACCGGCTCGGCCGCGCTGCCTCCGCCATCCGCCAGCCAGGTCTGGAGGTCCACGGGTCAAGCGCATCGGCATTCGTGCGCTCGGCGTGCAGAAAGAGCGCGGCGGCAGTGAGCAGCTCGGCGTCGGCGCCCCGGAACACCAGCTCCGGCAGTCGCCGCTCGATCAGGGTGGTGTCCATGGTCCCGGCGATGACATCCGGGTCCGCGAGCAGCTCGCGCAGGTACTCGATGTTGGTGCGAACGCCCAGCACCGTCGTGGCGGCGAGCGCGGCATCGAGGCGCGCGATCGCCTCCGAGCGGTCGACGCCGTGTGCGATGACCTTGGCCAGCATCGGGTCGTAGTCAACGCCGATGGTCAGTCCCTCACGCAACGAGCCGTCGACCCGGATGCCCGTGCCGTCCGGCTCGCGCAGGGACAGGATGTGCCCGGTGCTGGGCAGGAAGCCGCGCTGCGGATCCTCCGCGTAGAGGCGAGCCTCGATGGCGTGCCCGGTGAGGTGAATGTCGGACTGTGCGAGAGTCAGCCGCTCCCCCGCCGCGACCCGCAGCTGCCACGCGACCAGGTCGACCCCGGTGACCAGCTCGGTTACCGGATGCTCGACCTGGAGGCGCGTGTTCATCTCCATGAAGAAGAACTGGTCCGGCGCCTCTGCGGACACCAGGAACTCGACAGTGCCCGCGCCGCGATAGTCGACGCTGCGCGCCACGGTCTTCGCCGCCTCGCCGATGCGCTCGCGTGTCGCGGCATCCAGCAGCGGCGACGGCGCCTCCTCGATGACCTTCTGATGGCGCCGCTGCAGCGAGCACTCGCGCTCGCCCAAATGGATCACGTTGCCGTGGCTGTCCGCGAGCAGCTGCACTTCGATGTGCCGGGGGCTGGTGATGAGCCGTTCGAGCAGCATGGTGTCGTCGCCGAAGGCTGCGGACGCAACGCGGCGGGCCGTCGCCAGCGCATCCGGCAGCGCCTCGGCGGAGTAGACCGGCTGCATCCCCTTGCCGCCGCCGCCGGCCGACGGCTTGATGAGCAGCGGGTAGCCGACCCGGTCGGCCTCCGCTGCCAGCTGCTCGTCGCTGAGGCCACGGGACGACACACCCTCGAGCACCGGCACGCCTGCGGCCGAGACGTGGTCCTTGGAGCGGATCTTGTCGCCCATCAGCTCGAGCGAGCGCTCGGTCGGGCCGATGAAGACGATGTCGGCTGCCTCGCACGCGCGCGCGAATTCGGCGTTCTCGGACAGGAACCCGTAGCCGGGGTGGATCGCCTGCGCGCCCGACTGGATCGCTGCCGCGATGATCGCGCCGACGTTCAGGTAGCTGGCAGCCGGGGCGGCCTCGCCGATGCGGACCGCGACGTCGGCGTCCGCGACGTGCTTGGCGTCGGAATCGGCGTCGCTGTAGACGGCGACCGATCGGATGCCGAGTTCGCGCAGGGTGCGGATGACACGGCAGGCGATCTCACCGCGATTGGCGACCAACACGGTGTCGAAGATGCTGTTACTGAGCTTGTCGAATTGCACCGGTCACATCCTGAACAGGCCGAAGGCGGAATCGGGCAGCGGGGTGCGCGAGGCGACGTCGAGGGCGAGCCCGAGCTGGGTGCGGGTCTCGGCCGGGTCGATGATGCCGTCATCCCACAGCCGGGCGGTCGAGTAGTACGGGTTGCCCTGGTGCTCGTACTGCTCAGTGATCGGCGTTTTGAACGCGGCCTCGTCCGCCTCGGGCCACTCCTCGCCGCGCGCCTCGAGCTGTTCCCGGCGGATGGTGGAGAGCACGGAGGACGCCTGGGCGCCGCCCATGACCGAGATGCGGCTCGCCGGCCACATCCAGAGGAAACGCGGGCCGTACGCCCTGCCGCACATCGAGTAGTTGCCGGCGCCGAACGATCCGCCGATGACGACAGTGAACTTGGGGACGCGGGTGGTGGCGACCGCGGTGACCATCTTCGCGCCGTGCTTCGCGATGCCGCCGGCCTCGTAGTCACGGCCCACCATGAAGCCGGAGATGTTCTGCAGGAACACCAGCGGGATGCCGCGCTGGTCGCACAGCTCGATGAAGTGGGCGCCCTTCTGCGCCGATTCGCTGAACAGCACGCCGTTGTTGGCGATGATGCCGACCGGATGCCCGTGCAACCGGGCGAACCCGGTCACCAGGGTCTTGCCGTATTCACGTTTGAACTCGTGGAACTCGGAGGCGTCGACGAGCCGTGCGATGACCTCGTGCACGTCATAGCTGCCCTGCACGTCTACCGGCACGGCACCGTACAGTTCCCCGGGGTCGACGGCCGGTTCGCGGCTCTCGATTACGTCCCATGCCGGCGCGGCGGGCCGGGGCAGGGTCGCGACGATGTCCCGGATGATCTGCAGCGCGTGCTCGTCGTTCTCCGCCAGGTGGTCGGTCACGCCGGACGTGCCGGAGTGCAGCTCGCCGCCGCCGAGCTCCTCGGCGGTGACGATCTCCCCGATCGCGGCCTTCACGAGGGGTGGGCCGCCGAGGAAGATGGTGCCCTGGTTGCGCACGATGACCGTCTCGTCGCTCATCGCCGGCACGTAGGCACCACCGGCGGTGCTAGAGCCCAGCACGGCCGCGAGCTGGGGGATCTTCGCCGCCGACAGCCTGGCCTGGTTGTAGAAGATGCGGCCGAAGTGGTCGCGGTCAGGGAACACCTCATCCTGCATCGGCAGGAACGCGCCCCCGGAGTCGACCAAGTAGACGCACGGCAGACGGTTCTCGAACGCGATCTCCTGCGCGCGGAGGTGCTTCTTGACCGTCATCGGGTAGTAGGTGCCGCCCTTCACGGTCGCGTCGTTGGCGACGACCATGACGTGGCGGCCGTGCACGAGGCCGATGCCGGCGATCAGGCCGGCGCTCGGACTATCGCCGTCGTACATCCCCTCGGCGGCGAGTGGCGCGATCTCGAGGAACGGGCTGCCATCATCCAGCAGAGCGTCGACGCGGTCGCGCGGGAGCAGCTTGCCGCGCGCGACGTGGCGCTCGCGGGAGCGCTCCGGGCCGCCGAGGGCGGTGACGCGCAGGCGCTCGCGGAGCTCGTCGACGAGTTCCCGCTGGCCGGCCTCGTTGGAGCGAAACGCGTCGCCTGCGGTGTCGAGCGAGCTGGTCAGGACTTCCATGCGTCTCCGTCGACTCATTCGGTTAATGATCGCTAACTGGGTCTAAGGTTAGTGAACACCCCTACCGATGTCTACAGCGGGAAGCATCTGATGTCCGATGGCCTGACCACCGAGCGCAGTCGCGCGAAGGCGAGCCGTCGCGCGGCCCTGCTCGACGCGGCGGCGCGGCTGTTCGCCGAGCGCGGCTTCAACGGGGTCTCCATCGAGGACCTCGGTGCCGCCGTGGGTGTGAGCGGTCCGGCGGTGTACAAGCACTTCGCGGGCAAGCAGGCCGTGCTCGCCGCGGTGCTCGTGGACGTGAGCCGCGGACTGCACGACGGAGGCGCGAGGGTCGTGGCCGCGGCATCCGGGGCATCCGACGCGCTGACCGATCTCGTGCGCTTCCACGCCGACTTCGCCCTGGGGAATCCGGATGTCATCCGCGTGCAGGATCGCGATCTGGACAGTCTTGGCGACGAAGACCGGCACCTGGTGCGAACGCTGCAGCGCCGCTACGTCGAACTGTGGGTGGGTGTGCTCGAGCGGCTCCACCCCGATGTCGACACTGCGGTGCTGAGGGCGCGAGCCCACGCAGTGTTCGGGCTACTCAACTCGACGCCGCACAGCGGGCAATCGCTGGAACCCGGTGCGGTGCGGGCGGAGCTGGAGCGGATGGCGCTTGCGGCCCTCCGCTGACCGCGCCGACGGCTAGCTGAGTTGCTGGTCCAGCTGCTCGACCCAGTCGGCGCGCCAGTCTGGCGCGACGAACGACTCGCTCCAGTAGGCGGTCTCCCGCTCGATCTTCCCGCCCCGGAACTCGAAGATGAAGACGGTCTCGTAGGTGGGGCCGTCGTAGTCGAGGTGCGCCTCGGCGACGACCAGGTCCCCCGAGCTGACGATGCGCCGCGGGGTGATCGTCGGCAACTGCGGGAAGGCGCTGTAGATGGCGCGCCGATTGTCGGCGCCCCGCACCCGCTCTCCGGACTGCGGCCATTCCATGACGGCGTCGTCGTGGAACAGTTCATCCATGACCGCCGTGTCGCGTGCGTTGATGCAGTCGATGAGGCGACCGACGACCGCCTCGTTCTCGCTCGAGCCCATGGGACTCACCTCGCTTCCGTAGCAGGTGTTGGTTCCAATGGTGCGCCCGAGGGCGCGTGAATGTAACCCCTGCTTCAAGCACCACGCGGGTCAGAAAGAGGCCCTAACTCTCCCGGGAATGGCGCTTTGCGACACCTCGAAGCAGTAAGGGACGAGAATCGCCGATTCGGGAAATCAACCCCTAGAGGTCGGAGGTGCAGACGCAGGCCTCGTTGCCCTCGGCGTCTGCGAGCACCCACCATCCGGGCGCGTACTCGTCGGTCAGCAGCGTGCCGCCCGCGTCGAGGGCCGCCTGCACCCGGTCGGGCGCATCCGAGGTCGGCACGTACACGTCGACGTGGATTCGATTCCGCTGGGTGCGGGGCGGCTCCATGTGCTGGAACCAGAACCGCGGGCCCTTGCCGCGCGGGTCGACGAGCTCAATCTCTCCGTCGTCGTCGACCTCGTCGTAGTCGAGAACCGCCTTCCAGAAACCGCGGATGCCGTCGGCATCCACCGTGTCGATGGCGATGTCGTAGCGGGCGGGCACCTGCGTGTCTCCGGTGGCGCCCGCTTCGTCGGCGAGCTCCTGAATACGTCCCGCCAGCTCGAGGTCGCGCCGCGTAACGCCGTCGGCGTCGTGCGAGGTCAACTCGAATGAGATCGAACCCCAGCCGAGGCGAAGCTCGGGATGATGGTTCAGCTCCTCCGCCACCTCCCCCACCCTTGCGGCGAGGGATGCTGCGGATGCGAAGTCCGGCGTGGAGAACGACGCGTAGAGGATCCCGTCGAGGTGGACGAACGCGGTGCCGGCGAGTTCCGGACTCGTCTGCTCGGGGATCAGCCGCTCCATGTCGTCCCTCACACCATCGCGATGAGCGACGCCGGGTTTGCCAGGATCCGGCCGACATCCGCGAGGAAGCGACTCGCTTGCTCCCCGTCGACCAGGCGGTGGTCGAATGAGATGCTCAAGGTGAGCACCTGGCGGAGGGCGATCTCCCCCTTGTGCTCCCACGGCATCCGCTTCACCGCGCCGAGCGCGAGGATCATGGCCTCCCCCGGCGGCAGGATCGGTGTGCCCGCATCGATGCCGAAGACGCCGATGTTGGTGATCGAGATCGTGCCGCCGCCGAGCTCCGCCTGGCCGGTGCGCCCGGCCTTCGCCGTCTCGACCAGTTCAGCGAGCGCCCCGGCCAGCTGGATCAGGTCGAGGGTGTCGGCGTCCTTGATGTTCGGGACCATCAGGCCGCGCGGTGTCGCCGCCGCGATGCCCAGGTTGACGTAGTTGAACTGCACGATCTGCTGCGCCTCATCGTCCCAGCGTGAGTTCACCGACGGGTTGCGTCCGACGGCGAAGCACACCGCCTTCGCGACCACCGCGAGCAGGTTCAGGCGCACCTGGCTGAATTGCGACGACGCCTTGAGCGTGTCGATCAGCTCCATTGTCGGGGTCACGTCGATGGTGAGGAACTCGCTCGCGTGCGGCGCGGTGAAGGCGCTCGCGACCATTGCCGCGGCGGTGTGCTTGCGCACGCCCTGGATCGGGGTGCGCGTCTCGCGGTCGCCGGAGCGCTGGGATGTTGTGCGCGTTTCGGGCGCGGCGGATGCGCCGGTGGACGCACGCTCGACATCCTCGCGGGTGACGACCCCGTTGTCGCCGGTGCCGGTGAGGGTCGTGAGGTCGACGCCCAAGTCGCGAGCGAGCTTGCGGACGGGCGGGGTGGAGAGGGCGCGCGGCGCTGGGCTGGTTTCGAGACGGTCGCTGCCCGATGCCGGGGCAAGCGTTGCCTGCGGCCCGGCGGCCTTCCGCGCTCTCCGCTTCGGGCGGTCGCCGGTCTCCACGCGCGGCCCGTAGCCGACGAGCACGGATTCGCGCCCGCTGTCGACCGGCTGCGGCGAGCCATCGGTCGGTGCGTCCTCATCGGGCATGGGCACGTCGGCCGGCTCACCGGAGTCGGCGAGTTCGAACGCTGCGATGGGAGCGCCGACCAGCACGGTCGTGCCGGGCTCCGCGTACAGCTTCGCGATGACACCGGCGAACGGGGAGGGCAGCTCGACGAGTGCTTTCGCGGTCTCGACTTCGGCGATGACCTGGTTCAGCTCGACGGTGTCGCCCTCGGCGACCCGCCAGCTGACCAGCTCCGACTCGGTGAGGCCCTCGCCGAGGTCCGGCAGCGCGAATTCCTTGACTGCCATCAGGCCTCCCAGTTGCTGAGCGAGTTGGGCCGTCCAAGCACGCGGTCGACGGTGTCGAGCATCCGGTCGAGGTCCGGTAGGAAGTGCTCCTCGAGCGATGCGGGCGGGTACGGGGTGTCGAAGCCCGTGACCCGCGCCGGCGCGGCCTCGAGCCAGTTGAAGCAGCGTTCGGTGATGCTCGCAGCGATCTCGGCTCCGATGCCGCCGTGCTGCTGCGCCTCGTGCGAGATCACCAGCCGCCCGGTCTTGCGGACGGATGCCTCGACGGTGTCGAAGTCGATCGGCGAGAGCGACCGCAGGTCGATGAGCTCGATGGAGACGCCATCGTCCTCCGCTGCCGCCGCGGCGTCGATTGCCGTCGCCACCAGCGGCCCGTAGGTGACGAGCGTCACCTGCGTTCCCTCACGCACGACGCGCGCCTTGCCGAGGGGAAGGGCGTCGGCGATATCCTCGTCCACCTCGCCCTTGGCCCAGTACCGCCGCTTGGGTTCGAAGAACAGCACCGGATCGTCACTGGCGATCGCCTGCCTGAGCATGGTGTGCGCATCCTGCGGCGTCGAGCAGGTCACGACTCGCAGACCTGCCGTGTGCGCGAAGTAGGACTCCGGCGACTCCGAGTGGTGCTCGACCGCGCCGATGCCTCCGCCGTACGGCACCCGGATCGTGATCGGCATGCTGACGTGGCCGCGGGTGCGGTAGTGCAGCTTGGCCACCTGCGCGACGATCTGGTCGAAGCCCGGGTAGATGAAACCGTCGAACTGGATCTCGCACACCGGACGGAACCCGCGCATGGCGAGCCCGACCGCGGTGCCGATGATGCCCGATTCGGCCAGCGGCGAGTCGATGACTCGCGTTTCGCCGAACTCGGCCTGCAGCCCATCGGTCACCCTGAACACACCGCCGAGCGCTCCGATGTCCTCGCCGATCAGCACCACCCGGTCGTCGTCGGCAAGCGCGCGGCGAAGGCCGGAGTTGAGCGCTTTTCCAAGGGTGAGCTGTGTCGTTGTTGTCGTTGTCATCGCTCGTCCCCCTCGAAGGTTTCGAGGTAGGCGGCGTACTGGCTCTTCTGCCGCTCGAGCCAGCTGTGCGGCTCGGCGTAGACATTGTCGAAGACGCTGAGCGGGTGCGGGTCCTCCATCGAGATCACGCCCTGGCGGAGCTCCCCCGCCACAGCATCCGCCTTCGCCTTCACGCGAGCCCTAACCTTGTCGCTCAGCGCCCCCGTCGACTCGAGCAGCGCCTCCAGGCGAGTGATCGGGTCCTTGCCCTTCCACTCCTCGAGTTCGTCCTTGGTGCGGTAGCGGCTGGGGTCGTCGGAGGTGGTGTGCGGCCCCATCCGGTAGGTGACCGCCTCGATGAAGGTGGGTCCGCCGCCGCCGCGGGCGCGGTCCAGCGCGATGCGGGTCGCCGCCATCACCGCGAGGACATCGTTGCCGTCGGTACGCATGCTCGGGATGCCGAACCCGGGGGCGCGTTCGGAGATGTGCCGCTTGGCCTGCACCCCGACCGGCTCTGAGATGGCCCACTGGTTGTTCTGGCAGAAGAACACCACCGGCGCGTCGAAGCTCGCGGCGAAGACCAGCGCTTCGTTCACGTCGCCCTGGCTGGTCGCGCCGTCCCCGAAGTAGGTGATCGCGACGCTATCGGCCGCTTCCGCCTTGATGCCCATCGCGTACCCGGTCGCGTGCAGCGCCTGGGCGCCGATGATGATGGCCGGCACCGCCATGTTGACGGTGTACGGGTCCCAGCCTCCGTGTGAGTGGCCGCGCCACATGCTGAGCAGGTCGGTGAGCGCAACGCCGCGGCAGTAGGCGACGGCGTTCTCGCGGTAGCTGGAGAAGATGAAGTCGTCGTCGCGCAGCGCGCGAGCCGAGCCGATCTGCGCGGCCTCCTGGCCGAGCAGCGGGGCCCACAGGCCGAGTTCGCCCTGACGCTGCAACGCGGTCGCCTCGGCGTCGATGCGACGGACGACCACCATGTCTTCGTAGAGCGACACCAGCTGTTCGTCGGTCACATCCGCCACCCACGTGTCGAACGTCGGGTTAGCCACCCTCGACCCGTCAGGCTTCAGCAGTTGGACGAAGTCCTCGAGAAGATCAGCTGTGCCATGCTCCGTGACGCTTTCGCGCAACATCGGTGCCCCTTCCGTCGCGACCCTCCCGCCTGATGAGCGACGAGGATCCACTGGAGAGGAAGCGGCCATCCGGGTAGGGGGTCGCCTCCGTCCCGGCGTCCTTGCCGGGCTACTGCCGAGCGTACGCAAGTTGGCTGAAAATGGGCAAATTGACTCGCGTTCTCGCCCTGCAATATTCGCCGAGTCGCCCACTTCGGCCCCTGAATCCGGTGCTGTGAGGGGCCAAAGTGGGCAACTCGATGCTGAGACGAAGAACCCGCCCCCACCGAAGCGGGAGCGGGTTCTTTGCGTCTGGTGCGAGGGGTCAGGCCTCGGTGGTCTCCACCGACTCGACGGAGGCGTCGGACGAGCCGTCCGACTCCTCGAGGACCGGGGCCAGCGAGAGCTTGCCGCGGTCGTCGATCTTGGTGATCTCCACCTGGATCTTCTGGCCGACGCCGAGGACGTCCTCGACGTTCTCGACGCGCTTTCCGCCGGCGAGCTTGCGCACCTCGGAGATGTGCAGCAGGCCGTCCTTGCCCGGCGTGAGCGAGACGAACGCGCCGAACGTCGCGATCTTGACGACGGTTCCGAGGAACCGCTCGCCGACCTCGGGGTTCAGCGGGTTCGCGATCGCGTTGACCGCCAGGCGGGCAGCCTCGGCCGACGGGCCGTCGACGGCGCCGATGTACACGGTGCCGTCGTCCTCGATCGAGATGTCTGCGCCGGTGTCGTCCTGGATCTGGTTGATCGTCTTGCCCTTGGGGCCGATGAGCTCACCGATCTTGTCGATCGGGATCTGCACGCTGATGACGCGAGGCGCCGTCGGCGCCATCTCGTCCGGAGCGTCGATCGCCGCGTTGATGACGGCGAGGATCGCGTTGCGCGCTTCCTTCGCCTGCTTCAGCGCACCGTCGAGCACCGACGACGGAAGCCCGGAGAGCTTGGTGTCGAGCTGGATGGCGGTGACGAACTCGCTCGTTCCGGCGACCTTGAAGTCCATGTCGCCGAGGGCGTCCTCAGCACCAAGGATGTCGGTGAGTGCCGCGTAGCGCGTCTCGCCGTCCACCTCGTCGCTGACCAGGCCCATCGCGATGCCGGCGACCGGCGCGCGCAGCGGCACACCAGCGTTCAGCAGCGAGAGGGTCGACGCGCAGACGGAGCCCATCGAGGTCGAGCCGTTGGAGCTGAGCGCCTCCGACACCTGGCGGATCGCGTACGGGAACTCCTCGCGGCTCGGCAGCACCGGCACGAGTGCGCGCTCGGCGAGGAAGCCGTGGCCGATCTCGCGACGCTTCGGGCTGCCGACGCGGCCGGTCTCACCGGTCGAGTAGGGCGGGAAGTTGTAGTGGTGCAGGTAGCGCTTCTTCGTGACCGGGGCCAGCGAGTCGATCTGCTGCTCCATCTTCAGCATGTTCAGCGTCGTGACGCCCAGGATCTGGGTCTCACCGCGCTGGAAGATCGCGCTTCCGTGCACGCGCGGGATGACCTGCACCTCGGCGTCCAGCGGGCGGATGTCCGCCAGGCCACGACCGTCGATGCGGACACCGTCGGTGAGGATGCGGCCGCGGACGACCTTCTTGGTGACCGACTTGTACGCGGCGCTGAACTGCCCGAGCACGGAATCCGGCAGCTCACCGGACTCGACCTTCTCGGCGACGGCGACCTTGACGCGCTCCTTCAGTGCGTCATCCGCGTTCTGGCGCTCCATCTTGTCGGCGATCTGGTAGATGCCCGCGAGCTCGGCCTCTGCCAACTGCGCGACGGCGTCGTAGGTGCCCTGGTCGTAGGGCAGGAAGACCGGGTAGTCCTGCACCTCCTTGGCGCTCTGCGCTGCGAGCTGCTCCTGCGCCTTGACCAGCTGGGCGAGGAACGGCTTGGCCGCCTCGAGTCCCTGCGCGACGATCGTCTCGTCCGGTTTGATGGCACCGCCCTGGATCAGGTTCCAGGATGCCTCGGTGGCCTCAGCCTCGACCATCATGATCGCGACATCCTCGTTGCCGTTCGCGTCGGTGACGATGCGGCCGGCCACGGTCAGGTCGAACACGGCCTGCTCGAGCTGCGAGTGCTTCGGGAATGCGACCCACTGTCCGTCAATGAGCGCGAGGCGCACACCGGCGATCGGTCCGCTGAACGGCAGACCGGAGATCTGGGTGGACGCGGATGCGGCGTTGATCGCGAGCGCGTCGTAGAACTCGTCGGGTGCGATCGAGAGCACCGTGATGACGATCTGGACCTCGTTGCGCAGACCCTCGACGAACGACGGGCGCAGCGGCCGGTCGATCAGGCGGCAGACCAGGATGGCCTCGGTCGACGGACGACCCTCCCGGCGGAAGAAGCTTCCGGGAATCTTTCCCGCGGCGTACGAACGCTCTTCGACGTCGACGGTCAGCGGGAAGAAGTCGAAGTTCTCCTTCGGCTGCTTGCTCGCGCTCGTCGCGCTGAGCAGCATGGTGTCTTCGTCGAGGTAGGCGGCAACGGCACCCTGTGCCTGCTGCGCCAGTCGTCCGGTCTCGAACCGGACGGTGCGCGTGCCGAACTTGCCGTTATCGAGAACGGCCTCGGCGAACTTGATTTCTGGACCCTCCAAGGGATCTTTCTCCTTATGTAATGGCTCACGCGCATGGGGATGCGCGCGGCGTACGCCGGAGCAGGAGCGGGCAGGAAGGGACACGACACGTCTTGTGCCGGGCGTCTGTTCTGGCCAACAGTAGAAACACACCGTTCGAGACGGGATGCCACCACCGGTGACCAGCTTCGAGCCGGCCTGCTCCGTTGTAGTTGCTCGGTTGCGGTTGGGCAACCGCGTCAAGGCTACCAGCCGACGCGGACGGAGCCTAGTTGGACTCGCCTTCTACTCCGCCGGGCCTCGGCAAAAGTCTCGAACTCTAAAGAAACACGCTTATTTCGCGCCGCGCTGGGCTTAATCGGCGCTGAACACCGGATCCCCCGTCCATACTCTGAGGCGTTCAGAGAGGAGCGCAATGAGAGTCGCTATCGAGCGGGAACGCCGCGTCGGGGAACGGCGGGTCGCCGCCACACCCGAGACGGTGAAGCAACTGACCGGGCTAGGCATGACCGTGGTCGTCGAGGCTGGCGCCGGTGAGGAGTCCGGATACTCGGATGACGCGTACCGGGCCGCCGGGGCATCCGTCGAGCCGCGCATCGACCTGGGAACCGTCGACGTGTACGCCCACGTGAGGCCGCTCGAACCGGAGCGGGTAGCTGCGCTGCGGCGCGGCGCCATCACGGTCGGGCTGGCCTCCCCCGCCTCGGAACTCGACACTGTGCGCGCCCTGGCCGACGCCGGGGTCACCTCGTTCGCGCTCGAATTGGTGCCGCGCATCTCGCGCGCCCAGTCGATGGATGCGCTCAGCTCGCAGGCGCTGGTCGCCGGGTACCGGGCTGTGCTCGAGGCCGCCACCCGCTACCCGCGGTTCTTCCCGCTCTACATGACCGCCGCCGCCACCATCCCGCCGGCAAAGGTGCTCGTGCTCGGCGCCGGCGTCGCCGGACTGCAGGCCATCGGCACTGCCAAGCGTCTCGGCGCGCGAGTGTCAGCGAACGACATCCGCCCCGCATCCGCCGACGAGGTAGCCTCGATGGGCGGCACCTTCATCAACCTCGAACTCGAGGCGGAAGGCGCGGGCGGCTACGCGCGCGAGCTGAGCACGGACAGCGCGGAACGCCAGCGCCAGTTGCTCAGCCCGCACGTCGCCGAGGCCGACATCCTGATCACCACCGCAGCCATCCCCGGCCGGGCTGCTCCGCTGCTCGTCACAACCGAGATGGTCAAGGGCATGAAGCCGGGATCGGTGGTGGTGGACCTCGCCGCAGAGAGCGGCGGCAACGTCGAGGGCGTCGTCTCGGGCCAGGACACTCCTGTGGAGGTCGAGGGCGGGCACGTCACGCTCGTCGGTCTCGCCGACGCGCCGTCCACCATCCCTGCTGACGCGTCACGCCTGTACGCGAAGAACGTCGCCAACCTGCTCGCGCTGATGGCCGTTGAGGGACGCGTCGAGCCGGACTTCGAGGACGAGGTCGTCGCCGGCGCGTGCCTCACCCATGACGGCGTTGTGCGGCATCCGCAGACCGCCTCTGCGCTTGGACTGACCACGGAAGGAACCAACTGATGGATGCCGTGACCCTGCTCACGATCACCGTGTTGGCGGTGTTCGTCGGCTTCGAGGTGGTCTCGAAGGTGACGAGCAAGCTGCACACCCCGCTCATGTCGGGCGCGAACGCGATCCACGGCATCATCCTCGTCGGCGCCATCATCGTCGCCGGGCAGACCCAGGATGCCGCGCTGCTGGTCGTCGCGCTCATCGCGGTCGTGCTCGCGACCGCGAACCTCGTCGGCGGCTTCGTGGTCACCGACCGGATGCTGGAGATGTTCGGCGGTCGCAAGAGCACCAAGGGAGGGGAAGCCAAGTGAACCTGCTATCCCCCGAAATCACTGCGATCCTCTACCTGATCGCGGCCGTCTGCTTCATCCTCGCCCTCAAGGGACTGAGCTCGCCGAAGTCGGCACGACGCGGCAACCTGATCGGTGCGGCCGGTGCGATCGTCGCGGTCGTCACGGTGTTCCTCTCCATGCAGCTCGACAACCTGCTGCTGATCGTCGCCGCGATCCTTGTCGGCTCGGCCATCGCGGTGCCGATCGCGCGGCGCGTGCAGATGACGCAGATGCCGCAGCTCGTCGCCGGCTTCAACGGTGTCGGCGGTGGCGCAGCGGCGCTCGTCGGCATCCTCGAGCTCGGACACGCGGACGACACCTGGGTGCGGGTCGCGATCGTGTTCACCATGCTGGTGGGCGCCGTGTCGTTCGCTGGCTCGGCGATCACCGTCGGCAAGCTGCAGGAACTGATCAGCACCAGGCCGATCGTGTTCCCCGGCCTGCCCCTCCTGATGGGTCTGGTGCTGCTCGCGGCGATCGCCGCGTGCGTCATGGTCGTGGTGACCGGCGACCTGGGCTGGGCGCTCGGGCTGCTCGGCGTGGGCCTGCTCGCGGGCTTCCTGCTCGTGCTGCCGGTCGGCGGCGCTGACGTCCCGATCGTCATCTCGCTGCTGAACGCGTTCACCGGTCTTGCGGTCGCGGCATCCGGCATCGTGCTCGGCAACGTGCTGCTGCTTGTCGCCGGGACGCTCGTCGGCGCATCCGGAACGATCCTGACCCTGGCGATGGCCTCTGCGATGGGCCGCAGCGTCGCCGGCATCATGTTCGGAGCGTTCCGCGGCACGTCGACCGCCGGGTCGACGACGCAGAGCGACCGGCCGGTGCGGTCGGGCAGCCCGGAGGATGTCGCGGTCGAGCTCGGCTACGCGCAGCGGGTCGTGATCGTGCCCGGCTACGGCCTGGCGGTCGCGCAGGGCCAACACACGATCGCGGAGCTCGCGACGGCGCTCGAGGAGCGCGGTGTCAAGGTCTCGTTCGGCATCCACCCGGTCGCCGGACGCATGCCAGGGCACATGAACGTGCTGCTGGCCGAGGCGAACGTGCCGTACGAGTCGCTGCGCGAACTGGACGAGGTCAACCCGGAGTTCAGCCACACCGACGTGGTGCTGGTCGTCGGCGCGAACGACGTCGTCAACCCGGCGGCGAAGACCGCGCCGGGTTCGCCGATCTACGGCATGCCGATTCTCGAGGTGAACCAGGCGAACCAGGTCATCTTCCTGAAGCGGTCGATGCGGCCCGGCTTCGCCGGCATCGAGAACGAGCTGCTGTTCGACCCGAAGACGACCCTGCTCTTCGGCGACGCGAAGGACTCGCTCTCCAAGGTGCTCGGGGCGGTCAAGGCCCTCTGACCACGTTGAGTCGGGAGTAGTTGCCCAATTGAGCATGCTCATAAGGGCAACTACTCCCGACTCGATGATGGTTCGGATCGGAAGGGCGGGCGGGTCAGCTGGGCTGGAAGCCGCCGACCGGGCTGAGCGAGGTGTCCAGCGCGAACGGGTCGCGCACGGTGTGGGAGCGCTCGGATGCCTTCATCAGCTCGGCGAGTTCGCCTGCGCCGCGGTCGATCCGCTCGGGCAGCGAGCGCACCTTGTCGCCGCTGTCGCCCCAGTCGCCGGTCGCGGCGAACACGCCGGTCGGAACGACCACCGCGTGCAGGTAGTTGAACACCGGCCGCATTGCGTAGTCGAGCGCGAGCGAGTGCCGGGGCGTGCCTGCCGTCGCACCGATCAGCACCGGCAGGTCGGTGAGCGCCTTGTTGTCGACGACATCGAAGAACGACTTGAACAGGCCGCTGTAGCTCGTCGTGAAGATCGGACTCACCGCGATGAGCCCGTCCGAGGTCTCGACGGATGCGATGACCTCCTCGAGCTTCGGGCTCGGGAAGCCGGTCAGCATGTTGTTGACGATGTCGTGCGCGAAGTCCTTCAAGTCCACGGTGACGACGTCGACCGTGTATTCGTCCTCGAGGCGGGCGAGAGTCGCCGCCGCGAGCTTGTCGGCGAGCATCCGGGTGGACGACGGCTGGCTCAGTCCAGCCGAGATGACGGTTAGCTTGCGGGTTTCCATCAGGCATCCACCGCTTCCGTCTCGACGCGCGCCGCGCGGGACTCCGCCACGCGGGCCGCGTGGGTTGGCGCATCCGGAACCTCCGCTGGGCGGTTGTTCGCGAACTCGCGGCGCAGCGCGGGGACGACCTCGCCGCCGAGCAGGTCCAGCTGCTCCAGCACCGTCTTCAGCGGCAGGCCGGCGTGGTCCATGAGGAACAGCTGGCGCTGGTAGTCGCCGACGTAGTCGCGGAAGCCCAGCGTGCGGTCGATGACCTCCTGCGGGCTGCCGACAGTCAGCGGCGTCTGCGCGGTGAACTCCTCCATGCTCGGCCCGTGGCCGTACACCGGCGCGTTGTTGAAGTACGGCCGGAACTCGTTCACGGCGTCCTGCGAGTTCTTGCGCATGAACACCTGGCCACCGAGGCCGACGATCGCCTGCGCGGCGGTGCCGTGGCCGTAGTGCTCGAAGCGCGACCGGTAGAACTCGACCATCCGCTGCGTGTGCGATGCCGGCCAGAAGATGTGGTTGGCGAAGAAGCCGTCACCGTAGAAGGCGGCCTGCTCCGCGATCTCGGGGCTGCGGATGCTGCCGTGCCAGACGAACGGCGCGACACCGTCGAGCGGCCGCGGCGTCGAGGTGAAGCCCTGCAGCGGCGTGCGGAATTTGCCTTCCCAGTCGACGACGTCCTCGCTCCACAAGCGGCGCAGCAGCGCGTACTTCTCGAGCGCGAGCGGGATGCCCTGACGGATGTCCTCACCGAACCACGGGTACACCGGTCCGGTGTTGCCGCGACCGAGGGTGATGTCCATGCGTCCGCCGGAGACGTGCTGCAGCATCGCGTAGTCCTCGGCCAGGCGCACCGGGTCGTTCGTGGTGATCAGCGTGGTCGCGGTGGAGAGGATCAGCCGCTCGGTCTTGGCCGCCAGGTAGCTGTTGATCGAGATCGGGCTGGACGGGAAGAACGGCGGGTTGTGGTGCTCGCCCATGGCGAAGACATCGAGGCCGACCTCCTCCGCGTGCTGCGCGATGGTGAGGATGTTCTGGATGCGTTCTGCGTCGGTCGGTGTGTACCCGGTCGTCGGGTCGGTCGTGATGTCGCCGACACTGAAGATGCCGAACTGCATCGGAGAGCGAGACGCTCCGGTCTGGGTTTCCATGGCTAGCCTTTCAATGCGTTTGCATGTACATCCTACTGAACATCACTGGCGACGTGAGAATTCCCGCCCGACCAACTGACTTATTCGAAGCGCTTGTTCAGCGTGCTATGAGTCGTTGCACCCCCGGCGTGAAGATGCTCAGAGTCTCGTGAGTGATCCCCTTCCCCACCGAGAAGCGACCTAGCGTGATGGCATGCTCGCTTCAGCACCTGAGATAACAGAACTCAAGAAACTGGCGCTTCACCGAGACCCCGCAAGTGTGAGCATCTACCTCCCCTCTTCACCGATTCCGAACGAAGTCCCGGGCGTTCGGATCGCGCTGAAGTCCGCGGTTGCGGATGCCGTTGCTCGCCTTGAATCGGATGGCATCGACGCATCCTCCCGGCAGTCGATCCTCGATGCGATCGGCGACCTCGACCAGGACGAGGACTTCTGGGACCACCAGTCGAACAGCCTCGTCGTGTTGGTCGCGCCCCGCATGCTGAACGCCTACCGCCTCGCTAGCGACGTCCGCGAGTCGGTGGTCACGAGCGACCGATTTGAGATCGGTCCGCTGCTGCGCTCGATCAGCTATCCGCAGTGCGGGTACGCGCTCGCCATCAACGCTCGCGGCGCGCGACTGTTCCACCTCTCCCCCAACCGCCGCCCGCGGGAACTGACCCTGAACGGGCTGCCCGACGATCTCCACTCGGTGCTCGAGTTCACGGTCAACGAGGGCGACGCCGACCGCGCGGGTGCCGTCGGCGGTTCCGGCCAGCGGATCGAGCACCAGAAGTATTGCCGCCTGATCCAGGACGCCGTGATCGAGCGGATCGACGGCTCCGACCTGCCGCTGATCCTGGTCGCGACCGACGACTTCGAACCGGCGTACAGGGTCGTGAACAGCTACCCCAAGCTGCTCGAGACCGGCATTCGGCTCAATCCGGAATCCGTCGACCCCGCCGCGCTGGACGCTCGCGCCCGCGAACTGCTGGAGCAGCACTACCGCGAGGAGCTCGAGGCGTGGCGCGAGGATTTCGGCACCAAGCAAGCGCATGGCCTGGGCACATCGCACCTCGAGGAGGTCGCCAAGGCGGCGACGTTCGGCGCCGTCGACCAGCTGGTGTTCGATCAGTTCGCGCGGGTCGAGGGCTACATCGACGATGACGGCATCATCCACGACGACGGGTCGCCGTCGCGCTCGTACAACATCCTGGACGCCATCGCGGTACGCGTGCTCGAGAAGGGCGGCATCGTGCGGGCGGTCAACCCGGGTGACGCGGGCAACCTCGGGCCGGTCTCGGCGATGTTGCGCTATTCGCTGGCGAACGTCTGAAGCGCGTCGGCGAGCAGTTCGAGCGTGCGCTCGCGCGCTGGCGAGGTACGCGGATCGGTGCCACGCCGCGCCGAGGCGACCGGCGCGATCATCACCTCATCCACCGCGAAGCGTTCGGCTAGCTTCCGGATGCCATCGGCGGCCTGACCGGGAGTGCCGATCACCCACCGCTCGGCCATGCCGTCCATGATCGATTGCTGCGGCGAGGCAACCTCCTCGGCGAGGGCATCCTCGACCAGTGATTGCGCGGTCAGCGGCAGTCCGCTGCGCAACCGCGCCATGTGCAGCAGCTGTGGGACGGCCAGCTCCCTGGCCTCCTGCGCCGTCTCGGCGACGACCGCGTTTACGGTCAGGAACGTGCGCGGCGCATCCGTGACCCCCGGAGTGAACGAACCCCGGTAGAGGTCGAGCGCGCGCTGGGTGCCCTCCCCGGAGAAGTGGTGGGCAAAGACGTACGGCAGGCCGAGCGTCGCGGCGAGCGTCGCCGAGTAGTCGCTCGAGCCGAGCAGCCACAGATCGGGCACGCTCGCTGCGCTCGGCGTCGCCCGCACCTCGTACTCGCGGCCACCGCCGATCCGCAGCGTCGCGCCATCCGGGTTCAGCAGCGCGAGGATGTCCTGAACGTTCTCGGGGAAGCGGTCTACCTCGCTCGTCGTGCCGGTGGAGCGCAGCAGCGCGGTGATCACCGGGTCGCTGCCTGGGGCACGGCCGATGCCGAGATCGATCCGGCCAGGGAACGCCGCCTCGATCGCGGCGAACTGCTCGGCGATCACCAACGGCGCGTGGTTCGGGAGCATCACTCCACCTGATCCGACCCGGATGCGCTCGGTGACGGCCGCCAGCATTGCGATCAGCACAGGCGGGTTGGTTGCTGCGACCGCCTGCATGTTGTGATGCTCTGCCACCCAGTAGCGGTGGTAGCCGAGGGTGTCGGCACGCTTGGCGAGGGACACGGATGCTGCGATGGCGTCACTTGTCGTCTGGTCGCTGCGGACGGGGACGAGGTCGAGCACGGACACGCGAGGGGCGGAGGAAGTCATCACCTCAGTCAAACATGCGGCGCCGGCTGCCGTCGCCCGTGTGTCGCCCGCTACGAGTTGAGTGTTGCCAGCAGCAACGGCAGCAGGCTCACTGCGATTCCGAGGACGGCCCAGGTGAGAGTCGCGATACCGAGGCCACGCGGACCCCGCGCGATCGCGACACCGCCAAGGATTGCGGCGACCGCGAACAGTGCCGCAAGGTAGGGCCCGCCGAGCACCAGCACAGCAGCGATGGCGAGGATCGCGAAGCCGGTGTCGTTCATGGTCAACAGCCACAACACGGTGCCGAGCAGGATCGGCAGAGTGGCGACGATGTCGAGCACCAGCGCTGCGACGGCGAAGCCTTTCCCCCGCGGGCCGTTGGCGTGCGGGGCGAGCGAAGCGCTGGTGTGGGTCATTGCAGTCTCTTCTCTTGGTTGGCTGCGGCACGCACCGCGGCGTAGGCGATCAGTCCCTGACCGACGATGTAGGTGAGCATGATGATGAAGTCGACCTGCCACAGTTCGAAGCCGGGCAGGAACCGGTTCACCCCGAGCAGGGTGTCGGAGACGAGGAACAGCGCCGTGCCGGCGATAAGGGGGACACTTCCGGTGGTGCCGAACGCGGCGACCGCTGACAGCACCAGTCCGTAGACCGCGACCGGGATGAGCAGGCTGCCCAGATGTGGAGCCAGCAGCACCACCAGGGACACCCACCACGCGGCATAGATCAGCGCGAACGGGCCGAGCCGGCGCATCCGGAGCTTCCGGATGATCAGCAGCAGGTAGGCGACGTGCGCGAGCAGGAAGAATCCGAGGCCGGTCAGGAAGCCGAGGTCGCCCGAGTAGAGGAGCGACACGTCGCCGAGCCAGGAGAACGCGATCGCGAGGCTGCCGAGCAGTGCGACTTCGCTGCGTCGACGCGGAAGCGCGAATAGGAAGCCGACCAGCAGCAGCGGCATGAGAAGCGGCTTGGTGAACTGGTCCAGCGCGACGTTGTCGACCAGCTTCGCGACGAGGTGCACCGCTCCGACGACGACGTACGGCAGGAAGGCGGCGAACGGCCTCACTGCGACGCCCCTCTGCACGGAATCCGTAGTGATGCTCACGCTTCGGATGCTACCGCTATGACGGCCCGTCGAGGCGGCGTTGGAGCGCCATGGCGTCGAATGGGGCACGCACCTTGACGTCGTTGTCGAAGTAGATGTAGCTGTCGTATCCGGAGACGCGCCAGCCACGCACCGTGTCGGCCCAGCGATCGAGCGCCTCATCGTCGTAGCCGCTCGTGTAAAGCTCCTTGTCGCCGTGCAGCCGCGCATAGGCGAAGTCGGCGGTGACCTCGGTGAGCCGCGGCCACTTCCCCGCGGTGTCGGCAACGACGGATGCGACGTTGTGCTTCTCGAGGATGCGGAAGTAGGCGGGATTCTCGAAGGTCGCGCTGCGCACTTCAAGCGCGTGCCGGAGCGGACTGTCGGCATCCGGTTGAAACCACACCTTGCCCGTCATCCGCTCCTCGTGCCCGGCCGCAATGGTCGCCGCTTCGGCGGTCGTGCGCGGCAAGCTGGCCAGGAACGCCTCGAGCAGGTCGGGGTCGAAGTGGAGCGTTGCCGGCAACTGCCAGAGGATGGGACCGAGCTTGGCGCCGAAGGCGAGCATCCCGGATGCGAAGAAGTTGGCCAGGCCGCCTTGCGTGTCCTTCAGCCGCAGCAGGTGGGTGATGTAGCGACCACCTTTGACCGAGAACACGAAGTCATCCGGTGTCGTATCGCGCCAGCGCTGGTACGACTGGGGGCGCTGCAGCGAGTAGAACGAGCCGTTGAGTTCAATGGAGTTCACGTGCTGGGACGCGTACTCGAGTTCGAGCCGCTGCGGGAGCCCCTTGGGGTAGAACACACCCCGCCACGGCGGGTAGCGCCAGCCGGAGATCCCGATGCGCACGTCGCCGCCCATGTGCCGGAGGGTAGCTGACGCGCCCGAGAGGTCCTTCGGTGGTCGAGCCTGTCGGTGGTCACACCAGCCAGGCGACCAGCACGATCAGGCCGAGCCCGCCCTGCACCGCCGCACCACGCCACAGCCGGCGTTCCGACAGCAGCAGCACGAGGCCGAGCAGGATCATCGCCGCTGCGACGAACACCACCATCGTCTTCCCGACCACTACTTGTCCGACGGCCGCGAGAATGGCGCCGACGATGATCCCGAGACCCCAGACGATGTTGTAGAAGCCGACGTTGATGGTCCAGATGCGAACAGCCGGCGCGTGCTCCTCCCGGATGCGAAACAGCGGGTAGAAGCGCTTCGAGCGGGAGAAGAACGCCTCAATAGCACCGAAGCCGATCAGCAGCACACCGAGAACGATCGCGAGCACCAGCGCCAATGCCGTCATGGGGGCAAGGCTAGTGCGCGCGGTGCCCGAGACAAGCGAAACGGGCCGCCATCCAAGAGGATGACGGCCCGCAGCCAAGCAAGAAATCTATCGGCGGAGTCCGAGACGCTCGATCAGTGAGCGGTAGCGCTCGATGTCGATGTCCTGCAGGTAGCCCAGCAGGCGGCGACGCTGACCGACGAGCAGCAGCAGGCCACGACGTGAGTGGTGGTCGTGCTTGTGCTCCTTGAGGTGCTCGGTCAGGTCCTTGATGCGACGCGACAGCATCGCGACCTGAACCTCGGGGGATCCCGTGTCACCTGGGTGGGTTGCGTACTCTTCGATGATCTGCTTCTTGACCTCTGCATCAAGTGCCATATGTGATCCCCTTTTCTCTCGTTGCGCGGTGCCCGACACCCGACTGTGTGAGCTCTCTTTATCCGCGGCCGTTCGACGGCAACCTTGAGATTCTAGCAGAGCGGATGCGGCGGAAGGTCCACGCCAACAGCAGAACGCCCAGCGCGATCGCCACCCCGATCACGGTGTCGATGGCCCGTTCTCGGACCACCGCGCCGACATCCGTTCCCGCGCCGAAGGTGCTGATGAGCAACGCGAGCGGCGTGATGAAGACCAGCGCGAGGCCGTAGTTGCGCGTAACCAGAAGCTCCACGGTGAACTGCAACATGCCGAGTGTTGCCGCAAGCCACAGCCCTTGCGGGTGCAGCATGGCGACAAGCGCAAACGCGCCGACGCCCAGGAAGGTGCCGAGGGCACGGTGGATGCCCCGAATCGCCGTGACGCGGATGTGCGCGAAGTTCTGCAGGATCGCCACGACAGCTACGAAGACCCAGTAGGCGCGGTCGATACCGAGAGGTGCGCTGACGAGTGCGGCGATGCCGGATGCCGCGATGATGCGCCCGACGATCGGCCCGGACTCGTGATCGAACGCGAAGCGAGGATGGGATCGCGCTTCCTCACTGTTGTAGCGCTCCAGCTCGCGCTCGCGGTACTTGGTCACCAGCAGCGGCGCGAGCACGACCAGGTAAGCGAAGACGCTGCCGACGGAGACCATCGAGATGATCGCGAACGGATCGCGTTCGACTCCGCCGAGTTCCGCCGGCGCTGCGAGGTAGCCGGAGACGCCCGCGATCAGCACGAAGAACACCGGTCCGGGTGGCCCGATCCGGGCGCCGAGGCACAGCACGGATGCGACGGAGGCGACGACGAACAGGGTCACCAGCCCGAGCGCGAGACTGTGCGATGTGGCAACACCGAGTGCCGATGAAGCGATCATCCCGAGGATGATGATCGGCAGCACCTGGGCGCGGCGCACCCTGCTCATCGCCGCCGAGTACAGCGACACGAAGGCGCCCATCGACGCCATGAGGCCGAGTTCCTCGTACCCGGCGAGCTGGAACACGGCCAGCGGCACGGAGACCGAGATGGCGGCTTGCAGTCCGATGGGCCACCGCACCGGGCTTTGACGGAACGCGAAGAGACTCCGGATGTCTTCGCGAATCAACTGCCTGCCCCTACGTTTCCTAGAACCTCAAGTTTCTCAGACGCCCTGACCGCCCGTCCTCTGACGTTGCGGTCTCGCGCGGTCAGGCGGCCGTTGAGTGCGTACGGGCCGCGCGCTGCACCCGGTCGAAGACGCCCGCGCGAATGGCGTGGAACACGTCAATTGCGGCGAGCTGCAGCCGCCCCTTGCGGTAGGCGGCCTCCGTCGCTGCCCGGCGGGCGGCATCGTCGATCACGACCGAAGCATCCGCCGGGTCGGCGACGATGCGAGCGCCGAGCGCACGAGACCAGGCCTCGATCACATCGCGCAGCACCGAGTGTGCGACCGTGACATGCACCCGATCACCGGCGCTGATGACGCGTCCGCGCAGTAGCAGCGCATGCGCAACCAAGCCAGGAGCGAGAATCTCAGCGACCTGCGCGTCGGTCACGTCCTTGGGCACGCCGATCAGGTTCTCTGCGCTGACAATCGGCGAGTCGGAGAACTGCCGCTTCGGGGTCGGCAACGCGACGCGATCGCCGCGCTCGAATCCGGATGCCTCAGCTCCGACAGCATCCACCGTCGCCGCGATCATCGAACCGACCGCGTTGATGCGCAGCCGCACCTTGCCGTCCGGCGTGGTTCTGGTCGCTGTGGTGCTCATGTATTAGAAAACCGCAGATCACGGCCCAGTATTCCCCGCTCAGAACTCCTCGTTGGTGTCGGGGTCCCCGCCCCACAGCCGGCCCTCCTCGAGGGAACTGATCGACTCCACCTGCTCGTCGGTGAGCTCGAACCCGAAGATGTCGATGTTCTCGCGCTGCCGCTCGGCGGTGCTCGCCTTCGGAATCGGGATCGTGCCCAGCTGCACGTGCCAGCGCAGGATCGCCTGCGCTGGCGTGACGCCGTGCGCATCCGCGACCTCCCGGATCTTCTCATTCGTGAACGGCGACTTCTTGCGCGCTAGCGGCGTCCAGCTCTCGGTCTGGATGCCGTGCTCGGCGTGGAAGCGGCGCAGCTCGCCTTGGGGGAAGTACGGGTGCAGTTCGACCTGGTTCACCGCGGGGACGACATCCGTCTCGGCAATGACTCTTTCGAGGTGCGCTGGCGTGAAGTTGCTGACCCCGATCGAGCGGATGACGCCCTCCTCGCGCAGCCGGATCATCGCCCGCCAGGAGTCGACGTACTTGTCGACGCGCGGCAGCGGCCAGTGGATCAGGAACAAGTCGACGTAGTCGAGACCGAGGTGCTCCAGCGACTCGCGGAACCCCTCGAACGTCTCGTTCAGCCCGTGGAAACGGCCGGGCAGCTTGGTGGTGACGAACAGCTCCTCACGCGGGACGCTCGAGCGCCGGATCGCCTCTCCGACCTCCTTCTCGTTGCCGTAGTTGAGCGCGGTGTCGATCAAGCGGTACCCGTTCTCGATCGCGGAGCCGGTCGCGGTGATCGCCTCCTCGCCGCGCAGCCTGTACGTGCCGAATCCGATCGCGGGCAGCGTATTGCCGTCGTTCAGCGTTCTCAGGGGAATCGTCATGCGTCCAGTGTGGCAACAGGAGCGGCGGGGTATTGTCAGCGTGCATTCATGAGGAGGAGGCCGGATGCTGCTCGCGGGGTTCTTGGACGTGGCCCTGTTCCTGCTGTTCATCGGCTACCTGGCATACGGCTACGGGGCCGGTTTCCTGCGCAGCGCCGGTCCGATGCTCGGCGCGCTGCTCGGAGCGCTCGCGAGCTTCTTCGTCACGCCGCTGATCAACGCGACCGTCCTGGAGCCGATGCTGCGCCTCGTCGTGCTGATCGTCGCGAGCATCCTGCTCATCGCCATCGGGCAGGCGATCGGCGCCTGGCTCACCGGAGTGAACACCCGGCGCCGCGAACGCCGGAGTCCCGGAACCGTTGACCGGGCATTCGGCGCCATCACCAACGTCGTGGTCGCTGCGCTCATCGCCTGGATCCTCGGATTCAGCGTCGGCTCGATCGGAGTCCCCGCCCTCACCCAGGCGATCGCGTCATCCGGCGTGCTGAAGACGATCGACACGCTCACTCCCGAGCCCGTCAAGCGCGGACTCTCGCAGTTGCGTGCCATCGCCGTCAATCAAGGCGTGCCGCGGGTCATCGACGCGCTCGGCAGCCCGTCGCAGCAGCCGCCCGAGATCAGCCTCGATTCGCCGGAGCTGCAGGATGCCGCCGATTCGGTCGTGCGCATCACCGGCACCGCGTGGGAGTGCGGCCAGGGCCAGTCCGGCAGCGGATTCGTGGTCTCGGATGATCGCGTCGTCACCAACGCGCACGTCGTCGCCGGCGTCTCCGAGCCGGTCATCGAGGCGACCGGCGAGCCGGCCCGCTCCGGCCGGGTCGTGTACTTCGACCCGGACAGCGATCTCGCGGTCATCGCGGTTCCCGGGCTGGATGCCGACCCCATCCCGCTCAGCGACGACCTCGACGAGGGCGACGGTGCCGTCTTCCAGGGCTACCCGCTCGGCGGCCCGTTCACTTCGGAGCCGGCACTCGTCCAGGACATCGCGAACGTCCGCACCCCGGACATCTACGGCCGGGCACCGAACAGCCTCGAGGTGTTCGTGCTCACCGGCAACGTGCAGTCGGGCAACTCGGGCGGGCCCCTCCTCACCCTCGATGGGGACGTCGCCGGTGTGATCTTCGCGCGTTCCGAGAACCTGCAGAACGTCGGCTACGCGCTCACCATGGACCAACTCGGCCCGGTTGCCTCCCAGGCTCCTGCCCTCGACCGTGCGGTGCCGACTGGCGCGTGCGTGCCCGGCTGAACTTCTCGCGGCTCGGGGTGCGATCAGGGCAAACCCCGATGGCGGCGGCTTCCGGGTGCCTGCGACGCTGAGGTCATGGCAACAGCACTGGCCCCGTCGGCACCCACGTTCCTCTCGCGCAACCGCTTCACCCGTGGCCAAAAGTTCCTGCTCGTCTCTGGCATCCTGCTGCTCGCGTCCGCGGCCGTGCACGGTGTCGTCTTCCTGCTCTCCGGCACCGGGTGGGATGGACCGCTGTCCTGGCGCAAGCCCATACTGTTCGGCTTCTCGTTCGGGATCACCCTGGCCACCATCGCGCTGTTTGCATCCTTCCTCCGGCTCAAGCCCCTGCTCGACTGGCTCCTGCTCGGCGGGCTGGGGTTGCTCGGCATGTCAGAGACGGCGCTCATCACCATGCAGACCTGGCGCGGTGTGCCCTCGCACTTCAACTTCTCCACCGCGTTCGACTCTGGCGTCTTCGTGGTCATGGGCGTGGAGGTGGCCGGCATCGCGCTTGCCCTGCTCATGATCACCGCCCTGTTCTTCACCCGCGCTGCGGACGGGCCGCCTGCGATGCTGCTCGCCATCCGGGTGAGCATGCTGCTCCTGCTCGTCGGCCAGGTGCTGGGCGGGCTGATCGTCGCGGTCGGCGTCCCTGCCGCGGCGTCCGGCGACGACGCGGTCTTCGGGCCGCAGGGCGTCGTCTTCGGGGATGGCGGGATCCTGAAGTCGCCGCACGGCATCGCCATGCACGCCATCCAGGTGCTTCCGCTGCTCGCGTGGCTGGGCGCATTCACCGGCTGGGCGCTTCGACGGCAGTTCCGGATGTCGCTGGCCGCGGCGATCGGCTACACGCTCGTGCTCGGGGTCAGCGTCGTGCAGGCTCTCGCCGGGCAGCCGCCTCTCGCTCTGAACCTTGCGTCGCTCGCTGCGGCCGCGCTCGGCGTCCTGCTCGTCGGCGCGCCGTACGCACTCGCCATCCGGTCACTAGCCTTGAGGCGTGGACCCTGGACCCAGCGTGACGGTGCGAGTGAAGCCGGGCAGCCGCAAGGGGCCGCTGGTCGAGACCAGCGATGACGGCCTGATCGTCTACGTGCGGGAGCGGGCTGTGGACGGTGCCGCGAACGCCGGGGTGATCGCCGCGCTCGCCGACCACTTTTCAGTGGCCAAGTCGCGGGTCGAGATCGTCCGCGGTCACACGTCGCGCATCAAGCACGTGCGGGTGGAGAAGTGAGCAGGGTGGCGCTCGTCACCGGCGCGACCGCGGGGCTCGGCGCCGAGTTCGCGCGCCAGCTCGCCGCGCGCGGCCACGATCTCATCCTCGTCGCCCGTAACCGCGCGCGCCTCGAGGCTGCGGCGAAGATGCTGGAGCAGGCCTACGGGTGTCGGGTCGATATTCTGCCCGCCGACCTGACCGATCGCGATGACCTGGCAACGGTGGAGCGGCGACTGGCCGAAACCGTCCGCCCGGTGGATGTGCTTGTCAACAATGCCGGTTTCGGTCTCGCGACGCCGTTCGAGTCCAGCAACGTCGATGACGAACAACGCATGATCGACCTGCTGCTGAGCACACCCATCCGGCTCACCCACGCCGCCCTGCGGCAGCAACTCCCCCGCCGCAGCGGCACGGTGATCAACGTCACCAGCATCGCGGGCCTCACCCTGCGCGGCGTGTACGGTGCGGCAAAGGCCGGGCTGATCTCGTTCAGTCGCTGGGCCCACGTGCAGTATCGGGGCCGCGGCGTGAGAGTCACGACCGTCATCCCCGGGTTTGTCCGCACCGAGTTCCACGACCGGATGAGCGTCACACCGGACGCGGTGCCGCGTTTCATGTGGCTGAGCGCCGAACGAGTGGTGCGGGAAGCGCTGCGCGGAGCCGGCCGCGGGCGGGCCGTGGTCACGCCGTCCAAGCGGTACAAGGTCATCGCCGGCGTCATCCGGATCCTTCCTCCGGGAGTCACCGCACGGGGCGAGCTGACCCACCCGGAAGAAGCTGGCAAAAACAACCACTAGCCCACCCCCCATTCGCGGGGTATCATCACCAACAAGATGCGCGGGGAACTCAGGGAATTCCGACCGCATCCCACATGGCGCACCGCCACAGGGGGCGGTGCGGGATGGGGAGGTGAAGATGACCACGCTCACCAAGCA
Source organism: Cryobacterium sp. BB736 (assembly GCF_014980265.1). Lineage (NCBI taxonomy): Bacteria > Bacillati > Actinomycetota > Actinomycetes > Micrococcales > Microbacteriaceae > Cryobacterium > Cryobacterium sp. BB736. The sequence continues at coordinate 516,225 of NZ_JABXWQ010000004.1, forward strand.
CTCGCTCGTTCCGTACGAGCACCCCAATTGGGTTGCAGTGCTGCCAAGCCGCTGGGTCGCAGAGTATGACGGCGAAGCGGCGGGCACGATCGACGTCACCACGACGGGGCGGTATCGGGCCACCGACCGTCGCGGGCACGTCGTCGGAACCTACCGCAGCCTCGAGCGGGCGCGCGAGAAGCTCATCGAGAGCAATATGGCGACACCGCTCGAGCGCCTGGACCGCTCGAAAACGCTCATGGTGCTCGGACTGTTGTTCGGCATCGCGGCGTCAACCCTCGCCGCCTTCGGGCTCATGTCGCTGATCGGCTGACGGCAGCCGGACACGAAAGTCAGCGCAACGCGTCGGTGAGCGCGGCAGCGATGGCTGCCGCCCAGAGCACCGTTGCGAGCCCGACGATCCAGATGACTCTGGCGCGTCTGGCCCTGTTCACCTCGGTGCGCAGCGCGTGGAATCGCTCCAGGATCCGCTCGGTGTCGCCTTTCGGCCAGGCGTCCATAGACCAGGTGAGCGCATCCGATGCCGCATCGCGAATGCGCTCCTGAAGCTCGGGCGGCATGGTGGGCTCCAACCCGAGCAGCCAGGTCCGCAATTCGCGCGAACTGACGACGACCACGCCGCGTCGCGGCTTGCTCACGATCAGACTGGCTGCGTTCACCACGACGACAACCGGCTTTACGCGCACTCGATCGCCGGTGGCATCCGACAACGCCGTCTCGGCGAGCGCTGCGGCCAGCTCGGACTCGCGCAGTTGCGGCACCTCGAGCCCGTCGACGACGAACACGCCGTTGCCCGCCCACACCTGCAGGCCCTGTGCGTTGCGGATGGTCAGCGCGATCACGCCGGCCGGTCCGATGATCAGCTGGTCGATGGGCGCTGTGCCGCCCGCAACCGGCACCCCGCACAGGGTCACCCAGTCCGGGCCGAGCTCTGCGAGCACGTCGTCCAGTGCGAGGAGCGCGAGGGCGCTGCGGTACGGAGCGCGCGTCTCCGCCCGCAGGGGGCTCACGCCGACGACGCGGGCGATCGGAGATCTTGCTCTGACGGCCGATTGCCGATCGAGGACCTCGGCGACCTCGGCCGCGACGGCGGTCGTCTGCATCCCGTGATCACCTCTCCCTCCGGTGCGCGATCCCGCGCGAATCGAAGCTAGTAGGTCGGGCTCGCTGGCGGTCAGTCCCCAAAAGTGAGGGTGCAACGACTTGTTGTTGGCGCGGGAAGGGGTTGCATTTCACCGCCGGGAGGCGCAGGCTGGAAGCAGATCAACTCATCGCCCGGAAGAGCCGCACCAAGTGCCGCACCGGGCGATGAGTCCGTTCGCGGCCAGGCCGCACGACTGGGGCCCCCGCTTCATCGAGTCGGGGGGGGGGGGGGGGGGGGGGGGGGGGGGGGGGGGGGGGCGGGCCGGGGGGGGGGGGGGGGGGGGGGGGGGGGGGGGGGG
>NZ_JABXWQ010000005.1:0-43389 GCF_014980265.1 Cryobacterium sp. BB736
CCCCCCCCGGCCCGCCCCCCCCCCCCCCCCCCCCGGCCCCCCCCCCCCCCCCCCCCCCACCCCCCCCCCCCCCCCCCCCCCGACTCGATGGGTGTTGGGGGCAGCGGATGCGCAGGGTGGTTCAGTCGAGCGGACCGAGCAGGTGGCGTGCCGCAGTCGAGTGGGCGGAGTCGACCGTCGACGGCTGGAAGACCCCCGCGATCACGTCACGGTAGAGCCGCCCGAGCTCGCTCGACGAGTTGAACGCAGCTCCCCCGGCCAGGCTGATTGCCTGGTCGACGACGTCGCGCACCGCGTGCACCGTGCGCACCTTGAGTCCGGAGAGCAAGCGATACCACTCTCCACCGCGGTCGACCTGCTCGTCGATGTCACGAGCGACCGCGTCCAGTTGCGGCCACACGCCGTCCATGGTGATCGCCGCATCAGCGACCCGCCAGCGCGTATCCGGGTCCTGCGAGCGTGGTGTGCCATCGCGCTGCTTTCTCGTGGTCGCAGCAGCCGTCGCGAGCTCGAGTGCCCGTGCTCCGATGCCCGCGTACACCGCGGACAACAGCAGTTCGAAATTGGCGAAGATCGACCACAGGAGCAGGTCGGCGCTCGGGCCGGGGTCGACGCGCCGTACGACACGGTCCGGCTCTGCCCGCACACCGTCCAGGCGTGTGCTGTTGCTTTGCGTCGCTCGCATCCCGAGCGTGTCCCAATCGTCGAGGGTCTCGACCCCGTCGGCGCCGCGCGGGATGAACGCGTAGACCAGCTTCGGCGCATCCGGAGACGACGTGTCCAGACCGTGCAGGCCGAGACGGGTCCACGCCGGAGACAGGCTGGTGAAGATCTTCGTGCCGGTGAACCGGAAACCGCCGTCCGCCTCCGGCGTCGCGCTCGTGGTGCTGCCGAACAGCATCAGATCGTTGCCTCGCTCGCTGATGCCGAAGCCGAACAGCTCGCCTGCGGCGGCCTCGTCGAGCACGAATTTCAGCGAGTCGTCGCCGCGGTCGAGCATCGCCTTGGCGACGCCGGTCCAGATCAGGTGCATGTTCACGCCGAGCGCGGTGGAGGGGGCGGCGGATGCCAGCCTCACCTGCTCGCGCACGACCGCCTGAGCGTCCAGCCCTGCTCCCCCGAGTGATGTCGGCACGAACGCGCGAAGGTAGCCGGCCGCTTTCAGGTCATCAAGGTCCTCGGCGAAGAAGGCGTTGGCACTGTCGTAACGGGCAGCGCGACTCCGGAATGTCTCGAGCAGCTCGTCGCTGAGCAGTGATTCGGCCACGTCTCAAGCATGCACCACCGTATGACCGCTGACATGATGAGGAGGTCCAATTTCGAAAGGGAGTCACGTGAAGGTCGACTACTCGGCTCTGACGAGAGCGGTCAGCAGGGACGAGTTGCGCGCCTACGCGAAGCGGAATCGCACCCACCTGGGCGGTGTCGGCGCCATCGCGATCGTGGTCGTCGCAGCCGTTATCGGTGTCATCCTCATTCCGATGGCCGTAGGCGAGGTCGGCCCTGGCTCGCTGTCGATGCTGACGTTCGCCATCATCGTCGTGATCGGTATCGCCGGCTTCACCTGGCTTTCGACAGCGATTGCGCTGCGGAAGAGCTTCCGGATGCACGCGTTCGCCGAGGCGAACGGCTTGCATTACACGGGCCGAGAGGCGGGCACCGACTACCCAGGGGCGATCTTCGGCATCGGCAATGCACGCACCATCACCGAACGCCTCTACCGCGACCATGACGGGTATTTCGATCTCGGCAGCTATCGGTACACGACCGGGTCGGGCAAGAACAAGCGCACCCACAACTGGGGTTACCTGGCCATCAAGCTTCCGCGCCGGCTGCCGCACATGCTGCTTGATGCCAAGGCGAACAACTTCTTCGGCAGTAACCTGCCGGTGTCCTTCGGTCGCAACCAGCGACTCTCCCTCGAGGGCGACTTCGACGACCACTTCACGCTGTATTGCCCGAGGGAGTATGAGCGGGACGCGCTCTACGTCTTCACGCCCGATCTGATGGCGCTGTTGATCGACGAGTCCGGCGAATTCGATCTCGAGATCGTCGATGATTGGCTGTTCGTCTACACCTCCGGTCCGCTCGAGTTGACCAACCCCACCCTGCTGTCGCGGCTGTTCCGCATCGTCGACACCGTCGGCGCGAAGACCTTGAGCCGCACCGTTCGCTACGCAGACGAACGCGTGGTCGGTGACTCGCTGGAATCCGGAACTCCGGGCGAGGCGCGGCTGGCGCCCAACGTCATCGCGCACGGCGGACGGCGGCTGAAACGGGGCGTGCCGGTCGTCGGTCTGATCATCTTCGCCGCGGTGGCGCTGTACCTGGTGTCGCGGTTCGTGAGCTCGGGCTTCTTCCTCTAGCCCGCCTGGCGCTGCTCTTCCATCAGGAACTCCAGGCCCGCCGGCAGTTCGCCGTCGCTGACGAGCGTCAATCGCTGCGTTGGGCGGGTCATCGACACGTAGAGGGCGGATGCGCCGCGCTCGGTGTCCCTGACGATGGCCGCGGGGTCGACGACGATGACCGAATCGAATTCGAGACCCTTCGCGTCGCGCGGGCTCAGCACGTTGATCAGGTTCATCAAGTTGTCGGCGCCGTAGCCCACCGTGAACTCGCGTGACAGCGTGGCGTGCAACTCGCCGAGGCGGGACGGCACGGCGATGACCGCGAGGGTGCCGGACGAGTCGACCTCGCGGTCGGCCCGCACCGCGTCGAGGACATCGGAGGCGACCTCGATCGGCCACTCCCCCTCGCGCACCGACGTCGCTTTCGTCACGGGGAGGTCATGGGCGACAGCCATTGATTCGGCCGCTTCGGCGATCTGGCTTGGCGTGCGGTAGTTGACGGTGAGTTCCTCGAGCCGCCAGCGGTCGCCTTCCGGCGTGTTGCCGATGAGGGCGTCCAGTGCGTGCTGCCAGGTCTCCGACGCGGTCACCGAGGCCGCCTGTGCGATGTCGCCGACAATCGTGAAGCTGCGGTTCGGACCACGCCTCAGCAGCAGGCGCCACTGCATCGGGCTGAGCTCCTGCGCCTCGTCGACCACGATGTGACCGTACGCCCAGCTGCGGTCCGCGGCCGCACGTTCGGCGGTCGTGGCGCCCTGTGCGAAGTCGGCAAAGCCATCCGCGACCGACTCGGCGTCGACGTAGCCGTCGAGTCCCATGTTGCCGATCGCGGCTTTCGCGTTCTCGATGTCGCGCTTGCGCTGCTGCTTCGCCTCGCGGCTCGCGTTGGCTCTGGCCAGTTCGAACTCCCCGAGGTGCTCGGCTGCCTCATCGAGCAGGGGGACATCCGAGATCGTGAACGGCGCGTCCCGGCCGCGGAGCAGAAGTGCACGTTCGTCGGCGGTCCAATCCGGTGTCAGCTGCGCAAGCCAGTTCGGGCGCGCGAACAGGTCCTGCACGAGCTTCTGCGGTGTCAGCGGAAGCCACGCGGTGTTCAGCAGCACCCGCACGTCGTGGCTGGTGCGCAGGTCCTCGCGCAAGACCGCCTGGTCCGCCTCATCGACGGTTCGCCTCTGGCGCTTGAGCTGGGAAACCAGTTGCCTGGTCAGCGCGTTCAGCGCGTGCTTGACGAACACCACGCGCGCTTCGTTGTACCGCTTGCCGCTCTCCTGCGCCTTCGTCATCGCGTTGGCGATGAGCTGCGGCTCGACGGTGATTCGCTCCCCATCGATCTCAATCGTCTGCGTCTCGCGTGGGATGCGCTGTCGCTCGCGCACCGCACGCGCGATCAGCTCGGCCATCCGCGCCTCGCCCTTGAGCGCGGCAACCGCCGGCACATCTTCCTCGGTCGCGTCGACGCCGGGGAACAGGCTGCCAAGGCTGGTGAGCACGACACCCGACTCGCCCAGCGAGGGAAGCACCGCTTCGATGTACTGCAGGAACGAGCGCGATGGCCCGACGATGAGCACACCGGATGACCGCAGCCGGTCGCGGTGCGAGTAGAGCAGGTAGGCGGCGCGGTGCAACGCGACGGCGGTCTTGCCGGTGCCGGGACCGCCCTGCACGACGAGCACGCCGCGCAGGTCGGACCGGATGATCCGGTCCTGCTCAGCTTGGATGGTCGCGACGATGTCGCTCATCCGGCCGGTGCGCTGCGCGGTCAGCGCCGCCAGCAGCGCGCCCTCGCCCTGCAGCGACGTGGACGACTCGTCGAGCAGCTCAGGGTCGAAGATCTCGTCCTCGATGCGAACCAGTTCCCGGCCCTTGGAGATCAGGTGCCTGCGCGCCCTCGCGCCCATCGGCTGACGCGCGGTCGCCTGGTAGAACGCGCTCGCCTGGGGCACGCGCCAATCCAGCAGGATCGGCTGCTGGTCGCGGTCGCGCAATCCGATCCGGCCGATGTAGCGGTGCACCGGCTCCGGGCTGTCGTCGGGCTCGAGTTCGAGACGCCCGAAAGCGAGCCGCTCCCCCACTTCCCGCAACTGCAGGATCCGGTCCTCGTACAGGCGCGCGAAACTGTCGCGTTCCGACCGGCTCTGGTCGTGATCGCCGACGTTGAGTCGACGCACCGCGCTCAACTGCTCCGTCGCCTCGCGCTGGAGCTCGTCGAGCCGGTCGTACAGTCCGCCAACGTAGTGGCGTTCGCGTTCGAGTTCGGCAGAAGTCACCTATGCCTCACATCCCCTTGGTTTTGCGGCATGCAAGTCTATCGGCTGCTACCTCCGGTGCTCCTGACCCTGTTGTTCGCGCAGGATGGCGAGGGCACGCGACACCCGGTCGGTCAGGCCGGCCGAGCGTTTCGGGGCCCGCCGGTCCAGTTCGTCAAGGAGCGTGAAAATCTCGGTGCGCTGCTTCTGCTGCACCGCGTGCACCGCCAGGTTACGGGCGAGGGAACGCCGTGCGCCGGCAACGGAGAGAGCCGCGCTCGCGATCACTGCTATCAGGAACGCCACCGCAACCCACAAAGGAAACACACCGCTGACGACCAGCATGATCGCCGTGACGAGGCCGATCAGCCCCACGGCCGGCGGGATGACGCGCAACCAGCGTCCGGCCAGGACGCGACGGCGGACGTCGCCCCTGCGTGAGTCGATGGTTTCCAGCCAGCGGCGGTAGTCGCCGACCCGGCCCTTCGCGACACGCGTTCCCTTGGCGTTGCGGAGCTCGTCCAGCAGCACGGGGTAGCCGGATGCCGGACGGCCGAGCACCCGCGCGGCGATCACGGCGCTCGACGCGGTGACCGCGATCAGCATGATCATCACGAAAGCGCCTGCGAACACCTGCCCGGCGTCGAGAATGATGCGGGCGGCCAGGACGACGCCGAAGACGACGAGTACCAGCACGATCGAGCAGACGATGATGGTCCATGTCAGCAGACGGTCGCGATCCCGCGTCCCGGTCGCGCGACCGGCGCGGCGCAATTTCCTCCCGGTGACGACATCGACGACCTGCACCAGGAACAGCAGCACCCACAGTGCTGCCGCGGTGTCGAAGATGACGATGAGGACCTGCGAATCCATGCCGCTCCTTAGAAAACTTTGCCGGGGTTCAGTATGCCGTGCGGATCGAACACGGCCTTCACCTGGCGTTGCAGCTCCAGCTGGTCCGAGCCGAGTTCTGCGGCGAGCCACCGCTTCTTGAGGGTGCCGACCCCGTGCTCGCCGGTGAGGGTGCCGCCGAGGCGCAGCGCGGCCTCGAAGACCTCGCCTGCGGCCCGCCACACGGTGTCGTCGATCTCGCCGGTGACCACGAAATTGGGGTGCAGGTTGCCGTCGCCTGCGTGCGCGACGGTGGGGATCGGGATGCCGTACTCGCGTTCGATACGGGTGATCTCCCGGAACATGTCCGGCAGCTTGCTGCGCGGCACCGCGACGTCTTCGATGAGCACCGTGCCGCGCGCGGCAAGCGACGGGTGGAACGCGCGCCGAATGGCCAGCAGCCGCTCGGCCTCGGCGGGATCGGAGCTCATAGTCGCCTCACCGCCCTGCGAGCGGATGATGCGCAGCGCCTCATCGGCCTCAGCTTCAGCAGCCGGGCCATCGGTCTGCACGAGCAGGTGCACAGCCCCGAGGCTCGACAGGTCAACACCCAAATGGTCGTCGATCGCCTCCAGACCACGAGAGTCGATGATCTCCATCACGGCCGGTTGCAACCCGGCCGCGGTGATCGCAGCGGATGCCACGGCCGCGTTCGTCACATCCGCGAAGTAGGCGGCGATGCTGACGGCGCCACCCCGCGGGAGGGGTCGGACCCGCACGGTGGCTTCCACGATCACGCCGAGGGTGCCCTCTGAACCGATCATCAGCGCGGTCAGGTCAAGTCCGGTGACGCCCTTGACCGTGCGATGTCCCAAGGTCAGCATCCGACCGTCCGCGAGAACGACCTTGAGCCCGAGCACGGCCTCCCGCGTCACGCCGTACTTCGCGCACAGCAGGCCGCCCGCGTTGGTGGCGATGTTGCCGCCGATCGTGGAGATGGCGCGGCTGGCCGGGTCGGGCGCGAACCACAGTCCGTGCTCGCGCAGCGAGTCGTTGAAGTCGCCGTTCAGGATGCCCGGCTCGACGACGGCAAGCTGGTCGGCGACGGAGAGTTCGAGGATGCGGTTCATGCCCAGCGTCGACAGCACGATCTCCCCCTCCCCGCCGATCGCTCCGCCGGCGAGTCCGGTGCCAGCACCGCGCGGCACGACCGGGACCCGGTGTTCGCTCGCGAGGCGCAGGGTGGCCTGGACGTCGCCCGCGTTGCGCGCGTTCACGACCGCGATCGGCGGAGCGCTGGAGGCGTGACCCGATTTGTCGGTGCGCACCTGGGTCAGTTGGGCCTGATCAACCGAGACGGCATCACCCAACTCGGCCCGCAGGGAGTCGAGCACGCTCACAACGCGGCCTCGATGTCTGCGCGGGTCGGGATCGACGGCACCGCGCCCAGAGCCTGCACCGAGAGGGAAGCGGCGACAGTCGCGAATTCGGCTGCGGCCACGAACTCGCGCCCCTCGGCGAGCGCCGCGGCGAAGGCTCCGCAGAACGTGTCGCCTGCGCCGGTCGTGTCGACCGGCGACACGACCCGCGCCGGCACGCGGGCGACTTGCTGACCCGCCTCGAACAGCACGCTTCCGGATGCGCCGAGTGTCACCACCAGACGCGGCACCCGCACCGCGAGCGAGCGCGACGCCGTCTCCGGGTCGTCGGAGCCGGCGAGGGCGATCGCCTCCGGCTCGTTCACGATCAGGCAGTCCAGGTCACCGATGAGGGCATCGGAGAGCGCATGCGCGGGCGCCGCGTTGAGGATGACGATGGTCCCGGACGCCTTGCCGGCCGCGGCTGCCTGCTCCACTGCCGACAGCGGCAGCTCGAGTTGCATGAGCAGCACCGACGCGCTCGCGATCGCGTCCAACTCGGCGTCGGTGAGCGTCTCGACATCCGCGTTGGCCCCGGATGCGATGACGATGGTGTTCTCGGCCGCGGCGTCGACGGCGATGAAGGCCTGCCCGGTGGCTGCGGTGCTGCCGCGGGTCAGGGCCCCGTCGATGCCGGCGTCCGTCATCACGGTCGCCAGCTCGCGGCCGTGCTCGTCGTCGCCGAGCGCGCCGATGAACACCGTTGCCAGGCCCGCGCGAGCCGCCGCAACTGCCTGGTTGAGGCCCTTCCCGCCTGGGTAGCGGGCCGTCGATGAGGCGATGGTGGTCTCGCCCGGCTGAGGGATCCGGTCGACGCTGAAGACGATGTCCATGTTGGCGCTGCCGACCACGGCGACGGATGCGGGACTCATGGTTCTCAGGCTATCTCCGCGTGATCCGGCTGTGAGCCGCCAAGGCTCGGCATTTATGCTGTGCGCATGAGCGGCGACGATACGAGGCACCGGCAGACCGAACCTGATCCCGATCGTCCGGATGAGACCGAGGCGGAGCGACTCGCGCGCAACTGGAGCGAGATCCTGCAAGAACTGCGCGTGACGCAGACCGGCACCCAGATCCTCACCGGTTTTCTGCTCACGCTCGCCTTCCAGTCCCGCTTCGCAGAGCTCGACGCCTTCCAGCTCACGCTCTACCTCGCGCTCGTGGTCGGGGCAGTGCTCGTGACGACGCTCGGCCTGGCGCCGGTGAGCATGCACAGGCGGCTCTTCCGCCAGGGTGAGAAGGAGCGCATCGTCGCACTCGCCGACCAGATGCTGAAATTCATGCTCGCCGCGCTCGCGGTGGTGCTCGCCGGCACCACCTGGTTCATCTTCGATGTCGTGCTCGGCCGCACGGCCGGCATCATCGCGGGAGTGATCTCCCTGATCGTCGTCTCCGTGCTATGGCTCGCATTGCCGAAGCGCGTGCGCACAACACTTCCCAGATGATTGCCACCTGAGCGCCTGGTGCCCCCGCGTAGCGTTGATCGCATGCGAACCACGATGCTCTTTCTGGTCGGCGCCGGTGTCGGCTATGTCTTCGGCACGCGCGCCGGTCGTCAGCGGTACGAACAGCTGAAGTCCGCCGCGAAGAACGCGTGGGAGGACCCTCGCGTGCAGAAGGCGATGAACGACACCGCGGACTACGTGCGTCAGAAGGCGCCCGTTGTCGGGGCGCGCGTGGCGGAGGGTGCCCAGGATGTCGTAGGCCGGGTGGCCGACACGGCGAAGGACATGACGGAGAAGGTCCAGCGGACCGCCGATGACGTCCGCGGGCGCATCAGCCACCGCGGCGAGGACGCGCGCGACCGGGCGATCGTCGCCGCCGCCGAGTTCCGCGAGGAAGCCCTCGAAGACTTCGACGACGAGTTCGACGACCGCCCGGACGAGGTCGACGACCGCCCGTAGGCGGTTCTTCTCTACGCGACTACTGCTGCGGTGGGATCACGTCGATGACGCCGGTCGCGGCCACCAAACCGCTCAGCCGCTCCGGTGACAGCACCTTGGCGACCTCCTCGGCGGTCATCAGGCCAGCGTCGACGACCAGTTCCGCGATCGACGCGTTAGTCGTCAGCGCGGTGTGCGCGAGCGTGGCCGACGCGGTGTAGCCGATGTACGGGGTCAGCGCGGTGACGACACCGACCGACGACTCGACCTGAGAGGCGAGGCGCTGGGTGTTGGCGGTGATCCCGTCGATGCAATTGACGCGGAGCGTGTGGCAGCCGTTCCGGAGCCACGCGATCGACTGCAGGATGCTGTGGGCGATGACCGGCTCGAAGGCGTTGAGCTGCAATTGCCCCGCCTCCGCGGCCGCGGTCACCGTGGCATCCGCGCCAATGACACTGAACGCGATCTGGTTGACCACCTCCGGGATGACCGGGTTGACCTTGCCGGGCATGATCGACGAGCCTGCCTGCCGCGCCGGCAGGTTGATTTCGCCGATGCCGGCCTGCGGGCCGCTGGAGAGCAGCCGCAGGTCGTTGCAGATCTTCGAGAGCTTGACCGCAGCGCGCTTGAGGTGTCCGCTCAGCGTCATGAAGACACCGGCGTCGCTCGTCGCCTCGATCAGGTCGGGAGCGGTGATCATCGGAACACCGGTGAGCTCAACCAGGTGGCGGCGCACGGCTTCCGCGTATCGCGGGTCGGCGGTGATGCCGGTGCCGATCGCGGTTGCGCCGAGGCTGATCTCGCCGAGCCATGGGAGCACCTCGCTCAGCCGCTCGCGGTCCTCGGAGATGGTTGTGGCGAAACCGTTGAACTCCTGGCCGAGGGTCATCGGAACGGCATCCTGAAGCTGGGTGCGGCCGACCTTGAGGATGTGAGCGAACTCCGCACCCTTGCGCGAGAACGCCTCGCGCAGCAGCGAGTGCTCAGCGAGCAGCCGCTGGGTGGCCATGATCATCGCGAGCTTGATCGCGGTCGGGTAGACGTCGTTCGTGCTCTGGCTGCGGTTGACGTCGTCGATCGGGTGCAGCGACGTGTAGTCGCCGAGTTCCTTGCCCATGAGCTCGAGGCCGCGATTCGCGATGACCTCGTTGGTGTTCATGTTGGTCGATGTGCCCGCACCGCCCTGGATCACCCCGACCAGGAACTGGTCGTGGAGTGCCCCGCCGACGATCTCCTCGCAGACCCGGTCGATGATGTCGGCCTTGTCCGCGTCGAGAACGCCGATCTCCTTGTTCGCGCGCGCCGCGGCCTGCTTGACGCGAGCGAGAGCGGTGATCAGGTCCGGGTAGACCGAGATCGGGCGCCTGGTGATCGGGAAGTTCTCCAACGCCCGTGCTGTGTGAATGCCCCAATATGCCTCTGCGGGAATCTCAAGTGACCCGAGGGAATCGGTTTCGACCCGGGTTGGCCCGGACGCGGTGCTCATTTCGCCTTTATCTCCTTCGAAAGCGCTACGCCCCAACTCTACTCGCGCGGGTGCGTCGCCTCGGGCGTCGCGCTAGGCGGCCGAGATGCCGAACAGCCCGATGATCAGCGCCATGATGACGAGCGTCACCAGTTCGTGGCTGATGTTCAGCAGCGTCAGCCCAGCCGGCCGCCCCTCGAACGCGTCATGGGTGATGAACCGCGCTGCGGTGAAACCGGCCCAGAGGATGATCGCGGTGACGATCGCGTTCAGCAGGAAGTTGCCACCGTAGAACTCCTGGGCGATCGCAGCGGACCCGGCAAGCACGAGCGCGCTGATGAAGCTGACGACGAGAGTCACGATCATCGGCACCACCGCGCTCGCGTTGCGGTCCATGTCGACCTTGGCCGCCTTGATCCACCAGTTGCCGAACACCGGTCGCGCGTACCAGATCGCGCCGACGACCATGCTCGACAGTGTCGCGAGCAGCACCGCCCAGATGTTGATCTCAGGAACCATGTCGAACTCCTCTGTTCGTCTCGCTCGTTGGGGTACAAAGCGTTGTGCCGATTGTAGGGACCGTTGACCCCAACACTGGGGCATATCTTGCTATTTCTCTGGGCTTTGTTCACCCCGTAGGCTCAGTGACATAAATTCTGACATTGTGGGGGACACTCGCCGTGAGCGATAACAGCTACTTCAGCGCGCCAGCCGGATGGTATCCGGATCCGCTGGGCCTTCCGCAACTCCGTTGGTGGGACAGCACGTCCTGGACGCACCAGACCGCGGAGGCACGTCAGCCGATGGTCATGCAGGAGACCACCTTCGCCTGGGCGGACGACGACATCGAGGAAGAGCCCTCGGCAGCCACGCGACGCGAGCGCCGCGAGCGCGAGCGCAAGGGCCCGATCGACAACGCTCCCCCGACCGCGCAGATGCTGCTGCAGCTGGAGCCGCCGTCGCGCGAGGACATCCAGGTCGACATGCCGGAGCCCGAGGGCGTGGCGCAGCCCACCCGGGACGACGAACCGTTCGTGGCGACCTTCACCGAGAGCACCTCGACCGAGTCCTCCGACGACGCCTACCGGATCTTCGACAACCTCCGCGACAACTCGCAGGAGCAGTTCGCCCAGCAGCCGTTCGGTCAGAACCAGTACGGGGCGCAGAACTTCCAGGGCGCGCCGCAGGGCTACCAGCAGCCGTTCCAGCAGGAGCAGGGCAATTGGGCCCAGTACGGGCAGCAGGAGAAGGCCGACTTCTTCGTGCACGGTCAGGCGCCCGACGCATCCGGATGGGCGCCGCAGCACCAGCAGCAGTTCGCCCAGCAGCAGCGCCACGCCGTGACCCACACCACGCCGGTGTGGATGATCGCGCTCATCCCGATGCTGCAGCTCGTGTTGAGCCTTCTGCTGCTCACCGCGTTCGGCATGGGAGACAACACCGCCGTGATGGCGGCCATCTGGTTCGCGCCGTACCCGTTCGTCGTGCTGTTCGCGTTCCTGGACCGCCGCACGCTCAAGAAGGCCGGCCACCAGCAAACCGCGCACTGGGCGTGGGCACTCCTCACCGCGCCGATCTACCTGATCGTGCGCGCTGTGGCCTCCATCCGGGAGTCCGGCAACGGCTTCGGCCCCGTCCTGGTCTGGTTCGCTCTCGCCTTGCTGCAGGTCGGCTCGGTCGTCGCAGTGCCCGGTCTGATCATCTCCAGCCTGCCCGCGGTCTTCGCCGCTGAGGCGGAGGCGTCGATCATGTCCGACGCCCAGGTGATCGGCTCCACGATGACCGTCACCTGCCCCGCCGCTCCCCCGGTGCTCATCGGACAGCAGTTCGAGTGCTCCGGTGTGCAGGCCAATGGCACGGAGCTCTCCATACTGGTGAGCCTCGAGCGCGTCAACGGCTGGATCGACTGGCGCGTCGACGACTGGGGCATCTACACCATCGGCTAGCCGGTCGTCACCACCGATAGTCGTCCTGCGGCATCCAGCGGACGCCACGCTTGTGGCACAGCAGGATGCCGCGGACGACTGTGCTCTGCGCGTCACAGGTTGCGTGCAGCAGGCGTGCCCAGGTGCGGTCCCGGTCGGTGAGTTCCCCGTCGTGCAGTTCCTCGAGCACGATCAGCACCGAAGCGGCGTCGAGGTCGCGCGCCGTGTCGCCGATCGCGAGCGCGAACGCACGCGCATCGTCCTCGGTCAGCTCGCCCGGCAGCGAGTCGACGGGGATGAGCAGCGGCAGCTGAACCTGCTCGTCATCGAGGAACATCAGCCACAGCTGCCGCTGGTTCGCATGTACGAGCAGCTCGGTGACGCGGTTCTCGATCTCGATCGGGTTGGTGAAGGGGCGTTCGCGGGTGTCGTCGTGGCTGGGTGGCTTCATCCGCCCATGATCAACGGCCGCCCGACGAGAATTCGTCGGGCGGCCGCCAGTTGGGGATGGACCGCTGGGCTCACGCCCCGGTGAGGACTAGCCGATCAGCGCCTCGATCGGGCCGCGCGCGAAGTAGAGCAGGAACCCGGCCGCAACGATCCACAGGAGCGGCGAGATCTCCCGGGCCTTGCCTGCCAGCGCGCGCACGATCACCCAGCTGATGAAGCCGACGCCGATGCCGTTCGCGATCGAGTAGGTCAGCGGCATCACCACGATGGTCAGGAACACCGGCAGGCCAACCGAGAACTCGCTCCAATCGATGAAGCGGATCTGCGACACCATCAGCACACCCACAACGACGAGGGCCGCGCCGGCGACCTCGAGCGGCACCACCTGGGTGAGCGGGGTGAAGAACATGGCGAGCAGGAAGAGCACACCGGTGACGATGTTGGCGAGGCCGGTGCGGGCACCCTCGCCGACGCCGGCGGCGGAGTCGATGAAGATCGTGTTCGACGACGACGAGGTCGCGCCGCCTGCCACTGCGCCGACGCCTTCCACGATCAGCGCTGACTTCAGCCGGGGGAAGTTGCCCTTGTCGTCCTGCAGGCCGGCTTCCTTGGTGAGCCCGGTCAGGGTGCCAACCGCGTCGAAGAAGTTGGTGAAGACGAGAGTGAACACCAGCATGATCGCGGCGAGTGCGCCGATCCGTTCGAACGCACCGAAGCTGAACGCTCCGATCAGGCCGAGGTCGGGGACCGCGACGATCGACTCGGGCAGTGCGGGCACATTCAGGCTCCAGCCGGACGGGTTTGGGCCGTCTTCGGTGAACGAGGGGCCGATCTTCAAGAGCGCCTCGGCGATGATCGCGATGACGGTGGTCGCGAGGATCCCGATGAGCAGCGCCCCCGTCACCTTGCGCGCCATGAGCACGCCCATGATCAGCAGCCCAATGATGAAGATCACGGTCGGGATGCTGGTGACAGAGCCGCCATCTCCCAGCTGCACCGGCGGAGAGGGGTTGCCGCTGGAGCGCACGAAGCCGGCGTCGACCAGCCCGATGAAGGCGATGAACAGGCCGATGCCGACGGTGATCGCGGTCTTCAACTGCGCAGGAACCGCCTTGAAGATGAGCTCACGCAGCTTGGTGGCCGACAGCAGCACGATGATGAGCCCGTTGATGACGACAAGGCCCATCGCCTCGGCCCAGGTGACCTGCCCGACAACGCTCACGGCGAGGAACGAGTTGATGCCGAGGCCGGCGGCCAGACCGAACGGCAGGTTGGCGACGAGCCCGAACAGGATCGTCATCACGCCGGCGGTCAGGCCGGTGACCGCAGCGAGCTGCTGGCCGTCGAGCATAGTGCCGGCGACATCCTCCGTGCCACCGAGGATGAGCGGGTTCAGGATGACTATGTACGCCATCGTCATGAATGTCACGAGACCACCGCGCACCTCGCGACCGACGTTCGAACCGCGTCGGCTGATCTCGAAGAAGGAATCGAATCTCTCCCGGAAGGAGTTTCCGGATCCGCGCTTGAGGGGACTCTCGATTTGCTGCTGGGACACTTGTATGCCTTTCACCACAATAGGGACGCGTTCAGCATAGAAGCGTTGAGGGTCGGGTTTCGCCGCCACACGGCGCGATAGCGTTGAGTGATGCACGATGGCGGATGGCTGAGCGACAAGGAGCGCAAGAGGCTCACCCGCATCCCCAGCGACACGGCCATGACGGCGACCCTTGCGGGCACCGGCCTCATCGTCTCGTCGATGCAGACGCTCGTGACGCCGATCGTTCCGCAGCTGCCCGCACTGCTCGACACCTCGGTCGCCGAGGCCCAGTGGGTGCTCACCGCGACGCTGCTTGCCGCGTGCATCGGCACACCCATCGCCGGGCGCCTGGGCGACATGTACGGCAAGCGCCGCATCACCCTTGCACTGCTCGTGCTGATGGTGCTCGGCTCGCTCATCGCCGCGATCTCCAACACGCTCATCCCGCTGGTCATCGGCCGCGCGCTGCAGGGGCTGAGCCTCGGCGCGATCGCGCTCGGCATCAGCATCCTGCGGGACGTCATCCATCCGTCCAAGCTCGGCCGGTCGGTCGCGCTTGTGAGCGCATCGCTCGGTGTCGGCGGGGCTGTCGGACTGGCTGCTGCCGCGCTGATCGCGGAGAACTTCGACTGGCACTACCTGTTCTGGCTGTCGGCTGCGCTCGGCGTGCTCGCGTTCGTGCTGGTGATCCGGATCATCCCGGTCAGCACACTGCGCACCGCCGGCCGCTTCGACTGGGTCGGCTCGATCGGGCTCAGCATCGGGCTCGTCGCGCTCCTGCTCGCGATCTCGAACGGAAGCGTCTGGGGCTGGACGAGCCCGCTCACCCTCACCCTGCTGATCGGCTCCGTCGTCGTCTTCGCTCTGTGGGGCTGGTACGAGGTGCGCGTCGTCGACCCGCTGGTAGACCTCCGCGTCGCCGCCCGCAAGCCGGTGCTGCTGACCAACCTCGCCTCCGTGGCGGCGGGCTTCGCGTTCTTCGTGACCGCCGGATCGCAGCCGATCCTGCTCGAGCTGCCGAGCGCAACCGGTGTCGGCCTCGGCCAGACGATCCTCGTCGCCGCCTTGTGCCTCATGCCGAACGGGATCGTGATGTTCCTGCTCTCCCCCGTCGCCGCAAGACTGTCCGATCGTCGCGGACCGCGCACGAGCCTCGTGCTCGGGATGCTCATCATCGCCATCGCCTTCGCCATCTCGGTGTTCCTCATGCAGGAGATCTGGCATGTCATCCTCGTGTCGACGC
Source organism: Cryobacterium sp. BB736 (assembly GCF_014980265.1). Lineage (NCBI taxonomy): Bacteria > Bacillati > Actinomycetota > Actinomycetes > Micrococcales > Microbacteriaceae > Cryobacterium > Cryobacterium sp. BB736. The sequence goes on from NZ_JABXWQ010000005.1 coordinate 15,350, forward strand.
TCGTCGGGGCAGGCGTGAGCTTTGCGTACTCGGCCATGCCGACCCTGATCATGCATGCGGTTCCAGCCACGGAGACGGCGGCGGCCAACGGGCTGAACTCGGTGATGCGCACCCTCGGCTCGACCGTCGCGGCGAGTCTGATCGGGGTGATCCTGTCGTCCAGCTTCACCGTCTACCAGGGGATCGAGATCCCGACCCGAGGCGCCTTCCAGACAGTGTTCGCTGTGGGCGCCGGCGTCGCCTTCCTTGGCGCACTGCTGGCGCTCATCATCCCCCGTCGCGTACGGGTCTATGAGACCGCGAGCATCCCGATCCAGTTGCCTGAGGACTCCCCACACCTCTCCAGCATCCGTGCCTACACTGACGCCATGGACCGAGACCTGATCGAACCGAACCCCGACGACGAGCGTGAAGTCGAGTTGGACGAGGAAGAGCAACTTGACGCGCCACCCACCCTGGATCCGGATGAGCGTGTCGAGCAGGAGAACGACGAAGAGGCACTGCCCGATGAGGAGCGCCCGGTCTAAGGGTGAGTTCGGGGGTGGTTCTCAGAGGCGAACCAGAGAGCGCTCGTAGGCTCCGCACACCTGACCACCGAACGCAAGGGGCCCCGACATGAGTGACCTCAACCTTCCCCCGGGAGCGCACGACGAGTCGAACCTCGACGGGGACACCCTCGAGTACTCGGTCGTCAGAGAGCTGAGACGGAACCAGCCAGAGGAGGCGGAAGACCCGACCCTCCCGGGCGGGACGATCACCCTCGGGCTCGATGTCGGAGGCGCGCTGCGCTGACGACGTACACTCTCTAGGTGTGAGCCTTCGAGACATCCCGATTACAACCATCGACGGACGTGAGACGACCTTCGCCGAGTTCGCCGACGGTGTCGTCCTGGTGGTGAATGTCGCTTCGCATTGCGGCCACACACCGCAGTACGAACAGCTCGAGCAGCTGCAGCGCACCTACGGCGATCGCGGGTTCACCGTGTTCGGGGTCCCGTGCAATCAGTTCGGCTTCCAGGAGCCGGGCAGCGCCGAGGCGATCCAGGAGTTCTGCTCCACGACGTACGGCGTCTCGTTCCCGCTGGCTGAGAAGGCACGCGTCAACGGCGCCAAGCAGCATCCGCTGTACGCCGAGCTCACCACCGTCCCGGATGCCGACGGCGTGGCGGGCAAGGTGAAGTGGAATTTCGAGAAGTTCCTGGTCACCCCTGACGGCGCCGTGCGCCGCTTCCGCAGCGCGGTGAAGCCCGACGCGCCGGAAGTGGTCCGGGCGATCGAGCAGGCGCTGGCCACAGTCAGCTAGCTGGCGGCACCGCCCGTTCACCTTGGGCCGGTAGACGTGTGCCGTGCAGGAACTCGTCGACTGGGTGATCGAAGCCGCCGGTTCACCGTGGGTGTTTCCCGTCGTTTTCGCCCTGATCGTGGCCGACGCCTTCCTGATCGTCGTGCCCAGCGAGACGGTGGTGGTCGCGCTCGGCGCACTCGCGCTGTCGGCCGGGCAGCCAAACCTGTGGGTGCTGATCCCGATCGCCGCGATAGCCGCCATGCTCGGCGACAACCTCACCTACCTGGTCGGGCGGGCGGTGGGACTCGAGCGTTTCGGCTGGATGCGACGGCGCCAGGTCGCGTCGGCGTTCGCGTGGGCGCGCCGGTCGCTCGACCGACGAGCAGCGGTCGTCATGCTGACCGCCCGATTCGTGCCGTTCGGTCGCATCGCGGTGAACCTCACTGCAGGCGCCACCGGGTTCGCCTACGGGAGGTTCCTTCCCCTGAGCGTGATCGCCGGATGCGTGTGGGCCGTCTACAACGTCGTCATCGGGGCGGCGTTCGGTGCGTGGTTCTCGTCGAATCCGGTGCTTGCGGTAGTGCTGTCGATCGTCGTCGCGATCACTCTGGGAGTCGTCGTCGATCGGATCACGGCGGTGGTGGCCAGCCGCCGGTGGCACCTATGAGCACATCACGGCATGCGCTTCTGCGGGTACGGGGTCTCATGCCGCGCGAGCATGTCCACGAAGGCGGCGATGCGGCGCTCTCGCCCGGCTTGAGTCTTCAACTGGCTCAGCCGGAAGTACAGCGCGAACCGGTTCTGGGGGTTCAGCACCTCGAACATCCTCTGCGCCTCAGGCACCGCGGCGATCGCGGCGAGCAGGTCGGCAGGGAGCTCAGCCGAGGCTGGGCCGGCGTAGGCAGCCTCCCAACGACCATCGGCCTTCGCCGCTTCCACCGCTGCGCGGCCCGCATCCGTCATGCGGCCGTCGGCTTCGAGCCTCTCGATCCGTTCGATATTCTTCAGCGACCACGAACTGCGTTTGGTTCGGGGCGTGAAGCGCTGGAACCAGGTCTCATCGTCGCGCCGCAGTGACTGCCCGTCGATCCAGCCGAAGCACAGCGCCTCCTGCAATGCGCCCTCGTAGTCGAGCGCCGTGACCGTGCCGCCCTTCTTCGTGAGGATGAGGCGCACGCCCGGCGAGCGGTCGTGGTTCTGCTCCAGCCAGGAGCGCCAGGCGGCAGCATCCGAAAACAGCATGTCTTCGAGCGGGATGGCCATACAGGGAGCCTACGAGCGGCCACCGATATGGTGGAGGGCATGGCCAAGGAAATGGTGCACCAGAGCGATCAGAGCCGGTACGCGCTGTTCATCGACGGTGAACTCGCAAGCGTCGTCGACTACCGCATCAACGAGAACCAGATCTCCTTCCACCACACCTACACCGCGCCCAACCGTCGCGGTCAGGGCCTTGCCGGCGAGATCGTCAAGTTCGCGGTCAACGATGTCGAGGCCAACAGTGAGCGCCGCATCGTGCCGATGTGCTGGTACGTCGGCGTGTGGTTCGACGAGCATCCGGAGCGCGCCGAGCTGCTCAGCCGCTGACGCGACTGCTACTGCGCGGTGTACGCGCCGTCGACGAGGTATTGCGAGCCGGTGACGAACGCCGCCTCATCCGAGAGCAGGAACAGGACCAGGTTGGCGACCTCCTGCGCAGTTCCCAGCCGCCCGATCGGATGCTTGCCGACGAGCGCGTCGTACGCCTCCTTGGGTAGGCCCGCGAGCAGCGGAGTGTCGATGTAACCGGGGTGCACCGAGTTCACGCGGATGCCCAGCGACGAGTAGGCAAGCGCCGCGGCCTTTGTCATCCCGGCGACCCCATGTTTTGCCGTGACATACGGGACCGCGTTGGCGTCACCGACCAGACCGAGGATCGACGAGGTGTTCACGATCGAGCCGCCGCCCGCGGCCAGCATCGCCGGAATCTGGTAGTACATCCCGTAGAACACCGAGTGCAGGTTGACATCCATGAGCTGCAGGTAGCTCGGGATGTCGATGTCGGCGAGCGGGCCGAGCGGTCCACCGATCCCCGCGTTGTTGAATGCGAGATGCACGGCACCGAACTCGTCGACCGCGACGTCGACGGTGTCCTTGACGTCGTCCGGATTCCCGACATCGCCCGCTACCGCGCGCGCCCTGCCGCCGGCTCCAGTGATCTGGTCGACAACCTCCTGGGCGACCTCCTGCTTGAGGTCGTTCACGACGACCGCGGCACCCTCCGCGGCGAGCGCGAGGGCGACCGCTTGCCCGATGCCGGAGCCTCCCCCGGTGACCACGGCAACCTTGCCCTTGAATCGATTGTCCATGCCCTGCGCTCCCTTCCTCTCATGAGCGATGAGTGCCCAGTGAACGTCGTGTGGCTGGGAGGTTACCGCCCGGAGGGAGCGCGGGTCGCCGCGTTAGGCTGGGGGCGATGCGCCTCATCTTCATTCGCCACGGTCAGACACCCGCCAACGTCCTGGGGTTGCTCGATACCGCGCATCCGGGTCCCGGCCTCACCGAGCTGGGCACGACGCAGGCGGCGGCGATCCCGGATGCCTTGGACGGTCAGGGTGTCGATGCCCTGTTCGCCTCAACGCTGGTCCGCACCCAGTTGACCGCGCAGCCGCTCGCGGCCGCTCGCGGTCTGGGCGTCACTGTGCTCGGCGGGTTGCACGAGATCGAGGCCGGCGCGCTCGAGGGTCGAGGTGACCTGCCGTCGGTGCGCACCTACCTTGAGACGGTGTTCGCCTGGGGGTCGGGTGACCTGGACGCGCGGATGCCGGGCGGTCCCGATGGTCACGACTTCTTCGGCCGCTACAACGGTGACCTGGAGTCGATCGCGCGCTCCGGGGTGGACTCGGCAGCGGTCGTCAGCCATGGGGCGGCGATCCGGGTGTGGGTTGCCGCGCACGCGACGAACGTGGCGCCGACGTTCGCGGCCGAGAATCACCTGGACAACACCGGCATCGTCGTGCTCGACGGTTCGTTCGATGACGGCTGGTCGCTCGCCCGGTGGGCGGACCAGCCGATCGGCGGGGCCGTGCTGGCGGATGCGAGCGCCGAAGACCCGACCGGCGAGCTGCTCAGTGAGGCCGACTGACCGCATCCGTCGTCGGCAGCGTCAGGCGACCTGCTCGCGGTCCAGGGACGCGGCCGTGTCCTCGACGATGGACGCGATGAGGCGAGTCTCGCCGAGCACGCTGAGATGGTTCTTGCGCGGCACGCTGATCACCCGGGCGTGGTCGAGAGCTCTCGCGATCCTGCGCTCCTCGGCCCGAAACGGGTCCCGGGTGCCGTTGACGAGCCGGACCGGCCCACGGAACGAACCGAGAAGCCCGATCGGGTCCACCCCCGCGATGCCGCGCACCGCATCCGGCATGACCTGAACCGCGAGGCCGCCAGCGGACATCGCCGCCGCGACTTCCGGCGGCAGCATGAGCTGGAAGCCCTTCAGACTGAGCTTCTCGGCGCGCTGCGGGTTGCGGGCCATCGCGCGCGAGACGCCCAGGTAGAAGGCGACCCCCAGCCCACGCGGCCGGATGCTGCAGCCGATTCCGATGAAGCCGGCCACTCGCTCCGGATGCCGGGAGATGGTCGCCATGCTCGTGAAGCCGCCCAGGGAGTGCCCGACGAGGACCGCTCGTCCGCCAGCGCGGTCGATGCCATCGCGCACAGCGTCAACGGCGGAGTCGAGCGTGAACCTGTCGTCCAGACGGTTCCCGTGGCCCGGCAGATCGACGAGCTCGACCCGCCTGGTGCGCTCGAGTTCGCCGGCGAGCGGCCGCCACATGGTGCTGCTGATCCGGATGCCGTGCACGAGCACGACCGGAATCGGCGAGTGCGGCACCGCCACTCAGGCGCCGATCCGCGTGAGGAGCGCGCGGAACTCCTCCTCCGTGACCTGAATGCCGGAGTCGCCCAGCCGCTGGCTGAGGATGGATGCGGCATCTTCCGCATCTCCGCTAGCGATGTCGGCTCGGATCTGCTCGACCAGCCCGTCGACCTTCTCATTCACGGTCGCGTCCAGCGCGCCCTCCTGTTCGGGCGTCGTCCGCGGCTCCTCAGCGTCAGTCATGCTCCTATCGTGCCACCGCGACGCACGGCTTCCGCCCAGCGGTCGTTCAGGTTCGACCCGAGTGCATTGTTTCTGGGGTGAGTTCCTCTGGAGCGCACAGAACCGGGCGAGTAGCCTCGCACCCATGGCTCGACTCGCCGACCGCCTCCGGGCGAACCTGCTCAGCACGCTCACCGGCGAACCGGACGGTCGACCGTATTGGGTGGACAAAATCGAATCCGGCTCTGATCAGGGGTTCTTCGCTCCCGGCTCCGCCACCTGGACGGTGCACGGCGGCATCCCGACCATGGTGGCCGGCATCCGGGCCCTGCTCATGCAAACCCTGCACCCCGGTGCGATGGCGGGCGTGCACGACCACTCACGATTCCGGGAGGATGCACTCGGCCGTCTGGCGGGGACGGTGCAGTGGCTCACCATCGTCACCTTCGGAGACACCCACCTCGCGCGCGAGGAAACGGCTCGAGTGGCGCGGTTTCACGAGCGCGTGCGCGGCACCTATCTTGACAAGACCGGGGTCGAACGGCCCTACGCGGCCAACGATCCGGAACTCCTCAGCTGGGTGCACATCGTATTCGCCGACGCATTCCTCGGCTGCCACGAGCTGTGGGGCAAGCCGATCCCGGGCGGACCCGATGCGTACGTGCGCGAGTGGGCCATCGCCGCCGAGCTGCTGGGGATCCCCGACCCGCCACGCAGCGAGGCCGAACTGCAGGCGCAACTGCATGCCTTCAACCGGACGGGCGTGCTGCATCATGACGAAAGGGTCGAGGCGGCGGTGAGCTTCATCCGGAACCCTCCGCTGAAGCGCTCGATGATGCCCGCCTACCGCATCATGTTCGCCGCCGCCGTGAAGTCCATCCCCGCCGAGTACCGGAGGGTGCTCGGGCTGAAGGCAACCAGGCTGCCGGCGATCTGGGCGACCGGGGTGCTGCTCGGCAGTCTCCGGATGCTGCTGGGCGGCTCGGCACCAGCGGAAGAGGCCGCACGGGCGAGGCTCGCGCGCATCGCGAGCGCCCATCCGCTGCCCTCCGCCTGAGTCCCGCGCAATTCGCGAAGCTAGAATCGCCCGTGTGACTGACCGCATAGAGTCCGACACGTTCGAAGCTGTCATCTTTGACATGGATGGCGTCGTCACAGACACGGCCAGCGTTCACGCCGGCGCGTGGAAGGCGCTCTTCGACGAGGTGATCCCCGAGCTGGCCCCGGATGCCGCGCCGTTCGACGAGACCCTCGACTACCGACGATCGGTCGACGGCCGCAGCCGCGAGGACGGAGTGCGCGCCTTCCTTGCGACTCGCGGCATCGACGTGCCCGAGTCCGGCGACGGCGTGACGATCGAGTCGCTCGCGGCGCGCAAGCAGCACCACTTCGACCTGTATCTGGAGGAGAACGGCGTCAAGGCGTATCCGGACACGGTCACGCTGTTGAACCGGCTGCGCTCGCGCTCCGTGCCCATCGGGCTCGTGACCTCCAGCCGCAACGCCGACCGCGTCCTCGAGGCCGCCGGGGTCAAGCAGTACTTCGACGTCTTCGTCGACGGGAACCGCGCGCGTGAACTTGGACTGCCGGGCAAGCCGGACCCGGCAACCTTCCTTGAGGCGGCGCGCGAGCTCAAGGTGCGGCCGGCGAGAGCGGCAGTGCTCGAAGACTCGGTGGCCGGCGTCGCCGCCGCAGCCAACGGGGGTTTCGGCTGGGTCGTCGGCGTGAGCCGCCGCGGCGGAACCGCCGGCGGCCTGCGGGTTGCCGGCGCCCATCTGGTCGCAACCGACCTGAGCAACCTCGACACGAGACTGGAGGCCGCGCATCCCGGCTGGGCTGGCGGCGAGACCGAAAGCGACCCGTGGCGGCTGCACTACACCGGCTACGACCCCGCGACCGAACCGCTTCGGGAGACCCTGTGCACGCTCGGAAACGGGTACTTCGCCACCCGCGGCGCCGCGCCGGAGTCGAGTGATAACGCCCCCCACTACCCGGGCACCTACCTCGCCGGGGTGTACAACCGGCTTCAGACCGACCTCGGCGGGCATGTGGTCGAAGATGAACATCTGGTCAACGCCCCGAACTGGCTGCAACTGACGTTCCGAGTGGACGGCGGCAACTGGTTCAGCGTCGACGACGTGGAACTGCTCGACTACGAGCAGACCCTCGACCTGCGTCGCGCGGTTTTCACCCGCGAGCTCCGGATGCGGGACGGCGTCGGCCGGATCACCAAGGTCACCCAGGCTCGCTTCGTGTCCCAGGCGGCGTCGCACCTCGCCGGACTGGGCATGACGATCGAGGCGGAGAACTGGTCGGGCGACATCGTCGTGCGGTCGGGCATCGAGGGACGAGTCGCCAACCGCAACGTGCCCGAGTACCGGCTGCTCGCGAACCAGCACCTCGAGCCGCGAGCCATGGAGCAGGTCGACTCCGAGTCGCTGCTGCTGGAAATGGAGACCAACCAGTCGGGTATCAGCATCGCAATGGCGGCGCGGACTCGAGTGAGCGTCGACAGCGTGGTGCTGCACAACCTGCACAGGACGCTGAAGACGGATGCGAAGGGCTGGATCGCACAGGACATCGACGTCGAGTTGACGAAGGGCGTCCCGCTGACGATCGAGAAGACGCTGGTCGTGAACACCTCCAGGGACCGGGCGATCTCGTCACCGTCGCTGTCTGCGACCACCTCGATTCGGCGGCTGCCTAACCTGCAGACCCTGGTGTCCGAACACGAGCGTGCGTGGCGCGTGCTGTGGAACGAGTTCACTGTGCTGCTGAAGGCGGACGAGCGCCAGCAGCTCGCATTGAACATCAACACCTTCCACGTGCTGCAGTCGGTGGCATCCGTCACCGCCGACCTCGACGCCGGACTGCCAGCACGCGGGCTGCACGGCGAAGGGTATCGGGGCCACATCTTCTGGGACGAGATGTTCGTCTACCCGACGCTGTCCATGCACCGACCGGAGATCAGCCGCGCGCTGCTGGGCTACCGGTACCGGCGACTCGCCGAGGCGAAGGCCGCGGCTCGTGAGAACGGACACGCGGGAGCGATGTTCCCCTGGCAGAGCGGCATCGACGGGCGTGAGGAGACGCCGACGCAGCTTTACAACCTGCGCAACCTGCAGTGGATGCCGGACAACTCGTCCAGGCAGCGCCACGTCGGGCTCGCGATCGCGTACAGCGTGTGGCGCTTCTACGAGATCACCGGCGACCTCGACTACCTCGTCGAGCAGGGCGCCGAGCTCATGATCGAGGTCAGCCGGTTCTTCGCATCGCTCGCGGTGCACGACCCGGTCGACGACCGGTTCGACATCTCAGGCGTCATGGGGCCGGACGAGTTTCATGACGGCTACCCGGGTACCCCCGGCCTGGGCCTGAAGAACAACGCGTACACCAACGTCATGGCGGCGTGGGTGCTGCAACGCACGGCGGAAGTGGTGGACCTGCTGAAGGTGCGCTACTCGGCCCAGGTCTGGACCCGAGTCCAGCTTCGCCCCGGCGAGCAGGCCCGCTGGCGAAACATCGGCCGGCGGTTGCGGGTGGCGTTCCACGAGGATGGGGTGATCAGCCAGTTCGAGGGATTCGACACACTGAAGGAATTCGACTGGGACGGCTACCGCGAGAAGTACGGGTCGATCGGAAGACTCGACCTCATCCTCGCGAGCGAGGGCGACAGCACCAACAACTACAAGCTGTCGAAGCAAGCAGATGTGCTCATGCTGCTATACCTGTTCAGCGCCGACGAGCTGCGGGAGGTGCTCGGCGGGCTCGGCTACGAGTTCCCGGATGAAGCGGTGCGGGCGACCGTGGAGTACTACCGCGACCGCTCCACGCACGGCTCGACGCTGAGCAATGTTGTGCACTCATGGGTGGAGGCGAGACTGGATCGAGCCCGCTCATGGGGATTCCTGGTCGAGGCGCTCGAGAGCGACCTTGCGGACATCCAGGGCGGCACCACGCAGATGGGCGTGCACCTGGGTGCGATGGCAGGTTCGATCGACATGGTGACGCGTTGCTACACGGGACTCGACGTGCGCGCCGGCCGACTGAAGCTCGACCCTGTGCTGCCACCGGAACTGCGCCAGATCGACTTCACGTTGAACTTCCAGCACCAGTTGCTGCGCTTGACGGTGGACGAGCGGCTCATGCGCGTGCAGGTCAACCCGGGCGGCACCGCACCGATTGAGTTGGAGATCCAGGGGCAACGGCACATGATCTCGCCCGGAGAGACGCTCGAGTTCGCCCATGACGACCGCACAAGCATGGCAAACTCCCCGCATGACCGATGATGAACTCCGCGCCCTCCTGACCTCCGTTACGACCATTGCCGTTGTGGGCGCATCAGCGAACCCCGAGAAGCCCTCCGGTGAGGTGCCGATCTGGCTGGTAGAAGCGGGGTTCACGATGATTCCGGTGAATCCGAAGGCGGACGAGATCGCCGGTCAGAAGGTTTACCGCTCCCTCGCCGAAATACCGGTGCCGATTGATGTCGTCGACGTCTTCCGGCCGTCCGAGGAGACACCGGATGTCGCCAGGCAGTCCGCGGAAGTCGGCGCCAAGGTGCTCTGGCTGCAACTCGGCATCACCTCAGCCGACGCGCGAGCGACGGCAGAGAACGCGGGGATGACCTACCTCGAGGACATCTGCATCGGAGCGACGGTGCGTCGGCTGGGCATCCGCAAGTAGCGCATCCGGGGCCCGCCTGCGCAAGACTGGGGCGGTGACTGCAGACTTCCGCACCGCGCCCGTTGACGCGGCATCCGCCGCCGCCCTCGCCGATGACAAGCTCCGCTACGAGCTCGTCGACACCAAGGATCCGGTCGCGTTCCGGCACTGGCTCAGTGCGGTCGGGCGCGGCTTCCACGACCCGGCCGGCGACGCCGACAGCGCCGAGCTGCGCCGCTTCGCCTACCTCGAACGGCGTGCGGTAGGCGTCTGGGATGACACGCTCTCGGACGCCCCGACACCGGTCGGCACGCTCGGGTCGTGGGTCACCGACCTCACCGTCGCCGGGGAGGCCAGCATCCCGGCATGGGCGATCAGCGCGGTGACGGTGGCTCCAACCCATCGCCGGCGCGGCATCGCGCGCAGCCTGATGGAGGGCGAGCTGCGCACCGCGAAGGCGTTGGGCATCCCGGCCGCGATTCTCACCGCATCCGAGGCCACCATCTACGAACGATGGGGCTTCTCCCCCGCCGCGATGATGGCCGAGTGGGAGATCGATGTCGCACGCGCGAAATGGAGCGGCGCGATCCCCGGTGGGCGGGTACAGCTGGTCACGACCGAACAGCTGCGCGATCACGACGGCCCGGCGATCCTGGAACGCGCTCGCCTCGCGGTGCCCGGTCAGATCCGCTTCTGGGGCATCCTGTGGGATCGGCTCTTCGGCCTCCCCAGCGACGATGCGGCCAAGAGCGCCCGCTGCGTGCGGTATGACGACGAGCACGGCACACCGCAGGGTTTCGCCATCTACCGGCCGGACCGCGGCGAGGCAGAGGGCAAGCTCTCGCTCGGCTACCTGATCGGCGCCACCGATGACGCCTACTCGGCGCTCTGGCGCTACTTGCTCCAGGTGGACCTGATCACGACCATCACGGCGTCACTGCGCCCCGTGGACGAGCCGTTCCGCTGGCAGGTGGCCGACTTCCGCGCGGTGAAGAAGACGTGGGAGTCCGACCACCTCTGGTTGCGCATCCTCGACCCGAGGGCGGTGCTCGAAGCGCGGCGGTACAGCGCGCCGGGGCGGTTCCGGCTCACGGTGACCGATCCGCTCGGATTCGCCACCGGCGACTACCTGCTCGAGGTCGACGCGGATGGAGTCGGCCTGGTCAGCGACGGCGACGCCCCGGATGCGGCTGGAGTGGCGCTGTCGGTGAATGAGCTCGCCGCGATCAGCCTCGGCGCGGTGTCGGCGACGACCTTGGCCAAGGCCGGGCGGATCCTGGAACAGACGCCGAGCGCTGCAGTGGCGGTTGATCGAGCGTTCGCGTCGCCGGTCGCGCCCTGGTTGAGCATCTGGTTCTGACCTGAGTCCACCCCCATTGGGGGTGGAGCTTGAACGACCGTTGTCGTGGGCTGCACCTACAGTGGAAGAACTATGACGCTTACACCACCAGTCTCCGAAAATCCTGAGCAACCAACGACCCCTTACGCCCCCGCACCACAGCCCGCCGAGCCTAAGTCCAGCAACGGGCTCGGCATCGCAGCACTGATCGTCGGAATCGTGGCGTTTGTTGGCTCCTTCATTCCCTTCCTGAACTTTGTGACAGGATTCGTCGCGTTCGTCGGCCTGGTGCTTGGCATCATCGCGCTGTTCCTCAAAAACAAGTCAAAGGGTGTCGCGATCGCCGGAACAGCCGTTTCGTTCGTCGCGATGATCCTTTCGATCGTCCTGGCAACGGCTTACACCGCCGGCTTCATCGCGGCAGTTGACAACTCCCTTCCCAAGACCGAAATTGTCGACAACGGCCAGGCTCCCGCCGATGAGCAGTCGGATGACTCGGCCGATGAGGTCGGTACTCGCGAAAATCCCGCACCGATCGGCACAACGATTGAACTCGCCAACTTCGGAGAAGCCGAGTTCGAGGTCACCCTGGGTGCACCGATCCTGAACGCTAACGACGCCGTGAAGGCAGCGAATCAGTTCAACGACGCGCCGAAGGATGGGTTCCAGTACGCCGTTGTGCCACTCACTGTCACCTACGTCGGCGATGAGACCGGCCTTCCGTCATTGGGGGTGCGCGTTGAGTTCGTCTCGGCCGCAGGAACGACGCACACGCAGATTGACTCGTGGGTGGTGGACCCTGAGCCAGCCTTCAACGGAATCAATGAGCTCTTCCCAGGAGGCACTGCATCCGGCAACATCACAATCCTCATTCCGACGGCCGATGCCGAAAGCGGCACGTGGGCCGTGTCGAGTCTCTTCGGAGACAAGTTCTTCTTCGCTGCTCAATAGGTAACCCGAAGAGGCGGCTCTCATCCTGAAATGGATGAGAGCCGCTTCTGCGTTATGCGTCGTCCACCGGGCGCCAGGTACCTGCTAGATCGCTGGCAACTGCGCATCCGGATGCCGTGCGCGCCTACGTTCGGGAACGAGCGGAAGTCCCGCGCCAACGAAGAATCAGGAGCCTTCATGAGCGACCCCAACAACCCCGAGACTCCGAGCGAGCCGGACGTGCCGTCGATCCCCAATCCGGCATCGCCAGAAGTGCCGATCCCGCCGAAGGAACCTGACGGTGGCCCGGATATCGACGAGCCGGGCGAGGACCTCGGTCTCGAAGATCCGGATGAGCCGCTCGAGAACCTGCCCCGGAACCCGCGTGCCGACGGCGACATGGGCGGGCTGCCGTAAGCCGTGCGCAAGCTCGTCATCGTGCGCGGACTGGTGCAGGGGGTCGGATTCCGCTGGTCGGCCGGGCGCGAGGCCGAAGCGCTCGGCCTGAGTGGGCACGCCCGGAACCGTGCAGACGGCAGCGTCGAGGTCGAGATTGAGGGTCCGGATGCCGCAGTCGAGCGGATGACCGCCTGGCTGCGGCAGGGGCCGAGTCACGCCCGGGTCGACGCGATCGACGTGACCGAGTTGGGCGAGACGGGGCAGGCAGGGTTTCAGCTTGGCTAGACGCCACCTCCCCCGCCGCCACCACCGCCGCCGCCCGACGAGCCACCGCCGCCGGAGCCACCCGAAGACGCACTGAAGGATGACGACGCGGTCGACGACACGGATCCGATGCTGCTCGCGAACAGTGCCGCATTGAATCCGCTCGTCCCGGAGTACCACTCGGGCTGCGAGCCGGTCTGCTCGTAGTAGCGGCCCAGCTCCTGCGCCCAGCGCTTCTCCTCGCCGAACAGGACCGCGTACGGCAGCAGCCGCTCGTTCAGTTTCACGACCTGCGCCGGGTCATCCACCGACACCCGGGACCGCAACGCGCCCTCCGGCGACTGCAGGAACTGCAGCCGATCCGTCTCCGCGAGGTCGATGTACTCGTGCAGCCCCTTCAGATAGTCGCGCAGCTCGACGCCCTTGGCGGCCAGCGGCGACTTGGACACGAGCATGTAGGTTGCGATCGCCGCAGCCACCGAGACGACCAGGGTCAAGACCGGCCACGCACCGCCGTAGTCCTGATCCAACGAGACGATGCTGAACAGCACGCCGGCAACCGACGCGAGGGTCGCCGCGATCACCACCCAGGCAACCCTCATCGCCGGGACCTTCCGCCGGTAGCCCTTTTCCACCATGTACTTGGACACCCGGCCGTTCAGCGACAGGATGCGCTTCGCCGCCCTGCTGTCCGACGACTTCAGCTTCTTGCGTGTGCCGGGGGCCGGCTTGTACTCGAAGATCGCGTTGATGAACGACTTCTCGTCCTTGTCGAGCCCGTCGTCGTGGAGGAACTCGAGGGTGAACTTGCCGCGCCTCTCCTCTTCAAGGATCCGGATGTTGCCGTCGACGGCAAGCTTGATGAGCTCGGCCGCGGTGGCCCTGCTCACCTGGTGAATCGTGTTCGCCGAGTAGAACAGGTTCACGCCCTTCGGCGGGAGGTATTCGGGGATGATCAGCCCGCGGCTCGGTGCGTCGCGGAGCAGCCGCAACCTCACGAAAACGGCTGCGATCGCCGCGCCCACCGCCAGCGCGGCGCCGATCGCGGCGAGGATCGGCCAGATCGAGTCGGTGAAGCCGCTTGGCCGCGGGGTGAAGGTGCCTGGCTCGAAGGCGATCGCCAGTGTGACGTTCTGGCCGGCTTGCAGGTTCGTTGCCGAAAACGAGAAGCCATCCGGCAACTCCGCAATCGTCGCCGGGTCGGTCGAGCTCTCGTAGCCGGCGTAGCCGGCCACCTGACCGGTGAGCGAGTCCCGTAGCGCGTCGGCAATGTGCACGTTGGCGGTGACCGAACCGAACGGCTGCCCCCATCCGGTGCCGTTAGTGTCCCAGTAGAACTCGTCGACGCCTGTGTCGTCGAAGTACCTGGTCACGAAGCGCTGTTCGTACGTGATCACATAGGTCTGCTCGCCGTGAACATAGTTGTCACCGGCGATGGTGAGCACCACGAAATCGCCGTCGCTCTCTGACTCCCACTCGCGTGGTGCGCCGAACTCGTCTGTGACGCTGACGACGTCGATGTCGGTCGGATGCCCGTCGTAGCGGTCGACGAGTTCGCGCCGGATGCCCCGGTTCTGGTCGAAGTCGGGGAACACCGCGACGAGCGTCTCCACGGTGCGCAGCGTCGAGTGTCCGCTCTCATCGGCGCTGAGGAAGTATTCGCCGGTGAAGCTGTCGAAGTGGAAGTCGTCGACGTCGGCAGCGGCCGGGGCGGCGAAGCCGACTACGAGAGCGAGGGTGAGGGAGACGAAAGTGAGGAGGCGCTTCACGCTCTCAACTCTATTGACGATCAGGCGTGGGGCCCGACGCTCACCTCGCCGAAGCTCACCGACACCGACGCTCCCTGGATCGCTCCGATGCGTTCCGCGCGGTGCTCGACCTCCCGCCGCTGGCCGGCGCTGAGCCTGCTGAACGCCTCAACCGTGATGGCGATGCGCTTGCCGCTCTTCTTCTGATGCCACACACCCTGGACCGTGCCGTCCACCACCAGAACCGGGTAGTTGCCCGCCTGCCCACGAGCGAGTGCCCGCTCGTAGGCCCGGCGGGGAAACAGCTCGGACCGGGGGTGGCTGCCGACGACGAAGGCGTCGAAGTAGGGCAGGAGCAACACCGCGCTCGAGGCTGCGTCGGGAAAGCCGGTGTCCCCAGCATTCACGAACACGTCAGCGATCCGCTCGACGGATGCGCGCTCGAACACCGAGTCAGCCCAGGCGATCGGGGCCGACAACCACCGGGCGAAGTCGCGCGGCGCTGCCGGGCCGTAGGCGTGCAGGTAGCGCTGGAGCAACTGAACCTCGGGTTCTTCTACGCGCACGTAGTCGGGTGCCCGGACGTAGGTGATGGTGCGGCCACGGCCAGGGCCGAACGCCAGCGCGCCCCGGGCCGCGGCGCGCGAGATGACCTGTCGCCACCGAGGCCACCAGGTCTGGAAGGCCGGCATCACGAGTTCTCCAGCCCACGAACCCGTTCGGGCAACGACCTCCTTGTCCAGCTCGTCCAGTGTGAGCCCGTCCTCGATGCCCGGCTGAGCGAGCGCGTCGCGAACGGCTTCGACCACCGCGGTGGTCTGGTCGCCGTCCAGTCGCACATCATCCGGCCCTCCCCCGGTCACCGGCACGGCGTCGAGCGCGGGCAGCCACATGCCGAGTTCGTCGGTAGCGAGGTAGTGCACTGTCCCGCGCGGGCCGTAGGTCTTGGTCAGGGTGCGGTGCGGCCACAGCGCCTCGCGCACGTCGGCAGCACCGCCGGCCGCCATCCGGATGCCGATCGAGACTTCCGCGGACGACGCGATCTGCGCGTGGGTGCCGACGGATGCGGAGGCGGCAGCGGCGGCATCCGGTGCATGGGGCTCCTCAAGCAGGTGGCGCGCGAGCCTGCGCGCCGCGACCAGCTCCGGACCCCGCGCCATGCACGAATGGTAGCCGGGCGGCGCGGCGCAGAAAATGCGCGCGCGCAGAGAGCATTCGTCGCTAAGGTGAATCAACCGTACCCAGTTGTGGGGACTCGCCTGCCGGTCGCCGCAACTCGACTACGACCGATATATCCGGCCAAACTGGGGGCATCCGGATTGGGTTCAGCCTGTTTACACTCGGAACCAATCCTCGCTAACCCGAATTCGCAAGGAGGACGATTGTCTGATCAGGGAGACGTCGCGCCCGCTGCGTGGTATCCGGACCCCCACGGGGTCGCCGAACTCAGGTGGTGGGACGGAACCCAGTGGACGGATGCCGTTCACGGGACGACTCCGCCAACAACCGGTTCGACGGCCGTGTTCCCGGCGCTGCCTCCCACGGATGTACCGCTGCATGCTCCGGCGGTACCCGCTGTGCAGTCGGCCGCCGTGGCCGAGCCGGTCGCCGTGGCCGAACCAGCAACCGTGGCGGAGCCGGTCGCAGTAGCCGAGCCGGCAACACTGCCGGAGGCCGCCGCGGTGCCAGCGCCGGTCGCCGCCCTGGACGTGCTCGTTGACGCCCAACTGACTCAGCAGCCGGGGATTCTCACCGACCCGGAAGGCACCGGCCTCGGCACCGAGACCTGGCCGCCTGCCCTGGCTGTCGGCGACGGGCCGTCGCGCTCGCAACTGCGTGAGGTGCAGGCTGATTTCTCCCAGCCGGGTGAGCAAGCCTACGAGTGGGGTCGTGAGACGACTCGCTACAGCACGATGCCCGGCCAGGCGAACCCCGCGGGCGCGCGCTGGCGGGGGCTGTCCGGTCCGACGAGGCCGACCCGGTCGAACACCGCGTCATCCTGGGTGATCGCGTTCACGCCATTGATCACAGCGCTGCTGACTTTCGGCGCCATCTTCGCGCTGGTCAACATCCCCGGCCTCGAAGCAGCGCCGATGCAACTGGTCCTCGCGGTTGTGGCGGCGGTGATGTTCGCGGTGACCCTCCTGCTCGCCATCAGTGACCGCAGCCGGCTGTCCAGCTTTGGGCACATCACACCAGCGCACTGGGCGTGGGCGCTGCTCGGCTCGCTGGTCTACCTGATTGCGCGCACGATCTCCGTGTTCCGCAACACGTCGAAGATGACCTGGCAGCTGTGGGTCAACCTGCTGCTGACGGTCGGCGTCATCACGGTTGCTGTCGCCGCAGTGTCGATGTTCATCTCCTTCGCCCGCCAGTTCCTGGGGTTCTAGCAGGCCTCGGTGACTGGAGGGGATGCTCATGGGCAGCCTTGAGATCATCCGGGGCGACATCACCCGACAAGAGGTCGACGCGATCGTCAACGCGGCGAACTCGTCCCTGCTCGGCGGCGGCGGAGTCGATGGCGCGATCCACGCGGCGGGTGGCCCCGACATCCTCGCCGAGTGCCGGATGCTGCGCCGGGACCGCCTCCCGCACGGGTTGCCTGCCGGGCAGGCCATTGCGACAGGCGCAGGGCGGCTTCCGGCCCGCTGGGTGATCCACGCCGTCGGCCCCGTGCACTCTCCCAGCGACGATCGCACCCACCTGCTCGAGAGCGCCTACCGCAGCTCGCTCGACGTCGCGGCTGAGCTCGGTGCCGAGTCGGTCGCGTTCCCGGCAATCTCGGCGGGAGCATATGGATGGCCGAAGGAGAGCGCTGCGTTCGTCGCGGTGAGCAGCGTCGCCGACCGGCTCGACGACTTCGAGCTCGTGCGATTCGTGCTGTTCAGCGACGAGCTGCACGAGCTCTTCCACCGGGCGGCGAGCGAACTGCTCTGAGGCCTGCGCACCCGCGGTCGTCAATACAGGAAGATCGGCAGAGCGCCCGGATTGTGGGCGTGCACGATCACCAGGAACACGACGACGTCGAACAGCAGGTGCACCGCCACGACGTAGCTCAACGACTTCGACAGCATGAAGATGTAGCCCTGCAGCAGCGCGAACGGGATCGTGAGCAGCGGACCCCAGCTCTGGTAGCCGAGCTCCCAGAGGAACGAGACGAAGATCGTCGCCTGCAGGATATTCGCCTGCCACAGCGGGAAGTGCTTGCGCAGCAGAGCAAACACCGTGCAGATGAAGAACAGCTCATCCCAGATGCCAACAGCGTTAACGCCGACGAACAGGCGCGCGATCTCATCCGGTGCGCTGACCGCCGGCCAGTTCAGGTACGCGCCGGAGTGGATGAAGTACGTCGGCAGGATGAGCCAGCCCAGCAAAACCACGACGACGAGGTACACCCACTGCACACGCGACCAGCGCCGCCCGGTCAGAATCGGGAAGACGATCGGCTGCGTGCCCGGGCGGCGGTTCACGACGTGGCGCGACAGCAGGTACGGCACGACGACGGCGAGCGCGAGCACCGTTCCCATGACAACCATGTTCAGGTAGCTGATGTCCGCCTCGAGCCGGATGGTGCTGATGATCCCCATGCCGATTGCGATGAGGCCGAGGTCGGCGGCGAGTTCGCGGTCGATGGCGAACGCGGAACCGACGCCGGCCACCAGGAGCAGGTAGCCGGCCAGTCGCGGGACCAGGTCGTGGTCAGCACCGACACCGAAGAGCAACACCGCGGATGCAGAAACCAGCGCGGCGGGAAGAAGGCGCCAGGAGACTCCGGTGGCCGGGCGCAACTCGATCACGTTCACCGTTCCAGCTTAAACGCCAGGAGGCGGTGGGATCCTTGGCTGGCCGTTACCCCCGTACCGTCCAGCGCTTCTGTGATCTCACCGCCCCCGGGTGCCCCCCGTATTGCGTAGAGACACAGTAACCCCGCGTCAAGCGGCAAATAATCCCCCAAAGGGGGGCGCTGCCGAGATCGAGACCTGTGTGCGACCATCCAGCGTCCATCGGCACCGGATGCACATGGCGAAGGCCTCCGAACCTGCATTGCAGCTTCAGGAGGCCTTCTATACCGTCGAGTTTTACCTCGTTAGTGGCCACAGACTACTCCCCAAACGGGGGACGCAAGCCCTAAAGTCTCGCTGGATGGTTGAGGGTCAGCTGAGCCAGTCGGCCAGCACCAGCGCCTGGTTGTGGTGCTCGTCCTTCGCGCTGAAGAGCAGTGTGACAACCTTGTGTCCGGCCAGCGAGTCGCGCAGCTCTGCCGCTGCCGGATTCTTGTCGAGCTCTGCCCGGTAGCGCCGCTCGAACTCCGGCCAGTTCGGCACTTCGTGGTGGAACCAAGTGCGCAGCTCGTCGCTCGGCGCGACCTCCTTCGCCCACTCACCAAGCGCCGCACGCTCCTTGCTCACTCCTCGCGGCCAGAGACGATCGACGAGAACGCGGTAGCCGTCATCCGGGCTCGGATCGTCGTAGATGCGCTTCGTTCTCAGTTCCACGTTCGACCTCCTGTGAGTCAACAGTGCCAGTTGACAGCGCCTGCGGCTACGGTGGCGAGCATGGAATCCGATACAGTGCTCACGTTTGTCGAGGATCTGCTGACCACCGCGCCCGTGCCCGCCGAGGGGATGAGCCACAACACGGTGCTCTCCGACGGCGGAGTGCGCGTCGTCATGCTGTCGTTTGCCGAGGGTCACGTGCTGAAGGACCATGCCGCGCCGGGCCAGCTGCTCATGCAGGCGGTTGACGGCGAGCTCAAGGTGCGCGTGGCGCGTGAGGAGCTGATCCTGAAGCCGGGTGGGCTGATCAGCCTGGCCGCGAAGACACGCCACGAGGTGGAGGCTGTCACGGATGCGCGGCTGATGCTCACGCTCGTGACCAGATAGCGTCAGCGAAACTATGCTGGGAAGATGTCCGCGAAGCACCCCGACGAGGATGCGCGGATCCGGGCTATGCGCTACCGCCTCGACGAATCGACACCGGATGCCGAAGAGCAGGAGCAGCAAGCGCCGACCGCGCAGCAGCGGTCGCAAGCCGTCGAGATGGCGATCCAGCAGGCAATCCGCCGCGGGGACTTCGACAACCTGCCTGGAGCCGGTAAGCCCCTGACCAACCTGGGGCGGGTGTACGACCCCGACTGGTGGATCCGCCAGAAGATCCAGAGCGAACGCATCACCGGGCTAGGGCCACCGGCCCTGACACTCCGCACCGAGGATGTCCAGCTCGAGGAGAGGCTCGATCGGGCCTTCACTGAGGCGGACGTCCGTGGCATCCTCGAGGACTTCAACAAGCGTGTGATCGAGGCGCGGCGTCAGCTGCTGGGCGGACCGCCGGTCGTCACGATGACGCGCGACATCGATGCCGAGGTTGCCGCGTGGAGGGCACGGCGCCGGGCACGGCAAGCGGAGCGGGTGGAGGATGCTCAGCCGCAACCGCGGAAATCGTGGCGTGACAGGCTGCGCAAGCGCGCTGATTGAGCTGGTTTCGAGACGATCGCTTCGCGATCCCTCAACCAGCGAGCCGTGCGATCCGTCAACCAGCGGACGCGTCGAGCGCGTCGCGCAGCAGCGCCGACAGAGCCTCCAACTGGACGTTCGACTCGGCGACCACTTCCTCATCGGACCCATCGAGCGCCCGGGCGGCGAGCCCGGCCTTCGAGTCGATGAGCTCGGCGATCTTCGCATCGATCGTGTGGGCAGCGATGATGCGCCAGGCGGTCACCGGCTCCGACTGACCGATGCGGTGCACACGGTCGATCGCCTGCGTCTGCTCGGCGCTCGTCCAGGACAATTCAGCGAGCACGACGTTGGACGCCGCCTGCAGGTTCAA
Source organism: Cryobacterium sp. BB736 (assembly GCF_014980265.1). NCBI lineage: Bacteria > Bacillati > Actinomycetota > Actinomycetes > Micrococcales > Microbacteriaceae > Cryobacterium > Cryobacterium sp. BB736. The sequence goes on from NZ_JABXWQ010000005.1 coordinate 35,884, forward strand.
GCCGACCCCGGCCGCGGTGAGTGACGCGACCGCGACGTGCACCTCTGGGTCATTGGTGAACGCGTCGATCTCGCGCTGGCGCTGGGCGCTCGTCTGGTCACCGCGAATCGAGATCGACTTGAGCCCGGTGCGTGCGAAGTGCTCCTCCGCGGCATCCATCACGTCGATGTGCTTGGCGAAGAAGACCACCTTGCCGACCGACCGGGCGAGCTGAGCCGTGTAGTCGGCGGCCAGCACGGCCTTGGCCTGCCCGATCTTGCGCACCATGGTGAAGACGTTCTCGCCCGACTTGGTGCCCTTCGACTCCTCAAGTTCTGCGTGCGCGACCGCGCGGATCAGGTCCTCGCGCGCACCATCCGGCTTGGCGGCGAGCACGCGGCGGTACTTGTCGAGCAGACGAGCGACGAGGGCGTCCTCAGCCGCCCGGATGCTGCGCCCGGCCTCACCGTCAAGCTCGACCGGCAGGTCGGCGATCCGGCGTGCAGGGATGTCGGCCGCGACATCCACCTTCTTGCGCCGCACGATGCCCATCTCGACGACGGCCTTGCGGGCCTCGGCGAAGAAGCCGAAGTCGGCCGGTGTCAGCCCGGTCTCCTCAAGCTTGTCCATCAGCAACGGCTGCGGCTTCTTGTCGTCGATCCAGCCGAGGAACTGCCAGATGGCGCGGAAGTCCTCGATGTCGTTGATCAGCGGGGTACCGGTCAGCGCCATCATGAGCGCGTCCGGTTTCAGTGTGCGAATGCTCTTCGACAGTGCGAGCACATGCTTGGAGCGCTGCGACTGCATGTTCTTGATGAAGTGCGCCTCGTCGACGACCATGCCCTTGAAACCGAACCGGCTGAGCCAGCCGACGTGGCGGTCGAGCACCTCGTAGTTGACGATCACGACATCGCTGAATGCGTCGACGTCGTCACCGTCGCCGTGCACGACCGTCGCGGTGCGCTTCGGCGTCCACAGTTCGACCTCGCGTGCCCAGTTCGTCTTGACGACGTTGGGCACGACCACCAGCAGCGGGTAGGCCTTGCTCGCTGCAGCAGCTAGCAGGGCCTGGGCGGTCTTGCCGAGGCCGGGCTCGTCGGCGAGCAGGAAGGTGCGGTGCCCCTCCTTGACCTTGGCCATCAGCCTGGCCTGGTGCCGCATCAGTTCCATGCCGCCGGGCGTCGCGTGCGGGCCGTCTTCGGGGAGGTCCATGGTGGCGGCTCCCCCGCCGGCGCCGTACTCGAACGACTTGAACAGCGGGTCGAGCAGCTCCCAGTTCGCGAGCCGGCTGGCCTGCGGCTTCGGCTGCGACTGGATGGCGGTGAGGTCGGGGGCAAGGAACGGATTCGCGAGCTGAGCCTGCCGCACCGACAGCGGAACGACCTGCTTCTCGACGAGCGGGTTGGGTGCCTCCGGCTCCTTCACGATGATGAGGTCGTCCGGGGACAGCTCGGTGCCGGATGCGATCAGCATGTCCCGGCGGAGCTTGTGTGCGGCATCCGATACCTTCGCGTCCTCCGCGAGCAACTGGATCAGCGACGTGTCGCGCGCCGCCGTCTTCGCCAGGATGGTCGCCACGCCATCGAGCCGCTTGAGCGTCTCGGCACGCTCCGCGTCGGTGAGTTCGGGGTCGGCCTTGGCGTGCTTGCGCTCCTCGCGCATGAGCAGCGCGATCACCTGGAACTTGGTGCGGTTGGCCGGGCTGGCCTTGCCGCGCTCCACCGAGCTCTCCACTTCGCGCACCGCGCGAGCGAGCACCGGGATGATGCCGACATCGTCCCCCGGGCGGGACCGCCGCTGTGATGAGCGCCTCTGCGCTCCGCCGGATCGTGCCGACGTCTTCTGGCCCGATCGAGCCATGCTCCTCCTCGGGAGGGATACCCCTCCGCCACTGTGCGTGACCGAAGCGGTCACGAGTCAACTCCGCGTATTCGGCGGCTATCCGACACCCGATTCGAGCAACCCACCGTGAAGCAAGGTCGAATCGCGATTGGTGTCACGTTCGAGTCGAGTTTACGCCATAAAAGGGCAATCCGCCCAGTGCGCGCGGCAAATCCGGCGCACGCGGCGGATTCTGTTGACCTCAGCGCTCTCTCACGTCGATGCTGCCGTTGCTCGTCCGCAGCTCGAGCTGGAACTGGCCGCCGTCCTCATCCGGCACACCGATGTTGGCGCTGCCGTTGCTGGTTTCCGCAGTTACGTCGTACGAGTCCTCCGGCACGGTCAGGCTGATCGACCCGTTCGATGTCGTCGCCGAGACGTTCTGGGCGGTCTCCAACTCGAGCTCGATCGCGCCGTTGGAGGTTTCCACGCTCGTGTCGCCCTGGAGCCCCTCGCCGCTGATCCTGCCGTTGCTTGTACGCGCCGAGACTGTGCCCGTGACGTCGTTCAGCTCGACTCGACCGTTCGACGTACGCACGTCCACATCAGCGACGTGGCTGAGTTCGATCCGCCCGTTGCTCGTCTCACCCTCGACCGATACGTCCTCTGCCAGTTCGATCACGTACTCCACGGAGCAATTCCGGCCGCACCCCTCGAGCACCAGTTCCCCGCTGTCGACGCTGTAGGTGTCCTCATCCGGCTCGTTGCCGCGGTAGCTGAAGGTGCGCTTCATCGTCACCTCGGACGCCCCTTCGGTGCCAGTGATGACGACGCTCCCGGAATCGTTATCGATCGCGAGGCGTACCGAGTTGACCTGGTCCGTGATGACTGTGTCGTCTGACATGGTCGACTGGGGAAGGATGAAGCATCCAGCGAGCCCGACCGCCGCTGCGCTCGCCAGGATTCCTGCTGATGTCACTCTTGCCAAGCTGCGCATGTTGCTCACCAGATCTCCGAAATCAGCGGCGGGGCAGATCCCACCGCGCGGGTCCCTCGAGACGTGCACCATCCGCCGCGAAACGTGAACCGTGCAGCGGGCAGTCCCAGCTCAACTCCGCGTCGTTCCAGGTGACGACGCCGCCGAGGTGCGGGCAGCGGGCTGAGACCCGGGAGGTCTCGCCGGCGACGGTGCAAACGCCGACAGGTCTCAGCCCGTTGTGGGTGACGATGGCTTCGCCCTCGGCGGGCGGCGTCTCCGGTTCTGCCGTTTGCCACGCGCTCAGATACCCGCGCACCAGGTGCACCGCGACCGCCGCGTTCGCGCCGATGCCCGCCGCGACATCCTGCGGGCTCGTGATGCGATTGTGCAGCGTGCGGGCCCACGAGATGCTGCCGCCGAGAATGTCGGACGCCAGGGTCAGGCTCGCGGCAACCGAGTTGGCCATGCCCCACTTGTTGTAGCCCGTCGCCAGAAATACGCGGCCGCGACCGCGCGGGAGCCAGCCGACGTAGGGAACACGCCCAGCGGGTTCATAGTCCTGCGCCGACCAACGGTGGGTGGGCACGGCTCCCGGAAAGTGTTCGCCGGTCCAGCGCTCGAGGTCATCGAACTGGGCCTGCGGTGATGGTTCCCGACCGGTCACATGACCGTTGCCACCGACGATGAGCAGTTCGTCGCCGGTGTTCCCCTCTGGCAGCATCCGGTCGGCGGCGGTTCGCAGTGAGCGCGTCGGCGTGTCCGCCGAGATGTACATGCCCTTGGGGAACTCGCCGGGGACCCGGAACGCCATGGCATAGGACCGCTGCGGGACAACCTTCGCCCAGTACAAACCGCGGTCCAGGATCGGCATCCCGGTGGCCAGGATGAGCTTGCCTGCGAGCACCACACCGCGGTTGGTCTCTACGTCGACCGGCTTCGATGCCCGCACCCTCCTGACGTTCGACTTCTCGTAGATGACGCCGCCATGGTCGCGGACATCCGCGGCGAGCGCCGCGAGCACCAGCATCGGGTCGACCTGCGCCTGGTCGGCGAGGCGCACAGCTCCGTGAGTCTCGAAGGGCAGCTCGGTCGGCTCGACGAGGTCGGTTGGAAGGTCGAGCCGCCGGGTGGCCTCGTATTCGCGCCGCACCGCATCCGCGGCATCCGGGGTCGCAGCATACGTGAACGCGTCGCGGCGCTGGACGGGAACGCCATGCTCTTCGCAATAGCGGATGAGCCAGTCGCGGCCCTCCCGGTTCGCCTCGACATACGCCCTGGCGGTACGCAGCGTCGTGTGGGCGAGGATGTCGCTGAGGCGCGTGCCCTGCAGCACCGACAGTTTCGCGGTCGAGTTGCCCGTCGTCACCGCACCGACCGAGCGCGCCTCGAGCACCGCAACGCTGAGGCCCGCCCGGGCGAACAGGAGCGCCGTGGTGAGACCGGTGATGCCGGCGCCTGCGACAACGATGTCGAAGCGGCGGCGCGCGAAGTCGATCGGTGGAGGATCCGTCTCGATCCCGGGTGACTGAGCCCGCCAGAGAGAGGTCTCAAGTCTCGTCAGCATGGGCACCTCCGTGGGACTCACGGTAGGCGGCATCCGGATGCCCGACCAGAGGATTCAGCCGGTTCCCTGCCGACTTGCAGAGTCAGCGTCGGGTACGAGCTTTACGGATTCGGGACCTTGACGAGCACACCAGCGAGGATCAGCACGAGAGCCGCCGCGTACTGCCCGGCCACCCAGAACTGACCACTCAGCTCGAAAGGCCAGACCGGGTTCCACACCACGACGATCGCTGCCAGCGGCGGCAGCCACCACCAGTGCCGCGCTTGCACCGCGAACACACCGACGATGGCCGCGAGGATCGCGACCGCGAAGCGGATCCAGAGGAACCCACTCGGGTTCTCGATCAGCAGCAGGCCGGCCACAAGGACGACGGCCCCGAGGATGCCGGGGGCGAGCGCTGGGCGGGTGAAGGGCGGTGGTGAGGGGTAGGAGGTCATCGTGGTCAAGGGTACTGGTGGTCGTGGCCGGGACGCTCCGGCCGCTTCGCGAGGACGGAACGTGAGACAGCCGCCCGTAGACGCCCACCACACCCGCGGCCTCACGTTCCGTCCCCGCTTCGCTCGCTGTATTGGCGGATCGAGCCTGCCGTGACCACGTGCCGCTAGGGTCTGGAGGGTGGAGAGTGGCGGGTTCGACGAGGTTCGCGCGGTGGAACGGCTGCAGGCGCTCGTGCGCGTTCCGACGGTGTCGAGGCTCGACGAGTCCCAGACCGAGTGGGCCCGTTTCGACGAGTTCATCGAGCTGCTGCCTGACCTGTACCCGGAGACGCACTCGGCGCTCACGCGTGAGGTGGTAGCTGGTCACTCCCTCCTCTACCGCTGGGCGGGACGGGAGCCGGGCGATCCCGCTGTGCTGATGGCGCACTACGACGTCGTCCCTGCCGCCGTGGACGGATGGGAGCATCCGCCGTTCGCCGCGGAGATCGTCCCCACCGAGCACGGCGACGTGGTCTGGGGACGCGGAACGCTCGACGACAAGGGGTCGCTTGCGACCATCCTGGAGGCGGTCGAGGCCCTGGCGGCATCCGGATTCCAGCCCAAGCACGACCTATACCTGAATTTCGGGCACAACGAGGAGACCACCGGCGGCGGAGCAAGCGCGATCGTCGACCTGCTCGAGGAGCGCGGCGTCCGGCCGCGACTGGTGCTCGACGAGGGCGGCGCGGTCGTTGAGGGGGTCTTCCCCGGAGTCGGTGACCCGATCGCGGTGGTCGGGGTGAGCGAGAAGGGCATCCTCAGCCTCACGATGACCGTGGAACAGGAGGGCGGTCACGCCTCCACTCCCCCGCGCATGACTGCGACGGCTCGGCTTGCGCGCGCGATCGTGCGGCTGAACTCGAAACCGTTCCCGAAGGCGTTCACGGCGCCGAACCTAGAGATGATCCGCACGCTCGGAGCGCGAGCGCGGCAGCCGTTCAAATGGGTGTTCACCAACCTGTGGCTGACCCGGCCGCTGCTGCTCGGGTTGTTCACCAAGCTCGGCGACGAGACCAACGCGATCGTGCGCACCACCGGTGCGGTGACGCAATTGCAGGGTGCGGATGCCGCGAATGCGCTGGCGGAGCGCGCCGTCGCGGTCGTGAACGTGCGGGTCGCGGTCGGCTCGAGCGTCGCGGAAGCCGTGGCGCACGTGCGGCGCGCCATCCGGGATCCGAAAGTGCGGCTCGACGCCCAGTACCCGAACGAGCCGAGCCCGGTGTCCCCAACGCACGGGCCGGCGTGGACGCTCATCAAGGAGACGATCGAGCACACCTACCCGGGCACGATCGTCACGCCGTACGTCATGCTCGGCGCCAGCGACGGTCGGCACTTCACGCGTATCAGCGCGAACGTGTACCGGTTCAGCCCGTTCCAGATGTCGAAAGCGGAGCGGGGCACGTTGCACGCGATGAACGAGCGGATACGCGTGAGCACCTACCTGAGCGGAGTGCTGTTCTACCGGCAGCTGGTTGCCGGACTGTGACGGGCTAGCCGGACTGCCGGATGACCTGCAGCGGGCGCGTCATCGGCGGCGCCTCGACGAGTCGTTCGAGCGCCGGGTGCAACTCCGCAAGCCACGCCTGATAGCCGGCGTCGTTCAGGTGCAGGCCATCGGTGCTGAAGTCCGGGTTCAGCTCGGTGCTGCCGGCAGCGAGAGCAGGCCACAGGTCGAGGTATTGCGCCTTCACAGTGGCGCAGAACTGCCGCAGGTGGATGTTCGCCTCGCGAATGCGAGCCGCGAACTCCTGCTGGCGCGGCGGGATGGACTGCACGAGCATCCGGACACCCGGGAGTTCGCGGCGCAACTCGACCATCATCAGCTGAATGTTGCGGACCACGTGTTCGACGCTCGACCGCTGGCCGAAATCATTAGTGCCCGCCATAAGGACGATCTCATCCGGATGCGTGTCAACGACATCTCCGAAGCGCTGGAGGACGTCATCTGTGGTCGCGCCGTTGACTGCGAAATTCACCACGCGGGCATCGGGCAGCCACGCGCCCCAATCGAAACCGGCGGTCAGACTGTCACCAAGGAAGGCGATGAGCGGCCGAGCATCATCGCCCGCGCCGACGCTGCTGTGGGAGTTGCTCATGAAAATCCTTCCGCCTCTGCAGAAAATTGTGTCGGTGAGGCCTGAGAAAGTGCCGGAGGTTGGCGTCGGGTGGGCTGGTGGGCGGCTGGGCAATGCTTGGCTGCTTCGTGTGCGCCGCGGGGCCATAAACGAGCTCGCCGGCCGCTCTGCTCCTTCACAGGTGGCCCGGAAAGTAGTTTCTAACAGATTCTCAAATATGCTTGGGTAGCTGTGTTCGAGGCTGGGACAATTGATGCATGAGATCTTCCGCAGCTACGTTCAGCACCTCGCTCGAGGTCCTGCTTACTGCTGCCGCCCGGATCGGCGCCGACGCGCCGGGTGCCCGGGGGCTGGGTGACAAGCAGCTACTGGCGGCGCAGGCGTCGTTGGCGGAGGCCAAGCGCAGTCTTGATGCTTGCGCGTCGGTGCTGGCCGGTGAGGTGGTGCGCCGCTCATCGGTGGAGGCGGGTTTCGGTGGGTTGGCCCGGAAGGAGGGGTTCCGCACCCCGGAGGCTTTGATTCGTGGGGTTACCGGGTCGACGGCGCGGGAGGCGACCACGCTCGTGCGGGTCGGCACCATGATGAATGACGCCGACCTGCTGCAGAACGCCG
>NZ_JABXWQ010000006.1:0-222694 GCF_014980265.1 Cryobacterium sp. BB736
TGTGTACCTAGCCTGTTTTCGCCTGTTTCTTTCTGTGCTGCTGTTCCGCTACTTCCCTTATGCTCATTGGCTTGTAGCCCCGAGCCCCCTGTCGGATTCGAACCGACGACCTTCGCTTTACAAGAGCGGTGCTCTACCAGCTGAGCTAAGGAGGCGTTTGCCTCACCAATAGTAATGGCTGGCCGAGAGGCCGTAGCCTCTCGGCGCCCACCACCCTGTTGTGCAGGATTCTAGGCCGCCAAGCTGGGGCCGGACGACCGCATCACACCCCTGTTGTGCAGGACTTTCGGTCGTCCGGGCGGGAAATCACAGGCATCCGGGCCCGTTCTTGGCCGGATGTCCTGCACAACAAGGAGTGTCCTGCATAACAGGAACAGCCGACGGGGAGGGTCAGTCGCGTGGCTCGAAGCTCAGCGACACCGAGTTCATGCAGAAGCGGTCACCGGTCGGAGTCTGCGGTGCGTCATCGAAAACGTGCCCCAGGTGCGAGCCGCAGTTGGAGCAGAGCACCTCGATGCGCTCCATGCCGAGGCTGTGGTCCTTGAGCAGCTGGACCGCGTCCTGCTCGGTGGGGATGTAAAAGCTCGGCCACCCGCAGTGCGAGTCGAATTTCGCTTCGCTGCGGAACAGTTCCGCGCCGCACGCCTTACAGCGGTAGACGCCCTCCCGGTTCTCGTCGAGCAGCTCGCCCGTCCACGGGCGCTCGGTCGCCGCCTGGCGGAGCACCGCGTACTCGTCCGGGGACAGTTCGCTGCGCCACTCCTCGTCGCTCTTGGTCACTTTGTAAGCCATGCGGATGCTCCTCTTGCTCGTGTCCCTCCATTTAACGCCCGCTGTGTCCGAATCGTTCCCGTATCCCCCGGTTCGGCCAATGGCGGCCGGTTAGGCTGGAGAACGGTGCCGATTGTCGGGCACCCGAGGGGGAGTTGTGCAGGTCATCCGCAGCCGAGTGCTGGCTTTTTTCGTGGCGCTGGCCGCGGTAACAGCGATCCAGTCGCCCACGGCGGCCACCGCCGAGCTCGGCACCGCAGCTGCCACGTCGGGTGCGTCAACGGCCGAATCCCAGACCTGCGCAGTCACCGGGGCGGATCTGGAGTGGGGCTTCAAGGAGTCCTTCCGCAGCTACATCAGCAGCACGATCGCGAGCGGTGACTGGAGCGTCGCCGATGGTGCACGCTATGAGACGCCCACTTTCTACTGGTCCGGTGGCGACGGCGACTTCGATGGCCGCACCATGACCGGGACGGTGTCGTTCACCGGTTCGATCACCTTCACCGGGCACGACGGCATCTTGAACACGACCGTGGCCAATCCCGCCATCCGTTTCGATGGTCGCGAGGCAGTGCTGCTGGTGGACGTTGCAGGCACGACCCAGGATGGTGTCGCGGTGTCGGAGCAGGCCGTCGAGTTCGTCAGCATCGACCTCCGCGCCGGGGTCACAACGAGCGCCGACAACGTCGTGACGGTCAGGGATGCGCCAGCGGTGCTGTTGCCGACCGGCGCCGCAGCATTCGGAACCTACGAAGCGGGCGAGCCGTTCGATCGCATCCGGATCGACATCCCGACCGAATCGGAGTGCGCCCAGCTGGCCACGCCGCCGGTGTGGCTGTGGATCGCCATCGGCGTTGTGCTGCTCTTCGTCGTGGCGATTATCAGCTTCGTGGTCATCCGCCGCCGCGCCTGATGGCCACCCCGCCGCCCACCGCCGATTGGTACCGGCGCTTCGCCGAGCTCGAGGCAGCCGGACACTCCGCCGTCTACGAGGACTGGGCGCTCGGGGTCGCAGGCGACCCCGCCGTGCTTGCGCTCATCGAAGCGTTGCCGTTCCCCAAGCGGCAGCCGAACCTGATCCTCGCGTGCGCGCGCCTGCTCGGTGCGCCGGAGGGCGGTTACGTCGAGTTCCGCCACTGGCTGCTCGACAACTGGGACGCGGTCGCCGGCCAAGCACGGGTCCGGATGACGCAGACCAACGAGGCCCGCCGCTGCGCCGCGCTGCTGCCCGCGCTGGCACGAATCGACGGACCGCTCGCCCTGATCGAGCTCGGCGCGAGCGCCGGACTGTGCCTCTACCCCGACCGGTACAGCTACGACCTCGGCGGCGAGCGAATCGATCCGCCGACCGGGCCGTCCCCGGTGCTGCTCAGCAGCGACTACTCGGGACCCGTCCCCACCGTCCTGCCCGAGGTGACGTGGCGTGCCGGCTCTGACCTGAACCCGCTCGACGTGGGCTCCACCGACGACGTGCGCTGGCTCACCACTCTCATCTGGCCCGAACAGCATGAACGCCGCGAACGACTGAGCGCCGCCATCCAACTGGTGGCCGCCGACCCGCCGCTGCTGCTGCGAGGCGACGCGATCGACACCCTCGACGACCTCCTCGCCCGCGTTCCGGTCGGCGCGACGCCGGTGGTGCAGACCAGCGGCATGCTCGTCTACCTGCCGTTCGAGTCCCGGATGCGCCTCGTCGAGCGCATCCGGGCATCCGGTGCTCGCTGGGTCTCGCTGGAAGCGGTCGGCGCCCTGCCGACCGTGCGCGAGCGGTTGCCCGAGGAGCGTCCCGGCGCATACGTGCTCGGGCTCGACGAGCGGCCGCTCGCCTGGGTCGGTCCGCACGGCCAGTTCGTGGAATGGATTCAGGGGGCGTAGATCGCGCGGGCGAGCGCGTCGAGCACGTCGGCGGTGCGCGGCCCGAAGCTCAGGATCTCGCCGTCGGCCATGCTCACGAAGCGCTCGTTCTTGCCGGCGGTCGTCAACGCGAGCGCGGGCTTTGCCTCCAGCAGCCCGTCGACGCCACCCGCGCTCTCCAGCCCGTCTGACATCACCAAGATCAGGTCCGGGTTGGCTGCGATGATCGCCTCGTCGGTCATCGGGCGCATGCCCTCCCAGCCGATCTCTGTCGCCACGTCGATCCCGCCGACCGCCTCGATGAGCTGGTCGGCGCCGGACTCCTGTCCGAACAGGTAGTAGATCCCGGATGCGCCGCGGAGGTAGAGGAACACCATCCGCAGCCGGTCGGCCGGCTTCGGGGAGATGGCGGCGATCTCCGCGATCTTCGCGTCGATGTCCGCGGTGAGGGAGGTCGCGAGCAGCTCTCCGGAATCCGTCGCCCCGAGCGCTGCGGCGACCTGCCGGGTCAGGTCGGCGACACCACTCACCCCGGGTTCCGCCTTGACGAAGACGACCGGCACTCCGGCATCCCGCAACTGCAGCAGCGCATCCAGAGGGCCGACGGTGCCGTCGGTGACGATCACGCTCGGTCGCAGGCTGAGCACCGCCTCGCTGTTGATGGTGTGGCCGCCGCGCGTGACCAGCGGCAGCTCGCCTACCGGCGGGAAGGTGGTCGACGAGTCGCGGCCCACCAGGTTGTCGCCGAGGCCCAGCCCGTAGATCGTCGCCGCGATGGAGCCCGAGATGTCGAGGCCGATGATGCGTGACGTGTCGGTCACGGTGACGTTCCGGTCGCCCCCCGGGTCGTGTGACGTGACCTTGGCCGGCAGCTCTTGCGCGGGCGAGGAGGTGATCGGTTTGATCTGCAGTTCGCGCAGCAGGGCGACGGACTCGCCGACGTAGTCCTTCGGGTTGTCGAGCAGGTCGGCTTCGGCCAACGGCACGAGAGGACCGGATGCGGTCGGTGCCGTGCTGGGTTCGCTCGTCGCCGCCTGGCATCCGGTGAGGGCGACCGCCACCACGACAAGCCCCGAGAGCAGGGCGGGCAGGCGGCGGGTCATTGTGAGGCGGTTCTCCACGCGGATTGCGGACGGGTCGGGATGCAGGGAAGCAACTTAGGTAATCCTAACCGAGCCGGATTTCGCCCGCTGGCCGAGCCTCGGCCGCCGCCGCCACGCTTCGCCCTAGGATGGCGGCGGACCGACGGCAGGAGAAGGTGTGACGCAGGCATCCGGAGCGGAGCAGGAGCTTCCCGCCGCCGAATTGTCTGACCTCCAACTGCGGATTCTGGATTTCGAGCGCCAATGGTGGAGACATGCCGGCGCCAAGGAGGAGGCCGTGCGCGCGGAATTCGGCGTCTCCGGCGCCCGGTACTATCAACTGCTGAACGCTGTGATCGACTCTCCGGCCGCGATCGTGCACGATCCGATGCTGGTCAGGCGGCTGCAACGAGTGCGAGACCATTCAGTCGCTGCCCGTTCGGCGCGCCGGCTGCCCGGGTCACCGCGCGACTGACCCAAGTGCGACTGACCGAAGGAAAGAATGGCGACGTACCCGAAGGACCGCTTCGACGAGGTGCCTGACGAGCTGCTGCGCGTCGGCGCGCACCGGGCACCGGCGAAGAAGGGTCGCGGTTGGATCGCATTCGGATGGGCGGCGTTGGCGACGATCGTGCTGGTGCTGGCCGGGCTGGTCGCGCTCGCGGCGCTGAACGACGACTTCGAACTCGGGTTGCCGGGCTTCGAAGCGAGTGAAGCACCGCTTCCTGAACCCGAGGTGATCCCAACGGCCGAACCGACGATCGCGCCGGAGATCCCGATCACCATCCTCAACGGCACCCCGACGGTCGGGCTCGCTAACACGGTCGGCAACTCGCTCGTCGAGCAGGGCTGGGCCGGCGCGGACCTCGGGACCGGCTCGCGCGCGAACGCCGCGGCGAACGATGTCGAGGAGACGATCGTGTACTACAACGCCCCCGAGCTGGAGGGTGCCGCGCGCGGCATCGTGCAGTCGCTCGGCATGGGCGACGTGCGGTTGTCCGACGACTTCCCCGGATCGCCGCTGACCATTGTCATCGGACTCGACTACCGTCCAGCAGGCTAAAGGTCAAATCGCCTCTCCCGAAACTCCCTCAACCTCGCTACTATCGGCTCATCCGTCCCAGGTTTTGGGCAGGGCCGTAACAGCACAGCAGGGAGCACCACATGGCGAACGGAACCGTTAAATGGTTCAACGCTGAGAAGGGGTATGGCTTCATCACCGTCGACGGTGGGGGCCAGGACGTGTTCGTCCACTACTCCGCAATCGACATGTCCGGTTACAAGGTCCTCGAAGAGGGCCAGCAGGTCGTCTTCGAGGTCGGCACCGGATCGAAGGGGCCGCAGGCGGAGCAGGTTCGGGTCGCACAGTAGCGACCGACCCAAACCGTACGGCACGCGCGCGCTAACGCCGGCTGGGAGACCAGGCGGCGTTAGTCTGTGCCTGTGGTTCGACACGGGGGATTCGCGCGCGCCGCCGCGCTTTCGGGGATAGCGGCTCTCATCCTGACGGCTGCCGGATGCGCGGCGACGGCACCGGAGCCGGCACCGAGCCCGACCGTGCCGGTCTATGTCTCCACCTACGAGACGCCCGCGCCCACCGAGCTCGCGCCGCTGCGCGGTACGACTGTGCCCGCCGGTTCTCTCGCGCACTCCGCCATTGCAGCGAAGGTTGACAACCACTGGGATGCCCGCCCGCAGGTCGGGTTGGAGTCCACCGACATCGTCTACGAGGAACTTGTCGAGGGTGGCATCACCCGGTACGTGGCGATCTGGCAGTCGACCATTCCGGAACTCCTCGGCCCGGTGCGGTCCATCCGACCGATGGACCCCGACATCGCCGCCCCCTACGGCGGCATCATCGCCTACTCCGGTGGACAGCAGCGTTTCGTGAACCTCATGCAGGCAACGCCCGTCTACAACGCCATCCATGGCATGGGTGACACCGCGAACACCTTCTTCCGGACCGACAGCAAGCGCGCGCCGCACAACGTTCTCGTCAAGGCGACCGAAGTCGTCGCCCAACATGCCGACATCCCTGCGCCCGCTCAGCAGTGGGCATACTCGCTCGACGCGGCGTCGTCATCCGCGGCGAAGGAGGGGGCGCCGGTCTCCGCCATCCACTACCGCTTCTCCAACATGTTCGACGGAAGCTGGACGTACGATCCGGATAGCCAGACCTACCTGCGCATCCAGCAGGGCAGTGCGGACCTGGACTCCAGTGGCAACCAGTTGCGAGCGACGAACGTCGTCGTGCTGCGCGTCGGCGTGGTCGACGATCAGGGTGTGCCGAAGACGCTGCTGGAGGGCAGCGGGGAGGCTTGGATCTCCACCGGCGGCGGCACCATCCACGGCACCTGGTCGAAGGCATCACAGACGGAGCCCCTGCAGTTCACGGATGACCGAGGGTTCGGCATCCGGCTCGGCGCGGGCAACACCTGGGTCGAACTGGTGCCGACCCGCGGCAGCGTCGAGTTCACCGCAGCCGGCTGACCCTCGCTTGCACTCGCCCCCTTAGAGTGCCAGAATCGTTTAGCACTCTCTTGTAGGGAGTGCCAAGGTTGTATCTGGACGTCCGGGAGGGACGAGAAACACACATGGCAAAAATCATTGCTTTCGATGAAGAGGCCCGTCGCGGCCTTGAGCGGGGCTTGAACACCCTGGCCGACGCGGTACGCGTGACGCTTGGCCCGCGCGGTCGCAACGTCGTACTCGAGAAGAAGTGGGGCGCCCCCACCATCACGAACGACGGTGTGTCGATCGCCAAGGAGATCGAGCTCGACGACCCGTACGAGAAGATCGGCGCCGAGCTGGTCAAGGAGGTCGCCAAGAAGACCGACGACGTGGCGGGTGACGGAACGACCACCTCGGTCGTGCTCGCCCAGGCGCTCGTCCGCGAGGGACTGCGCAACGTCGCAGCCGGAGCCGACCCGATCTCGCTGAAGCGCGGCATCGAGAAGGCCGTCGCATCCGTGACCGAGGAGCTGGTCAAGCAGGCCAAGCCGATCGAGACCAAGGAAGAGATCGCTGCGACCGCATCCATCTCCGCCGGCGACACCGAGATCGGTGCGCTCATCGCCGAGGCGATCGACAAGGTCGGCAAGGAAGGTGTCGTCACCGTCGAGGAGTCGAACACCTTCGGCACCGAGCTTGAGCTCACCGAGGGCATGCGCTTCGACAAGGGCTACCTGTCGGCGTACTTCGTCACCGACCCCGAGCGCCAGGAGACGGTGTTCGAGGACCCGTACATCCTCATCGTCAACTCCAAGATCTCGAACATCAAGGACCTCCTGCCGGTCGTTGACAAGGTGATCCAGAGCGGCAAGCAGCTGCTCATCATCGCCGAGGACGTCGACGGCGAAGCGCTCGCGACCCTGGTCGTGAACAAGATCCGCGGCATCTTCAAGTCGGTCGCGGTCAAGGCTCCCGGCTTCGGTGACCGCCGCAAGGCGCAGCTGCAGGACATCGCGATCCTCACCGGTGGTCAGGTCATCAGCGAGGAGGTCGGACTCAAGCTCGAGAACGCCACCCTCGACATGCTCGGCCAGGCCCGCAAGGTCATCGTCACCAAGGACGAGACCACGATCGTCGAGGGCGCCGGTGACCCGGAGCAGATCGCCGGTCGCGTGAAGCAGATCCGCTCTGAGATCGAGAACACCGACAGCGACTACGACCGCGAGAAGCTGCAGGAGCGCCTCGCGAAGCTCGCCGGTGGTGTCGCCGTCATCAAGGCGGGCGCCGCGACCGAGGTGGAGCTCAAGGAGCGCAAGCACCGCATCGAGGACGCCGTGCGCAACGCCAAGGCCGCAGTCGAGGAGGGCATCGTCGCCGGTGGTGGCGTCGCGCTCATCCAGGCCGGTGCCGCAGCGTTCGGCAACGGCTCGCTGTCCGGCCTGACCGGTGACGAGGCGACCGGTGCGAACATCGTTCGCGTCGCGATCGACTCGCCGCTCAAGCAGATCGCGCTGAACGCCGGTCTCGAGCCCGGTGTCGTCGCCGAGAAGGTGCGCAACCTCCCCGCGGGTCAGGGCCTCAACGCCCAGACCGGCGAGTACGTCGACATGCTGGCCGCCGGCATCAACGACCCGGTGAAGGTGACCCGTTCTGCCCTGCTCAACGCAGCGTCGATCGCGGGTCTGTTCCTCACCACCGAGGCCGTCGTCGCCGACAAGCCGGAGAAGTCCTCGGCACCGCAGATGGACCCGTCGGCAGGCATGGACTTCTAGTCCGAACCTGCACGACACGAAGGGCGGCTCCCATCCGGGAGCCGCCCTTTGGCGTTCCTCGGGGATCGCTACGCGGGGACGGAACGTGAGACCGCCGCCCGTAGACGCCCACCACACCCGCGGCCTCACATTCCGTCCCCGCTCCGCTGGCCTATGCGCCAGACTGACGCGGGTGTTTCTTTCTCGCGCGAGTGTTGCAACACCCGCGCCTGGCAACAACACCCGCGCGATGCGCGCGCCTAGCGCCCGAAGAGGCGCGCGTTCGCCTGCTCGAGCTCGGCGTACTGGGTGCCGGCGTGGGTGAGCGCCTGGTTCATCGCCCGCAGCGAGTCCTCCATGTGCTGCGCCTGTGCACGCCACTCGGCGGCGAGAGCCTGGAACGCACTCGCCGCCGGTCCCTGCCACACGGTGGTCAGGTCGGTGAGCTGACCGTGCAGGCCGCTCAACTCCGCCCGGAGGCGTTCGATCGCGCCGTTCGTCGCCCCGGCACGCGCCAGTACCGCTTCACTGTCGACCTGGAACCGGGTCATCGCTGCTCCCTCCGCCGGGGCGGTTCCCCGGTTTCGCAGCACAGGCTAGGCAGGCATCCGGATGGCCGCCCGACGTGACGATGTCAGTCCGCGGCGGGCTCCGGCGCCTGGGGCGTGGGGAGGAGCGGAAGCGAGACGCGGAATGTCGCACCACCGCCGGGGGTGTCGAGCACCTCGACGGTTCCCTTGTGAGCGGCGACGATGCCGGCCACGATGGCCAGGCCAAGACCGGTGCCGCCGGTCTCGCGCGCGCGCGACGTGTCGGCGCGCCAGAACCGCTGGAAGATCTTCTCCCGGATCTGCGGGGCGATGCCCTCACCATGGTCGACGACCGCGAGCGTTCCCATGCTCCGGTCCTCGTCCACGCCGATCACCAGTTCAATCGGGCTGCCAGCGGGGGTGAACCGCATCGCGTTGCCCATCAGGTTGGTGATCACCTGGCGGATCTTGTTCTCGGCGGCGTTCACCACCGCCGGTCTGGCACCCTCTGTGGACTGCCGGATCGACGCGACCGGGATGCGCTGCTCGACCTGCGGAGCACCGCCCTTTCGCCGCGACCGCAGCTTGGCCAAGGTGGCTCCCGCGAACGCGATCGGGCCGGTCGGGTTGCTCGTGACCCGTTTAGGTCCCCGCGCGGAGGTCGCAGCCACGAGTTCCTGCAGCGACGACGACTCGACCGGGGCGGGGGACTGGACGATAACGGAGACGGTGCGGGTGGGGTCGAAAGCCATCGCGTCAAGCGCGGCGTCGTTCGCGAGGGGCACCAGGTCGACCGGTGCGAGCTGAAGCGGTTTCGCCTCATCGATGCGGGCCAGTTCGAGGAGGTCCTCGACCAGCTCGCCCATCCGGATCGCTTCCTTCTCGATGCGCTCCATCGCCTGCGCGACGTCCTCCGGGGTGCCGAGCGCGCCCATCCGGTACAGCTCGGCGTAGCCGCGCACCGAGACGAGGGGAGTGCGCAATTCGTGGCTTGCGTCACCGACGAAGCGACGCATCTGCTCGATGGTGCGGGCCCGGTCGGCGAACGCCCGGTCGATCCGGTTGAGCATGGTGTTCAGCGACCGGTTGAGGCGCCCCACCTCGGTGTTCGGGGTCGCGCCAGGCAGGCGCTGGCTGAAGTCGCCATCGGCGATGGCTGCGGCCGTTGCCTCGACCTCGCGCAGCGGCGCGAAGGTGGAGGTGACCAGCAGCCGCGTGAGGGCGGCGCCGAGCACGATGACGCTCAGCCCGAAGCCGAGGAAGACGGCGGCGTACTGCGCGATGATCCCGTTGGTGTCGGCCAGGTTCAAGCCGACCGCGAGGGTGACCGTAGACCCGTTCGGGGCGACGTACGGCACCGCGACAACTCGCCACTGCTGGGTGTGCGCGGTGTCCCACAGCGTGATCGGGTTGCCCTTCTGCTCGCCGACGATCGGTTCGGTGAGCACACCGACGTTCGGCTGCGCCTGGTTGTCGGCCCGGTTGTTGCAGATGGTGTCGCCATCGGCATCCAGCATCGCGACGAAGTAGCTGGCAGGACCGGTGGTCCGCTCACACGTGGCGTCGACCCCGATCGCGATCGAACTGAGGTCGAGCGCGAAGGTGGCGACCTTGCGGTCCGCCTCGCTCATCAGGTAGTTGCGCAGCACGGTCATCGTGCCGACACCGGCGACAAGCAAGCCAAGGGTCACCAGGAGTACGGTCACTCCGGTGATCTTGGTGCGCAGGGAAACGCGGTTCCACCACTGCGAGAGGCGCTCGTGCATCAGGGTTCAGGCTAGTCGCCTCGGCTGAGGCGGACGCTCAGACTTTCGCGGCCTTGAGCATGTAGCCGAATCCGCGCTTGGTCTGGATGACCGGCTCCTCGGTGTACTGGTCCAGCTTGCGACGCAGGTAGGAGATGTAGGACTCGACGATGCCGGCGTCCCCGTTGAAGTCGTACTCCCACACGTGGTCGAGGATCTGCGCCTTGCTGAGCACCCTGTTCGGGTTCAGCATCAGGTAGCGGAGCAGCTTGAACTCGGTGGGGCTGAGCTCGACAGGGGTGCTGCCGATGGTCACCTCGTGGGTGTCCTGGTCCATGGTGAGGTCGCCCGCGCGGATGATCGCATCCTCCTCGTCCTGCATGGTGCGGCGCAGGATGGCCTTGATGCGCGCCACGATCTCGTCGAGGCTGAACGGCTTTGTGACGTAATCGTCGCCGCCGACGGTGAGACCGGTGATCTTGTCTTCTGTGTCGTCCTTGGCGGTGAGGAAGAGAATGGGGGAGGTATAGCC
The DNA here is from genome assembly GCF_014980265.1 of Cryobacterium sp. BB736. Classification (NCBI taxonomy): domain Bacteria; kingdom Bacillati; phylum Actinomycetota; class Actinomycetes; order Micrococcales; family Microbacteriaceae; genus Cryobacterium; species Cryobacterium sp. BB736. The sequence continues at coordinate 10,717 of NZ_JABXWQ010000006.1, forward strand.
GGATGACCGCAGCCGCTTGGTCACGCCGAAGCCGTTCATGTCGGGCAGCATGACGTCGAGGATGATCAGGTCGGGCTCTTCCTCGAGCACCGCGGAGATCGCCTGGGCGCCGTTGCCGACGGCACGGACGGCGAAGCCGGCGAAGCGCAGGCTGGTGGTCAGCAGGTCCCGGATGTTGGGCTCGTCGTCGACAATGAGAATCTTGGGTCCGTCGCTCATGCCGCCAGTATCTGCGTGTTGTCTGAGTACTTCCTGAATGCTTGGTGGTCGTGTTGCGAGCAGTGCTCGATCACTGGCTGGGAGCGATCCGTACGCAGCAGTGCCCCTCTGGGACCACGAATTCGATGCGATCGGCGTCATCGCCAGCACCCCGCGCGACGCCCCGCAGGTACTCCCGGTTGGCGTGGCAGATCACGTCCGCGTGGCGCGACGCGAGCCGGTGGAACGGGCAGTTCGCGAGCACCAGGCCGCCCTCCTCGTCTTCACACGGCTCGTAACCGCTTGCGCTCAGGGCGGTGGGCAGGCTGCCGGCTTCCGCGCCGTGCTCGATGCCCTTGGCGGTCGCGACCCGGCTGACCACGTCCCGGACCGGGTCGCCCGTCGCATCCGCCTCGCCGACCGCGGCGGCAAGCAGCTCGCCTGCCAGCTCATAATTGCGCGGCGGGATGGAGACGGTGAACTCGTCTCTCGCCAGTCGGTACAGCTTCGACGGGCGTCCGGACCCCGGGCCGTCCTTGCCGCTGAGCTTGCGGAACTCGGTCGCGAGCAGCCCTTCGCTGACGAGGCGCTCGAGATGGAAGGCCGCGGTGGCGCGGGGGATGCCCATGGCCTCGGCGGCCTGGTCGCGCGTCATCGGTTCGTCGTTCGCGCTGATCAGCTGGTACAGCGCGCGGCGTTGGGGGTCGTTGACCGCTGCAATGGCCGAGATCGGGTTCGGCAGTTCTCGCATGCTCATATCCTAGCTTTAAAACAACATATCTTGACAAAAGAAATTTCCCGACCTAGTGTCGCTGCCATGACCCAGGCGCTGGAGTTCACTGAAGAATCCGCCGAGCGGATGCCATCCGCCCAGCTTCATCCGGTCGCGACGCTCCACGCCGTGGATACCGAGGACACGCAAGCCAAGGCCGAAATCGCCGTCACCGAACTGCTGCGAGCGCTTGGGCGAGATGTGGACAGCGAGAACCTGGTCGGCACCCCGCGTCGGGTCGCGGCGGCGTTCATCGAACTGCTGACCCCGGTGGAGTTCTCGCCGACCACGTTCCCCAATGACGAGGGCTACAACGAACTCGTGCTCGTGCGAGACATCCCATTCCACTCGCTGTGCGAGCACCACCTCCTTCCATTCCGCGGCATCGCCCACGTCGGCTACCTGCCCGGCGACCGGCTCATCGGGCTCTCCAAGCTCGCCCGCGCAGTCGAGTACTTCGCCCGCGACCTGCAGGTGCAGGAGCGGCTGACCAGGCAGGTCGCCGACTGGCTCGATGTGACCCTCACCCCGCGCGGCGTCGGGGTTGTCATCGAGGCCGAGCACCTCTGCATGAGCATGCGCGGCGTGCAGTCCGCCGGGGCGCGCACCACGACATCGGCCTTCCTCGGCGACCTGAACGACACCGACCAGCAACGCCGATTCCGGATGGGCACAGCCGACTGAGAAGGCGGCATCCTTAGCCGGCACCGGGCCAGATTGAAGGAGCGAAAATGGACGACCAGGAGTTTGTGATCATCGGGGGCGGGCTTGCCGGCGCATCGGCCGCCGAGGAGCTGCGGGAGAAGGGGTTCGCCGGGAAGGTCACCATCGTCGCGGCCGAGACGCACGTTCCGTACATCCGTCCGCCGCTGTCGAAGGGTTACCTCGCGGGATCGGAGGGGCTGGATGCCGCCTACGTGCACCCCGCCGACTGGTACGGCGAGCACGACATCGACCTGATGCAGGGCCGGTCGGCGCAGAAGCTCGACCTCGCCGAGAAGCGGGTCCTGCTCGACGACGGATCGCTGCTGCCCTACGACAAGCTGCTGCTCGCGACGGGGGCGTCACCGCGGCGCCTGCCAATCGACGGAGGGCAGCTCGACGGCGTGCACTACCTGCGCACCATCGAAGACTCGCAGTCCCTGCACGAGGCACTGGGGGACGGCGGCCGCCGACTGGTGCTGATCGGCTCCGGCTGGATCGGGATGGAGGTCGGCGCGAGCGCACGCACCCTCGGCAACGAGGTGACCATCCTCGAGCGTGACCCGATCCCGCTTGCCAACGCGATCGGCGACGAGCTGGGCTCCATGTTCGCCGAGTTCCACCGCGAGAAGGGCGTCGTGCTGCGCCCGAGCGTCGTGGTGAAGCGCATCGTCGGCGACGGACGGGTGTCCGGTGTGGAACTCGAAGACGGTGAGGTGGTGCCGGCTGACCTGGTGCTGATCGGTGTCGGTGCGATTCCGAACACGACGCTGGCCGAGGCAGCTGGCCTTGTGATCGACAATGGCGTCGCTACCGACGCTGCGCTGCGCACGAGCGACCCGAATGTGTTCGCCGCCGGCGACGTCGCGAACGCGTTCCACCCGCGTGTGGAGCAGCGGCTGCGCAACGAGCACTGGGCCAACGCCCTGAATCAGGGTCCGGCGGCCGCGCGCTCCATGCTCGGCGAGCCGACGGTGTTCGACGAGATCCCGTACTTCTACACCGACCAGTTCGACCTCGGAATGGAGTACTCCGGGTTCGGGTCGCTCACCAAGGACGCGACGATCGTCTACCGCGGGGACCGCGAGAGCCGCGAGTTCATCGCGTTCTGGGTCGCTGACGGGAAGGTCGTGGCAGGCATGAATGTCAACGTGTGGGACGTCAACGACCAGGTGCAGCGACTCATCCGCAGCCAGCGGGTGGTAGACCTCGACGCGCTGGCCGATGAGTCGGTCCCCCTCGACGCGCTCGCCCAGGACTCGGTCCCGGTCGAGGAGCGGTAGTGGCCCAGACGCTCGAACTGCGCAGGCGCATCGGCGCTCGCGACTTCGATTTCTCCCGGCAGGTCGCGGTGATGGCGGTCATCAACCGCACACCGGACTCGTTCCATGACAAGGGCGCGACGTTCGCGCTCGAGGCCGCGGTGGATGCCGCCCTGCGCGCGGCGTCGGATGGCGCGGATTGGGTCGACATCGGCGGGGTGCCGTTCGGACGTGGCCCGGTCGTGACGCTGGAGGACGAACTCGACCGGGTCATCCCCGTCATTGAGGCTGTGACCAGGGCAACCGACGCGGTCGTCTCGGTCGACACCTTCAACGCGCGCGTCGCCCGGGCAGCCATCGCCGCCGGCGCTGCGGTGATCAACGACTCCAGCGGACTGTACGACCCCGAGATGGCAGCCACCGTCGCGGACTCCGATGCGACCATTGTGCTCACCCATTCGCTGCATCCGCCCCGCGCCGAACCGCCCCGACCGGAGTACGACGATGTCGTCCTGGATGTGATCGGCTTTCTGCAAGACCGGATCGAGCGGGCACTGGATGCCGGCATCCCGCCCGAGCGGATCGTGATCGACCCTGGCCACGACCTCAACAAGAACACGCTCCACACTCTCGAGGTCACCAGACGGCTGGGTGAGGTCGTCGCTCTCGGCTATCCGGTGCTGGCCGCGGTCTCGAACAAGGACTTCGTCGGCGAGGCCATCAACCGGGAGCAGGGCGAGCGGCTCGCCGGCACCCTGGCCGCGGCGGTCTTCTGCGTCATGGAGGGTGCTCGCATCCTGCGCATGCATGATGTGCGTGCGGCGGTCGACGCGGTGCGGATGACCGAAGCGATTCTCGGCTGGCGCGAGCCGGCCTTCACGAGGCACAACATCTGAGGTGACGTGAGCGACATCCACTCGGTCGAGTTCGGCGAGACGCTGGACGACGCCGCGTTGATCGCAGAGCTCGTGACGGATGAACCGCTGCTCAGGATGAACTTCGTCAGCAGCGTCGACGGTGCCGCCACCCATCGCGGTCAGTCCGGCGGGCTCTCCGGTGAGGCGGACAAGCGGCTCTTCCAGCTGCTGCGCCGAGTGTGCGACGTCGTGCTCGTGGGGGCGGGCACGGTGCGCATCGAGGGCTACGAGGCGATGCGGGTGAGCGCGGAGTCCGTCCGCTGGCGGCACGCGGCCGGACTTCCCGAGCATCCCGTGTTCGCCATCGTGTCCGGTTCGCTCGACCTCGACCCCGCATCCAAGATCTTCACGGATGCCCCGGTGCGGCCGATCGTCATCACTACTGAGCGCGCTCCCGCCGGCGAACGCGCCAGGTTCGACGCGCTCGCCGATGTCATCGTCTGCGGCCAGGAGCTGGTCGATGTCGACGCCATGCTCGGCGAACTTCGCAGACGGGGGCTCGCGCACATCCTGTGCGAGGGCGGGCCGACGCTGTTCGGCACCCTGCTGGCCGCCGACGCGGTCGACGAATTGTGCATCACCATCAGCGCGCGACTGGAGTCCGGTCCGGCGCGGCGAATCGCGAACGGGACGCTCCCGGATGCGCGACAGCTGACCCTGAAGCGGGCGCTCGCTTCCGGTTCCACCCTGCTCTTGCGCTACGGTCGCGAAAAAACTGAAGACCGCTAGGTCTTCCCCTGTTCGGGGGGTATCGGTTAGCGTCAGCACCACTGCTCCGAACCGGAGCATCATTCGCGAGCGATCAAGGGAGATCATCATGCAGCGAAAGCACATCCGGCGCGTGTGCGCCATCGGGATCGGGGCGGCGCTGGCCGTCTCGTTCTCCGTCCCGGCCCTGGCCGACAACGGCACCGACACGACGGCGTTGAGGGACGCCGTGACGGCAGAGGGCCTGCTGGAACACCTCGAGGCGCTGCAGGCTGTCGCCGACGCCAATGACGGGAACCGCGCGGCCGGCACCTCCGGCTACGAGGCGTCCGCCGAGTACGTCGAGGCGCAGCTGCGCGCGGCCGGCTACGACCCGGTGCGGCAGTACTTCGAGTACCAGCAGTACGTCGAGAGCGCGGCCGGTCTGGAGCAGGTCAGTCCGAACCCGATCGTCTACGTCGACCAGGAAGACTTCGACATCATGGAGTTCTCCGGGTCCGGGGACGTGACAGCGCCGGTGACGGCGGTCGATGTGAACCTCGCGGGTGACCGCGCGTCGACCAGCGGCTGCGAGGCCGCCGACTTCGCGACCTTCCCGGCCGGGAACATCGCGCTCATGCAGCGCGGAACCTGCTCGTTCCGGCAGAAGGTGGACAATGCGGCCGCGGCTGGAGCTTCGGGAGCGATCGTCTTCAACCAGGGCAACGACGTGCCCGGTGACGACCGCTTCGGGCTGCTGTTCGGCACGCTGAACCCGCCGGCCGAGTTCGCGGACATCCCCGCCGCGGGGACGTCGTTCGAACTTGGCGCCGAGTTCGCGACCACTGAGGGACTCGTCCTGCGCATCCTCGCGGAGGCGACGCTCGAGACGGTCGAGACCTTCAATGTGCTGGCGGACACCGCGGGACGCACGGACCGCACGGTCGTGGTCGGGGCGCACCTCGACTCGGTGGCCGAGGGCCCTGGTATCAACGACAACGGCAGCGGCACCGCGGCCATCCTGGAGACCGCCATCCAGATCGCGGAGCTCGGCGATGACCCGAGGAACCGCATCCGGTTCGCCTTCTGGGGCGGCGAGGAGGACGGCCTGCAGGGCTCGTCCTACTACGTGTCGCAGCTGACGAAGCGGGAGATCAAGGATCACGCGCTGAACCTCAACTTCGACATGCTCGGGTCCACGAACTTCGTGCGCTTCGTCTACGACGGGGACGGCAACGCGTTCGGCACGGCCGGACCGAACGGTTCCAGCCGGATTGAAGCGGTGTTCCTGGACTACTTCGCGTCACAGGGTCTCGCAACCGAGCCGACCGCGTTCGACGGACGGAGCGACTACTTCGCGTTCATCAACAACGGCATTCCGGCCGGTGGACTGTTCACCGGTGCCGAGGACCCGAAGACCGCGGAGCAGGCGGCAGTCTTCGGCGGCACGGCAGGCGAAGCGCTCGACCCGTGCTACCACCAGGAATGCGACACTATCGAGAACGTCGACCTGACGGTGCTCGAGCAGATGGCGGATGCCGTTGCGCACTCGGTGTGGACGTTCGCGGAGACCACCTCCGCGGTCAACGGCACCGCGCGGGGTGGCGGTAACGGTGTTGCCAACCAGGAGTTCATGGGCAGCAACCTGCTGAAGTAGCTCCACCAACGACAGCGGGGCAGCCGGCGTGTGCCGGCTGCCCCGCTTGCGTGTCCGGGCCGGATGCGGCACCCCCATCGATGCCGCGCCCGTTTGTTATCGATGCCGGCGCTAGAGCGGCCGCATCGATAACAAACCCGAGCAGCGTCGCTTGAGGTCAGGCCGAGCGGACCCCATCGACGCGGCGCGGGATGCCCAACGGGTTGTCGTCGCGCAGCTCGTCGGGGAGCAGCGCCTGCGGCACGCCCTGGTAGGCGACCGGCCGCAGGAAGCGGCTGATCGCGGCGGTTCCCACCGAGGTCGAGGTCACCGCGGTGGTCGCCGGGTAGGGGCCGCCGTGCTGCTGCGCGTGCGTGACCGAGACGCCGGTGGGCCATTGGTTCCAGAGCAGGCGCCCAGCACGCTTGGCCAGCAGACGCAGCAGGTCGGGCGCGATCGCATCGCTCTCCTCGCCGACAACGGTCGCCGTGAGCTGACCCTCGATGATGCGAGCGACCTCGAGCAGCTGATTCTCGTCGTCGTACTCCACCACGAGCGCGGTGGGACCGAACACCTCGGCCATGACGCCATCCGGGTCCTCGAGCACCGCGTCGATCGTCGTGGCGAGGATCGACGGTGCGGGCGGGTCGCTCAGCGACCCCTCCGAGTCGACGATCACCCGCACCTTGCCGGTCTGCTGCAGCGCGGTCAGGCTCGTGCAGTACCCCTCCTGGATGCGCGAGTTGAGCAACGGCGCTGCTGCCGGAAGCTGCACCTCGGTGAGCCGGTCGGTGAAGTCGGAGCCGCGCGGCACGAAGATCACCCCGGGCTTGGTGCAGAACTGCCCCGCCCCGAGCGTGAACGATCCGACGAACTCGTGGGCGATGCTCTCCGAACGCTCGTGCGCTGCGGCGCGTGTGACGAACACTGGGTTGACGCTGCCGAGTTCGCCGTAGAACGGGATCGGCTCCGGGCGGGACTGGGCGAGGTCGAACAGCGCCCGACCGCCCGGGATCGACCCGGTGAAGGCGCCGGCCTTGACGAGCGGATGCTGGAGGGCGATCCGACCGGCTTCGGTGCCGTAGATGACGGTGAACAGCCCCTCTGGCGCACCGGCCGCGGCAAGCGCCCCGGCGACGATCTCGCCGGTCTGGCGGGAGAGTTCCGGATGCCCGGAGTGCGCCTTGAGGATGACGGAGCATCCGGCGGCGAGGGCGGATGCGGTGTCCCCGCCGGCGACGGAGAACGCGAACGGGAAGTTGCTGGCCGCGAACACGACGACCGGCCCGAGCGGAATGAGCACGCGCCGCAGGTCCGGACGGGGGGCGCCCATCGGCCAGTCGGGATCCGCGTGGTCGATGCGGGCGTCGAGGTAGCTGCCCTCGGCGAGCATCTCGGCGAACAGTCGCAACTGGAAGGTCGTGCGCTTCAGCTCCCCGCGCAGCCGGCCGTCGGCGAGGTTGGTCTCCGATGCGGCGAGCGGCACCAGGGTGTCGGCTGCCGCGTCGAGAGCGTCGGCGACCGCCTCGAGAGCCTCGGCGCGGACTCGCGCGGGCGTGACGGCCCACTGATCGGCCGCGGAATCCGCGAGGACGGCGATCTTTTCGATCTCGCTCGGTGTCGTTGGGGTGCTCATTGGTTCCTTACGCTTTGCGCCAGACAAGTTCCGGCCATGCTAGTTCGGACGTGCCATGATCGTCCAAGCCACTAATGACATGCGATGATGCACTATCGGTATTGAAGGCATGCGTCGACGCATGTCGAGGAGGGGGCGGGATGTTCACGTTCGATCAACTGCGAAGCTTCGTCGTCCTGGCGGAGGAGCTGCACTTCAGTCGGGCCGCCGACAAGCTGAATATGACCCAGCCGCCGCTGAGCAGGCAGATCCAGAAGCTCGAGGCCGAGCTGGGCTTCACCCTGTTCGACCGCAACAACAAGAGCGTCCAGCTGACCGCGGCCGGCAGCGCGTTCCGCAGCGAGGCGGAGAAGATCCTGAGCATCGCCGAGGCCTCCCGCGCGATGGCGCAGCGCATTGCGGACGGCTCGGCCGGCGAGATCAAGATCGGCATCACCGCGACCGGCATCATGGAGCTGCTCGGTGAGATTCTGGCGCGCCTCGACGTGCACGCGCCGGGGGTCGCCGTCGACATCGCCGAGATGGTCACCAAGGACCAGATCGCCGCGCTGCTGCGCGGATCCGTCGATATCGCCTTCGTGCGCGAGGTGCCACTGTCCGCCGAACTCGACTCGCTGCTCGTCCGGCAGGAGCCCCTGGTCGCCGCTATCAGCAACCGCCACCGGCTGGCGGTGACCTCGCGCGAACTGAGCGTGACGGAGCTCGAGGGGGAGCACGTCCTGACCTACTCGCCGGTCGACGCGCACTACTTCCGCGCGCTGGTCGACTCGGTCCTCAGCGAAGTTGCGACCCGGCCGAGCCAGCAGATCACCCAGGTGCACAGCATGCTGTCCCTCGTCGCGGCCAACAAGGGCATCGCTCTGGTGCCGTTCTCGGCGAGCAAGCTCGGGATGCCCGGGGTCGTCTTCCGGGGCATCCGGGAGCACAAGGAGGCGAAGGTCCGGCTGCACGCGGTGTGGCGCGCCGATAACTCGAACCCGGTGATGGGGGCGGCCGCCCGCGTGCTCCGGGAGCTCCACTCGGCCATCCCGGCCGAGCCGATTATGTCGTGAAGGTATTGACGGATATAAAAGAACTGTTGATCGGGTATGCACCCCTCCCTACAGTGGGGAAAACTGCCCGAAGGAGGTGACTCCTTCGTTTGGATACCACCATCAAACAAAGGACCACACCCAGTGACTGCCTACAGCCCGCAAGATCTCGCCAAGAAGATCGGCAGCGGACTTCTCTCGTTCCCCGTGACCGCGTTCGCCGCGGACCTGAGCCTTGACGAGACTCGCTACCGCGAGCACGTCGCGTGGATGAGCAGCCACGACGTCGCCGGTCTCTTCGCCGCCGGCGGCACCGGAGAGTACTTCTCGCTCAGCAACGACGAGATCCGCACCGTGGTCAACGCGGCCGTCGCTGAAGCCCGTGACGGTGTGCCGGTGCTTGCTCCTGCAGGCGGCTCGGTCGTCGACGCCATCGAACAGGCCCGCATCGCGGCCGAAGCCGGCGCAGCAGGCATCCTGCTGTTCCCGCCGTACCTCACCGAGGCCTCCCAGGACGGCCTCGCCGCCTACATCGAGGCGATCTGCCGCAGCACGCCGCTCGGCGTTGTCGTATACAGCCGCGCGAACATGTCACTGGATGCCGACACCGTCAGCCGGGTCGCGGAGCGCAACAGCAACCTGATCGGCTTCAAGGACGGGGTTGGCAGCCTCGATCAGATGACCAAGATCTACACCGCCCTCGGCGACCGCCTCATGTACGTCGGTGGACTGCCGACCGCTGAGACCTACGCGCTGCCGTACCTCGAGCTTGGCGTGACCACCTACTCGTCGGCGATGTTCAACTTCGTGCCGGAATTCGCGCTGCGCTTCTACGCCGCGGTGCGCGCAAAGGACCACGATTTCGTCTTCACCAGCCTGCGCGACTTCGTGCTGCCGTACCTCGACATCCGTGACCGCAAGCGCGGCTACGCGGTGTCGATCGTCAAGGCCGGCCTGAACGTGTCCGGCCGTCCGATCGGAGGCGTGCGTCCGCCGCTCACCGACCTCACCGAGGACGAGAACGCGCGTCTCGCCGAGCTCGTGCAGAAGGTCGCGCCCGTACAGGTGTAGTCCTCGCTCTGCCTTCGCCGGTGACCGCGGGACAACCGCGGTCACCGGCTCACCTTTCGATTCACACCTGGTAGGAACCATTGGAACTCAACAACACCGTTTCGATCGCGTCCGTGGAAGCGACAGACCCGCTTGTCGTCCTGAAGCAGGTCAACAAGTTCTACGGCGAGCACCACGTGCTCCGCGACATCAACACGGTCGTCAACCGTGGGGAGATCGTTGCGCTGATCGGTCCGTCCGGCGCCGGGAAGTCGACGCTGTGCCGGGCGATCAACCGGCTGGAGACCATCAGTTCCGGCGAGATCTACGTTGACGGTGTTGCCCTTCCGGAGGAGGGTCGCGCGCTCGCCAGCCTGCGCGCCGACGTCGGCATGGTGTTCCAGTCGTTCAACCTGTTCGCCCACAAGACGGTGCTCGAGAACGTCGCGCTCGGCCCTGTCATGGTGCGGCGGATGTCGAAGGGCGAGGCCAAAAAGGTCGCCATGGAGCACCTCGAGCGAGTCGGAGTGGCCAACCAGGCAGACAAGCTGCCTGCGCAGCTCTCCGGCGGCCAGCAGCAGCGCGTCGCGATTGCCCGCGCCCTCGCCATGAACCCCAAGGTCATGCTGTTCGACGAGCCGACCAGCGCGCTCGACCCGGAGATGGTGAGCGAGGTGCTGGACGTCATGCGCGCCCTCGCGCAGTCCGGGATGACCATGATCGTCGTCACCCACGAGATGGGCTTCGCGCGTGAGGCCGCGGACCGCATCGTCTTCATGGCTGACGGCCAGGTGGTGGAGGAATCGCCACCCGCCGAGTTCTTCACCGAAGCAAAGACCACCCGAGCGCGGGACTTCCTCCAGAAGATTCTCGCGCGCTGACCCACCACCAAGAGGAGAAACAATGAACAAGAGAAGGACCGCAGTGCTCGCCAGCGTCGCCGCACTGGGCGTGCTGTTGACCGGGTGCTCGTCCAGCGCCACGGCGACAGACCCCGCTGAAGAGGTGAAGTTCCCCGTCGCCGAGGAGATCACCCTCGAAGGCAGCGCGACCCTCGACGCAGCAGTCGAGCGCGGCAAGATCGTCATCGGTGTCAAGGAAGACCAGCCCGGCTTCGGTGTGCGCGACTCAGCCACCGGCATCCGTTCCGGCTTCGACATCGACCTGTCGCGCTGGATCGCAGCGGAGCTCGGCTTCGGCACCGACGACATCGAGTTCGTCACCATCCCGAGCCAGAGCCGCGAGCAGGCGCTCACCAACGGTGACGCCGACCTGATCATCGGCATGTACACGATCTCCGAGAAGCGCAAGGAGATGGTCGGGTTCGCCGGACCGTACATGACCAACGGCCAGAGCATCCTGGTGCGTTCGGACAACACCGACATCAAGGGCGAGGACGACCTGGCCGGGCACAAGGTGTGCTCGATCACCGGTTCCACCCCGATGCAGTACATCAAGGAGAACCACCCGGACGTCGAGCCGGTCGAGTTCGACAACATGGCTCAGTGCGTCGACGCGCTCGTCAACGGTCAGGTCGACGCGGTGACCACGGATGAGGCGCTGCTCATCGGTTACACGACCCTCGACCCCGAGAACCTCAAGGTGGTCGGAAAGCCGTTCACCCACGAGGGCTTCGGTATCGGCGTGAACCTGGAAGACGTCGCGCTGCGTCACTTCGTCAACGACCTGCTGGTCACCAAGGCGGATGTCCTCCAGTCGATCTACGACGACAACCTGGGCTCGTCGGGCGTCGCGTTCCAGACCGCAGAGGTCGACAACTACTAGGCAGCACCCGCGGGGCGGGGGAGGGGGCCGCACGGTCCTCTTCCCCGCCTACGAGATCGGAATTGAAATGCAGGTTCTCCTGGACAACCTCGACCTGTTTGTCCTGGGATTCACGAACACCGTCGTGATCTTCGCGATCTCCGCCGTGTTCTCGCTGATCCTCGGATGCGTCGTCGGCATCCTCCGGATCTCCCCCTCGACACCGATGCGCGCCGTCGGCACGGTCTACGTCAATACGCTGCGGAACACCCCGCTCGCGCTGCTGATGATGTTCTTCGCCCTGGGCTACCCGAAGATGGGACTGCCCAGTCTCGACTACACCACCCTCGCGATCATCGCGCTGGTGCTCTACACCGCCAGCTACGTCGCCGAGGTCTTCCGCTCCGGGATCAACTCCATCAACCGCGGGCAGACGGAAGCGGCCAGAGCGATCGGGCTCACCTTCACCCAGGTGCTGCGCGTCGTGCTCATCCCGCAGGCCTTCCGCAACGTGATGCCGCCGCTCGTCAGCGTGTTCATCGCGCTGCTCAAGAACACCACCGTCGCGAGCGGGTTCTCCGTGATGCAGGCCGGTGCGATCGCGGCGAACATGTCCGAGCGCGGTGAGAACCTCCTCGTCACGCTCCTCTGGGTCGCCCTGTTCTTCTTCATCCTCGTCATGGTCCTCGCCGCAGTGCAGAGGGCGTTCGAACGAAAGTGGGCGGTGTAATGGCGTACGCAACGCAGGAGCTCTTCGACGTGCTCGGCCCGAAGGGTCGGCGCAAGAGCAACATCGCCGGGTTCATCACGATCACCGTTGTCGTCGCGATCCTCGGCTTCATCGTCTTCCAGCTGTACCGGTCCGGTCAGTTCGACGCCAAGAAGTGGCAGCTCTTCAGCTTCCCGTTGGTGCAGGAGGAGATCCTCCGCACCACGATCTCGACCCTCAGCGTGTTCGCCGTCGGAGCGGCCCTCAGCCTGGTGCTCGGTGTCGTGCTGCTGCTCGGTCGGATCTCATCGGTGAAGTGGATCAGCGTCCTGTCCGCCTGGCTGACCGAGGCCTTCCGGGCGGTTCCGCTGCTCGTGCTGATGATGCTCCTGTACTACGGGCTCCCGGTGCTCGGGGCGACGTTCGTCACCCCGTTCTTCGCCGTGGCCGTCGGTCTCATGATCTACAACGGGGCGGTGTTCGCCGAGATCTTCCGCGCGGGCCTGAACTCGCTGCCGAAGGGACAGAGCGAAGCCGGCTACGCGGTCGGCCTGCGCCGCAGCCAGGTGCTTCGCGTCATCCTCGCGCCCCAGGCCATCCGGAACATGCTGCCGACCATCATCTCCCAGCTCGTCGTCGCTCTGAAGGACACCGCGCTCGGCTTCATGGTCACCTACCCGGAGCTGCTGTACCTGGCCAAGTTCTACGGAACCCAGATGCAGTACGGGAGCCCGATCATCCCGTCGGCGATCGTCATGGGATCGATCTACGTCCTGCTGTGCCTGCTCCTGTCGTGGATCGCGGTGCGTGTCGAGCGGTGGTCGAGCGGCGGAACCAAGCCGAGCGCGAAAGCCAAGAAGAAAGTGGCTGTACTTCAATATGACTGAGTTGACTGTCTCCCGGCTCCTGGCCTCTGTTACAGAGTCGGCGCCGCAAGCCATCGACGCGCTGGCCAAGAAGTACTTGGCCGCCGGCCGGCCGGTGATCGCGTTCGGTGCCGGCGAGCCCGACTTCGACACGCCGTCGTTCATCACGGATGCCGTCAAGCGCGCGGTCGACGACCCGGCCAATCACCACTACAGCGGGCCGTCCGGGTTGCCGAAGCTGCGTGAGGCGGTCGCTGCCTACACGAGCGAGTACACCGGGACCCCGTTCGCGGCCGACACCGTCTCCATCGCGAACGGCGGCAAGCAGGCGATCTACAACGCGCTGTCCGCGATCCTCGACCCGGGGGATGAGGTGCTGCTTCCTGCGCCGTACTGGACCAGCTACCCGGAGCAGGTCAAGCTCGCGGGTGGCGTGACAGTGCCCGTGGCCACCACGTTCGAGGCCGACTACAGGACGACGGTCGACGCGCTCGAGGCTGCGCGAACCGATCGCACCAAGGTGCTGATCTTCACCTCACCGTCCAACCCGACCGGGTCGGTCTACGACGAGGACGAGATCCGGGCGATCGGCGAATGGGTTACCGAGCACGGCATCTGGGTGCTTTCGGATGAGATCTACCACGACTTCGTGTACGACGACGCGCGCTTCGTGTCGATCTCCCGCTTCGTGCCGCGGGAGCAGCTGATCATCGTGAACGGGCTCGCAAAGTCCCACGTGCTCACCGGATGGCGCCTCGGCTGGGTGCTCGCGCCGGTTCCGATCGCCAGCGCGATCAAGAACTTCCAGTCGCACACCACCGGGAACGTGTCGAACCTGTCACAGCAGGCCGCTGTGGCCGCGCTTACCGACGGAGCGGACTTCCCTGCACGGATGCGCGAGGTCTTCGACCGCCGCAGGTCCATCGCCTTCGACATCCTCTCGTCGGTGAAGGGGTTCCGGGTGCCGCGGCCGCGCGGTGCCTTCTACCTCTTCCCGGAGGTCGGCTCGGTGCTCGACGGTCGGCTCAACCTCGACGGGGTCCCGGTCACGACCTCGTTAGCGCTCTCGAAGCTGCTGCTCGAGGAGATCGACGTCGCTGTGGTGCCCGGTGAGGCGTTCGGCGCGGACGGGTACCTGCGGTTCTCCTACGCGCTCGACGACGCTGCGCTCGTGGAGGGACTCACGCGCATCCGGGACTTCATGGACGCCCGGCTCTAGTCGCTTCGCGCGCGCCGCCATCGCGCCTCCCCGCTCAACCGACTGCCCGCTTGTTGACCGCGCGCCACATTAATCCGGCGCGCGGTCAACAAACCCGAGCAGCGTCGACGCGTGTCACACCCGTTTTGGGGGTGTGAGGGGGGAGCTCCCGCCTCTAAAGTTCGAGGCCACCGCTTTAGAAGTGTTCTACACCCGAAGAGGAGCACTACATGGTTCAGGCGACCCAGGAATTAGCGACCCAACGACCCGCCCTTGCACCGCGACGAGATCCAGCGTGGCAGGCCTTCGCCTTGCTGCGGATCATCTTCACCGTCGCGCCGATACTGTTCGGACTCGACAAATTCTTCAACATCCTCGTCCACTGGCCCATCTACCTGTACCCGAACGCACTCGTCATCACCGAGCAAGAGGCGATGTACGTCGTCGGCATCATCGAGATCGTCGCCGGTGTCGTCGTGGCCATCGTCCCCCGGTATGGGTCGCTGCTTGTGGTTGTCTGGCTCACCGCCATCATCGTCAACCTGCTCGCGGTGGGCAGCTTCTACGATGTCGCGCTTCGCGACTTCGGACTGCTGGTCGGAGCCCTCGCCCTGTGGCGGCTTTCCGTCGTCTACGCTCCCGGGCTTCCGTTCCGGATGCGGAAGAAGCCGTCAGCCTGACAGGACGGGCAAGTCCTCAGGCGACCAGCAACGCGTCGGCGTCGAGGATCTCGTACGAGTAGCCCTGCTCGGCCAGGAAGCGCTGGCGGTTCTGCGCGAAGTCCTGGTCGACGGTGTCGCGCGCGACCAGGGTGTAGAAGTTGGCGGGCAGGCCGCTCTCCTTGGGTCGCAGCAGCCGACCGAGTCGCTGCGCCTCCTCCTGGCGGGAGCCGAAGCTTCCGGAGACCTGGATCGCCACGGTCGCCTCCGGCAGGTCGACCGAGAAGTTGGCGACCTTGGACACCACCAGCACGGTGATCGACCCATCACGGAACGCCTGGTACAGCCGCTCCCTCTCGTCCACCGGGGTGGAGCCGGTCAGTGACGGTGCGCCGAGCGCATCCGCCAGCTGCTCGATCTGGTCCAGGTACTGGCCGATCACCAGGATGCGCTCGCCGGCGTGCTTGTCGACCAGCTGCCGCACGACCCTCAGCTTCGCGGGCGCGGTCGCCGCCAGGCGGTAGCGCTCATCGTCGGCGCTCGCCGCATACTCGAGCCGCTCCTGCTGCGGCAGGTCGACGCGCACCTCGTAGCAGGATGCCGGCGAGATAAAGCCTTGCGCCTCGATCTCCTTCCACGGCGCGTCGAAGCGCTTCGGCCCGATCAGGCTGAACACGTCGCCTTCGCGGCCGTCCTCCCGCACGAGCGTGGCGGTCAGCCCGAGCCGTCGCCGGGCCTGCAGCTCCGCGGTCAGCTTGAACACCGGCGCAGGCAGAAGGTGCACCTCGTCGTAGATGATCAGGCCCCAGTCCATCGCGTCGAGCAGGCCGAGGTGCGCGTACTCGCCCTTCCGCTTCGCGGTGAGGATCTGGTACGTCGCGATGGTGACCGGCTTGACCTCTTTGACCGCTCCGGAGTACTCGCCGATCTCATCCTCGGTCAGGGTGGTGCGGCGCAGCAGTTCGCTGCGCCACTGCCTGGCCGACACGGTGTTGGTGACGAGGATAAGCGTCGTCGTGCCCGCCCGCGCCATCGCGCCGGCGCCGACCAGGGTCTTCCCGGCGCCGCACGGCAGCACCACAACGCCGGAGCCGCCGGTGAAGAAGTTGTCCACCGCGTGGTCTTGGTACGGGCGCAGGTTCCAGTCGGCGGTGTCGAGGCTGATCTCGTGCGGTGTCCCCGGCGTGAAGCCGGCAAGGTCCTCGGCCGGCCAGCCGAGCTTCACCAGCTCCTGCTTGAGCTGCCCGCGCGCCCACGGCGCGACGGTGTAGCTGTCGGATGAGCGTTGCCCGGTGAGCAAGGGGGAGATGCGCTTGGCCCGCGAGATCTCGGTGAGCACCGCGGCATCCGTCGACCGCAAGACGAGGTCATCGCCGTCGCGTTCAATGACCAGCCGTCCGTAGCGGCCGACGGTCTCCCGGATGTCGATGGCCACCGACTGGGGGATCGGAAACTTCGCGTACCGCTCGAGTGTGCCGATCATGTCCTCGGCGTCATGTCCGGCAGCGCGCGCATTCCACAGCCCGAGGCGGGTGATCCGGTAGCTGTGCATGTGCTCAGGGGCGCGCTCGAGTTCGGCGAAGACCGCCAGGTCGTGCCGGGCATCCTCGGCCGCCGGGTGGGCGACCTCAAGCAGGACACTCCGGTCGCTCTGCACGATCAGGGGTCCGGGAGGCATCCGCGTATTCTACTCGCTACCCTTCGCCGACCGAGTGGATGCTCGCCAGAGGCAGGGTGCGTTCGACCCCCGAGCTGTTGTCCCGCGCGCGCAGCCGCCCGCCCGCGACACTGGTGGGCTCCAGGACGAAGGTCGTGACCGAGCCGTTCGGCATCGTCACGCGCACCGTGAGGGTCGAGCGCGCACGGATGGCGCTCTCCAGTTGCCGGACCAGCCAGGCCTGCCCGGTGTCCTGTGGCGCGTCGGCGTCCGCAGCGCGCAGTCGGTGGACCAGCCCGATGTACGGGTCCGGCGCATCCGGTACCGGGAGCGGTCGGTTGCGGCGGAGGTTGATCAGCCGGCCGACATCGTCCTCTGCGGCCACCGGGTAGCGGGCCTCGCTGAGGGTCCAGAACAGTTGAGCGGGGTCGCGCCGGCTTACCAGCCGATGCGGTCCTGTGGCGCGCAGCCCGAGTACGGCGAGCGACTGGTCGACCAGAACAGTGTGCAGCAGCTCCGTGTCGTCGGAGCGCACATAGCTGAACCCCTCGGTGCCGTCGAGCGACCCGACCCGCAGCGCCCCGAACCGGCGGGCTGTCTCGTCGATGAGGTACGCGAGGGGCTGAGGGATGCCGGTGAGGGAGACCGATTCCAGGAAGCCGGTGAGCGAATCGGCGGACTCGCCTCCGGCGAGCGCCCGGTTCAGGCTCGACGACGTGACCCGGTAGGTGGATGCGACCGCTCGACTCTGCGCGTCGGCCAGCGTGCGCAGGCGTGCATCGATCTCCGGGGTGAGGGGTCCGGGAGCGACGATCGACAGGTCGTGCTGCAGGTACACGTTGGACACCGACGGTGGCAACAGCGCCGAGATCGCCTCGACCGAGGCATCCGGTCCACCGGCCAGAAGCAGCCTGGCCGGGGTGGATGGGGTGTGGCGGGCGGTGACCCCGAGCAGTTCGCTCTCGCGCAGCCCGAGCTCGACTGCCTCCGCAAGCTGGCTTCCGCCCGCGGGAAACAGCCAGCCGATGAGCGGGCGCAGGTGGTCTCCGTGGTCGCGGAAACCGGCGAGCAGGGTGCGGAACGACTCCGGCAGCGAGTCAGCGAATGCGGTTGCGAGTCGGATCCAGCGGCCGGATGCCTCCAGGCCGAGCCAATCGTCCGCCGCGTCGGTCGCGTGCAGCTGCCCGGTGCCCTCCGACACCAGAGAAGCCCGCACCGCCATGCTGATGAACGCGAGAGTCACGTCGGTGTCGACCGCGAGCGCGTCGGCGAGGCGGCGCAGGTCGGGCTGGGAGATACCGCCGCGGGAGAGCCGGCGCGCGGGTTCGAGTTTCAGCTGGTGCAGCAGTTCGGCGACGGAGGTTCCGGTGAGGAAGGCGTGCTCCGCCGCGAGTGCGTCGACGGTTGCCTGCTCATCGTCGGTGAGAGTGGTGCCGGTGGGTTTGGGTTCATCGGCCAGGGCCGCGGCATCCGGCAGTCCCTGCCCGGGCCAGGCCGCGAGCCGCGCGCGGACCTCCTCGAACACCACAGGGCCGTCGGCCGACCCGTCGCCCAGCAGCAGCCGGTCGGCGCACTCCACCGCGACCCGGGTCACCGGCGCGCTGCCGGCGAACGCCGCGAGTGTCGGCCGGTCGACGGCGGCCAGCGCAGACTGGATCGCGCTGGGCGACAGCAGGGCATCGGCGGCGTCGAAGAAGTCCCGGATGCCGGTCGTCGCCAGTTTGCGGCGGCGAAGAGCGGCAATCAGGTCACTGTCGCTCAGCGAGCGGAGGCGTGCGGCGAGAGTCAGCGTGCTGGTCACGACCACCTCCCGCTCATGGTCATCCGCCGTTCGACTTGGCGGCGCGTCCGCGCCGTATGGCGCTCAGGATGAGCAGCGCGATGATGAGCACGAAGGCGACCGGAAGGCCGATAAGGGGCAGCATGATGACAACCGGCCAGATGCCCTCGCTGAAACCGTCGTTGTTTCCGACACCCATCGCGGTGGCGACGATTACGGCGATGAAGGCGAGCAGGGACAGGCCGACGATGGCGATGATCAGGAACGCCAGCAACCGTTCGCCACGGTTGATCCCGCCGGGTGTCGATGCTGTCACGAACTCAAGGATACGGGCATCCGATTGCCCGTAGTCTTATGGGAACCAAGTACGACCCCTGCGCGCCCCCGCGCTGACGGAAATGAGGAGTGGCATGCCGACCGGCAGAGTCAAGTTCTTTGACGAGGAGAAGGGCTTCGGCTTCATCAGTTCTGATGACGGCCAGGAGGTCTTTCTTCACGCTTCCGCCCTGCCCGCTGGCGTCACGGTGAAGGCCGGCACCAAGCTCGAGTTCGGCATCGCCGACGGCAAGCGTGGTGCGCAGGCTCTGTCGGTGCGGGTGGTCGAGGCGCCGCCCAGCGTGGTCAAGATGAACCGCAAGCCCGCCGACGACATGGCGATCATCATCGAGGACCTGGTCAAGCTGCTCGACGGCATCGGCGGCAACCTGAAGCGCGGCCGGTACCCCGACAACTCGCACAGCCGCAAGATCGCGGCGATGCTGCGCAAGGTCGCGGACGAACTGGATGTCTGAGCAGCCCGACATCCCCCTGGCGCGGGAGGCGCTGCTCGACGTCACGACGGCGGACACGATCGGCGACTTCGCGGGCACCCGCGACGACGGTGACGGCGTCACGACGCTGTTCTTCGACACCACCATGCGCGGCTACCGCGGGTGGCGCTGGACCGTGACCATCGCGCACGTGGCCGGACTCGAGCCGAGCGTGCTGGAGACCGAACTGACCCCCGGCGACGATGCACTGCTGTCGCCGGACTGGGTGCCGTGGTCAGACCGGATGGCCGAGTACCGCGCCGCGCAAGAGGCGGCAGGCGAGGACGCCGACGTCTCGGACGACGACGATGATGATGACGACGACCTGCACGACGAGGACGAGGACGACCTGCACGACGAGGACGACGTCGATGGCGTCGACATCGACGTCATCGCCGAGTCAGCGCTGGCGGATGATGGTGTAGACGAGCCCGATCAGGCCGATGACGATGCCGACGACGCAGGTCCACAGCCACCACGAGTTTCCCGCCGCCGCAAGCGGACCGGGCAGGAACAGCAGCACGACGAGGGCGACCAGCCAGAGTCCTAGGCCGAGCGCGATCGGCTTGCGGTCATCCGTCTTCACCGGCGGCGGGTCGGGCCGCCGTTCGTCGTCATGAAGCAACAACCGCATGCGCACAGGCTAGCGGCCGCCCGCCAGCGCCTCCACCACGAACTCGATGCTGCGAATCAGCTGGCGCACATCATCCGGCTCGATCGCAACGAAGGTCGCGACCCGCAACTGGTTGCGGCCGAGCTTCCGGTACGGCTCGGTGTCGACGATTCCGTTGGCCCGCAGCGTCTTCGCGACGGCTGAGGCGTCGACCGAGTCCGCGAAGTCGATGGTGACCACCACTTGCGAACGGTGATCGGGGTCGGCGACGAACGGTGTCGCGTAGTCGACGGATGCCGCCCAGTCGTAGAGTGCGCCGGATGACTCGCGGGTGCGGGCGTCCGCCCAGGCCAGGCCGCCGTTTCCGTTGATCCACTCCAATTGGCCCTCGAGCAGCACGAGGGTGGAAATCGCCGGGGTGTTCAGAGTCTGGTTCAGCCGGGAGTTGTCGATGGCGTTCTTCAGGCTGAGGAACTCCGGGATGTAGCGGCCGCTGGCCGCGATGCTCTCGGCCCGCTCGATCGCGGCGGGGGAGAACAGTGCGAACCAGAGGCCACCATCGGAGCCGAGGTTCTTCTGCGGGGCGAAGTAGTAGACATCTGTCTCGCTCGCGTGGAAGTCGATCCCGCCCGCGGCGCTGGTCGCATCGATGACGGTGAGTGCCCCCTCGGCGTCGACGCGGCGCACCGGCGCCATGACGCCGGTTGAGGTCTCGTTGTGGGTCCAGGCATAGACGTCGAAGCCTTCCGCGGGCTGCGGTTCACTGCGGGATCCGGCCGGCGCCTCGATGACCTGAGGCGGCACGAGGAACGGCGTCTTGGCGGCCTTGGCGAACTTGGAGCCGAACTCGCCGAAGGACAGGTGCTGACTGCGCGTGCGGATGAGGCCGAACGCCGCGGCATCCCAGAACGCGGTGGACCCGCCGTTGCCGAGGATCACCTCGTATCCGTCCGGGATGCGGAACAGCTCACCCAGACCCTCTCGGACGCGTCCGACCAGGTCCTTCACTGGCGCCTGGCGGTGCGAGGTGCCGAGCAGGTCGGCACCCGGGCCAGCCAGCGCCTCGAGCTGGGCGGGGCGGATCTTCGACGGCCCGCATCCGAATCGTCCGTCGGAGGGAAGCAGGTCTTCGGGGATCGTCACGTCCGTCATGAGCCAATTCTATTTGCTCAGGCGACGTCGCCCGCGGCCAACCGCTCAGGCCGCTCAGGTTAGGCTTGCCTTTGAGTTTGTGGGGGCAAGGAGGGCCGGATGACCGATCTGATCGACACGACAGAGATGTATCTGCGGACCATCTACGAGCTCGAGGAAGAGCACATCATCCCGCTTCGCGCCCGCATCAGCGAGCGGCTTGGGCATTCCGGTCCGACCGTGTCGCAGACCATCGGCCGGATGGAGCGGGACGGACTCGTCGTCGTCGAGAACGATCGTCAGCTGCGTTTGACCCAGGCCGGCCGCAGCAAGGCAGTCAACGTCATGCGCAAGCACCGGCTCGCGGAGCGGCTGCTGGCCGATGTCATCGGCCTCGACTGGGCTCTCGTGCATGAGGAGGCCTGCCGCTGGGAGCACGTGATGAGCGAGCAGGTTGAGCGGCGCATCATCGAGTTGCTGCAGCATCCGACCCACTCCCCGTACGGCAATCCGATTCCTGGCCTGTCCGACCTGGGCGAGAACGTGCAGACCGGGGCGTTCTCGGATGGCGTCGTCAACCTCGTGAACTTCGTGCACGGCGCGGTGGGTGCCCAGACTGGCGAGGTGAAGCGGCTCGGCGAGCCGGTGCAGTACGAGCCGGAGGTGCTCCAGCAGCTGCGTGCCGCGGGCCTGGTCCCCGGCGCCCACGCGAGCTTCACCTCGACGCCCGGCTACGTGCACGCGACGGTCGAGGGCAGCGATCAGAGCCTCGAGTTGCCGACGGATGTCGCCCAGCACATCTACGTCGCGGTTACACCTAAGAAAACAGCCGGGTAACGACCGCGTGCCCGTGCGTGATTAGTGGCGCGAATCGGGTTAGCCTTGAACGTCCGCTCAGCGCGTGAGCTGTAAAGGAAGAGTCGAATGATCAGAGGGCGAATCATCCAAACCGTGGATGAGCGCGCCCTTTTCTTCATACGACGCAGCAACGGGTACGCCTGCCAGGCGCACTTGGAGAACGACTGAGCACTGTCATTTGACAGTGCTTTCTTGTTTTTTTAGCTACTTCCGCTCATTCACTGACGGGCAGGACGAACACCTGCAAGCCGTGCAGGTTTCTTCGGAAGGATGAGCATGCGCACCCTGGTCCTGAACGCGGGCTTCGAGCCCCTTGCCGTCGTGTCCTTCAAGCGGGCACTGGTGTTGGTGATGAACGACAAGGCGACGATCCTCGCCGCAGACGATGACAATCCGGTGTTCGGTTCGTTCGGAGCGTACGACCGGCCATCCGTCATCCTGCTGACCAGGTACGTACGGATTCCACAGGGTCGGATGGTGCCGGTGAGCCGTCGTGGGGTGCTTCGTCGCGACGGGCACCGCTGCGCGTACTGCGGTGCCAACGCCACCACGATCGACCACGTGCTGCCGCGTTCGCGAGGCGGTGAGGACAGCTGGGAGAACCTGGTGGCCTGCTGCCTGCGTTGCAACAACGTCAAGGGTGACCGCACGCCCGCGGAGATGCATTGGGAGCTGAAGGTGCGACCGCGGCCGCCGCACGGGTCGGCCTGGCTGGTGCGCGGCATCGAGAGCCCGCTGCCGCAGTGGGATGACTTCCTGACGCCGGTCGCCGCCTGACCCCCTCCATCCCCTTAAGCTTCACGAGACTGCACAGACCTTCGTTCTGGGGCTCCATACTGCCGATTTGCGCAGTCTCGCGGGGTCGGAGAGGAGGGCCGGCCCGCTCACGCGTGACCGCTGTCGCTGCTGTGCCATGACGCCCACAATGCGGCATAGTCCCCACCCGCTGCCACCAGTTCGTCGTGATGGCCCAGCTCGACGATGTGCCCGTCCCGCATCACCGCGACCCGGTCGGCGTCGTGAGCGGTGTGCAGCCGGTGCGCGATCGCGACCACGGTGCGGCCTGCCAGCACGCGCTCGAGCGCTGTCTCCAGGGTTCGTGCTGCATTCGGGTCCAGCAGCGAGGTGGCCTCGTCGAGCACCAGGGTCTGCGGGTCGAGCAGCACGAGTCGGGCGAGCGCGACCTGCTGCGCCTGCGCGGGGGTCAGCAGCACCCCGCCCGAGCCGACCACGGTCTGCAGCCCGGTGGGCAGCGAGCGCATCCACTCCAACGCCCCGACCACCGACAATGCGTGCTCGAGCATCCCGTCGTCCGCGCCCGGCGCCGCCAGCTGCAAGTTCTGTGCGAGGGTTCCGACGAAGACGTGATGCTCCTGCGTCACCAGCGCGACGTGGGTGCGCAGCCGCTCGAGCGGCAGGTCGACGACCCGCACCCCACCGACGGTCACCGTGCCATCCGTTGGCGTGTCGATGCCGGCCAGCAGCCTGCCGAGGGTCGACTTGCCCGACCCGGATGGCCCGACGATCGCGAGCCGCTCGCCCACCTCCGGGTCCAGGTTGATGCCGTGCAGCACGTCCCGGCCGTGCGGGTAGGCGTAGCGCACGTCGCGCGCGAGCAGCGTGTCATCGGATGGCCGCGCATCCGGGATCGGGTGGCGGTCGGGTGGCACCTCGGCGACTCCGATGATGCGGGACAGCGCGGTCGCCCCGATCTGGATCTCGTCCATCCAGCCGAGCAGCTCGTTGACCGGCCCGATCAGCTGCGTGCCGTACAGCGCGACCGCGGCGACCTCGCCGACCGTGGCGTCGCCGGCCTGCACCAGCCAGGCGCCCCACGCGATGACCGCGACGATCGGCACGAGGAAGGACAGTTCCATCGACGGCAGCCACACCGTGCGCAAGCCCAGGGTGTAGCGCTCGGTCTCACGCCGTTCGTGCAGCGCGGCGTCGATCTTGCGTTGCTGGGCGGGCGCAATGCTGAGCGCCTCGATGGTGTGAGCGCCCTCCACGGTTTCGCTGACCACCCCGGTCAGCCGTGCGAACGACGCCAGCTGCCGCTGATAGCCCCTGCCAGAGCGCCTGAGGTACCAGCGGCTCACGGCGACGATGCTCGGCACGCCGACGAACAGCGCGAGCGCGACGAGCGGGTTGGTGAGCAGCGCGGCGATGATGGTGAGGATGGTGGTCACGCCCGCCACGAGGATTCGCGGCACACCGAACCGGACGGTCTGCGCGATGCTCTGGATGTCGCTGGTGGTGCGCGAGAGCAGGTCGCCGGTGCCCGCGCGTTCGACCGTGGACAGCGGCAGCGCGCCCACCGTGGCCATGAAGCGCTCCCGCAACGCGGCGAACACCGTCTCGCCGAGGACCATGGCCCGCTGCTGGGCGAACCTGCTGATGAAGCCCTGCCCGGCGAAGGCGGCGACCAGCGCCAGCGCGACCAGATTGACGGTCGTCAGGGTGGCGGTTCCCGAAGCGATGGCGTCGACGATCCGGCCGATCAACCAAGGGCCGGCGAGTCCGCAGAGCGAGGCCAGGGTGTGCAGCACGACCACCGAGGTGAGGGTGCGACCGTGGTGGCGGAGCAGCCGAGCCGCCTCCTGGCGTACCGTCCTCGTGTCAGCGATCGGCAGCAGCATCCGGGTGCCCCTCTGAATACACCGGGATGGCGCCGGTGTGCTCGGCGGCGTACCACAGCGTGTCGATGGCGCCGGTGCTGGCGTCGTCGAGCTCTTCGCCCTCTGCGGGTTCGGCGGCGCTCACTGTGCGCGCGACGATCGAGCGGTACAGGTAACCGGTGTCGTCCTCGCGGCGCAGCAACTCGGCGTGGCTGCCGCTGCCGACGACCCGGCCGTCCTGCATGACCCGGATGATGTCCATGCGGTCGAGCACCAGCGGGCTGGCGCTGACGACCACCGTCGTGCGGCCCTCCCGCGCGTGCCGCAGGCGGGTCGCGATCTGCGACTCGGTGTGTGCGTCGAGCGCGCTGGTCGGCTCGATGAGCACGAGCACCTCGGCGTCGGTGAGGAGCACCCGCGCCAGGCTGAGCCGCTGGCGCTGTCCGCCGGAGAAGGACCGGCCCCGTTCAGCCACCGTCTGCCGCAGCCCGTCCGGCAGCCCCTCGACCGTCTCGGTGGCGGCGGCATCGTCCACCGCGCGGCTCACGGCCCGGAACTGCCCGGTCTCCGTCCCCTCGAACGCCGGGTCGCGCGCCCGCTTGACGTCCAGCCCGTCGATGAGCGCGCCACCGAACAGGTGCGGGTGGGCGTCGCTCACCACGATCCTCTTGCGCAGTTCCCGGATCGGCACCCTCCTGTGGTCGACGGCTCCCCACAGCACCGGCGCATCCGCGTGCGCGCTGTCGTCGAACCGGCCGAGCCTGGTCGCGACTGCCGCCGCCGCATCCGGGTTAGCGTCCACCAGGCCGGTGAACTGGCCGGGTTCGACGACGACACCGGATGCCACGTCCACCAGTTCCGCACCCACCGGCGGCGCGCTTGCGGGCGAGGCGACGTCGCGCGCCGCCGGCTGGATTCGCAGCACGTCGAGCACCCGTCGGGTGGCGACGATGCCTTTCGCGAACACCTGGGTCGCCTCGACGCCCGTGCGGAGCGGGATGACCAGGAAGGTCGCGTAGCCGTAGAAGGAGATCAGTTCGCCGGCGCTGATGGTGCCGGCGAGCACCAGGCGCGCCCCGTACCAGACGATGAAGGCCAGGAATACGCCGGGCAGGAAGACCTGCAACCCATCCAGCCAGGACTGGAGCTTGGCCAGGTGCACTCCGGCGCGGCGCACCAGCTGGGAGCGCGCGGCATAGCGGGCGATGAACTCGTCCTCGCCGCCGATGCCACGCAGCACCCGAAGCCCGGCGACGGTGTCGGCACCGAGGGTGGTGAGCAGGCCGGTCTGCTCGCGCCACACGGTCTGCCTTGTCTGCAGCGGCCGCAGCAGCAACGCCAGGAGTCCGCCGAGCACCGGGACCCCGATCAGCACAACCAGTCCGAGCTCCACCGAGGTTGCGAGCATGATCGCGGACACGACCAGGTAGGCGACGATGCCGCCGCTCAGGCGTGCCACGACATCGAACATGGCGCCCAGGCTCAGTGCGTCCGTGGACACCGTGGCCACGATCTCCCCGGATGGCGTGGTCGCGGTGATCGCGGACCCGGTCTCGGCGGAGTGGTGGCCGATCAGCCGGCCGATCTGCAGGGATGCCCGCACCAGGTTCTTCACCGCCATCCGGTGGCGCAGCGCGCCGGACACGGCCTGCACCACGGCGACCGCGAGCAGCAGCCCGCACCACAGCCACACCTCTGCCGATTGCGCTGCGACACCATCGTCGATGGCCCGCCCGAGCAGGTACGGCCAGAGTGCCTGGCAGAGCATCCAGATGACACCGAAGGTCACTCCACCGATCAGGAACCGCTTCTGGCGGCTGGCCTGCCAGAGCAGGAAGCGGGGAACCGACTCGAGATTCGGCCGGTCTGCGGATGGTGCTGTGCCGCTCATCGAAGAGGTCACTTCCGCGATGCTACGCCGCGAGTCGAACCGCTACTAGATCAGCACCGGGGTGGCGCCCATGGCTGGTTGATCGACCGCACGAGTAGCCTCGATTTCGGGAGGCGCTGTGACCGAGAACTGGACCGTCGACGATCACCTGCGGGGAGCCGACCCGGCGCAGGTCGAGTTGTATCGCGCGGTGGAGGCGATCATCCGGGAGTGCGGGCCGGTCACTCTGTCGGTTTCCAAGACGACCATCACGTTCAAAGGTTCGAGTCGCGGCTTCGCGGGTGCCCGCCCGTCCAAGTTCGGTGTGGACGGGTATCTGGACCTGATGCGGTCCCTGGTCGGTGACCGGCGCATCCGGAGCGCGAGCCCGTACCAGCGCAACCTGTTCGTGAACCACTTCCGGGTGTCGTCGCTGGCGGACCTCGACGAGTCGTTCCGCGGCTGGGTCGCCGAGGCGTACGCGGTGGGGGAGGGGGCCCACCACCTGGGCTAGTCGAGGCCGAGCACCTTCTGGATGGTGGTGACGACGCCGTTCTCCTCGTTGGACGGCGCGATGTAGCGGGCGGCGGCGAGGACGTCCGGATGCGCGTTCGCGACGGCGAAGGACAGATCGGCCGCGGCGAGCAGACCGAGGTCGTTCAGGTAGTCACCGAAGGCCATCGTCTGTGCGGAGGTGACGCCGAGCTTCTCCTGAAGGCGGTGCACGACCGTCGCCTTGCTGGCATCCGGGCTCATCACGTCGACCCAATGGCCGCCCGAGAGCACCACCTGCTGGTCGGATGCTGCCTTCTCGAGCGCTGGCAGCGTGCGCGCCTCGGCGTCACCGAAGTCGTAGACCGCGACCTTGAGGAACTCGTCGTCAACGCGCGTGAGGTCATCGACGTCGGCGAGTTCGAGGTAGTACTTCTCGGCCTCCTGCCGGAACGCCCGCTCGGAGCGCTCGACGTACGCGGACCGCTTGCCGCAGACCACCGCGCCGAGATCGAGTCCGGTCTCGACCAGTTCGCGGACCGTGCGCACGAGCCCGTGGACGACATCAGTGCCGATGGTCGCTGAACTCAGCTCCTCCCCGTCGCGGACCACGTACGCGCCGTTCTCGGCGATGAACACCATGCCGTCGGCTTCCCGCTCGAACAGGTGCGCGAGCATCGCGTACTGGCGCCCGCTGGCCGGGCTGAAGGTGATGCCTCGCTCGTGCAGTTGGTGCAGGAGCGGCCAAAGGGAATCCGGGACCTGCTTGTCGCCATCGAGCAGGGTTCCGTCCAGGTCGGCGACGATCAGCCGGACGTCCTGTCCGGGTGCAGGGAGTGTGCGCTCAGCCATCCGGTCAGGCTACGTGCCGCACCTGTGCGAGCGGGATGCGTCAGTCGGCGCCCCAGACGGACTTCGAGCTGCGCGCGTCGGAACGCGGACGCGCGCGCGGCCGCGTGCCTGGCCGCCAGACGATCGCTCCGGCGAACAGCCAGAGCAGCATCGCCAGGCTGCCCACGCTTGCCAGCCACGCGGCGATCGCAAACTGAGTGGCCCCGGCGCTTGCGCCGAAGTAGGACGCCTCGCTCGCTCCCGCCATGGCGAACAACACCGCCAGCGTGAGGGTCACCCACCCTATGTGGAGCAGCGCCTTCAGATACGGATTCGCCTGAGCAGAACTCGCCATGCGCTGAACCTACAGCCAACCGACCACCGTCCCGTAGCACTCGCGGAACTACGACCGCGCCGACACCCGCTTGGTCTGGTACGCCCAGATCGCAATCTCAACCCGGTTGCGCGCGGACAGCTTCGTCATCAGGCTCGCGACGTGAGTCTTCACCGTGCTCAGGGTGATGTACAGCTCGGCGGCGATCTCGCTGTTGCTGAGGCCCCGGGCAACAGCAGCGAGCACCTGCTCCTCTCGCTCGGTGAGCGGCTCGACCGGTTGCGGCAGAGGCGCGGCGGGAGCGGTACTCGCGAAGGTTTCGAGCAAGCGCACGGTGACGTTGGGGGCGATGAGGGCGTCGCCGCTGGCCGCGGCGCGCACCGCCTGTCCGAGCAGCTCGGAGCCAGCGTCCTTCAGCAGGAAGCCTTTCGCGCCTGCGCGCAGGGCGGCGTAGACGTACTCGTCGAGGTCGAAGGTTGTGATGATCACGACGTTCATCGGGTCCTCGACGCCGGGCCCGGCGATGGTGCGGGTCGCCTCGATGCCGTCGATGCCGGGCATCTGGATGTCGAACAGGCACACATCCGGGCGCAGGCTGCGGGCGAGCGCCACTGCCTGGTCGCCGTCGGATGCCTGGCCCACCACCTCGATGTCCGGCTGGGCGTCGAGGATCATGCTGAGCCCCGTGCGAACCAGCTCCTGGTCGTCGGCGATGAGCACGCGGATTCTCATGTGGTCCATCCAACACGAGGGAGCACCGCGGTGACGACCCATCCGCCGCCCGGCGCGCGGGCGGACTGGCAGGTGCCGCCAAGCAGCGCGGCGCGTTCCATCATTCCGGTGATGCCGTAACCTGGCGTGGTCGCCGGCGCCACCTCACCGTCGTTGGTCACGGTGAGCTGCACTCCGCCCGCGTCCGCCTGCACAACGACCTTGATGAGGGATGCTCCCCGCGCGTGCCGCCGGGCATTCGTCACCGACTCCTGCGCCATCCGGTACACCGCGGCGGCCACCGTCGGCGGGATGCTTTCGGTGTCACCAGTGATCCGCACCTCGACGCGTGGCCCGGCCGCTTCTTCGCTCGCGAGCTGCTCGATGTCGGCGAGCGTGCGGCCTGGCGCCAGCTCTGGCGCCTCGCCCTGCCGCAGCACGCGAACCATCGAGCGCATCTCGGCCAGAGTTCTGGATGCCTCAGCCTCGATCACGCGGAGGGCATCGGTCGCAGCATCCGGCTTCAGGGCTGCGGTCGCCAACCCGGCCTGGGCGCGGATCGCAATCGCGGACACGTGGTGGGCGACCGTGTCGTGCAGGTCGCGGGCCAGCATCTCGCGTTCCATCAGCCTGGCGCCATCCAGTTCACGCATCCGGGCGCGGGCCCTGAAGCGGAGAGCGAAGGCGAGGGTGACCACAATGGCGAAGAATGCGGCTTCCCCGATGAGGTCGCCCAACACTGTGCCGGTCAACGCGGACACAACCAAGCTGGCGAGGAGGATGCCGGATCCGATCACCAGAGCGTGCCCATTGCCCCACCGGAACAGCGCGTAGAGCGTGAAGAGGACGAACCCGCTCGTGTAGAGGAGGGAGTCGCCGAGGAACACGGACGCGAGTGCCGTGGTGCCGAACGTGATCGCGAGCATGAGCAGCGGCCGCGTCCGTCGCCACAGCAGGGTCGGGGCAGAAGCGATAACGAGGATCGCGGCCACCAGCGGCTGGGTCAGGTCGGTGCGCAGCGTCGCCTCGAGCGCCGCGGCCACAACGACCAACGCCACCAGCACCCAGTCCCGCCACACGCGCCGCGGCGGTGGGGGAGCTGCGCCTGGCGCGTTCCACGCTGAACGCAGGAGTCCGGTCACGTCCTCATGATAGGAGCGCATCAGCGTGCGGCCCCGGATGCCCGGGCTAGACGCGCACGTCGAAGGATCACGAACTCCGCGACGCCGGCGTTGATCACCCAGGCTGCGCCCATGAGCAGCGCGTCGGTCAGGCTGTCGACCGGTCCGACGGCGAGGATCCACACCGCGAAGACCAGGGCCTGGGTTCCGGCGGCGATGCCGAGGGCGTAGGCGCGCGTCATCCAGGCGCCGTGCGCGACGAAGTCGCGGCGCCGGATGCTGGTGATCCCGAGTACGAGGCAGGCCACCATCGCCGAACCGAAGGCCAGGCGGATCACCATGAGCAGCGCGCTGTCGCCACCGGGGAACGAGTAGAAGGCCGCCATCCATAGGCCGGAGAAGGCGGCGACGAAGCCGGCGGGGATCAGGACCAGCCCGGCGATGCGATGCCAGCTGCGCCTGCGGCGCAGCGCGGGGACGAACTGGAACGCCCCGAGCAGGCAGTACACCGTCGCCCCCACGATGTGGGCGATCACCGGAATCGACGAGGCGAAGAAGCGAGCGTTGTCCGCGGTGATGGCGCCGCCTGCCAGCTGGGTGAGCCGGAACATGCCGGCGATCACCGGGATCAGGCTGAGCAGGATGAGGCCGGATGCGGCAAGCCAGCCGCTGCGCTGCTTTGTTCGGTCACGCTGGGGCTGCCCCGCGCTCGTGCGGGTGATGGTGATTCGGGAAGTCATACCCCGATGCTCGCTTGATTGCCCGGCCACGACATCGGGAGAGCGGACGAGCCGGAAACCGTACTTTCGGCTGATCGGAATCAGGCCGATCTGCCGATGTCAGCCGTTCGAGGGCGGACAAAAATCGAACCATGACAACGAACACCACCATGACAGCGGCCGTGTACCGCAAGTTCGGCCCCCCCGAGGTCGTGCAGGTCGAGACGGTCCGCAAGCCGACCCCGAAGGCGGGCGAAGTCCTCATCAAGGTCCACGCCAGCACCGTCAGCGTGGCCGACCACCGCTCCCGCAGCCGCGACATTCCTGCCGGACTCGGCCTCATGGCCGCCTTCGGCCTGGGCGTCTTCCGCCCCCGCAACCACATCCTGGGAATGGATGTCGCCGGCGTCGTCGAAGCGGTCGGCGCCGACGTCACCAGCTTCACTCCGGGCGACCGGGTGATCGCCATGATGGGCGGCAAGTTCGGCGGCCACGCCGAGTACGCCTGCGTCGCCGCGGACGGCGCCATCACCCGCGCCCCCTCCAACATGAGCTTCGAGCAGGCGGTGACGCTCCCGTTCGGCGGCAGCACCGCCCGAGAGTCCCTGAACCAGGTCGCGATCAAGCCGGGCGACACCGTGCTCGTCAACGGCGCATCCGGTGCCGTCGGAACCGCGACGGTGCAGCTGGCCAAAAACCTGGGCGCGCATGTCACCGGCGTCACCAGCGGAGCGAACCGGGAACTGGTCACCTCGCTCGGCGCCGACCGTGTCATCGACTACACAACGGATGATTTCACCGCCGAAGGCAAGGAATACGACGTCATCGTCGATTGCGTCGGCAACGCCCCGTTCGAGCGGGTCGAATCGTCGATCAAGCCCGGCGGCGCCCTGCTGCTGGTGATCATCGACCTCAAGGGGATGCTCAAGGCGCGCGGGCAGAGCCGCAAGAGCGGCAAGCGCGTCATCCCGAACCTCGGCAAGTACCGCGCCGACGACCTGGCCTACATCGTCAGCCTCGCCGAATCCGGCCGCTACCAGGCGGTCATCGACCGCACCTACGACCTCGCCGGCACCGTCGAAGCGCACCGCTACGTCGACACCGGACGCAAGAAGGGCAACGTCGTGCTGCGCATCTCCACCCCCGACAACAACCATCAAGGACAGAACTCATGACCATCCCCGCACCCGAAACCGACCCCCGCCGCCTGAGAATGAGCGGCCTGCACATGTTCCTCCTCATCGCCGGCGTGCTCGGCGCCGGAGGGTCGCACCGGCTCCTCGGCGATATCGACCTCCTCGGCTGGGGAATCGGCGCACTCGCCGCCAGTGTCGCACTTATCCTGTTCGGTGCGGTCGGGCTGGGCCGGAGCATCCGCTCCACACCGATCGCCCCCGACGGCTACCCGACTCGGCTCGAGGGCCAGCTGGACCCAGCGCTGTCCCGCGGCATGTGGCTGGTGAAGTGGCTGCTGGCTTTCCCGCACTACATCGTGCTCGCCATCCTCTGGGCGGCGTTCCCAATTGTGGTGCTGGCATCCGGTCTGGCGATCCTGTTCACCGGCCGCTACCCGGCGTCCTTGTTCGAGTTCGTCGTCGGTGTGCTCCGCTGGAACTGGCGCGTCGTGTTCTACGCCACCGGAGTGCTCGCCACCGATCAGTACCCGCCATTCACGCTCGCCCGCGCCGACTTCCCGGCGACGTTCGACGTGGCCTACCCCGACCGGCTGTCCCGCTGGAAGGTGCTGGTCAAGTCGTGGCTGCTCGCATTGCCGCACCTGATCATCGTCGGCATCCTGGCCGGTCTGCTGTGGGTGTTCTCCGACGGCCCGGGCGTTGGCGGACTGGTCGGCCTCCTGGTGTTCATCGCCGCGCTCATCCTGCTGTTCACCGGCGTCTACAACTCCGGCCTGTTCAACCTGGTGATGGGCATCCACCGCTGGATCTACCGGGTCTACTCCTACACATCGCTGCTGCGGGACGACTACCCGCCGTTCCGGCTCGATCAGGGGCCGCTGGAACCCGCGTACCGCTGACCCACTCGCTGTCCCACCTCAGCGCACTACGCGTGTGCTGAGGTGGGACAGCAGTTGACAGTAGTACTTGCCACCTTCCGAGGACGTTTGTGCCATCAGAGGCCGAACGGTCGCCGTCGTATGGCACGAACCTCATCGGAACTACGGCCGCGACGACATCAGACGAGCGCGTTGATGGCTGCGACCGCGTCCTCGGTGTCGACACCGAACCAGTCCGGATCGCTGAACCATTTGAGGCCAACCGCCCTGAATTCCTCGATGGTGATGCGTCGGCTTGAACGCAGGATGGTGGCAATTTCGTCTGCCTCCAGCCGGTACTCGTCTTCGGGTGCAACCCGGCCGGGCTCCAACCCGAACGGGTCGTACTCGCTCAGTATTCGCAAGACCGCGTCGCTGCGTCCCATCGGTGTGACCTCTTCTGATCGACGGTTGAAGAACCGATCATTCTGACACGTCGCCAACGGTCGTAGTGCGCGGCGCGGCGGATGCACGCAGCCCCCGCAGTGCCTCGCTGGGACTGGCCGTGGCTATTTCAGCAGGCGCGATAGCACGCGGTCGGCGAGCGGTTTGCCGCCGGTCTGGCAGGTCGGGCAGTACTGCAGGGTGGAGTCCGCGAAGATTACCTGCCGCACGGTGTCGCCGCAGACCGGGCATGGCTCGCCGGTTCGGCCGTGCACGCGCATCCCGGACTTCTTTTCCTTCTTGAGCTCGGATGCGGCAAGGCCCTCTGAGCGCGAGATCGCCTCGCGCAGGGTCGTCTGGATGGCGTCGAAGAGGCGGTCTGCGTCGTCCGGGCTCATCGCCGCGGGCTTGAAAGGGGACATCTTCGCCACGTGCAGGATTTCGTCTGAGTAGGCGTTGCCGATGCCCGCGATGGTGGACTGGTTGCGCAGGACTCCCTTGATCTGCGCGCGGCCGGCGGCGGCAAGGATGCGTTGGAAGGCCGCGAGGGTGAAGCCGTCGCTGAGGGGATCGGGTCCGAGCCTGGCAATGCCGGGGACCTGAGTCGGCTGCTCGACCAGGTAGATCGCGAGGCTCTTCTTGGTGCCGGCCTCGGTGATGTCGAGACCGGTGCCGTCGTCAAGCAGCAGCTGGGCGGCGAGCGGGCTTTTCGGGCTGCGGGCCGGGGCGGGGCGGGTGCCGTCATTCCACCGCACCCAGCCGGCTCTGGCCAGATGCATCACCAGGTGCAGGTCGCCGATGTTCAGGTCGAGGAACTTCCCCTGCCGGGTGACCGAGTGGATGACCTGGCCGTCCAGCGCCGACGTGGGCGGATCGAACGTCTTCAGCGCCGCGAACGACAGAAGGTCGAGCCGTGCGACAACCCGGTCGCGGAGGCGTCCTTCAAGGTCGGCCGCGAGCGCGTGTACCTCGGGGAGTTCGGGCATGCCCCCCAGTCTTCTGCCACCTGCCGACATCCGTCCAGAGGCCGGTGCCCAGACCGCGCCGACTGACCAACGAGCAAAGCTGCCTCGGATGTCGGTGGCCGCCGATACGTTGATGTTGGTCAAGATCTCCCGCGAAAGTCCTCCGGCATGCGGGAGAGGCAACCGCGCGACGCGCACGGTGCCCCCGGAGGAAGACCTGCCCATGCCGCCCGGCTAGGGAACCGCGATCAACTTGGGAGTCCCAATGGAAGACCTCACCCACACCAACACATTTCTTTGCGTCAACGATGAGCCGTGCCGTCTCTATCGACCGGGGCATCACATCCACGCGATCCACTGGTCGGCTGCCCACCGCTCTCCGGAGTTCTTGCAGGATGCGATCGTCCGTGCGGTGGAGGGCGGTCGTGTCGATGTCGAGTACCTCGACGGTCGCTCCGAAACCTACTGGAACCACCACGACCTGGCCGCCGCGCTCTCGCCAGGAGACCCGGTGAGCATCCACTCGCGATTCCACCTGCTGATCGTCGGAATGCGAAGCTTCAATGTGGCCGACGAACCGCTCTAGCGGGCGCGACGGCAACCGGCGCTGATGGGCGTTGGGTTGTGGCGGATCAGAACATCGCGTAGCTGAAGCTGGTCAACGCGGTGGAAATGAGGGTCACCAGCGCGAAAACCCCGGCCCCCAGAGCCATCGCCGCGAGGACCTTCCTGCGCCCCGGCAGCGCGAGCGCGATTCCGCCGAGGATGACCGTCAGCACCGCCAAGGCGATGCTGACGAAGGTGCGGATGGGCGTCATCAGTTGCAACGCAGCGATGTCGCCGGCGACCACGGCGCTTAGGTACAGGAACTGGAAGACGACGCCGACGACGAGCATCAGGCCGGCGACTCCAGCGGCTGCGACGCCCAGCGGGTTGCCGGCCGGTCGAACCGCGGTCTCGACTGTGGGGCTGAGGTTGGACGGGGCCGGGGAGTATGGCGAGCTGTGGGTCACGCGGTCAGCTTAGCGGCGGGGCTGCGCGGCGCCTCTTTCCGCCGCCGATCTGGTGCGCGCATCCGTCGCTTCACGAGAATGTCCGTAGCGGAAGGTGATGACGCCAGCCGCGAGCTGCGAAAGGACACTTCCACCGTGACCAGAACCAGGCGCCTGGCGCTAGCGGCCGGGATCTTCTACCTCCTGACTTTCGCCTTCTCGATTCCCGCGTTCTTCCTCTACGAGCCGGTGCTGACCGACCCGAACTACATCGTCAGCGCGGGCGGGGCCGACACCCGGATAATCCTCGGCGCATTCCTTGAGATGCTCACCGCGCTGGCCGGCATCGGAACCGCCGTCGCGGTCTACCCGGTGATCAGGCGGCAGAGCGAGGGCGCGTCATTGGGCTTCGTGACGACCCGGCTCTACGAGGCGGCGGTGATGATCGTCGGCGTGCTGGCGCTGGTCACGATCGTGAACCTGCGGGTGGCCGGCACCGGCAGCGGGTCTGAGGACGACCTTGCGATGGTCGCGGTCGGACAGGCGCTGGTCGAGATTCGCGACCAGACAGCGATCTTCGGGCCGGGTTTTGTCCCCGCCCTGAACGCACTGCTGTTCGGCTACGTTCTGTACCGGTCGCGGCTGGTGCCGCGCGTGATTCCGGCGTTGGGACTGATCGGGGCACCGCTGCTGCTCGCATCCGTGACGGCGCGGATCTTCGGATTCGACGACCAGCCGCTATTCGGCGCGGTCGCGCTGGCGCCGATCTTCTTCTGGGAGCTTTCCATCGGGCTGTGGATGACGTTCCGAGGCTTCAATCCATTGGCGCTGGCGTCGCTGGGCTTCGACGAGAGAGACGCGGGTCGCTCGACTGGACCAGGCCTGGTATCGAATGGCGACATCTCGTGATGCCAGCAGCAGAGCATCTGCTCCCGGCCAGGGGTGAGGATTGGTTCGGCCGTACCTAAGCAGCGGGGTGCTTCAGTCGCTATTCGATTCGTCGTTCGACGATCCTCCTGGCTTGGACCGCTTACCGAACGCTGCCCCGAGGCCGGCGCCGATAGCGATCCCCATTGCCAGACCCAGCCCCATGTTGTCCATGGATGCGCCGAGGGCCGCGCCCATGGCCACCCCGATGCCCAAGCCGGTCGCCATGACGGAGCCGTTGCCCTGACTGTCATTAGCCATGCCCTCACGGTAGTGACCCCGGTTCGGTCAGCACATCCATCGCAAGTCGGAGATTTGGAACCTACGGGCGACTGAGGTGACCCGCGCCACCGGGAGGCGCCGACCGAGGTCGCCGATAGAGGCGGCGGACGGCGGCGTGGAGTCACACCATGGCAGAGCCCGCTCGGCGGCGCTCCATCCCGAAAGCTAGGTGGCGGCTTCCATGTTCTTTCCGACCACGTCGAGGGTCTGCTGCAGCTGCTCAGTGGGGCTGAATTCGACGATTTCAGTGCCGGCATGGAGCACCGGGGTGTGACCCGGCGGGACGTAGTAGGCATCGCCGGCCTCGTAGGTCTCGTCGCCAGAGGCGGTTTTGTACGTCACTTTGCCGGTCAGAACGTATCCCCAGTGGGCTGCCTGGCATTGGTCGTTCGGCAGGCCCTTGAAGAACTCGGTGAGGTCGGCGTCGGCGGTGTACTTCTCGAAGGACACCGTGTAGCCCCCCTCGAACTTCTCCAGGTGACCCTCGTAGCCCTCCATCTCAACGGTTTCCGAGGCGTTGCTCTTCGATGTCTTGGGCATGTTCTCTTCCTTTCCGATGGGCCCGTATCTGGGCGAGCCACCCTTCAGCAATCGCTGTTGGGTGAAGTGCCCCCATTCGGCCGGGCCGCAGTTGCCGACCATGGCCGATTCCCCTGTCGTGCGGTACTCGCGAGGAAGTCCAAGACTGGACGTCGAGTGCGGCCGGCGCGCCGACGCGCCAAGACTGGGCGAACGTCAGCGCCATCGGGCGGGTCAGCGCGCTCTTGGGCGTTCCGTGCGAACTGAAACGCCGCCCCGGCCGTCGCCGGTCGTGCTTGGCCGCCGCTGATCGTCTTTCGGCGAGCGGACCGTGCCCGTCCATGGTCCCGATCCTCCTCCCGCGCTCGGTCGGATGTCCAGCACGAGTTGTTCGCGCGCGAACGGCACGAGCGCGGGGCGGCGACCGAGGCCGGTTACTGAGGCAGAGGGACGGCCGCGATTGTTTCGCAGGCTGGGCTGCGTCAACGGAAGTGCCCCTGGAGGGACTCGAACCCCCAACCCTTTCCTTAGGACGGAACTGCTCTTCCATTGAGCTACAGAGGCAGGCGGCATCGAGTCTAGCGGGGTCGACAACAATGGATGCATGGCCCCTCGACGCATCGTCATCCTCACCGGGGCCGGCGTGTCGGCCGAATCGGGCATCCGCACCTTCCGCGCCGCCGACGGTCTGTGGGAGGAACACCGCATTGAGGACGTCGCCACCCCGGAGGGATTCGCCCGCAACCCGGAACTGGTCCACCGGTTCTACAACGAACGGCGACGGCAGCTCGTCAGCGGCGACGTGCATCCGAATGCCGCGCACCTCGCGCTCGCCCGGCTCGAGGCCGAGCATCCCGGCGACCTGCTGCTCATCACCCAGAACATCGACGACCTGCACGAGCGCGCCGGGTCCCGCAATGTGCTGCACATGCACGGGGAACTGCTCCGGATGCGCTGCACGCGCTGCGAGGTCGTGCACGAGATCAGCGGCGACATCCGGACCGAGGATCGCTGCCCCGGATGCGGCGCCACCGGCACCCTGCGGCCGCACGTCGTGTGGTTCGGTGAGATGCCGCTCGAGCTCGACGCGATCTTCGACGCGCTCGAGGCGTGCGACCTCTTCGCCGCGATTGGGACATCCGGCAACGTCTACCCGGCCGCCGGCTTCGTCGCGACCGCAGTGAACGCGGGTGCGCACACCGTCGAGCTCAACCTTGAACCCTCGGAGGTGAACTCGGCGTTCGATGAGGTGCGGCTGGGTCCGGCCACCGAGCAGGTTCCGGCCTGGGTCGACGAGCTCCTCGCCTGAGTGTTCAGCTGTCCATTGAGTCGGGAGTAGTTGCCCAATTGAGCGCTGGCATAAGGGCAACTACTCCCGACTCGATGGCGGGGCGGGAGGTCCGCTAGATGACGGTGGTCATCGTCAGCTGCAGCCCGCCTTCGACCTCGTCGAGCGTGAGCGTCGCGCGCAGTCCCTCCAACTCGGCGAGGGATGTCGCGTGCGTTCCGCCGCACGGGATGCTCGCCTCACCGTCGACCAGCTCGGCCACCCACGACCGCCGATCGGTCAGGTGCTCGCCGTCGCGGTCGATCCGGATGGGCGCAGCGGTCGCGATCCAGCCCGCAAGAGCCGCGTTCACCGCATCCTGAATCGCGGGCAGGTCGTCCGCGAGCCCGTCGGTGGTGAAGCCGCGCTTGCGCAGCGCCTTGCCGAGCCGGTAGGTGTCGACCGAGCCGTGCGGGACGATGGTCGAGGTCTCGTTCGCCTCGGCGTCGAAGTTCGGTGCTCCCAGCGCATCCGGGCGCACCTCCTTGCGCCAGCGGTCGGTCATCGCCCGGTTCAGGGCGAGGGACGCGAGGTGGCACCCGGTGTGCCCGACCGACAGCGCCCGGCGGTAGTCGCCGTCCACCTCGACCGTGACCTCGGTGCCCTCCACCGGCGCATCCGGAACCAGGTGCGCGACCACGAACGCCCAGCCCTCGGTGCCCTTGCGCACCGGAATGTCGCCGCCGAAGTGCAGCGCCGCACTGTCGGTCGCCGCGACGATGGCGTCGCTGACGGATGCCTCGCCACCCTCCCAGCGGATCACCGCCCGGTCGGCGGCCTGGTCGGGCCAGCCGGCATCCACCGGGTGCACCGGCGTGCGGTCGAGGAGCACCGCGAAGCCGGCATCGACGGGTTCAACATGCAGCACGGTCGCGGTGCCGGATGTCGCCCCGGCCGGGTACGTGACGATTGTGTCGGTAGTGGGCAGTGTCAACGTTGCTCCAGTTTGTTATCGATGCGCCCGCTGTAGCGCCCGCATCGATAACAAGCGGGCGCAACGTCGGGCTAGTTCACTTCCGGGGTGTCCACGGGCTGGTCTCGACAGGCTCGCCCACCGTGGCTCACGCGAGCAGCGGACGCACGCCCGCCTCAAGCGCCAGCACCGCGGCCTGCGCGGTCGCCATCCGCTCCTCCGCAGTGCCCTCGGTGCTCGAGGCATCCAGATACACCTTGAGCTTCGGCTCGGTCCCGCTCGGACGCACGATCACCCGCGACCCGTCGGCCAGCCAGTAGCGCAGGATGTCGCTGGCCGGGTAGTCGCCGAAGCCGCCCAAGAAGTCGTCGACCCGCTCGATCGCAACCCCGCCGATCGCATCCGGCGGCGTCGACCGCAGCCGCTGCATGACGCGCGGGATCTCCGCGAGGTCTGTGACCCGCACCGACACCTGGCCGGATGCGAACGCCCCGAACTTCTCCGCGAACGCACGCAGCTGGTCGGCGATGGTGAGCCCCTGCGCCTTCAACTCGGACACCAGGTCGAGGAACGCGGCTGCGGCCGAGATGCCGTCCTTGTCGCGGACCTTGTCGGGGTCGACAAGGTAGCCGAGCGCCTCCTCGTAGCCGAATACAAGATCCGGCACCCGCGAGACCCACTTGAACCCGGTCAGCGTGTCGGTGAACCCCAGCCCGTACTGGCGGGCGACCTCGGCGAGCGCGGTCGAGCTGACGAGCGAGCAGGCCATGGTGCCGCGTCCACCCGCCGCCTCCGCCGCGCGCCAGCCCAGCAGCGCACCCACCTCGTTGCCGGTCAGGCGGCGCCAGCCATCGGCATCCGGAATTGCCACCGCCAGTCGGTCGGCATCCGGATCGTTCGCGATGATCAGCTCCGCACCGACCCTGGTCGCGGTGGCGAAGGACAGGTCAAGCGCGCCCGGCTCCTCCGGGTTCGGGAAGGCAACGGTCGGGAAGGCTGGGTCCGGCTCGCTCTGCTCGGCCACGACCGTCGGTTCGCCGAAGCCCGCCGCGGCGAACACGCGGCGGCTGGTTTCCCATCCGACGCCGTGCATCGCCGTGTAGACGGCTTTCACGGAACCCGGATGCTTCACAACACCGGCCGTGCGGCGGACGTACTCGTCGATGACGGACTCATCGGCGATCTCATAGTCGTTCGATCGGCGCAGGTCGGCGACGCTGCCGAGCGCTACCCGGAGGATGTGCTGCTCGATCTCCTGGTCGGCGGGCGAGACGATCTGAGAGCCCTCGTCGGCTCCGCCGAGGTAGACCTTGTAGCCGTTGTCGCGGGGCGGGTTGTGGCTCGCAGTGACCATCACGCCCGCGCTCACATCGAGGTGCCGCACCGCGAACGCGAGCACCGGGGTGGGCAGCAGCCGCGGCAGCAGGATCGCGCGCACCCCGGCGCCGGCCATCAGCTCGGTGGTGTCGGTGGCGAACACCCGGGAGTTCTTGCGCCCGTCGTAGCCGACCACGACACTCGGCTGCGGGTTACTCGCGAGCAGATAGGCGGCGAGGCCGGCGGCCGCTTGCGCGACGACGACCCGGTTCATCCGGTTCGGGCCGGCCGCGAGCTCGCCGCGCAGGCCGGCGGTGCCGAATTCCAGGCGCGTGCTGAACCGATTGTTCAGCTCGGCGAGGGCGCGCTCGTTGTCGGCCTCGGCATCCGCGATCAGCCCGTTCAGTTCGGCGCGGGTCTCGGCATCCGGATCCTGGTCCGCCCAGGCGCGGGCGGCCGCGAGCAGCTGGTCGGTGCTCTGCGCCTCCATCAAAGCTCCGCCACGATCTTGGCGAGCAGCGCGCTGATCACCGGCTCGGCGGTGCGCCCGGCCTCGATGACCTCCGCATGGCTGAGCGGCGTGGTCTGGATGCCCGCCGCCAGGTTCGTGATGAGCGACATGCCCAGCACCTCCATGCCAGCTTCGCGCGCTGCGATCGCCTCGAGCGCGGTCGACATGCCGACGATGTGGCCGCCGATGGCCTTCGCCATCTGCACCTCAGCCGGCGTCTCGTAGTGCGGGCCGCGGAACTGCACGTACACACCCTCGTCGAGGCCGGGGTCGACCGACTTGGCGAGCGCGCGCAGTCGGGAGGAGTAGAGGTCGGTCAGGTCGACGAACGTCGCACCCTCGAGCGGAGAGTCGGCGGTGAGGTTGATGTGGTCGCTGATCAGCACCGGCTGCCCTGGCTTCCAGGACTCCCGGATGCCGCCGGCGCCGTTGGTGAGGATCAT
This sequence comes from Cryobacterium sp. BB736, assembly GCF_014980265.1. Taxonomy (NCBI): domain Bacteria; kingdom Bacillati; phylum Actinomycetota; class Actinomycetes; order Micrococcales; family Microbacteriaceae; genus Cryobacterium; species Cryobacterium sp. BB736. Next base: position 51,981 of record NZ_JABXWQ010000006.1, read on the forward strand.
CACCTTCGCGCCGGTCGCGGCCGCCGTGCGCACGCTGTGCGCCACCCGGCGGACGCCGTGGCCCTCGTAATAGTGCGTGCGTGCGCCGATGATCAGCGCTCGCTTGCCGCTGGGGAGGAGAAGTGAGCGCAGCGACCCGACGTGGCCCTCGAGCGCCGGCTTGCTGAAGCCGGCGATGTCGGTCGCGGGGAAGGTGACGGTGGTCTCGCCGATGAGGTCCGCCGCTTTCGCCCAGCCGCTGCCGAGCGTCAGCGCGATGTCGTGCTGCTCGACGCCGGTGCGCTCCGCTATCTGTTCGGCCGCCTGGCGCGCGACGTCGAAGGGATTCGCGGCCGGATCGTCCAGCGGATTCGAGTGTTCGTTGATCATTGCACCACTCTAAATGAACCGTCCTTCGCGGCATCCGGATGCTGGTGGCCGCAAGCCGCCCCGCGACTGGGGAAGAATGGTCACATGGCCTACGAGTTCGAGCGCAAACAACGGATCGCGATTCTCGGTGGAGGCCCCGGGGGGTATGAGGCGGCGCTGACTGCCGCGCAGCTCGGCGCGGAGGTCACCGTGGTCGAGCGCGTCGGGGTCGGCGGGTCGGCGGTGCTGACGGACGTCGTGCCATCCAAGACACTTATCGCCACCGCCGAGGCGGCGAAGGCGGTCGAGGGGTCGGTCGACCTGGGTGTGCAGTTCTTCGTGAAGGGGGACAGCGGCCTGGCGCAGAAGCCCGAGGTCGCAGTCAACCTGGCCGCGGTGAACCGGCGGCTGCTGACCCTCGCATCCAAGCAGTCCGAGGACATGACCCAGACCCTCCTTCGCGCCGGCGTGCGGATCATCCAGGGCGACGGCCGGCTCGACGGCCCGCAGCGCATCGTGGTGTCGACCGGCAGCGGTAAGAAGCGCGTCGACTTCGACGCCGTTGACGCCGACACCATCGTCGTCTCGACCGGATCAACGCCGCGCATCGCGCCGACCGCGCAGCCGGACGGCGAGCGCATCCTCACGTGGACTCAGGTCTACTCGCTCGACGAGGTGCCGGAGCGGCTCATCGTCGTCGGCTCCGGCGTGACCGGTGCGGAGTTCGCGTCCGCCTACAACGCGCTCGGCTCGAAGGTGACGCTGGTCTCCAGCCGCGACCAGGTGCTGCCGGGGGAGGATGCCGACGCCGCGCAGGTCATCGAGCGCGTGTTCAAGCGCAACGGCATGACGGTGCTTTCCAAGTCCCGGATGGCGTCGGTTGAGCGCACAGAGGACGGCGTGGTTGTCACGCTCACGGACGGTCGCACCGTCGAGGGCTCGCACTGCCTGCTCGCGCTCGGGTCGATCCCGAACACGCAGGACATCGGTCTGGAGGAGGCCGGCGTGCAGCTGACCGAGTCGGGGCACATCCGGGTGAACCGGGTGGCGCGCACGTCGATGCCGAGCATCTACGCTGCCGGCGACTGTTCGGGGTTCCTGCCCCTCGCATCCGTCGCCTCGATGCAGGGTCGCACCGCGGTCTTCCACGCGATGGGGGATGCGGTGACGCCGACCGAGCTGCGCAACGTGACCTCGAACATCTTCACCCAGCCGGAGATCGCGACCGTCGGATGGTCGCAGAAGCAGATCGAGGACGGGCTCGCCCAGGGCGACATCTACAAGCTGCCGCTCGCGCAGAACCCGCGCGCGAAGATGCTGGGCATCAAGGACGGTTTCGTGAAACTGTTCGCGCGCACCGGGTCTGGGACCGTCATCGGCGGTGTTGTGGTGGCGCCGAAGGCGTCGGAGCTGATCCTGCCGATCGCGATCGCGATCGAGCATCGGCTCACGGTTGACCAGCTGGCCTCCGCGTTCAGTGTGTACCCGTCGCTGTCGGGCTCGATCACGGATGCGGCGCGCGCGATGCATATCGTGCGCTGACCCGCCGCCGAGCGCCGCCCAATTGTGCGAGTGCTCGTGCAATATCGCGCGCGCTCGAACAATTGGGCGGCGCTGGCGAGCGGCACTCTCGCCCTCAGCAGGCGCGCTCGGCGCGCACGACTCACAGCCTCCAAGCATCCGGTCCCGCGCCGGGTCGAGTTCGAATCACGATGGTGCATGACCGTCATCACAGCTCCGTGGCGTGAGCGCTTCATCCTGGCTTCGGATGCCGTCACACCGGGACAGAGGTCTGCCCTACGGCGGGCGGTCGAAACGGGTTCGCTGCGGCGGGTCTGGCGTGGTGTCTACCTCCCAGAAGGCGACTGGCGTATTTTCGACAGAGACGCCCGCTATCTCGCCGTCGTCCAAGCAGTCGCGCTCGCGTACGACGGCAACTTGGTGTTCTCGCACCTTTCGGCTGCGGCGCTCTGGGGTCTCCCAATGGTGGGATATTGGCCGAAGGAGGTGCATGTCGTCGATGAACGGACATCCGGCGGGCGAGCCCGACAAGGCCTAGCGTGCCACTCAGAGGGGATACCTGATGGCATCGTGCAAATTGACGGACTGTGGGTGACGCCCCTCCCGCGAACGGTGATCGACACCGCCCGAACGAGCCTTTTCGGCACCGCTGTCGCAATGGCCGATCACGCGATCAGCCCGAGTCCTCTTGATGCTCCGAGTGACTGGCAGGCGACCGACCTCGAGACGCTTCACTCTGAATTGGATCGAGTGCGCACCAGTCGCGGTGTCGTTGCTACGCGCCGTGCGCTCGCGTTTGCCGACCCACGCAGTGGCTCACCCGGTGAATCTCTCAGTCGTGTCGCGATCCACCTGCTGGGCTTCCCGCCGCCGGAGCTTCAAGTCGACTTCTCGGATTCCAAGGGAAGGATCGGCACAATCGACTTCTGGTGGCCCGAGTCGAACCTTATCGGCGAATTCGACGGCGCCGGCAAGTACCTCCGCGACCAATACACGGGAGGTCGCGAGCCAGCCGAGATCGTCATGGCGGAGAAGAAGCGCGAGAACCGGCTTCGAGCGGTCGGGCCCGGCCTCACACGGTGGGATTGGCCAATCGCGGCATCCCTGCCATCCCTTCGCCGACACCTCGTGGAGGCTGGGCTGCGCCCCGAGCGCCGTGCAATTGTGCGAGAGCACGCGCACTATCCCGTGCGCTCGCACAATTAAGCGGCGCTCGCGGGTGCCTGCGGGCGGAGAGGCCCGCCTCACACGATGTTCAGCAGCAGGTGCCCGGATGACACGGTCGCCCCGACCGACGCGTTCACGTTGGCGATGACCCCGTCCTTGTGGGCGGTGAGCGGCTGCTCCATCTTCATCGCCTCGAGCACACACACCAGGTCGCCCTTGACGACGCGGTCGCCGTCCGCAACGGCCAGCTTCACGATGGTCGCCTGCATCGGCGCCTTCACCGAGTCCCCGGTCGCCGTGACAACAGCGCCCCCGCTCGCCCGCCGCGGTGGTGGCGGCGCCGCGGTCTCCCCGAGCAGCTTGCCGGGCAGCGACACCTCGATGCGCTTGCCGTCCACCTCGACGACGACGTTGTGACGCGTGGCGACCGGATGCTCCGGCAGCGCCCCCGCCCACGGCTCGATGTCGTTGTCGAAGTCGTTCTCGATCCACTGCGTGTAGACGCTGAAGTCCTCCGCGAACGCCTTGTCGCGCACCACCTTGCGGTGGAACGGCAGCACCGTCGGCAGCCCGGCGACCTCGAACTCGTCGAGCGCGCGGCGCGACCGCTCGAGCGCATCCTCACGGGTCGCCCCGGTCACGATCAGCTTCGCGAGCAGCGAGTCGAACGCGCCGCTGATCACGTCGCCGGTGGTCACCCCACTGTCGACGCGCACGCCCGGCCCGCCGGGAAAGCGCAGCACGTTCACCGGCCCCGGCGACGGCATGAAGCCGAGCCCCGGGTCCTCGCCGTTGATCCGGAACTCGAACGAGTGCCCCTGCGGCGCCGGGTCGTCGTACTCGAGCACGCCGCCCTCGGCCAGCCTGAACTGCTCGCGCACCAGGTCGATGCCGGTGATCTCCTCGGAGACCGGATGCTCGACCTGCAGTCGCGTGTTCACCTCGAGGAACGAGATGGTGCCGTCCGCTGCCACCAGGAACTCGCAGGTCCCGGCGCCGACATACCCGACCTCGCGCAGGATCGCCTTCGACGACTCGTACAGCAGCTCATTCTGCTCGGCGCTCAGGAACGGCGCCGGCGCCTCCTCCACAAGCTTCTGGTGGCGACGCTGCAGCGAGCAGTCGCGCGTCGAGATGACGACAACGTTGCCATGGGCATCCGCGAGGCACTGGGTCTCGACGTGCCGCGGCCGGTCCAGGTACTTCTCGACGAAGCACTCGCCGCGCCCGAACGCAGCGACCGCCTCGCGCGTCGCCGACTCGAACAGCTCGGCCACCTCGTCGCGGTTCCGCGCGACCTTCAGCCCGCGCCCGCCACCGCCGAACGCGGCCTTGATGGCGACCGGCAGCCCGTGCTGGTCCACGAATTCGAGCACTTCGGATGCGTCGGCGACCGGGTTCAGCGTCCCCGGTGCGAGCGGCGCGCCGACCTTCTCGGCGATGTGACGCGCCGACACCTTGTCGCCCAGCTGACGGATGGCGTGCGGCGGCGGACCGATCCAGGTCAGGCCGGCGGCGATGACCGCTTCGGCGAAGTCCGCGTTCTCGGCGAGGAAGCCGTAGCCGGGGTGGATCGCATCCGCCCCTGACCGGCGCGCGATGGCAAGGATCTTGTCGATCACCAGGTACGTCTCTGCGCTGGTCGACCCCTCGAGCGCGTACGCCTCATCGGCGAGCTTGACGTGGCGCGCGTCTCGGTCTTGGTCTGCGTAGATCGCCACCGAACCCAGTCCGCTGTCCTTCGCTGCCCGGATCACGCGAACGGCGATCTCTCCACGGTTGGCAACGAGGACCTTCGAAATCTGGGGCATGATCATTGAGTTTATTGGCGAGCAGACCGGTCCATTTGGACTCTCTCCACAAAAAGTGCAGGTCAGACTCGGCGCACCCCTACAACGGCGGGTCGCCCCGTGACGGCACAGGGTGAGCGGCGCCTACACCCAGAGCTCGTGCCAGCTCACGCCGAACCCGCGCAGGAGCCCCCGCACGGTCGACAGGGAGAGCCCGACCACCGCGTGCGGGTCGCCGGCCACCGACGTGATGAACGGAGCGCCGAGCGAGTCGATAGTGAACGCGCCCGCAACCTTCAGCGGCTCGCCGGTGGCGATGTACGCCTCGACCTCGTCGTCGGTGATGTCCGACGCGAAGGTCACGCCGGCGGTCGATACCGCGCCGGCAGCACCGGATGCTTGTCCGCCGCGATGGTCGATCAGCCAGTGCCCGGAGTGCAGCAGCCCGCTCCGCCCGCGCTGCAGCTGCCAGCGCTCCCGCGCCACCTCCATGGTGTGCGGCTTGCCGAACACGGCGCCGTCCAGCTCGAACGCCGAGTCGCCACCGAGAATGAACCCGTCGACCTCCGGCCCCGCAACCGCCTCGGCCTTCAACCGGGCCAGCAGCTGCACCATGTCCGGTGCGCTGAGCGGTCCGGCCGCCGCCACCGCCGCATCTTCGTCCACCTCGGACGGCAACACGACCGGTTCGACGCCGGCTGCGCGAAGTGTCGCCAGGCGGGCGGGTGAGGTGGAGGCGAGGTACAGCCGCACTGGCGCTCCTGTGTCAGTCTTGGATGATGGGCGAAAATCTGGGCAGCCGCATCGAACTTGAAGTCTCAAACGTAGCCCACGGTGGCGTGATGGTCGCGCGTCACGAGGGCAGGGTCGTGTTCGTCGCCGATGCCATCCCGGGCGAGCGCGTCCTAGCCGAGATCACGGATGACTCGAAGGCGAAGTTCTGGCGCGCCGACACCGTCCAGGTGCTGGAATCAAGCGAGCATCGCCGCCCCCACGTCTGGTCGGCGGCGTCGATCGATCGTGCCCCAGCCGACCGCGCCGGCGGTGCCGAGTTCGGGCACATCGATCTCGAGCACCAGCGCGAGCTCAAGCGCCACGTGCTGACCGACTCGCTGAAGCGCATGGGCCGGGTCGAGACGGATGTCACGGTCGAGAGCATCGAGGGTGAGCCGACGACCGAAGCGCCGGGCACCGGATGGCGCACCCGCCTCCACCTGCACGTCGCCGACGACGGCACTGTTGGCCCGTACGCCGCGCGTTCGCACCGCGTCATCCCGGTCGACGACGTGCCGCTCGCCACCGAACAGGTGCGGGCCATCGCGCCGCTCGACGAGCGTTTCCCGGGTGCGACCTCCGTTGACGTGATCGCGCCGTCCGTGGGCAACCCATGGGTGCTCTCCGGCGCGGGCAAGCGCACCACCATCACCGAGCGGGTCGGCGACCGCGACTTCCGGCTCGACGTTCGCGGCTTCTGGCAGGTGCACCGGAACGCCGCCCAAACCCTCACCGAGGCTGTGCAGTGGGCGATCGACCCCGAGCGCTTCGACGCGCGCGCCACCAACCTGGACCTGTACGGCGGCGTCGGCCTCCTCGCCGCTGCGGTCGGCGACCGGTTCGGCCCAGCGACCCGGATCACCACGGTCGAGAGCGATTCGACCGCCACCGACCACGCATCCGGCAACCTGGTCGAGTGGGTCGGCGCGCGGGCGATCACCGCTCGCGTCGACCGCTACCTGTCCCAGCTGGTCAAGGAGGGCGCCCGGATGCGCGATGCCACTGTCGTGCTGGACCCGCCCCGCTCCGGCGCGGGCAGACCGGTCGTCGACCGGCTCGCCGACCTCGGCCCGGCGCAGCTGGTCTACGTCGCCTGCGACCCGGTCGCCCTGGCCCGCGACGTCGCACTGTTCGCCGATCGCGGCTACCGGCTGCAACGCATCCGGGCCTTCGACCTGTTCCCGCACACCCACCATGTGGAGGCGGTTGCGGCACTGGTGCGAGACTGACTCGCCACTAACATGGGGGACAAACCTCAGGAGTGTGTTCAACGAAATGGTGCAGACGGCGACGGATGAGTCGGAGCAGGCGGCTGGAAGCAAGCCGGCTCGGGTGGGCGTTGTTGACGACCACGAGTCGGTCCGACTGGGCTTGAAGGCCGCGTGCCTCGACGCGGGGTACGAGTTCGTGTTGGCCGCGGCCTCCGTCGAGGAGTTCGTCGCGCAGCTGGACGGGCGCGAGTGCGATGTCGTCGTGCTCGACCTGTCGCTCGGCAACGGATCGAGCGTGACCGAGAATGTGAAGAGCATCCAGGCACTCGGATGCGCGGTGCTGATCCACAGCATCGCCGACCGGGTCGCGTTGGTGCGGGAAGCGCTCGCCGCCGGAGCAGCGGGCGTCATCCCCAAGGCTTCCGCGACGAAGACCGTCATGTCGGCGATCTCGACCGTCGCGCGCGGCAACGTGTTGAACAACCTGGAGTGGGCCACCGCGATCGACGCCGACCGCGACTTCGCCAAGGCGCAGCTGGGGCGGCGCGAGCGGGAGATCCTGCACCTGTACGCCTCGGGTCTGCCGCTGAAGGCCGCCGCCGAGCAACTCGGAATCGGCTACGCGACCGCGCGGGAGTACCTGGACCGCATCCGCGTGAAGTACGTCGAAGTCGGCCGACCCGCCCCGACCAAGGTCGACCTGCTGCGCCGCGCCGTCGAGGACGGCATTCTGCCAGGGCTCCCGGTCGAAGAGCCGGACGGTGACTGAGGCGACCGTTCAGGCGACGCCCCGACGTCGCCCGATCAGCAAGCAGCAGATCGAGACCGTCGTCTCACGGTCGGTCGCGATTTTCGGACTGTTGTTCGGCGCACAGACCTTCCCGGTGATGCTCGGCCAGCTCGACGAGCTGCCGCCGGTGTGGGCATGGACGATGAACATCGTCATCTTCGGCAGCCTGCTGTTCAGCGTGGTCGCGTCGGTGCTGAAGCGCTGGGTGCGCACCGCCAACCTCATAGTCGCGTTCGCCTACCTGGCGGCGTTGAGCAGCTGGCCGCTCGCCGTGAACGACCCCTCGATGGTCGCCGGGGACCGGCCGTGGCTGTGGTTCCTGTGCACCGTCGCGACGGCAGCGGCCGCGGTTGCGCTGCCGGTGTGGATGGCGACCGCGTACTTGATCATCGCGCCGACTGTGTACGGCGTCATCCGGCTGTTCCCGTCCGGTGGCGGCGCCAAGTGGGACCTGGCTGCTATCGACACGCTCTACGCGGTCATCCTCGGCGGAGCGGTGCTTGTGCTCATCACGCTGCTGCGCCAGGCCGCAGCAGGTGTCGACGCCGCGCAGAGCACTGCGGTGTCGCGCTACTCGCACGCGGTGCGGCAGCACGCGACCGAGGTCGAGCGGGTGCAGGTCGACTCGATCGTGCACGACAGCGTGCTGACGACCCTGCTCGAGGCGGCGCGCGCCCACACTCCGGATGCGATGGAGCTGTCGTCCCGGATGGCCGCCAACGCGATCGGTCACCTGCAAGAGGCTCAGGTCGCGAGCCCCGACGACGAGTCCACCATCGACCTGCACAAGCTTGCCGCGCGCATCAGTGACGCCGCGAAGACCCTGTCGGCACCCATCGAGGTGCGCATCCGGGCCATCGGGTCCGGGAGCGTGCCGGTGCAGACCGCCGAGGCGCTGTACTCGGCGGCGATGCAGGCGATGGTGAACAGCCTGCAGCACGCCGGGGATGATCCCAAGGTGCTGCGCTGGGTCACCATCCGCGGCATCGGCGAGGATGGCATCCACATCGAGGTCGGCGACACGGGCGTCGGGTTCGACTTCGTGGCGGTGCCGACCGAGCGACTCGGCCTGCGGGTGTCGATCATCGAGCGTGTCGCCAACATCGGGGGAGCGGTCGACGTCGACTCCAGCCCGGGCGAGGGCACAGTCATCACCATCACCTGGCCGGAGGTGGAAGCGTGATCATCACCGTTCCGCGCTATCTGATCGTCGCGCTCGCCGCTGTGTTCTCCGGCTACCACCTGCTGCTCGCGACCTACTCGCTCAACGCTCCGATCGACAAGGGCCCGTACATCGCCGCGATGGCGCTGTACGCGCTGGCGACTGCCGCGAGCCTGTGGGCGACCGGGTCGAGCCGGATGCCCGCGTGGCTGGCCGCCTGCAACGTCGCCGTGGCGATCATCATCCCGGTGCTGGTGACCACCCAGCTGCCCGCGAACCAGCCGATCGGCAACGACTATTCGACCTGGTATGTCGCGGCGATCGGCACGCTCATGGTGATCACGTCGACGCGTAAGCGGCACGTGTTCGCGTGGGCGGGTGTCGCCGCCCTCGTGGTGCACACCATCGTCTGGGCCGGCCCCGCGGCGCTGCCGACCATCGGCGTGCTGGGCAGCGTGGTCTGGGTCGGCGTGTCCCACGCATTGTCGGTCTCGCTCGCCAAGGCCAGCGCGGATGCCGAGGAGTACGTGGTCGCGGAGCGTCAGGCGGCCGCGTGGCAGGCGGCGCAGGAAGCGCACCTGTTCGAGCGGCAGTTCCGGTTGCGTCAGACGAGCCGGATGGCGCTGCCCATGCTGCGCCGCATCGTCGCGAGCGGCGGTGACCTGACCGAAGAGCAGCGGCGGGAGTGCCTGAACCTGGAGGGCGCCATCCGGGACGAGATCCGCGGCCGTAAGCTGCTGAACGCAGCGGTGCGCGAGCACGTGATGTCCGCCCGCCGCAAGGGCACGATCGTGACGCTGCTCGATGAGGGCGGTCTGGACGACCTGCCGGAGGACGAACTCGACCGCGTCCTGGCTGACCTGGCCGACGCCATCCGTTCCACCACGGCCGACCGGTTGATCGTGCGAACCGTGCCGGAGGGGTCGGATGTCGCGGTGACAGTGGTCGGGCTGAGCTCGGGTGATGGCGGCAGCGCGAGCGCACTCGGGCACCCAGAGGAAGACGACGAGGACCAGGTCGACCTGTGGTTGGAGATCCCACGTACCGCTGGCTGACGCGCATCGGTGGAGCAGCTAGTCGCGACACCCATCTGCTAAGAGCGCGTGCCTACAATGGGGGGTCTTAGCCGACAAGCTGGACGGCTTCCGCCGATCGCGTACCGGGGTGCCTCCGCAGCGCCAATCCACTCCTCGTCCTGCGTCCCGACGTGACGACCCAGAGGCGCGCAGCCGCCCCGCCAGGAAGGGGTTGTGCAGATGTCAACTGAGCAGTCCGACGACGAGCGCCGCGAACCCGCTTCCGAGAGCACGCCGGTGCCGAAGCCGGTGCCGCCGCTTGAGCGCAGCAAATTCGGAGGCACCGAACGCCGGCACGAGCGCCCTGTCGAGGCCGAGGCACCGGTGTCGCGCAGCGACCTCAGCAAGGGACCGACAGAGCTTCTCGAGCACCGCACCGCCCGCATCAACTGGCGCGTGCTGGTGGTCTCCTCTGTGGTGATCCTGGTCTTCTCGGTGTGGGTGATGCTCGTGCCAGACTCCGCCCGCGCGACGATGCTTTCGGTCGTCAACTGGATAGCGACGAATCTCGGCTGGTACTACGTGCTCACCGTCACCCTCGTGATCGGGTTCGTGCTCTGGGTCGCGTTCTCCAAAGAGGGCAAGGTGCGCCTCGGCCCCGACCACTCGCGGCCCCAGTACAAGCTCTTCACCTGGGTCGCGATGCTCTTCGCCGCGGGCGTCGGCATCGACATGCTGTTCTACTCGGTCACCGGCCCTGTCGTGCAGTATCTGGACCCGCCATCCGGTGAGGGCGGCACCGCATTCGCGAGACAGGAGGCGGTCGTCTGGACGATGTTCCACTACGGCATCGCAGGCTGGTCGATGTACGCGCTGCTGGGCATGGCGATGGGGTACTTCGCCTACCGCTGGGGCATGCCGCTGTCGATCCGCGCCGCCCTCTACCCGCTGCTCGGCAAGCGCGTGCGCGGCCCGCTGGGCGATGGCATCAGCATCATCGCCCTCGTCGGCACGGTGTTCGGCGTCGCCACGTCGATGGGGATCGGCGTCGTGCTGCTGAATGTCGGCTTCTCGCTGCTGTTCGGCCTGGAGCAGGGTCTTGCCCTGCAGATCGCGCTGGTCATCGTCGCGGTGGTGCTCACCGTCGCGGCTACCACCTCGGGCGTCGACCGCGGCATCCGGTGGATCTCCGAGCTGAACCTGTGGAGTGCGGCGGCGATGATGGTCTACATCCTCGTCACCGGCGAGACGGCGTTCCTGCTGAACGCGCTCGTGGAGAACATCGGCCGCTTCTTCGTCACCCTGCCGGAGCGCACGCTGCAGACCTTCGCGTACGAGCCAGACGGCGCGGAGTGGATGGGCGGATGGACACTCTTCTTCTGGGCGTTCTGGCTGGCGTGGGGGCCGTTCGTCGGTGTCTTCCTCGCCCGGATCTCGCGTGGCCGCACGTTGCGCGAGTTCGTCATCGCGGCGATCACCGCGCCGGTGCTGTGCGACTTCATCATCGTCTCGCTGTTCGGCAACTCTGCCCTGTTCGAGGTGTTGCAGGGCAACACCGAGTTCGCAGACCTCGCGGTGGCGAGCCCGGAGCAGGGCTGGTACGCCCTCTTGGAGATGTTCCCGGGCGCGATCTTCCTGATCGGCTTGGCGACCCTCTCCGGGCTGCTGTTCTACCTCACCAGCGCGAACTCCGGCGCGATGGTGATGTCGAACTTCTCGTCCTCGATCCCGGATCCGGCGCAGGACGGCCCCAAGCGGCTGCGCATCTTTTGGGCGCTGCTCACCGCGCTGCTCACGGTGGCGATGCTCATCGCTGGCGGTGTGACGACGATGGAGTACGCGACGCTCATCTTCGCGCTGCCGGTGACCATCATCGCCTACCTCGTGATGATCTCCTTCTCGAAGGTTTTGCGGATGGAGCGCGCAGAGCGGGAGGGTCAGGTGCTGCTGAGGCGGTCGATGGCGCCCACCGGCGGGCACGTGCCGGAGCGATCGTGGGTGCAGCGGCTCGAGCGGATGCGCGCATTCCCGTCGAAGCGTCAGGTCGCGCAGTTCCTCGACCGCACGGTGCGCCCGGCGCTGGAGGACGTCGCCGTCGAGTTCCGGAACCAGGGCTACCAGGGGGAGCTGAGCTCCATGGCCGGAGCTGCCGGTATCGACGAGCCGGTGCTGCGGGTGTCGATGGACTCGTTCCGCCCGTTCCACTACCAGGTCGCCATCGTCGAGGCGCCGGTGCCGATGTTCACCGGCCGGATGTCGCGCGAAACCGACGTCTACTACCGGCTCGAGGTGTTCACCCAGACCGGCTCCGGCGGCTACGACCTGATGGGGCTCACGAAGCAGCAGGTGATCGACGACGTGCTCGACCGTTACGAGGCTCACCTCGCGTTCCTCACCTACTCCACCGAGACCGACACTCTCTCGGTCATCACGCCTCCGTTGCCGGATGCGTCTGGGCCGGCGTCGGCGATCCCAACGGACGCGGACGACATCCAGGACCTCGACGACGAGCGCGACTGACCCGCATTCGCTGGCCCCGGGATCGCGCAGCGATCGTCTCGAAACCCCTTCGGCGCCCGAGCGTGTCGACCAAGAAGAGAAGGGCCGGGACATAAGTCCCGGCCCTTCAAGCTTCGAGTCAGGGCGATAACCCGAATATCGCCCTGACCCGCCCCCAAGTCATTAGCCCGCTTACCCTAGTCGGCTAATGAGTGGCGGTGTTTCTCTACGAGGAGCAACATCCGCACTACTAGTTTGAGGTGTAGCCAGAGTACCGCACAGTCGTCATTTTGGGGGACTTCCGGGGGACACTTTTGTGCCCCAATTTGGTCACGATCGTCGGTATATCGCGGCTGTCGCGGCGAAGGCGCCGCAAAAACGGGGTACATCTCATGGTTTGATCGACGTCCCCCCAGATCAGGGGATACCCCCAAAAGCACGCCCCAAACGGTGTTGCCGACCTCAGCCGAAGGTGCGCCAGGAGGTGATGCCCCGCACAATTGGCGTGCGGATCGGGCGCTGCGAGTTCTCCCACGCACTGCGCTTGACCGGAGGCGCCTGCCGCCCCTCCAGCTCACCGGCGATCGCCGTCAGCACCGCCGTGACGGCAGCCAGCTCCTCCCGAGTGGGGTTGCCCCGCACCAGCCGGATGTCCGGACCTTCCGTCGCATCCGTCACAGCGGGATGTTCCCGTGCTTCTTCGGCGGGGTGCTCGCGCGCTTGGTGCGCAGCGCCCGCAGCGCCTTGACGACCGTCACGCGGGTTGCGGCCGGTTCGATGATGCCGTCCAGCTCGCCACGCTCTGCGGCCAGGAACGGGCTGGCGACGTTGTAGGTGTACTCGTTGGCGAGCCGGGTGCGCACCTCGTTGACGTCCTCACCGGCCGCCTCCGCTGCCCGCAGCTCACCGCGGTACAGGATGTTGACCGCGCCCTGGCCGCCCATGACCGCGATCTCGGCGGTCGGCCACGCGTAGTTCAGGTCGGCGCCGAGCTGCTTGGAGCCCATGACGATGTAGGCGCCACCGTAGGCCTTGCGGGTGATCACGGTCACCAGCGGCACGGTCGCCTCCGCGTACGCGTACAGCAGCTTCGCGCCGCGACGGATGACGCCGGTCCACTCCTGGTCGGTGCCCGGCAGGTATCCGGGCACGTCGACCAGCGTGAGGATCGGGATCGAGAACGCATCGCAGAATCGCACGAACCGCGCGGCCTTCTCGCCCGCGTCGATGTTCAGCGTGCCCGCCATGGCGTTCGGCTGGTTGGCGATGATGCCGATCGGGCGGCCCTCGACGCGGCCGAAGCCGACGACGATGTTCGGCGCGAACAGCGGCTGGGTCTCCAGGAAGTCGCCGTGGTCGACGATGTGCTCGATGATCGTCTTGACGTCGTACGGCTGGTTCGGCGAGTCCGGGATGATGGTGTTCAGCCGACGGTCCTCGTCGGTGATCTCGAGCTCTGCCTCGTTCTCGTACACCGGCAGGTCGGCGAGGTTGTTGTCCGGCAGGAACGACAACAGCGTGCGCACGTAGTCCAGCGCGTCGTCCTCGTCGCTGGCCAGGTAGTGGGCGACTCCGGATGTCTTGTTGTGGGTGAGCGCGCCGCCGAGCTCCTCCATGCCGACGTCCTCGCCGGTGACGGTCTTGATGACATCCGGGCCGGTGACGAACATCTGGCTGGTCTTGTCGACCATCACCACGAAGTCGGTGAGGGCGGGCGAGTAGACCGCACCGCCGGCGGCTGGACCCATCACGATGGAGATCTGCGGGATGACTCCGGATGCCTGAGTGTTGCGCCGGAAGATCTCGCCGTACTTGCCGAGCGCGACCACACCCTCCTGGATGCGCGCGCCACCGGAGTCGAGGATGCCGATCACCGGCACGCCGATCTTCATGGCCAGTTCCATGACCTTGATGATCTTCTCGCCGGCGACTTCGCCGAGCGATCCGCCGAAGATGGTGAAGTCCTGCGCATAGACGGCGACCTGCCGGCCGTGGATGGTGCCAGTGCCGGTGACGACTGCATCACCGTAGGGGCGGTTCTTCTCCATCCCGAACGCGTGGGTGCGGTGGCGCACGAACTCGTCGAGCTCGACGAAGGTGCCGTGGTCGAGCAGCTGTTCGATCCGCTCGCGCGCGGTCTTCTTGCCCTTGGCGTGCTGCTTGGCGATTGCTGCCTCGCCGCTCGCCGTGACGGCTTCGTGGTAGCGCGCCTTGAGGTCGGCGAGCCGTCCCGCGGTCGTGTTCAAGTCGGGTTGGGTCGTCTCAGTCACGCGTTCACTTTACCGGCGGTGTCGGAAACGGCTCTTGCCCCATGCCGCCAGTGTCGGCCGCCGGATTCGGTAGGTCATCGCATTGCCGACCCGTGTGAGGCGAGGAAGGCGTCGACCTCGTCGAGGGTTGGCCCGGTGGCCGGGCCGATGCGGGTGACCGCGATGGCGGCGCTCGCGTTGGCGCGGCGGGCGGCGTCAAGCGGTGGGAGACCGGATGCGAGCGCCGCCGCGAACGCGCCGACATGGGCGTCCCCGGCGCCGTTGGTGTCGACCGCGGCCACCGCGAACCCGGGCACTGCGCGCGGCTCGCCGCCCGGCTCGGCCACGACGCAGCCGTCCGCGCCGGTGCGCACCACGGCGCCGCATCCGGTGTCCGCGATCAGCCGTGCGGCCGCCTCGGCGCTCGCCGCGCCCGTGTCGGCGAGCGCTTCGGTGAGGTTGCAGCTCCACCACGTGGTGGCATCCTGAACCGCGGCCAGCGTGTCGGCCGGGATGTCGAGCACGAGGGGACCGGGATCAGTCACCACGGTCACCCCGCTCGGCAGCGTGCTCAGCCAGCCGGTGATCGCCGATCGGCCGGGCTCCTGGAGCAGCCCATACCCGGAGACGAAGACGAAGTCGCCGGGTTCGACCGCCAGCGCATCGAGCTGCTCCCTGCTCAATCTCGCCTCCGCCCCGACGGTCGTAATGAAGGTGCGCTCGCCGCTTGCGTCGGTGAGGGCGACGTCCCAGCCGGTGTCGGCATCCGGGATCGGATCCGCGGCGACTGCGATGCCGGCTTCCCGCAACGCGGCCCTTGCGAGGTCGCCGAACGGGCCGGTGCCGTGCGCGCCCCCGTAGACGGCGGGCAGCCCCTGGCGGCTGGCGGCGACCATGACGTTGTAGCCGGCGCCGCCGACGAAGAGCCCGCCCGACTCGGTCAGCACGTCGCCCCCCGCGGCCGGCAGCTCGTCGAGCTTCGCGGCGATGTCGATCACCACGTCGCCGACGCACACGAGTTTGGCGGTCATCGGCGCAGGCTCAGCAGTCGGTCGGCGATCGTCTCCAGCTCGAGGCCGTTGACGTCTCGGATGATTGCGAGCGCTTCCGCGGGAAATCCTTTGGTCCCCAGACACGCGCCCAGGATCGCGCCGACCATCGCGCCGATTGTGTCGCTGTCGCCGCCGAGACCGGCGGCGGCAAGGCACGCCGACCACGGGTCATCCGGGAACGTCGCGATGATGCCGAAGGCCGCGGGGACCGACTCCTGTGTGGCGAGGCTCGTGCCGATGAGCGACCGGATGCGGCGCACCGAGTCCTCTGGGTCACCCGGCTCTCCGAGCGAGATCGCCCACTCGATCCGCCGCGCGACCTCACCACCGGCGGTCCAGTGGCCGCGTTCGCCGCCCAGGTCGGCCGCGGCGATGCCCGTGCGGACGGCGAGGGAAACGCCCGCCCCGTCGATGCCAGCGCTGACCGCCCCGGCGACCGCAGCCGCGCCGGCGATGGCGATCGTCGTGTTGTGGGTCACGGCGCTCGCCCGAGCCACCCGGTCGACCAGCTCGCCCAGGTCATCCGACGGCACCACGATCCCCACCGGCGTCACCCGCATTGCTGCGCCGTTGGTTGCGCCCTCGCGACCGGCCTGATCGACCGGGGTGCCTGCCAGGATCGCCTCGACCGCGGCCTTCGTGGACGGGCCGAGCAGGTCGAGCGAGCCGCGGGAGCGCATGTCCTCTTCCCACGCGATGAGGCTGCGCGCGAACCGCTCGGCGTCCACATGGCCGTTGCCGTCGATGAGGGCATCGGCGAGCAGCAGCGCCTGCTCGGTGTCGTCGGTTACCGATCCGGCGGGCATGCCGGCCGCGATCGGATGCGCGGGGTCGGCGGCGCGGAATCCGTCCAGCCGACCGAACCGCGCGGCGATCTCATCCGGGGACAGCATTTGCGTCGGCATCCCGAGCGCGTCGCCGATGGCAAGGCCGTACAGCGCCGCCACCGCCCGATCGCGTGTGGACTCGGTCACCGTCGGGCGGTCTCCGCTGCGAGCACCGCATCGGTCGTTGTCAGTTCAACCAGCGGGGCGTACAGCGCCATCGCGTCGAGCGCGCGCTGGTGGTCGGTGTCGCTCGCGCCAGCGCACGCATCCGTCGCGATCCGCACGTGCACGCCGCTGTCGGACATCGGCAGCGCGGTCGACAGCACGCAGCAGTCGGTGGAGACGCCGACCATCACCACCTCGGCGGCGTTGTTGATCGCCTCCGCGAGGCCGTCGTCCCACTTGCCGAACCGCTCCCGGTCGATGACCGTCTGGCCGGCGTACCCGAGACCATCCGACAGTTCGTAGAGGTGCGCGTTGGCCGGATCCAGCGCGAACGGCCACAACTCGAAGTAGGGCACCCATGCGCCATCCGGATGCTCGGGCGCGAGGTACCGGGTGAACACGACGCGCTCGCCGAACTGGTCGACCAAGCGGCGCACGTTCGGCACGATCTCGTCGTACCGCGGGGCGGCCCACTGGCTGGACGGGTCACCGAAGATGGGTTGCATGTCGATGACCACGAGCCAGGGCTCAGTGGACCGCTCCGCGTTCGAGGTCATACCCGCTCGGACTCCAGGATCGGTGCCTCCTCCTGGCGGCGGACGGCGCCGCGACCGAAGAGGACGACGACCAGGTAGCCGATGACCAGCGCGACGAGCACGCCGAGGTTGGCGCCGCCCCAGACGCCCTCGCGTCCGCCGAGGCCGAACACATCGAGCAGGTAGCCCTGCCACTGCACCCACTCAGGACCGAAAGCGTTGTAGACCAGTCCCCAGCCGAGGAAGGTCGCCACAATCAGCGTTCCGATCGACAGCCAATTGACCGAACCGTAGCGGCCACGACGGTCGAACAGGTCACGGTCGGAGTACGGCGCCTTGCGCAGGGTTAGGTCCCCGAGGAAGATGCCGCACCAGGCCGCGATCGGGACACCGAGGGTGATCAGGAACGCCTGGAACGGCCCGATGAAGTCGGTCGCGATGAAGACGATGTAGATCGTGCCGATGATCATCAGCACACCGTCGATCGCCGCAGCGACCCAGCGCGGCACCCGCAGGCCGGTGCTGAGCAGCGCCAGACCGGACGAGTAGATGTCCAGGATGGCGCCGCCGATCAGGCCGAGCACCGCGACGATCGCGAACGGGATCAGGAACCAGACCGGCAGGATTGTCGAGAGCGCACCGATCGGGTCGGCGCCGATGGCGCCGCGCAGGTCCTCCGAGGAACCGGCGAGCAGCAGACCGAAGATGACCAGGATGATCGGCGCCAGCGCCGCGCCACCAGTGGTCCAGCCGACGACGCCGGGGGAGGACGAGCTGCGCGGCAGGTAGCGCGAGTAGTCCGCGGCCGCCTGCACCCAGCCGAGGCCGAACCCGGTCATCATGAAGACCAGACCGCCGATGACCTGCGGCAGGCTGCCATCCGGAATCCCGAGCACGGACTGGAAGTCGATCTGTGGCAGCACGAGCACGATGTAGACCACGGTCAGGACAGCGGTCACGATCGTGATGACCAGCTGCATGCGCATGATCATGTCGAAGCCGTAGATACCGCCGGCGAGAATCAGCCCGACCACAATGATGAGCGCGATCACATCGATGACCGGGCTGCGCTCCACCCCGAGCGCGGAGATCACCGTCGAGGTGGCGAGCACCGCGAGAGACGCGAGCACGGTCTCCCAGCCGACGGTGATGATCCACGCGATGGCGGATGGCAGTCGGTTGCCGTCGATGCCGAATGGCGCGCGGCTGAGGGTCAGCGTCGGCGCCGACCCGCGCTTGCCGGCGAGCGAGACGAAGCCGCACAGCAGGAAGGAGACGACGATGCCGATGATCGCCACGATCGTCGCCTGCCAGAACGAGATCCCGAAGTCCAGCAGGAACGCGCCGTAGCTGATGCCGAAGATGGAGACGTTGGCGGCGAACCAGGGCCAGAACAGGTTTGCTGGTCGGCCCTTGCGTTCGCTTTCGTCGATGGGGTTGAGGCCGTTGGTCTCAATCTCGAGGGCTTTGCTCTTGGGTGAATCGGTGGACGTGCTCACTGTGGTTGCCTCCTTGAGGCGGTCAGGTGTGGGCGTGCCTTATGGCTGCCGATGGCTCACAGGGTACCGCGCAGGTTAACGCCAGTCCACGTGCCGCGCGTAGCCTTGAGCGATGGACTTCCCGCGCAGTCGGCCATTGGTACCCGAGCTGGAGTCGCTCGCGCAGGCGACCTCCACAAACGACATCCTCGCGAGCAGTGTCGCGGGCCGGCCGCACTTCTCCACGGTCGTCACGCTCGACCAGACAGCCGGCCACGGCCGGCTCGGACGCAGCTGGGTGACACCCCCCGGTGAAGCGCTCGCGGTGTCAGTGCTGTTGCGCCCCTTCGACCGTCTGCCGACCGACAGCCTGGGCTGGATCACCCTGTGCGCCGGGCTCGCCATGACCCGCGCGGTGCAGTCGCTGCTGCCCGAGCGCCACGTCGCGCTCAAGTGGCCGAACGACGTCCACATCGACGGACGCAAGGTCTGCGGCGTCCTCGCCCAGCTGCTGCCCGGTTCCACCATCGTCGTCGGCGCAGGCCTCAACCTCACGATCGACGAGGAAAAGCTCCCCGTCCCCACGGCCACGTCGCTGCGCATCGGTGGTGCGACCGGCGAGGCGATCGAGCTCGCCGACCAGGCACTCGCGGTGTACCTGCGCGAACTGCAGCGCCTCTGGGATCGGCTGATCAACGCGCGGGGGGATGCCGACATCAGCGGCATCCGGAGGGAAGTCACCGAAGCCTGCAGCACCATCGGCCGCTCCGTGCGCGTCAACCTGCCCGACGGGAGCGACCTGCACGGCAAGGCAACCGCGCTGGACCGCTTCGGCCACCTCGAATTGAACGCGGATCCGGATGGCGCGTCGCAGACCGTCACCGCGGGCGACGTGACGCATCTGAGGTATGAATGAACCATGTCATCCCCGGGTCAGGCGCAGGAGTCCGTTGTCGCCAGACTCCGGCCGCACGGGCGGGCGCTGTTCTGGCCGTCGCTGTTCCTGGCCGCGGCGGTCGGCGCGATGACCTACTTCTACGGGTCGTTCGCTGAGACCTGGCAGAACCTTGCCGTGCTGTTCGGAGGTCTGCTGTTCATCGTGCTCGCTTGGCTGTTGCCGCTGCTGAGCTGGCTCGGGCACCGTTACATCATCACCACCCGCCGGATCGTCATGCGCCGGGGGTTCTTCGTGCGCGTGCGGCAGGAGCTGCTGCACAGCCGCGGCTACGACGTGACGGTGCGGAAGAACGCGATGCAGAGCATGTTCCGCAGTGGCGACGTGCGCATCAACACTGGGCTGGAGCAGCCGGTCGTGCTGCGCGACGTGCCGAATGCCGACCTGGTGCAGGGTGCGCTGCACGACCTGATGGAGGCGAGCATGAACCCGATCGCCGCCCGCAGGCAGGCCGAGGAAGCGCATCCGGATGAGACGACCGCGTGGGGCACTCGCTGAATCCCTCCGCTGGCCCCGGGATCGCGTAACGATCGTCTAGTCCGCTGGCCCCGGGATCGCGCAGCGATCGTCTCGAAACCAGCCCGACAACGGACCGGTTCCGAGACGATCGGCTACTGGCTCAGTCGCTGAACCGGTCAGGGAACTGCTCGATGATGCCGTTCGCGAGGGCATCCGCCATCTCCAGGATGTGGTGATGGATGCGGTCGTACTCGGCGATGTCGGCATCCCAGTCGCCGGTCAGGCGCGCGGTGGCCTCGGCAAGCGTCTGGTCGAGATGCCCGCGCATCATCTTCTTCATCACGCCGAACTTCCAGGCCGGGTTCGCGTCGGCCAGGAACCGCGAGATGTCGTCGCCGTTCTTGTACCAACGGTCACTCTGCACCTGCACCGCGGCTGAGTCGCCGGCCTTCGCGGCGGCCACGAGATCGGCGGCGCCGAGGATGTGCTCGCGCAGCAGTTCGGTCAGCGCGGCACCCGCCTCGTCGCCGTAGAACACCGCCATCGCGTCACCGATGTCGGCCTGGTTCTGCAGCAGGCGGCCGGCGGTGGCGTCGAGGTCGGGCAGCTCAGCGATCGCGCTGACAATGTAGAGCCTCGTCCAGATGATGTGGTCCTCCCAGAGCTTGCGCATGTCCTGGTTGAAGGCGACAGGGTCGATGCCGTCGGCAGTTGCGGCTGGCGGCGCGTGGTGATCGCTTCCGTGGGCGATCGGGGCGGATGTCTCGGCTGGGCTGCAGGCAGCGACGCCGAGTGTCATGCCGAGCGCGAGCGCGATGCCCGCGAATCGGCGTGTTGTGCGGTTCATGGTGTCTCCTCATTGAGCGGCCCGCGAGTGGTAGAGGCGCGGGCGGGATAAGAAGCTGACTCGCTACCCCGTTGCAAATAGACAACATCGATTGACTATAGAACTATTCCCGCGGCGCACCAACGGTTAACGTGCGCGCCACCGCCCGGTAAGCGCCGGACCGTACCGTGGGCCCCGATGAGGATCTCAGTCATCGGATGCGGTTATCTCGGCGCAGTGCACGCGACGTGCATGGCGCAACTCGGTCACGACGTCGTCGGCATCGACGTCGACGCGGCGAAGGTGGCGGCGCTCGCCGCGGCACGCCCGCCGTTCTTCGAACCCGGGCTTGGTGAACTGCTCGAGTCGACGCTCGCGACCGGGCGCCTGCGCTTCAGCACCGACATCGCCGATGCGGCGGATGCCGAGGTGCACTTCATCGCGGTCGGCACGCCCCAGCTGGCGGGCAGCGACGCCGCCGACCTCAGCTACGTGCGGGCGGCGATCTACTCCCTGGTGCCGGTGCTCGCGCCCGGTGCGCTGGTGGTCGGCAAGTCGACAGTGCCGGTCGGTACTGCGGCGATGCTCAGCCACGTGATCCAGCCGACGGGCGCCCGTCTCGCCTGGAACCCCGAGTTCCTGCGCGAAGGCTTCGCGATCAGCGACACCGTGTCTCCCGATCGCATCGTCTACGGCGTCGCCCCCGGCGACGCGCTCGCCGAGGCGCAGCTCGACGAGGTGTACGCTGGGGCGCTCGCCGTGGGCACGCCGAAGGTCGTCACCGACTACGCAACCGCCGAGCTCGTGAAGGTCTCGGCGAACGCGTTCCTCGCCACCAAGATCTCCTTCATCAACGCGATGGCTGAAATTGCCGAGGCCACCGGCGCGGACGTGACCCAGCTGGCGGATGCGATCGGCCACGACGCGCGCATCGGTCGCCGCTTCCTGAACGCCGGGCTCGGCTTCGGCGGAGGCTGCCTGCCCAAGGACATCCGCGCGTTCATGGCCCGCGCCGAGGAGCTCGAGGTCGACCAGGCGCTCACCTTCCTGCGCAGTGTCGACGCGATCAACCTGCGCCGCCGCGACCGGATGGTCGACCTGGCCCGCGAGGCGGTGGGCGGCAGCCTGGCCGGCAAGCGCGCCGCGGTGCTCGGCCTGGCGTTCAAGCCCAACTCCGACGACGTGCGCGACTCACCGGCGCTGGATGTCGCCGCACGACTGGTGGCAGCGGGCGCCTCGGTCCGCGCCACCGACCCGAAGGCGATCGAGACCGCTCGCCTCCGGCATCCGGAACTCCACTACGTCGAGGACTGGACGGATGCGGTCCGCGGCGCCGACGTGGTGCTCGTGCTCACCGAGTGGGATGACTACCGGCGGCTGGATCCGGATGCGGTCGGCTCAGTCGTGACTCGCCGCGCGATCGTCGACGGGCGCAACTGCCTGGATCCGGTGCAGTGGCGTGAAGCCGGCTGGCACTACCGGGCGCTCGGCAGGCCGCCCGCGGTCGGGGCTGAACACCCAGGTGCGGTACAGCCAGAAGCGGAACGCGGCGCCGAGCGCGAGGCCGATCACGTTCGAGGAGATGTTGTCCGCCAGCAGTGAAGTGAAGCCAAGCAGGTAGTGCGACACCCACAAGCAGGCGAGGCCGATGGCCATCCCGCCGACGCTGACCAGCGCGAACTCGATGCCCTCGCGCAAGGTGTTTTCGCGGCGGGTGGCGCCGAAGGTCCAGTACCGGTTGCCGAGCCAGTTCGCCACGATCGCGACCGAGGTGGAGATCACCTTCGCGATCACCGGGCCCTCGTACAGAACATCGGGGGACAGCACGGTGATGCGCAGCACGTTGAAGATCGTCACGTCGAGCATGAAGCCGAAGCCGCCGACGACGCCGAAGCGCATCAGTTGCGTCAGCAAGGCTTTCATCGGGCTCCCGGGGTGACGCCCGAGGCAATGGGCGACAATGGACGTGTGCGGTTGGCAGTCTAACCGCGGCAGCTTTCGAATCCCTTGGAAGGATCAGCATGCGGGTTGGCGTGATCGGTGGCGGGCAGCTGGCGCGAATGATGATCCCGGCGGCGGTGAACCTCGGTGTTGAGCTGCGCGTGTTCGCCGAGGACGAGGGGATGGCTGCGGATCTGGCCGCGGCGGTCGTCGGCGACTACCGGGATCCGGATGAGGTGCTCCAGTTCGCCGAGGGCGTGGACGTGATCACCTTCGACCACGAGCACGTGCCGCAGCTGGTGCTGCGCAAACTGGTGGAAGCGGGCGTCGCGGTGCGCCCGGGACCGGATGCCCTGCTGTACGCGCAGGACAAGCTGCTGATGCGGCAGAAGCTCGCCGACCTGGGCCTGCCGGTGCCGGTGTGGGCGCGAGTGGAGAACTCGTTCGAGCTGGGGGAGTTCCTGGCCGAGAACGGCGGCACCGCGGTGGTGAAAGCCGCGCGCGGCGGGTATGACGGCAAGGGCGTGCGCGTGGTTCGGGCCGCGCACGAGGCGGATGACTGGTTCGCGACCCTCGCCGAGGACGCCAACGGCGGAGCGCTGCTGGTCGAGGAGCTGGTGGATTTCCAGCGCGAGCTTGCCCAGTCGGTTGCCCGGCGCCCGTCGGGGCAGATCCTGGCCTGGCCGGTGGTGGAGAGCGTGCAGCGCGACGGCGTGTGCGCCGAGGTGATCGCGCCGGCTCCCGGCGCGCTCGGGAAGGTCGCGGATGTCTCGTCGGACATCGCTTACACGATCGCCGAGAAACTGGGCGTGACAGGTGTGCTCGCCGTGGAGCTGTTCGAGACGACGGATGAGCGGGTGCTGGTGAACGAGCTGGCGATGCGTCCCCACAACTCGGGGCACTGGGGCATCGAGGGATCGACGACCAGCCAGTTCGAGCAGCACCTGCGGGCGGTGCTCGACCTCCCTCTTGGAGCGACCGGGGTGCGGGAGCCGTGGTCGGTGATGATCAACGTGTTCGGCGGTGCGAGCGGGGTGCCCATGATCGAGCGGTACCCGCTCACGCTGGCCGAGCATCCGACCGTGAAGGTGCACAACTACGGCAAGGAGCCGCGGCCCGGACGCAAGCTCGGGCACGTGACGGCGACCGGTGCTGACCTCGATGAGGTTGCGTACGAGGCTCGGGCGATGGCGTCGAAGTTCGAGGTGTAGGCGCGCCGTTCTCGGCCTCCGCAAGGTGGGCGCAAGTACGATTGACCCCATGCCTGAACCGCTCGTCGCTGTGGTCATGGGGTCGGACTCGGATTGGTCGGTGATGAGCGCCGCCGCCGAGGTGCTCGACGAGTTCGGCGTGCCCTACGAGGTGGAGGTCGTCTCGGCGCACCGTACCCCGGAGAAGATGATCCGGTTCGGCACGGATGCTGCAGCCCGCGGCATCCGGAGCATCATCGCCGGCGCCGGAGGTGCGGCCCACCTGCCCGGCATGCTCGCCTCGGTGACGACACTGCCGGTGATCGGCGTGCCGGTGCCGCTCGCGAAGCTGGACGGCCTCGATTCGCTGCTGTCGATCGTGCAGATGCCGGCTGGCATCCCGGTCGCGACCGTGTCCATCGGCGGGGCGCGCAACGCGGGCATCCTCGCGGTCCGGATGCTTGCATCCGGCGACCCGGAACTCACCGCCCAGCTCGCCGACTTTGCGAAGGACCTTGAGCAGCAGGTGGCGCAGAAGAACGCCGCGCTCAAGTCGACACTGTGAGCGCGATCAGCCCGATCCGGTATCCGGACCAGACCTCCAGGCCGATCATGACGAAGCGGGCCTGGTGGCTCGTGGCGCTCAACCTGCTCATCCCCGGCTCGGCGCAACTGCTCGCGGGCAACCGCCGGCTCGGCAAGTTCGGTGTGAGCATGACGTTCCTGCTCTGGTTCCTCGCCATCGCCGCGCTGATCACCTACTGGGTGGCGCCGCGCATCATCTTCTCGCTGATCTCGAACCCGATCGCGCTCACCGTCGCGCAGGTGCTGCTGGCCGGGTACGCGGTGCTCTGGGTGGTCCTGACGCTGGACACCCTCCGGCTGGTGCAGTTCATCCGCACCAAGCCGAACGCGCGCCTGTTCGTCGCGCTGTTCGCGATCATCGGCCTCGTTGCCACCGCGGGCGTCGCCGGGTACGGCGCCACGGTGGCCGGCTCGGCGCGCTCGGCGATCACCTCGATCTTCGACGACGGCGCGTACGTCGAGCCCTCGAACGGCCGCTACAACATCATGCTGCTCGGCGGTGACGCCGGCCCCGACCGGGAGGGCCTCCGCCCGGACAGCATCTCGCTCGCCAGCGTCGATGCCGAGACCGGCGCGACGGTCATGGTGGGCATTCCGCGCAACATGGAGTTCATCCGGTTCAGCGACGATTCGCCGCTGTGGGGACCGTTCCCGGATGGTTACAACTGCGGCGACGAGTGTCTCATCAGCTACCTATACACGTACGGCGAGGAGCATCCGGAGCTGTATCCGGATGCCGCCGCGAACGGCAGCTCGCCCGGCATCGAGGCAATGCGCGACGCGGTCGGCGGGGTGCTTAACCTGGATGTGCAGTTCTACGCGCTCATAGATATGGAGGGCTTCTCGCAGCTGATCGATTCGCTCGGCGGTGTGACCATCAACGTGCCGGCGCGCACGCCGATCGGCCCGATCACCGCGCCGGAGCCGTTCGGCTACATCGAGGCGGGGGAGCAGGCGATGGATGGCGCGACCGCGCTCTGGTACGCGCGCTCCCGGTTCGACAGCAACGACTTCGAGCGGATGGCGCGCCAGCGGCAGGTGCAGGAAGCGATGCTCCGGCAGTTCACGCCCGCGAACGTGCTCGCGCGGTTCGAGGATGTCGCCGCCGCGGGCACGCAGGTGGTTAGGTCGGATATCCCGTCGGTGATGCTGGGGCTGTTCGTTGATCTGGCGTCGAAGTCGCGCGAGTTGCCGCTGGTCGACCTTGAGCTGGTGCCGCCGGAGTTCAACCCGGCCGCGCCGGACTATGGCGCGATCGAGGCGGCGCTGGCGGATGCGTTCGTGCAGTCCTCGAACCCGCCGTCGCCCCCGCCGCAGTAGCCACTCTCGTTGTCGCCGGCCCGACTGCGAACCCTCGAGTTGCCCACTTCGGCCCCTAATTCGGCCTGGAAGTGGGGCGGAAGTGGGCAACTCGGCGGTCGCGACAGGTTCGACCGCCGGGTGCTCGACGACCGAGAACTAACCGACCGGCACCAACCGCACTTCGCGCAGCTCGCCGGCATCCGCCATGGCGGTCACGTACGTTCCGACCGGCTGCCTGCGCCGATCGGTTGGCGAGCCGGGGTTCAGCAGCCGGAGCCCGCCCGGCGTGACGCTGTCCCACGGAATGTGGCTGTGCCCGAAGACCAGCACGTCGACCTCCGGGTACAGCGCGGCGCAGCGCGCCTCTCGCCCGGGAGCCGGTCCGGTTTCGTGCACCATTGCGAACCGGATGCCCTCCAGCTCGACCCGCGCGACCTCCGGCAGCCGCGCCCGCAACTCTTCGCCGTCGTTGTTGCCGAACACTCCGACGACTCGCGCGGCGCGGCGCTCCAGTTCGTCGAGCAGATCGACACTCACCCAGTCGCCCGCGTGGAACACGATGTCGGCGGCCTCAATCGCCTCCCACAGTGCTGCCGGCAGGTCCCGAGCCCGCCCGGGCAGATGAGTGTCGGAGACGATGACGAGCCGGCTGGACATGAGGGCGTCAGAGGTCGGCGTGCAGCTGCCAGACGCGCTGTGCCGAGTCCCGCCAGCTGAAGGCGCGGGCGCGGTCGGGGCCGCTGAAGCGCAGCTGCTGGGCGAGCTCTTCGTCGGCGAGCACCCGCGACACCGCCTGCGCGAGTCGTTCCGGGTACTGCGCGGCCGGTTCGCGCGGCACCGCCAACCCGGCCTCCGCGGACACCTCGAGCAGTGCCGGCGCATCCGAGTGCACCACCGGGGTGCCCAGGCTGAACGCCTCGATCACAGCCAGCCCGAACCCCTCGGCGAGGCTCGGCACCACGAACACGTCCGCCTTGGCGATCGCGACCGCGAGGTCGGCGTCGGCGATGAAGCCAAGGCTGCGCACTCGATCTGGCGGCAGTCCTGCGTCCGCGGCGATCGCCTGGATGTCCACGCCGCCTGCCCCTGAAGGCCCTGCAATGAGGAGAGGCAGATTCGTGGCATCCGGATGCGCCAACGACCGGATGAGCGGCTCGATGCCCTTGCGCGGCTCGAGCGTGCCTGCGCTGAGGATGTAGCGCTCGGGAAGGCGCATGCGCACGGCCCGCGCATCCGGGTCGACAGGCAGCTTGAGCTTCGAGCTGACCGCGCCGCCGATCACCCGGATGCGATCGCCGAAGTCGTACAAGTCGCTCAGTTGGGAGGCGACCGCGAAACTGGGCACGACGACCGCGTCGGCGTACTTGTGGGCGCGCTTGGCCATGGTCTTGTTCCAGGCGATGCGCTCCTTGCTGAACACCTCTGGATGCGACCACGCCATCGTGTCGTGGATGGTGACGACGATCTGGTCCGAGACGTTCTGCACGCGGTCGTGCTTGCTCAGGGGCGCGAGCAGGCTGGTGGCGTGCACCATGCCTCGGCCCTGGACGCGTCCCAGCCCGGCGGCCCAGGCGCGGCGCAGTTCTCGCCGCTGCAGCTTGAACTTCTCCAGTCCGGCAAGCCCCGGCAGCAGCATCTCGAGTCGGTCGTAGTCCTCCTGCGGCGACGCGGACACCAGGCCGACGACATCGGCACCGCGCGGGGCGGTGCTGATGAGTTCGCGGGTGAGTTCCTCGGTGTAGCGGCCGATGCCACCGGGCACGGGTGCGACGATCTGGTCGACGATCACTCGCAGGGTAACCAACTACTGCTCCAGTACTCCTCGGGCCGCTGCGGAGGCCAGGGCTTCTCTCCAGTCACGCAAGGGCTCAAGACCGACCCGGCGCCACGCGTCGTGCCCGAGCACCGAGTAAGCGGGCCGTGGGGCTGGCCGGACGAACTGGGCGCTGTCGGTCGGCTTGACCCTATCAGGGTCCAGACCGGCCTCCTCGAACACCGCTTTGGCGAAGTCGAACCAGGTCGCGGCTCCTGAGTTGGTGCCGTGGAAGACTCCGGATGTGACGCCCGCGTCGAGCAGGGAGACGATGCCTCGGGCGAGGTCGAAGGTCCAGGTCGGCTGACCGAGCTGGTCGGTGACGACGCTGACGGTGTCGTGGGTTTGGGCCAGTCGGAGCATGGTCTTGGCGAAGTTGGGGCCGCCCGCGCCGTATAGCCAGGCGGTGCGCACGATGATGGTGCGGGTGGGGTTGTTCTGCAGGGCGAGGCGCTCGCCGGCGGCCTTGGTGCGGCCGTAGGCGGAGACCGGATTCACCGCGGCATCCTCGGGGTAGGGGCTGGTTGCGGTGCCGTCGAAGACGTAGTCGGTGGACAGCTGCACGAGCGTCGCACCGGTGGCGGCCACTGCGGCCGCGAGGTTGCCGGCGCCGGTTGCGTTCACCGCGTAGGCGGCGTCCTCGTTGGACTCGGCGTCGTCAACCTTGGTGTAGGCGGCGGCGTTGAGGATGACGTCGTATCCCGCGACTGCCTCGGCGACGGCATCCGGATCGGTCACGTCAAGGTCGGCGCGGGTAAGCGCGGTGAAGTCGTGCCCGGCGAGCACTTCCTGCAGGTCCTGGCCGAGCATGCCGCCGGCTCCGGTAATGAGGTATCGCATCAGTTCAAACGTAGATGATGGGGGGCCCGCCGAGGTCGGACAGCAGCTCGAAGTCGCGGTCCTGCGTGACAACGGGAAGGTCGTTGGCGAGTGCGATGGATGCGATCCACAGGTCGTTGACGTTGGGTCGTTTGCCTGCCGCCGTTATGGCGTGCCTTAGTCGGCCCCAGTGCGAAGCCGCGGCCGAGTCAATGGTGAGCATGGTGAGACCAGCCAGTGCCTCCATCGTTGCGAGACGGTCGGCACGTACGTGGGAGTCCTTTGCCGCGTGGATGCCCGCGACAAGTTCACCGCGTGTGATCGTGCTGACGTATTGCTCAGTCGGGAGCGATCCGAAGTCGAGTTCCCGACCCTGCTCGATCGCGACGAAGATGCTGGTGTCGAGTAGCCCTCTTGGATGCGGAAGCCTCGCCGTCACTGGATCGGTCCCAGGTCGTCAGTCGTGTCGTCCCAAAGGTCGTGCGGGTGCGGTTCGGTGATCGGGCGCTTCGGCCGCAGCGACATGAGTTCGGCCACGGTGAGGAATTCGCGTCGCGGAGCTTCAATAGCCGTGAGTTTCGCAGCGGCGACACCGTTCACCGTGATGGTGATCTCCTCACCCCGGCGCGCCCGCTCAATCACTGAAGCGGTGTTGTTACGCAGTTCTCGTACCGGTACATCGGTCATGTAGCACACTGTAGCACCGCATAGCCCATCGGCGGTCGGTGGTTGAGGGATTACGCGAAGCGCGATCGTCTCGAAACCGGCTCGGGCGCGGTGGTTTCGAGACGGTCGCTTCGCGACCCCGGGGCCACCGGAACTCCTCCACAGGCGGCGTGCGGGATGACTTGTCCGCGGTTGGCTCGAATGTAGCTACGAATGTCGGGCGATGGTGTCACCATCGAAATATGACCACAACGACCCGCTTCGACCCCCTCGCTCCCGGCGCTGTCGCCGGCATTCGCGACCTGGGCGATGACGCGTTGGTGGTGGCCGCCCGCACCCTGGAGGAGGACTACGGCCGGCTGGTGGACGTCGCCCGGCTCGCGATCGCCGCCGAGGTGGAGCACCGCTCCCGCCGCACCCTGGGCGGTGACGGGCTGGCCGCCAAGCTCGGGTGTCGCAGCGGCACCGAGCTGTTGGAGCGCACCACCGGTGCCACGGTGGCCACCATCCGCAAACGGGTCCGGCTGGGCGAGAAGCTGCGGAGCAGAAGCAGCCTGACCGGGGAGCTGTTCCCGGCCCAGTTCCCGGTGCTCGCCGCGGCACTGTCCGAAGGTCAGCTGTCGCAGGACATGGCCGCGGCGATCGTCGACGAGCTGGCGCCGACGATCGAGCGGGTGAACCCCGACCACCTCCGAGCGGCCGAGACGGCGCTGGTGGAATCGGCCAGCGAGCCGACCACCACCGCGGAGGAGCTGAAGATCCAGGCCATGGTGTGGCGGGTGACGATCGACCCGGACGGGGTGGAGCCCGAGGAAGAGGAAGCGCTGGCGCGGCGCGGCATCCGGCTCGGCAAGGCCGTCGGCGGGTTGGTGCCGATCACCGGGAACCTCACCCCGCTGGTGGCCGGCCAGTTGCAGCGGCTGTTCAACGCCTACCTCACCCCACGCACCGCACCCGTCTTCCTGCCCAGCGACGGCGACGAGTCGTCCGGTGCGGAGGGTCCGGTGATGGAGGATGACCGCACCCCGGACCAGCAACGCCACGACGTGCTCGGCGGCATCCTTTCTGCCGCGGCCCGCGACCCGGAGACCCCGAAGGTGAACGGGGCCGCCCCGACGGTGCTGGTCACCGTCACCGCGAACGACCTGAACCAGGGCACCGGCGCCGGCTGGGTCGACGGCATCAACGCCCCGATCTCACTGCGCTCGGTGCGGCAGCTGGCCTGCACCGGAGAGACCCAAACCGTCACCCTGGACGCCACCGGCGCGGTCATTCAACTGACCAGCCCGACCCGGGGGTTCACCGCCCAGCAGCGCAAGGCGATCGGAGCCCGCGACGGCTACCACTGCGCCGCCCCGGGCTGCGGCACCCCCGGCGACTGGTGCGAGATCCACCACGTCACACCCCACGCAGACGGCGGACCCACCAGCGTCGACAACGGGGTGCTCCTGTGCTGGCACCACCACCGCACCCTCGGCAGCTCCGGCTGGGAGATCCGCATCAACGACGGAGTACCCGAGTTCAAACCCCCACCCTGGATCAACCCCGACGGAACCTGGATCCGCACCACCAAGGCCAAACCCCGCCTCACCGCAGCACTCAAACGCGCCCTCAAAGAGACCGCTGAGTGACACTCGTGCTCGAGCCTGTCGGGGTCGAGGTTGCAAGGTGAGCGAGCCCCCCGGCGATCGAGCTTGTCGAGATCCGCTGCAAGGGACAGCTCGACCACCGAGGTTCCCCTTTGAAACCGGAGGAACGTGCTCAAATCGTGAGAAGAGCCCATAGCCGGGCAGGCGTGGCTCTGGGTAGCGTCCTTCGCATGAGGGCTTTGCGACTCGCCGCCGGACTAGCCACACTCCTGCTGCTGACTGGATGCGTCCCGGAGGTCGCCACTGAAGTGGCGGCCCCGAGCCCGACGGCCCCGTCCTTGAGCGAGCCGACGCCTGAACCAACGCCTGAGCCGACCTTTGATGCGAACGTGACCACCGCCGTCGTCTTCGGTACCCGCGTAGAGTTTCGAAACGCAGCGGGCGGCCTCATCGACAGCGCCAGCTTCGATAGTGCGTCGGCGGAATTCCTTTCAAAGATGACGGAGCACTTCGGTGCAGCCGACAAAATGTACGACGACGGCTTGTGCGCCTACAACGCATACGGGGAGGGGTTTATCGTCCCTTACCGGTCCGACGGCAGCTACGGCGCAGAACTTATCGTGATCGCATCAGACGTCAACGGGATCCGCGTCGAGATACCGAGCGGCATCAGCGTTGGAGAGGAGGCGGCTGCACTTGCTGCATCTGTCTCTCCCGAGCTCAAAGTTGATTACGAAGGCCATGGTCGGAACTGGTCACTCTTGTATGACGTAGCGGGCTGGTGGGGATTGGATACAACTGAAGCTCAGCAATACGGGGCCAAAGCCTGGGTGGACGACGGAACGCTGACCCGCATCATGGTCCCTGCCACCGTTGGCACGATGCACACCAGCTGCTGACCGGGTGGTTTCGAGACGACCGCTTCGCGATCCCTCAACCACCGGATCTCGACGAGCTCGATCACCGGCCCATCGGATCTCGACAAGCTCGATCACCGAATGCTCGACCGCCGAAAAGCTATTGGCCCTGCTCTTTGTAGCGCGCCTCGGTGGCGTCCTTCTGTGGGCCCCACCAGTCCTCGTGGTCGCGGTACCACTCGATGGTCGCCGCCAGCCCAGCCTCGAAGTCGGCGTATCGTGGCGCCCAGCCCAGCTCATCCCGCAGCTTCGACCAGTCGATCGCGTAGCGCAGGTCGTGTCCAGGTCGATCGTTCACCAAGTCGTACGCGTCTCCCGATTGACCTAGCTGCGTCAGAATCAGTTCGACCACCGACTTGTTGTCCTTCTCGCCATCGGCGCCGATCAGGTAGGTCTCGCCGATCCGGCCCTTCTCGAGAATGGTCAGTACCGCCGACGAGTGGTCGTCGGCGTGGATCCAGTCGCGCACGTTCTCGCCCGTGCCGTAGAGCTTTGGGCGCTCCCCACGCAGCACATTGGTGATCTGGCGCGGGATGAACTTCTCGACGTGCTGGTACGGACCGTAGTTGTTGGAGCAGTTCGAGATCGTCGCTTGCACTCCGAACGACCGCACCCAGGCACGCACGAGCATGTCGCTTCCGGCCTTGGTCGATGAGTACGGGCTCGACGGGTTGTACGGCGTCTCCTCGGTGAAGCGCTCCGGGTCGTCCAACTCCAGATCGCCGTACACCTCGTCGGTGGAGATGTGGTGGAACCGGATGTTGTGCTTCCGCGCCGCCTCCAGCAGCACATAGCTTCCGACGATATTGGTGTCGAGGAACGGCCGCGGATCGTGCAGCGAGTTGTCGTTGTGGCTCTCAGCGGCGTAGTGCACAACGGCATCGACTCGGCCGAACAATTCATCGACCAATGCCGCGTCCGCGATGTCGCCCTTGACGAACTCGTACCGATCGTCGGGCAGACCATCGAGCGAGCGCAGGTTACCGGCGTACGTCAGCTTGTCGAGCACGACTACGGAGTGGTCGGTGTTGTCGATCAGATGGTGCACGAAGTTCGAGCCGATGAAGCCGGCACCGCCGGTGACGAGGATTCTCACGTCTTCAGTCTCCCTGCTTGTTCAGCCTTCGGCGAATCAGCGCCGACCGCAGCGACAGCCCCATGGTCAGGGTCACGCGCACTGGCCACATGAGCGGCCCCGAGTACTTCTTGTTCAGGAAGGTGCGCGCACTGTCGTGGTGCACCGAGATCATCCGTGCCGACTCCGTCGTCGTCGAGTGAGCCCCGGTGTGGGTGACGCTCGCCCCCGGCTGGTACACGTTGCGGTAGCCGGCCTTGCCGAGTCGGTAGCCGAGATCGACATCCTCGAAATACATGAAGTAGTCCGGGTCGAAGCCGCCCACCTCGTCGAATGCCGACTTGCGTACCAGTTGGCACGACCCCGACAACCATCCCGCGTCGCGCCTTGACTGCGCGCCGTCCCAGTCGTTGCGGTACCTGCGGCTCCACGGATTGCCGGGCCACAGGTTGAAGAACATCGCGTGCCCGACCCCTGTGCGCAGCGACGGCACCGCACGCGCCGACGGGTACAGCGTGCCGTCCGAGTTGTACACGGCCGGCCCGATGGCGCCGATCGCCGGGTCCTCATCCGCGGTCTCAAGCAGGCTGTCGATGCTGCCCGGAGCGAGCGCGACATCCGGATTGCTGACCAACACCCACTCGGTGTCTGCAGGCAGTCGCTCCACACCGGCGTTCATGCCCCCGCCGTAACCGACGTTATTGTCCATCGGCAGCCAGATCGCGCCGTGCTTCTCCGCCAGCTCCTGCACCGGGCCACCCGGTTCCGGCTTGTTGTCGGCGATGACCACGGTCATCGGATGCGCGGATGCGGCTGGCAAGGATTCGAGGAACGCGCCCAGCACTTCCTCCGAGCCGTAACTGACGGTGACGATGCCGACACGGCCCGTGCGCGCGCCATCCACCTCAGTCATGATGCCGACAATCCTAGTTCGCGGCACTTCGGGCACCTGAACGCCTGCCTAGACTCGGATCGTGCCAGCAACGTCTCCACTCGCCGTCTCCGTCGCGCTGTGCACCCACAACGGGATGCCGTACGTCGCCGAGCAGGTCCGCAGCATCCTGCACCAGACGCGGCCACCAGCTCAGCTTGTCTTGTCGGACGACGACTCGACCGATGCCACCATCGAGACGGTCAACAAGGTGATCGCGCGCTTCCGCGCGGAACGTCCGGACCCCGGCATCAGCGTGACGATCCTCGAGAACAAGCCGGCGCTCGGCGTCGTGCGCAACTTCGAGGGCGCCGTCGCGGCGTGCACCGGTGACCTGATCGCACTGAGCGACCAGGACGACCTGTGGGTGCCCGACCGGCTGGAGCGGATGGTGGCCGAGTTCGAGCGGCGGCCAGAGCTCACCCTCCTGCACACTGACGCCCGGCTCGTCGACGGCGACGCCAAGCCGCTCGCGTCGCGGCTGTTCGACGCGATCGAGTTCACCCCGCAGGAGCAGCAGCTCGAGCGCGAGGGGCGGGCATTCGAGCTCCTGCTGAAGCGCAACGTGGTCACCGGTGCAACGACCATGTTCCGGCGTGACCTGCTCGAGCGAGCGCTCCCGTTCGTCGACGACTGGGTGCACGACGAGTGGCTGGCCATGGTCGCGTCCGTGTTCGGCACGGTCGACTTCCTCCCGGATGCGCTCGTCGACTATCGTCAGCACGGCGGCAACCAGATCGGCGCTGCGAAGCTGGATGCCCGCGGCAAGCTGGCGCGCCTGCAGGAGCCGCGGAGCGAACGCAACCAGCGACTGCTTTCGCGCGCGGAGGCGCTGCACGATCGACTCACCGAAGCAGACGCCCCGGAGAAAGCGATCGACGCGGCCGCGCGCAAGGTCGAACACGAGAAGCACCGGTCGGCCCTCCCACGCGCCCGCGCTCTCCGCATCGTTCCGGTGATCGCCGCGGCCATTCGCGGAAGGTACAGCCGCTTCGGCAGGCCGCGCTACGACCTCATCCGGGACCTCATCCAGCCGGACCGCTAGGCGCTCGCCGGTAGACTCGGCCCGTGCAGTTCCGAGAGCTTAAGGTTCCTCATGCCCTGGAGATCACTCCCGTGCAGCGGGGCGACGATCGCGGCGTCTTCATGGAGTGGTACCGCCACGACCTTCTTGCCGAGCAGGTCGGGCACCCGCTGACGCTGCGCCAGGCGAACACCTCGGTGTCCCGCCGCGGCGTCGTGCGCGGCATCCACTACGCCGACATCCCGATCGGGCAGGCCAAGTACGTCACCGCGCTGCGCGGGGCGGTCCTTGACTTCGTCGTCGACATCCGGGTCGGCTCGCCGACCTTCGGGCAGTGGGACTCGGTGCTGCTCGATGACACCGACCGGCGCGCGATCTACCTCGCCGAGGGGCTCGGCCATGCGTTCGTGGCGCTGACCGACGACGCGACCGTGAGCTACCTCGTCAGCGACGTCTACCGTCCTGAGCGCGAGCACGGCATCAACCCTCTCGACCCGGAGGTGGGTCTGGTGTTCCCGGATGCGGCGGGCGAGCTGATCCTGTCTCCGAAGGACACGGATGCGCCCGGTCTCCTCGAGGCGAGCGACCGCGGGCTGCTGCCGACCTGGGACGCGGCGAACGACTTCTACCAATCACTGAACTACGGAAGCGGGGCATAGATGCGCGGCATCATTCTCGCCGGCGGCTCAGGAACACGCCTCTGGCCGATCACCAAGGGCATCTCGAAGCAGTTGATGCCCATCTACGACAAGCCGATGATCTATTACCCGCTGTCGACGCTGATGAGCGCAGGCATACGCGAGGTGCTCATCATCACAACGCCTGACGACCAGGAACAGTTCCAGCGGCTCCTGGGCGACGGAGGCGAACTGGGCATCCGGCTCGAGTATGCAGTCCAACCCCGGCCGGAGGGGCTTGCCCAGGCGTTCATCATCGGTGAGGAGTTCATCGGCCATGAAAAGGTCGCGCTCGTGCTCGGCGACAACATCTTCCACGGTGAGGGACTCGGCTCGAGCCTGCGCGGGCACACCGACATCGACGGCGCCCTGATCTTCGCCTACCAGGTGGCCGACCCGACCGCATACGGCGTGGTCGAGTTCGACGACAGCTTCACCGCCATCTCGATCGAGGAGAAGCCTGCCCGGCCGAAGAGCCGATACGCAGTTCCCGGCCTCTACTTCTACGACAACACCGTCGTCGAGGTCGCGAAGTCGATCACGCCGAGTGCTCGCGGCGAGCTTGAGATCTCCACGGTGAATGAGCGCTACCTCGGACAGGGCAAGCTGCAGGTGCAGGTGCTCGACCGCGGCACCGCGTGGCTGGACACCGGAACGTTCGACTCGATGATTCAGGCCACCGAATTCGTGAAGGTGATCGAGCATCGGCAGGGCTACAAGATCGGCTGCATCGAGGAGGTCGCCTGGCGTGCTGGCTGGATCGACGACGGCCAGCTCACTGCGCTCGCCGAACCGCTCGTGAAGAGCGGATACGGCAGTTACCTGAACGACCTGCTGGCGGATCGGGCGTGAGCAAGGTCCTGATCATCACGGGCGACCCGATCGGCGCGCGGATGGCCGGCCCGGCCATCCGATCCTGGAACATGGCTACCGCGCTCGCTCGCGAGAATGAAGTGACGCTGGTTACCACCACCAGCCTTGAGCGAGTGGATGCGCCGTTCGGGCTGCGTCGCATCCGACCGGGCGAGAACGCAGAGTTCAACGAGCTCGAGCGCTGGGCGGACATGATCGTGTTCCAGGGCCATGCGATGAACCAGTTCGAGGTGCTGAAGACCACGTCGAAGGTCGTCGTCGTCGACATCTATGACCCGATGCACCTGGAGATGCTCGAGCAGGGCAGGGAGCTGGCACGCGCGACCTGGGAGCTGCGGGTGAGCACCGCGACCCACGTGCTCAACGAACAGTTGGCGCTCGGGGACTTCTTCCTGTGCGCCTCCGAGCGCCAGCGGCTCTTCTACCTCGGTCAACTGGCTGCGCTCGGCCGCATCAACCCGGCCACCTACGAGAGCGACCCGCACTTGCGCGGGCTACTCGATGTCGCGCCTTTCGGGCTCGACGCCACACCGCCGAAGCACGAGCGCGCGGTGCTCAAGGGCGTCTTCCCGGGTATCGGCGCCGACGACAAGCTGCTGATCTGGGGCGGCGGGCTCTACAACTGGTTCGACCCCAAGTCCCTCATCAGCGCGGTGGCGGCGCTCGCACAGACCGAGCCGCGGGTGAAGCTGTACTTCCTCGGTACCCGGCATCCGGGTGTCGAGGAAATGGGTATCGTGCGCGAGTCCTTCGAGTTGGCCCGCGAGCTGGGCGTGCTCGGCAGCAACGTGTTCTTCAACGAGGACTGGGTCGATTACGCCGAGCGGCAGAACTATCTGACCGAGGCGGATGCCGGTGTCAGCACCCACATGTCGCACGTCGAGACGACGTTCTCCTTCCGCACCAGGATTCTTGACTACCTGTGGGCTGGCCTCCCGATGGTTGTCACCGAGGGGGACAGTTTCGCCGAGCTGGTGGCGGACGAGGGGCTCGGGGTCGTGGTGCCCGCGCAGGATGTCGGCGCACTGCGCGATGCTCTCGCTCGGGTTCTGTTCGACGACGAGTTCGCGACCGAGGCTCGAGAGAATGTCCGTCGCGTGCGGGAGCAGTATTTCTGGGACCGGACGCTGGAACCGCTTGTCCGCTTCGCGCGCGAGCCGCGGCATGCAGCCGACTTCACAGGCCAGCGCTCGCTTGGCAGTGCAGCAGTTGGCAGCCACCGCAAGCCGTACGGGCTGCGCCACGACCTGCGGATGGCCTGGCACCACCTGCGGCACTCGGGTCTCCGGACGACGTTCACCAAGCTGCGCAACCGGCTCTTCGCGAGGAAGTGAGAGTTCACCTGATTTTCAGGGAACGCTCAGGCGCCGCTTCCTAGCCTGAATCAGTGAAGGTCATGGGTGGGGAGCTTGGTCGACGTCTGCGCCGATTCCCGCTCATTCTGCTGGCGCCACTCCTTGTCTTTCTGACCCTCGGCGCGTGGGCCCTGGCATCACCGGTCGGTTCGAGTCCTGACGACGACTTCCACCTTGCGAGCATCTGGTGCGCGGATGCACCAAATGAATACTGTGGCCCCATTAGCGACCGCGGTTTGATCGAGGCACCAAAGTCCCTGCTCGACTCGGCTTGCTACGCATACGAGCCCGAGGTCAGCGCTGCATGTCAGCCCGAGGACTGGAGCCTTTCCACCACAGAGTTGACCAACCGCGCCAACACGGTCGGCGGCTACCCCCCGGTTTACTACTCCTTCATGAACCTCTTTGCCGGCGCCGATGTTCAGGCGTCGCTAGTGGTCATGCGCTTCATCAACGTCGTGCTTTTCACCGCACTCGTTACCGCTCTCTACCTTCTCCTGCCAGTTGCACGGCGACCAGCGCTCGTGTGGAGTTGGGTTCTTACCACCGTGCCCCTCGGGCTTTTCATGCTCGCCTCCAACAACCCCAGTTCGTGGACGATCATGGGAGTCGGTTTCGGCTGGATTGCGTTACTCGGGTTCTTCGAGACTGACGCGAAGCAGGCTGGGATCGGAAGAAAGGTGGCACTGGGCGCCATATTTGCGCTGTGCGCATTCATGGCGGCGGGTTCGCGCGGTGACGGTGCGCTCTATTCAATTCTGGCCATTGTCGCGGTGGGCATTTTGGCATTCTCGCGATCGAAACGCTTTCTGCTGGAGGCAATCCTGCCGCTTGCGGTCGCGGTGATGTGCGTGATGATGTATCGATTCTCGAGGCCGGTCGAGAGTGTGACGGGCGGCGTCACCTCCGATTCGACGAGCAATTTCTTCGTGACGGTGGCCAACAACCTCCTTCATGTGCCATCACTGTGGTTGGGGATCCTGGGTAAGGATTGGGGGTTGGGGTGGCTTGATACCTCCATGCCGGCCGCCGTCTGGGTGCTCGGCCTGCTGTGCTTCATCGGGGTCGGGTTTGTTGGCATGAAGGGGATGTCGATACGTCGATTCCTGGTTCTGGCAGCAGGAACGCTAGTTCTAGCCCTCATGCCGGCAGTGCTGCTGTCGGCGGCAGGCTCCGACGTGGGAACGAATCTGCAGCCGCGCTACCTCTTACCTCTGGTGGTTCTGTTTGCAGGCATAATGACGCTTTCATCCGGCTGGCGGCCCAACCGGTTGACGGCAGCTCAGTGGATTCTGATTGCGACCGCACTTTCGAGCACCCAACTGCTTTCGCTGCACATCCATATGCAGCGATATGTAGCCGGAATTTCGAATCAGAGCGCGAATATTGATGACCACATCGACTGGTGGTGGGACATATCACTTTCGCCCATGACGGTTTGGGTCATCGGTTCGGTTGCCTATTCGGCTCTGATTTTTATCGTGCTGCATCGAATGAGACGTTTGCCCGGCATCAAGCCACAGGAGACCTCGGACGCAGACAAGGTCGTCGTTGAGCATGCGTAGGGGT
Source organism: Cryobacterium sp. BB736 (assembly GCF_014980265.1). Lineage (NCBI taxonomy): Bacteria > Bacillati > Actinomycetota > Actinomycetes > Micrococcales > Microbacteriaceae > Cryobacterium > Cryobacterium sp. BB736. The sequence goes on from NZ_JABXWQ010000006.1 coordinate 91,132, forward strand.
GTTGGAGTCTTGGGCGACCAGATGGGAAGGCACAGGCTGTTGCGAAAGCTGAAGTGGATCTATCTCGCTCCGCTACTCGCAGTGATCAGCCTCTTCGCTTGGGCGCTTGCCTCGCCGATGGGCGCCGGACCCGACGATGATTTCCACTTGGTGAGCACGTGGTGCGCGGTCGTGGATGGAACGAATTGCGAGCCAGGAGTTTCGGCGGACACCCGGATCGTGCCAGAGGCGATCCTAGAGTCACCGTGTTTTGCGGGGGAACCCAACCAGAGTGCCGCATGTCAGGAGGACTTTGACCTGACGGGCACTGCCATGGAACTCACGGACCGCGGCAACTTCGTCGGCTCCTATCCGCCGGTGTACTACTGGGTGATGCACGCCTTTGTCGGGAACGACATCGTTGCGTCGGTCGTCATCATGCGACTTGCGAATGTGCTGCTCTTTGTCGGTCTTACCACCGCACTGTTCTGGTTGCTGCCCATTGCTCGGCGGCAAACGCTGATCTTGATGTGGACGATCACGACTGTCCCACTGGGGATGTTCCTGATCGCATCCAATAATCCAAGCGGCTGGGCGATCGTCGGTGTGGGGACCACGTGGCTCGCCGTGCTCGGATATCTGGAAACCACTGGCTGGCGACGATGGGTTCTCGGCGGGATAGCTGCAGTAGGAACGCTGATGGCAGCGGGGTCGCGCGGTGATGCGGCCATCTACGTGGTCCTGGGTATCGGCGCTGCCTTCGTGCTTGCCTTCCCGCGAGCCAAAGAAAACTGGTCGAAGTTCGCTCGAGACGCAATACTGCCAGTGGCTCTCGTCGCAATCTGCTTCCTCTTCTTCGCGTTGTCCAGCCAGTCCAGTTCCGGCGTGTCCGGCTTCACTTCCGGCGCTCCAACAGGCGGCCCGCTCCCCGAGGATGCCGATCCAGCTGAAAGGTTGGAAGGCTTTGGTCGATTCGCCTACAACTTCCTGAACATCCCTTTCCTGTGGGCCGGAAACTTCGGTGAATGGGGACTCGGATGGCTCGACACACCAACGCCGAGCATTGTCACGTTCAGCACAATGGCTTGTTTTATGGCGATCGGCTTCGTTGCGCTATCTCGACTTTGGGGCCGCAAGCTTTTCGTCGTCGCGGGAGCCGGCTTTGCCCTGTGGGCGGTGCCGCTGTACGTACTGACTCAGGGTGGACAAATTGTGGGTGTGGCTGTGCAGCCTCGCTATGTGCTTCCGTTGATTGTGCTCTTCGCGGGGTTGCTGGTGGTGACCCGGGTGGGCGAAACTCTTTCGTTCAGCCGGCTGCAGGTGATACTTGTCGTGGCTACACTCTCCGTCGCGAACCTCGTGGCGTTGCATGTGAACATGCGGCGTTACATCAAGGGCATGGACCATCCGGGTTCGAACCTCGATCTGGGGATCGAATGGTGGTGGGACGGTGTGCCCTCGCCCATGTTCGTGTTTGTGGTGGGGGCCGTTGCTTACGCGGGCTTGCTTGCGATCGTTCTGAGAGCAGTGGCCTGGCCCTCCTTAGCTGTCGCTTCCGCTTCGGCCCATTTGGACCAGCCGACTGACACTCTCGCAGCACCAACGATTCGGTAGTCCGCGACGAAGTGCGGGGTGCGTTCGTCGCCCAGTAGACTGTGACTCCATGAGAGTTCTCGTTGCGATCCCCGCGCTCAACGAGGCGACGGTAATCGCTGACGTGCTCGCATCCCTTTCGGTAGCCCACCCGCTCAGAGATGTCGTCGTCATCGACGATGGATCGCGTGACAATACCGCACGCATTGCGCGAGCGGCGGGCGCCCACGTCCTTTCACACGCGATCAATCTCGGGGTCGGTGCGGCCATGGGAACCGCATTCAAGTACGCGGTCCTGAACGGCTACGACGCGGTCATCCAATTCGACGGGGATGGTCAGCATCGGGCGGAACAAATCTCAGAGCTCATTGCGGCCGCCGAACACTCCGACATCGTCATCGGAAGTCGCTTTGCGAATGGCGGGTCGTTCAAATCGTCCGCCACGAGACGAAACGTTCAACGATTCATCGCGTGGGTTACGTCGGCGTTTGCTCGCACGCGACTCACCGACGCGACGAGCGGATTCCGGATTGCCGGCCCCCGGGCGCTCCAAGTGTTTGCAGAACATTACCCGGTCGAGTGGCTTGGCGACACCGTTGAGTCGATCGTCCTCGCGACCCGGCAGGGGCTCAGCGTTTCGGAGATCCCCGTGGTCATGAACGAACGGGCTGGGGGCGTTCCTTCTCAGTCAGTGCTTCGAGCCACTCTCTATACAGGTCGAATTCTCTTCATCCTTGGACTCGCGACCATTCGAAGCGTGCCTCCGCAGATAAAGGCGTTGAAATTGCGAGAACAAGAGGCGGGGGCGTGACACCTCAACTCGTCGCGATCGTGCTTGCGGTCGTCCTGCTCATCGTGGTCATCTTGCTTCTTCGGTCCTACGTTCTGCCCGAGAAGTACGCAGTGATATGGCTCGTTGCTGCAGTCTCGGCCATCATTCTCTCCGCGTGGCCAGGTCTCCTGGACACGGTTGCGCGATTCCTGGGAATCGGGCAACCGATCAACCTGCTCTTCGTCGGCGGCTTCTTTGTCGTGCTGCTGCTTCTCATGCAAGTTAGTCTCGAGTTAGCCCGCACGCGAGACGAACTCCGCAAGGTGGTTCAGAAGCTCGCCCTCGATATCGAAAGGCGTCCGCATGACGACGCTTGACGCTTTACCCCGTCCCCGTTCCTTCGGTGCCTTTCTTCGGTCGATTCGCCTGATTCACCTGGCGCCGGTGCTCGCGCTTGTCGCGCTCAGTGCCTGGGCATTTGCTTCACCTATCGGCGCCGGGCCCGACGATGACTATCACCTGGTGAGCGTCTGGTGTGCAAACGGCGGGAGCGCGGAGTGTACGCCGGGAGCTGAGTGGAACAACAGGACGGTTACACAAGCGCTTCCGGGTGTCGCGTGCTACGCGCAGGACGCAAGTCGCAGCGCTGGGTGCCAAAACGAAGTGTGGTCGACGCTGATGGAACAGCGCGCCTTGAGCGAGCGCGGAAACTTCGTCGGGGAGTATCCGCACGTCTATTACTCATCCATGCGAATCCTTGCCGGCGGAGACATCCAAACCAGTGCGCTGGTAATGAGGCTCATCAACGCAGCACTGTTCGTGGGGCTTGCGACGGCGCTGGCGTGGCTGCTTCCAGCACAGCGTCGCCGTACTCTCCTGTGGGGCTGGGTGGTTGTCCTTGTGCCACTGGGGATGTTTCTGATCCCGTCCAATAATCCGAGTGGATGGGCGATCACCGGGGTGGGGACCGCGTTCCTCGCCCTGCTTGGGTGGTTTGAGACACACGGACGAAGGCGGTGGGCGCTCGGCGCCCTCTATCTTGTCGGCGTTCTGATGGCGGCGGGCGCGCGGGGAGATGCTGCGGTCTACGCCGCTGGAGCGACGGTCACGGTGTTGATCCTTACGGCGGCGCGGCAACGTCAGTGGGCCCTGCACGCCATTCTGCCCCTGGCTGGCTTTATCATCGCGGTCCTTTTCTTCTCGACATCCGGGCAAGCCGGTGTCTTCGCGGCAGGTTTCAGCGGAGGAGGGGGTGCGACCATTCCCATCTCCTCGGATCAGACCGGAGTGGAGGCGCCGCTCGCTGGCTTCGGGCTCGCTGCCTACAACCTGCTCATGCTTCCGTTCCTTTGGACGGGAGTGTGGGGATCATGGAGTCTGGGCTGGCTCGACACCCAGCTGCCTGCGATCGTGCAGTGGGCGGCAACGGCAGCATTTGTCGTCTTCGGATTCGCAGGGATCGGCTTGCTCACCTGGCGAAAAGCCATTGCGACAGGTGGCGTGCTGTTCGTCCTGATTGCGCTTCCGGTGCACGTGCTGACGGCGGGGGGCGACAAAGTAGGGGCGAATCTGCAGCCTCGCTACCTGCTCCCGCTTATCGTGCTGCTCGTGTTCCTGCTGGTCTTCGAGCCCGCGGGTGCCCGCCTCCGATTCACCAGGGTGCAGACGTTCGTGATCCTCGGCGCGGTTGCGCTCGCGAACCTCGTCTCGTTGCAGGTCAACATCCGTCGCTACGTCACCGGGGCAGACCAGCAGGGTCTGAACCTCGACTCAGGCGCCGAGTGGTGGTGGGCAGGCTTCCCGGTCGGTCCGACGGCAGTGTGGGTGGTTGGCTCGCTGGCTTATGCAGGGTTGCTGGCCGTGCTCTGGCCACAGTTGAGTCGAGTGACCCCAGTGCTTCCTGAACCCCTGGAGTCCAGCCTCGTCCACGGAAGGTTCAATCGCTGGGCGTTGTGAGCGTCGGCAGCGTCGCGCCTTCATACAGCCGCGGTGTGCGGTTGATGGTGTTGATGGCGTGCGTGAAGTCGACGCCGACGATGTCGAGATACCACTTGAGGTTCGGGTAGCGCGGCGTGTTCTCTTCTTGCACGAGACGCAGGGCTTCGTCGCGAGTAAGGTCGCCCTCGCGCACCTGGTTGCTGCGGAAAGTGTCATGCTCAGTGAAGCCGGCGATCGTGTAATACGCGTAGTTGTAGAACGCCGCCGTTCCGTCGCCGATGCGCCACGTGGTCTGGGTGTCGGGGGCGCGCTCCCAATCGTACTCGCCGTCGAGTGTGTCTTCGATCTGCTTCTCGTCCCACCGCCAGTAGTCGAAGATGTGGAAGTAGTCACTCTTCTTCGTGAAGCTGCGGTAATACTCGCCCGAGAGGGTGTCCCACAGTGAGCGGTTGAAATAACCGGGGCTCTTCAGCATGGCGCGACCCCTAAGCGACTGGTAGCGCAACTGCTTCATCGCACCGTGGCTGTAGACACGCTCTTCAGCGAAGTCGGGAGGCACGCCGAGAAAGCCCGACTTGAAGTGGGTGACTTCGAGCGGGTTTATGCCCCACAGGTTGAGGCTGATCCCGGTCTGCCGCTTGATCGTTTCGACGTGACGGAAGAAGTGCTTGTCACCCGCGGTGAGCACGCTGAGCATTCCGAGGTGGGGTGACTTGAGCCAGGCCGTGAGGTTGCGCCGAATGTAGTCTCGCTTCTTCGTGATGTCGGGGGCCACGATGATGTTTTCCACGCCCAGCTGGGCAGACATGCGGCTGACGTTTCGGCGGCCGAGATCGGTGACCATGCCCCAGTCGTACGTGTACGTGATGGGGCGCAGTTTGAGCTCATGGATGATGAGGTGCAGGCCGTACGAACTGTCGCGACCACCGGAGAAGGGCACGACCACTTCGTCGCCGTGCGAGCGTCGGTAGGGCTCGATCAGTTCGAAAAGCTCTTCCTTAGGCCGGGGGTGATTGCGCGGCTTGTAGTTGAGGCAGTAGTTGCACACGCCGTCTTCGTCGAAGGCGATGTACGGCATGGTCTCGGGCAGAATGCATCGCGTGCACCGGCGGAGATTGTGGGTGGGGTACTGGAGGAGGCTCTCCTCTTTCGCGGAGTAGCCGAGCCCGGGGACGAGGTCGATCGAACGGTTCGCCCACTCGACGATGGCGACCTCGTCCTCTTGCGCCGGAACTTCCAGGATGACGGCGTCGCGAACCTGGCGGATGTTCTCGGCGCCGAGTTGCTCGAGCGGATAGCTCTCAGAAGAGAAGGCGACACCGTTGGACTTGTCGCCGAGGAAGAGGCTGCCGTTGTTGGAGAAAAGCAGCAACTTCCCGAGCCGGGGGATGAGGGCGGCGCACGCGACCACTCCCTCGGTGAGCTCGAGCACGCGCTCAGCCGCGGTTTCGACTGTTCCGCCTTCTTCAAGGTGCGTGGCGATGATGGCCGGAATCACCTCGGTGTCGATTTCCAGCTCAGGGGTCTTGCTGATCAGCGGCCACACTTCCGTGTGATTGACAACGATGCCGTTGTGCAGCACCACGATCTGCTCCCGCATCACCGGCTGGTTGTCTGCGGTGCCGTTGGTCACGAGCCGGCTGTGACCGAAGAAGAGGGCCCCAACCGAAGGGATGCGCTTCAGGAGGCGGTCAATCGGGAGGTCTGCACGGTAGGCGTTGTAGGCGTCCTTGCCCCGAACCACCATGCCGCTCGAATCGCGACCACGCTGCTGTGCGTGCTTGACCAGTGTCTTCACCGACCCGGAGTCGAGGCTGTCTGGGCCGACAAAGCCAAAGATTCCGCACACGTATGATTTCTCCGATTCCGAGGAGGGGTTTGCAGCCGACATCATGCTGCTAAGGCCAGCAGGCCAAGGCCAAGAGGCAAAGAGCCGTTCAATTATGCCACGTTGGACTTGACCAAGCGCTGCATGCGCGATCCGGCGCAATCCAGAAGCTTCGCTCGGTTGCTTCTCGCAGGATAAGCGAAGGGTGCCCTCGTTACGCTTTCGACGTGTCTCGCCCGCAATTCACGTCAGTCAAAAGAGCGCTTGTTGTCTCCTATTCACCAGTGACCCGCGACGCTCGGGTTACGAAACAGATCGGCTGGCTCGAGTCTGCTGGTTACCGCGTTGATGTCCTCAGTCGCGGCCCCGAGGCCCCTGGTGCGACGGGCCGATTTCTTCGGATCGGCTATCCGAATCTTCTCGTAAGACTTGCCATCTACGTTTTTCTTTCTCCGCGCGCTCGCTTCCATCGACTCGTGGGGCGAAGACTGCCGATATCGGACCTTGCGGGTCACAAATACGATCTCATGGTCGTGAACGACCTCCATTTGCTGCCCTGGGTTGTGGAAGTTGCCAGCGATCTTTCCAAAGGGCCGGTGACGCTCGACCTGCACGAAGTGTATTCCGGCACCGTTTCCGGCCCACTCTTCAGATTTCTCCACGGCCGATACGACAGTTGGCTCTTGACGTTTGTGCCTTCCCCCGTTTTCACCAAGCGACTTACGGTCGCCGAGGGCATCGCGGATTACTACCGAGACAGGTACGGCATACCTCGGCCCGATGTGATCAAGAATGTGGCTCCATATCAAGAACTTGAACCGTCCCCTGTCGATCCAGAGAGGATCGTGCTCGTGCATCACGGCTATGCCGCGACCGCGCGTGGCATTGACGTCATGCTCGATGCCGTGCTTGAACTCGAGCCCCGATTTGTCTTCGTGCTCATGGTGCTCGGGAATCGGCGTTCGCTTGCTCCGCTGCGTCGGCATCCAGCGGTTGTAGCAGGCAGAGTTGAATTTCGTTCTCCTGTGCCTGTCACAGAAGTTGCGTCGGCGCTGAACGACTGCGACCTCGGGGTGATGTTCCTCCCGCCCCGCTTCCTCAACAACGTCTACGCGTTGCCGAACAAGTTCTTCGAGGCAGTTCAGGCACGTCTCGGGATCGTGATCGGGGAGAGTCAGGAGATGGTCGGCTTCGTTCGGGACTACGGCTTGGGCATCATCGTTACGGGTTGGGAGGCTTCTGACTTGGCGGCGGCAATCAACAGATTGTCGACCGAGGAGATAGTTGCCATGAAGACGGCAGCTTCTCTGGCGGCTTCGGACCTCTCAACAAGGGGCGAAGGGCCGAAATTTCTGTCCCACGTCGGTGCATAGCCTCCACTCTTGGGGTCATTATTGGGACCTGCGAGGTTGCGTTATAGGCATCCTTGCTCCCTTGTGACACTTCTCAAGTCGGGGAGAGGGCACGCGGTTCCTGGCCGCGGTTGGCCTGAGTTCGGAACCGGCTAAGGCTAATTCTCAGGGGACTGATCCTCAAGCGGCCAGCTTTCCGATGACCCGGTAGGCGACACCCGGCCACTGCTCGGCGGACGAAACCCGTCGTCCGTCGATGAATGCCTTGATGCCTGGCAGGTCATCAGCTTTGAGCGCGCGATATTCGTCGTGGTCGGCCTGAACCACTGCGGCGTCGACGGACTCGCCCAAATGGTATGGCGCGAATCCGAGGCGAACGAGTTCTTCATCGTCAAAGAGCGGGTCGTGCACGAGCGGCACTGCGCCGCGCGCCTTCAGCGCCTCTACGGCGCCGAAGACCCCGGAGAATGCAGTTTCTTTCACCCCGCCGCGGTAGGCGGCTCCGAGGACAGCAACTCTCGCACCGGTGAGGTCTCCGTAAGCCCCCTCCAGCAAGCCAATGGTGTACTCGGGCATGCCGGCATTCGCGGCGCGGGCCGCGGATACGACGGTGGCCTCAGGGTCAGTCCACAGGTACAGCCGCGGGTACACCGGGATGCAGTGACCGCCGACGGCGATACCGGGCTGATGGATGTGACTGTACGGCTGTGAGTTCGACGCCTCGATCACCTGGTAGACATCGATTCCCGCAGTCGCGGCGAACCGCGCGAACTGGTTCGCGAGCCCGATGTTCACATCACGGTAGGTCGTTTCCGCGAGTTTCGCGAGCTCAGATGCCTCGGCACTGCCGAGGTCCCAGACCCCGTTCCCGCGGGGCAGGTCGGGGCGATCATCGAAGTCGAGCACGGCGCGGTAGAACTCGACTGCGCGCTGAGCACCGCGCTCCGAGAGTCCGCCAACGAGCTTGGGGTACTTGCGGAGGTCCTCGAACACCCGACCGGTGAGCACGCGCTCCGGGGAGAAGACGAGGTCGAAGTCGACCCCCTCCTTCAGTCCGGATGCTTCTTCGAGAAGTGGCTTCCATCTTGTGCGCGTAGTACCAACTGGGAGAGTCGTCTCGTAGGACACAAGGGTGCCGGGGGTCAACACCTCGCCCAGAGACCTGGTTGCGGCATCCATCCATCCGAAGTCCGGCTCAGCGGTGACCTCGTCGACAAAGAGCGGCACGACAAGCACGACGGCGTCGGCTCCGGGCACGGCCTCGGAGTAGTCGGTGGTGGCGCGGAGCTTGCCGGCTGGAACGAGCTCGGAAAGCATTTCTTGAAGGTGTGCCTCGTTGGGGAACGGCTCGATGCCCTGGTTGACGAGGTCAACTGTGCGTTGGGAAACGTCAACGCCGACCACGTCATGGCCCTTGCTGGCGAACTGGACAGCGAGCGGAAGCCCGATCTTGCCGAGGGCGATGACGGCGATCTTCAAAGAGTCTCTCCAGGGGTTGAGTAGTTTGACGGGGTTGGCATGCTGGTTCAATGCTACGTGCGGATAATTGCGAGGCTCTCGTCGACAACACGCTCTGCGATCGCACTCAGGGAGAACTGGCCTGATGACCACTTTGCCAGTTCCGCGCGGTCAGGCGGTGGCAGTGGTGCCGCCGCAGCAGCGTTCATCGCCGTCGCAGCCTCGTCAGCGTCGTACCCGACGGCCACGCCGGCGTAGGGATGGTCCGCTTGGCGCAGAAACTCCACGGTTGGGCCTGGGCCGGCGAAAATGACAGGGCATCCGGCCGCGAGCGACGCGTATACCTTGGTGGCGAGGGCATAGTTGTTCCTCGGGACGGGCGCCAGGCTGGCGACGGTGGCGGTGGCTGCGGCGAGGATGGTCGAGAGCGCCGCCGGTGGAATCGGTGCGTAGAACTCCACAGACTTCTCAATCCCGAGCCCGCGCGCTTTGGCTTGCATCTCTTCACGGTCTTCGCCGTTGCCGTAGTACTCGAGGCGGGCACCGGGGTGCTGGTGCAGCACCTGGTGCATCGCTTCGACGAAGATTCCTGCGCCATGCCATTCCGAGTGTGTCCCGGCGTAGATGAACACCGGCGGCTCGGGCGGCGCCTGGCCGTCGTATCGGAAGTCTTTGGTCTCGGCGCCGAAACCGATCGGCACGGCGGGTGTCATGATCCCGGCGATGCGGAAGCGGTCAGTCAACGGTTGGTGCGCGGAGAAGAGCATCATTGCGCCGCTCAGACCCCATGCCTCGACACGGCGCAGCACACCCAGAATCAGGCGGGAACTCGTCACCATCTCGGCCGCCTCCGACCAGTAGTCGGCGGCGCGCACGACATACGGGGTGCGGCGAAGAGCGGCGACCACGCGGACCACCGCGACGGTCGTCGGCGGAGGCTCGACGACGTAGAGATCAGCTCTTCGGGAGAACAGCAGCCGGAAGGCGAGCGGGATGTCGAAACTCAAGTAGCTGAGATATCCGCGCACGTACTGCTGCCGATCGCGCTTGACGGGCGCCCTGCGCACCTCGATGCCCCGGGGGTCATCAATGACCGCGCCCCGTGGCGGTTTCGCGGTCAGGATTGTGACGTCACAGCCGCGCTCCCGGAATTCTTCCGCCCAAGTGCGCAGAATCCCCGATGCCGCCGAGATTTCCGGCCCGAAGATCCGAGTGGCAATGACTACTCTCATTTGTCCCCAGCGAGAACTCGACGTTTCGGAGTGGCGTGAGCGCCACTCCGTCACCCCGCTCCTCCAATTAGCTCACTTGCTAGCTGTAGGGCGGCTGGACGCGGCTGGTGTCTAGTCTGGACGGTCTGCTTCCGCAGAAGCCTTTGTCGCAGTTGTCGGTGAAGTTCCACCGGTTGCTTGCCTCGTGCGGATGATGACGAGGCTCTCGTCGACGACTCGCTCTGCGATCGCATTCAGTGAGAACTGGCCTGCTGACCATTTTGCCAGTTCAGCGCGGGCGGTCGGTTGCAGTGGTGCAGCGGCCATCGCGTTCATCGCTGCTGCGGTCTCGTCGATGTCGTAGCCGACGGCCACGCCGGCGCGGGGATGGCCCGCGTCGCGCAGGAACTCCACGGTTGGGCCTGGTCCGGCGAATATGACGGGGCAGCCGGCGGCCAGCGACGAGTACACCTTGGTAGCGAGGGCATACTCATTCGCCGGTACGGGCGCCAGGCTGGCGACGGTGGCGGTGGCTGCGGCGAGGATGGTCGAGAGCGCCGCCGGTGGAATCGGTGCGTAGAACTCTACGGACTTCTCAATCCCGAGCTCGCGCGCTCGGGTTTGCATCTCTTCACGGTCTTCGCCGTTGCCGTAGTACTCGAGGCGGGCACCGGGATGCTGTTGCAGCACCTGATGCATCGCCTCGACGAAGATTCCTGCGCCATGCCATTCAGAGTGCGTGCCGGCGTAGATGAACACCGGTGGCTCCGGTGGCGCCTGACCGTCGTAACGGAAGTCTTTGGTGTCAGCTCCGAAACCGATCGGCACGGCCGGGGTCGTGATCCCGGCCGTGCGGAAGCGGTCCGTCAGCGGCTGGTGTGCGGAGAAGAGCATCTTCGCGCCGTTCAACCCCCATGCCTCGACGCGGCGCAGCATACCCAGGATGAGTCGGGAACTCGTCACAAGCTCGGCGGCTTCCGACCAGTAGTCGGCGGCGCGCACGACATACGGGGTGCGGCGAAGAGCCGCGATCACGCGGACCACCGCGACGGTCGTCGGCGGAGGCTCGACGACGTAGAGATCGGCCTTCCGGGAGAACAGGAGCCGGAAGGCGAGCGGGATGTCGAAACTCATGTAGCTGAGGTACCCGCGAACGTACTGCTGACGGTCGCGTTTGACCCGCGCCCGACGCACCTTGATGCCTGAGGGGTCGTCGATGACGGCACCTCGCGGCGGTTTCGCAGTCAGGACCGTGACCTCGCAGCCGCGGTCCCGGAATTCTTCCGCCCAGGTGCGCAGAATCCCGGATGCTGCCGATATTTCCGGCCCGAAGATCCGAGTGGCAATAACTACTCTCATCGCGTCCCAGCGAGAAGTCGTCCAACCAGCGCGCTTTGCGTTGCACGATCCGGTTCGCTGGAAAGCGCCCGGGCGGACCGATCCGCGGCCTCCTTGTAGCGGGTCACGTCGTCTGCGCTGATGCCGCGTAGTGCATCAACGAGCGCATCCGTGGTTGTGTCGGCGGTGATGATGCCCAGTCCATACTCCGCGATGTGGGCATCGATCTCTGGGGCGGGAGAGAACACGAGCCCCAGCCGAGCCTGCACAAAGTCGAAGAATTTGTTCGGCAGGTGATACAGGTGGCTCAGTGTCTTGAGCGGGTAGAGGAATACTCCAAGGTCGTACTGGTTGAGTACGGTTGGCAGCGTTTCCGGCGGCACGGGTGGATGTACGGTGACCCTTGCGGCCGAGGCGGCCTTCTTGCGGATGACATTGAGGTGTCCGCCGGGCACTTCGAGCAGGTAGAGATCCAACGTGAAGCGGTCACCGAGCTGCTCCACCGCGTCAATAACTTCCACGATGTTGCGCTCCGCGTCGGCGGTCCCGCTGTGCACGAGGCGGATCGTATTTGGGTCGACTGGAGTCGGTGTGAGGTCCCTCAAGTCAGCGGCGTTACGGACGATCTCGGTGGTGACCCCGTACCGTTCGCTGTAGAGGCCGGCGAGGCCCTTGCTGACACTGGTGACCGCGGCGACCTTGGGCAGGTACTTCTTGCACAGGTGCTTCATGTATGGACCTACGAGCAGGCGCCAAACCAGAACCGTTGCCCGCTCTTCCGGGGCCCATTCGTGCATGTCGGCCAGTACCGGCGCCCCGCCGGCGGCGGCGAAGGCGAGGGGTAGCGCTCGAGCGTCGTTGGCGACGACGAGGTCGTAGGGGCCGGAGTCGATCGCCTGCTGTCGCACCGCCTTCTCTCCTGGCGCGGTGAGTTCGACCGCATTGTGCAGATGAAGTGCCAATTTGGCGACGCCCAGCGGTGTCTCGGGCAGGGACGACGCCTTATTCGGCACTTCGATGTGCTGCACGACGCCGTCCGGTGCCGGGCCGTAACCCACCGTCGTCACTTCGCCGTGTTGGCTCAACACTTCAAGTTGGCGCAACACTCGGGAATCAGCGTGGATGGGGGAGAAGGAGACACAGAGGATTCGTTTTGGCTGCAATGGTTTCCTCAACCAGATCTTCTCGAAAGCAGGCGACGCATATTGTCAAGTCTATTGGCTGCGTTCGGGCCCGCCGGCCGTCGCTCAACGTCCCACCGTCTCGGCTTGAATTCAATAGGGTGAGCGCTCACAGAATGCCATCTCGCGATCGACTATGCTCGGTGGGTGCCCGGTCCGGGCGCTCTGTGCCGCCCGGTCAAGCCTTGGTGGCTCGCTAAATTTGGGCTGAATGCCGAAGCACTTATGGAGGCAGGGCAATGTCGGCTGAGGCGCGACTGTACCAGCGGTGCACCCGCACCATTATGGACACCACCGACCCGGATATCTGGTTCGACGAGCACGGCGTCTCTTCGCATGCCATCCGGTTCGATGAAGACTTCGCGCCGGTCCTCGTCCCGGCACAGCGCGGTGAACTCCTCGGCGAGCTTGAGAAGCTCGTCGATACGATCAAGGCTGCCGGTAAGGGCAAACCATACGACTGTGTGATCGGTGTCTCCGGCGGGGTGGACAGTACCTACCTAATGCTGCAGGCAGTTCGGCTGGGGCTGCGTCCGCTTGCTGTGCACTTCGACAGCGGCTGGAATTCCGAGCTCGCGGTTGGCAACATCCATAATCTGGTGACGACGCTCGGGCTTGACCTCCACACCCATGTCATCGACTGGCGGGAGATGAAGGATCTCCAACTCTCCTACTTCAAAGCGTCACTAGCCAACTGCGATGTCCCAACCGATCACGCCTTCGGTTGGGTCGCCTACCAGCAAGCGCGCAAATACGGAATCAAGTACATCCTTTCCGGTTCCAACTATGCGACCGAGTCGATCCTCCCGGAGGCCTGGGGTTACAACTCCGATGATGCGCGTCACCTCAAGGCGGTGCACGCGAGATTCGGGACGGTGAACCTGAAGACGTACCCAGTGATGGGAATGTTCAAGCGGCATGTCTGGTATCCGCTCGTGCGAAGGATCGAGACGGTCCGACCTCTCAACTACATGCCTTACGTTTACACGGATGCCAAGCAAGACATCATTGACAACGTCGGCTGGCGCGACTACGGCGGCAAGCACTACGAGTCCGTCTTCACCCGTTACTTCCAGGGCTACTACCTGCCGCACAAATTCGGATTCGACAAACGGTTAGCGCACTATTCCTCCCTGATCCTCTCCGGTCAGCTGACTCGTGAGGAGGCGCTTTCGCAAATGGAATCGTCGAACTACCCGGAGTCGTTGCGCGAGCAGGACCACGAGTTCATTGCGAAGAAGCTCGGAATCACGACGGCGGAACTTGAGGGACTCATTGTGCGCCCACCGGTCGACTACACGGCGTATCCGAACTCTGCCGCATTCTGGTCGGCGGTGCGTCGGCTCGGCGCGCCCGTCGGTCGACTTGCCCGAAGAACGGGGCTTCTCAAGTGACCGCTCGAGCCCGAATTCTCGTGCTCACATACACGCCGTTTGCGCAGGAGCCACGGGCGTTGAAGCAAGTGCGCTTCCTGCGTGACAGACACGATGTGACGACGGCAGGGTTCGGTCCCTCTCCCTTCTCCGAGGTGCCCCACGTCGAGATTCCCGCGCTCCCGCCTCAGCGCTGGGGCCTTATCGGACGCCTCTTGGCGGCCATCCTGCTCGTGTTGCGTTGGTACTGGCCACTTACTCGTATCAACGCGCTAGACAGGGTGACCTCGCGCCTCGTCGGAAGCGGCGACTGGGACATTGTCATCGCACACGACGTGAAGACCATCGAAGCGGCACTCAGACTTAAACCTCGCCACGGCGTCCTCCTTGACCTTCATGAGTACGCGCCGCGACAGGAAGAGCACTCGTTGCTGTGGCGGCTGCTGATCGCTCCCTACTTCCGGTGGCTCTGCCGCACCAAGGTCCCGCGCGCGTCCGCCGTTGTCACGGTGAGTCAGGGCATCGCGGATGAGTACGAGCGCGAATTCGGTTTCGAGTCAACCCTCGTAGTCAATGCCACGCCGTACTACGAGCTGAATGCTCGGCCTGTAAGCGCGCCATTGCGCTTAGTGCACAGTGGCGGTATCGCGGTGCAGCGTCGCCTTGATCTCATGATCACCGGAGTGCGCGAGTCGTCGGCGAACGTGACTCTTGACCTCTACCTGGTGGGAGGGGATTCCGCTCTCATGCGGCAGTTGAAGGAGCTCGCCGCCGGCGACGGTCGCATCCGATTCCGGGAACCGGTGCCGTATGACGAGCTCGTTCCGACTCTCAATGAGTACGACCTTGGGCTCAGCATCTTCCCACCGACAACGTTCAATCTGGCGTGGTGCCTGCCAAATAAGTTCTTTGATTTCGTGCAGGCACGGCTGGGTGTGATCGTGGGTCCGTCACCAGAGATGTCGAGGTTCGTCGACGAATATGGGATCGGCTTGGTGCTCCACGATTTTGAGCCGTCCTCGTTGGCGCGGGCTCTGGAGTCGATCACATCGGAGACCGTGGCGAAGTGGAAGACAGCTTCGGCGGCACACGCTGATGCACTATCGAGTGAATCGCAAGCTACAGTCTGGGAGGAACTCATCACGAAGCTGACTGCTGGACGTCTCACCGCTAAGTAAGTCGCGTCCTCAAGTGCTTGACACGACGTCGGGTGTGCGGCTCGACAAGAGAAAAAATTACACTCGCTGATCTGGGTTCAGTGAGCAACGAGGGTATGGAGTCACGGTTGAGAGAGTTGTACTCCCTGTTTCGGGATGTTCTCGCGGTCTTTCCGCCGGGCGGCCGGCGATTCGTTCTCGGCTACTCGTGGCTCCTCGCGTCACTCTCGATTCTTGACGTGGCGGCGCTTGGGCTTCTCGCCGTCATCATTGGACCACTCGCATCCGGGCAGCCCGTGACTCTGCCTGTCATCGGCGAACTGACGACGACCGGTGTAATCGGGGCGATCGTGATCATGTGCGCATTGATGATTTCGAAAGGTTTCTTCTCAATCGTGATCACCCGCTGGGGTGTCTACCGGATTGCACGGTATGAGGTTGCCATCGGTGACCGCCTATTTCGTGCCTACATAAACGCCCCCTGGATGACTCGCCTTCGTCGCAATTCAGCGGACATGCTCCGGTTCAGTGACAGCGGAGTCGACGCGGCCGTGAACGCCTTTATCATTCCCGGTGCCTCCCTCATTGGCGAGGTTGTGAGTCTGGTTGCTGTTATCGCAACGCTTGCGGTGGTGCAGCCGCTGCTGGCGCTTGTCACCTTGGTTTATATGCTGGCGATCGGCCTTGTCTTGCATGCGTGGATCGGGAAACGATCGCGGGCGGTCGGCGAGAACTATGTGAAGTTTGCGATTCGCACGGGGAGACTGGTCCTTGAGATCGTTGGCGCGATGAAGGAGGTCGCGCTTCGTAACAAGGAATCCGAGGTTGCGGGGGTCGTCAAGACGAGTCGAACAGGCACGGCGACCGCCCGCGCTGCAATGATCTTCCTGGCAACAATCCCGCGTTATGTGCTGGAGGCCGGCCTGGTTGGAGGCTTCCTTCTTGTCGGCGCGATGGCTTTCATTCTCGGCGGACCAGAACGGGGTCCCGAACTGGCACTGTCTGCCGTCGCCTTGTTTGGGCTAGCCGGCTTCCGGATCGCCCCATCAGTGGTACGAGTCCAGTCCGTGGTCTCGGGAATGCTGGCAAACATGTCTTACTCGCGACGCCTGCTAGAGGAGATGGCAGAAACGGAGCTTGCGGCTCAGACCGCGGCACCGGAGTCGGCTCTGGCCGTGCCAGAGAATGCCACGCGCATTCGGCTCAGCGATGTAACGTTCCGCTATGCCGACGACGCGGAGCCCGCGATCTCAAACCTTTCGCTAGACATAGATCTCGGCACCACGGTCGCGTTTGTCGGAGAATCCGGCTCTGGCAAGTCAACGTTGGTGGACCTAGTGCTTGGTCTCATCGAGCCGACTCACGGTGATGTCTTCGTGGACGACGTTAGGCTCTCCGATATTCGTCGGGCGTGGCGTGAGCGAGTGGCGTATGTCCCGCAAGAGGTAGCACTTTTCGATGCGACCATCGCGCAGAACGTTGCGCTCACTTGGTCCGACGACGCTGATCGTCACCGCGTGCGAAGTGCACTGGAGCGCGCGCAGCTCTGGGATGTAGTGGGCAATCGTGATGGGGGAATCGATGCGCCGATCGGCGAACGTGGAATAGCGCTATCCGGGGGTCAACGACAGCGGCTCGGAATTGCGAGAGCTCTCTACACCGACCCGCTGGTGCTTGTCATGGACGAGGCGACGAGCGCACTCGACAGCAAGACGGAGGCCGCAGTCACTGAGTCGATCGCAAACCTTGGAGGAGATGTCACCGTCATCGTGGTTGCGCACCGCCTCGCGACTATCAAACACTCGGATCGAATATTCTTCTTGCGCCACGGCGAGTTGGCGGGTGCGGGAACATTCGAGCAGCTCGTGACGCAGTTCCCAGATTTCGCAGAGCAGGCTCAGCTCGCTGGTCTCGCTTAGGCTTTGTGTAATGAAAGAGTCGAGAGCAGTGTCCCGGTCGACTGAGGTTCGGCCTTACCAGCGATGTACCCGCACCATCATGGACACATCCGATCCCGACATATGGTTCGATGAACGCGGCGTGTCGTCCCACGTGCTGCGCTTCGAGTCAGCGTTTGCTCCGGAATTGCGAAGGGCGCAAGCGGGGGAGCGGATCTCGGAGCTCGACGCTCTCGTCGCCGAGATTAAAAAGTCTGGCGAGGGAAAGCCCTACGACTGCATAATCGGTATCTCCGGTGGGGTCGATAGCTCCTACGTAGCTCTCCAGGCCGTGAGGTTGGGTCTTCGCCCGCTGGCCGTACATTTCGACAGCGGATGGAACAGCGAACTCGCTGTCGACAACATTCACAACCTCGTTTCAAAGCTTGGCCTCGATCTATACACGCACGTGGTCGACTGGCGCGAGATGAAGGACCTTCAGCTGTCGTTCTTTAAGGCTTCGGTCGCCAACGCGGATACGCCTACCGATCATGCTTTCAGCTGGGTCGCCTACTCGCAGGCGATGAAGTACGGGATCAAGTACATACTCTCCGGCGCAAACTTCGCGAGCGAGTCGATCCTGCCGCCAGCTTGGGGTTACGACTCCTCGGACGCCAGACACGTGAAGGCAATCCAGAAGCAGTTCGGCACGGTAAAGCTCAAGACGTATCCACTGATGGGTCTAGCAAAGCGGAACCTGTGGTACCCCGAAGTCAGGCGCATCCGTACGGTCCCGCTACTGAACTACATGCCGTACATCTACAAGGATGCGAAGCAAGAAATCGCCGACGAGCTCTCGTGGCGCGACTATGGCGGCAAGCACTATGAGTCCGTGTTCACACGATACTTCCAGGGCTACTACCTGCCCCACAAGTTCGGATTCGACAAGCGTCTCGCGCACTACTCATCGCTCATTGTGTCCGACCAGATGACGCGAGACGAAGCGCTCGCGCTGATGGAGACCACCAATTACCCAGACGATCTGCGGCGGCAGGATCACGAGTTCATCGCGAAGAAGCTCGGCGTGACCCCTTCTGAACTCGAGTCGATCTTCGAACAACCTCCAGTGCACTACTCGCAATACCCAAACGCCAAAGCGTCCACTGACCGTCTCTTCGCCTTCACTGCAGCGCTCGGAAGCGTGTTGAGAAAGTTGCGCATCCTCCGATGAGCGTCTCGCTCGTCGACTACGGCTTAGGCAACCTCGGCTCGGTCGCCAACATGCTCAAGCGTGTAGGAGCCGAGTGGCGGTTGGTCAGCGCGCCGGAACAGATCACCGCGAGCGACCGGCTGCTTCTGCCAGGGGTTGGAGCTTTCGACACGGGGAGTCAACTCCTCAGTGACCAGGGGCTAGACACTGCTGTACGGGAGTTCGCCGCTTCAGGTAAGCCATTGCTTGGGATCTGCTTGGGCATGCAGCTCTTGCTCGATGGAAGCGAAGAGGGCGAGGCGCCGGGACTGGGACTGATTCCCGGCACGAGCACGAGATTCCCGGAAGTTCCTGGACTCCGCGTGCCCCATATGGGCTGGAACACAATGGCGCCCGCACGCGATGACCCTCTAATTTCTGGACTCGATCCCGAGAGTCGGTTCTACTTTGTGCACTCATACAGGGTCTCACCCATCAGAGATCAAGACGTGCTGGGTGTCACTAGCTACGGGGGTCCGTTTGTGTCGATGATCAGATCGAACAACGTCATGGGTGCTCAATTCCACCCGGAGAAGAGCCATGCCTTCGGCATGCGTATCCTGAGCAACTTCGCGAACCTATGAACTCATTCCCTCGAGTGATCCCGGTGCTGCTCGTCAGCGACGGATATTTGGTCAAGCCTGTCAAGTTCCGGGGCGGGAAGTACATTGGCGATCCCATTAACGCTGTCCGCATCTTCAACGAAAAGCAGGTTGACGAGCTTGTAGTGTGCGACATTGACGCATCTGTCAAGGGCACCGGAGTGAATTTCACGCTTATCGAGGAGATCGCCAGCGAGGCTTTTATGCCGGTGGCCTATGGAGGCGGAGTCACGTCGGCCGAGGACGCGAAGCGCGTCGTCGGCATCGGGATCGAGAAAATTGTGCTGAACACCGCGTTTGTGATGCGGCCAGAGAGTGTCACTGAGATCTCAGAGGACTTAGGTTCGTCCAGCACTGTGGTGAGCATTGATTCCAAGAAGAAGCTGACAGGCGGATGGGATACCTACGTCCGCCGTGGCTCGAAGCGCACGGGCCTGTCGCCGAGCGAAGCCGCTCGTCGCGCGCAGGAGCTCGGAGCTGGGGAAATCCTCGTGTCCTCGATCGACCGCGAGAGTACGTTCACCGGCTACGACCTGCCACTCGTCGAGTCTGTCGCGGCCGCGGTTAGTGTGCCCGTGATCGCGCTGGGTGGGGCGTCAGGGTTCGACGACTTCAGGGCTGCGCTCGACAAGGGAGCATCCGCGGTCGCGGCAGGCAGCATGTTCGTGCTCAACGGCAAGCACCGCGCGGTGCTCATCTCCTACCCCGCTCCCGCTCAATTGAGATCTCTGGCGGACCGCTCATGAAGCTCAAGACGGCTCCAGGCACGCAGGCGCTTCTGGACCTTGAGGATGCGGCGCCCGACATCCTGTTCGAGCGAATTCCGGGAGCTACTTCTCCGCTATGGCCCGATGTGCGTACTGCATTCATGACGGCCATGCAACACCGAGACTACGGCTCGGCCCCCTCAGAACCAGCCGCTTCATCGCAAGTGCGTGCGTGGCAACGGTTGTTGCGTTCCCTGCTGCCTTCACAGTGGGACGCACGGCAACTCCGATCCGAGCGCCCGATCCTGTACATAGTTGGCGGCGGGACGACCCACAGCGTGTCGGCGGGTCTACGGAATTGGCTCATCGGTGACTATCTCGATCTGTTCCCTGAATTATCGGCAGTTGTGCAGTGGCACGCGATCAGTTCTCCGCCGCCGGCCTTTACCATGACGCGGTCGCTGGACCCCATGGCAGCGCGTTCCGGCGGCTACGCACGACTATCTCGCAAGAGAGTGGATTCGGCGCTCGTGAGACGGTTAGTGCGGGAGTTTGCCGCGCGGCTGGAGGGACAGATCACCGACGACCAACTAGTGGCGATAGCTGCCAGCGCGACTTATTCTGCCTCGATCGCGCCGTACTTCGAAGCAGAGTTCTCGAAGCTTCTTGATCGCGTGCGACCCCGAATAGTCATTATGGAAGACGCCTCATACGGGGGCAGGGCGGCACTCATTGCGATGCTTAAGGCGAGGGGAATACTCGTCGTGGAGCCGCAGCATGGCTGGATCGGACCGACTCACGGCGCCTACAATTTCGGCGCTGCAATGCGCGATCCCCAACTCCTCGTCACGCTGCCGGACGAAGTCCTGACCTTCGGCGAATACTGGAGCAGCGGTATTCGGCACCCCGGTCGCGCGATCGCAATCGGGAAGCCTCATCTGGAATCGATGGCCGCCAAAGCTGAACAATGGAACGAACGCCCCTCGGAGGTGCTCTTGGTTTCCAGCGTTTCGTTCCCTGAAGAGACGATCGAGTTCGCCCGTTCGTTGCGTCGAGCATTGCCTCCCGAATGGGTGGTGCGCTTTCGTCCGCATCCTTCAGAGCGCGCGGTTCTGTCGTCTCGGTATGGGCGGATGCTGGCTGAGCCCGGGCTCCATGTCGATGACAACGCCGATGTCTACGAATCGCTCTCTACTGCAAGAGCGGTCGTGGGAACGGCGAGTACCGTTCTTTTCGAGGCCCTTGCCATGGGTTGCCAGGTGTTCGTGCGCGATAGTCCCTACACCGACTATTACGTCGGGGACCTTTTTGGACCACCGCTACAAGGAGTAGGTGAGGTTGATCGAATCTCGCGGGCGATGCTCGACGCCGAGGCCGATGATGAGCCTTCGGTTCTTGATTCGATTTGGAAGCCGGGCGCAGTCGAGAATTTCCGGAGTTGGGCCGAGGCTCGCTTGAATTAGGCGACCTGCAGAGGGTGCATTAATGCGGCTACTCTGCGTGAGCGTCCAGCCGGTTAGTGCGCCCGTCTAAGCTCATGCTCTCGGCGATCTCAACGACGCGAGTCCCTTCGGCAAGAGTCACGATGCCGCGGGGCTCGCCCGCTAACACTGAGTCCCGGAATGCCTCGTGCTCCATTCGCAGCGGCTCCTTGCGGTCGAGCGCGAAACGGGTCATGTCTCCTTCTGAGACCCCGCGGAATTCGCCTGGATCCCAGGCAACTTGAATGCGTCCGTTCTCGAAGTAGGTGAGGTCCGCGCTCAGGGTATCGGCGAGGAGTACGCCATTCTCACCAGTGATGATCGTCACTCTCTCCTTGAAGGGGGTGAGCCAATTCACGGTGTGCGAGGTGATCGTGCCGTCCGACAACGTACCGACGGCGACAACCATATCTTCGTGGGGACGACCGCTGCGGTGTGCCGTGCGTGCATTAACAGAAACGAACTCCTGTTGCGCAACCCAGGCGGTGAGGTCGATGTCGTGCGATGCAAGATCCTTGATGACACCTACGTCTGCGATCCGGCCGGGGAACGGACCCTGCCGGCGAGTGGCGATCTGGTAGATCTCTCCAAGCACGCCATCTTGAATGCGCTGACGAGCTGCCTGCAACGCGGGGTTGTACCTCTCTATATGGCCGACCCCACCGATTAGTCCTTTCGCGTCAAAGAGATCTCGAAGTTCGCGAGATTCTTGGGCGGTGGATGCGACAGGCTTCTCGATGATGGCGTGCACGCCCGCCTCCGCGAGTCGTGTTCCGAGTTGCAGGTGGAACACGGTTGGTGCAGCGACGACTGCGTAGTCAAGACCCAGCCCAAGAAAGCGGTCGAGGTCGCGGATGACCGGACGATCGTGAACGCGCTCGGGAACGTTTTCGGCCGGGTCGAAGACAGCGACAAGTTCGACACCGTCGAGATTTGCAAGCACCCTTGCGTGATTGCTTCCCATCACGCCAAGGCCCACGAGACCCGCGCGAAGCGCCATCAAGCGCCCGCCCTAGCAACGGCGTTAACCGCTTCCACAATTGATTCCCGCTCGGCATCGCTAAGGGACGGGTACACGGGAAGCGACAGCACCTGTTGCGCGGCGAGTTCAGTATTCGGCAGGTCGAGGTCAAGGCCGAACGACGGAAGCCTGTGAATCGGTGTCGGGTAGTACACTCCACTGCCCACTCCGCGGTTCGTGAGTTCGTTCGCGAAGGCGTCGCGATCGTGGTCGACGACCCGAATCGTGTATTGATGATAGACGTGCACTGCATTCGCGGCGGTGGGGGGCGTGACAACGCCGTCGAGATGCTCGTTGAAGAACGCGGCGTTGCGCTGACGAGCTTTGGTCCATGCTTCGAGTTTCCTGAGTTGTACCCGTCCGATAGCTGCATGAATGTCAGTCATGCGTGTGTTGAAGCCGATCAATTCGTTTTCGTAGCGCCGTTCCATGCCCTGGTTCCGGAGCATCCGAGCGACTCGATTCACCTGATCTGAGGCGGTGGTGATCATGCCTCCCTCGCCCGACGTCATGTTCTTGGTGGGGTAGAACGAGAAGGATGCCGCCTCGCTCCATGCACCTACGGGCTTGCCCTCGATGGAGGCGGCGTGAGCCTGCGCTGCGTCTTCGAAAAGAAGCAAGTCGTGCTTCTCCGCAAGGGCCGTAAGAGCGACCATGTCAGCCGGATGGCCGTAAAGGTGAACAGGCATGATTGCTGTTGTGCGAGGAGTTATCGCGGCCTCAACGGCGGCGACATCGATCGCAAAGTGATCGAGTTCGACATCGACGAAGACGGGCGTTGCGCCTACGAGGCTGACCGCGTTCGCCGTTGCAGCAAAACTGAACGACGGCACAATGACTTCATCGCCAGGCTCAATACCTCCAGCGAGGAAGGCCAAATGGAGGGCAGACGTGCCGGAGTTCATTGCGATTGAGTGCCGACCGTCAACCCATTCGGAGAACTCGGATTCGAACGCTGCAACCTCCGGTCCTTGAGCGAGCATGCCGGAGCGTAGAACGCGGTCAACTGCGGCGCGCTCGTCTTCGCCGATCTCGGGCCTAGCGGCGGGGATCATCAATTCTCCACTTCCATGAGAGCGTTTTCGTCGGTCTGGCGGTACTTGGCGTTCGTCACGGGACAGACCCAAAGTTCGCGGCTTTCTCGGACGAGTGGGTGCCCGGCCTTGCCTACCCAGCCGACGCGCCGTGCGGGGCTGCCAACGACGAGCGCGAAATCGGGAACGTCCTTAACCACTACCGATCCGGCGCCAACGAGAGCCCATCGCCCAATCTTGAGCGGTGCAATGCATGTGCTGTTTGCACCGATGGACGCCCCCTCAGCGATGTCGACGCCCACGGGTTGCCAGTCCGTCGCAGACTTCACGGAGCCGTCTGGATTGACGGCGCGCGGGAATTGATCGTTGGTAAGAACGACGGCTGGTCCAATGAATACCCCGCGCGCAAGGCGGGCCGGCTCGTAGACCAGTGCGTAGTTCTGAATCTTGCAGTTGTCCCCGACATGAACGCCCGGGCCGATGTAAGCACCCCGGCCGACAATGACGTTCTCGCCGAGCGTTGCATCCTCGCGCACCTGCGCGTAATGCCAAACTCGCGCGCTCGCGGCGATTTCCGCGGTTGGGGCTACGTCGGCAGACCCATGGACGTGGTCGTTCGAGGCGATCATTAGTGCTCCGGAAGGTAGGCGGCAGGCAGCCAACCTCTTCATCGTAGTTGCTTGCGCACGCTCGTCTGGCGAGATGGACGATTGCGGCGAGCGTACGTGCGTTAGCGGCTGATCGGTTGGACCCGCAAACTCGCCGAGCCGTCAACCGGACGAGCCGAGCACGAGCCAGTTGGTAGAGTCTCGCGGGTGTCGAGTAACGATGTAGCGAGTCTGGGCAGACCGACTCCGAGCTTGTCGATAATCATTCCATTTCATAATTCGCAGAACAATTCAGCACGCCTCTTGAGGACGCTAGCGGATCTACCTAACGGTTCTGTCGAGGTGATTTGCGTCGACGACGGGTCCACGGATGGGACCAGGGACGTCTTGACGAACTTTGCCGAAGTGTGCACGGTGCCGGTGAAGATCCTCTGGCAGGAGAACGCGGGTCCAGGCAGGGCCAGGAACAACGGCTTGCGGCACGCCCGTGGTGACTATGTGTGGTTCGTCGACTGCGACGATGACATTACGGCCGAGGCTCTGGCGTATTTCGACCGGCTCAAGCACGATGGGCTCGATTTCATCGACTTTGACATGGCGGACGGAGTGTCGGGACCAGTCACCAACACCATGGGTATCACGGCGGGAACTTATGGTGTGTCCAGCGAGATTCGATCCGGCTTGGTCCGCACCTACGGCTCGCTCGTTACAAAGATCACACGGCGCGAACTGCTCATAGCCAACGAACTGTGGTACCCAGAGTATTGCTTTTTCGAGGACAACCTTCTCACTCTGGTGTTGCCGTTCTTTGTCACGCGTTTTCATAAAGCAGACCTCGTCGGCTACACGCATCATCAAGAGTTTCAGAGCATCACGCGCCGGGCGTTGAGCCCGCGCTATTTCGATCGGTTGCATACAGCGGTGTGGGGGTTTGCAGCGGCCCGCCGACTCGCGATGGGGCCGTCAGAAGTCGAAGCAGTCGAGAACCGGTTCATCGACCTCTTTTTCGGCAAGACAACGTGCCAGATATTCGGCATGAACTACCCCAACACTGGTTTCCTCGACTCATTGAGGCGATTGCGTCTGGCAGAGGCGACGGGCCGCCTGATCGCTCATTTCGCTTCACTCTGGTATGCCCGAAGCTGGTTGGTTTCGGCGCGAGTCCATAGGTACTACAGAGAGCTCGCGCAAGAATTCGACCTGCCGAAGAATCCTCTTCCTCGAGCGATGGCACTGCCAGAAGGTCGACGCGTGCCATGGCGAGCGATTTGGGTTTCAACTATCTTTCTGCGCGGGCAGAGGAGATACTTCGAACGCCTACGGGCGGCCGCGTGGGGTCATGCCGCTTCAGGCTCAGAGGCATGGCGGATTCCAATCATGCGCGTCGACAGTATGTCGCAGGGAGCAACGTCACTCTCGGCACCTAGCGCCGTTCCGTAGCCTCGGAAATGCCGCACCCGGCACTACACGCGCAAATGGGCCCTTGGACACGACAAATTATCGGTCCGGCAGTGCCGGAATTTGAGGCAATGGTGCCATACACTCGTGCGGCAAGCACGCGGGGGAGTGATCGTGGCAAATATTTCGACGGAACGCATTCGGCGAGGGCGCAAGGGGGTTGCGGCGCTCGCGGCTCTATCGATGCTGCCGGCGCTCCTCGTCGCACTATTTCCGTCAGAGCGCGCCGAAGCGGCACTTCCCAACCCGGTGACTTTTGATCCCGGCAACATCATTAGCGACGACAACTTCTATGACGGCAGTGCGATGACGGAGTCGCAGATTCAGGCGTTCCTGGTCGCGCGCGGAAGTGCATTGGCTTCCTACCGCAGCACGGTTGCAAACCGTGCTGCGTACATTTCTGACCAAGCACGACCTGGACATGTGTATTGCCAAGCCTTCCAGGGGGGATCGAACCTTCTGGCCTCGACGATCATCTTCCGCGCACAGCAAGCGTGCGGAATTTCGGCCAAGGTGCTCCTCGTCACGCTCCAGAAGGAGCAGGGTCTAATCACTCGCAGTACAGCCTCGGAGTCTGCGGTTCGTATCGCCATGGGCTACGGATGCCCCGACACCGCGCCATGCAATGAGCTCTACTACGGCTTCGGCAATCAGCTGTATATGGCCTCAAGGCAATTCAAGGTCTACCAATTGCCCGAGAACCGGTTTCGCTACCACCCTGGCAACGTGTACGTGCAGTATCACCCGAACACTGCTTGCGGTGGCACTACGGTCAACATCAAGAACTGGGCAACAGCTGGGCTTTACAACTACACCCCGTATCAGCCCAACTCCGCCGCAATGCACTCGTACCCTGGGACTGGCGATTCATGCTCGTCCTACGGAAACCGCAACTTCTGGTTCTTCTACAGCGACTGGTTCGGGGATCCGGCCGCCACGAGTGGTGCTGCGGCAATCGCACTTGCCCACGACCTTGCAGGTGGCCCCAACGGTCTGCTCGGACGGGCAGTCGCCACGCTGAATTGTCCCCCTTCAAGTACCTCTTGCTGGCAGGACTTCGAACACGGGATCATCGGCTGGACCAAGTCCGGTGGCGCTCACGTCGTATCCGGAGTCATTGCGGACTCGTACAGGTCGCGCGGTGGGCCGGCAAATGCAATGGGCTATCCGCTGGATTCAGGAAAATCGTTCGAGACGGTCAACGGCGATGGTGTTGTACAAGTCTTCCAAGGGGGCTATCTCTACTCGAGCGACGCCGGCGTGTTTCGTGTAATCAACCGGTCGCCCGTCGAGTTCCACTGGATCGCTGATGGCTGGGTCCGCGGCTCGCTGGGTTGGCCAGTGTCGGAGCTCGAGTGTGGCTCTGCAGGATGTATCCAGCAGTTCCAAGGCGGTTACATCGGCGGCCCGAGCAAGACGGTGGTGCATCCGGTGGTCGGCGCCCTTGCGGACTCGTATGAGAACCGTGGAGGCTCGGCAGGCGTGCTGGGATACCCATTGGATCCGGGCAAGCCGTTCGAAACGGCCAATGGCAATGGCGTGGTGCAAATCTTCCAGGGCGGCTACCTCTACTCGAGCAACGCGGGTGTCTTCCGTGTGGCGAACCGATCTGCGATCGAAGCTGCATGGATCGCACAAGGTTGGGTTCGCGGGTCATTGGGCTGGCCGATAGGCGAAGAGACGTGCGGCCCCACCGGATGTACACAGGCCTTCCAAGGAGGGACGGTGTCATCTTCCGGCGGCGTCGGGTGGCCCGTTACTGATCGTGAGATCTTGGCCTACTACGAGGCCAGTGGAGGCGCGAGCGGCGTTCTAGGGCAACCTCGCGATCCGGGAAAGTCATTCGACACGGCAAATGGCGACGGCATCGTTCAGATCTTCGAAGGCGGGTACCTGTACTCAAGCGCGGCTGGCGTCTTCCGCGTGGTTCACAAGTCTCCAGTTGAATCGAACTGGATCGCTCAGGGCTGGATTCGCGGGGCGCTGGGTTGGCCGGTTGCCGAGATGCAATGTGCAGCGAGTGGATGCACCCAGCAGTTCCAGGGCGGCGTCGTTTCGTCTTCCGGTGAAGTCTTCTGGCCGGTGACCGATCCTGACATCAAGTCGTACTACGACGCCAATGGAGGTCCTGCGGGTGCTCTGGGTAACGCGCTGGATGCGGGCAAGTCATTTGAGACCGTAAACGGTAATGGGGTAGTGCAAATCTTCCAAGGTGGGTATCTGTACTCCAGCGACGCCGGAGTTTTCCGGGTCGTGAATAGATCACCGGTAGAGGCTCACTGGATCAGCGATGGCTGGATCCGAGGTTCGCTGGGGTGGCCAGTATCGGAGTTGGAGTGCGGGTCGACCGGCTGTCTGCAAAGGTTCCAGGGCGGCTATGTCGGCGGCCCGAGCCAGTCGGCGGTCTATCCGGTGACGGGTGTCCTCGCCAAATCCTATGAGGATCGCGATGGTCCTTCAGGTGTCTTGGGTTACCCATTAGACCCAGGCAAGCCGTTTGAAACGGTGAACGGCAACGGCGTAGTACAGATTTTCCAAGGTGGGTACCTGTACTCAAGTGCGGCAGGTGTATTCCGCGTGGAACACAGGTCGCTGATCGAGACGGCATGGATTGCCCGAGGTTGGATTCGAGGACCAATGGGTTGGCCAGTCGGAGAGCAAGTTTGCGGGGAGGCCGGCTGTTCGCAACAGTTCCAAGGCGGGCCGTTGCACAAATGACGTGCGGCTCGCTAGCCGAAACGTGACGCAGGGGGACGGCCAGCGCTTAGAGGCGGGCGTTTATCTCCGCCAGTTCAGGCTGACTGGCTAGAAGGTCAATCACATCAGACGTGGTGAACGCCGGGATGCGCGGGTAGAGGCGCTCATAGACGGAGCGAGCAAATTCCAGGTCGGCCGGGTAGTCGACGGTCCAACGCAAGTGGGATTGATCCGTCCTCTGAGTCACCGAGTGGAGAGAAAACTCGTCGGGACGCGAGTAGATACCGAGAGTGACGTGCTCCCGCTCCTCATCGCTCAGCCGAAGCGATTGCAGCTGACGCATCGCTTCGGCTTTGAACACCTCAACATCCAAGCCGTGTGGGAAGGTGCGAGTGAGCACATTTGATGTGTAATCGGCACCCGATTCCAGATGAGCTTCGATAACGCGGTCGATGACATCGGGGTCGGTGAGGGGGCAATCTGCTGTGAGCCTCACGATGTGCGAGGGGCGAAACTCATCTAGGACCTGATTGAACCTGGCCAACACGTCCTCCAGAGGACCCCGGCGAACGATGGCGCCCCCTTTGACGAGTACCTCCGCGAGATCGTCATCGGACTCGTCGATCGATGTGGCTACAACGACCTCGTCGATGGCGTTTGCTCTGCCGATTCTTTCCAACTGACGGCCGATCATCGGCTCGCCAAGGACGGGTGCCAGAACCTTTCCCGGCAGCCGCGTAGAACTCGCCCGCGCCTGGAGGATCGCCAGAGTTTGAATCACGCGAGCATCATCTCCATCGCTTCCGCCACTCGATCTTTTCCGAGGCCATCGAACAGGTCCCGACAGCGCGCCGCTAGTTGATGCCGAGCTCCGTCATCCGTCAGAAGCGTGCGGGTCGCGGCCACAAAGTCCTCCGCGACCAAGCTGCCCGTGGCATCGATGCCGTATGCCACGCCGGCGTCACGCACCGCAGCCAGGCTTCGCAACTGATTATCAACCGTGGCAAGCACAAGACTGGGGATCCCGAGCGTGCAAAGTTCCCATACGCTCGTACCCGACGCGGAGATAACCGTGTCCGCCCGGCTCAGCAATTTCGGGAGTTCATTTGTGGTGCCGAGTACCTCAATATTTGGGTTCTCGCGTGCGATCTCAACGACCGATTCCATCGCACCCGCCGCACAAATGGCCGTAAGCGTCAGGTGGAGATCGCTGCGAGACAACGCTGCAACGACATCAACGACCAAGGCATTCGGATCTGTGCCCCCCATGAAAGCCAGCACATGGGGTGGGTCGTGCTGGATTGCTTCCGGAGCCTCGCGGCGTGCTTGGAGGATTTCGTCGCGGATCAGAGAGAATTGCGAGCCAGCAAGGGTGCGGCCGGGTGCGCGTTCTGGCGGGATTGACTTTTCCGCCCCCAAGTTGTGGTCAAGGTAGAGGGACGCGACGATTCCCCGATCGTCTCCGTCCACGATCGCTAAGCACCGGATTTCAGAGTTCATGCGCGTTATCTCGTCCGGAGGGATCCAGTACGAATCAACGACGACCCAATCTGGCTCATGACCTCTGATCGCATCAAGATCAAGAGAATCTGGTTCACAGGGGATTACCGCAATCGCAACGTCCGCGAGTCGATCTTCAAGCCACGGCACTGAGGAGATGCACGCCATCAAACTTACGGTGTGACCGCGTTGCATCAACGCCTCAGCCAACGAGAGGCAGCGCATCACGTGCCCTGTTCCTCGTAGGGAGTCCGCGTCTGCGCGCAGAAGAACACGCATTCCAACTGCTCCGATCTCGCGCTGTCCGGGTGGCTACGGGGTCTGGCGTATTCTCGTACGCGAGTCTATGAGGCGTTCCGCACACGAGAGGTTGACAATGTCGATACTAAGAGGGTCATCGATCCTGGTAACCGGGGGAACCGGTTCGTTCGGAAAGGCCTTCATTCGTCGTGCTCTCGACGAGTTCGACCCGAAGCGTATCGTCATTTTCTCCCGTGACGAGCTCAAGCAGTACGAGGTACGACAGGGCTTGCAAGACGACCCTCGGCTGCGTTGGTTCATCGGCGACATCCGGGATCGCCACCGCCTCACCCGGGCGATGCACGATGTCGACTTCGTCGTCCACGCCGCCGCGTTGAAGCAAGTGGACACCGCGGAATATAACCCGTTCGAGTATGTGCAGACCAACATCGTTGGATCACAAAACGTCGTCGAAGCGGCGATTGACGCCAACGTGCAAAAAGTCGTCGCCTTGTCAACAGATAAAGCCTCAAGCCCGCTCAATCTTTACGGCGCGACCAAGCTCGCGGCCGACAAGCTCTTCCAGTCCGCGAATCACTATGCCGCCGGACACCGAACCCGCTTCAGTGTGGTGCGTTACGGCAACGTCATGGGCAGTCGTGGATCCGTGATTCCATACTTCAAAGCATTGGCCGCGGAAAGCAAGTCGCTCCCCATCACCGACGCTCGTATGACACGCTTCTGGATCACCCTGCCACAGGCCGTGCAGTTCGTCATCGACTCCTTCGACCTCATGCAAGGTGGTGAGCTCTACGTCCCTCGCATCCCCAGCATGAGAATCCTCGACCTCGTCGAGGCGATCGCCCCAGGGAGCGAAACCCACGAGATCGGTATCCGCCCCGGCGAGAAGCTTCACGAAGAGATGATCTCGCTCGACGACAGCCGCCGCACGCTTCGATTGGGGGACCGCTACGTCGTCCTGCCAACAATCGCCAACTGGGGATTCACACCGCCGGAAGGCGACACCCTCCCAGAGGGGTTCGCATACCAATCAGACACCAACGAACAATGGCTTGGAGTCGACGAGCTTCGAGGCGTGCTTGAGAGCCTCGACTAGTGGCTATTCCATACGGACACCAGTCGATCGACGATGATGATGTCGCCGCAGTCGCCACCGCCGTCCGCGGCGAATGGCTCACCATGGGGCCCACCGTTGCCGAGTTCGAGGCAGCCATCGCAGGGATCGCAGGTGTGCCCGAAGCAGTTGCCGTGAGCTCCGGTACCGCCGCCCTTCACTGCGCTTACGCCGCGATCGGCTTCGACAAGGGAAGCGTCGTCGTCACAACTCCCCTGACATTCGTCGCAACAGCATCCACCGCGATTCTGAGTGGGGCAACGGTCGAGTTCGCCGATGTGCAAGAAGACACGGGCAACATCGACCCACACGCGGTCAACGCACTCATCACTGAGCGAACCCGAGCCGTCGCCGCGGTCGACTACGCCGGGCACCCCGCCGACTTCACCGCCCTGCGCGAGGCAGTCGCCGGGCACGATGTTGTGATACTGGAGGATGCAGCACATTCGATCGCATCGACATACCGAGAACGCCCAGTTGGTTCCGTAGCCGACATCACCACGTTTTCGTTCTTTCCCACGAAGAACCTGACTACGGCCGAAGGCGGTGCAATCGTCTCGACACGTTCCGAACTTCTAGAACGTGCCCGCAGGTTCAAATCGCACGGCCTTGTTCGCGACAAGCATGCACAGCGCTACCCGGACGAAGGCCCATGGCACCAAGAAGTTCACGAACTGGGATTGAACTATCGACTCCCCGACGTGCTCGCCGCGCTCGGACTAAGTCAGCTCAAACGGTTACACGACTTCAAGGACGCTCGAAAGAAAGTTTTCCAGCGTTACGCAGAAGGCCTAGGAGACCTTGACGGAGTCAGGCTGCCCCACCAACGCGCCTACGTTGACCCGATGTGGCACCTTTTCCCGATTCGAGTCAGCGAAGACCGGCGGCGCAGTGTTTTCGAGTTCCTACGGGAACAAGGAGTGCTCGTACAGGTCAACTACATCCCCGCGTATTGGCACCCCTACTTCGAGGACCTCGGTTACAAGCGAGGAATGTGTCCCGTGGCTGAGCAGTATTACAAGGAAGAGATATCGCTTCCAATGTTTGCAAACCTTTCCGCGTCGGATCAGGATCGAGTGATTGAACTCGTGCGGAAGGCGCTCTCGTGACAACGACAGGATCACCCATGGTGATCGCCGAGATCTCCGGCAACCACAACGGATCCCTCGAGCGGGCCCTCGACATAGTGCGGGCCGCGGGCGGGGCCGGTGCGCATGCGGTCAAGATTCAGACCTACACGGCGGACACGATCACACTGAACGTGGACGCGCCAGCTTTCCGCGTCAGTGACGGACACGAACTGTGGGGCAATCGCACACTTCACGACCTCTATGCGGAGGCCCACACTCCGTGGGAGTGGCACCAGCCCATCTTTGAACTCGCCCGCGAACTCGGAATGGTGGCATTCAGCACACCGTTTGACGAGACTGCGGTTGACTTCCTCGAAGAGCTTGATGTGCCGCTCTACAAGATCGCGTCACTGGAGATCGTCGACCTTCCGCTCATAGAACGCGTCGCACAGACCGGTAAGCCGGTTCTGCTCTCGACCGGCACCGCCACCGTCGCAGAGATCGCGGCAGCCGTCGATGCGGCGCGGGCCGGCGGTTGCGCTGACCTGACTCTTCTTGTGTGCACGAGCTCATACCCCGCGTCGCCCGATGATGCACACTTGCGTCGCATCCCCGTGCTTGCCGACCTTTTCGGCGTGAAGGTCGGACTCTCGGACCACACCCTCGGAACTGCCGTCTCCATCGCAGCGGTCGCTCTCGGAGCGACCGTGATCGAAAAGCATGTGACCCTCAGCAGAGCCGATGGCGGTGTAGACAGCGCGTTCTCCCTCGAACCTGACGAAGTCAAGCAGCTCGTCGACGGATGCGACGCAGCACACCGTGCTCTGGGTTCGGCGAGCGTCTGGGCTACAGCTGCCGAAGCTGAGTCATTGCGTCTGCGTCCATCGCTGTACGTTACGGCCGACGTCCGAGCCGGTGACATCGCCACCCCAGAAAACATTCGCTCCGTCAGGCCGGCCGGCGGGCTTCCTCCCGCGGCGATAACCCAGGTCATGGGTCGAGCCTTCACGCGACAGGCCAGTGCAGGTACACCCGTGTCGTGGAGCTTGCTGGAGGAGCCCTGACCACCTTGGTGTCGCTGCGCCAAGTTCGCCCTAGCGACAAGTGGACACTGTGGGAGTGGCGCAATTCTGACCGCATAAGACACGTCAGCACGAACGACGCTGAGATTCCTCGACAACACCACGAGGCGTGGTTCTCGCGCGCGCATCCGGCTATGCGTGACCGCACAATCCTCGTCGAAAGCAATGGTGTGCCAGTCGGCTGGTTCCAAATAGAGAACTGGGACGATCAGGCCAAAGTGGGAAGCTGGGGTATCGCGCTCGGTGATCCCGTCCGCGCACCGGCTGGGCTAGGCAAAGCGCTGCCGCTTCTAGCCCACGGCCATGCGTTCGACAGGCTTGAAGCGAGACGCCTGACCGGTCGCGTCCTCGCTCACAACGCTCCAATGCGCCACATCATGACTCAGCTAGGTTTCGTCGCCGTGTCACAAGATGAGACGCCTCTGGCGCGGGCAGATGGAGGAACAACGACGACAATCATTTACGACGTGACCCGCGAATCCTGGCCCGATATCCGGGAAAACGGGCTCAGATACATTCCTCTCGGAATTCGGGACGACATCACTCGCGTGATGCGTGAGGGCATTGCAGAGTGAGCTCACGCCTACCAGGAGCGGCCCCCAATAAGGTGACCTCATGACCGCGAGCGCACCGCAACCGAGCACCCCCTCGCTCACCCAACGCATCCTCGCTTTTGCCGGTCTGCCGTTCCTGTCGCTGGTCACGCCGTTCCTGTTCCTGCCGATCCTGGCGCGCGTGGCGGGAGCGGATGCCTGGCTCGCCATCGCCATCGGGCAGTCGGTCGGCGCGTTCGCCGCGCTGTTCGTCGCACTCGGCTACAACACGGTCGGACCGACAATGGTCGCCCTCGCGGCACCGGATGCCCGGACCGAGCTGCTGCGCCGCAGCGTGCACGCCCGCTTCGCGTTATTCCTGCCCGCGGTCATCGTCGCAGCGGTGATCGCCGCCGTCGCCTCCCCGGAGGCGAACCGGCTGGACGGTGCGCTGATGAGCGTCGCGATGACGCTCACCGGGCTGTCGTCATCCTGGTTCATGATCGGACTCGGCCGTGCCGGCCTGATCGTGCGGTACGAGATCCTGCCCCGGATTGTCGCCACGGCCCTCGCCGCGGCGGCGTTGCTGCTGCTCGGACAGGTGACCTGGTACCCGGCACTGCTGATTGTCGCCACGATCGCCAGCATCGCCGCCTACCTCCTGCGCACGGTCGGCGCGCGCGACGTGCTCGCGGCGCGACCAGGCGAGATCCGGAGCACACTGCGCAGCAACCGTTCGGCGATGACCACCGAAATAGCCGGGGGCGCCTACAACTCGCTCGCGGTGACCTTCGTCAGCATCACGGCGCCCACCGCGCAGGCGGCGGCGTACGTCTCGGGCGACAAGCTGTACCGGATCGGCCAGTACTCGGTGTCCGCGCTCGGCAACGCGCTGCAGGGCTGGGTGGTCGAGGACGATGGCCGCGAGTTCCCGGCACGGGTGCGCCGCGCGTTCCTGCTGCACGGATGCCTGGGCCTGCTCGGCCTCGCGGCGTTCGCGCTGCTGGGGCCGTTCCTATCCGGCCTGCTGTTCGGCGAAACGGTCGCCATCGACACGGCGACCGCGCTCGGCTTCGGCGTCGCCACCCTCGGCATCGCCATAGGCACGGTGCTGGGCAGGGTCACGCTGGTCGCCCTGGGCGCTCGCCGCGAGTTCATGACCAGCGTGCTCATCGGCGCGGCGGCCGGGGTGCCAGCCATCCTGCTCCTCGCCGGTGCGTTCGGCGCCGCCGGCGGTGCGTGGGGCCTGGCCATCGGCGAACTGACCTCGGTCACCTGCCAGGCCATCTTCGTCGCGCTGCGCTGGAGGACGCGACCGTGACCGCGACACCCGTGCAGCCAGTACCGTAAGGGGTACTCAACACCTCTCCGGCGGCGGAGACGCACACGAAGGACACGATGAAGCGCGCTCTCATCACCGGCATCACCGGCCAGGACGGCCTCTACCTCGGCGAACTGCTGACCGCCGAGGGCTACGAAGTGTTCGGGCTGGTGCGCGGGCAGAACAACCCGAAGATCCCGCTCGTGCGCGAGGCGCTGCCGGAGGCGACACTGCTGTTCGGCGACCTGACCGACACCTCCTCGCTGCTGCGGGTGCTCGAACGATCCAACCCGACCGAGGTCTACAACCTCGGCGCCATCTCGTTCGTCGCGTACTCGTGGGAGAACGCGTCGATCACCACCGACGTCACCGCCAAGGGTGCGCTGAATCTTCTCGAGGCCATCCGGCTGCACGCCGGCAACAACTCGGATGGGGTCCGCTTCTACCAGGCCTCCAGCTCGGAGATGTTCGGCAAGGCGCAGGAGGTGCCGCAGCGCGAAACGACGCTGCTGTGGCCGCGCTCGCCGTACGGGGTGGCGAAGTCGTTCGCGCACCACATGACCATCAACTACCGCGAGTCGTACGGCATGCACGCCTCCAGCGGCATCCTGTTCAACCACGAGTCGCCGCGGCGCGGCCCCGAATTCGTCACCCGCAAGGTGTCCCAGGCGGTCGCCCGCATCGCACTCGGACGGCAGGACTCCATCGCGATGGGCAACCTCGACGCCAAGCGCGATTGGGGCTTCGCCGGCGACTACGTGCGCGCAATGTGGCTCATGCTGCAGCAGCCGGATGCCGACGACTACGTCGTCGCGACGGGCGAGACCCACAGCATCCGGGACCTGCTCGATGTCGCCTTCGAGCGCATCGGGATTGACGACTGGTCCGGGTACGTGCGCTACGACGAGCGCTACGAGCGGCCCGCGGAGGTCGACCTGCTGATCGGGGACGCGAGCAAGGCGCGCGACAAGCTCGGCTGGCAACCCACCGTCGGGTTCCGGGAACTGGTGGCGATGATGGTGGACGCCGACCTGGACGCCGAACGGGCGAGCTGACATGTCCGTCGTCTTCGTCACCGGCGCCAGCGGGCAGGACGGCACCCTGCTCATCCGGAACCTGCTCGACGAGGGCCACGACGTGCACGCGCTGGTGCGCGAGAGCGCACCGGATGCCGCCGACCTGATCAGCGTGCACCGCGGCGACATCCGCGACGCGGCGCTGATCGGGCGGCTGCTGCGCGAGCTGCGGCCGGACGAGGTGTACCACCTGGCCGGGCAGACGTCGGTGGCTGCGTCCTGGGACGACCCGGTGGGGACGCTCGAAACCACCGCCCTGCCCGCCGCGCCGCTGCTCGAGGCGGCCGCCGAGGTCGGGTCGCGGTTCGTGCTCGCCGCGAGTGCTGAAATCTTCGGGAACGCCGCCGCCCCGCAAGACGAGCAGACACCGATCCGGCCGTTGTCGCCGTACGGCGCCGCGAAGGCGCTCGCCCATCACCTGGTCGGCGTGTACCGGGCGCGCGGCGTGCACGCGTCGTCGTGCATCCTGTTCAACCATGAGTCGCCGCTGCGACCGGACCGATTCGTGACCCGCAAGATCACCCGCGGCGCGGCGCGGATCGCGCTCGGCCTCGACGACCGGCTGGTCCTCGGCAATTTCGACGCGCGCCGCGACTGGGGCTGGGCCCCCGACTATGTTCGTGCCCTGCAGTTGGCGGTGCGGCATCCGGAGCCCGCCGACTGGGTGATCGGCACCGGCGAGACCCACACCGTGCGCGAGTTCGCCGACGCGGCGTTCGCGGCGGCCGGCCTCGGGTCGGCAGCTGAGTACCTGGTCGCGGACGACGCCTTCGTGCGGCCGGCGGATCCGGCCGAACTGCGCGCCGATGCGTCGAAGGCCCGCGCAGAGCTTGGCTGGGCGCCGACCGTCGGATTCTCCGAGCTGGTCGAGCGGATGGTGCTGGCCGACCTCGAGCAACAGTCGCGTTAGTGCACCTCAGTTCCTTGCCACTCTTCGACCTGACTGGCACGACCTAAATCACGGAGCCTGCTCACAATATCGGGGTCTCGCCTGAGCGCGCGAACAAGGGCGTCCAGCGCCAAGGACAGCGAAACAGAGACGCTTCCGATAAGAACGGCGGGATTCGGAACGAGAAGACTTGAACGCCAGAGCGGCCTGGAAGCGTCGTTGTCGACCCTCGACTGCGCCCCGGCAAAGTCGAGTTCAATCAACTGGATGTCTGCCGTCCAGGTCCGCTCTTCCGTACCAAAGCGATGCGCATTTGATCCGAGCCGCAATTCGGTCGACGCCACAGTTAGCGCGGTGAGGCAGTAGAACTCCGGTTTGGCACCACGATCGAGCCAGCGGCCGTATCCGATCACTTCCGAAGCACCGACCGCTGTCGCGGAGAGGTTGCCTTCCTCTCGAAGCTCACGGACTGCGCCAGCCGAGACTACGTTCACAAGAAGTTGGTCAGGGGAGGCAGCAACATCCTGAGGTTCGAGGGCGCCCGAGCCCGACGGTGCCCACATTCCCGCACTCGTCTGCGAGTTTCTGGACTGCAAGACGATGACCAGCCGATCGTCGGTTGTCACCGCAAGCGTCGAGACGCCGACTCCATTTAGCAACTGGCTTTGACTCAGCGCTTGGATTCGATGCTGGCTATCGAAGATGAATTGTTCCTCGAAGGGCCAGCGAGTGCCGCCGCGTGTGATGACCCAGGAAGTGAGTTCGTTGGAACACAGGCCCCGATAGAAGTTTCCCGGTCGCATGAGTACATCCCGGTTGTCGGTGAGGAATTCGGCGGATATGTCGCTTTCCAGGCGAACGTTCGGACCGTTAAAGGGCCAGCGTCCCTGGGCACTGGTGCGAAGGACGTAGGGGGCGATCTCAGCGAGTGGTGATGGCAGCTCATAGGGGTCGCTCTGCCACTTCACGTTGCACTGACTATTCGCGAGCAGTGCGTCAACGTCGGGATCAATGGCGACCCTACCGACCTCAGTGGTCACGATTTGGGGAAGGCCCGGCACCACAAGCTCACCGTCGAACTCCACTGGCGCGGTTACCTTACGCATGCTCCACTCTGACCAGCGGCCGAGCAGTCCGAAGATGTCCTTGACGATGAACACAACACCGACGACGAAGCCCGCTGCCGCGATCGCCCAGCCAACTACGGGCGGTAGGCCGACGAGCATGGGGAGGGATCCAACCAGAAAGCTACCAACACTCAGCAAAATTGCCCACTCGGCACGCATCAAGAACGAAGCGAGATCGACAGCGCTTCTCATTTTTGTGAGCACAGCTCTCCCTCTTCGCGGACGCACCCACAGTAGCGCCCGATACGATCCGTCTCGCACCATGACATCCCCGGCGTTCCGCAGACGCTTTTGCTACACATATCGACGTGATCCAACCTGAGGCCTCCAAGCGGTTCTGGAACCGCGCCGCGCGCGAGAACGCTGCGTGGCACATCGCGACCGGGTACACGACCGAAAGCGCCGAGTTCTTCGCCAGTGGCGCGCGGGAGGTCGACACGTTCCTGTCGTTCGCTGGCCTGAAGCTGCGCGGGGACGAGCGTCTTCTCGAGATCGGGTCAGGCGTCGGGCGGATGACGCGCCGACTGGCCGAGCTGGCGGGCTCGGTGGTCGCGACCGACGTGAGCGACGAGATGCTGTCTCGTGCGCGGACAAACCTGGCCGACCTGCCGAACGTCTCGTACGTCGAAGTGTCGGGGGAGGGCGATTTGCCGGTCCCGGATGCTTCGGTTGACGCCGTCTTCTCCTACATCACCATGCAGCACGTGCCGACCGCCCAGGCGCAGGAGCGGTACTTCGCCGAGGCCCTTCGCGTGCTCGCGCCGGGCGGCTGGGCGCTCATCCAGTTCCGGCGCGGCGGGGTCGTGCCGCGCATGCTGGACTGGGTCGGCCACGTCTGGCACCTGCTGCGGGGCCGCCGCACGCTGAGCCGGGCATGGCGTGGGGCACGGGTTGCTGAGAACACGCTGCGCCGGCACCCGTCCGGAGACGTCACGGTCGACATCCTGCCGCTGGGCCGTCGCCACATCTGGGTGCTCGCCCGCCGTTCAGGCGGCGGGGCGCTCGTGCGGTAGTTCCGGCGGCCTCGGGGCGGACGTGCTGAACGCCTGCCGCCAACTCAGCTCGCGGGACGCTTTCACGGTGCAGACGACCAGCGTCAGCCATCCGAATTCCACCAGCACGAGGCTTTCGGCGAGCGAACTGATCACGAGCACTACGAGCACCAAGGCAGGCCAGAGGTAGACGACACTGCGCTGCTTCGCCGCGAGCAGCCACGACCGCGTGAAGGCGAGCACGACCAGCACAATGAATCCCACCAGCCCGACGAGTCCGAGCTGCAGCCAGACATCCAGCCAGGCGTTCCCGGCCGACTCGGTCGGGTCATCCCGCAGCGGCACGAACGTGTAGTACGGCGGCAACTCCATCCGCCAATGCCCGATCCAGCCCCAGCCCTCGAGCTGGTGCAGCGGGATGAAGTCCCATACCTCGCGCCACAGCCGCAGCCTCGAGGTGAGCTCGCGGGTCGCATCCAAGGCGTCGATGATCACCCCGCGCGCCAGCCAGGTCGCGACACCGAGCACCCCGAGCCCGCCGAGCAGGCCGATCTGCCAGTTGCGCCGGCGTTCCGGCGTCAGCCGTCGCAGCAGCATCAGCGCCACGGCCGCGATGGCGACCACCAGCAGCGCGCCGTAGGCGATCGGCGACCGGCTGAACAGCAGGGCGACCGCCGCGAGCACCATCGACCCGATCGCGACCTCTTGGCGGATCGACCTCGTGGTCCACTCCATCGCGAAGGTGATCAACGCGATCAGCGCGGCCACCCCGAGTTGGTCGTTGCCGCCGAGCACGCCCTGGATCGGCCCGCCACGGTCCAGGTTGCCCCGGATGTCCAGGTACCAGATCGGAGTATCGATCAGCAGCCCGCTCAGCACCTCGATCGCGACCGACAGGAGCAACACGAACCGGAACACATCGCCGAACGCGCGCACGATCTGGATCGTGTCGCGCAGCAGCGCCACCGAGACGCCCAGCACCGTGAAGACCAGCGAATACAGCAGCCCGCCGAGTGTCGCCCACTGGTACACGCTCCAGAACATCGACAGGACGGCCCAGCCCATGAACACCATCAGCGAAATCGGCAGCAGGCCGCTCCACTCGATCTCACCGCGGCGTCCGATGAGCGCGATCGCGAACAGCGCCACCTCGATGATCAGGATGGTGAACAGCCCGGCCCAGCCGATCGTCTGCCGGATCGAGAACGCCAGCAGGGCGGTGCCGACGGATGCGGTGGTGAGCGCGGTCACGAACCTCGCCGATGACAGGAACGCCATCGTCACGTCGAACCGCTGCCCCGCCCTCACGTCAGCTCACGCCGTTTCGTCTTGACCGCGACAACGGTCAACAGCACCAGCCCGTATTCGATCAGCAGCCGCGATTCCGCAAGCGACTGGACGATCAGCGCAACCATGATCAGCAGCGGCAGCAGCGTGATCGCGGTGTACGGCTGCGGCGCATCCGGAAGCTGCTGCGGCCGGTCGACCGCGTGCTGCCACGCCTTCACCAACGCGGTGAGTACCAGGATGCCGAAGAGGACTAGGCCGACGATGCCGAGCTGCATCCACACGTCCAGCCACGCGTTGTGGGCGTGCAGCTGCACGACGCCGGCGTGGAAGACCAGGTCGTCGAACGGCTCGACCCACGGCGTCCAGAAGCTGACCCAGCCCCAGCCGACCCACGGGCGCTCCTCAGCCATGCCGATCACGGTCTCCCAGATGCCGAGGCGCCCGGTGAGGTCAGGCGACTTGCCGACTGCCTCCAGCAGTTGCTGGCCGAAGGCGATAATGACGGCGACGCCAGCGCCGAGGGCGATCACCGCGCTGGCGTAGACGGCGGTGCGCTGGCCGGGTGTTCTCGACTTGCGCAGCAGCAGCACGACGAACAGCACGAACGCGATGGCGGCGAGAGCCGCGTAGATGGTGGGAGAGCGGGTCATCCCGATCACGATCGTGGCTGTGATGAGCCACACCCAGCCCCAGTACTTGTTCACCGAGCGGCAGGCGAGCTGGATGCCGAAGACGATCGCCGCGAGCAGCGCGATCATCGCGAGCAGGCTCGAGTTGCCGACGATGCCCTGGATCTTGCCGCCGTCGAAGAGCAGGTCGCGCGACCAGTAGAGCAGCTTGGGAAGGTCGCCATCCGGATAGTCCACCCACAGCGGCAGCACCGGCTGCCGGATGAAGGCGCCCACCACGAACTCGAACAGCAGCGACAGGCCCAGGATGAAGCGCAACGCCCAGCCGAGGGCCTTCAGCAGTTGAGCCCACGAGTAGGCGACGCCCAGGGCGGTGCCGGCGGTCACCGTCATCAGGGTGGTGAGGGCCGCGAGCGCGGTGGAGCCGGGGTAGAAGGACCACGCCGTGCTCAGCGCGGCGAAGGCGACGAAAAGGACTAGCGGCAGCGGGAGGCCGCCGAAACGCCAGCGGTCGCGCTCGCGGATGAGGATCAGAACGCTCACCGTCGCGATGGCGATGGCGATGACGCTGTAGCCCCACCAGCTGAGGGTGTAGCGCCAGGCGTCGCCAGCCAGCACCGTGAACAGTGTCAGGATCGCGAAGCCCATTCTGAAGCGCGCACCGTCCACGCCCCAAGACTATCGGCGGGCTTGCGCGATGGTTCGGAGCCGAGTTGCCCACTTTGGCCCCCAATTTGGCCCGAAACAGGGGCGGAAGTGGGCAATTGGGGGAAGGGTGAGCGCCATTGGTAGCGTTGAGTGCTCGACGTGATCGCCCCGATGACGTCGCTTCGGCGAAGGAGTGGCCCGTGCTCGTGCGCATCGCCAATTCGCCGCGCCCGTACGCGTGGGGCTCGCACACAGCGATCGCCGACCTGCTCGGGACAGCGCCATCCGGCGGGCCGGAGGCGGAGCTCTGGTTCGGCTCGCATCCGGGGTCGCCGGCCCGCGTTCTCGATGACGGGCGGGGTCTTGACGAGTGGCTCGCGGCATCCGGTGAGCCGTTGCCGTTCCTGCTGAAGATCCTCGCCGCGGGTGGGCCGCTGTCACTGCAGGTGCACCCGAACGCCGAGCAGGCAGCCGCGGGCTTCGAGCGGGAGAACGCTGCGGGCATCCCGCTGGATGCGCCGCACCGCAACTACAAGGACCCGTTCGCGAAACCCGAGATCGTCGTCGCGCTCGGCGACCGGTTCGAGGCGCTGTGCGGGTTCCGGCCGGTCGAGCAGACCCGTGAGCTCCTCACCGGCCTCGGTCTGACGGGTCTCGCCGGACGGCTGGATGACCTGCCGGGCACCGTCGAATGGCTCGTCACCCGCGGCGACGGAGTCGACGACCTCATCGCTGAGGTGACGGCGCTCGCCGCATCCGGCGACGGGATCGCGCTGGAGACCGCGCGCACCCTCGCCGAGGCGTACCCGGGCGACCCGGGCATCGTCGTGTCGCTGCTGCTGAACCGGGTGACGCTGCGGCGCGGCGAGGCGCTGTACATGCCAGCCGGGAACATCCACGCCTACCTGAGCGGCATCGGCATGGAACTGATGGCCAGCTCCGACAACATCGTGCGCTGCGGACTCACCCCCAAGCACGTTGACGTGCCAGAGTTGCTGGCGCTGACCGACTTCACCGAGCTGGCCGAACCGCGTCTCGGTGCCATCGAGGTGAGGGCGTCGGTGACGGCGTACCGTCCGGATGGCCCGGGCTTCGAATTGCTGCACGTCACCGGCGATGCGGCGATCGGCGGCGGGCGGCCGATGGTGGTCGTGTGCACGGCCGGCGGGTTCGAGGTGGCGCACGGCGGCGATGCGTTGCGGATCGAGCGCGGTGAGTCTCTATACGTGGCCCCGGATGCCGGGCCGCTCACCATCGCCGGAGCCGGCGACCTCTTCGTGGCGACCACCTGCTGACGGCACCGGTTATCGGGCCGAAACCCTGTTATGCAGGACTTTCCCTGGCGAATGGCCCCGGATGCCCATGGGAGGTCCCCAGACGGCCGAAAGTCCTGCACAACAGGGAATCTCCTGCATAACGCGGTCGTGCAACAGGACCGGGGCGGTTACGCCGGCACGCGCTCCCCGAAGGTGCGGCGGTACGCGGTCGGGGTTGTCTGCAGCGACTTGACGAAGTGGTGCCGCATGACCGCCGCCGCCCCGAACCCGGTGCGCGCCGCCACCTGCTCGAGGCTCAGGTCGCTCTGCTCGAGCAGCTGCTGCGCACGCACGAGCCGCTGACGGTTCAGCCAGGCTGCAGGCGTCGTGCCGGTCTCCGCCCTGAACCGCCTGGCGAACGTGCGCGACGACATGAGCGCGCGCCGCGCCAGCTGATCGACGGTGAGCTCCTCGTCGAGGTGCTCGAGCATCCACTCGATCACCGGCGCGAGCGAGTCGCTCTTGCACTCCGGGATCGGCGTGTCGATGTATTGCGACTGCCCGCCGTCCCGCTGCGGAGGCACCACCATCCGGCGCGCGATCACGTTCGCCGCCGCCGCACCGAGCTCCTTCCGCACGATGTGCAG
Organism: Cryobacterium sp. BB736; assembly: GCF_014980265.1. NCBI lineage: Bacteria > Bacillati > Actinomycetota > Actinomycetes > Micrococcales > Microbacteriaceae > Cryobacterium > Cryobacterium sp. BB736. The sequence continues at coordinate 134,481 of NZ_JABXWQ010000006.1, forward strand.
GGCCGCGTCGATTCCGGATGCCGTGCCGGCGCTGGTCACGACGTTGCCGTCCTCGACGAACAGCACATCCGGGTTCACGGTCGTGCCGGGATACTCGCGAGCGAGCTTGTCGGTGTACATCCAATGGGTGGTGGCGGCGCGGCCGTCCAGGACGCCAGCCTGCGCGAGCACGAACGCACCGGAGCAGACGCTCAGCACCCACGCCCCGCGCCGCTCGGCAGCCCGGATGACCTCGAGCACCTCATCGTCGACCTCGTCGACACTGTGCGCGGGCACCGCGAGCAGGTCGGCATCCGCCGCAGCGCTGAGATCGTTCTCCATCACGATGTCGAAGCCTTGGGACGTGCGCACCCTTCCCGGCCGCGACGTGGCGATTGTGAAGTCGAATGCCGGCCCGCCGCTCTCGGTGCGGTCGATGCCGAATACCTCGCAGATGGTGCCGAACTCGAACGGCGCGACACCGGGGATCGCAAGCAGAACGACCTTGTTGAGCATGGCGCCTCCCGTGGCAGGAATGGACCTAATGCTGTCCATACTGCCACTAGTGGCAGGAAAACCCTAGGCAAAGAATTACTGCCATGATTCTCGTACTCGCCACCATCGCAGTCGCGGCCATCTCGGCCACCGCGAACCTCGTGCACCGCGACGGCTATCGCCGCATCCCGACCCGCTTCAGTTGACACCAGGCGCGCCGCTAGCCTTGGGGGATGACTTGGCTCGTGACCGGCGGCGCCGGCTACATCGGCTCGCACGTCGCCGCGGCGCTGCAGGAATCCGGCCGGAACGTCGTCGTGCTCGACGACCTCTCCACCGGCCGCATCGAGTTCGTCCCGCCGGGCGCCCAGTTCGTGCGCGGCTCCATCCTCGACGGCGACCTGCTGCTGCGCACCATGCAGCGCCACGGCATCACCGGCGTGGTGCACCTGGCCGGCTTCAAGTTCGCCGGCGTCTCGGTTCAGCGGCCGCTGCACACGTATGAGGTCAATGTCACCGGCACCGCGACGCTGCTCGGCGCGATGGCCGCATCCGGGATCGACAAGCTGGTCTTCTCCTCGAGCGCCTCCGTCTACGGCAACCCCGATGTCGACCTCGTCACAGAGGACACCCGCACCGCCCCCGAATCTCCCTATGGCGAGACCAAACTCATCGGGGAATGGCTGCTGCGCGACCAAGCCATCGCCACCGGCCTGAAGCACACGAGCCTGCGCTACTTCAACGTCGTCGGCAGCGGCCTGCCCGACGTCTACGACGTGAGCCCGCACAACCTGTTCCCGATCGTCTTCGAGCGTCTCCTCGACGGCGAGACACCAACCATCCACGGCGACGACTACCCGACGCCGGATGGCACGTGTGTGCGCGACTACGTGCACGTCGCTGACGTCGCGCTCGCCCACGCATCCGCCGCGCACCGGCTCGAAACCGGCGCGCCGATCGAACCCGCCTACAACCTCGGCAGCGGCAATGGTGTCTCGGTGGCGCAGATCATGAAGGAAATCGCCGCAGTCACCGGCGTCGACTTCACCCCCGAAGTCGGGGCGCGCCGTCCGGGAGATCCTGCGAGAATTGTCGCGTCGGGGAATCTCGCAGCGCGAGATCTCGACTGGGGGATGCGGAACAGCCTTTCCGACATGGTGGAAAGTGCCTGGTCGGCGCGTCGTGAACCTTCAGCAACCACTTGAGGGTTTAACATTCGCGACTTGACCTACGCGAATTACAAGAGTGTAATTATCTCCAAGTGTTGCGCACGTCGCACACATGGAGAACGGGGAGGGTGTGCTATGGCGATTGCCGAGCAACGACGAGGGGTCCCCGACGACTGGTTTATCGACCCGGTTCAGCTGGGCGTACCGGGCGTTCGGCCGACGAGCGTTGGCGACGACGACAGTGCTCTGGCGTGGCAGTCGGACGCGCTGTGCGCGCAGACCGACCCGGAGGCCTTCTTTCCGGAGAAGGGCGGCTCGACCCGCGACGCGAAGAAGATCTGCGCGTCCTGTGAAGTGAAGTCGCAGTGCCTGGAGTACGCGCTCGAGAACGACGAACGGTTCGGCATCTGGGGCGGACTCTCCGAGAGGGAACGCCGCAAGCTGCGCAAACGCGCGTAACGTCAACTCAATGCACCCCAGAGTCACCGCGATCCTCGTTGCCCAGTCCGGGGCCGAGAATCTCGACAAGACTCTTCGTGCCCTTGGCGCCCAGACGCGGGCACCGGATGCGGTCATCGTCGTCGAGGTCGGCTCCACCGCCCAGATCACCCAGTTGATCGCCAGGTTCGGCCCCGGCCACGTCGTCTCCGCGCGGGCGGGCACCACTTTCGGCGGCGCGGTCAGCCACGCGGTGCACGTCGCCGCCCCGCCGGAGTCCGAAGAGGAGTGGCTCTGGCTGCTGCGCGAGGACAACGCCCCGGATGAACACGCGCTCGAGCGCCTGCTGGGCGCGGTCGAGATCGCGCCCTCCGTCGCCGTCGCCGGCCCGAAGCTCATGCGCAGCAGCGAGCCGCACCTGATCGACTCCTTCGGTGAGACCGTCAGCACCCTGGGCGCGCGTGTGGAACTCGTCCACGGCGAGCTGGACCAGGGCCAACACGACCGCCGCGACGACGTGCTCGGGATCGCCGGCGGCGGCATGCTGGTGCGCCGCACGCTGTGGGCCCGCCTCGGCGGCTTCGACCCAGGCCTGCCCAGCATCGACGCGGCCCTCGACTTCTGCATCCGCGCTCGCCTCGCCGGCCACCGCGTGATCCTCGTGCCGCGCGCGCGGGTGCTCAGCGCGGGCGGCGCCGAAACCTTCGGCGCGCGCCCGCTTTCCACTGCGCGGCGGTTCCGCATCACCCGCTCGGCCGAACTGCACCGGCGGATGGTCTACGCACCGGCGCTGGCGATGGTCGTGCACTGGCTGTCGTTCCTGCCCCTCGCGGTCCTCCGGTCCCTCGCGCACCTGCTCTCCAAGCATCCGGGTCTGGTCCCGGCCGAGTTCTCGGCGGCCTTCCGCGCGCTGGTCGACGGTTCGGTGCTGCCCGCGCGCCGTAACCTGCGCCGCACCCGGACGGTCGGCTGGGCGGCCATCGCCGGTCTCCGGATGCGACTGGGCGAGCTCCGCGAGCGCCGGGCGCAGGCCCGCGAGGCCGCGCTCATCGACGACGTGGGCGGCATCCCCGTCCCGCGGGCCAGCTTCCTGGGCGACGGCGGGCTGTGGGCGGTGGTCGCGATGGCGGTCGTCGGCCTGATCGCGTTCGCGCCGCTCCTCGGCGCCAGCGTGCTGAGAGGCGGCGGGTTGCTGCCGCTGGGCACCGACGTCGGCGACCTGTGGGGCAACGTCGGCTACGGCTGGCGCGAACTCGGCACCGGCTTCCTCGGCGCCGCCGACCCGTTCGCCGCTGTCCTCGCCGTGCTCGGCTCCATCACCTTCTGGGCGCCGAGCTACTCGATCCTGCTGCTCTACCTGGCCGCGCTGCCGCTGGCTGCGCTCGGCGCGTGGTGCTGCGCGCGCCGCCTCACCACAACGCGCTGGCTGCCGGTGCTGGCCGCACTGCTGTGGGCCGTGGCGCCGCCGCTGCTGTCCTCCCTCGCGAGCGGACAGCTCGGCGCCGCGATCGCCCACCTTGCGTTGCCATGGCTCGCGCTCGCGGTGATCGGCTCCGGTCGGTCGCTGGCGGCAGGCGCGGCGGCCAGCATCCTGCTGGCGGTGGTCGGCGCGTCGGCGCCGGTGCTGATCCCCGCGCTGCTGCTGCTCTGGCTCGGCGCTCTCATCGCCCGCCCGCGCGCGCTGCTGCGCACGATCGGCGTCCCGATCCCGCTGCTCGCGCTGTTCGCGCCCCTGGTTGTCACCCAGTTCGTGCGCGGCACACCGCTGGCCGTGTTCGCCGACCCTGGCGTGCCTGTGTCCGGTGACGCGGCATCCGGATGGCGGCTCGCTCTCGGCGACGCCGATGGCAGCCTGCTCGGCTGGCCGCAGCTGCTGACGGCGCTCGGCGTGCCCGACTCCATCGCGCCGTTCGTCATCGCCGGCCTGCTCGCGCCGCTCGCGGTGCTCGCCCTCCTTTCCCTGTTCCTTCGCGGGACCTACCGCGCCATCCCGGCCACGCTGACCGCGCTGCTCGGCTACCTCACCGCGGTTGCCGCGACGCATCTGGCGCTGGCCTCTGTCGGCGGCCAGCCGGTGACGGTGTGGCCCGGGTCCGGACTCAGCCTGTTCTGGCTCGGACTCATCGCCGCCGCCCTCGTCGCGCTCGACGCCCTCGGGCGGGCGGCAACGTCATCCGCGCTGCTCACCGGCATCACCGCCGCCACCGTCGCGGTGCCGTTGCTGGGCGCCATCCTGATCGGCGTGGCCGCGGTTGCCCCTTCGAGCCGCCCGATCGTGCCCGCGCTGGTGAATGCGCTCGCCGACCAGCAACCGGATGTCGGCACGCTCGTCCTCTCGCCGAGGCCAGACGACCAGGTCGCCGCCAAGTTGCAGCGCGGCGCAGGGGCGACCCTCGACGACCAGTCGACGCTCGCGACCACAGCCGCCCGAGCCAGCGCCGAGCAGCAGCGCATCGCCAAACTCGCCGGCAACCTGGTGTCACGCAGCGGCTTCGACAGCGCCGCAGAGCTGGCCGAGCTCGGCATCGGCTTCATCGTGCTCACGCACGGCGACGCCGACACCCAGCGGCGTGCATCCGACGCGCTGAACGCCAACGACGCGCTGACCGCCGCCGGCGGGACAGTCGACGGCAACCTGTGGCGGTTCGACGGCGAGCTGGCAGCCCAGCCCGAGCATCCGGGCAACACCGACACCGCAATCGGCCGCGGCATCCTGATCGGCCAAGGCGTGGTGTTCGGCATCGCGGTGCTGCTTGCGCTGCCGTTCGGGACTAGGCGGAAGGTGTACGGCGGACGCGGACCCGCCGGAGAAGCCGACACGTTCGAAAGCGGTGAGGAATGACCGACGCGACCGACTTCGAAGAGGCACCGGAGGAACTCGCCACCGAACCCGCCCCGGCCCCCAAGGGACGCTCGGCGGTGGTCGTCGGGGCACGCGTGCTGACCGGCGCGGTGGGGGTCGGTGTCGCCGCGCTCGCGATCGCCGGCGCGACCTGGCTTCCGCTGCCGACGGTTGGCGGCGATGTGCGAGCGCTGGACGTGCATCCGACAGCAGCCGCGCAGGAGCGCGTGTGCGCCGGCTCGCTGTTGAGGTTCGGCGACGAGAGCGGCCAGGACGCCCGCGCGGTCGCCCCGATCGGCGAGCCCGACATCCGCTTCGCCGCGACCGACGGCATGCCGCGGCTGCAGCCGATGGCCGGTGGCGCCGGGGGACCGCACCGCGTCACGCTCGAGCCGACCGGGCCGGAGCAGTCCACGTTCGGTGCCAGTCAGAGCCAGGCCGGCGGGGAGTTCGCCGGGTTCGCGGCGGCGCAGTGCGCGATGCCGACTAGCCAGACCTGGCTGGTCGGCGGGGCATCGACCACCGGACGGGTCACCCTCATCCGCTTGGTCAATCCGAGCACGGTCGACTCCCTGGTCGACCTCACCATCCACACCGAGAACGGGATCATCACCGCGGCCGGCACCGACGGCATCGTTGTGCCGCCAGGGGGAGAGCGGGTGCTGCCGCTGGCCGGGTTCGCCCCGGATGCCGCGTCGCCGGTCATCCGGGTTGTGAGCCGCGGCGGGGAGATCGTGGCGACGCTGCAGCAATCGATCGTGCGCACCCTCGCGCCCAGTGGCGTCGACCTGATCGGCGGCGTCAATGCGCCGTCGACCGGCATCGTGATCCCCGGGTTCGTCATCAATGGCGGTCACGCGGCCGAAGAGCTCACCGCCGGTGCCACGGTCGACGACGCCGGCGCGGTCATCCGGTTGCTGGCGCCGGGCAACGAGGACGCGACAGCCATGCTCAGCATGACGCCCGAGGACGGGTCGCCCGCCGTCGACCCGGTCGCGATCGACTTGACCGCCGGACAGGTCATCGACGTCGCGCTCGACCACATCGAGGACGGCTCCTACACCGTGCGTGTCGACGCGACGTTGCCGGTCGTCGCCGCAGCGCGGTCAACCACAGCCGATGGGGAAGGCGGCACCGACTTCGCGTGGTTCGGAGCCGCTCCTGTCCTGAGCGAACCGGCCCTGCTGAGCATCGCCCCGGGGCCGTGGGCTGCGCTGCATCTGGTCAACCCCACCGAGCAGGATGCCGAGGTCACGGTCAGGTCAGAGACCGGCAGCGAGGAGACGGTGAGCGTACCGGCTGGTGCTGCTGCTGTTATGCCGGTTCCGGCAGGCGGCACGTTCGAACTGGACGGTTTCGACCAGCTGCATGTGTCGGTGAGCTACCGCGGCGCGACCGAATTGGCTGGGTTCGTGGTGACCGGTCCCTCGCCGCTCGCGCGCGACATCCGGGTGCTGCTCTAGCGGACTAGAAGTGGCGGAAGCGGTCCGGGGCGAGGTCCCACGGATCGCGGCCGAGGAGCTCGGCGACCGCGCGGAACACACAGCTCTCGACCAGCATCCGGCGGTGCAGGTCGTCGCGGCGGTGCAGGCGGGAGAGTCGCTCGATCGGCACCCGGTAGAGCACGATGCGGCGTTCCGCGGGGAAGACCTGCCAGCGCTGCACGCGACCGCGCTCTGGGCCGGGCGGGAGCGCGGCGACCTCGAAGCGCGTCGAGCCCAGCTCGTCCGGCCACAGGCCCTTCAAATACTCGGCGGTCGAGGCGACGGTCTGGTCGAAGAGGCCCGCGCGCGAGTACAGCCGGGGCAGCAGCGGCCCGGTGACCGCCGACCGGATGCCGTGGCCGTGCCGGTCCCGACGTCGCACCGGCGTCGGGGCGGTGTGTCGGGAGCGGGCCATGCCGTGATTCTACGCGCCGCGGGTGTGCGACCGTCGCCGCAGGGCGAGCGCCCCCGAGCGCGCGGGATATTGCGCGCGCACTCGCACAATTCGCGCGCGCTGGTGGCGGAGCCTCCCCAGACCAGGCCCCCCCGATCGGTACAGTGGGGCAAATGGACGGTCGGCTCTGCAGCAAGGTCGCGTGCACCAATGAGGCCACGCAGACCTTCACCTACGTCTATGCGGACTCGATGGCGGTGCTCGGACCCCTCTCCGACAGGCACGAGCCGCACAGCTACGACCTGTGCCCGGTGCATGCCGAGCGGCTCTCGGCTCCCCGCGGCTGGCAGGTTATCCGTCATGTAGCGTTGAACAATGAGCTCTGAACGAGTCGACCTCACGCAGTTCGTCAAGACCTACGACGTGCGGGGACTGGTCGGCAGCCAACTCACCGATGAGGTCGTCGAAGCATTCGGTGCCGCATTCGTCGACGAGGTGGATGCCGCCGGCAGCGAGGTCGTCGTCGGCCACGACATGCGCGACTCCTCACCCGGCTTCGCGGCCGCCTTCGCGCGCGGCGCGCAGGCCCGCGGCGGCAACGTGGTCTCGATCGGGCTGTGCTCAACGGACCAGAGCTATTTCGCATCCGGTCACCTGAACGCCCCGGCCGCGATGTTCACCGCGAGCCACAACCCTGCCACCTACAACGGCATCAAGCTCAGCCGTGCCGGCGCCCGCGGGATCAGCCTGGACACCGGGCTGGCGACCATCCGGGACCGGGCGACGCACTACCTGGCCGACGGCATCAGGGCGGTGCAGACGCCGGGTGGCTACCGTGAACTGGACGTGCTCGCCGACTACGCCGCGTACCTGCGCAAGCTGGTCGACCTGAGCGGCATCCGGCCGGTGAAGATCGTCGTCGACGCCGGCAACGGCATGGGTGGGATGACCGTCCCGGCCGTGCTGGGCGAGGCGGCGGGGCTGCCGAAGCTGCCCATCGAGATCGTGCCGCTGTACTTCGAACTTGACGGCACGTTCCCGAACCACGAGGCGAACCCCCTCGAGCCCGCGAACCTGGTCGACCTGCAGCGCGCCGTGGTCGAGCACGAGGCGGATCTCGGGCTGGCCTTTGACGGCGACGCCGACCGGTGCTTCGTGGTGGACGAGAAGGGCGCCGCGGTGAACCCGTCGGCGGTGACCGCGATCGTCGCGCTGCGGGAGATCGCCCGAGCACGCGCCGCCGACCCTGACGGCGAGCTCTGCGTCATCCACAACCTGATCACCTCGCGCGCGGTGCCGGAGGCGATCGAGAACGCCGGGGCGATCCCGGTGCGCACCCGGGTGGGGCACTCGCTCATCAAGGACGAGATGGCGGCCACCGGCGCGATCTTCGGCGGCGAGCACTCTGCGCACTACTACTTCCGCGACTTCTGGGGCGCGGACAACGGCATGCTCGCCGCGATGCACGTGCTCGCCGAGTTCGGCGCGAACGACGAGCCGATGTCGGCGCTGTCGCGTCGGTACTCGCCGTACCACCAGAGCGGCGAGATCAACTCGACTGTGACGGATGTGCCGTCGGCGTACGCGCGCGTGATCGAGGGGTTCGCCGGCGCCGAACTGGACGAACTCGACGGCCTGACCGTCAGCGGCTACGACGACGGTGAATTCTGGTGGTTCAACGTGCGGCCGTCCAACACCGAGCCGCTGCTGCGCCTGAACGTCGAAGCGGGCACGCGCGACCTCATGGAGCGCATCCGGGACCGCGCGCTCGGCATCATCCGCGGCTGACCCGCACATTTTTCGACCCGCCGAGGTAACGCGAGCCGCGGGCTGGAAGAATGAGGCCATGACTGTCACCACATCCCTGCCGTACAAGGTCGCCGACTTGAGCCTCGCCGAGGCCGGCCGGCACCAGTTGCGCCTCGCCGAGAACGAGATGCCCGGCCTGATGGCCCTGCGCGCGGAGTACGGCGCGGCCCAGCCGTTGAAGGGCGCGCGCATCGCCGGCAGCCTGCACATGACCGTGCAGACGGCGGTGCTCATCGAGACCCTGGTCGCGCTCGGCGCGCAGGTGCGCTGGGCCAGCTGCAACATCTTCTCGACCCAGGACGAGGCGGCCGCGGCTGTGGTTGTCGGCCCTAACGGCACGACGGATGCGCCGGCTGGCGTCCCGGTGTACGCCTGGAAGGGCGAGACCCTCGAGGAGTACTGGTGGGCAGCCACCCAGATCTTCGACTGGTCGGCCGAGGGCTTCGACGGGCCGAACATGATCCTGGACGACGGCGGCGACGCGACCCTGCTCGTGCACAAGGGCGTCGAGTTCGAGGCTGCGGGCGCGGTGCCCAACCCCAGCCAGACCGACACCCACGAGTGGCGGGTCATCCTCGACGTGCTGCGCTCGTCGCTCGCAACCTCCCCTAACCACTGGACCAAGGTCGCAGCCGGTATCCAGGGCGTCACCGAGGAGACAACCACCGGTGTGCACCGCCTCTACGAGCTGCAGGATGCCGCCCAGCTGCTGTTCCCCGCGATCAACGTCAACGACTCGGTGACGAAGTCGAAGTTCGACAACAAGTACGGCATCCGGCATTCGCTTCCGGATGGCCTGAACCGCGCAACCGACGTGCTCATCGGCGGCAAGGTCGCATTCGTGGCCGGGTACGGCGATGTCGGCAAGGGTGCGGCGGAGGCGCTGCGCGGGCAGGGCGCCCGGGTCATCGTCAGCGAGATCGACCCGATCAACGCACTGCAGGCGGCGATGGACGGCTACCAGGTCGCTCGCGTCGAGAGCGTGCTGGACGAGGTCGATATCTGGGTGACCGGCACCGGCAACGAGAACGTCATCACCGTCGAGCACATGCTCGGCATGAAGCACCTCGCGGTGCTCGCCAACGTGGGGCACTTCGACAACGAGATCGACATCGCCGGCCTCGAGCGGCTTGCCGGTGCTGAGCGCGTCGAGATCAAGCCGCAGGTGCACGAGTGGCGCCTGCCGAGCGGTCGCAGCATCCTGGTGCTGTCCGAGGGCCGGCTGATGAACCTGGGCAACGCGACCGGGCATCCGTCGTTCGTGATGAGCAACTCGTTCAGCAACCAGGTGCTCGCGCAGATCGAGCTCTACGCGCATCGCGCCAACTACGACACGCGCGTCTATGTGCTGCCGAAGAAGCTGGACGAGAAGGTCGCCCGACTGCACCTCGACGCGCTCGGGGTCGAGCTGACGACCCTGACGCCGCGGCAGGCGGTGTACATCGGCGTGCCCCTCGACGGCCCGTACAAGGTCGACCACTACCGCTACTGACCCGCCGCATCCATCGAGTCGGGAGTAGTTGCCCTTATGAGCGAGCCCAATTGGGCGACAACTCCCGACTCGATGAAAGCGGTGCGGCGGACTCCTAGGACCGCTCACTAAGCTTGCGCTCACTGTCCCTCCCACAAGGAACCAGGGGGTTACGCGCAATGAAGAGCATGATCGACCTGAGCGACGAACAACGCGCACTCATCGAAGTGGTCGGCGAATTCGCCCAGTCCCAGCTGGCACCACACGCCGTCGAATGGGACCAGTCGAAACATTTCCCGGTCGACGTGCTGCGCGCCGCGGGTGAGCTCGGCCTCGGCGGGGTCTACGCGGGCGAGGATGTCGGAGGCGCCGGCCTCAGTCGCACAGACGCGGCCATCATCTTCGAGGAGCTCGCCAAGGGCGACACCACCATCGCGGCGTACATCTCCATCCACAACATGATCGTCTGGATGATCGACTCGTTCGGCAACGACGACCAGCGGCAGACCTGGGTGCCCGCGCTCGCCTCGATGGAGCAGCTCGGCAGCTACTGCCTCACCGAGCCCGGTGCGGGGTCGGATGCCGCATCTCTCGCCACCAGCGCAGTGCGCGACGGCGACGTGTACGTGCTCAACGGGGTCAAGCAGTTCATCTCCGGCGCCGGCACCTCCGCGGTCTACATCGTGATGGCGCGCACCGGCGACGCCGGCCCGAAGGGCATCAGCGCGTTCATCGTGCCCGCGGATGCCCAGGGCCTGTCTTTCGGCGCGAATGAGAAGAAGATGGGTTGGAACGCCCAGCCCACCCGTCAGGTCATCCTCGACGACGTGCGAGTCCCAGCCGCCAACCTGCTCGGAGCGGAGGGGGATGGCTTCACCGTCGCGATGAAGGGTCTCAACGGCGGACGCATCAACATGGCGGCGTGCTCCCTCGGCGGTGCGCAGTGGGCGCACGAGCGCACTATCGCCTACGTCAAGGAACGCCGTGCCTTCGGCTCACCGCTCGCGGACAACCAGTCGATCGTGTTCACCCTCGCCGACATGGAAACCGACCTGCAGGCCGCCCGCGGGCTTGTGGTGCGCGCCGCCCAGGCGCTCGACTCCGGGCATCCGGATGCCGTCGCCCTGTGCGCGATGGCGAAGCGGTTCGCCACCGACGCGGCGTTCCGGGTCGCCAACTCGGCGCTGCAACTGCACGGCGGCTACGGCTACCTCGCCGACTACGGCATTGAGAAGGTGGTGCGCGACCTGCGCGTGCACCAGATCCTCGAGGGGACCAACGAGATCATGCGCATGATCATCGGGCGCTCACTCATCGAGGAGGCGGCGTGAGCGACGCGGATGCGGAGATCCTCGCGGAGAAGCGGGGCAGGCTCGGCCACATCACGCTGAACCGTCCGCGCGCCATCAATGCGCTCACCCACCCTATGATCAAGCGGCTCACGCAGACCCTGGTCGAGTGGGCATCCGACGACGACGTGCAGACGGTCGTCATCACCGGCGCCGGCGAGCGCGGGCTGTGCGCGGGCGGCGACATCGTCGCGCTGTACGACGCCGCGAAGTCGCAGGACATCGAGGCGGCGGCCGGGTTCTGGGCGGATGAGTACCGGCTGAACGCGTACATTGCCGGCTACCCCAAGCCGTACGTTGCGATCATGGACGGTGTCACCCTCGGCGGCGGCGTCGGCATCTCGGCGCACGGCTCGCACCGGGTGGTGACCGAGCGCTCGACGGTGGGCATGCCGGAGACCGGCATCGGGTTCATCCCGGATGTCGGTGGCAGCTGGCTCCTATCGCGAGCGCCCGGTGAGCTGGGCGTCTACCTCGCCCTCACCGCGAAGCCGATGTCGGGGGCGGATGCCATCGCCACCGGTTTCGCCGACCGTTTCGTGCCCTCCGACCGGCTCCCGGCCCTGCTCGAGGCGCTCGAGGCCACCCCCGCCGATGAGGCGATCGCCGCGGTCGCAACCGAACCGCCGACATCCGACCTGGTGGCCCAGCAAGGCTGGATCGATGAGGCGTTCTCCGCCGACACCGTCGCCAATGTCGTGAAGCGGCTGCGCGACATCGCGACCGAGGAGAGCATCGCTGCGGCCGAGACGGTGAGCATCAAGTCGCCGATTGCGCTCAGCGTCGCGTTCGAGTCGCTGCGCCGGGCGCGCGAGCTGGAGACGCTCGAGCACGCGCTCGAGCAGGAGTTCCGCGTCTCGCTGCACGCGCTGCAGCACCGCGACTTCGCCGAGGGCGTGCGCGCGCAGGTCATCGACAAGGACCGCAGGCCGAAGTGGAAACCGGACCGCGTCGAGGACCTGAACAAGGAAGACATCGACGAGTTCTTCGAGCCGGTCGATGATCTCACCCTTGGCCTCGTTGAACAGCAGCAACAGCGCGGCTAGCGCGACCAGCTCACGAAGGGGATGACAATGTCAACGAAGATTGCGTTCATCGGCCTCGGGCACATGGGGTGCCCGATGGCGGCGAATCTGATGAAAGCCGGCTACGAGGTCAGCGGCTTCGACGTCGCACCAGCGGCGATCGAGGCGGCGACCGCACTCGGCATCCCGATCGCCGAGTCGGCCGGATCGGCCGCGGCCGACGCCGACATCGTCATCACGATGCTGCAGACCGGCGACCAGGTGATGCGCGTCTACAACGGCACCGACGAGGTGAAGGGGCTGCTCGGCGCCGCCCGCCCAGGCACGCTGTTCATCGACTCGTCGACCATCGCGGTCGACGACGCCAGGCGGGCCGCGCAGCTCGCCTACGATGCCGGTCATCGGGCGATGGATGCGCCGGTGTCGGGAGGCGTGGTCGGCGCTGAGGCAGCGACGCTCGCCTTCATGGTCGGCGGTTCCGACGAGGACTTCGCGGTTGCCGAGCCGGTGCTGCAGACCATGGGCAAGCGCGTCGTGCACTGCGGCGAGTCCGGGCTCGGGCAGGCCGCCAAGGTGTGCAACAACCTGATCCTGGGCATCTCGATGATCGGCGTCAGCGAGGCGTTCGTGCTGGGGGAGCGGCTCGGACTCTCCCACCAGGCGCTCTTCGATGTCGCGTCCAACGCATCCGGACAGTGCTGGGCGCTCACCACCAACTGCCCGGTCCCGGGCCCGGTGCCGACTAGCCCGGCCAACCGGGACTACCAGCCCGGATTCGCGGCGGCGCTCATGGCCAAGGACCTGGGGCTTGCCGCCCGCGCGCTCGAGTCGACCGGCGTCCATGCCGAGATCGGCATGCTCGCGAACGAGCTGTACCAGCGGTTCGCCGAGAGCGGCGGCGCCGATACGGATTTCTCGGGCATTATCAACAGCATCCGGGATCAGAGCGAGAAGGGCGCCGCATGACCGAATTCGAGACCATCATCGTCGAAAGGCGCGACCGGGTCGGGCTGATCACCCTGAACCGGCCGGACGCGCTCAACGCGCTCAACGCGACCGTGATGCACGAGGTGCTGGCGGCGGCGGTGCACTTCGACCGTGACCCGCAGATCGGCGCGATCGTGCTCACCGGTTCGGAACGCGCGTTCGCCGCTGGGGCCGACATCAAGGAGATGGCTGACAAGAGTCAACAGGATGTCGCCGCCGAGCGGCTGTTCGACGAATGGGACGCGTTCGCGCGCATCCGCACGCCGCTGATCGCCGCGGTCTCCGGCTACGCGCTGGGTGGCGGATGCGAGGTGGCGATGATGTGCGACATCCTGATCGCCGCCGACACCGCGAAGTTCGGGCAGCCAGAGGTGAACCTGGGCGTCATCCCCGGGATGGGCGGCAGCCAGCGGATGACGCGGGCCATCGGTAAGGCGAAGGCGATGGACCTCATCCTGACCGGACGCACGATGGGAGCTGAGGAGGCCGAGCGTGCCGGGCTGGTGTCCCGGATCGTGCCGGCCGCCGACCTGCTGGAGGAGGCGTTGGCGGTCGCCGCGACGATCGCCGGCAAGTCCCTGCCGGTCATCCAGGCAGCGAAGGAAGCGGTGAACGTCGCGTTCGAATCGACGCTCACCGAGGGCATCCGGTTCGAACGCCGGACCTTCTACAGCATGTTCGCCCTGGACGACCAGAAAGAGGGGATGGCGGCCTTCGTCGAGAAGCGCGACACGAACTTCACGGGCCGCTAGGCTCAGCCGCGCTTCGGGAAGCCGTGCGGCAGCGCGTCCAGCACCGGCGTGACCCGCTCGAGCCGCTGCTTCTCGCGCTCCAGCGCCGCGAACTCGCGCTCCCGGCGCACCGCGGACACCGCGGCCAGGAACAGCTCAGGGTTGCTGCGGGGGATCGGTGAAACGTACTGCGCCGCCTCGTTGGCCAGCTCGCGGGAGACCCGCACCCGCGTATCCGGCACCATGTTGCCGGCTTGCCTCAGGAACTGCGCGATCCGGCGGGCGAGGGGGTCTGGCATCCGGGCGACGTCCGCGGTGGCGGCCCAACCCTGAAGCTCGACTGGCACGCCGAACACTGGCGGGTCATGCCTCGGCACGCGTTCGTGCTGACTGTAGGTGCCGGCGAGCAGATCGCCGAGGCGCTTCGCCTTCGCGTTCAGCAGCCCGACGAACGCGGCGATGCTGCCGAGGCTCAGGAACAGCTCGATCACGCCGAGAAGCGCGCGGATGAGGGCGTGCCGGAATCCGATCGAGCCGCCGTCGTCGCGCACGATCCGGGTGCCGAGGGCCAGGCGGCCGAGCGACTTTCCCTGCGAGACGGTCTCGACGGTGGCCGGGATGATCACCAGGCACAGCACGAGCGAGACGATGATCAGGATGGTCATCAGCGACGGGTCCACGAACTGCATGACGGTCTGGGTGGTGGCGGCGATCACCAGTAGCAGCCAGACCCCGAAGTAGACGACCCAGTCGATCATGGTTCCGGCCGCGCGCACGATGTAGCTCGCGGGCCGGGTATCGAGGGCGACGGCTTCACCGAGGATGAGTTCGGATCCGTCGTCCGCGTGGCTCTCGTCGACGGATGCCGCGGATACCGAGGTCATGTCTAGTATTTAAGCAGATGGACCTCGACGCCTACTCCGCCGCCCGCCGCGATGAATGGGACGAGCTTGCCCGCTTGGGGAGCAAGCGCAGGTTCAACGGCGCCGAAGCCGACGAGCTCATCGACCGCTACCAGGCGGCGGCTAGCGACCTCTCGGTGATCAAGACCACCGTCGGGCAGTCGATCCAGGGCGACCGGCTGTCGGTCGCCATCCATCGGGCCAGGCTGCGCTTCACCGGTGCGAAGTCGAACCCGATGAGCCGGATCCCGCTGTTCTTCGGCGCGCAGCTGCCCGCGGCACTGTACCGGATCCGCTGGCTGTCGCTGTGGGTCACCGTGATCTGGATCGCGGTCGCCACCCTGTTCGCGTTCTGGGCGGCGCAGACCCCCGGGGTGCTCGCCAACTTCGGCAGCGACGAGCTGCGCAGGCAGTACGCCGAGGACGACTTCGTGAACTACTACTCCGAGCACGGCATGGCCGAGTTCGGCGCGCTCGTCTGGACCAACAACGCCTGGATCGCAATACAGTGCGTCGCCTTCGGCATCCTGGGCGTCTGGGCTCCCTGGATCCTGATGCAGAACGCGACCGGCGTCGGCGGTGCGGCAGCCGTCTTGGCGGAGCAGGGCCACCTCGACACGTTCTTCCTCTTCATCCTCCCGCACGGGCAGCTCGAGCTGTACTCGATCTTCGTCGCGGGCGCCGCCGGCCTGCGCATCTTCTGGTCCTGGGTCGCCCCCGGTGCGCGCACGCGCGGGCAGGCGCTCGCCGAGGACGGTCGCGCGCTCATCACGGTCGCCGTCGGACTGACCCTCTCGCTGCTGCTCTCCGGCATCATCGAGGGGTTCGTCACGCGGCAGGACTGGCCATGGGCGATCAAGATCGGAATCGGCACGCTCGCCCTCGCTGCCTTCCTCTACTACCAGTGGATTCTCGGGCGCCGCGCCGCGCAGGCGGGGGAGACCGGCGACCTGGTCGAGTTCGAGAGCGGAGCCAAGCGGATCATCGCCGCTTGACATGAATAACTAGCTTTTTATAGTTATTCACGATAAGGTGGGTGCATGCCCACCGCCCTCGATCAGGAACTCCGTGACGCCGGTTTGCGCGTCACGAGCGGTCGGGTCGCGCTGCTCGAGTCACTCGACCACCTTCCGCACTCCGACGCGGAGACGCTGTTCCGGGCGCTGAAGGAGCAACTTCCCGGTCTCTCGGTGCAGTCGGTGCACAACATCCTCGGTGATCTGACGACGGCGGGCATCATCCGCCGCATTCAGCCCGCGGGGTCGCCGGCGCGCTACGAGCGCCGGACCGGCGACAACCATCACCACGTCGTCTGCACCGGATGCGGTGCGATCAGCGACGTGGACTGTGTCGTCGGCGAGGCGCCGTGTCTTGTCCCGTCGCACACGCACGGCTTCGCCGTGCAGCAGGCGGAGGTCACCTTCTGGGGCCTGTGCGCCGAGTGCCAGGCTGCGACCGTCGCCTCCTAGGCATCCGAAATCTACCCAACCACCAACAAGGAGAAATATGACGGACTTCACCACGTCCCAAACCGGTGCCCCGGTCCCCAGCGACGCGCATTCGCTGACCACGGGACCGGATGGCATCACCGCCCTGCACGATCGCTTCTTGGTCGAGAAACTCGCGTCCTTCAACCGCGAGCGCGTGCCGGAGCGCAACCCGCACGCCAAGGGTGGCGGCGCGTTCGGTGAGTTCGAGGTGACGGAGGACGTCTCCGCCTACACCAAGGCGGCGGTGTTCCAGCCCGGCGCCAAGAGCGAGATGCTGCTGCGTTTCTCGTCCGTTGCCGGTGAGCAGGGTTCGCCCGACACCTGGCGCGACGTGCGCGGCTTCGCGCTGAAGTTCTACACCACCGAGGGAAACCTCGACATCGTTGGCAACAACACCCCGGTGTTCTTCATCCGCGACGGAATCAAGTTCCCCGACTTCATCCATTCGCAGAAGCGACTCGGCGCATCAGGCCTCCGGGACGCCGACATGCAGTGGGACTTCTGGACGCTCTCGCCCGAGTCCGCGCACCAGGTCACCTATCTGATGGGCGACCGCGGCCTGCCGCGCAGCTGGCGTCACGTGAACGGCTACAGCTCGCACACCTACCAATGGATCAACGAGGCGGGCGAGCGCTTCTGGGTGAAGTACCACTTCCTGTCCCGCCAGGGTGTCGAGGCCATGTCGCCGCAGGAGGCCGAGAAGCTGGCCGGCTCCGACGCCGACTACTATCGCCGCGACCTGTACGAGTCGATTCGCTCCGGCGACAACCCGGTCTGGGACGTGTACGTGCAGATCATGCCGTACGAGGAGGCGAAGACCTACCGCTTCAACCCGTTCGACATCACCAAAACGATCTCGAAGAAGGACTACCCGCGCGTCAAGGTCGGCCACTTCACGCTGAACCGCAACCCGCAGAACTTCTTCGCCGAGATCGAGCAGGCCGCGTTCGCGCCGTCGAACCTGGTGCCTGGCACCGACCTCAGCCCGGACAAGATGCTCATGGCCCGCGTATTCGCCTACGCCGACGCGCAGCGCTACCGCATCGGCACAAACTACAACCAGCTGCCGGTGAACCAGCCGCACGCCGCCGAGGTGAAGAACTACCAGCACGAGGGCAACATGCGGTACTTCTACAACGACGCATCCACCCCGGTGTACACGCCGAACTCGCTCGGCGGGCCCGAGGCCGACGCCGCGCGCGCCGGTGAGGGTGGCTGGGAGACGGATGGCGCGCTCACCCGCGCCGCCGCCACCCTGCACGCCGAGGACGACGACTTCGGCCAGGCGGGCACCCTCTACCGCGAGGTGTTCGACGACGGCGAACGTGCCCGCTTCCTCGAGGTGCTCACGGGTCAGCTGCACTCTCTGACCCGCCCCGAGGTGATCGAGCGCTTCTTCTGGTACTGGACGAACGTCGACGCCGAGCTGGGTGCCGCGCTGCGCGCCGCGCAGGGCGGGGCCGACAGCACGCCGATCCAGGCCGCAGAGCCGGTCGGCGTCGGCGAGTAACCGACCCACGCACAGGGCCGCATCCGACACCGGATGCGGCCCTTTCGCCTTCCCGGGAGACCGGCGAGACAGCTGGTTGCCCTTTTCGGCGTCGCAGGCGAGGCGGAGACTGGTCTCGTGGACCTGACCCCGTGGGTGCTGCACGTCGACCTCGACCAGTTCATCGCCGCCGTCGAGGTGCTGCGGCGCCCCGAGCTGGCGGGCAAGCCGCTGATCATCGGCGGGCGAGGCGACCCGACCGAACGCGCGGTGGTCTCTACAGCGTCCTACGAGGCGCGCGAGTTCGGTGTCGGATCCGGGATGCCGCTGCGCATCGCCGCGCGCAAAGTGCCGGATGCGGTGATCCTGCCCGTCGATGCCGAGGCATACCTCGCGAAATCCGACGAGGTGATGACAATCCTGCGGGCACAGCCGGGCGCGCGCGTTCAGGTGCTCGGCTGGGACGAGGCGTTCGTGGGCATCCTGACGGCGAACCCGGAGTCGGTCGCGCGCCAGCTGCAGCAGGCAGTGCTCGGCGGCACCGGCCTGCACTGCAGCGTCGGCATCGGCGACACACTCATCCGGGCCAAGGTCGCGACCGGGTTCGGGAAGCCGCGTGGCGTGTTCCGCCTCACCGCCGAGAACTGGTTTGCGGTGATGGGGGATCGGCCCACCGTCGCGCTGTGGGGCGTCGGCACGAAGATCGCCCGCCGCCTGGCGGGCTGTGGCATCACCACGGTCGCCGAGCTGGCCACCGCCGACCCGGACATCCTCGCCGCCGAGTTCGGCCCGCGGATGGGACCGTGGTTCGCGCAGCTCGGGCGCGGCGACGGCACCCGGATCGTCGACGACACGCCCTGGGTGGCGCGCGGCCACAGTCGGGAGACGACGTTCCAGCAGGACCTCACGGACCCGGCGCAGGTCGAGGAGGCTGTGCGCGAACTGGTCGACCGGGTGCTGGAAGACGTGTCGGCGGAGGGTCGGCCGGTGATCGGGCTGACACTCAAGGTGCGTTATGCGCCGTTCATGACCAAGACCTTCGCCAAGAAGATCCCGCCGGTCACCGAGCGGGAGGTCGTGCTCGCCCGGGCGCTGGAGCTGGCCGCCAAGCGCGAGCCCGGCCGGCCGATTCGGCTGCTGGGGCTGCGCGCCGAGATGCCGATGCCGGATGATGCGCGCGATGGCCACACTCCCACCCGCGGCGGCTGGTGACCCGCCGGCGACGGTGCAGCTTACCCGCCGCCGTGCCTGCTGCGAACCCGGTCGATGAGCCACGACGACAGCGTCGCCGCCACGGTGCCGAGCAACGCCAGCCCGCCGAACATCAGCCCAACGGCCACCCACCGCCCCGCCGCGGTGACGGGAAAGTAATCGCCGTACCCGACCGAGGTGACGGTGACCGCAACCCACCACGCGGCATCCGCGAACTCGGTGATGTTGGCCCCCGGCGCGTTCTGCTCGGCGTCCAGGACGGCCAGTGCACCCATGAAGATCAGCAGGACGGATGTCGCCACTGCGTAGATCGCCAACCGTCCCCTGACCGCGGTCCCCGTCTCGGCGCGCAGCGACGGAACCAGGCGCAGCAGCCGCAACAGCAAAAGCGGACGCAGAATCGGCACCATCACCGCAGCCAGGTTGACCAGGTGGGTGCGAAACCACTCGCCGCGAGCCTCGGCCAGCACGATGCACACGACGTACTCGACAGCGAATATCAGCCAGATCGCGGCGAGGACCAGACGCGGTACCGCATCGTCCGGTGCCTGGACATTCGCGATCACCACCCAGGCATAGACGACGGTGAAGACCACGGCGGCGGCGACCATCGGCCACTGCGTCAGCTGCTGCCAGCGACTGAGCACCATGGGACGACTATAAGTCGGTCCCCGGGCATCATCCGGCAGGTTCATCCGGTCAGGATGATTGGCGTTCAAAACGCCCACCTCACAATCGGGAGGTAGACGGAGGAGACTCACATGAAAGACGGCTACCCGCTCATCGAGGACCACGGACTCATCGGAGACCTCCAGACCTCGGCTCTCGTGTCGACGGATGGTTCCATCGACTGGTTCTGCGCACCGCGATTCGATTCGCCGAGCGTGTTCGGGGCGCTCCTCGACCGCGAGAAAGGTGGGTTCTGTCGCATCCGGCCGACCGAGGAGGCGTTCACCACCAAGCAGCTCTACTTTCCGGACACTGCGATTCTGGTCACCCGATTCCTGACAGAGGACGGTGTCGGCGAGGTTGTCGACTTCATGCCGGTCACGAGTTCGCAGGTACCGTCCGATCAGCACCGGATCGTGCGCATGTTGCGGTGCATCCGGGGACACATGACCTATGAGCTCGATCTCGCGCCGCGGTTTGACTACGGCCGCGACAAGCACCAGACGCAGCTCAGTGAAAGCGGGGCCGTCTTTCGTGGCGAGCGGACGTCGATGGCTGTCAGCATTGTGCGGGAAACCGACGACGAGCCGCTGGGTCAGGGCATGGTCGACGAGGTCGGAGATGTGCACGCGCGAGTGACCTTGGCCGCGGGTGAGATGCGCGGGATGATCCTCGACGTCGGGTCCACCGAGGCTCGGCAGACGAGTGTCGGCGATGTGTGGAGTCTCTTCAACACCACCGCCCGGTTCTGGACGAACTGGCTCGAGCGGTCCACCTACACGGGCCGCTGGCGCGAGATGGTGAATCGTTCGGCGATAACGCTGAAGCTCATGACCTACGCGCCCAGCGGAGGACTCGTCGCCGCCCCCACTGCTGCGTTGCCGGAGCAGATTGGCGGCGAGCGCAACTGGGACTATCGATTCACTTGGGTTCGGGATGCGTCGTTCTCGGTGTACGCCCTGCTCGCACTCGGCTTCATGGAGGAAGCGCGCGCCTTCGGCGTCTGGCTGCGGGAACGGGTCACCGACGCGCGAGCGGATGGTGGGACCCCGTTGCAGATCATGTACCGCATCGATGGCTCGAGCGAGCTGAGCGAGGAGAGCCTCGACCATTGGGAGGGCTACCGGGGCTCATTCCCGGTGCGGATCGGCAACGGCGCAGCCGACCAGCTGCAGCTCGACATCTACGGCGAGATGATGGACAGCCTGTATGCGGCGGACCAACGCGGCTTCCAGATGAACTACGTCGGCTGGCTGAAGGTGTGCGAGGTGCTCGACTGGCTCGTGGATCACTGGGACCAGCCGGAGGAGGGCATCTGGGAGACCCGCGGCGGTCGGCAGGATTTCACCTACGGCCGGCTGATGTGCTGGGTGGCCTTCGACCGAGGCATCCGCCTCGCGACGAAACATGGGCGACCGGCCTCCCTCGACAGGTGGATGGCAGCGAGGGACGCGGTATTCAACCAGATCATGGAGAAGGGCTGGAACGTTCAGCGGCAGGCGTTCGTGCAGCACTACGAGACCGACGTGCTCGATGCGTCGCTGCTGCGGATGGCGGCGCTCGGCTTCATCAGCCACACCGACCCGATGTGGCAGTCCACTCTGGAAGCGATGGATGGGGAACTCGTCACCGACAGCCTCGTCTACCGGTACGACCCCGAGGCGTCGCCCGATGGGCTGCGTGGTTCAGAGGGCACCTTCTCGCTGTGCACCTTCACCTACGTCGAGGCGCTGGCGGGGGCCGGGCAGCTGGACAAGGCACGGGTCACCTTCGAGAAGATGCTGACCTACGCCAATCACCTCGGCCTGTATTCAGAAGAGATCGCGCTGACTGGTGAGCAGATCGGCAACTTCCCGCAGGCGTTCACGCATCTGGCGTTGATCAACGCGGCCATCACGCTGGACGGCAAGCTGACCAAGCGGGCCGAGCGCCGCTGATCTGCGTTCACCTCGCCGGTTCCTCGACCGGCGAGGTGATCTTGCGCGGTAGGAAGGCCGCCGCGGCAAGGCCGACGACGCCGATTCCGGCGAGCACGAACGTGGCAATCGCATAGTTCTGGCCAGGAGTAGAAGCGATGCCCGCAACGAGGATCGTGCCGGCGATCGCCGTGCCGAGCGATGACCCGAGGTTGGAGACGCTTCGGGAAAGGCCGGAGATCTCGCCCTGCTTGGACTCGGGGAAGCTCGACTGCACGACATTCACCGAGGGCGTGAGCATCAAGCCCACGCCCACCCCGGTGAGCAGGAGCCCTGGCACGAACGCCCACGGGGTCTGGGTGTTGCGCACGAACAGGACCTCGAAGATCATGCCAACGGTTGTCAGGGCGAAACCGGACATGATCAGCGTCCGCTGCGCGAACCTTTTCGACAACGGGCCCGCGCCGAGGGACGATGCCAGCAGCCCGACGGTCGCAGCGGTGAAGATGATGCCCGTCTCGATGGCGTTGTAGCCCCGCACCACCTGCAGGAAGCTGGCCACGATGAATGAGAACCCCAGCAGCATCAGCCATTGCGCGTTCTGGGTGATCAGGCCGAGGTTCGACGTCTTGTTGCGGAACAGGCTCGTCGACAGCAGTGGTTCCCGCCCGGTGCGTTCCTTCGCCCGCACCGAGAGGAAGAAGCCCACCAGCACCAGCACGCCCGAGCCGATCAGGACCACCATCAACATGAGGCTGTTGTCTGTGGCAAGGATGCCCAAGACGATCAGGATGAGGCCCCCGGCCGAGAGAATGGCGCCCAGCAGGTCGAACTTCCGGGTTGGATCGGCGGGGAGGGGATCTTTGATCTTTCGGCTGAGCAGCACGATCGCCACGATGATCAGGGCCTGGAAGACGAACGCGGCACGCCAGCTGATCGCCGAGGTGATCAGCCCACCGATCAGCGGCCCGGCGGCCGAGCCGATGCCTCCCATCGCGCTGATCGCGCCGAACGCGCGGGCACGGGAGCCGAGGTCGTGGAAAAGGAGGGTCGTCAGGATGTAGACCGGCGGGATGAGCAGAGCCGTGCCGATTCCCTCGAGGATCGAGTTCCCCAAGATGAGCACGGGAAGCCCGGGTGCGACCGCACTGATCAGTGCGCCGACGCCGTAGATGACCAGCCCCAGCATGAAGAGGCGCTTTCTGCCGTACTTGTCGGTGAGCTTGCCGCCGGGGATCATCAGCGCTGCCATGACCAACAGGAAGATGGTGATCGCGACCTGGATGCCCTGCACCGTGGTGTTCAGGTCCTCGCTCATGTCGTTGATCATCACGTTCATGTTCGAGCCGGCGAAGCTGCAGATGAATTGCGCTAGTGCGAGCGGGAGCAGCACCCCTCGAGCCTGAGTCCTGGTCATCTGCTCGGTCATGTTCGCATCCCGTCGCTGGGTGGACCGCTGCCGTCGCTGAACACCCGGCGGAGCAGGCGCTTAGGGTAACTCGCCTTCCCTAAAACACCATGCTGGAGATCAGAGCCGGCCGGCGGCCTTCAGCGCGATGTACCGATCGGCGAGGGTGGGCGGCAGGTCGGCAGGGGCGCCGGTGACCACCTCAGCGCCCAGCTGCCGGATGGCGGCAGAAACGCGCGCGCTGTCCAGCAGGGCGCGCTCGGCGGCCGCCGCCCGATACACCTCGTCGCGACTGCCGCGCTCACGGCTCGCGTCGAGCACCGAGGGGTCGGTCACCGACGACACCACCACGGTGTGCCGCTGAGTCAACTGCGGCAGCACGCTGAGCAGGCCGCGTGATGAGCCAGCCGTGTCGATCGACGTCGCGAGCACGACAAGCGCGTGATGGCTGGTCACCGAGCGCACCAGGCCGGGCACGGCGGCCCAGTCCAGCTCGTACAGCTGCGGGTCGATCGGCGCCATGGTGTTCACCATGCGGGACAGCAGCTCCGGCCCGCTCGCGCCCTGCACCCGTCCGCGCACCAGTCGGTCGTAGATCACCAGGTCGACGCGGTCGCCCGCGCGGGTCGCCAACGCCGCGAGCAGCAGCGCCGACTCGAACGCGGTGTCGATCCGCGGTTCGCCGGCGATGCGCGCGGCCGATGTGCGCCCGCTGTCGATCACGATCACGACGCGGCGGTCCCGCTCCGGCCGCCAGGTGCGCACCATGAGCTTCTGGGCGCCGCTCGGGTCGGTGGCGCGGGCGGTCGCGCGCCAGTCGATCGACCGCACGTCGTCGCCGCGCACATACTCGCGCAGGCTGTCGAACTCCGTGCCTTGCCCGCGGATCATCACGCTCGTGCGCCCGTCCAGTTCCCGCAGCTTCGCGAGCCGCGACGGCAGGTGCTTGCGCGAGTTGAATGGCGGCAGCACCCGGATGGCGCCCGGCTCGGCGATGGTCGCCTGTCGGGCCGCGATCCGCAGCGGGCCGAACGAACGCACCGTGACATGGGCCGCGCGACGCTCGCCGCGGCGGACGGGCGTGAGCTGGGTGATGATCGCCCGCCGCTCGCCTGCCGGGAGGTCGATGTCCTGCCGGGTCGGGTGTGCTCCGGCCGACGGCTGCCAGGCGTCCCTGACCTGGCCGCGGACGCCGCGGCGACCGTCGTTGCGCAGGTACAGCGTGGACTGCACCGTCTCGCCGAGCCGCACGCGCGCCGGCAGGTCGCGAGACAGGTTCAGAGCACGCGGCGATCCGGCCAGGGCGAGGTCGACGGCCGCGAGCACGAGGACGAAACCGACCCAGGCCGGCAGCATCCATTCGCTGCCGGTCAGAATGATCGGCACCACCCCGAAGCCGAGGAGCGCAACGAACCAGCCGGAAATCGCCACTAGATCGGAACCTGCACCTGCTGCATGACCGACCGGAGGATCGTGTCGGGCGAGATGCCTTCCAACTCGGCCTCGGGGCGGAGCTGGATGCGGTGCCGCCAGGTCGGCAGCGCCATCGCCTGCACGTGGTCGGGGGTGACGCCGTCGGAGTCGCTCAGCCAGGCCCACGCCTTGGCGACGTTCAGCAGCGCGGTGGTGCCGCGCGGGCTGACCCCAAGCTTGACCGACGGGCTCTGCCGGGTTCCGCGGGCGAGGTCGACGATGTAGCCGATGACATCCTGGCTCACGCTCACCGTGGCGACGGATGCGCGTGCCTCGGCCAGCTCGGACGGCCCGAGCACCGGGGTGACGCCGGCCGCCGCGAGGTCGCGCGGGTTGAATCCGGCGGCGCTGCGGTCGAGGATCTGCAGCTCGTCGTCACGTTCGGGCAGGTTCAGGACCAGTTTGAGCAGGAAGCGGTCCAACTGTGCTTCCGGCAGCTGGTAGGTGCCTTCGTACTCGATCGGGTTCTGCGTCGCCGCGACCATGAACGGCTCTGGCAGCGGGCGGCTCACGCCGTCGACCGACACCTGACGCTCCTCCATGGCCTCGAGCAGCGCCGACTGGGTCTTCGGCGGGGTGCGGTTGATCTCATCCGCGAGCATGATGTTGGTGAACACCGGCCCCTCGCGGAACTCGAACTCACCGGCCTTGCCGTCGTAGACCAACGAGCCGGTGACATCACCTGGCATCAGGTCGGGAGTGAACTGCACGCGCTTGGTGTCGAGCCGCAGCGATCGGCTGAGCGTACGCACCAGCAGCGTCTTGGCGACGCCAGGCACACCCTCGAGGAGCACGTGCCCGCCGGCGAGCAGGGCGATGAGCAGGCCGGTCACCGCTCCGCCCTGGCCCACGACGGCCTTGCCGACCTCGGTGCGCACTGCCGCGAACTGCGCGCGAAGTTCGTTCGTCATCTGGTTGTCTCCTCGGTGCTCTCGGAAAAGGGTGTCTCGGTCGTGGTGGCGCGACTCGTCGGGTCGACCGCGTGCGCGACTCGACGCTCGAGCTGAAGCAGTGCATCAGACAGCGCGACCAGCTCGCGATCGCTGCTCGGCACGTCGCCGAGCAGCAGCGCGTGCACCCGACCGCGGTCGGTGCCGGTGATCGAGGATGCCGTGGCAATGACCTCCTCGACGGTCGCCAGTCGGGGCAGGCCGCACAGTCGGGCTATGCGGTCGACGGTGCCGATCCGGAGCGTGTCGATCGCGTGCGTACGCGCCGACGAACTCTGGTACAGCCGCGCCCTGCCCTCCATCGTCTCGCTAGCCCTGACGGTGACCGGCAGGTTCTCGACGACGAGCGGACCGAAGCGACGACCGCGCCAGATGGCCGCGGCGATGAACGCGAGCAACAGCGTGACGAGCGCCGCCGACACCCACACCGGGGTCAGCTCACCGACGGTCGGCGCGCCGGGCACGAGGGAGTCCTCGATGGACGGCTCGTACCAGATCAGGTCGTCCGCCCCGCCCAGCAGGTTCAGCGCGAGCGCGGCGTTGCCCTCCTCGGCGACGCGCTCGTTGCTGAAAGCGTCCCAGGTGCCGATCACGGTGAGCAGGTAGCCGTCGCGCTGCAACTGGATGAGCGAGAACACGTCATCGCCGCTGTCCAGGCACTCAATGGCATCCGGTGCATCGCCGACCAGCCGGTAGCCAGTACCGTCGCCGAGCACGCTCTGGGCGCGATCCACCGCGCCCACCGCGCAGTCGGCGTCGAGCACTCCGCTGACGCTGCCCGCCAGCGCGATCTCCGGCGCGAAGCCGTCGAGCAGCCCGAAGCCCGGGGACATCAGCACGAGGTGCCCGGCGTCGGCCGCGATGTCGTCGAGCTGGCTTCCCACCAGGGTGTCGTCGGCGTCGACGATGAAGATGGTCGGTTCGTCGGCGCCGGATGCCGCATCCGAGGTCTCACCCAGGCTTCCGGTCGGTGTGACCGTCACCCCCTGGTCGGCGAGCACCTCGGCGACGGCCATCGCACCGACCGGCGCTGCGTTGGTGGGCGACAGCGGATCGCCGGTGACCGACCCGGCGCGCGTGATCAGCAGGGTGACGAGCACGACCAGCAGTGCGATGCTGGCCATGCCGATCCAGAATGAGTGACGCCTGGCGGCAGCTCGCGCTGTCGGCGTCAGGACCGTCACTGCAGGGCTCCCTCGGCCAGGCGGGGGCGGGCGGCCTGCAGGTCGCCGTCAAGCTCCGCGATGGATCGGTACTGGGCTTCGGTTCCCGGATGTCCGAGGTAGCGGACATCGTCGAATGAGGCGGCGGCCGACTCCAGCCGTTCGGCGTATTCAGGGAAGGAGGCAGCCGCGCCGGCCGCGAAGCCGTGCGCGGTTGTCCCCGGGCTGGTGCCGAAAATGGTGCGCTCGGCGAGAGCGCGGGCAAGGCCACGGAACCGTTCCGCGATCGCCGTGGACCAGTCGCCGCGGGCGGCGGCCGCCGCGGCGTCCTTGCGCAGTTGGTCGGCGGACCGGGTCTCGTCCTCACCGAAGAGGGCACCGGTGACCGCGCTGCGCCGGTTCAGCCGCGCCCGCCCGAAGGCGAAGAAGGCAGCGACCAGCAGCGCCGCGATGACGGCCGCGGCGATGAGCAGGACCGGCCACTCGAACGCGCCCCCGCCGGTGAGGTCGAGCGAGGTCAGCCAGTCGACGAAGGCAGCCGAAAGCAAGTCGAACCAGGTCGGCTGGGCGGCCTGGTATTGCGGCTCGGAGAGTTCATTCAGTACCCAGTCGCGCGCCTGATCGGCATCCGGAATCACGGGCACGTCGGCGCGGAGCAGCCATCCGTGCATCAGATCCAAGGCGACCCTTCAGCCGGCGGTACCGGTGCTGCTGCGGCCGATTGGCGCCGGTACGGATCCGGCTGCTCGGCACCTCCCGCCTGGCGCTGCTCGATGAACCGGATCAGCTCGAGGTCGAGCCCCTCCTTGCGGATGCGCAGGTCGACGTACAGCAGCGCGGGCGTCGCGGCCTGCACGACGGCGGCGAGCGCCCCGAGCGCGACCGTGACCAGCAGGCTGACAACCGTGACGACCACCGCGACGGTGATCGCGGTTTGGCTGTTCGACCCTGTCGGGTCGATCAACGCCAACAGGATGCCGCCGACGAACCCGATCGGAGTCGAGACGATCTGCACCGCGGTATTCACGATGAAGGCGACCAGAAGCAGGATGCCGAACGTCCGCCAGAAGTATCCGCGCGTCAGCGACCAGGATCTCGCGACGGCGCCCCGGATGCTGGTGCGCTCCAGCATGAGCGCGCTGGGCACCAGGGCCAGCTTGGTGCTCAGCCACGCCCAGAGCACTGCGGTGCCGATCGACCCGAGGACGCCGACCAGAACGCCCAAACCGGCCCCGACGTCACCGAGTGTGGCGGCGAGCAGCACGATCACCAGGATCAGCAGGCCGACTCCGATGATGATGGCCAGCGCGATGAGCATGCTCCAGCCGATCAGCGCGCCGATCCGGCCCTTGGCGAGACGCCACAACTGCCGCAGCCGCAGCTTCTCGCCGAGCGCGCCGCGCGCCACCTCGAGCACCAGGATGCCCTGCAGGACCGCGCCGCCGATGACGGAGAGCGCGGCCGTTGCGACACCGGCAAGGGCGATCGCCGCGAGGGAGCCCGCCAGGATGGTGTTCTCGTCCTCGGCCGCCGCTCGGTCAAGCCGGGCGAGAACACCGAACGTGACGAGTCCGACGATCAACGTCGTGACGATCGACATCACGCCGAAGATGATCAGCGACGTGCCGTAGGTGGCCTTCGGGTTGCGGCGCAGCACCCTGAAGGATGCGCCAAGGATCGCGCCGAGGTCGAGCGGCCGCAACGGGATCAGACCCGGCTTCGGCGGCGGAGTCCAGGTGGGCGGCGCCGAGGGGGGCGGTGGCTGCTGGGACGGCGCTGCACCGAACGGTGACGGCGACGTGGCCTCCGGCTTCCACTCCGGTGGCTGCCAGTTCTGCTCGTCCGCCATTCATCGTCCCCTCAGCCGGGCACAGCGCCCGGGATGCGTCACGCGATTATCGTTCCACACTCGACTACTGTTATGCGAAAGTTGGGCAACCCGGGTCCCATTCCTTTTGATTCAGGCCCGAGACCCCCTTAATGTAAGACAAGGATGATGACGGCTCGAATTCTGGTGGTCGACGACGACACCGCGCTTGCGGAGATGATCGGCATCGTCCTGCGCGCTGAGGGCTTCGATCCTGTCTTCTGCGGTGACGGCTCCCAGGCGCTCGCCGCGTTCCAGGCCTCCCGGCCGGAGCTCGTGCTGCTCGACCTCATGTTGCCGGGCAAGGACGGCATCGAGGTGTGTGCCGAGATCCGCGCCGAATCGGGCGTGCCGATCATCATGCTGACAGCCAAGTCGGACACGACGGATGTCGTGCGCGGGCTCGAGAGCGGAGCCGACGACTACGTTGTCAAGCCGTTCAACCCCAAGGAACTGGTCGCTCGCATCCGGACACGTCTCCGCCCGTCGCCGCAGGCCACCGTCGACACGTTGCAGGTCGGCGACCTGACCATCGACGTCGCCGGACACGAGGTGCGCCGCGGCGAGACGAAGATCAACCTGACCCCGCTCGAATTCGAGCTGCTGGTCGCGCTCGCGTCGAAGCCGCATCAGGTCTTCACCCGCGAGATGCTGCTCGAGCAGGTCTGGGGTTATCACTACAAGGCGGACACACGCCTCGTGAACGTGCACGTGCAGCGGTTGCGTGCCAAGGTCGAAGAGGACCCGGACAACCCCCGGATCGTCATGACCGTGCGCGGGGTGGGCTATCGTGCAGGCTCCAACGAATAGCGTCTCCGTTCGCCCGGTTCTCACGGATTGGCGCTCGTGGCCGCGGACGGTCGGCCGGATCTGGCGGCGCTCGCTGCAGTTCCGCACTGTCGCGATCGCCATCGTGCTCTCCGGCTTCGCGGTGACCATCGTTGGCTCCTACATGGCGGTCAGCATCGGCAACAACCTGTTCGATAGCCGGCTCGATCAGGTGCTCGCCGAATCA
This sequence comes from Cryobacterium sp. BB736, assembly GCF_014980265.1. NCBI lineage: Bacteria > Bacillati > Actinomycetota > Actinomycetes > Micrococcales > Microbacteriaceae > Cryobacterium > Cryobacterium sp. BB736. Next base: position 164,208 of record NZ_JABXWQ010000006.1, read on the forward strand.
CGCCGGGCAAGCGATCTTGCCCAGTCGATCTTCGACACCGACCTGGCAAGAGACACTGTCGACCTCGACCAGTTGAGCGGTGACGTCACGAGCACCATCCGGGGGTCGACCACCAGCCCCGGCAGCATCGGCGTCGCGATCATGCGGGTGCCTGGGCAGCAGACGCCGGTCACTTTGCAGCCGACCCAAAGCCAGGGATTCCCGGCGGAGACCATCACCCCTTCACTCCGGGAGTCCGTGGCTCAGGACACCACCGCAGAGCGGGTGTGGTGGCAGTCGGTGCAGCTGCCCGATGGCTCTCCGGGCATCGCCTCCGGGTCGCTGTTGACCGTTCCCAACGCGGGCTTCTACGAGCTGTACCTTGTCTATGACCTCGGAGACGCGCAGGAAACGCTGACGTTCGTGCAGCAGACCCTGATCATCGGCTCGCTGGTGCTGGTCGCCCTCAGCGGACTGATCACCTACTTCGTCGTGCGCCTCGTGGTCGACCCGGTGAACACCGCCGCGGAGACGAGCGAGAAGCTCGCGGCCGGTCAACTGGAGGAGCGCATCCCGGTCAAGGGTGAGGACGTGCTCGCCACCCTTGCCCGATCGTTCAACGACATGGCCGACAGCCTGCAGACCCAGATCACCCGCCTGGCCGAGCTGTCCCGCGTGCAGCAGAGGTTCGTGTCGGATGTGTCGCACGAGCTCCGGACGCCGCTCACCACCATCCGCCTCGCGGGTGACGTGCTCTACGACCAGCGCGAGAACTTCCCCCCGACGACGGCGCGCACCGCCGAATTGCTGCACACCCAGGTGGAGCGGTTCGAGGTGCTGCTCGCCGACCTGCTGGAGGTCAGCCGGTACGACGCCGGCGCGATCGAACTCGACTTGGAGTCGACCAACCTGGTGCGGCTGGTCGAAGAGTCCATCGACTCGATGAGTCTTGTCGCTGGCGAGCACGGCAGCCAGTTGCGGCTCGTGGCGAGCGGAGGCTACTTCCCGGTCGACGTCGACGCCCGTCGGGTGCGCCGGATCATGCGCAACCTCATCGGCAACGCCATCGAGCACGGCGAGGGCAAACCGATCGTCGTCACCATCGACAGCAACGAGACCGCGGTGGCCATCACCGTCCAAGACCAGGGCGCCGGCATCGCCAAGGAGCACCTCTCGCAGGTGTTCAACCGGTTCTGGCGAGCCGACCCGTCGCGACAGCGCACCATCGGCGGCACCGGCCTTGGCCTTGCCATCTCGCTCGAGGACGCCATCGTGCATGGTGGCAGGCTCGAGGTGTGGTCCGAGCCGGATGCCGGGACCTGCTTCCGGCTCACCCTTCCGCGGGAAGTCGGCACCGATCCGGGGGAGTCGCCCGTCGACCTGCCGCCTGGCAGCCCGGTCGAGGCGTTGGAGGTGGACCAGTGATGACCCGATCGACGATCGCCCGCGCGCTGCTCGCGACCGGAGCATCCGGAGCCCTGCTCGTGCTCCTGGCCGCGTGCGTCGGCATTCCCACCCAGGGAAGCGTGCAGGCAGGACCGGTCGCGGAGGAAGCAGCAGACGACGGCATCGTCTTCAACCCGTTCGGGCCCACAGCGGGGGACGACCAGCTCGGGATCCTGCAGGGCTTCGTCGCCGCGTTCAATGGTCCGAAGGGGGATTACGAGGTGGCGCGGCAGTTCCTCGCCGAGGATGTGCGGAGCGAGTGGGATCCGCGGCAGAGCGTGCTCATCCGCAGCAACGCGCCGCCGGCCTTCCGGGTCGTCGACGCGACCAATATCGAGTTCACCTTCAACACGCACGCTCAACTCGACGAGCGCGGCTACTACACCGCGAATCCGTCCGCGCAGCAGACACTGACCTACGGCTTCGTGCAGGAGGGCGGCGAGTGGCGCATCGCCGAGGCACCGAACGGCATCGTGGTGCCCGAGAGCACCTTCACCCGCATCTTCAGCCCGCACTCCATCTACTTCTACGACCTCGACCTCCGCTACCTGGTGCCCGACCAGCGGTGGTACCCGGGCGGTACCACCGCCACGCGTATCGTCTCAGCGCTCCTGCAGGGGCCGCCGGACAGGTTGCGCGGCGCGGTCGTCTCGCAGTTCCCGGAGGGCACGCAACTCGAAGCGGGCAACACGGTAGCGGTCGACGAGAACACCGCCACCGTCCCGCTCTCGTCCGAGGCCGCGGCCGCGAGTGATCGGCAGCGGCAGCTCATGCGGCTGCAATTGAGCCAGAGCCTGTCGAGCGTCTCGGGGATCACGACCGTCGACATGACGATCGGGGGCGTTCACGTACCGGTGACATCGCTGGGCGCCGACGTGCCAGAAGTGAACCCGACCGTCGACGCCCGCCCGCTGGTCCTCGTTGACGATCAGTTCGGGCACAGCTCGGGCAGCGAGCTGACCCCCATCCCCGCACTCAGCGAGAAGGTGGTCGCGCTCGGCGCCACCGCAGCGACGCTCAATGCCGCCTCGATCGCGGCGGCGGTGAGGGGGGCGGACGGATCGGTGTACGTCGCGCGCACCGGTGAACTGCCCCCGGCAGTACTCGACTCACGGCCGGGCCTGGTTTCGCCGACGATGGATGACTACGGATACGTCTGGTCGGTTCCCGCCGACATCCCGAACGGCATGATCGCGTTCGACTTCACCGGTGGGGCGAATCCCGTCGCCAGTTCCCTGCCCGCCTCATCACGCGTTGTGTCGATCGACGTCTCGCGGGACGGCACGAGGCTGGCTACCCTCCTGCAGACCCCATCCGGGGCCCGTCTCATCGTCTCGGGCATCGTCCGCGATGCCGCCCGCGGGTTCGCGCCGACCGGGCTTGTGGCGGAGCCGCTGCTCGACGCAAACCTGGAGGCGGACGTCGCAATCGACGCCACGTGGGTCGACCAGCTCAATGTCGCGACGCTCGTCGTCGACGATGTGCAACACGAGGTGGACCTGCACGAGCTCGGCGGTGTGGCCACCGAACTCGGAAGGCCAGGGCCATCCGTCGCCATCGTCGGAGGCAACGGCCGACTCGGCATCCGCGTGCTCGGCGATGACGGTGTGCTCAGCGCACCACGCGGCAGCAGTTGGCAGCGCTCCCAGCTCACCGTCCAGTTCATCGCAACCCAGCGCTGACCCGGCTTCTGCACAACTGGCCGTCGAATTCGGACGCGCCGTCGGTCGTCCCGAGTAGTGCTGGGGCATGCGTGCGAGCCTGCCTGCCCTCCGTGAAGCGGTGCTGGATGCCGTCGCTGTGCTGCTGCCAGTCGACTGCGCCGGATGTGGGGCGGCTGATCGCGCGCTGTGTTCCGGATGCCGGCGTGCGCTCGCCGCGGGCGACCACCGGCATCCGCTCGCCGACGGGACACCGGTGCACAGCGCGCTGCTCTACGAGGCGCAGGTGCGCACCGCCATCCTGGCGTTCAAGGAGCTGGGCAGAACTGACATCGCGCGAGCGCTTTCGGTGCCTTTGGCGCACACCCTTCACCGGGTGGCCGCCCGCACCGGCCCGGTGGAACTGGTGGTCGTGCCGACGACCCGCGCGGCGTGGCGACGGCGCGGCTACGATCCGGTGCCACTGCTTCTCGCCCAGGCGAGGCTGCACCCGGCGCGTGTGCTGCGACGCGTGCGTGCGACCGGCACCCAGAAGGCACTCGGCACCGAGGCGCGGAGTGCGAACCGCGCCGGGTCGCTGGCCGCTCGGGGCTCCCTGATGGGACGCCGATTCATCGCCGTCGACGATGTCATGACCACCGGCGCGACCCTCGACGAGGTCGTGCGCGCGGTCACCGAAGCTGGGGGCGAAGTAGTGGCCGGGGTGACCCTCGCCTACACTCCGAGGCTGTTCGCCCCTAGCAGTTGAACGCATCCGAAACACGTGGTGACTTCTTCAGATGAGAGGGCTACGGTGTGAGGACAGAAGGCGCGAATCGCCTGGTCACCCTGGGCGACGCGCAGTGGAGACAAGGGGAGGACGCAATGGACACTGCCATCAACGGGCTCGGCGCCGGGATCACGGATCGCTTCCGTGACTACGTCAACGAAAAGGCTGCAAAGGTCTCCCTTCTTGCCGAACGCGCTCTCGCGTTCGAGGTGAAGGTCTCCCGGCACAACGAGAAGAACGGCTCGAACGGCGACGATCGTGTCGAATTGACGCTCATCGGTCCTGGCCCGCTGGTGCGGGCAGAGGCCGCGGGCGCCGACAAGTACGTCGCGTTCGATCTGGCATTCGACAAGTTGATGGAACGAATCCGCCGGGCCAAGGACCGGCAGAAGGCTCACCGTGGTAAGCGTGGGCCGCGATCGTTGCGTGAGGCCAGCGCCACGGGCTTCACCGGAGTCGACGTGACTCCCGCGACGGCGGATGTGTTGGAGCAGGTGGCGACCGGCTCCGTCCCCGTTATGGAGGCGGAAGCGGAGGAAGAAGAGGACTGGAGCCCGGTCGTCATCCGGTCCAAGGTGTTCCCCGCGACCCCGATGACCGTCGACGACGCCCTGTACCGGATGGAGCTCGTCGGACACGACTTCTATCTCTTCATCGACGCGACATCCGACCGGCCCAGCGTGGTCTACCGGCGCAAGGGGTGGGACTACGGAGTGATCGGACTGGATCTGGAGAACACGAGCGCGGCGGCCGCGGGAGGCTCGCGCGGACGCTGACAGGAAGCGCACAGGCAACCCAGCCACCGCGGAGGGTCACGCCGGTGCGGCGGGTTAGTCTTAGGTAACGCTAAGATTTCACCGCCGCATCGGCGTGCCGGTGTGCCCTCCCCGACGATACGCAAATTGGAGTGACTCGGTGGCCAATGTTCTCGAACGCGTCCTTCGTTCCGGCGAGGGACGGCTGTTGCGACGCCTGCAGCGCTACGCGCAGGCTGTCAACGCCCTAGAAGACGACTTCAAGGAGCTCACCGACGACGAGCTCCGCAACGAGACGGTCGAGTTGCGCGAACGCTACTCGAACGGCGAATCCCTCGACGACCTGCTGCCGGAGGCGTTCGCCGCGGTGCGCGAAGCATCCGTGCGCACCATCGGCCTCAGGCACTTCGACGTGCAGCTCATGGGCGGCGCGGCCCTGCACCTCGGCAACATCGCCGAGATGAAGACCGGTGAGGGCAAGACCCTGGTGGCGACCCTCGCGGCCTACCTCAACGCGATCGCCAGCCGTGGCGTGCACATCGTCACGGTTAACGACTACCTCGCGACCTACCAGTCGGAGCTGATGGGGCGCATCTTCCGTGCGCTCGGCATGACGACCGGATGCATCGTGTCCGGTCAGACGCCGGCGCAGCGGCGCGAGGAGTACGCCGCCGACATCACCTACGGCACCAACAACGAGTTCGGCTTCGACTACCTGCGCGACAACATGGCGTGGCAGGCGAGCGACATGGTGCAGCGTGGCCACCACTTCGCGATCGTCGACGAGGTGGACTCGATCCTCATCGACGAGGCCCGTACGCCGCTCATCATCTCCGGCCCGTCCTCTGGCGAGGCGAACCGCTGGTTCACCGAGTTCGCGCAGATCGCCAAGCGGCTCAGCGCCGGCACCGACTTCGAGGTCGACGAGAAGAAGCGCACGGTCGGTGTGCTCGAACCGGGCATCGAGAAGGTCGAGGACTACCTCGGCATCGACAACCTGTACGAGTCGGCCAACACGCCGCTGATCTCGTTCCTCAACAACGCGATCAAGGCATCCGCCCTGTTCAAGCGCGACAAGGACTACGTCGTGATGAACGGCGAGGTGCTCATCGTCGACGAGCACACCGGACGCATCCTGGTCGGGCGCCGCTACAACGAGGGCATCCACCAGGCCATCGAGGCCAAGGAGGGTGTCGCGGTCAAGGCCGAGAACCAGACTCTCGCGACCGTGACGCTGCAGAACTACTTCCGGCTGTACAACAAGCTCTCGGGCATGACGGGTACGGCCGAGACCGAGGCCGCCGAGTTCATGGGCACCTACAAGCTGGGCGTCATCCCGATCCCGACCAACCGGCCGATGGTGCGCATGGACCAGTCGGACCTCGTCTACAAGAACGAGCAGGCGAAGTTTGGGCAGGTCGTCGAGGACATCGCGGGTCGGCACGAGAAGGGCCAGCCGATCCTGGTCGGCACGACGAGCGTCGAGAAGAGCGAGTACCTCTCCAAGCTGCTCGCCAAGCGCGGCATCAAGCACGAGGTGCTGAACGCGAAGAACCACGCTCGAGAGGCCGCGATCGTCGCGCAGGCCGGACGGCTCGGGGCGGTGACGGTCGCGACCAACATGGCCGGCCGCGGTACCGACATCATGCTCGGCGGCAACGCCGAGTTCCTGGCCGTCTCGGAGCTGAACGCGCAGGGACTCAGCCCGTCCGAGACTCCGGAAGAGTACGAGGCAGCCTGGGACGGTGTGTTCGAGCGCATCAAGGGACAGGTCGAGATCGAGGCGCAGAAGGTGCGCGACGTCGGCGGTCTCTACGTGCTCGGCACCGAGCGCCACGAGTCCCGCCGCATCGACAACCAGCTGCGCGGTCGCTCCGGCCGTCAGGGTGACCCGGGGGAGAGCCGCTTCTACCTGTCGCTCACCGACGACCTAATGCGCCTGTTCAACTCCGGCGCGGCGGAGGCGCTCATGGGGCGCAGCAACGTCCCGGATGACCTGGCGATCGAGTCGAAGGTCGTCAGCCGCGCGATCAAGAGCGCACAGTCGCAGGTCGAGGCGCGCAACGCGGAGATCCGCAAGAACGTGCTGAAGTACGACGACGTGCTCAACCGGCAGCGTGAGGCGATCTACGCCGACCGCCGGCACATCCTCGAGGGCGACGACCTGCACGACCGGGTCCAGAGCTTCCTTGACGATGTGATCAACGAGGTGCTCGACGAGCACACCGCCGAGGGTCACGCGGACGACTGGGACCTCGACGCCCTGTGGACCGAGCTGAAGACCCTCTACCCGATCTCCATCACGATCGACGAGCTGTTCACCGAGGCCGGTTCGCGCGGCAAGGTCACGCGCGCGCTGCTCGGCGAGGAGATCCTGTCGGATGCGAAGCTCGCCTACCAGCGTCGCGAGGAGGAGCTCGGCAGCCAGGCTATGCGCGAACTCGAGCGCCGCGTGGTGCTGAGTGTCATCGACCGTCGCTGGCGCGACCACCTCTACGAGATGGACTACCTCAAGGACGGCATCGGCCTGCGTGCGATGGCGCAGCGCGACCCGCTGGTCGAGTACCAGCGTGAGGGCTTCGCGCTGTTCCAGAACATGATGGGGCAGATCCGCGAAGAGACCGTCGGCTTCCTGTTCAACCTCGAGGTCGAGGTGTCCGGCGCCGGAGGCACCGCGGTGGCGGCGAAGGGTCTCGGCGGCACGGCCGCGGCGACCGAGCGCCTCAGCTACTCGGCGCCGAGCGCCGACGGTGGTGTCGAGGTGCGCAACCAGCGGGGACAGCTCGAGCACGCCGCGACCGCAAAGGCGCAGGCCGCCCAGCAGTCGCAGGTGAGCCCGACGTTCTCCGGTGCGCAGCAGGCCCAGCAGGGTCAGCAGGGGGAGCGCGGGGCCTTCGGTCAGCGCCCGGCGGGATCACCGCAGGCACAGCCGCCGGTGAACCGCGCGCAGCGTCGGGCACAGGACAAGAAGAAGGGCCGCTAGCCCGGTTCCGTTCCGTTCCGGACATCCGTGCTGGTGCGCCGCTCCGCGCCCGTTGCGGACATCCGCTACCGGCGCACCGGGCGCGGCTGTCCGGAACCGTCGCGGAACGTGCGCGGATGCCGTCAGAGCACGTTGATCGCGGTTGCCCGCCAGCGGCTGTCTAGACCCTCCAGCCGGAGTGCGACCGCGCGCACGCGCGCCTTGCCCCGCACCACCACGACCGCCTCGACGACGCCGTCGCGGGGTTCGCAGACCAGAGTTGAGCCGATCGCGAAACTGGGGCGGACCACCGGGCGACCCTTCACCTGGCGCGCCCGCGCCGACAGCACGACACGCTTCAGCAGGTGGCGGTAGACATCGTCGCTCACCCAGCGGGCGATCTGGTCGAGGTCACGCGCGCCAGCCAGGATCTCGATGACACAGCGGGTGAGATTCTCGATGAGCGGTTCGGGGCTCGGCAGATTCTCTCGCGGTGTGGGCTGAAGCCCGAAGTACTCGTCGTTCTGGCGGGACCGCGGCGTTGACGCGATCGGTACGGCATGCGCTGCCGGTCCTGCTCCAACTGCTTCAGTCATGCTCGGCTCCGTCTTCTCACGGGAACTCGCCGTTCTGCCCCCGAATGGGGGATGTATCGGACACTAAAACAGACAGATGCCCACCTTGTCGATGCCCCCGAAACGGGGCTGTGGATAACCTGCTTCGGATGTCGGTGCCGCGCTCTACCGTCGCCTCATGCGCTGGGACAACCTCTTCGACGACCTTGAGAGCCAACTCGAGCACGAGCTCGCGGCCGAAGAGGTCGACCTGAAAGGCGAAGAGGAACGCCTCCGCATCGGGCGACTCGCCCTCCGCGATCGGCTGCTCGCCATCCACGACGCCTCCGGTGGCGACCCGTATCTGCTGCGGCTCGTGCTGACCGACGGCAGGACCATCGCGGTCCGACCGCGTAGCTTCGGCAAGGACTGGCTGACCGCCGAGCTCGTCGATGATGCGCGGCAGCAAACGCAGTGCGTGATCCCGTTGTGGGCCGTCGCCAGCATCGTCGTCGATCGCGCGCAGGTCGATCAGAGTCTGATCGAGCCGGTCGGCGGCACGCCCGTGCTCTCCGGCCGGCTCAGCCTGACCTTCGTGCTGCGCGACCTCGCCCGCCGTCGCTGCTCGCTCGAATTGCAGGTGGGGGCCGCCGTCATCCACGGCACCATCGACCGGGTCGGCCGGGACCACTTCGATGTCGCCGTTCACGAACCGGGTAGCGCCCGACGCGAGCGCGATGTGCTGCAGTATCGGCTGGTGCCGCTGCATCAGCTCCTGCTGGTGCGGCTGTAGGCGTCGCCGAACGCCAGCTCGGTGACATTGGAGAACTCCGCCTGGTTCCACAGTCCGCTGCGCCTGGCCTCTTCGTATCGCGTCTCGATGTAGGCCTCGAGCACGGCCCGCTCAATGCGCCATTGGCCGCGGCCGCCGACCTTGATGGCGGGAAGTTCACCCGACCGCACCAATGCGTAGGCCTGATTGACCGAGACGTTCAGGATCTCGGCGGTGTCGGCGATGGTCAGGAACCGCGCGAGCGCGTCGCCAGCATCGGTGTCGGTCATGCCTCGATTATGGGCCGGGGCGCACGGTCGGAACCGGGCTGTGGATAACTTCACGCACGCGTCTGGCGCAGGTAACACGATGGACTCTCACAGGGACGTGCGGCCGGATGCGGAGGGGCGATGCGAGAACGCACTGTGAAGGACGAGAGGCGCAAGTCGTTCTGGTTCGACGCCCGCTTTGCCATAGGGATCGGCCTTGTCGTCGTCTCGGTGGTCGCCGTCTTCGGGATCGTGACGGCTGCCGACCAGAGCGTGCAGGTCTATGCGGCCGGCGGCCCGTTGACTCCCGGTGACCGGATCACCGAGGCGGATCTCGTCGTCGAGAGCGTGCGGCTCGGCGGTGCCGCCGGCGACTACCTGGCTGCGGAGGAACTGCCGGATGGCGGCCTGGTGGTCGTGCGCAGTGTTGACAAGGGTGAACTGGTGCCGATGTCGGCGATCGGGGACCCGGGCGGCCTACGCGTGGCATCCGTCGTCGTCACCGTGAGCGGCCAGCTGTCGCGAGCGGTCGGCCCCGCCGCGGTGGTAGACATCTGGGCAGCCGATGAGGTGGAGAACGGCCTGTTCGGCCCACCCGCGGTGCTGGTCGGCTCGGCAACGGTCGTGCGGATCCTCGAGGAGAGCGGCATCATCGCGGACGGTCGTGGCACCGCCGTTGAGGTGCTCGTGCCGCGTGAACGCATCGCGCGCGTGCTCGAGGCCGTCGCGAACGGGGATGCGATCGCGCTCGTGCCGGTGAGCCTTCCGGTCGGGGACTGACGTGAAGAAGGTCGCCGTGGCCCTGCCGGCGGAGCTCCAGAACTGGTTCGTCGGCGAACTCGCCCGACACGGGTACGAACTCGTCGCGCGCGTCGATGACGCGGACGCCCTCTCGGCGGTGCTCGCATCCTCCGCCCCGGACTTCGCGATCGTCGCCGCGGCGTTGCTGGACGCGAGTTTGGTCGCCGCGAGTGATGACGCCGGAGTCCGGATGATTGTGCTCACCAGCACGGAAGCGGAGCGTACCGTCGTGGCGGGGCTGGGCATCCGCGAGGTCGTTCCGGCGACCGCCGCCTGGCCGGAGATCGAGGCGCTGCTGGTCGGAGCCGAGCAGGCTCCGGCACCATCGCATCCGGTGCGGGGCCAGGTGATCGCGGTGTGGGGACCGGCAGGCGCACCCGGCCGAACCTCGCTCGCGATCGGCATCGCCGCCGAGCTGGCCGCGGCCGGGCACTCTGTGGCGCTCGCCGACGCCGACACGCACAGCGGGTCCGTTGCGCCCGCGCTCGGGCTGCTCGACGAAGCGCCGGGGTTCGCGGCAGCCTGCCGCCTGGCGGGCACCGGCGCCCTCGACCGCAACGAGCTCGAACGCGTCGGCCAGCGCTACCGCTCCGGGCACGGCAGCTTCTGGGTGCTCACCGGCATCGGCCGCGCCAGCCGGTGGCCTGAGCTCTCCGCCCAGCGGGTGGTGTCGGTCATCGCCCACTGCCGCGACTGGGTCGACTACACGGTGCTCGACACGGGCTTCAGCCTCGAGAACGACGAGGAGATCTCCAGCGACCTGTTCGCCCCGCGCCGCAACGCCGCGACCATCAGCGCGCTGCGCGAGGCCGACCGGGTCATCGCGGTCGGAGCGGCAGATCCGGTCGGGCTGTCACGCTTTCTCCGCGCCCACGTCGACCTGGTGGAGATGGTCGATGCCGAGCGGATCACCGTCGTGATGAACAAGCTGCGCTCGAGCGTCATCGGCCTGAACCCGGCAGGCCAGGTCGAACAGACGCTGCAGCGCTTCGGTGGCATCAGCGGGGCGGTCATGATCCCTTTCGATCAGGCGGCGTTCGACGCGGCAATGCTCTCCGGACGGTCGCTCCCGGATGCCGTGGCCAAGTCGCCGGCGCGAACGGCGATCGCGAAGCTGGTGGCGGCGCGCATCCTGCCGCCGGAGCGCGATGGCTTGCGGCGGCGTCGGGCACGCCAGCGTCTGGAACGGGTGCCCTAGCTCGCGCACTGCCCGTACGCTGGAGGCAATGGACAGGACCAGCTGGCAGGACTTCGACCAGCTGCGGGGCGCGGCGATCGGCGCCCTGCGCGGCACGGTGCTGGAACTCGGGGCGGGCAGCGGCGCCAACTTCGAGGAACTCGCGCCGGGCGTTCGCTGGATCGGCCTCGAGCCGTCCGTCTCCGCTCGCCGGGAATTGCGACGCAACGCCACCGGGCACGGTCACACCGAGCGGCTGGCGGCGAGAACATCCCGCTCGAGGACGGGAGCGTTGACGCGGTCTTCTCCACCTACGTGCTGTGCTCGGTCGATGACGTCGACCGGGTGCTGCGCGAGGTGCGGCGCGTCCTGAAACCCGGCGGCACCGCACTCTTCATCGACCACGTCGCTGCCCCGCCGCAGACCTGGCGTCGGCGCCTGCAGGACCTGGCCAGTCCGATCACCCGACGGGTCTCCGGATGCCGGTGGAACCGCGACGTGACCGCGGCGGTTGAAGCATCCGGGCTCGAGACGGTCAGACTCGACCGGCGCGATGTGGCGAGCGGCAGGCTGACACTCGCGGTGCCGTGCACGATTCACGAAGTGGTGAACCCGTGAGGGGGTCGGCGGCCCACCTGACATAGGCGCCCGGCGCGAGCCGTTAGCCTTGAACGCGTGTCAACGCTCTCCGAACTGGTGCAGTCCCACACGCGTTCCAGCGAAGCGGACATCGAATGGCTCCATCTGCTCGTCAGCGACCTGCAGCTTCTGGCCGACCTCGCGTTCGCTGATCTGGTGCTGTGGGTGCCCACGACGACGGACGACAGCTTCGTGGCGGTGGCGCACTCGCGACCCTCAAGCTCGGCGACGTTGTTCTACCGCGACTTCGTCGGCCTGCCGATCAAGCTCGAGTGGCGCGATCAGGTGACCGAGGCGTTCGCGACCGCGAAGATCATCGACCTGTCCACACCGGACTGGTACGAGGAGACGCCGACGCGCGTGCGTGCGGTTCCGGTGATGCGCCGACTGAATCCGAGCGGCGCTGCGACCACGGATCAGCCGATCGCTGTGCTGACCCGGCACACCAACCTGAGCGAGGCGCGGACGCCGAGCCGCCAGGAACTGACGTTCAACGAGTGCGGTAACGAACTGTTCGGGATGATTGCGGCCGGCGACTTCCCGGATCTCGGCGCGCCGACCGGGCCGCGCCGTGGCGCACCGCGCGCATCCGACGGCCTGCTGCGGCTCGATGTCGACGGCAACGTCACCTTCGCGAGCCCGAACGGACTGTCCGCGTTCAACCGGATGGGGTTCGACGGCGAGCTGGAGGGCGAGTCGCTGGCCGAGGTGACCGCAGGGCTGATCGGCAACGGCGACACCGTCGATGAGTCGCTGCCGTTGGTGGTCACCGGCCGCGCGCCGTGGCGCACCGACATCGAAGCGCGCGGCGTCACGGTGTCGCTGCGGACGATCCCGATCCGCAAGCTGGGGGAGCGCGTCGGCGCGATCGTGCTGTGCCGCGACGTCACCGAACTGCGTCACCACGAGCAGGAACTGCTGACCAAGGATGCCACCATCCGGGAGATCCACCACCGGGTGAAGAACAACCTGCAGACGGTGGCTTCGCTGCTGCGCATCCAGGCCCGACGGTCGCACTCGGACGAGGCGCGTGAATCGCTGACGCACGCGATGCGGCGGGTCGCGGCGATCGCGGTGGTGCACGACACCCTCAGCGAAGGGCTGTCGCAGAATGTGAACTTCGACGCGGTGTTCGACCGGGTACTGCTGCTGATCGCCGAGATCGCCTCGAGCCACAACACGAAGGTGCACCCGAGGTTCACCGGCAGCTTCGGCGAGCTGCCGAGCGCGTACGCCACGCCGCTCGCGCTGGCCCTCACTGAGTTGGTCACCAACGCGGTCGAGCACGGACTTGCCGGGCGCGAGGGCGAGGTCGAGATCGTCGCGACCCGGACGGATGAGCTGCTGAGCGTTAAGGTGCGCGACGACGGCAGCGGCCTGCCGGAGGGCAAGGTTGGCTCTGGGCTCGGCACGCAGATCGTCCGGACCCTGATCCAGGGCGAGCTCGGCGGCACCATCGATTGGCACACGGTGCTCGGAAGCGGCACCGAAGTGACCATCGACGTGCCGCTCAGCTGGCTGAACAAGCACTAGGTGCTCGGTCGGGCCGAGCCGGTGCAGCTGGGCATCCGGCGTCCTGTTATGGAGGACATCCCTTGTTATGCAGGACATCCCACGGCAAACGGCCCCGGATGCCCATGCTCAGGCGGCAAACCCGCCGAAAGTCCTGCACAACAGTGAGGGCCGGGTCAGAGCCGGATGCGACGCGTCAGGAGGAGATCAGGATGCGCGGCGGGCGCGTGCGGCGCGGCGCTTGAGCGCGCGGCGCTCGTCTTCGCTCAGGCCGCCCCAGACACCGGAGTCCTGGTTGGTGTCCATCGCGTACTGGAGGCACTGTTCGCTGACGGTGCAGCGGGCGCAAACCGACTTCGCCTTTTCGATCTGGTCGACCGCCGGTCCGGTGTTCCCCACGGGGAAGAAGAGTTCGGGGTCTGCGGTGAGGCAAGCGGCTTTGTCGCGCCAGTCCATGCTGTAGTGCTCCTTAGGTGCGGGTGAATACAAAGATCAAGGGCCTTGATGAGGCGGGTGATTGGATTCGTATTGGGAAAGCCCACCGCACTGTGAGCGACAAAACGACCTCAAATAGACTCTCATAAGCCCCCCGCCAAATCAATAGTTTTGTATTGGATTATCACTGTGAGCGAACACGTCGAGAGCCGGCCTTCTGGTGAGGGTTCGCCACGAAAGTCGGTTGCGTTGCGGTTTCTGGTCGGGTTGCTCTTCCTCGAGTGTGTGATGCTCGCGGCCGCAGCGGTGTTCCTGCTCTTCGAGTTGCTGACCGAACGGCCGGCCTCGTATGCGAGTGCCGTCGCGATTTTGGTGCTCACCCTCATCGCGGCGATCTGGTTGGCTTTCACCGCCGTCAGCACGCTGCGCGGGCACGCGTGGGTGCGTGGTGCGATCGTCGTCTGGCAGGTGCTCCAGCTCGGTCTGGCGATCGGCAGCTTCCAGGGTCTGTTCGCCCGTCCCGACATCGGATGGCTGCTGGCGATCCCGGCGGTGCTCGTGCTGGTGCTGCTGTTCACCAAGTCCGTGATGGCGGCGACTGCACGCCGCGACGCCTGACTCTCAGGCGGCGACACCCAGCTTCTTGCGCAACATCGCAACGTGGCCGGTGGCCTTCACGTTGTAGAGCGCCTGCTCGATGCGGCCGTCCTCGCCGATGACGAAGGTCGAGCGGATGGTGCCGGTCACCGGCTTGCCGTAGAGCTGCTTCTCGCCCCACGCGCCGTAGGCCGTGTGCACGTCCAGCCCGGGGTCGGAGAGCAGCGGGAAGGTCAGGTGCTCCTCGTCGCGGAACTTCTGCAGCGCCGGCAGCTCGTCCTTGGAGACGCCGAGCACGCGGTAACCTGCGGCAACCAGAGAGTTCAGATTGTCGCGGAAGTCGCACGCCTGGGTGGTGCATCCGGGGGTGGATGCGGCGGGGTAGAAGTAGACGATCACCTTGGAACCCGCGTGGTCGGCAAGGGACACCTGGTTGCCGTCCTGGTCGGTCAGCGTGAACTGCGGCGCGCTGTCTCCGGGCTCCAAGCGGGTGGCATCCGTCATCGTGGCGATCTCCTTGGGTGGTGCGAACTGGGTCCGCTTCTCATGCTAATCTTGATCTCCGGCTCCGGGTTTCGCGCCCAGTGTCGAGCACCTCTAGCTCAATTGGCAGAGCAACTGACTCTTAATCAGTGGGTTCCGGGTTCAAGTCCCGGGGGGTGTACCAATCAGGAACCGCAACGGGTCGTTCACCTGCCGTAACGCCTGCCCAGCTTCGCGCCGTCACACGCGACGGGCGGCCCGGCGGCCGTGGAAGGATGGGAAGGTGTTGACGTCCCTTCCAATCCTTGACCTTTCCCGCCTTGATGCGGGTGCCGATGAAGCGGCCGCGTTCCTAGCGGACCTCCGTGATGTCACACACGAGGTCGGGTTCTTCTACCTCGTCGGCCACGGCGTCGAACAGGGTCTGATCGACGAGCTCTTGACCGTCTCGCGCCGCTTCTTCGAGCTTCCAATCGAGGAGAAGCTTGAGATCGAGAACGTTCACAGCCCTCAGTTCCGGGGTTACACCCGGGTGGGTGGGGAGCGAACGCATGGGGATGTGGACTGGCGGGAACAGATCGACATCGGGGTCGAGCGGGCCGCAGTCGAGCCGGGTCCGGGCGTCCCGGAATATTGGCGGCTTGAGGGCCCAAACCTGTGGCCGAAATCGCTGCCGGAGCTTCAGGACATTGCCGCCCGCTGGAATGAGCAACTCGGCGAACTGGCCATGCGCCTCCTGCGGGCTTGGGCGGCATCCCTTGGGTCGCCCGAGCATGTCTTCGATCATGCGTTCGCCAGCAGGCCGTTTTCCGCGATGAAGATCGTCCGCTACCCGGGAGAATCGGATCCGACACTCACACAGGGAGTTGGAGCACACCGCGACGGCGGCGTACTGACGCTTCTGCTCGTAGAACCGAACAAGGGCGGCTTGCAAGTCGAGCACGACGGCGATTGGATTGATGCACCGCCCGTTCCTGGCGCGTTCATTGTGAACATCGGCGAGATGCTCGAACTGGCAACCGGCGGCTATCTCAAGGCCACTCTGCACCGGGTGGTGTCACCGCCTGCTGGCTCCGACCGGATATCGATTCCATTCTTCTTCAATCCCGCCCTCGACACGGTCATGCCCCGGCTGGAGCTCAGTTCGGAGATAGCGGCACAAGCTCGGGGCTTGTCCCTCGATCCGACGAACAGCCGGATATTGGAGACCTACGGAGACAACGCGCTCCGGTACCGGCTACGCGCCCATCCCAACGTCGCCGAAGTCCATCATCGGGATCTCGCCTCGTAGAGTGCTCGTCACACCTCGGCGTCCGGCGAGGTGATCGGCTCGACCTGTCTTGCCTTCCGGCGGCGCCGAAAGGCGGGTCGCTTGAACACCATGGGCTGCTCGGGCGCGTTCCAGACCTTGATGATGTTCCAGCCGACCGCCGCGATGGGAACCGAGATCAGCGCTCCGATCACACCACCCAGGATGGTTCCGGCCGCCAGCGCCAGCAGGATGACCAGCGGGTGCAGCTTCAACGACTGCGCCATGACCACCGGCTGCAGAAGGTCGCCCTCGAGCTGGTTCACCGCGATCACGATGATGACAACGATCAGCGCGACGACCGGGCCGTTCGCGACCAGCGCGACGAGCGCAGCCAGGATGCCGGCCACGGTTGCACCGATCAGCGGGATGAACGCGAGCGCGAACACGATCGCCGCCAACGGCAGCGCGAGCGGCACGCCGAGGATCGCCAGACCGATCCCGATTGCGACCGCGTCGACGAGCGCGACGATGGAGGTGCCGCGCATGTACCCGCCGAGCGTGCGCACGGTGGTGCGCCCGACTCGGTGGCCTCGCTCGCGGTGTTCCGGCGAGAACGGGGTGAGCAGGAAGTTCCACATCCGGTCGCCGTCCTTCAGGAAGAAGAACAGGATCACGATCGTCAGCACGATTCCGGCGATGACCTCGCCGACGGCCGACACCCCGGCCAATGCTCCCGCACCGAACTCGCTGCTGGTGACGAAGTCGACTCCGGCCTCGTAGACCGAGTCGAGCTGCTCCTGCTCGATCGGGAGCGGACCGTTGCGGAGCCAATCCTGCAGCTGCTCGATGCCCTCCCTCGCCGACGTCACCAGGTCGTCCCACTGGTTGCGCACCGCGATCACGATCAGGTAGATCGCACCCCCGAGCACGGCGAGGCTGGCGATGAGGGTGATCCAGGTGGCGAGCATCCGGGGCACGTTTCTGCGCCGCAGCCACCCGATCAGCGGGTTGAAGGCCGACGCGAGGATGAGCGCGATGAGCACCGGCAGCACCACGAGCTTCAACTCGATGAGTGCGAAGACCACAACAGCCGCGAGGGTCAGGATCACGATCACCTGCAGACATCGCAGGGCCACCCGTCCCAGGTTGTCGGTCAGCAGTTCGGTCAGGGTCGCGCGCCGGCGGGGCTCAGCCATGGGTTAACTCTGTCACCCCGCAGCGATTTCGTGAGGAAAAACACTACCTAGACGGCGGATCCGCGGATACGATCTGCCCCGCTGCCGCTCGCTCCAGCGCCGCGCGACTCAGCAGCGTCGCCCCGGCGACCGCCGCAGGCATCACGAAGACCGCCGCGAACGGGATCAGGAACAGCAGATAGACGGCCACACCGAAACCTACGGTGGTCGAGCGACGCAGGGCGAGCATCCGTCGTCGCTCGCGCAACCGGTGGCGGCGCCCGTCGAACGCGAACCCGCACAACTCCACCGCGAGGAACCACCCGCCGATCAGCGCGCTGAGCGCCGGAGCGAGAATCGTGCCGACGACGGGGATGAACCCGACCGCGAACACGCCGAGCCCCACCGCCGCGGTGGCCAGCAGCAGTCCCAGCGCGTTGCCGATGCCTCTGCGGATCGACGTCCACACCGACTCGCCGGTGTCATCCGGGACCCCGCCGAGGCGTTGCTCGACATTGCGCCAGATCCGCTCGTAGAACGGGTCGCCAACCGCGAGCGTGATGGCGGTGAAGGTGTACACCGCGATCAGCAACGCCGCGAGCACGAGCCCGGCCGCCCCAGCGAACCGAAGGATCCCGGCCCAGAACGGGTCCCAGCCGTCGGCGAACGGCGTCAACCAGGTCACCACCGGCTCAAGGTTGATGAAGAAGATCACCAGCAGCACGCCGTAGACGACCGTCACGATAAGCGCCGGGATCGCCCCGAGCAGCATCAGCCGAGGCGACGTGGCCCACATGCCGAGGCCGCGCCCGAGCAGGCCGACACCGTCGAAGAAGCCGCGCACCGGCCCGGCCGTGGCCGCGCGACGCACCGCATCGCGCATCCCGGTGCTCTGCCGCTCGTGTGCGTCCACGAGGTCAATGCAAGCCTCTCGCCCGTCGCCGCGCAAATGACTGCCCAATCGGGGCTACCCTGGCGTTTACTTGAGGCATGACCGACTACGGGCACGACCTGCAGTTCGGGGTGTTCATCACCCCTCTGCATAACCCGCCGATGCACGCGGTGGAGCTCGCGGTTGTGGCCGACCGTGCCGGTCTTGACCTCGCGACGTTCCAGGATCATCCGTACCAGCCGCGGTTCCACGACACGTGGACCCTGCTGGCGTTCGTCGCAGCGCGCACCGAGCGCATCCATGTGAGTGGCAACGTGCACAACCTGCCGTTACGGAACCCTGCAGTGCTCGCGCGAAGCGCCGCCAGCCTTGACCTGCTGAGCGGCGGACGTTTCGAACTCGGCATCGGGGCCGGCGGATTCTGGGACGCAATCGAGTCGATGGGCGGGCGCCGCCTGACACCGGGCCAGTCGATCCAAGCGCTCGAGGAGGCGATCACCGTCATCCGGGAAGTCTGGAACCCGGATGAGAGGGAGCCGGTGCGCGTCGATGGCGAGTTCTACCGCGTGGTCGGGGCGAAGCGTGGACCCAGGCCGGCGCATGACATCGGAATCTGGGTCGGCGCGTACAAGCCGCGGATCCTGCGGATGACCGGACGGGTCGCCGATGGAGCGCTGCCGTCGCTCGCTCGGCTCGAGGGCGGCCCCGCGGCGCTCGCCGAGCTCAACCGGCACCTCGACGACGGCGCCGAAGCGGCGGGGCGCGACCCGCGCGCTGTCCGTCGCCTCCTGAATATCGGCGGGCGCTTCGAGACAGTAGGCGGCGGACTCCTGGTCGGGCCTCCGGCCAAGTGGGCGGACGAACTCGCCGCAATCGCCCTCGAGTACGGCACGTCAACCTTCATTCTGGCTGCGGATGACGCGGTGACGATCGACCGGTTCGCGGCGGAGGTGGCGCCGGCTGTGCGCGAACTCGTCGCATCCGAGCGGGGCAAAGCGGCCTGACCGGCCTGCACGCCGTGCGCGGCGCTATGCTCGGCGGATGATGCCGCTGGAGAACCTCGTCGCGTTCACGATCGCAGCCGCCGTGCTGGTCGCGATTCCGGGCCCGAGCGTGCTGTTCGTGGTCGGTCGCGCACTCGTCCTCGGGCGGCGCGGCGCACTGCTCAGTGTCGTCGGCAACGCCATGGGTGTGCTGATCCAAGTGGTCGCCGTGGCCGCCGGCCTCGGGGTGCTGATCGAGCGCTCGGTGGTGTTGTTCACCGTCATCAAACTCGTGGGGGCCGCGTACCTCATCTACCTCGGCGTCCAGGCCATCCGGCATCGCCGCCGGGCGACCACGGCGGATGCCGCGCCGGCGCCGCGCCGCTCACGCGTGCTCCGGGAGAGCTTCGTCGTCGGCATCTCCAACCCGAAGACCGTGGTGTTCTTCATCGCGGTGCTGCCGCAGTTCGCTGCGCCCAGCGCAGGATGGGTGCCGGCGCAGCTGCTGCTGCTGGGCGCCATCTTCATCGCGCTCGCCCTCGTGCTGGACAGCGTGTGGGCACTTGCCGCCGGCTCGGCCCGCGACTGGTTCGGCCGATCGCCGAAGCGGATCGGTGCGATGAGCGCGACCGGGGGAGCGGCGATGATCGCCCTCGGTGGCACGCTGGCGATCACCAGCGCGAAGGCCTAGCGGGAACGAGCAGCGCAGCGCGACCCCGCGGCGGTCGCCGCCTACAGGTCGTCGACGCGCTTGAGCACGTGCACAGGGATCATGACCGCAATGGTCACAGCGATCAGCCCGCCCGCGAAGGCGGCCAACTGCCAAGCCTCGGCGACGTCGAAGGCGATGCCGAAGAGGTAGAGGCCCCCGAGGAACAGCACGAACGAGATCACGAATGCGATGGCGGTCATGCCAACCATTCTAAGGGGCAGGCGGCGACTTCGGATTCGCCTTGCGGGCCGGCTTTGTCGGCTCGGTGGCCACTGCGTCCGGGTCTACACGCGTGGCGCCGGTCGACTCCGTCGACGTCGCAGGCATCGGCCTGGTCACGTCCGCGGTTCCGGGCACCGCGGCATCCGGATGCCTGGGCGCGTTCTTCTCGATATACAGCTGCGCTGCACGCGTGCCGACCAGCAGGAACCGGATGAGCAGGAACAGCGTCGCCACCAAGACCGCGAGCAGCAGCAGCCAGATGAATGCGTTCAGAAGGCTCAGGAAGACGTGGGAGAGGTTCTCGAAGCCCCAGCCCCAGCCCCAGCCGGGTCCGTCGTTGAAGAGTGCCAGCATCAGTGCTCGAGCTCCTGTTCGTCGTGTTCCTTCTTCACAGTGCCGATCGCGATGGCAAGGGTGAGCGCCCACGCGATCCAGGCGAGCACCAGCCGCCAGTCGCGG
Source organism: Cryobacterium sp. BB736 (assembly GCF_014980265.1). Lineage (NCBI taxonomy): Bacteria > Bacillati > Actinomycetota > Actinomycetes > Micrococcales > Microbacteriaceae > Cryobacterium > Cryobacterium sp. BB736. The sequence continues at coordinate 184,714 of NZ_JABXWQ010000006.1, forward strand.
GGGCCCTTGCGGGTGTGGTTGAGCGCTCCGATGCCGCCGAAGACCGAACTGATGATCGCTCCGTTGAGAAGGTACCTTCGCACAGTCCCGCCCTTTCTCTGTGTGACTTCTTGTCACCCTAGGTGTGACGTCTTGTCAACGCTACAGCGTGCCATAGCCGGCTGGGACGGGTGTTCAGTGACCTCACGGGCGGGGTCTCTAGCGTGTGCGCATGCCGCGCTTCACGGATCGTGAGCACGCGGGGCGCGCGTTGGCGGAGGAGCTCGACGAGTATCGCGGTGCCCCGGATGTGGTGGTTCTCGGGCTTCCCCGCGGCGGTGTGCCGGTCGCGGCTGTTGTCGCGTCCGCGTTGCGGGCGCCGCTTGACGTGATCGTGGTGCGCAAGGTGGGGGTGCCGACGCAGCGGGAGGTCGCGATGGGTGCGCTCGCCTCGATCGCCGGTCGCACCATCACGGTGCGGAACGAGGATGTGATCCGTCGCCTGGGGCGGGACCGCGAGGTGGTGTTCGAGGAGGGCGCCGCGCGAGAGCGGCCGGAGCTTCTGCGGCGTGAGCGTGACTACCGCGCCGGACTTCCGCCGTTGGACGTCGAGGGGAAGACCGTCATCATCGTCGATGACGGTCTGGCTACCGGCGCAACCATGCGCGCGGCCGTCGCCGCGCTCGAGCAATCAAAACCCGGGCAGGTCGTGGTTGCGGTGCCGATCGGTTCAACGGATGTCGTCGACGAGTTCTCCCGGTTGGTGGATGAGGTGGTGTGCGTCGACACTCCCGAACCGTTCTGGGCGGTCGGCCAGGGCTACATCGACTTCGCGCAGACATCCGATGAGGAAGTCCGCGACCTGCTGCTCAGCAAGCCCCATTGAGCGGGAGCTTTGCCCCTTATTCGAGACTCAGAGCGTGCAAACGTCCCGACCGATGGTGGGAGCGGATGCCGGTCAGCGCGACGACGGGCGGAGCGCCGTGATGGCGCGGCGCGAGGCACGCCGGAACATCCCAAGGTGCTCGTAGTGCGGCCCGTGCCAGCCGAACGGCTTTCGGGGTGCCACCTTGAGGCAGTCCTGTGCGAAGACGAGCGTCTCCTTGAGCAGTTCGAAGCGCTCCTGCATGGTCTTGGCCCTACGCGTGTTGACCTCGGCAACCACCGAGCCGTGCCAGCCCTGCCCAACCAGGTACTCGAGCACCTCGGCGACCGGCTCACTTCCGTGACCTGGAAGCAGGTGCTCGTCGAACACCTTGCCTTCGTCCATCGAACCGGAACCGTCGCACAGGTGCACGTGCCGCAGCCTGTCGCCCATCGCCATCGCCAGCTCGAGCGAGTCTCTTCCGGACAGTGACGCGTGCGAGAAGTCCAGCGTCATGGCGTCGCAGTCCATGATCGATGGGTCGGGGCCGGGCGAGTACGCCTTCAGGTTCTTGCCGCCGACCTTCCACGGGAACATGTTCTCGATCGCGATCTGCACGTCGTACTCGGTTGAAATCTCCCGCACGATCCGCAGGAAATCCCGCGCATACTCCGCCTGCCAGCGAAAGGGCGGGTGCACGACAACGGTGTCCGCGCCGACGGCCTTCGCGAGTTCAGCCGACTTGCGCAGCTTGACGCGCGGGTCGCGTCCCCAGACGAACGCGGTGAGCAGCAGCACCGGCGCGTGGATGGAGAGGATCGGCAACTCGTAGCGCTCGGACAACGCCAGCAGCGCATCCGCATCCTGGGTGATCTCGTCCTTGGTCACCATCACTTCGACGCCGTCGAAACCAGCTAGTCGAGCCAGTCGAAAGGCCTGCTCCGTAGGGAGGGGGTACACAGCCGACGTGCTCATTCCGATGCGGATCATTTGCTCCAGTGTAAGCACGCAATCTGCGGGAACTCAGGTAGTCCCCGGCACCGGCCGTGTGAACAGGTCGTGAAATTCGACCCACCGCATTCACCTGCCACTCGGGCAACTCTCAGGCTCGTTGATACCCTTGAGGTTGCCCACGCCGGTGTAGTCGGCGGGGAAACGGGTGGGCAGGATCGGGACACTGGTGAGCGAGACGAGCGCGACGAACGAACAGTTCGACCTTGTCGTTGTCTCCAACCGGCTCCCCGTTGACCGCATCGTCGACGCCGACGGGTCTGCAGCCTGGACCAGGTCACCGGGCGGCCTGGTGACAGCACTCGAGCCGGTGATGCACGCGCACGGGGGAGCCTGGGTCGGCTGGCCGGGCATGCCGGATGTCGAGGTCGAGCCGTTCGACGAGGGTGGCATCCGCCTCGTCCCCGTACCGCTCAGCGCAGACGACATCGAGCAGTACTACGAGGGGTTCTCGAACGACACGCTATGGCCGCTGTACCACGACGTCATCGCCTCCCCGCGCTATCACCGCGAGTGGTGGGATGCCTACAAGTCGGTGAACCAGCGGTTCACGGATGCCGTGGCCGAGGTCGCCAGCGAGGGTGCCGTCGTCTGGGTGCACGACTACCAGTTGCAGCTCGTCCCGAAGCTGCTGCGGGAAGCGCGACCGGACCTGACGATCGGGTTCTTCAACCACATTCCCTTTCCGCCCTACGGCATCTTCTCTCAGCTGCCGTGGCGCACGCGCATCGTCGAGGGGCTGCTCGGCGCTGACGTCATCGGGTTCCAGCGACAAGCCGACGCTGTAAATTTCCAGCAGGCGGTGCGCAGGCTCAAGGGCTACCCGACCCGCAGGGGTCACATCGAGGTTCCGGTCGTCGATGAGACGCCGGGCGTTCGCGTGTACGGGCCGATCAAGCCCACCGGACCGATTCGCACGGTGGTCGCCCGGGAGTTCCCGATCTCCATCGACGCCAGCATCTATGACGAGCTCGCCCGGCGCCCCGACATCCAGGAGCGAGCTCGCCAGCTCCGCGCCGACCTCGGGGACCCGCGAGTGATCATCTTCGGTGTCGACCGGCTCGACTACACGAAGGGCATCGGCCACCGCATCAAGGCGTTCGGCGAACTGGTCGCCGACGGTGAGGTGACCGTCGGTGACGTCGTCCTCGTGCAGGTCGCGAGCCCCAGCCGCGAACGAGTCGTGCCATACATGGAACTGCGCGACGAGGTCGAACTGATGGTCGGCCGGCTCAACGGTGATTACTCGACCATCGGCCATTCGCCGATCGCCTACTATCACCAGAGCTTCCCGCGCGAGGAGATGACGGCGTTCTACCTGGCCGCCGACGTCATGCTCGTGACGGCGCTGCGCGACGGCATGAACCTCGTCGCGAAGGAGTACGTTGCGAGCCGCTTCGACGACGACGGAGTGCTCATCCTGTCGGAGTTCGCCGGCGCATCCGACGAGCTGACGCGTGCCATCCTGGTGAACCCGCACGACATCGAGGAGCTGAAGCGCGCGATCCTGCGGGCGATGGAGCTTCCCAAGCGCGAGCGGAAGTCGCGGATGCGGCAGTTGCGCAAACGGGTCTTCGACAATGACGTCGCCAAGTGGTCGAATGAGTTCCTGGAAGAACTAGCGAAAGCGCGGGCCGCCGCCAATGACTGACCAGGCCGACCTCTCCGGCGACCTCGTCGCCGCCCTGCGCTCGATCGCGGCAACCGAGCTGCTGCTGGTCGCTCTCGACTTCGATGGGACGCTGTCGCCGACAGTCGACAACCCGCGCGATGCGCGCGCCCTGCCGGCCGCGCGCGACGCGCTGGAGCGCCTGCGCGCTGCCCCGGCGACCAAGGTCGCGCTGGTCTCCGGACGCGCGATGGACAGCCTCGAGCACGTCGCCGACGCCCCCGACGACGTGATCCTGTCCGGTTCGCACGGCGCCGAGTTCCGGGTCGACGGCGAGCTGATCGCACCCGAGTTGACCGACGACGAGCGCGCACGTCTCGAACCGTTGCGGGAGGCGCTCGAGCGGGCGGCAGCAGTGGCGCCCGGTGCGTGGGTCGAGGTCAAGGCGGTCGGCTTCGCCCTGCACACCAGGAAGTCGGATGCGCATCACGCGCTCGAAGCGAACGAGCTCGCGCGAAGCCTGACCTCGAGAATGCCGAGTCTCACCGTTCGAGTCGGCAAGAACGTGCTCGAGTTCTCCGTCGTCGACGCTACAAAGGGCGGGGCGCTGCGGCGGCTGAGGCAGTACACCGGCGCGACCGGCATCTTGTTCGCTGGCGACGACGTGACCGATGAGGACGGCTTCGCCGCTCTCGGCGCAGACGACCTCGCGCTCAAGGTGGGTGACGGCGAGTCCCTCGCCCGTTACCGTGTCGCCGACCTCGCCATGATGCCGTCGGTGCTGGAGCTTCTGGCCGACCAGCGCGGGTAACGAGCTTCCGCTCAGCCGGTAGAATCGTGGCGCGGACCACATTCATCGGGGTACATTTCATGCGCCGAGCGCCGCCGCAACTGACGCTCCGGGAGGGAAATGCTCGCTACCCTCCTTCTGTTCGCAGTCGTAGCCCTCGTCGCGAATCCGCTGGTCGCCCGCTTCGGCACCCGGATGTTCCCTGTGCTCGCCTTGGTGCCGCTGGCCGCATTCATCGTCACGATCGTGCAGTCACCCGCAGTGCTCGCCGGCGACGCCCACCTTGAATCGTTCACCTGGATACCGCAGCTCGGCTTCGAGGTCACGGTGCGCCTGGACACGCTCTCCTGGCTGCTTGCGCTGATCGTGACCGGCGTCGGCTCGCTCGTGCTGTTCTACTGCACCTTCTATTTCGGCCGGGACGAGGAAGGCGTCGGCCGATTCGCGGCGACCCTGCTCGCGTTCGCCGGATGCATGTACGGGCTGGTCATCGCGGACAACGTGTACCTGCTGTACGCGTTCTGGGAGGGCACGACCGTCTTCTCCTACCTGCTCATCGGTCACTACATCGGCCGCCGCGCCAGCCGCACGGCCGCCCTGCAGGCGCTGATCGTCACCACCGCGGGTGGGCTGGTCATGCTTGTCGGCTTGGTGATGCTGTCCGTCACCGTCGGCACCACGAGCCTGAGCGAACTCATCGCCCTCGCCCCGGTCGGGCCGCTGGTGACCACCGCCATCCTGCTGATCCTGGTCGGGGCGATCAGCAAGTCGGCGATCTTTCCCTTCCACTTCTGGCTGCCCTCCGCGATGGCCGCGCCCACCCCGGTCAGCGCCTATCTGCACGCGGCCGCCATGGTGCAGGCGGGCATCTACCTGGTCGCCCGGCTCGCACCCGGTTTCGCCGATACCCCCGGATGGCGTGAGGCGCTCGTCACCCTCGGTCTGCTCACGATGCTGCTGGGCGCGTGGAGGGCTCTCAAGCAGAACGACCTGAAGCTGCTGCTCGCCTACGGCACGGTCAGCCAACTCGGCTTCCTGATCACCGTCGCCGGGTACGGCACCCGCAACGCCGCCCTCGCGGCGGTCGCCTTGCTCCTCGCCCACGCCCTGTACAAGGCGGCGCTGTTCCTCATTGTCGGCATCATCGACCACCGCGCCGGCACGCGCGACCTGCGCAAGCTGTCCGGGCTGGGCAGGGAGGCTCCGTTCCTCGCGACCACCGCGACCGTCGCTGCCGCCTCGATGGCCGGCATCCCGTTCACGCTCGGCTTCGTCGCCAAGGAGTCGGTACTCGCGGCGCTTGTGGCGGATGCCGCAGACGGTCAGCTGCTCGGCTGGGTCGCGGTAGTCGGCATCGCACTCGGATCGGTGTTCACGGTGGCCTACAGCGCCCGGTTCCTGTGGGGCGCGTTCGCGCGGAAGACCGAGGTCGAGCAGGTGCGTCCGGTGCACGAGAGCCTCGGGTTCATGTTCTCGCCGGCGCTGCTTGCCGCAGCGGGCATCATCGCCGCGCCACTTGCGGCACCAATCGGAACCGCGCTGGAGGGCTACTCGGCGCAGTTCGCGACCACGGGGACGGACATCCACCTCGCGCTCTGGCACGGGTTCGACATCGCCTTCGCGATTTCGGCAGGCACGATCCTCGGTGGTCTGGCGTTGTACTGGGCGCGCGTGCCGGTGAGCGCGGTCCAGACTCGGCTGAGCACGAACGTCAACGCGAACGAGCTCTACCTGGAGACCATGCGCGGCATCGACCGGGTCGCCAGCCGGATCACCGCGACCACGCAGCGCGGTTCGCTGCCGTTCTACCTCGGCGTCACCCTGCTCGTCTTCGTCGGCACGGTCGGCACGACGCTCATCCTGAACACGACCTGGCCGAGCGAGTGGCGGCTGTGGGACAGCCCGGCGCAACTCGCGATCGCCGTGGTCATGGGCATCGCCGCCATCGCTCTCGCCGGCGCGAACAAGCGCTTCCAGGCCGCACTGCTGCTTGGGGCGACCGGCTACGGGATGGCAGCACAGTTCGCGTTCCACGGCGACCCGGATCTCGCCCTCACCCAGGTGCTGGTCGAGTCGGTGACTCTCATCGCATTTGTTCTCGTGCTGCGTCGACTGCCCGCCCGGCTGGGGCAGGTGCACGAGTCGCGGAACCGGCTGCTGCGCGCGGTAATCGGAATCGGTGTCGGCCTGGTCATGGCGGTCGGCTCGATCGTCGCGCTCGGCGCTCGCACCGCCGCGCCCATCTCCCTCGAACTGCCGCAACTCGCCTACGAGCAAGGTCACGGCTTCAACACCGTCAACGTGATCCTCGTCGACATCCGAGGCTGGGACACCCTGGGTGAACTGTCGGTGCTCATCGCGGCCGCCACCGGCGTCGCGAGCCTGGTGTTCCTGCGCAGCCGCACCGACAACCTGCCGCGACCGCCGAAGGAAGTGCGTCGGCGCACCCTGCGTGCTCGGCTCAAGCCGCTTCCTGAGCGGCCGCACGAGGAGTCGCGTCCCGACGACGCGAGCACTCGCAGCGCGTGGCTGCTGGCCGGGTTCAAGCTCGCGCCGGAGAACCGGTCGATCCTGCTCGAGGTCGTCGTGCGCCTGATGTTCCACGCGATCATCGTCGTCTCGCTGTTCATCCTGTTCTCCGGGCACAACGCGCCGGGTGGCGGGTTCGCCGGCGGGCTCGTCGCGGGCCTCGCCCTCGCGGCCAGGTACCTGGCCGGTGGCCGCTACGAACTCGGAGCAGCCGCGCCGCTCGACGCCGGGCGCCTCCTCGGGGTCGGGTTGCTGCTCGCCGCCGGCACGGCGGTGGTACCGCTGTTCTTCGGCATGGCGCCGCTGGAGTCCACCTTCTTCGAGGCGGAGCTGCCGATCCTCGGCCACGTCGAGTTCATCACCTCGACCATCTTCGACGTCGGCGTCTACCTCGTCGTCGTCGGCATGGTGCTTGACGTGCTGCGCAGCCTGGGCGCTGAGGTCGACCGCCAGCAGGAGGACGAATCGGATGAGATCGCGGAAGGGAGCCTGGTGTGAGCGTTTCCCTCGTGCTTGTCGCGCTGATGGCGATCTTCTACTCGGTCGGCGTCTACCTGCTGCTTGAGCGCAGCATGACCCGGGTGCTGCTGGGCTTCATGCTGGTCGGCAATGCGACCAACCTGCTGATCCTGGTAATCGCCGGACGCAGCGGCACCCCGCCGTTCTACGGCGACGCGCCAGCATCCGAGATGTCAGACCCGCTTCCGCAGGCGTTCGTGCTCACCTCGATCGTCATCACCTTCGGCGTCTCGGCATTCCTGATGGCGCTCATCTACCGCTCGTGGCGGCTGGCGAACGCGGATGTCGTGCAAGACGACGTCGAGGACGTCGAGATCGGCCGGCGGAGGGTGTCCGTCACCTCCGAGTCCTCGGCCGAGGCGGAGGACACCGAGTTCGGCACGCGCGCCGCGGCGGCGGTCTCGACCGCGCTCGACCTCGAGGAAGCCGAGCGGCTCGAAGAGGAGCAGGCGCAGCGCGAGGCACGTGACCGCGAAGCACTCGACCGCGAACTGCGAGCCGAGGACGGCCACGCCACCGAGTTGCAGGAGGAGGAGAAGCTGTGAGTTCACTCATCCCGCTCGTCGTCCTGCTGCCGCTGCTCGGCGCCGCGGCGGCGCTGACCCTCGCCCGCTACCCGCGCGCGCAGGTGACCATCGCGAGTGCTGTGCTCGGTGTCGTGCTCGTCATCGGCGGGCTTCTGCTCTGGTACGTGGATGCCTACGGCGCAATCGCGGTCGCGGTCGGCGGCTGGCCCGCGCCGTGGGGCATCACCCTCGTGGTCGACCGTCTCGCCGCGTTGCTGCTCGTCATCTCCGCCGCGGTGCTGCTCTCGGTGCTCATCTTCTCGGTCGGCCAGGGCCTGGCCGACGGAGACGACGAGACGCCGGTGTCGATCTACTACCCGACCTACCTGATTCTGGCGACCGGCGTCTTCAACGCGTTCATCGCCGGCGACCTGTTCAACCTGTACGTAAGTTTCGAGATCCTGCTCGTGGCGAGCTACGTGCTGATCACCCTCGGCGGGACCGAGCAGCGCATCCGCTCCGGAGTCACCTACATCGTGGTCAGCCTGGTGTCGTCGATCATCTTCCTGGCGGCGATCGCTTTCATCTACGCGTCAGCCGGAACGGTGAACATCGCACAACTCGCCGTGCGGCTGGCCGAACTGCCCGAGGATGTGCAGCTCATCCTGCACGTGATGCTGATCGTCGCGTTCGGCATCAAGGCAGCCATCTTCCCGCTGTCGTTCTGGCTGCCGGACTCCTACCCGACCGCCCCGGCTCCGGTCACCGCGGTCTTCGCCGGCTTGCTGACCAAGGTCGGCGTCTACGCGATCATGCGCACCGAGATGATCATCTTCCCCGGCGATGACCTTCAGGTGCCGCTCATGATCGCCGCAGGGCTGACGATGATCATCGGCATCATCGGCGCGGTCGCCCAGTCCGACATCAAGCGACTGCTGTCCTTCACGCTCGTGAGCCACATCGGCTACATGGTGTTCGGGATCGCGCTGAACACCGCTGAAGGCCTGGGAGCTTCGACCTACTACGTCGTGCACCACATCACGGTGCAGACCACACTGTTCCTCGCCGTAGGACTCGTCGAACGCGTCGCGGGCACCACCTCGATCAACCGGATCGGGGGTCTGCTGAAGGCAAGCCCGGTCATCGCGGTGCTGTTCTTCATCCCGATGCTCAGCCTCGGCGGCATCCCGCCCTTCTCCGGCTTCCTCGGCAAGCTGGCCCTGTTCGACGCCGGCGCGAAGGACGGCTCCGTGCTCGCGTGGCTGCTCATCGGCGCCGGAGCGCTGGTCTCGCTGCTCACGCTCTACGCCCTCGCGCGCGCCTGGAACATGGCGTTCTGGCGGGACGCCGAGGAGGTCGTCGACTACGAGCATCCGCTGCCCGTCTCCGACGCCGACCGCCGCAACGACTCCGGACAGGTGGCGACGGCACGTGTCGTGCCCCGCATCATGGTGGCGGCGACCGGGGGCATGGTTGCCATCAGTGTCGCCCTGACGCTGTTCGCCGGGCCGCTGTTCGACGTCAGCGAGCGCGCCGGCAAGAACATCGACGGCCCCGGCTACTACGTCACCACCGTGTTCGAGGGGGTGTCGGAGTGAACGCGCAGGTGACACGGCGTGAGCTGCGGCGCCGATTCATCCGGCAACTGCCGCTGCTGGTCGGCCTGGTCGTGCTGTGGATGGTGCTGTGGGGAAACCTGTCCTGGTTGAACCTGATCACCGGCATCCTCGTCGCGGTGGTGGTGACCCGCGTGTTCTACCTGCCGCCGGTCGACCTGTCGGGCCGCTTCAACCCGTGGCATGGGCTGGTGTTCCTGGCAACCTTTATCGGAGACGTCATCGTCGCGTCGTTCCAGGTCGCCTTCCTGGCGCTGAGACCAGGCAGGATCCCCACCTCGTCGGTCATCGGCGTGAACCTGCACACGCGGTCCGACCTGATCATGACGCTGGTGGCCATCGCGTTGTCCCTCGTACCCGGATCGCTCGTGGTCGAGGCCGACCGGGAGAGTTCCATCCTGTACTTCCACACCTTCCCGACCGCCTCCGGCCGCGATGTCGAGAAGATGCGGCGCAAGGTGCTGCTGGTGGAGTCCCGCATCGTGCGCACGCTCGGCTCCAAGGACGACCTGCGCCGCATCGCCGAGGAGGCGCGCCGATGAGCGACTGGGTGTTCTGGACCGTCGGGGTGCTGTTCTTCGCCGCCGCGTTGCTGGCTCTGTACCGGATCGCGCGCGGGCCGAAACTGCTCGACCGGATGATCGCATCCGACATGCTGCTGACCACGCTCATCTGCATCCTCGGCGCCGAAATGGTCTACAACTCGCACACCCGCACGCTGCCGCTCATGCTCGTGCTCGCCGCCACGGCGATCCTCGGTGCGGTCGTCGTCGCCCGCTACGTCTCGCGAAGGGGGCAGTGACATGCTCGACATCGTGATCGACGTGCTGACCGCGGTCTTCCTGATCGTCGGGGCGTTCCTGTCGTTCGCCGCGGGGGTCGGCCTCATCCGATTCTCGGATGCGATAGCGCGGATGCACGCGACGACCAAGCCGCAGATCCTAGGGCTGATGGTGATCCTCGCCGCGATCGGCCTGCAGAGCCCGAACTGGTCGACGATCCTGCTGCTCATCCCGATCCTCGTCTTCCAGATGCTGACCGCGCCGATCGCCGCGCACATGGTGGGCCGTGCGGGCTACCGCACCGGTGTGATGGCCGAGGACAGCCTGCTCATCGACGAGCTCGCCGGGGCCATCGAGCGGGCGCAGCAGGAAAGCGGCGGTGCGGGGACGACTTAGACTCGATCCCATGTCCGAGCCTGATCTGAAGCCCCGATCCCGTGTCGTCACCGACGGAATTGAAGCCCTCACCTCCCGCGGCATGCTCCGCGCCGTCGGCATGGGTGACGCCGACTGGGATAAGCCTCAGGTCGGCATCGCCAGCTCGTGGAACGAGATCACGCCCTGCAACCTGAGCCTCGACCGGCTCGCCCAGGGGGCGAAGGAGGGCGTGCACGGCGGCGGCGGCTACCCGCTGCAGTTCGGCACCATCTCCGTCTCCGACGGCATCTCGATGGGGCACGAGGGCATGCATTTCTCGCTCGTCAGCCGCGAGGTCATCGCCGACTCGGTTGAGACCGTCATGATGGCCGAGCGGCTCGATGGTTCCGTGCTGCTGGCCGGATGCGACAAGTCGCTGCCCGGGATGCTGATGGCGGCCGCCCGGCTGGACCTCGCATCCGTCTTCCTCTACGCAGGCTCGATCGCCCCCGGGTGGGTGAAACTCTCCGACGGCACCGAGAAGGACGTCACGATCATCGACTCGTTCGAGGCAGTCGGCGCGGTCAAGGCCGGCACCATGTCGGAACTGGACGCGCACCGCATCGAGTGCGCGATCGCGCCGGGTGAGGGCGCCTGCGGTGGCATGTACACCGCCAACACCATGGCGAGCGTGGCCGAAGCCCTTGGCATGAGCCTCCCCGGCTCTGCCGCCCCGCCGGCAGCCGACCGCCGCCGTGACTACTTCGCCCACCGCAGCGGCGAAGCCGTCGTGAACCTGCTGCGCCTCGGGATCACCGCCCGCGACATCCTGACCAGGAAGGCGTTCGAGAATGCGATCGCCGTCGCCATGGCGTTCGGCGGCTCGACCAACGTCGTGCTGCACCTGCTGGCCATCGCGAAGGAAGCCGATGTCGAGCTCACCCTCGACGACTTCAACCGGATCGGCGACAAGGTGCCGCACATCGGCGACCTGAAGCCGTTCGGCAAGTACGTGATGAACGACGTCGACCGGCACGGGGGAGTGCCCGTCGTGATGAAGGCGCTGCTGGACGCCGGCCTGCTGCACGGTGACGCGCTCACCGTGACCGGCAAGACCGTCGCCGAGAACCTCGCCGAACTGGATCCGGAGCCGCTCGACGGTGAGGTGCTGCGCACGCTCGACAACCCGATCCACGCGACCGGCGGGCTCACCATCCTGCGCGGCTCGCTCGCCCCCGACGGTGCCGTGGTCAAGACGGCCGGCTTCGACGCCGAGGTGTTCGAGGGGCCGGCGCGCGTGTTCGAGCGCGAGCGCGCGGCCATGGACGCCCTGACAGAGGGCGCCATCAACAAGGGCGACGTGATCGTCATCCGGTACGAAGGGCCGAAGGGCGGGCCAGGGATGCGCGAGATGCTGGCGATCACCGCCGCCATCAAGGGCGCGGGGCTCGGAAAAGATGTATTACTGTTGACGGACGGCAGATTCTCAGGCGGCACAACCGGCCTGTGCATCGGCCACATAGCTCCCGAAGCGGTGGACGCAGGTCCGATCGCGTTCGTGCGCGATGGTGATCTGATTCGGGTCGATATCGCAGGCCGCTCACTTGACTTACTTGTCGACGAGAGCGAGCTGGAGGCCCGCCGCCGAGGCTGGGCTCCGCTTCCCCCGCGCTATACCCGTGGCGTTCTCGCAAAATACTCGAAGCTCGTGCACTCCGCTGCGGAGGGCGCGACCACCGGGTGAGCACCCCAATCCTCGACTGAAGGAAACCCAGAAAACCATGCCCGCGGAATCTATCCCCGTGCCGACTCCCTCGACGACGCATCCACGCTCCAGTGAGCCGGAAATCCTCACCGGCTCCGGGGCCGTGCTGCGCTCGCTCGAGAAGCTCGGCATCACCGACGTCTTCGGACTGCCCGGCGGCGCCATCATGCCGTTCTACGACGAGCTCATGTCGTCGACCACCATCCGTCACATCCTCGTGCGCCACGAACAGGGCGCCGGCCACGCGGCCGAGGGCTACGCGTCGTCCACCGGCAAGGTAGGCGTCGCGATCGCGACCTCCGGCCCCGGCGCGACCAACCTGGTGACGGCGATCGCGGATGCGCACATGGACTCCGTCCCGCTGCTCGCGATCACCGGTCAGGTGTTCTCGACCGTAATGGGCACCGATGCGTTCCAGGAAGTCGACATCGTCGGCATCACCATGCCGATCACCAAGCACTCGTTCCTGGTGCGCCGGCCGGAGGACGTTCCGGCCGTGCTGCAGGCCGCGCACCACATCGCGACGACCGGCCGGCCGGGCCCTGTGCTCGTTGACATCACCAAGGACGCGCAGCAGAACTCGGCACCGTTCATCTGGCCGACCGAGGTCGAGCTGCCCGGCTACCGTCCGGTGACCAAGGCGCACGGCAAGCAGGTGCAGGCAGCCGCCCGGATGCTCGCCGAGGCGAAGCGGCCCGTCCTCTACGTCGGTGGCGGCGTCATCCGGGGCCGGGCCTCGGACGAGCTGCTCGCATTCGCCAATGCCAGCGGCGCGCCCGTCGTGACGACGCTGATGGCGCGCGGGGCGTTCCCCGACTCGCACAAGCAGCACCTGGGCATGCCCGGCATGCACGGCACCGTGCCCGCGGTGCTTGCGCTGCAGGAATCCGACCTGATCATCTCGCTCGGCGCCCGCTTCGACGACCGGGTGACCGGCAAGCCGAGCGAGTTCGCGCCGAACGCCAAGGTGGTTCACGTCGACATCGACCCGGCCGAAATCTCCAAGATCCGCGTCGCCGATGTGCCGATCGTTGGTGACGTGAAGGACGTTCTCACCGACCTCGCTGCCGCGTACAACGAGGTAATCAAGAAGGTGCAGCCGGACTTCACCGACTGGTGGGCACGCATCGAAGAGCTCCGGACGAGCTTCCCGCTCGGCTACGACGACCCGGCCGACGGCTTGCTCGCTCCGCAGTACGTGATCGAGCGGATCGGTGAGCTCACCGGACCGGAGGCGATCTACGCCGCGGGCGTCGGCCAGCACCAGATGTGGGCTGCCCAGTTCATCAAGTACGAGCGTCCCAACGCATGGCTGAACTCCGGCGGTGCCGGCACCATGGGCTACGGCGTGCCTGCAGCGATGGGCGCCAAGGTTGCCAACCCCGAGCGCACCGTGTGGGCGATCGACGGCGACGGATGCTTCCAGATGACCAACCAGGAGCTCGCGACCGCGACGATCAACAACATCCCGATCAAAGTCGCCGTGATCAACAACTCGTCGCTCGGCATGGTTCGACAGTGGCAGACGCTGTTCTACAACGGCCGCCACTCGTTCACCGACCTGAACACCGGCCACGAGACCGTCATGGTGCCCGACTTCGTGAAGCTCGCGGAGGCGTACGGCGCCCTCGGCATCCGGGTCACGAAGAAGGAGGAGGTCGATGCGGCGATCAAGCTCGCGAACGAGACCAACGACCGTCCGGTCGTCATCGACTTCATCGTGAGCGCCGACGCGATGGTGTGGCCGATGGTGCCGCAGGGAGTCGGCAACTCGAACGTGCAATACGCGCGCGACAAGGCGCCGGAATGGGAGGACGAGTAATGAGCCACGTACTGTCACTGCTCGTCGAGGACAAACCGGGTCTGCTCACGCGTGTCGCCGGGCTGTTCGCCCGACGCGGCTTCAACATCGAGAGCCTCGCGGTGGGCAAGAGCGAGATCCAGGGCCTGTCCCGGATCACCGTCGTCGTCGACGTCGAGGAACTGCCGCTCGAGCAGGTCACCAAGCAGCTGAACAAGCTGGTCAACGTGATCAAGGTCGTCGAGCTGGACCCGACGCAGACGGTCGAGCGCGAGCACATGCTCATCAAGGTGAAGGTCGACAACTCGACTCGCAGCGCGATCCTCGAGGCGACCAACCTGTTCCGCGCCCGCATCGTCGATGTGGCGACGGATGCGCTGGTGATCGAGGTCACCGGCGACACCGCCAAGGTGCAGGCGCTGCTGCGCGTGCTCGAGCCGCACGGCATCAAGGAGATCGCCCAGTCCGGGCTGCTCGCCATCGGCCGTGGGCCGAAGAGCATCACCGACCGCGTCTTCAAGAATTGACGGGCGCCGGCACGGCCGCCCGCTAGAGACATCCGAACAAGCAAGGAGAAACAACCAATGGCCGAGATCTATTACGACAAGGACGCCGACCTGTCGATCATCCAAGGCAAGAAGGTGGCCGTCATCGGCTACGGCTCGCAGGGGCACGCGCACGCGCAGAACCTGCGTGACTCGGGTGTCGAGGTCAAGATCGGCCTGAAGCCCGACTCGAAGTCGAAGCCGAAGGCCGAGGAGGCCGGTTTCGAGGTGCTCCCGAGCGCCGAGGCCGCGAAGTGGGCGGATGTCGTCGTCATCCTCGCGCCGGACCAGCACCAGCGTGCGCTGTACGCCGAGGACATCCGGGACAACCTCGAGGCGGGCAACGCGCTCGTCTTCGGGCACGGCTTCAACATCCGGTTCGGCTACATCGAGGCGCCCGAGGGTGTCGACGTGATCATGGTCGCGCCGAAGGGCCCCGGCCACACCGTGCGCCGCGAGTATGAGGCCGGCCGTGGTGTGCCGGTGATCGTCGCTGTTGAGAAGGACGCGACCGCGGGCGCCTGGCCGCTCGTGCTGAGCTACGCGAAGGCGATCGGCGGTCTTCGGGCCGGTGGTATCAAGACGACCTTCACCGAGGAGACCGAGACCGACCTGTTCGGTGAGCAGGCGGTGCTCTGCGGTGGTGTCTCCCAGCTCGTCCAGTACGGCTTCGAGACCCTCACCGAGGCCGGCTACCAACCCCAGGTCGCCTACTTCGAGGTGCTGCACGAGCTCAAGCTCATCGTCGACCTCATGTGGGAGGGCGGCATCGCCAAGCAGCGCTGGAGCGTCTCCGACACCGCAGAGTACGGCGACTACGTCTCCGGCCCGCGCGTGATCGACCCGCACGTCAAGGACAACATGAAGGCGGTGCTCGCCGACGTACAGTCCGGCGCGTTCGCCGAGCGGTTCATCGCCGACCAGGACGCCGGCGCGCCGGAGTTCAAGGAGCTGCGCGCCAAGGGTGAGGCCCACCCGATCGAGGCGACCGGCAAGGAACTGCGCGCCCTGTTCGCGTGGAAGCAGCAGGACGACGACTACGTGGACGGCTCCGCCGCCCGCTAGTCATCCCCGCTGGTTGAGGGGTCGCGAAGCGACCGTCTCGAAACCCGTCCGCACAAGAACTTCCGTGTGTGGCTGGTTTCGAGACGATCGACTTCGTCGATCCCTCAACCAGCGGTAATGCGAGCAGCGGGCGCGGCTAGAGTTGCTCGGGTGGCCGTGGATCCTGACGACGAAGCCCTCAGCTGGGGCGACGAGTCCGATCCCAGCCACGCCGCCGCACCAAGCGCGGACGCAGTCGAGGCCGATGGCACCGCATCCGGCTCGCTCGCGCTCGTCGCTTACGGCATCTTCGCCGGCCTTTACCTGCTGTACACGATCGGCTGGGTGCTGGCATCCATCCGCAACCCGATCCCCGTCGGCGGGATCCTCCCGGTGATCTTGTACCAATTCGGCGAGTTCCTGGCGATCGTCTCCCCGGCACTCTGGGCGGGATCCGTTGCCGTCTTCACACGCCACAAGCGGCCCGCAACCCGCGTGGTGTGGTTGCTGATTGGCGCGCTCGTCCTCATCCCATGGCCGTTCATCGCATGACCGAGACGATGCGAACTCCGGATGCCGCACCCGACCGGGTCGATTGGGCGCGCGTCGCGATCGCGGCGGCCTTCGGGCTGCTGTTCGCGTACGACCTGTTCGAGGCGATCTCCGACGCGATCGGCGTCGTCACGAGCATCAACCAGATCAACGAGCTCGCGGCCGAGGCTGACGTGGCACCACTCGGCATCCCGTGGGCGGCGATCGTGGTGAACCTGGTTCTGCCGGTCATGCTCTATGTCGTCGGCGTCATCGTCGGCTTCAAGCGGGGTCGACTGCCGCTGGTCCTCTCCTTGGCTACCGCCCTTGCCGTGGTCGCGGCGGTCACCCTCAGCGTCAACGTGCTCGCCGGCTATCTCACCTAGCGACGCGTAACCAGCGGCGAGCGCGGAACGGCCTGCATTACAGTTATCCTGTCGCGCCCGTGTGCGCCGCGGCGTTCCCCCTCTTATCTGGCGAAGGATGCTTTCGTGGCGAAACCGATCGTGCTGATCGCAGAAGAACTCTCACCCGCTACTGTCGACGCCCTCGGGCCCGACTTCGACGTGCGCAACGTCGACGGCACCGACCGGGCAGCGCTCCTCGAAGCGCTTCCAGATGCGAGCGCCATCCTCATCAGGTCGGCGACCAAGGTCGACGCCGAGGCGATCGCAGCGGGACGCAAGCTGAAGGTCATCGCCCGCGCGGGCGTTGGGCTCGACAACGTCGACGTCAAGACGGCGACCGAGGCGGGGGTCATGGTCGTCAACGCGCCGACCTCCAACATCGTGTCCGCGGCCGAGCTCGCGATCGGCCACCTGCTGAGCCTTGCCCGGCACATCCCGGACGCCAACGCCTCGCTCAAGGCGGGGGAGTGGAAGCGCTCCAAGTACACCGGCACTGAGCTGTACGAGAAGACCATCGGAATCGTCGGGCTCGGCCGCATCGGCACGCTCGTCGCGCAGCGCCTCGCCGCGTTCGACACGACCGTCGTCGCCTACGACCCGTACGTGACGCCGACGCGCGCGCAGCAGCTAGGCGTTCAGCTGTTGAGCCTTGACGAGCTCATGCAGCAGGCCGACTTCATCACCGTGCACATCCCGCGCACGCCCGAGACGACCGGCCTCATCGGACGCGAGCAGTTCGCCAAAGCCAAGCCGAACCTTCGCATCGTCAACGCGAGCCGTGGCGGCATCGTCGACGAGCACGCACTGTACGAGGCGCTCCGCGACGGCCGCATCGCAGGCGCCGGTCTCGACGTTTTCGTCACCGAGCCTCCCACCGACTCACCGCTGCTCGAACTGGACAACATCATCCTCACGCCGCACCTGGGCGCGTCCACCGACGAGGCCCAGGAGAAGGCGGGCGTGTCGGTGGCCCGCTCGGTGAGGCTTGCCCTCGATGGTGAGCTGGTCCCGGATGCCGTGAACGTCGCCGGCGGTGTCATCGACCCGACCGTTCGTCCGGGCATCCCGCTGATGGAGAAGCTGGGGCAGGTGTTCGCCGGACTGGCTCAGCGTCCGGTCACCAGCATCGACGTCGAGATTCGCGGCGAGATCGTAGACTTCGACGTCAGCGTGCTGAAGCTTGCCGCGCTCAAGGGCTACTTCACGAACATCGTGAGCGAGGCCGTGTCCTACGTGAACGCGCCGCTGCTCGCCGAGCAGCGGGGCATCCCGGTGCGCCTGATCACCGACGCCGAGAGCGAGGAGTACCGCAACCTGCTGACCATCCGCGGCGGCCTCGCCGACGGCACCGAGGTATCGGTGTCCGGCACCCTGATCGGCACCAAGCAGTCGCAGAAGATCGTTGCGGTGAACGGCTACGACGTCGAGGTGCCGCTCGACGAGCACCTGATCGTTATGCTCTACACCGACCGGCCGGGCATCGTCGCGATCTTCGGCAAGGAGTTCGGCGATGCCCAGATCAACATCGCGGGCCTCCAGATAAGTCGCCGGGAGGCCGGCGGCCAGGCGCTGTCGGTGCTCACCGTCGACTCACCGGTCTCGGAAGAACTCATCGAGACGGTGCGGCAGGCGATCGACGCCGACTACATTCGTCAGATTGACGTAGTCGCCTGACGAGAGGTTGCGAATGAGGCGGTCGGAGCCAGCGTTGGTTCCAGCCATTGCAGGAGTAGTCGGCGCAGTGGTGATGGCGGCGCACGCCGTGCTCCTCGCGTTGCGCCCTGAAGGGTGCGTCGGTCAGGCGTGCAGCGGCGGCGCCGCCCACCGCCCGTCCGAGGACATCTCCTGGCTGTTCCTCATTGCGGTAGCGCTGCTTGCGGTCGCGGTCGCAGGCCACCGCACGCTGCCGCGTTGGGGCAGGATCGCGACAGCGACGACCCTGGCGGTCGGGGCCCTGCTGCTTGCGGTCGGTATCGCCATAAACCGCGGATCCAGTTACGGCGACCCGTTGTGGTGGCTGGTCGACTCCGACACTCTGGGACGCTTCGTCCCGCTGCTTGCGACGGGCATCGCGGGCTTCGCGGTGCTGCGCTCCCCGGTGCTCCGCGCGTGGCTTGGTTCCCTGCTGCTCGCGGCCTTCGTGATCGGGCTGCCGTTCAACATCCAGGATTGGCGCGTGCTGTTGAACCTGCCGATGTCCGCGGCGTGGGCCGTGTTGTTCGCCATCACCCTCGCATCCGCTCGCCGTGGAGCCCACGAACTGGCACCCGCTGCCGCATCCTGAGACCGCACTTAGACAGAGAACTGCCCCGCGGTGCAACCGATGCTCCGCGGGGCAGCCTGCCTAGACGTCGTTAAAGCGTCGGATCGACGTCGCTGCGCGTCTCGCGCTGCACGGTGCGGTCACCGGTTCCCCCGACCTCACGAACGGTCTCAACGCTTGAGCGGCGTCGAAGCACCAGGACGAGCGAGATCAGGAATACGACCACTCCGGCGATCATCAGGATCCAGCCGATCAGATCCAAGTTGACGAACTGAACCTCGAAGTTCAGCGCGAAGGTGACGATGGCGCCGATCACGAACAAGACGATTCCGGTTCCAATTCCCACGATCGATCCTTTCTGTTCGCCGATGCCCGGCCCATCCAGAGCCGAACTGGCGTTGTGTGAATCAGACTCGCAATCCACCATGGGAACCGGCTGAGAGCCGCCTGCGCGCTAATGTGGCATGCACACCCCCGCAGAGCCGGAGTAGCCAACCATGCCCAGAAACATCTCTCTCGCCGTCATCGGCGGAGACGGAATCGGCCCCGAGGTCACCGCAGAAGCACTCAAGGTGCTCGAAGCCGCGGTGCCCGCGGACGTGACGATCGACGCGACGCAGTACTCCTTCAGTGCCGGCCACTATCTCGACACCGGGCGGGTGCTGGACGACGCGGACCTCGAGGCGCTGCGCCAGCACGATGCCATCCTGCTCGGAGCTGTCGGCGGCGACCCGCGCGATCCGAGGCTCGCGGGCGGGCTCATCGAGCGCGGGCTGCTGCTCAAGCTCCGGTTCGCCTTCGACCACTACGTCAACCTGCGACCCGGACGGCTCTTCCCGTCGATCGCGTCTCCGCTGGCCAACCCGGGCGACATCGACTTCGTGGTGGTCCGGGAGGGCACGGAGGGTCCGTACACCGGCAACGGCGGCAGCATCCGGGTCGGCACGCCGGCCGAGGTCGCGACCGAGGTGAGCGTCAACACCGCGTACGGGGTCGAGCGGCTTGTGCGGTTCGCGTTCCGCACTGCGGCCCAGCGGCGGAACAAGCTCACCCTCGTGCACAAGACGAACGTGCTCACCTACGCGGGTTCGCTCTGGCAGCGCACCGTCGACAGCGTTGGCGTCGAGTTCCCGGAGGTCGCGGTCGACTACCTGCACATCGATGCGGCAACGATCTTCCTGGTCACCGATCCGTCGCGCTTCGACGTGATCGTCACCGACAACCTGTTCGGCGACATCCTGACCGACCTCGCCGGGGCGGTTTGCGGCGGGATCGGCCTGGCCGCATCCGCCAACATCAACCCGGACGGCACCTTCCCGAGCATGTTCGAGCCGGTGCACGGGTCGGCGCCCGACATCGCCGGAAAGCAGATCGCCGACCCGACCGCTGCGATCCTGTCGGTCGCGCTGCTGCTGCAGCAGCAGGGACTGCCGGATGCCGCGGCGCGGGTCACCGACGCCGTAACGGCCGACCTCGGGTCGCGTGGATCGGACGCGCGCAGCACCGCGCAGGTGGGTGACGCGATCGTTGCGCTCATCAAAGAAGCGCAGAATGGATGAGTCCGGTCTCTCCCGGACAGCGAAGAGCGAAGGATTGGCGATGGCCTCAACACAAACGGATGCAGCACTCGAATTCCAGGTGACACGGAACCTGGCCGCGAAGAGCCCGCAAGAACGTGCAGAGATCCTGGCCAACCCCGGTTTCGGCAAGAACTTCACCGACCACATGGTCGACATCTGCTGGAGTGTCAACGGCGGCTGGCACCGCCCGCGGGTGCAGCCGTACGGCCCAATCACCCTCGATCCGGCGGCCGCGGTGCTGCACTACGGGCAGGAGATCTTCGAGGGCCTGAAAGCGTACCGGCATGCTGACGGCTCGATCTGGACCTTCCGTCCCGAGGCCAACGCCCAGCGCATGCAGCGCTCCGCCCGCCGGCTCGCCCTGCCGGAGCTGCCGGTCGAGTACTTCCTCGACTCGCTGCATCAGCTGATCGCCGTCGACGGCGACTGGGTGCCATCCGAGCCAGAGACGAGCCTCTACCTGCGGCCGTTCATGTTCGCCAGGGAGGCGTTCCTGGGCGTGCGCGCCGCGCACAAGGTCGCCTACTACCTGATCGCGAGCCCGGCCGGCGCCTACTTCCACGGCGGTGTCGCGCCAGTGTCGATCTGGCTGTCGACGAACTACTCGCGTGCGGGCAAGGGCGGCACCGGGGCGGCGAAGACGGGCGGCAACTACGCAGCGTCGCTGCTGCCGCAGGAGGAGGCCGCCGCGCAGGGCTGCGCCCAGGTGATGTTCCTCGACTCGGTGGAGGGCAAGTACATCGAGGAACTCGGCGGGATGAACGTCGTGCTCGTCTACAAGGACGGCCGCGTGGTCACGCCCGAGTCGGAGAGCATCCTCGAGGGCATCACCCGCGACTCCATCCTGAAGCTCGCCGAGGACCGCGGCCACACGGTGGAGCGCCGCCAGGTCACCATCGACGAGTGGCGCGAGGGCGCGGCATCCGGGGACATCGTCGAGGTGTTCGCGTGCGGCACCGCCGCGGTGGTGACGCCGATCGCGCAGCTCAAGGCCGCCGATTTCACGATCGGCGACGCGGATGCACAGCCGGGCGAGTTGACCATGTCGCTGCGGCAGGAGCTCACCGATATCCAGTACGGGCGCGTCGAAGACAAGCACGGCTGGATGCACCGCCTGGACGGCTGACCTAAGGAAAGGCGGGCCTCCCCGGACGGGTACGCTTGATCGGGTGAAGATCGCGCGTTTTAGCAGTGCCGGGGAAGACCCGAGGTTCGGAATCGTCGACGACCAGGAGCTCGTCGTTTTGGCTGGGGACCCCATGTTCAGTGGGTTCAACACCACCGGAGAGCGGGTCGCGCTGGAGGACTCCCGACTGCTCGCGCCGGTCATCCCTCGGTCGAAGGTGGTGTGCGTCGGCCTCAACTACGCCGCGCACAAGGCGGAGATCACGAGCGCCGCGCCGGACAACCCGCTGATCTTCCTCAAGCCGAACACGTCGGTCATCGGACCGGGCGAGACCATCATGATCCCGCCGGTGGATGGTCGCATCGTGCACGAGGGTGAACTGGCGATCGTGATCGGCCGGATCGCGAAGCAGGTCAGGGCCGAGAACGCGATGGACTACATCTTCGGCTATACGATCGCCAACGACATTTCCGCGCGCGACGTCATGTTCGCGGACGGGCAGTGGGCTCGTGCGAAGGGGTACGACACGTTCTGCCCGCTTGGCCCGTATATCGAGACCGAGCTCGACCCGACCAACCTCGAGATCGAGACCTTCGTCGACGGTGAGCCCCGCCGCAAGGGGAACACCGCGGACATGCTGTACAAGATCCCCGAGATCATCGAGTTCGCGTCGGATGTCTGGACGCTGCTGCCCGGGGACGTCATCCTCACCGGGACGCCGGCCGGCCTCGGCGGGTTCACCGACGGGCAGCGGGTGGACATCACCATCGAGGGCATCGGAACACTCTCGAACCCGGCCCGCAACCGCGACTAGCGAGGTGGGGTCGGGTCGCCGACCTGCACGATGCCGTTCTAATACGCGAACACCGCGACCTGCACGCGGTCGCGCAGCGCGAGCTTGGTCAGCAGGCGTGACGCGTAGGTCTTGACCGTCGCCTCGCTGAGGAACAGCTCCTGCCCGATTTCGGAGTTGGAGTGTCCGCGCGCGATGAGCCGCACGATCTCCAACTCACGGTCGGTCAGGGATGCGACCACCGGGGATGGCCCACCGAGCGGCCGTTGGGTGAATCGCTCGAGCAGTCGGGCCGTCACCGCCGGGGCGAGCATCGCCTCCCCTCGAGCGACAACGCCGACCGCGTGAACCAGGTCGGTCGGCGACACATCCTTCAACAGGAAGCCGCTGGCACCGGCCCGCACCACCTCGTACACGTACTCGTCGAGGTCGAACGTGGTCAGGGCAAGCACTCGCGGCGCCGGGTCGCACTCGGCCAGCACCCGCCGGGTTGCGCCGATGCCGTCGAGAACGGGCATCCGGATGTCCATGAGCACCACGTCGGGGGAGAGCTCACCCGCGAGCGTCACCGCCTCCTCGCCGTTGGCGGCTTCACCGACGACGTCCATGCCGGCGCGCTCGAGAATGAGCCGAAAGCCAGCGCGCACCAGCTCTTGGTCGTCCGCCAGCAGCACGCGCGTCACAGCAGCACTCCGACCGGGAGGACCGCGTGCACCACGAATCCGCCCGGCTCACTCGTTGTCTCCAGCCGGCCGCCGTACAGCGTGGCGCGCTCGCGCATGCCGATCAGTCCGTGGCCATGGCTGTTCGGCTTGCCGGATGCGCCGATGCCGTCATCAGCAACGGTCACTTCGACCTCTCCCGCTGTGAATCGCACGGTAACGATTGCGCTGCGCGCGGAGGAGTGCCGTCGGGTGTTCGTCAGGGCTTCTTGGACGATCCGGTAGACCGCGAGATCAAGTCCATCAGGGAGCTCGAGCGGTTCACCCTCGATGCGAAGTTCGGTGTCGAGCCCGGCGTCACACGCCTGGTCTATCAGCCGGGGGAGTTCTGCCAGTCCGGGCTGCGGTTCGAGGGAACGCTCGTCGTCCGGGGTGCGCAACATGGCGACCACCCGACGCATATCGGCGAGGGCGGACGTTCCGGTCGTGCGGATGTTCTGCAGCGCCTGGCGCACGATCGCCTCGTCGTCGGCCGCCTGCTCCGCGGCCCCCGCCTGCACAACCATCACGCTGACCGAGTGCGCGATGATGTCGTGCAGTTCGCGCGCGATGCGCGCGCGTTCGTCGGCGACCGCCTGCAGCGCCTGCATCCGGCTCTCCGCTTCGACCTCGGATGCTCGGGTCGCCGCGTCCGCGGCACGTTTCTCGAACAGACTCAGTCCCCGACCGGATGCCCAGACGAGGGCCGTGACGGTCCAGTGGTAGATCATCTCCTCGGGGGACTGCATCACGTCTACGCGCAAGTCGAAGAAGATCAGCATGGCGGCGGCAACGCCGGCGCCCGCGGCGCTGCGCCATCCCTTGCCGTGCCTGGCAACCGAATAGACCGCGACCAGCAGCGGGAAGAACTGGCCCCAGAACAGCACGGGCACAGGTGTGATCGAGTAAACAGCCGCCCACAACACGACAATCGCCGTCAAGGTCGCCAGGGGCGCGAAACGGCGGACGATCAGCAGCAGGCACACGGAAATCGCGAGCGCGGTGCCGAGTTCCTTTGAACCGTCCCCATACACGGATTGCAGCGGCACCCAGAGCTCGGCGATCGCGACGCCACACAGGATGATTGCGACCGCGGCATCCTGAGTCAGATGTACGAGGCTGCGGCGCGTCACATGCCCGAGGATACGCGGGCGATGCGCCCGCGGGAATCACCGGAAGTTGACCGAGGTGTCGCCCGCTGGCGATCGAAGTTGAATCCGACGACGGATGCCGGTCATCGGATGCCTCCCTAGCGTCTTGCGAGCAGGTCAAATCTTTGGAGGAATCATGACCACAACCGCGAAATACCGTCGCTTCCTGACCGCGCTCAGTTTGGTGCTGACCGGCGCGTTAGTCGTCGTCTGGGTGCTGCTCTGGCCAGCGGCAGAGCACGCGGATGGACTGCTCGGTGCCATCGCCGCTACGCCGGCGACGGCGACCATCTCTGCCCTCGCCTTCGCCTACGCGCAACTGTTCTTCATCGTCGGCCTGCTCGGCGGTGCGCAGCTCGTCAGTTCGCGCTCGCCCGTGATGTCCAACCTCGCCGCGACCTTCGGCATCATCGGCGGCTTCGGCCACACGATCTTTGCCGGTGGCTCCTTTGTCACCCTGGCGATGGCCGCCGACACCGCGAACCGTGACATCCACAACGCCATTCTCGACCGCGAGATCGGATGGGTCGATGGCATCCCGCTGCTCATGGGCATGATCGGGACGATCCTCGCGATCCTGTTCCTCGGCATCGGGCTGCTGCGCGCCAAGGTGGGGCCGGTGTGGATTCCGATTGCCCTGTTCGTGTTCCTCCCGCTCGAGTTCGCGGTGGGCAACTTCGTGCCGTGGGCGTACTATGCGTCCGGCGCGCTCTACCTCATCGCGCTCACCGCGATCGCGACTGTCGTCTGGAAGAGCCCGATCGAGCAGTGGATGACGGTTGCCGATGGTCGGGCGGCGGAGGTGGAGTCGGTGCCGGCCGCGCGCTGACCCCATCCGGCATCGCCCGAACCCCAACCGAGCGCCAGTTTGTTGACCGCGCGCCCCTTTAAAGCGGAGCGCGGTCAAAAAACGCCGGCGAGAACGCCCGAGACCCTCGACGGTGCTGCCGTTTGTTATCGATGCGCCCGCTAGAGCACCCGCATCGATAACAAACCGCCGCAACGTTGCGGAAGCGGCGGGAGCGGGAGGGGAGGCGCCTACGCCTCGGGCGCGGCGCTGCCGACGAGCTGCAGCCCGACTACACAGCCGATGAGACCAAGCATCAGCAGCACTTTCACCAGCGACACCGGCTCGGTTCCGGTCAGCATCGCGTATGCGACGGTCAGTACCGCCCCGATGCCCACCCAGACGGCATACGCGGTCCCGGTCGGGATGTCCCGCATCGCCCACGCGAGACCGGCCATGCTCAAGATCAGCGCGACGAAGAACGTGACGGTCGGCCAGAGCTTGGTGAACCACTCCGACTTGCCCAACGCCGTCGCCCAGACGGCCTCGAGCACACCGGACAGAATCAGGATTACCCACGACATGACTACTCCACGGCCAGTCTTGTCGCGTGCCGGGTACTGATCCCTCGTCCGGGAGCGCTGTCGGCGCTCGCCGTCCACGCTAGCAAGACCGGCTCAGCGACCGCTGGGCACCACCGCGCGACCACCGGATGCGCATCGTAAGCGGAACTAGGATTGAGCGCGATGGCTGCCAACTTCACTACCGCATCCGGCTCCGACGTCCGCGTCCGGTTCTGCCCCTCACCGACCGGTACCCCGCACGTCGGGCTCATCCGTACGGCGCTCTTCAACTGGGCGTACGCGCGCCACACAGGCGGCAAGCTGATCTTCCGGATCGAGGACACGGATGCCGCCCGCGACAGCGAGGAGAGTTACATGCAGCTCCTCGACGCGCTGCGCTGGCTGAAGATCGACTGGGACGAGGGCATCGACGCCGGCGGACCGCACGGCCCATACCGGCAGTCTCAGCGCCAGGACATCTACCAGGGCGTGATCGAAGCGCTCAAGGCATCCGGTCACCTGTACGAATCGTTCGTCACCCCGGAGGAGATGGACGCCCGCAACGTCGCGCACGGCCGCGACCCGAAGCAGGGCTACGACAACTTCGAACGCGACCTCACCGACGCCGAGCGGGACGCGTTCAAGGCCGATGGCCGCCAGCCCGCGCTGCGGCTGCGGGTGCCCGACAGGGACCTGAGCTTCACCGACCTGGTGCGCGGCGAGATCACCTTCCCGGCCGGCAGCTTCACCGACTTCGTCGTGGTGCGCCCGAACGGCATCCCGCTGTACACGTTCGTGAACCCGGTCGACGACGCGCTGATGGGTGTCACCCACGTGCTCCGCGGCGAGGACCTGCTCAGTTCCACCCCACGCCAGATCGCCCTGTACACCGCGCTCATCGAGATCGGCGTGGCGGATGCGATCCCGCAGTTCGGCCACCTGCCGTACGTCATGGGGGAGGGCAACAAGAAGCTCTCCAAGCGCGACCCCGAGTCGAGCGTGTTCCACCTGCGCGACATGGGCTTCATCCCGGAGGGGCTCGGCAACTACCTCGCGCTGCTCGGCTGGGGGCTGTCGGCCGACCGCGACGTGTTCACCACCGAGGAGTTCGTCGGCGCGTTCGATGTCACCGATGTGAACCCCAACCCGGCCCGCTTCGACCTGAAGAAGGCGGAGGCGATCAACGCCGACCACATCCGGATGCTGCAGGCTGACGACTTCGCGGAACGGCTCCTTCCGCACCTGACCGACATCGTCGACAGCGGCGCCGACCGTGTGCTGCTGGCGAAGGCGGCGCCGCTGATCCAGGAGCGCATCCAGCTGCTCGGCGAGGCGCGCGGCATGCTCGGCTTCCTGTTCACCGACGACGACGCGATCCAGTACGACGCGGACGCGCTGAAGGGCCTCGGCGAGGACCCGGTCGCGGCGCTGCGGGCGGCATCGGCCGCACTGGCGCCTCTCGACGACTGGTCGACGGATGCGATCGAGCAGGCACTCCGCACCGCTCTAGTCGATGAGCTCGGGCTGAAGCCCCGGCTCGCCTTCGGGCCGGTGCGCACCGCGATCTCCGGCCGCCGGGTCAGCCCGCCGCTGTTCGAGTCGATGGAACTGCTCGGCAAGGACTCCTCGCTGAACCGCATCAACCGCCTGGCGGAGCGACTGTGACCGATACCGATGTCATCATCGTCGGCGCCGGCCCGGCGGGTCTGAGCGCTGCCCTGAATCTGGCTCGTTCCCGGCACCGGGTGCTGATCTTTGACAGCAACCGCCCGCGCAACGCGGCGACGCTCGCGAGCCACGGCTTCCTCAGCCGCGACGGAGTGTCCCCGCTGAAGCTGCGCAAGATCGGCCTGATCGAGCTCGAGCAGTACCCGGACGTGCAGCACAAGCGCGGCCTAGTCGAGCGCATCGAGCAGGTGGACGGCGGCTTCGCGGTGACCTCGAGCGGCGAAACGGTGACCGCACGGATCGTGGTGCTCGCCTCCGGGCTGAAGGAGATCCTGCCCGCGCTGCCGAGCATCCGGGCTTATTACGGCACCAGTCTGCACAGCTGTCTCGTCTGCGACGGTTACGAGAAGCGCGACCAGCCCCTGGCGCTGATCGGCGAGTCCGCCGACCTGGCCGAGCGCTCGCTGCTGGTGTCGCGCTGGAGCGACGACCTGATCGTGTTCACCAACGGAACGGATGCGATCAGCCCAGATGACGAGGCCCGCCTGGCCGAGCGCGGCATCCGGGTGGAGAGGCGCGCCATCGAGGATGTCGTGGGCGACCGGGACGGACTGACCGGGGTGCGCCTCGCGAATGGCGAAGTCATCGAGCGGCGCGCTGGCTTCATCCGCCCGGGCTATCTCACCAATCTGGACTTCATCGGTGCTCTCGACGTTGAGCGGGACAAGGATGGCTTCCTCGTCGTTGACGAGTACGGCCGCACGTCGTTGCCGTGGCTGTACGCGGCGGGCGACCTGACGCCTCCGGGCCCGAAGCAGCTGATCGTCGCGGCCGGGCAGGGCGCGATGGTCGCGGGCGGCATCAACCGCGACGAGATGCTCACGCGCTTCGGTTCGTGACCGCCCCCGTGGGTGCGGTAGAGTAGTCGTCGGCCCGGTTCCGGTCGGTGCCCTTGGGGTATGGTGTAATTGGCAACACGGCTGATTCTGGTTCAGTTGTTCTTGGTTCGAGTCCAGGTACCCCAGCAAGTAGATCCCCGAATTTCTCGGGGATTTTTGCTTTGGTGGCAGGTAGCGCCACGATTCCCCAGCCAGTGTTTTCCCGGGAACACGCGTCAAACTCACTGCGTCTCGGTCGTGAGGCGGCATCTCTTAGCACGCGACCAGTGACGCGGTAGCGCGCCTTCCTCCCGAGCACTCCCATTGGCCCCTGCGCAAGCGGAAGGAGGCCTCGCAATGACAGCGGAACAGCCCGGCAGTCCGGGTGCGACCCACGGCGGCGAGCAGACTGGGCGGACGGTACGCTCGGCCAGGTCCTGGCTGGAGACACGATTGCGCACGACCGCACTCGGTCGTTTCGTGATGCGCACCTCAAGCTCGCTTGTCGAGATCGAAGTTTTCGATCGGGCGATGACCCTCGCGGCGCAAGCATTCACCTCCATACTCCCGCTCGTCATCGTCGTGGCAGCTTTACGCCGCGGTGATGCGGAACCGATCGGCCGGGGACTGTCTAACTACTTAGGACTGAACGACTCCGCGGCCACCGCGCTCGAGAGAGTTGTTCCCGCATCCTCCGACGTCTTCAATGCGCTGGGATGGTTCGGAACTCTCCTCCTCATCGTTTCCGCTACGGCCTTCTCACGGGCACTCGAGCGGTTCTACGCACGTGTTTGGTCGAAGCGCAAGCTCGGCTTCCGCGCAGCGTGGCGGTTGTTCGCGGTTCTCGCGACCGTCCTCGTCGGACTGGTCCTGGTGCAGCTCACCCGTTCCGTCCTGCGCGGAGACGGAACCTACGTCGCGTTCAGGGGCGTCGCCGAGTTCGTACTCTGGACCGCGGTGTGGCTGCTCGCCGGGTGGATCGTCCTGAACCGGACTGTCAGCTTCAGGTCACTACTACCTGGCGCAGTCCTCTGCGGCATTGGGCTTGCGATAGTGGGCGGATTTGGTCGGATTTACCTTCCGGTCGCCCTGGCATCGTCTGCGGCGCAGTTCGGCGTGCTCGGCATCACCATCGCCTACGTCGGCTGGCTCTTCGTACTCATGTCCGTGGTCGTCATCGGCGTCACCATCGGGCGGGTGCTCACCGTGGATTACGGCGTCATGGACCGCGTGGGGCCGCGACGGCACCAGCCCACCGGTGCGGACGGCTGATTGGTGCACGCGTTACTCTGAAGGAAAGTCCACCTTTCGCCTGGCGCGGGACAGGAAATCAACGTGGTCACCTTTCGCGAACTCCACTACACGGATGCCCCGCTCCTGCTGCCGAACGCGTGGGACGTCGGGTCCGGCTTGGCATTCGCAGCCGCAGGCTTTCTCGCCGTCGGCACCACCAGCTTCGGCGTCGCCGCAAGCATCGGTTTGCCGGATGGCCGCGGCGCCACCAAGTCGGCCACCGTGGCGCTCGCGGCGCGGTTGTGCCGCTTGTCTGTTCACGTCACCGCTGACATCGAGGACGGCTACTCGGACGACCGCACCGAGGTCGCAGAGTTCGTGGCCGAGCTGGCCGCCCTGGGCGTGGCCGGCATCAATATCGAGGACAGCAGGGACGGGCACCTGGTTGACCCAGCGACCTTGGCAGCCAAGGTCGCCTCCATCAAGCGACGCACGCCCGAGATTTTCGTCAACGCACGTGTCGACAACTTCTGGTTTAACGAGCTAGCCACCGTCGAAGCAGTCCTGCTCCGCGCCAGCGCTTATAGCGACGCCGGAGCCGACGGGATTTTCGTCCCAGGAGTGACTGACCCGGAGGACATCCGGAACATCGCCGCTGGGATCGGGCTGCCGGTCAACGTGCTGGCGCACACGTCACTCACCGTCGCGCAGCTGGGGGAGTTGGGGGTCAGACGCGTGAGTTCCGGATCGCTGCCCTACCGCGCGGCTGTCGACGCCGCCGTCGACGTTGTCAGCGCGTTGCGCGACGGCAAGCACGCTCCCGCAGCGACCTCGTACTGGGAGATGCAATCGCGCCTCAACGACTTCGCCGAGGGCTGATCCCTCCGCGGACGAAGCTTAGGGGTCGCAAACGGGCCCTCCGAGGCACCAGGAAGGGCGGCATTCGACCCCTCGGAACCAGCGCTGTCGCGTGCGTGCTCGACACAGCAATCGGGGCCGCCGCGCATCGCGACGACCCCGATTACGTGAGTGTTCGGAGAGCTATTTGCCGCCCTTGGTGGTGGCGAAGAAGCTTACGCACTGTCCCTGATTCTTGAAAACCGGCTGTTGCATTGTGGTCCAGCCACCGTTCTTGCACTCTGCCATCCCCGACTCAGCGTTGATCAGCTGCACCGAGAACTCCGCCCGGTCGAAGTAGCGCGCAAGCCCGGTCGCGTCCACGAAGTAGGCGCCGTCGCGCATGGTGACGTTCAGCGGCTGCCCGCTGATGGAGGACCGGGCGGTGACCTCGGCAACCGCGAGCCCGGCAACCGGCTCGACCTGGATGCCGAGGTTGCTCGGGATGAGACGCCGAGTGCCGGGGTAGTAGGTGACACCGTCCGCAACGAGGTTCGACTCGATGCGCTCGCTGTTCGCGAGGAAGATGATCTCCGCCTTGCCTGCGACGGGGGCTCCATCCTCAGCCGACAGCACCCGCACGGATGCGCCAACGCCGGTCAGCCCGATGAGCGCCTCCGACTCTGCTCCCACCGTGACCGTGCCTTCGCCGGCGAGCATCTCCGGGCCCGACCACGCGATGCGTCGGTCGCTGCCCGGGAACAGGAACGTGCCGCCCGTGAAGGAGACCTTCCCGTGACGCATGGCGGTTGCCTCATCCCCGTCCGAAACGAAGTATGCAACGCTCTCGTACACGTTCGGGTCGGCCGCGTAGACCTTCGCCTCGCCAAGCGCGATGCCATCGAAGATGTATTCGCCGTTGTTCTCGCTGCCGGTGCCGAACCAGTTGCCAGCGGAGTCCTGCAGGTAGACGTAGCCGCCCTCCCGGATGCGGTCCGACTCCCCGGATGCCGTGGTGAGGCTGGAGTCGAAGCGGGCGTCGGGGTAGCGGTCCTCAAAGACAGTGAGGGTCAGCGTGCCCGTCTCGGGCGTTGCAGCCGCTGCGGGACTGGCGACCAGGGCGACAGGGGCGAGGCAGGCGAGCGCGACGGCGGTCGCCCCCAAACGGCGTGCGGTTGAACGGTTCACGTTACTCCTTGGTAGTCGGCGATAGTGAGGACGTTGTCCGCGGCCATCGTCTCCCGCCGCCTGGCCCCGCGCGGGCTGGTTCACGAACACTTCACCGAACCTTCGCCGCTCGGTGGCCGTTGCCGATTCCTCGCAATTTCTGACCCCTGAAACGCCGATTCGGTCGCTACCGTATGAGGATGCGGCGGATGCCGCGCATCCGTTCTCCGATCGGCACGACAGGGAGCCACGTTGAGCGTTTCCGATTTCTTCGACGGCCAGGAACCGATTCGCCCCGACGTCACAGAGGCCGAGGCGGCCGAGCTTGCCGAGCAGCTGTACGGCATCGTCGGGGCCGCCAGCGAAATCGGCAGCAACCAGGACCGCAACTTCCGCATCGACGCCACAACCGGGCTGTCGGCGATGAGCTATCTGCTCAAGGTCGACAACCACGCATTCGCCGCCCATGAGCTCGAGGCGCAGAACACCGCAATGGCGATCCTCGCTGGGCGGGGGCTGCGCGTGCCGGTCCCGATTCCGGGCCTCGACGGAAGCACCGTCCAGACCTGGGCATCCGGCGACAAGACACATTCGGTGCGCATGATGAGCTTCCTCGACGGCAAATCGCTGGTCGACCTCGGCGCCTTCGAACCGGAGACTATCGCCGCGCTCGGCCGCATCTCAGGCGAGGTCGCGCAAGCGCTGACCCACTTCGAAGCGCCCGGGCTGGAGCGCACACTCCAGTGGGATCTCCGCAACGCCCAACGGGTCGTCGAGCAGCTTGCGCCCTCGGTCGCCGATGACACCATGCGTGGTCGGGTTCTAGGTGCCGCAGTCGAGGCATCCGCTCGCCTGTCCCGCGTACAGAACGCCCTGCGCGTTCAGCCCATCCACGGCGACGTCACCGACGACAACGTTCTCGCTTCGACCGAGCCGCACCTTCCGGACAGCGTCGTCGACTTCGGCGACCTCGCTCACGGATGGCTCGTGGCAGAGCTCGCGGTGACCGTCGCGTCGATCCTGCATCACGTCCCGGATGATCCGCTGGCCGCGGTTGTGGCGATCGAGGCTTTCGACGAGCAGGTTCCGCTCACCGACGAGGAGCTCACCGCGCTTTGGCCGCTCGTGGTGCTTCGCGGTGCCGTCCTTGTGGTCAGCGGGCAGTACCAATTGGCGGTCGAGGGCGACAACAATTACGCCGCAGACCGCACCGAGCACGAGTGGCAGGCGTTCGAGGCGGCAGAGGGCATCTCCTACGACGAGGCCGAGTCGGCGATCCGCGCCGCGCTCGGCCGGCCGAAGCGAGCCGCGCTTCTCGACGCGATCTCCCGTGGCGACGTCACAATGCTGGACTTCTCGGTGACCAGCCCGGGCCTCGACGGGGGGCTCTGGCAGCATCCGGATGCCGAGTGGGAGCTGGCGATCAAGGCGCTCGGCACCTCGCCGGTGGCAGTCGCGCCATTCGGCGAGTATCGCCTCACCAAGGCGGTGCCTAATAGCCGCGACGAGACCGCAGTGTTCGCCACCGGCTGGGAACTGTTCCTGGCCAAAGGCGAGACTCTCCGCTCACCGATCGACGCCGAAGTGGCGTCCGTCGATGGCACCACCGTCATACTGTCCGGCGAGGGTGTCGCGGTCTTAATCGACGGGCTCAAGCCGTCGGTCTCCGCGGGAAGCACTGTCGCGGCCGGTGACAAGCTCGGTCGTGTCGCGCCGGTCCGGGACGGCTATGGCCGGGTCGCGGTGCAGCAGCTGGCGAATCCGGATGCCACGTTCCCACTCTTCGTGACCCCATCGGAAGCGAAGGAGCTGGCGCCGCAGGATCCGGCAGCTCTGATCGGCCTCGCTCCGGTGAATCCCAAGTTCGACCCAGAAGGCGAGCAGCTTCGGCGGTCACGCATCTTTGCCAGCGCGCAGGAGCGTTACTACCTCAAGCCGCCGCAGATCGAGCGAGGGTGGAAAGAGTTCCTGGTCGGCGGCGACGGCCGGGTCTACCTCGACATGGTCAACAACGTCGCGAGCATCGGGCACGCCCACCCCCGCCAGGTGAAGGCCGTCGCGCGCCAGCTGGCGATGCTCAACACCAACTCCCGCTTCCTCTACCGCGCGCTCGCCGACCTCAGCGAGCGGCTGGTCGAGCTGGCGCCGGATCCATCGCTCGACACCGTGCTGCTGGTCAACAGCGGCACCGAGGCCGTCGACCTCGCGCTGCGTCTCGCTCAGGTGCACACCGGCCGTCGGCACGTCGTTGCATTGCGGGAGGGGTACCACGGATGGTCCATGGGCGCCGATGCGATCACGACCTCCGCCTACGACAACCCGTCCGCGCTGTCGAACCGCCCCGACTGGGTGGAGATCGCCGACGTGCCCAACCCGTACCGCGGGCGCTACCGCGGCGCGGACAGCGCACCGCAATATCTGGCCGACCTTGCCGGAGGGTTGGAGAGGATGGTAGCGGATGACCGGCATCCGGCCGCCTTCATCAGCGAGCCGGTACTCGGGAACGCAGGGGGAGTGGTCCCGCCCGACGGATACCTGGCCGGCGCCTACGACCTAGTGCGGGAGCGCGGCGGGCTGTGCATTGCGGACGAGGTCCAGGTGGGCTACGGCAGGCTCGGCCATCACTTCTGGGGCGTGCAGCAGCAGGGCGTCGTCCCGGACATCATCTCGGTCGCCAAAGCCATGGGCAACGGCTACCCGCTCGGGGCGGTCATCACGCGGAGGGAGATCGCGGAATCGCTCTCGCGCGAGGGCAACTTCTTCTCGTCGGCAGGCGGAAGCCCGGTGAGCTCGGTCGCGGGGCTCGCCGTGCTTGACGTCATCCGGGACGAAAAGCTGCAGGAGAACGCCGCGCAGGTCGGCGACCACCTGGTGGCGCGCCTTGCTGAACTGGCTGAACGGCATCCGATCATCGGCGCGGTGCATGGCATGGGGCTCTACTTGGGCATCGAACTGGTGCGGGACCGCGAGACGCTCGAGCCGGCCACTCTGGAGACCGCTGCACTGTGCGAGCGGCTGCTCCAGCTCGGCGTGATCATGCAGCCGACCTCCGAGAGACAGAACGTGCTCAAGGTGAAGCCGCCGCTCTGCCTTTCGCTCGACAGCGCGGACTTCTTCGTGGACGCCTTAGACGTCGCGCTGGGGTCGAACTGACGGCCTGAGAAAAAAGTTTCCGATGGGTCGATTTCCTGCTCGCCCGTTCGACGCAATAGTAGAGGGACGCATCCGGCGGCTCCGAAATGAAGGAGAACACCATGAAGTACATGCTGATCATGCGCGCCACCGACGAGGCCAAGGCGGCCTTCGAGGAAATGGACTTCGAAGAGGTCATCAACGCCATGGGCGCATACAACGAGTCGATGATCAAGGCGGGCGTGCTGCTCGCAGGTGAGGGGCTGTCCGACGCCAAGGAGGGCTTCATCGTCGACTTCTCCGCCGAGAAGCCGATCGTCACCGACGGCCCGTACGGAGAGACTCACGAGCTGTTCAACGGCTTCTGGATCATCGAGGTCTCCAGCAAGGAAGAGGCGGCCGAGTGGGCCAGCCGCGCACCGCTTGGACCGGGCAGCAAGCTCGAGGTGCGTCGCGTGAACGACGAGAGCGACTTCGCGGACTACGCGGACAACGAGTACATCCAGAAAGAGGTCGGCTGGCGCGAGCAGGAAGCCGCGAAGTCGCAGGATCGCTGATCCGGATGCCCGACATCCGGCGAACGGTCGATGCCGTCTGGCGCATCGAGGGCGCGCGCATCGTCGCCACTCTCGCCAAGATGACCGGCGACGTCGGTCTCGCCGAGGATCTCGCACAGGAGGCCCTGGTCGACGCCTTGAAGCAATGGCCGGAGTCGGGCGTCCCGCAGAATCCGGGCGCCTGGCTCACGGCCGTCGCAAAGCGCAGGGCCATCGACGGCTGGCGGCGCCGCGAGCGGCTCGACGAGCGGTACCGAGCTATTTCCCACGACCTCGAGGAGGCGGGCGAAGACGAGTGGCAGCCGATCGACGACGACCTGCTTCGCCTCGTGTTCACCGCCTGCCACCCGGTGCTGTCGCGGGAAGCGCAGGTCGCGCTGACACTGCGGGTGCTCGCTGGTCTCACGACGGAAGAGATCGCGCGGATGCTGCTGGTTCCTGTTGCCACGGTGCAACAGCGGATCGTACGGGCGAAGAAGACGCTATCGGCCGCGCGAGTGCCCTTTGAGACGCCCGAACCGGCGGAATGGCTCGCGCGTCTCAGTGCCGTGCTCGGAGTGATCTACCTGATCTTCACGGAAGGTTATGCCGCAACATCCGGTGATAGGTGGATTCGCTCCGAGCTTGCGCACGAGGCGTTGCGGCTCGGTCGAGTGCTGGCGGGGCTGCTGCCGCGGGAGCCCGAAGTGCACGGCCTCGTCGCACTGATGGAGTTTCAGTCCTCGCGGTTCGCTGCCCGACTGGACCGCACCGGCGCGCCGATCCTGCTCGCGGATCAGGACCGATCGCGGTGGGATCACGCGCAGATTCAGCGCGGTAGGGCAGCGCTCGGGCGGGCGGATGCCTTGGGTCGCGGTCGCGGCAGCTACAGCCTGCAGGCGGGCATCGCCGAATGCCACGCGATCGCACCGAGCATCGACGAGACCGACTGGGACCGCATTGTGGTGCTCTACGAGGCGCTCGGCCAGTTCGCCCCGAGCCCTGTGGTCGAGCTCAACCGCGCGGTCGCGGTGTCCATGGCGGTCGGGCCGGCGAGCGGTCTGGCCATCGTTGACCGACTGGAGTCGGAGGGAGCCTTGCGCGGCTCGCACCTTCTGCCAAGCGTGCGCGGGGAGCTGCTCGCACGGCTCGGCAGAACCGAGGAGGCTCGCTCGGAACTTGTCACCGCCGCGAATCTCGCCACCAATGAGCGTGAGAGTGCGGTGTTGCGCGCGAAGGCGGAGGCGCTGTGAGGCTGCGCGCCGTCGGCGTCAGTCCTCGAGCGGTTCGAGCACGAAC
Organism: Cryobacterium sp. BB736; assembly: GCF_014980265.1. NCBI lineage: Bacteria > Bacillati > Actinomycetota > Actinomycetes > Micrococcales > Microbacteriaceae > Cryobacterium > Cryobacterium sp. BB736. The sequence continues at coordinate 221,084 of NZ_JABXWQ010000006.1, forward strand.
ACCGGGATGAGCCGCTCGGTCTTCTTCTGGTAGTTGGCGTAGGGCGGGTACGCCTCGACCGCGCGCGCCCACCACTCGTCGCGCTCGGCACCGGATGCTTCACGCACCGAGTAGTCGCGCTTGGTGGGGCCGTCCTGCAGTTCGACGTGCGGGTTGGCGCGCAGGTTGAATACCCACGCCGGATGCTTGGGAGAGCCACCGCGAGACCCGATCACCGCGTAGTCGCCCTCATGCTCGACGCGCATGAGCGCCGTCTTGCGCAGCTTGCCGGATGTCGCTCCGATCGAGGTGAGGATGATGACCGGGCGCCCGTTGAGCATCGTGCCCTTGGTGCCGCCGGACGACTCGTAGAGTTCGGCCTGATCCCGCGCCCACTTGGACGTGCTCGGTTCGTATTCCCCCTGAAGTGGCATGGGGCGATTGTCCCACTTCCGGTGGTCGAGTTCCCGGTGGTCGAGCCTCCGGTGGTCGAGCTTGTCGAGACCGGGATCTCGACAAGCTCGATCACCCGCACGCTCGACCGCCGGCCTCCACTTCTCTCTTCCTCCACAGGTGGGCTTGAAAGTAGTTTCTAACAGATTCTCAAATCAGCTTGTGTAGCTGTGTTCGAGGCTGGGACAATTGATGCATGACCAGTTCCGCAGCTACGTTCAGCACCTCGCTCGAGGTGCTGCTGGCCGCGGCGGCCCGGATCGGCGTCGACGCGCCCGGTGCTCGGGGGCTGGGTGACAAGCGGCTTCTGGCGGCGCAGCGGTCGTTGGCGGAGGCGAAGCGCAGTCTTGATGCTTGCGCGTCGGTGCTGGCCGGTGAGGTGGTGCGCCGCTCATCGGTTGAGGCGGGGTTCGGTGGGTTGGCCCGGAAGGAGGGGTTCCGCACCCCGGAGGCTTTGATTCGCGGGGTGACCGGGTCGACGGCGCGGGAGGCGACCACGCTGGTGCGGGTCGGCACCATGATGAATGACGCCGACCTGCTGCAGAACGCCGAAGCCAACGGGATCGACGACCCGGTCGGCCTTGCCAGCATGATGACCGAACCCTGGCTGGCCGCGGTGGGGAGGGCCGTCGCGGCCGGCACCGTCTCGGTGGCCGGTGCCGAGGCGATCCGCACCGGGCTGGGCCGGCCCGGACCCGGCGTCACGACCGAAGACTTGACCGCCGCGGCAACCAAGCTTGTTGCCGCCGCAACTGAGCGTGCGGCCGGCACCACGCCCGGTGGCGCGCTCGATGCCGAGCAGCTGCTGCGCCTGGCCCGGACCGCCCGGGACGACCTGGATGCGGCCGGGATCGTGGAGCGGGAGCGGCAGCGCCGTGCCTTGCGGTCGTTCCGGCGGTGGAAGCGGGACGACGGGATGACCCGGTACACCTGGGATCTCGACCCCGAGGGCGCCGCCCTGGTCGACGACGTCTACGACAAACTCACCTCACCACGACGCGGCGGACCCCGCTTCACCACCGGTCCGGAGCAGGCCCGGGCGGAGCAGATTATGGCCGACACCCGCACCACCGAGCAGCTGGCCTCGGACGGGATGCTGGAGCTGATCCAACTGGCCCTCGACACCGACCCGCAGGGTGTGGTCGGGGTGAACCGGCCCGCGGTGCGGGTGCTGGTGGC
>NZ_JABXWQ010000007.1:0-39717 GCF_014980265.1 Cryobacterium sp. BB736
GAGCCCCCTGTCGGATTCGAACCGACGACCTTCGCTTTACAAGAGCAACGGTGATACAATTATTGGGTGCACACGAAAACTGTAAACCCCGCAAAAACCCCGGAAACACGGGGCAAAACAGGGCATAGCGGGATGCGACTGCTTGCTACTGCTTGCGGTTGATAGTGTGCACTATAGTGTGTACCTAGCACCTTACTGAGAGGGAATCATGGAAAGCACCGCCAGAACCGTCAGCACGCTCACCGAAAACCTCGACAAGTTACACCGCTGGACGTTCGGCACCGAGGGGGAGTTCACCAAGGACGTTGCGCGTCAGCTCTGCGAACAAGTAGCTGATCTCGTCCGGGAACAGGCGGCATCACCTATCACCCGTGAGAACGAGCCTCCAGTCGGTACGTGGGTGCGCGACCGTCACGGCGCGACGAGCTACCGACAGCCCGCGGGTTGGGGCGAACCCGGAACGGTGCCGACTGGACAGTGGAAGGCAATGTGGGACGCTCGCGGCCCGTACGTCATCTGTGGGCCGTGGGGCGCTAACAGTGGTTCAGCGTAGGCGTCGGGCGAAGGGTGATGGTGGCCTGTACCAAATCCGTGACGGGAAACTCTGGCGCGCGGTCGTCACTGACCCCAGCACGGGCAAACCAATCTCTCGCACGTCACGCACCCAAGCCGGTGCGCGGGCGAAACTGGACGAGCTGAAGAAACAGATACGTGAACACGGTGGGGCGCTCGACACCGCAACCACCGTTTCGGAGTGGGGCGAAACGTGGTTAGCGACCGTGATCAAGCCCAAGAAGAAACCGTCCACTACGTCCTCATACGAAACGATTGTGCGTAAGTGGATTAGTCCCACGGTCGGGCGCAAGAAGGTTGCATCGTTGAAGCCGTCAGACGTGCGCCTAATACACCGCGCCGTGTTGGACGCGGGCAGGTCAACATCCACCGTCACCAAAGTGCACAAGTCCGTACTATCCCCAATGCTCGAAGCCGCACGCAAAGAAGGACTCTGCGCACGCAACGTTGCCGCCGATGTTGACGTACCCACAGTCCAACCAGTCCGCAAACGTGGCGCACTCACCAACGACACCGCATTCCGTGTACTCAAAACCGCCGCAGACATGGAAGACGGCACACGATGGTGGGCCGCAATCCTCGCCGGACTACGACAAGGCGAACGACTCGCCGCACGCATCGAAGACCTGGACATTGCTAACGGTGTGCTGCATGTTCAATGGTCACTCGATGAAATTACCTTCGAACACGGATGCAACAACACCTGCAAATACAAGCGTGCAGGGTCATGCCCCGAACGGCGACTCAAGGTGCCGGACGGGTTCGAGTACATCCAGTTAGAGGGTCGCTTGTGTTTGGTGCGTCCGAAGTCCGGGCGTGTGCGAACTGTCCCCCTCGTCAAACCCCTCGTCATCGCACTCGAACGTCACCTAGAAGCAACCAAAGACCGAGACAACCCACACGGCCTCATCTGGCGACACACAGACGGCTCACCGTGGCTACCGTACGAAGACGAACAAGCATGGCGCGACCTGCTGCACACGGCAGGTGTCATCACCAAGGAACAGACACCACCACCCCGCGGACGCAAACCAGGAACACCCGAACCGCCCGACTCCCACTGGGCAAGGCACACAACCGCAACCGTCCTAATGGAACTCGGTGTTGACCCGAAGATCGTTGGCGAAATCGTTGGTCACGTATCCGTCGAAACCACACAGGGATACCAATGGGTATCATCCGACGCAGCTAGAGCCGCAATGGACAAGGTTGGTATCCACTTCGCCGGCGCGCTCGAGGCTTAGCGCGCGTCTCTGATTACGTCCGCCAACGTCAACCCGAGTGCACGACAGATCCGGTCAGCCTCATCCAACGTCAACGGTCGTTCGCCGCGTAACTGTTTCGACAACTGCGACTGCGACACACCCACCAGTGCGGCGAGCTGCACAAGAGTCACACCCTGCGCCAAACGCTCACGGTGAAGGACCGCGGCAACGTCACGCCCGAACGCGTCCACAGTTTTCCGACCGCCCGCCACAACCGTCACCGTACAGGCGGCATCCAGTGCGTCCACAGATTTTCACGTCACGGTTCATATGAACTATCATCGCCCGCAACGCTGGGGTAACTGGGGTATACCGCATTGTCAGTGCCCTCGCGTAGCATCCCAATATGGGGCGCTAGCGTGGGCGTCACCGACGATGCTCCCGCTACCGGGAAACGTGGGGGGCATCTTGCAGGCAGAGACCATCATCGAACGCGCATACGCCGCACTACAAAACGAACGCGTACGGGAACGGTGGTACGCCGCCGGTTACATCCCCGCCGACCCGAACGTGACAGCCGGAGACGTGCTGCGGTTCGTCGTAACGACCGGGCTAGATCCGCGGCTTCTGTTCGGTCGGGTTCACGACAGTCTGAGCGGCATGGATGATCTCCCCTGGGTTGACACCAACCACGTTCGCTAGTTTCGTGAACGCCGCTAACGGCATTGGGGATGCACCCTTCACGTACTTGTACAGGGTGGTGTATGGGATGCCGGAGCGTTCGGAGAGCCGCACGTAGGTGATGCCGTAGTCGGTGATTGCTTGGTCGAGTACGGATGCTACGGCAGCGTCGAAGTCGCTGGGGCGCTTTTTGTCCATGCCGAGTAGATTAGTGCCCATTTCTGGCAAAGCCAACCCTTTACACCTAAATTCTCTCAGGTTGAGTTAGCGACACGCCCCCTTTACTGGGGGATATACCAGTCTAGTTTTACCGAATTCGGTAAGATACGTTACCGATATGGACAAAACCACCGCCCGCGAAACCCTCGCAGAAACGATCAGGGCACGACGCGGAGCCAAACAAATCTCTATCGCCCAACTCTCCCAGCAAACCGGCATCGACTACAAAACTCTACGGTCACGCCTCAAGGGTGAAAGTGACTGGCGGGTTGGCGAGCTGATGTCTGTAGCCGACGCCCTCGACGCCGACGCCGGCGAGTGGGTCAACCTCTACCGGGACGCGGCATGAAGCGCGACACGGTATCGGCTTACCGTTCCCGCACACGCGCAACGGAAGCGATGATTGACGCCGCAGTTGCCGAAGTGAAGGCAGAAGCGGACGCGGCATGGCAGGCGAACAAGGAAGCCGCGAAGCAAGCGGAACAGGAACGGGTCAAGTTCACCCGCGACGACATCGACGGTGCCGCATACGTCCGCGACAGGTTCGGGTGGCATGAGGTCATCCGCATCAACAAGGTCACCATCACTGTGGCTACCCCTTACTCCTGGACTGAGCAGATCCCATTCGCAAAGGTGCTCGAGGTTCGTAAGGCGGTCGCAGCATGAGCGCCCCGCGTATTGAGTTCCCGCCCGCACTGTTCACCCGCGAACTTGCCGCCTACTACCTCGACACCAACCTCCGCGACATAGACGACCTCCGCAAAACGGGTGAGTTGATCGCGGTTGGTCAGGGGAAACGTATCCGGTTCACAAAAACGGAACTCGACCGGTACGTGGACTCGCTCCCCGAACGCACCTAACAGCCTTCTGTGCGGTCGAACGCGCACCAGGCACAACTACATAGCTCAGGAGTAACAGCCCGCCTGACCCCGCTTTGGGGTATCGGGGACAGCCCTGGTCAACCACGACCCGGCTACGAGGACTGGGCGCTATATACGGCATCAACGTAAGCCCGTTTGGGGCTGGCTAGTCGCTTGGAATCGTGGTGGGCGAACGCTGGTGGTGCATAGGAAGTTTTCGTCAGAGGCTACGGCGTCACGCAATCGGATTGTCCCTTAGGGGAAGCGTGGCCGCTACACGACAGCAAGTAAAGGGGAACCGACCCTGGCTGTTAGGTACGGGCTGACGGCCCTGCGCTTTAGGCGTGGCGTTCAAACGCAACAGGGCACCAACCATCCATCCACCAACGAGGGAGTTGATTGTGTTTGCAATGTCGAAGCATGCGTTGGATCGTGCCGTGGACATGGCGGTTGAAGGTCACGAAATCCGGGCAGCAATGTTACGCCCCAGACACGTCCACCAGCTACCCGGTTACACCGCCTACTACACCCACGGACGAATCACCCTTGTTGTCGCAACCGATAACTGGGTTGTGAAAACCATTCTCTGGGCAACCGCGAACGCATGGATAGAAGACCGACAGTACGGCGAATACGACGGACGCAGCGGGGATGCGGACATGGCGGGTGTGCGGCGGGCAGTCAAAGCGAGAAAGAAACAACAGAAGGGGTGGCGATGAGTACCAAGGAATTGATCGGGGAACTGCGGGCATGGCTTGATGCTCGTGTGGCTGACCCGCCGTTCACTTCGGCAGACCTTCACGACATGGAGTTGTTGGGGCGCACCATCGACGCCCTCGAGGGTGCGCGGACGACTCTCGACTACGACCTCGACTACATCCGCGAAGTTGAGGCTGAGCGGGATGCTCTCGCCGCCGCGGTTGCGAGACTCACGACCAACACCAAGCCGTTCCCGCCGTCGCACATTGACGCGGTGATCACTTGAAGCCGTATTACGAGGATGACAGTGTGCAATTGTTTCATGGCCGGTGTGAGGATATCCTCCCCGGCCTTTCGCTTACCGGTTCCGTTCACCTGCTGACCGACCCGCCGTATTTCAAGGTGAAGGACAACGACTGGGATAACCAGTGGTCGAAGTCTGCTGAGTTCCTGGACTGGATGGGCGAGTGGCTGGATCTCGCTAAGCCGCACTTGTCACCGGATGCTTCGGTGTGGGTGTTCGCGTCACCGGCGTTGACGAGCGCGGTTGAGTCGGTGGTGGCTCAACGGTTCCGGGTGCTGAACTCGGTTCGGTGGGTGAAGCAAGGCAGCATGGCACACCGCGCAAGCATCGACTCAGTGCGCTCGCACATCTCCTTCTGGGAGGGAATCGTGTTCGCGGAACAATCTGATGACGAGCCTGAGACTGTCGCAGCGCCGATTGGTGCATACATTCGCTCGGAGCGGGAGCGGTCGGGGGTTTCGCGGACGGTCATTCAGGCGCTCTTTCCGAGCGTCAATGGGAACACAACCGGCGCGCTGTCGAACTGGGAGATCGGCTACAACATGCCGAGCCGCGAACAGTACGCCACGCTGCGGGAGTCCATGGGTGAAGGTTTCCTGTCCCGTGATTACGACGAGTTGGTTGCCGAATACGTGGCACTGCGCCGCGAGTTCGAAGACCAGCGCCGTCCATTCAACCTGAAGGATCGCAAGAGGCTTGGCGACATTTGGGATTTCCCCTCCGTTCCGCCATATGCGGGGCGGCATGTTTGCGAGAAACCGGTCGGGTTGCTCACTCACATGATCGAAACCACCACACGCCCCGGTGACACCATCATCGACTGCTTCGCCGGTTCCGGTGCCGTTCTCGACGTTGCCCGTCAGCTCGGGCGGAAAGCAGTCGGCATCGAAATGGACGAACACTGGTGCAAACAAGCAACCAAACGGCTGTCTCAACAGACGTTCGACCTCGAAGCACTCGGCGCTTGATGCGTGGCGGTTTGGGGGTGACGTGACCCCCCAAACCGTCACACCAACAAATAAGGAGTGAACCAAATGACAACCCCACAGATCGTGCTCAACAACGACACCGCACGAACACGCGAAACCGACCCTGTTACATCACACATCGCCGCCGACCTATCCGCACTGACGCTGAACGAGTCCCGCAGAAACGTACTCGAACTCATCAAGACACACGGCGCATCCACCGGCAGCGAAGTCAACCACAACTACCACGACCGCATCGTTGCCGGAGACTGGCCCCCGATCCACTGGGACTCACCACGCCGACGCGCAGGGGAACTTGCTGACGCTGGATTCCTGGCACGCCGCGGGATGCGGATGGGACTGTACACGTCCCCCGAAACGGAGTACGAGCTGACGTTCCAAGGATTGGCGGCACTCGAGGTCAGCAAGTGAAAGCGGAATGCGCAGCACCTAAGTGCACCCGCAGGAAACACAACGGCCCGCTCTGTGGAACCCACCACCGGATGCAGGAACAGGGCTACAGCCTTTGGATCGAGAACCTGTGGGTCGCACGCCGGCTCGCAAGCATCCGGTTCGAGGGTGACTGCATCATCTGGACCGGGCGCACCAACAACATGGGTTACGGGATCGTGAGCCAAAACAACAAGTCGTTCCCCGCTCACCGCTGGTTCTTCGAACGGTTCGTCAGCCCGGTCCCCAAGCACCTCTTCCTCGACCACCTCTGCCGCACCCCGCTGTGCGTGAACCCGAAGCACCTCGAGCCGGTAACCCAGTTGGAGAACGACCGGCGCGGTTTGGTGGCTCGAGGGTACGGGCCGGATCGGAAGTTCTGCGCCAACGGTCACCCCTGGGTGCCCGAAAACCTCGCATTGCAAAAGGGTGCCCCGAACGTGCTTTGGAACTCGTACAAGTGCCGCCCGTGTGACGCGGAACTTCACCGCAAGAAGGGTGGGCACATGCCGCGGGGAACACGTACTCGAGCTGAGGCAAACGCCGCGCTCGCTAAACGAAAGGTCGCGTAATGACCGGCTACGAAATCATCGGACGTCTCACCGTGGGATTCGCCGTCATCGCAGCGTACGGGTGGGTAACCGCCCTCATAGAAGGAATAGGTGCATGAACACAACAACAGAGTTTCGTGAAGGGGATCTAGTCGAAGCCGTCAACGGCGACACGGTTATCCGAGGACGATTGGCGCGCGACAACTTCGCCAATGACCTCGGGATTCGTGCGGCGTCCTACAACCTGCGCCCGCTGGCTCGGGACGGCTTCACCATCACGGTGATCGAGCGTGCCATGCCGGAACTGCCGACCGACCATGGCGTGTATCAGGCGGCGAACGGGACGACATGGACGCTCTTCAGGAATGGGGACTGGTTCGACAACGGCGACGGCTCCATAGCGGTCCAGTGGAGCGCGCACGAGTTCGCTGACACTCACGGGGTGCTGCCGTTCGTCCGTCTTGAGCCGGTGTCTGTCACCGCCAAGAAGGTACTCGACGCGCTGGGCGAATACCTCGATGGGCAACTGACGGGTCGGACCAAGAACGACATCATCGGACACCTCCGCGACGAGTTCGGGGTGACAGATGACTCGAAGTAGAGCGTCCGCGAAGCAGGCCGGCACCGCTATGGAGACATCGGTGACCGGCTTTCTTTCCGCCCAACTGGATGACGACCGCATAGAGCGACGTGCGAAGAACGGGCGCAACGACCGCGGCGATGTCACCGGAATCAAAACCATTCGCGGTGGCCGTGTCGTGGTTGAAGTGAAGGACTACAACGGCGAGGTCAAGGTGAAGCCCTGGCTGGACGAAGCCGAGATTGAACGCGGAAACGATGACGCCGCGATTGGTGTCGTCGTCTTCAAACGCCGCGGCATCGGCTACAACAACGCAGCACAACACGGGGTGCTCATGACCCTCGAAACATTCGCCCAACTACTCGAAGGCGGGACAGACACATGACCCGTCCGACTTCGCATGATGACGACCTCGCCAACCTCGCAGACCAACACCGCGACGAAAAGGACACCAAATGAACATTGACCACAAGGCAGAAGCAGAACAAGCCGCAACCAACGGCAACTACGAGATTGCCCAGTACCACGCAACCATGCACCACGCGGAACTGACGCACATCGCAAGCCTGATCGCGGCACACACGCAATACACAAACGAGCACGGAGACACATACCGGCTCATTGACGCAATGCCCAACGCTTTGGCCGATGCCGTGAGCGAAGGGCTGGGTCTTCTGTGAGCGACCTCACCATGAAGAACGAGCAGAACACCATAACCCTGCTCACACAAGCCATCACCGCACCCGCACCCAAGACACGCGAACAAGTCGTAGACGAACTCGAACTCTCCGCACGCTGGGCAGACCTCGACCACGACGGCGGCACCTACTGGGTCACCCTCGACACCGCCGCAGACGCCGTACTCGAAGCGCTCTATAGAGAGGTAGACGAGTGAGCCTACAAATCATCGACGTTGAACAAGGGTCCGACGAATGGGTGGCTGCACGGTGCGGCATCCTCACGGCATCCCAAGTGGGCAAGCTCATTACGCCCACCCTGAAGGTCGCGGACAACGACACCTCACGCGGCGTCACCGAAACGCTCGTAGCCGAACGGATAACCGGACGCGTTGACTACGTGCACCCGTCGTTTGATATGCAGCGGGGAACGCTTGATGAGCCGCTGGCGAGGGATCTGTACGCCGAACATTATGCGCCGGTTCGTGAGATTGGGTTCGCCGTCCGTGAGTTCAACGGGTACAAGCTCGGAGCATCCCCGGACGGTCTTGTGGGAGACGCGGGCGGGCTTGAGATCAAGAGCCGCCGCCCCAAGACGCAACTCAAAACCATCCTCGTAGACAAAGTACCGCTCGAGCACATCGCGCAAATTCAGGCGTGCCTGCTCGTGCTGGACCGGGAGTGGTGGGACTACTGCTCATACGCAGGCGGGTGGCCCCTGTTTGTGAAGCGCGTGTACGCCGACCAGCGATGGCACGCCGCCATCCTCTATGCCCTCGATGCGTTCGAAGAGAACGCGGCACGCATGATCGACGCCTACAAGACGGCAACCCACGGCGCACCAGTCGCGCCATACATCGACCACTTCGAAGAAATTGTGATTTGAAGCGCATCGAAATGGTGGGCGAGGTGTGCGGACAACTCACCGTGCTCCGGCTGGCCGAGAACACAAAGCGCGTCGAATGGGTTTGCCGCTGCTCGTGCGGCAACGAGACGACCGTCTCTGGAACCCGTCTTCGGAGTGGTCACACCAAATCGTGCGGATGCAGGCACCGCCCCGCCATCGACCGATTCCTCGAGAAAGTCACACCGGGCGACAACGGTTGCATCGAATGGACCGGAGGTCTAAACGGAGTCGGCTACGGACAGTTCTATTTGGGTAGGAAGTTGTCGCCCAACACAGGCAAGGGGTACGCGCACCGCTGGGCATACGAGCACTACGTCGGCCCAATACCGGAAGGCATGCACCTCGACCACCTCTGTCGAAATCGGAAATGCGTCAATCCTGAGCATCTGGAACCCGTGACGCTCAGGGAGAACCTACTTCGCGGCATCGGTCCCTCTGCGGTCCACGCCAAGAAAACGCACTGTCCGGCAGGCCATGAGTACGCCGGCGACAACCTGTACAACCACCCGACGAAGATTATGCGCGTCTGCCGCACCTGTGGGCGAGCACGCGCCCAGGCCGCACGAGATAGAGCCAAACAACAACTCAAGGAGCAACAAGCATGAATCTCACCGACTCAATTGTCCCTCGCTCGGATCAGGCAAATGCAGAAGATTTCCTTGCCGGCCCCCGCACCTTCACGATCGAGAAGGTCGTCGCGGGGACAGCCGAGCAGCCTGTCGAAGTCCACCTGCGCGAGATGCCCGGACGCCCCTACAAGCCTTCAAAAAGCATGAGGAGAGTCTTAGTAATGGCGTGGGGAGCAGAGGCTTCCAACTACACGGGTCGCAGACTGACGTTGTTCCGCAACCCTGACATTACGTTCGGGAAAGAGCGCGTGGGCGGGATAGAAATTTCGCATCTCTCCCACATCGACAAGGCGCTGACCGTCGCACTGACCGTCACGCGTGGCCGACGCAAGCCCTTCACCGTCGCCCCGCTGACTGACGCGCCAGCGACCGCCCCCACCCGCGACGAACTCGATCCGGTTGTTGTGTCCGAGTGGGTCGAAACCCTCGAAGCAGCAACCTCACTGTCGGCGTTGCAAACGGCATGGGCGGACGCGGGCAGAGCGGGTGTTGCACACGACCCGCGTGTGATCGCGGCGAAGGACAAGCAGAAGGCGGCGCTCACATGACCGGGTACACGTTCACCCCTGCCCCGTCTGACCCTTTCGAGGATTGGCGTGCGGATGCGTTATGTGCGCAAACAGACCCGGAACTGTTCTTCCCCGAAAAAGGGGGAAGCATGCGTGACGGAAAAGCCATCTGCAACCGCTGCCATGTAGCCGACCGCTGCTTGGCGTATGCGCTCGAGACGAATCAGGAGCACGGCCTATGGGGTGGATTGTCCGCCGAAGAGCGCGACGAACTCAGAAAGAGGACAGCGTGAGCACGGTTTCGATTACGCCGTGTGAAACCCACGAACAGATCACACGCTGGCAAAACCAAAACGACGCAGCACGGGTAGCAAGGGTGTGTGCTGACTGCTGGGTGGAAGAAGCAACCGCATGAACAAGGAAGGGAGGACAACCGTGCCTAAGAGAGCTGTTGTAATCGCACGCACAAAGGCTGAAGGTCGCGCTTGGGAGTCACCGAACACCGAAGTTGTGGCGGTCATTACTCCACGGAGCGAATACGCCGCACGCGGGGTCACCGCTGACTTCATCATCGTAGATCCCGCCATGCAGAACCACCGTTGGATCGGTGACTACATGGACGAGGCCGAACCGAGTGTTGCACCCTCGCGCGTGACCCAATGACCGCGGCGTGGGATGTGTTTGTGGATTCGTTGGACCCGAAAACGATACGCGCAACGGAACTACCGGCTGTGCGGGTGGTGTTGCGTGAACGGTTCGGAGGGGCGCGGCATCGGGAGATGTTGGCTGTCCACGAACTGAACCGGGCGAAGTTTCGTCACAGGCGGGGTGCCGGCGACCTCGAACTGTTGTCCGCCGAGTCTGCGGGTTGGGATGACCGCCGATACACCTTCACCGACACACAACTCAGGATCGCGATGAACGCCGTGCAGAAACAAGCAAACGAGGCCACATGAACAACAAAGAAGAAGGTGACAGGCGGTGGCTGAGGATCGGATGATTCGTGCGTCCATGCGTTCGTCGGAGAAAGTCAACAGTTGGCCCATCCCGCTCCGGTACTTCTGGACCCAACTGTGGGGCTACTGCGACAGCTACGGACGCGGCAGACGTGATGCCCGCCTGGTGTTCGCGGGGACGTTCCCGATGGACGAGGAAGTGGACGCGAAAACTGTTGAGCGGTGGATGGTTGCCCTCGAAAAAGCGGGTGTCATCGAGTCATACGAGGTGGCCGGTAAACGCTATTTCGAGTGTCTCCATTGGGACGAACACCAGGACATCAAGTACCGGAAACGGACCGATATTCCTGACCGTTCCGGGGTTGTCCCAAATGTTTTGAAAAATTCCAGAAAAGTTCAGAACATTTCCCACCAAGGGGAAGGGGAAGTAGAAGGGGAAATAGAAAGGGAAGGGGAAAACGCATCCGCGTCCACCCCCTTCTGCACTAAACACCCCAAGGGCACGGACAGTCCATGTCGGGCGTGCGGTAACGCGAGACGCGCATACGACGCAGCATTATTCGCCAAAACATCCAAGCCGACAGTGCCAGGGATCATCACCGACCCCGACTGCCCCAAACACCCCAACAGGCCAGCACGCGACTGCGACAGATGCGCAGAAGAAGCGGCATAACCAAACCAACGAAAAGAGAACACAAGCATGAGCAAAGCAACAATCACCCTCGAAGGATTCGTCGCCAACGACATCGAGATCCGCAACGCCGGCACCCACCGAGTAGTCGAACTCAGCGTCCCCCACACACCCTCGAAGAAGAACGACGCAGGCCAGTGGGAAGACACCGGCCCGACGACATGGTTCAGTGCGACGTTCTGGGACGAGCACGCTGACGCGGTGATGGACACCGTGCAGAAGGGGTCACTGGTGCATGTGTCCGGTTCGGTTGAGTTGGAGGTGTATGCGAAGCGTGATGGTACTCCGGGTGGGAAGGTGAAGGTGATGTTCCCGACTGTTGCGGTTGTGGTTCGTCGTCCGAAGCGTGGCACGACGCAGCCTGCCGAGTCGTGGGCACCGTCTGAGCCTGCCGCGGATGTGTGGTCCACGCCGGGTTCGTTCAACGACGAAACGCCGTTCTGATGAGTGACGTATCTGCGAAGTGGTCGTCGTGGGTCGCTGGTGTCACAGTCAACGGCGAACCATTCACCGCGAATGACACAGGTTACGGGATTGCGATTGCGGCGTACTACGCGGGTTGGGATGCGGCGAAGGCTGACATGCCCGACCGGAAGGAAGCCCTTGTCGATTTGCTCTACAACCAGGGGCTTTTCGCTCACCTGATTCCAGAGTTCCAAGCGGACTCCATTCACGAACTGGCTGAAGCAATTCTGGCTTTGTTGGGTGGGGAGGCGTGATGGCCGGTTGGAACGGTAGCGGCTACCCGGTGGCTCGTTGTTGTTCGCGGTGTGCTCGTGGTACGCGTGCGTTTGGTGTGTTGCCGTGTGGTTACCCGTATGGGTGTCCTAACGCGTTATGCGCCCACTACGTGATGAAGACGGATACGGCAGAAGCAGAGGCAGGAGAGAACCAATGAAACTCAGAACCCCTCGCGTTGTGATGGTGACCGCCGCCGAGCGTGCTAGGCGTCTGTTCACGCCGAACGTCTACTACGACCACCAGGTGATCGGCGTGGCTGTGCGCCTCTGGCCGCGACGGTGGCCGGCCCATGGTCACCGGATGCTGTCGATCCTCTGGGCGTGCCCCACGGTCCCGGAATCGAACGGTTCAGAGACAGGAACAACGGAATGAAGCAGCCGCACATCAGCACTGGCCCGCACATGACCCGCCGCCGAGACTCGCGGTTTCGCATCAACACGGCACCCGGTGTGATGGAGCCCAAGTACGGCGTGAACGAGGCCCACGGTTCGTTCCTGCAGCGCCACACCGTTGTTGAGCTCCGCGATGAGCTGAACGCCTGGCTGGAAGCCAACCCCACTGATGAAGAGCGCGTGCGGCGCATCGTCGGGGATGCGCTGGACGAAGATGCCGTTCGCAAGTTGGTTGGTCTAGTTGCCGACAGTGAACCGCATGATTCAGGGAGGGACGTATGACTGAGGCTGAAAACCCGTGTCGTCGTGGTTGTGTGTGGTCTGGTGTGGATGGTGAACAACCGAAACCGCGCACTGCCACGCACGGGAATTATTGTGCGCGTTGTCACGGCAGGATCTACCGTGCACTACGGAAGGTTGCGCCACTCACGGAACACATTGTTTCGATGCTGAGCGTGAAGTCGCGGGTTGAGGATGGTTCTCAACGTGTGAAGTCTGTACCACCGATGCCGTTGAATGCTGCGGCGTTCAATGATGCGAACGAGTTGTATTCGCGTTTGGTGTATTGGTGTGGGGTGTGGGCGGGGAAGTTGTCTCGTCAGGCTCCTGGTCCGGCTAGGCGTGCGTGGTTGGCGGGTGGGCGTGTTGTTGGTTTGCCTGCTGATGTGTCGCCGGAGGATGCGCGTTATGCGGTGGGTGTCATGTCGAAGTGGTTGCTGGTGAATCTGGATGATGTTCTCGGGTTGTGGTGGTTTGACGACATCGAGTTCTTCATTGACGAGCTGGCCGGCGATGTGGAAACGGTGTCCGCGAAGTTCCCCACCGAAGACAAACCCACATTCTCGGACAAAGCACCATGCCCTGATGACGGTGGCCGACTGGTGATGTACCCCCCGCGATTCTTCGGGGATCACCAAGACATCATCTGCGAGACATGCGGGCGTGTGTTCTCGGAGACACAGCATGAGTTCTTCGCGCGTGTGTTTAGGCAGACGCGGGATGAGCGGGTTGCGGGGTTGCGTGTCAGTGGGCACCTCACCAGAAAATATGCAGGATGAAAGGCAGCACAATGAGTGACGCACGAGAGAAGGCGTGGGGAGCGCATCTGCGCACAAAGCGCAATCACCGTCAGGCTCGCAGGTCGTCGTTTGATGCGGGTTGGGATGCGGCGAAGGCTGAGACGGGGACGGAAGTCGCTATAGCTCGCATGGTTCTTAGGCGCGTTCTGCAAATCGCTTCTATCAAGAATCATCCCGAGCCGGATTTGTTCGTCGGCCAGATCCACGGTGTTGCATGGGAGTTCGGTGCTCTAGATGAGAACGGGAGTCTAGATGGCTACGTCTCCGGCTTGTCGAGGGCGGCAGAGATTGTGCGGGCTGAGGCTCGTGCGCCGCGCAAGGGCCGTGAGCCGAAGATGAGTATTCAGGAACATGACATCATCGTGAACGCCGCGCTCGCAAAAGCTGCATCCGCTATCGAGGCAGAGAAGGGAACGAGGAAATGACAGACGTATACGACCGCGAACCGCAACCGTATGATGGCCCCGACTATCAAGCCGAGATCGCCGCATGGCTCGAGCGCAACCCCGCGCCCGCATTCGTGTTCAATGTGCGGAACACCGAAACGGGGGAAGTCGTATCCAACTACGGCTCGCACAAGTGGTGTAACGACGTGTCGCAAATAATGAATCGTCGGCATGAAACCGACCGGTATCGGGTCGAGCGGTACGCTGTGCGGCTCAAGACCGAAGACCTGTTCTCCGTTGGGTTTGTTGACGCTGACCTCATCCAGATTGCGCTTGGTCTCGACCAGCACGCACAGCAAGAAATCCTTGCGCATGGCGGCGACTTCGCGGAGGCTCTAGCCCGCGCGCTGAGAGAGCGGGCGGCGGGTTCGCGTGAGTAGGCCGAGACTCTTGGACCTGTTCTCAGGAGCGGGCGGAGCCGGCGTGGGATATCACCGCGCCGGCTTCGACGTTGTTGGGGTGGATATCAAGAACTACAAGCGCTACCCGTTCGAGTTCCATGTGGCGGATGCGTTGGAGTTCCTTGCCGAGCATGGCCACGAGTTCGACGCCATTCACGCGTCACCCCCGTGCCAGGCGTACTCGCACTCAACGAAGTTTCACCGCAACGCGGGACACGAGTACCCCGACCTGCTGGAACCAACCCGTGAAGCGTTGATTGCATCGGGTAAGCCGTGGGTGATTGAGAACGTCCCCGGCACACCAATGCGGGCCGACTATCGGCTGTGTGGTTGTTTCTTCGGGTTGGAGCTGCGGCGTGTGCGTCTGTTCGAGACGAGTTGGGAGGGCTTCGCAATGCTCCCGACTCATGATCACACGGGGTTTGCGTTCTCGGTCACGGGCGACACGTCCACTAGTGCTGAGCGGGCGAAGCTTGGTCGCAACGCGACTCGGGAGGAGCGGAACCGGGCTATGGGTATCGACTGGATGAAGGGACACGAGTTGGGGTTAGCGATCCCACCCGTGTACACCGAATTTGTGGGGCGGTACCTCATGGAGCACCTTGCCGACGCCAGATTGGCGAAGGCATCATGACCGGCACCATCACCAGTTACTCCGTGACGGTTCACAGTCACATTGACCCGCAGTGCAACAGGTTCGACGGCACGCGAATCCCATGGTGGGCACTGTGGATGTTCCGTTGCGACGAATGCCGCCCGAACAACCAGACGGGGTACAACAAAAAGGGAGCAAGGAAATGACTGAGTCAATGATCAACCGCGACGAACTGGTAGCCATCTTCAAACAGGCTTGGCATCAGGCCGACTCTGAGGGGCGCGAGGGAAGCAGGGTGGAAGCTGGCATCGATGCGGTGCTGAACGCACTGAAGACGAAATAGCTAAATGACCGCGATGGTGTATTCGCGGGTGGGCAACATGTCCACCCGCGACACACCAAAATAGGCTTGACAATCTACCCGCAAGATGCTGTAAGCTTTGCTTCAAGGCAACTTGCGCCCAACCAGTCCGACACCCAACATGTGGGGTCGGACTTTTCTTATGCGCGATTGCAGGAGGAACATCGTGTCCTTGAAAGAAAAACTTGCCGAAGCATCACAAACAACACAACGCGACAGCTTCGAGATCTGGTTAGACACGCTCCCAACTGCGGAACGTGAAGCCCTAATCAAATTCGCCTCACACCCCGGCATCACACACCGCGCATTCGTGGAAATCGTGAAGTCCGAAGGGGCAAAGGTGGGCCGGGAAAAGGTCACCGCATGGCGGAAGTCGCATGGGTACATTAGCTGAGCAGTTGACAGCGGCGGCGGTCACGGTTGAACCGAAACCGTCCCGCAACCGCGACTGGGGATTCACCCAGGAACACGCACCCAACGACCACAACACACGAAGCATCACCGCAGTAACCGGCGAATCCCTGACTACCGAAGATGACTGGACACAGTTCGTCATCGACAACGGCGGTCAGGTTGCACCCGGCTACCGTGTCCGCCTGGTGGAGATGCGGCACAATTCCCACGGATGGTCACGCGCCGCTGCTGGTGACGACGCAACAACAACGAAGACATGGTTCTACCGGTTCGCCGTTGAACCCGTCCGACTCAACACATCCGTTGACGAACTGATCAAACACATTGGCCGGCGCAAAGCACCCGCAACCCAGTCCACTGGGGCGGGTGTCTTTCACCTGCTAGCCGGTGACCTGCAACTCGGCAAGATCGACGGTGACGGCACAGACGGCATCGTAGACCGGGTAGTGCAATCCATCGATGCAGGTGTCACCGAATTCAAACGGCTACGCAAAGTGCGCTCCCTCGGAGTCGCACACCTTGCATGGTTGGGTGACTGCGGTGAAGGTAACCAGTCACAAGGTGGCCGCAACATGTGGCGCACCGAACTGACAGTCACCGAACAGTACCGGGTGTTCAGACGCCTCATGCTGTACGCCATTGATGCGTACGCGCCGCTCGTTGAACGTGTCGAAGTGGATGTTGTGAACGGCAACCATGATGATGTGCAACGGCAGGTGACAACGCGTGCTGATGATGGGCACGCAACCGAATCAGCAATCGCTTTGTCGGATGCGCTCGAGTTGAACCCTGCCGCGTACGGGCACGTCAGCATGTTCGTCCCCAACAAGGACGAGTCGTACATCACCCGCGAGATTGGGTCGTCAGTGTTCACGATGGCTCACGGACACCAATGGTCACGCGGCAAATCAATGTCGTGGTGGGCGGGTCAGTCGTTCAACTGGCAGGCTCCTGGTGCGTCACACTTCCTGCTGCATGGGCATGAGCACACGGCGGGTTTGGTGACGCAGCGTGACCGTGTTGCGTTGTGCGTGCCTACGTTCGAGAGTGAATCCACTTGGTGGAGACACAAGACGGGTGATGTTGGGAAGCGTGGCGCGTTCGTGATGACAACATCCGGGGGCGAATTCGCGGACCTCAGCATCATCTAGTGGTGAATAAGGCTCTGTAGTAGCCGTCTGTCAAACCTGTGAGCCTGAAAGACCCACAGCCCTTCCGAGGGTGGTTGAAGCAGTTAGGGCAGACACACTTCCCCGCATGGGGTTGCAGTAACAAGCCTGGATGGGGCTTTCCGATTATCAAGGAGAAACCATGTCCAGTATCACTATCGGTCGTTATGACCACGAGTCGGTCACGAAGGATTACGCAGGTTGGATTGAGCCTGCTGATCGTTCGTGGATCATCTACACCGACGCACAAGGTAAGCCTGCCGTCTACTATCCGAAGCGTGCTGCTTCGGGTGCTGTGGTCGGTGAGGGAATCCTGCTGTAACGAGTTTGTAAGCATGCGAGGCCTGTTGGGAATGCCTGACGGGGAAGTTGCAACCCTCGCAGAAGTCCTAGGAACCAACGTTCACGCCGTTGGAGTAAAGCGGAGCTAAGCCGCGCCTAGGCAATTTTTCCTGCGACACCGCGCCACACGTCACCGCACTTTTGGGCGGCGAGTCGTCGCAGGATCTTCCACCCTACAAAGGGTTTGCAGTACCGGGCTGCGATTTGGTCGAGCCGTTCGGGTTTCGCTGTCGTTCCGGCGACAGCGGAATCCGGGCGTTATCCGAGTTCGAGACTCGGGCAGTCCACCATAACTTGATACGCCGGAGCCGGGTGATGCCGTGGCCGACACACATTCTCTTCAGCCCCCATAGTGGGGCTTTTTGTGTTTAACCCGCCGAAACGAGGCACGTCATGGGCGAATGGGTACACGTCAAGGATGCTGCGGGTGTGAGCGTGCCGGTGAAAACCAGCGACGCGCTGTTAGAGCACATCCACGAGCTCACACAACGCCGCGACACCACGTTGGCGTTACTCGACGCGTTCGCAGAAGCAAACCCGTCCTGGGGTGAAGTCATGGGATACATCGAACTCCACCTCAGGGGTTCCGATGCGTGACCGTATCAACTCCCTGTGTCTGTCCCTCACCACACGCCTAGTGCTGCGATACATCGGACGGCGAGCACGGAAACAAGAAAGAAGGCCATGAGCGATCACTTCGCAGACGGCACCGTGGCGCGTGTTCCCAACGAACCGTCACCGCACAACGTGTATGTCCGAGACGGTTTCAGCGGATGGGATGACCGCGTGTGGTGGCAGGCAGGGTCAGAGATCCCAGTCGCACTCCCACCCGGCTACGAGCTTCTATTCGAGGCTGACCATGAGCGCGCTGACTGATCTTGAGAACGCCCTAACCGCACTCATAGCCGAACACACAGGCGAACGATGGATGACAACCGGCTACCTCATCTACGCCATGACCACAGACCCCGAAACAATGACCCTCGAAGAACCCCACTGGATCACACCAGAAGGCCAACGAACCTACGTCACACGCGGACTACTCGAACAAGCACGCGACGAACTCACCGCAGACATCACAGGCGCATTCACCTACGTCGAAACGGAAGAAGACGATGACGACGACTAAGCGGATTTCCTGGTGGCAGTTCCGCAAGCGATCCCGATGCCCACACGTCAACGTGCGCGGCATCTACGGTGACGCGATCATTCACTCCGGATGGTTCCGCAACGTCTGTCTTGACTGCGGAAAACCCCTTGACGGTCCCGTGTCGATATCAGTGGACTGACAGCGCATCCTCGAAATGAACGCCGCTGATGTCTGACGCTTACGACCCCAACGACGTGGACACCATGAACACACAACCCGTCCGCTGGCACGAACCCATCGCATTCCTCAGCATCCTCGACAAACTCGAGCGCACAACAACCGCACAATTCAAAGAACTAATGAACTACGGACTCGGCAACCCGGAGGAACAGTGACAACCATCCATCGTTCACCCGACGAGGTAGCCGAATACACCGAAACATACCGGCTATCAGAAGCCGAACGAGCCGGGGTCGCAATCATCGACCGACTACCAGACGAGCAACGGGCACAGTACTACGCATGGCTCGAGGCGCAGAAGGCCGGCGACCAGAACTAAGCCCCAGAGGGGGTCCCAATGGCCACGATCCCCCACAATGGCAACGGACACAGGCGACGCGAGCTAGTCAAGCGCGTGAAGGCAGAAGAGTCCACCTGCGCCCTGTGCGACACCCCCGTGGACAAGACCCTGGGGATGACCCTAGGGGGGCACGGGAAGAAATGCCCCGGACCCCCATGCCCCGGATGCCAACCCCACCCGATGCGCGGCGAGGTCGATGAAGACATACCACGCTCGAGAGGCGGGTCACCATACGAGAGGGCCAACACCCACCTAATGCACCGGGGGTGTAACCAGTGGAAGGGTGCCATGACCCTCGCGGAAGCACGCGCAAAGCGTCTGGGACTGAACACACAGCCGTTGACAGAGAAACCGCCAGTCGCAGCATCACCGATCTGGTGAAAAAGCCCCCAGAACCGGCGCAGAAACACCGAAAAGCACGAATTTTGGGGTCTGTACCCCATTTCTGCACCCCACCAACCCCGAACAGGGGACAGGGGCACCCACCCCTCCCCCCCACCACCGCGGCCCACCCTCGGCATAGGTCCAATTTCCCCCCGCCGATTTTTTCCAAGGAGGCGATCATGGCATCGAAGCCAAGTCCGCTGCGTGCTGTGAAGCCGGGAGAGACTGCGCCTCGTAAGGCGAAGCTGACGATCCTTGAGGCGGCTGAGGCTGGGGACACGTTGGAAGAGTTGCGGTCGATGCGTCGGCGTATTGCTGTGGCGTTGGATAACGCGAATACGCCTGCCCGTGATTTGGCTGCTTTGTCGCGTCGCCAGCTCGAGTTGGGTAAAGAGATCGACGCGCTCGAGGCTCGTGCCAAGGAGGAATCTGAGCGTGCCACTGTCGCAGACGAAACGTTCGACGCGGAAGCTATCTGAGGTTGCCCGGCATGTTGTGATCCCTTCGGGGATTGTGACTTCTGGTTGGGCACCGGTTGAGGAGCGTTGCCGCGAGTTCGGTGATGAGTTTGATGAGTGGCAGCGCGGTGCCGGCAAGGTCATGTTGGGCAAGCGTGAGAACGGTGAGTACGCCGCGACCGTGGGCGGTATCACTCTGAGCATTCCGCGTCAGGTGGCTAAGACGTTCCTGGTGTTGCGGATCATTGTTGCTCTGTGCACGTTGTTCCCGAACATGACGGTGTTGTGGTCTGCGCATCGGACTCGTACGGCGTCTAAGACGTTCGGCACTCTGCGGGGAATGGTTGGTCGTAAGGCTGTTGCTCCGTATGTGAAGTCGGTTCGTTCGGTGAATGGTGAGCAGGAGGTTCACTTCACGAACGGGTCGGTGATCATGTTCGGTGCTCGTGAGCAGGGTTTTGGTCGTGGCTTCGATGAGGTCGATATTGAAGTTTTCGATGAGGCTCAAATCCTGACGGAGAAGGCGCTTGAGGATATGGTGGCGGCCACGAACCAGTCACGTTTTCCGGCTGGTGCGCTTCTGTTTTTCATGGGTACCCCGCCGCGGCCTGTTGATCCGTCTGAGGCGTTCAAGGCTCGCCGGCGTGAGGCGTTGGAGACTGAGGCTGCGGTTCGGCGTGGTGAGGTTGTTGAGTCGGATGCGGTGTATATCGAGTGTTCGGCTGATCCTGATGCTGACCCGGATGACCGTGAACAGTGGGCCATAGCGAATCCGTCGTACCCTCACCGGACGCCTTTGCGGTCGATGCTTAGGTTGCGTAAGAACTTGCCGGGTGATGCTTCTTGGAAGCGTGAGGCTCTTGGTATTTGGGATTCGGACCAGGAGGGTTCGCGTGCCATTGCTGAGCACGAGTGGTTGGCGACTGGTGTTGATGTTGCGCCTGCTGAGGGTGTTCGTTCGTTCTCGGTGGCGTTTTCGTTTGATGGTTCTCGGTTGGCGTTGTCGGGTGGTCTGAAGCATGACGACGGTATTCATGTGGAGCTGATTGATGCGGCTGAGGGTGATATCGCTTCGGGGTTGTCTGCGTTGGCTGATTGGTTGGCTGAGCGGTGGCGGCATGTTGCGGTGATTGTGTTGTCGGGTGCTGCTGGTGCTCCGGTGTTGGCGCAACTGTTGAAGGACCGGCGTGTGCCGGATGTTGTTGTGAAGGTTGCGACGACGACGGAGTACATGCAGTCGTGTTCGATGACGTTGGATGCGGTGCGTGATTCGGCTTCGGCGGCGAAGCGTAATGCGGATCTTGATCGCACGGATGCGCTCGAGCCGTTGGCGTTCACTCACCTCACGGCTGAGGGGCAAGCGCAGTTGGATGCATCGGTAGGTGTGTGTGACAAGAAACAGCGCGGGACGGCTGGTGCGTGGGCGTGGTATGCGACTACGCCTGAGGGTGATGAGACTCCTGTTGAGTCGATGAGTTTGGCGTATTGGGCCGCGAAGACAACTAGACGAAAGCCGCGAGGCGATCAAGAGCGGAAGGCGGTGATTCTGTGATCGGCGGAATTAGTCTCGCGTTGGACCATTCGGACGCTAACCTTTTTGATTCCCTTTATCGGGTGTGGAGTGAGCGGCGACCGCGGAACCTGACTCGTTCGACGTACTTCGATGGTGAAGCGGCGTTGAAGGATTTTGGTATCTCGCTGCCGCCCCAGATGCGGTCGATTAGTGCCGCTTTGGGGTGGAACGCTAAGGGTGTTCGTGCGGTCACTGATCGGTCGAAGTTCGGTGGCTTTGTGTCGTCTTCGGGTGATCTGTTGGGTGTGGATGAGATCGCGGCGGCGAATGATTTTGCTGCGGAGTTCCCTGGTGCGAAGGTGTCGTCTGCGGTTCATGGGTGTTCGTTTCTGACGGTTTCGCGTGGTGATGTTCTGTCGGGTGAGCCGGCTGAGTTGGTTATTGCGCGGTCGGCGGATTCGTCTGCGGCCATTTGGGACACGCGTAAACGGACGTTGGCTGGGTTTCTTTCCATAGTGGAGAAGAACGGCCTCGGTCAGCCGACTCGTCTTGTGATGTACACGCCGGAGAAGGTTATGACGTTGACGCGTCGTGACCGGGTGTGGGGTGCGTCGTGGGCTGTTGATGTTATTCGTAACCCGTTGGGTCGGGTGAGTGTTGCACCGCTGGTTTATGGGCGTGAGTTGAACCGTCCGTTGGGGCATTCGCGGATCACTCAGGCGTCGATGGGGTATGTCGATTCTGCGTTGCGGACGATTGTTCGTGCTGAGGTTTCTGCGGAGTTCTATTCGGCTCCCGAGTATTGGCTGTTCGGTGCGGACGTGGCGCAGTTCCAGGGTGCCGAGAAGTGGTCTGCCGTGATGGGCCGGATTAAGGCGCTCGAGTACGAGGCTGGCGATCCTGAGCCGAAGCTTCATCGGTTTGCTGGTGCGTCGCCGCAACCGCACACTGATCAGTTGCGGATGTGGGCGAACCTGTTTGCGGATGACCAGGATCTCGAGGTCAAGTTTGCGGACGCGTCGAACCCGTCTTCAGCGGATGCAATCTTCGCGGCCAAGGAAACGCTGATTACGACAACGCGCGACGCGAACGCGGCGTGGGAGCAGGGTGCTGAGCGGGCGATGGAGTTCGCCGTCATGTTGCGTGATGGGTTGGAGTCCGCCCCGGATGAGATGCGTGGGCTGTCGGCGTCACATACTGATCCGGCGATTGTGTCTCCGTCTGCTCGTGCGGATGCGTTCTCGAAGCTGGCGACGAACATTGTGGGCTTTGGTGAGTCTGAGGTTGGTATGGAGTATGCCGGTCTGACTCGTGAGCAGATCACTCGGCTTGGTGCGGAGAAGCGTCGGGCTGGTGTCGGGTCTCTGGTGGATGCTCTGCGTGGTGCTGCTGGTGAGGTGTCTGAGGAAGTGGCTGTTGCTGCTAGTTCCCGCGGTGAGGGTGTGTTGTCACCTGTTGAGGAAGCTAGTGAGTTGAAGGCGAAGTTTGATGCGCTTGGTGTGGCGATTCGTGCTGGCGCTGACCCCGACTCGGCTGCGGAGATGCTCGGCCTGAAGGGGCTGAAGTTCACTGGTGCGACGCCGGTTGCTCTGCGGTTGCCTGAGATGCAGGCGGCGAAGCTCGAGGATAAGTAGTCGTGGCTACGGCGTCGCAGGTTGCGGCGTATCGGACTGCCGTTGATGACTTGTCTGTTCTGGCTATCAATGAGTTGAATAACGCTTTGCTGGCGTTGGATGGGGTTGATCCGCGCAAGGTTCGGAACACTCTCATTGCTGCGTTCCCGGAATTGATCGGCCCGTACATTACGACTGCTGGTGAGTTGACTGCGGTTTGGTATGAGGATCTGCGGCGGGCCGCGTTGGGTGGGACGTTCTATGCGACAGCCTCCGGTGAGGTGAATGCGGCGCAGGTGAATGCGTTGGTGCGGTGGGGGGTGCGTCCGCTGTTTGGGCAGTCGGATTCAACGGCGTTGTCTCTCATCGGTGGTGGCATTCAGAAGATGGTTGCCGGCGCTGGTAGGCACACGATTGATGCGAACGCCCGGAAGGATGTGGCGTCAACGTCGTGGGCGCGTGTGGCGCGTCCGGGTGCGTGCAAGTTCTGCACGATGCTTGCCGGGCGTGGTGCGGTGTACCGGTCGAAGGAAGCCGCTGGCCTTGTTGTGGGTAGCGGGTCTGACCGTACCGGTTTCGATGAAGCGGGGAAGCGTCTGTCCGGTGGTATCGGCGGTGGTGTGAAGGCAAGCGGCAACCAAGCGCTCAACTCGAAGTTTCACGACTTCTGCCGGTGTGTTGCCAAGCCCACGTTCTACACCATCGGCACTTGGACGGACCCGCGCACTGGGCGCGAGGAACGTTCCCTGCAACCTATCGCCGCTTAGTCGGCATTTGAGTTTCCGCGTTCTCTCGCGGATCGGCACCCGACCGTTTCGGGGTCATGGGCGACGGCCCCTAAACGGATCGAAAGGGGTTCCGACGTGTCGGAGCAGACAAGTACCGCTGTCGCGGGAGAACAGAAGGACGAGCAGGGCAAGGAAGAAGCGAAGGGGTTTGAGGCGATCACGTCTCAGGAAGAACTCGACCGCATCATTCAGGCCCGCGTTGCTCGGGAGCGCGCAAAGCTTCCGACCGATTACGACGAGTTGAAGGCTGCTGCCGCGAAGCTCGCTGAGATCGAGGAAGCGAACAAGACCGAGGCACAAAAGGAAGCGGAGCGGCGGGCTGAGCTTGAGCGTGAGAACGCCGAACTCAAGGTCGGGAAGCTTCGCGCTGAGGTTGCCGCGGCTAAGGGTGTCCCATCGTCGTTGCTTACGGGCGGCACGAAGGAAGAACTCGAAGCTGCTGCGGATGCGCTCATTGAATTCAGGGGCGAACAACCCAAGGCCGAATCCGAGCCGGAGAAGCAAACCTACGTCATTCCTGACGAGGGTGGCATCCCGGCAATCGGTAAGGCAGACAACATCTCTCCCGGCATGGGGACTCTCCGTGCCGCTTACTCTCAAGAAAGGGTTAGCTGATGGCTATCACTCTTACCGAGGCTGCGAAGCTTTCGCAGTCTTATCTTCAGCGCGGCGTCCTTGAGACGTTCGTGCAGTCAAGCCCCGTGCTTGACCGTATCCCGTTCATGTCCATTCAGGGCAACGCGTACGCGTACAACGAGGAAGCAACCCTTCCTGGCGTTGCGTTCCGTGCCGTGAACGGTAGCTACACGGAGTCAACTGGCACCGTGAACCAGAAGACCGAGACGCTTTCGATTCTGGGTGGCGACGCGGACGTTGACAAGTTCATCGTTCAGACTCGTGGTGACGTGAATGACCAGCGTGCGGTTCAGACCGCGATGAAGGTCAAGGCTGCGTCGTACAAGTTCCAGGACACCTTCTTCAACGGTGATGTGGCGGTGGACGCTAACTCGTTCGATGGTCTGAAGAAGCGTCTTACCGGTGGTCAGGTCATTTCGACCGCGACTAACGGTGCGGCGATTCTGACGAGCGCGACCACGATTCACGCGTTCTTCGACAAGCTCGATGAGCTGGTTGCTGCGGTTCCGGGTCTTGATGGTGGCAACGGTGCGCTGTATGCGAACGCTGCGATTATCGGCAAGATCAAGTCTGCTGCGCGTCAGATTTCTGCGGATGTGTTCGTGGAGAAGGACGCGAACGGTAAGCGTCAGGTTGTGTGGCAGGGTATCCCGATTCTCGACGCCGGCGCTTCGGCATCCGGTACTGCGGTTCTTCCGCAGTCGGAGACTCAGGGTTCCTCGAGCCTTGCGTCTTCGATCTACGCGGTTCGTTTCGGTCAGGACGAGGGCGACCAGGCGGTTACTGGTCTGACCAACGGCGGCGTTCAGGTTTATGACCTGGGCGAGCTGGAGGAAAAGCCTGCGTACCGTACCCGCATCGAGTTCTACACGGGTGTTGCCGTGTTCGGCGGCAAGGCTGCGGCCCGCCTGACGGGTGTTCTGAATGCCTAAGAGCACACCGAAGGTTGAGGGGGCTGCTGAGGCTCCCGAAGCCGTGAAGGTCAAGGGTCGTCGTGAGAAGTTCGAGGCGATCCGACCGGATGGAACCGTTGTGATTGTGGATCGCAACATCGATACCGGCGAGCAGTCGGTTACCGAGAAGTAAGTAAGGGGCGGGGTCGCACGTTGTGTGTGGCCCCGTTCCCTATTTAGAGGAAGGGGTGCGTGATGGCTTCATGGACTGATCCCACTGATGTGACTGGTGCGTGGATTGGTGAGGGTGCCCCGACCGATGAGGCGCAGATTCAGGCGTGGATTGGTAAGGCCGAGCGTGAGTTGCGGTTCAGGGTGTCTGATCTGCAAGCGCGCATTGATGCTGAAGCCAAGCTTGTCCCGCCCGCCACCGACCTGTTGGAGACAGCGAAGGATGTTGTGGTGGCGATGGTCACCCGTAAATTTCGGAACCCTGAGAGCATCCGCCAAACGAACGTCACCACCGGCCCGTACACAACGTCTAAGACGTATGGCGGCAACATGCCGGGGGAACTTGAAGCGACCGATACGGAGTTGGCGAAACTGCGTGGGGTGAAGGATTCCGGTGCGTTCACTATCGGCATGATTCCGCCGACTTCACCGTTTTATGTGAGCGTGTGATGCGGCAGATTAGCGAGTACGTGCAGCACGAGGTTTACGCCGGCATGGGTGAGGATCGGCACGGCAACGAGATTGAGTTGTGGAACCCGCCAGTCGAGCTGGGTATTTATGCGTTCAATCCTGGTGGGACCGCTGAGCCTGCTGGTGCGGATCAGGACCGGGTTATTTCGCTACCCACTATCTATGTCCCCAACTCGGCTGTTGTGGGTCCGCATGATCGGTTCACAGTGCGGGGTCAGCGGTTCGATGTTGAGGGTGACATCCGCGATTTCCGCAACCCGTATGACTCGTCCATGAACGGGTTGTCGATCAACTTGAAGGGGGTCGCCGGCTGATGGGCATCGAAAAGATCAAGTGGTCGATGAAGGGTTTTCGTGAGCTGCGGAAGTCGCGTGAGGTCATGTCAGATCTCATCAAACGCGGCGACCGGATCGAGTCTGCTGCTGGTCCTGGTTATGTTGCGTCGCCGTTCACTGGTCGCACTCGTGGGCGCGTGTCGGTGATGACTGAGGATCAGGCGGCGCGTGAGGACAACGCCCGTAACAACACACTTATTCGTTCGTTGGATGCGGGGGCATGATGGTTGAGGTTATCGATTTTCCGGACGCTGAAGAAGTCGCGAAAGAGTTTCTGCGGGCTGAGTACACGGCTCGTTCGGTGGATTCCCCTAACGCGGTGGGGACGAAGCTGCCGAAGAATCACACGACCGATGACCTGTTCACTCGCGTCTCTCGCGTCGGTGGAGAGTCCCGTGACCTTGTGACCGACTCGCCGCGCCTGCTGGTGGAGTGCTTCGGCCCGTCAACTGTGGCGGCATCCGACCGGGCGAAAATCACCCGCGCCCTCATGCTTGCATCAGCTCGGCTCACCAAGAAGGTGACACGGGCAACTGAAGGTGGCGGTGTCGCCTTCCTCCCTGACCCTGATACCAACCAACCCCGGTATCAGTTCGTCGTGCAACTCGACCTTCGAGGTGTCGCGATCTAAGTAACACCGTCCTTTCAAGGCCAGCGCAAACCGCCTGAAAGGCAAAATGATGGCAAATACTGCTGCCAATGTTGTATCCGGTAAGCCGCTCGCCACGGGCGGGATTCTGATCGCCCCTGCTGGCACCGCTGTTCCCACCGATGTTTCTACCGCTCCTGGTGCCGCGTTCAAGGCTGCTGGGTACATCGGTGAGGATGGTGTCACTGAGGGTGGCGAGCGTTCGACCGAGAAGATTAAGGCGTGGGGTGGGGACGCTGTAAAGGTTGTCCAGACTGAGCACTCCCTGACGTATTCGTTCTCGTTCATTGAGACGCTGAACGCTGACGTGCTGAAGGCGATTTACGGTGACGCGAACGTGACCACCACGCCGGCGACCGTTTCGACGGGAACTGTTCACAAGGTGCTCGTCACCGGTGACACTCTGCCGCACAAGGCGTACATCTTCGAGATCAAGGACGGCGACGCTCGTATCCGCATTTGTGTTCCGGATGGTCAGATCACTGAGGTTGGTGAGGTCACTTACTCCGATTCTGAGGTTGTTGCGTACGAGGTCACTGTTGAGTGCTTCGCGGACGCGAACGGTGTGAAGGCAACCAAGTACCTCGACAACGGCATCTTCAGCGCGTAGTCGATTCATCTCCGGGCGTGGGGTTTTCCTGCGCTGGCCACCTCACGCCCGGTCTACCCCTTTTTGTTGGTCAGCGCGAAATATGAAAGGTCAGCGCAATGGTTTATGTGATTCCTGATTACAAGAAGTCGATCAAGCAGAACGTGTTTCAGTTCGAGCTCGGCGGTAAGACGTACGAGACAACCCGGTTCGACATGCTCCCCACCTCGTTCCTTGAGAGTGTGTCCGAGTTGGAAGAGAAGTACGTCCTCAAGTCGATGCGTCTCGCTATGGCGGGCGACGACGAGAACCTGGCGTCCGCGTTGGGTGAGTTGCCGCTGTCCCACATGAAGGGACTCCTTGAGGCGTGGCAGAAGGACGCCGGCGTGAGTCTGGGGGAATCGCCAGCCTCCGACGACTCCTAAACGAGTTTCCGGAGGCCGTTGAATACGACCTCATCACGCTCGGTTTGCGGTTGCGGGATTTGGGTTCGGAGCGGTTGACGTGGCGGGATCTGAAAGTCATTGTGACGCGGATGCCACCGGACAGGTCTGTACTTCAGTTGGAGTCCAAGCCGGAGGATTCGGGTTGGACGTTGGCGAATCATTTGATTGCTGAGGCGGTTGATTCGTTGCGGTTGCAGATTTGGCAGAAGACGAAGGACGGGCGGAAGAACCGTAACCGCCCGAAGCCGATTGAGCGTCCGGGTCGTCGTCCTGAACGGTTTGGTAAGAAGCCGCTCGAGTTGCACAGGATGCGGGACTGGTTGGGCTGGTCTTAGCCGCGGAGCGCGCCGACTAACTTCTCGAAGTCGGCGTTGCTCTTGCGGCGGAAGTGCAACTCATACTTCACGCCGTCGTCGGTGCGGAGCATGAGGTTGCCGTTGGTGACGGGGTTGCCGAGCCGGAACTTCTCAACGGTGAACTGGCCTCGGGTGAGGGTGAGTTCGTCGGGGATTGTCATGACTGCGGAGACAACTTCTTTGGAGGTCATTCCGTCGATGTCGGATTCTTTCAGGTCGCGGTTCTGGCCCATTAGTGCGCGGTGCGTGAACTTGTTGGTTCCTTTGGCGCGCAATGTGTTGCCGTCCCATGAGACAACGCACCCGTAACCCTCGATGGTTGTTTGTTCCATGACGCGAAGTGTACTCGCTTTTCATTTGGAGAAACAGTGCGTTCATGGCGTCCTGCCGCCGCCCGCGTAGCGAAGTTAACAGTTCAGCCGAAAGCCGTCCACTGGGCGGCTTTCCTCATTTAAGGGGGCGATCCCTATCGCAGTCGAACTGGCTACCGCGTATATCAGTCTGGTCCCGTCTACTCGTGGTTTTGCTGCGGAGACAAACAAGCAGCTTGCACCGTCAATGGAGAAGTCTGGGGGGAAACTCGGTGACGGGTTGCTCTCCGGCGTCGGCAGGGCGTTGAAGGTTGGTGCGGTCGCGGTTGGTGCTGCCGCCGTTGGTGGTTTGGGTACGGCTCTGGTTAAGGGTTTCGCCCGCCTAGACACGCTCGATCAGGCGACAGCGAAGCTGACTGGTTTGGGTCACTCTGCCGAGACGGTGCAGACGATCATGGACAACGCGCTCGCGTCAGTTCGTGGCACTGCCTTTGGGATGGGTGAGGCGGCTACGTCTGCTGCTGGTGCGGTCGCTGCGGGTATCAAGCCGGGTAAGGATCTTGAGCGGACCCTGAAGGCTGTCGCTGATGCATCCACCATTGCCGGTACTGATATGGGTTCGATGGGTGCGATCTTCAACAAGGTTGCCGCGTCGAACAAGGTTCAGATGGATGTCATCAACCAGCTCCATGACGCGGGTGTTCCGGCGTTGGCGTTGCTTGCGGAGCAGATGGGTGTTACCGCTGAGGAAGCATCCAAGATGGCTTCGAAGGGCAAGATTGACTTCGCCACTTTCCAATCGGCAATGGAGTCCGGCATGGGGGGTGCTGCCCTCAAGTCGGGTGAGACGTTCTCTGGTGCGATGGATAACGTCGGGGCTGCGTTGGGTCGTGTTGGTGCGAACCTGTTGAGTGGCATTTTCCCGCAGTTGAAGGATGGTCTTGGCGGGATTCAGGACATGCTTGCGCCGCTCGAGGATGGTGCGAAGAAGTTTGGTGCTGCATTCGGTGGGATTGTTGCGCTGGTGGTCAAGGGCGATTTCACTGCTGGGTTGCGGGATGCGTTCGGGTGGGAGGAAGACACCCCGATTGTGTCGTTCATTTTTGATCTGCGTGACAACATCGGCGCTTTGGTGTCTGAGGTTTCTGGTGGGGTGCAGGCGATGGTTGCCGCGTTCCAAGATGGTGGGGATGACGTTACGTCGTCCGGGCTTGCTGGGTTCATGGAGAGTGTCGGGTTGGCTGCACGTAAGGTGGCTGATTTTGTTTCGGGGACGCTCATGCCGGCGTTGTCTAACTTCGGTGGTTGGGTTGTCGCGAACAAGGATTGGATCATCGCCATTGCGGTAGCTGTCGGTGGTGCGGCTATCGCGATGAAGGCGTGGACGACTGCGATTGCTATTTGGCAGGGCATCACTAAGGCGGCGACCGCGATTCAGTTCGCTTTCAACCTTGTGATGGCCGCTAACCCGATCATGTTGGTGATCATGGCGATTGCTGCGCTGGTTGCGGGTCTTGTGTATTTCTTCACGCAGACGGAGACCGGTAGGGCGATCTGGGAGACGTTCACCCAGGTTGTCGGTACGGCGATGACGTGGTTGTGGGAGACGATCCTGAAGCCAATCTTCGACGCCATCGGTGCGATCTTCGGTTGGTTGTGGGACAACATCATTCTTCCGATTGTTACGAGCATCATGCTTTACGTCGGGTTGTGGGCCGCTGCGTTCGAGTGGTTGTGGAACACGATTCTGAAGCCGGTGTTCGACAAGATTGGTGAGATTTTCACTTGGATTTGGGAGACCATCATCCAGCCAATCATTAACTACATTGAGCTTGCGGTGAAGGCGTGGGGGATCATCTTCGACTGGTTGTGGGCGAACGCGATCAAGCCCGCGTTGGACAAGGTTGGGGAAATTTTCACTTGGTTGTGGGACACGATCATCAAGCCGGTGGCGGACTTCATTGGTGGGGCTATCGAGACGGTTGGCAACACGATTGAGGATGTGTTCGGGGGGATCTCCGACTTCATTGGCAATGCGTTCCAGTCGGTGCTGAATGTTGTTCGTGGTCCGATCAACGCGTTGATTGATCTGATCAACGGTGTCATCGGTGGGTTGAACTCCATCTCGGTGGACATTCCCGACTGGGTGCCGCTGGTGGGTGGTCAGACGTGGGGTTTGAACATCCCGAAGATTCCGCGGCTTGCCGAGGGTGGCATTATCCGCAAGACGCAAGGCGGGATTCTGGCGAACATTGGTGAGGGCCGTTACGACGAAGCCGTTGTCCCGTTGACGCCGGAGTTCATGGAGTCCCTTGCTGGTGGCGGGAAGCGCACCGAGAACCGTCCGATCTACGCGGACGGAACCCTGCTGGGTTGGTTGCGGCAGGAGGCCGGCAAGGAGGCGCAGTTGGTGTTCAACAGGCAACTGAATCGTGGGTTCGCTTCAACGGTTGGGAGTCGATGATGGATGCACCTGCCGCGCCTGAGCTGACCGAGGTTACGTCGCCGTCTCCTGGTGTTGAGGTCTACTTCCCCTTCCTGCATGGGGATGGTGCCACGATCACTGTGTGGCGTGTTGCTGATGGTGTGCGTGAGGAAGTGCGTGGGGCTAAGCGGGCGTCTGTTGCGGGTGACTTCCCCATCATCGACTTCGAGGTTCCGTTTGGTGTGGCCGTCACTTATGTGGGCGAGTTGTTCGATGCGGCTGGTGCGTCGGTTCTGGGTGAGCAGGCGTCGATTCAGGTTGACGTGGATGAGGTGTGGTTCCAGTCTCAGGTTGATCCGGAGTTGGCGTTCCCGGTGAGGCTCGAGGCGGCATCGTTCTCGACGGTGACACGCCCACGGAATACGAAGCGTGTGTTTGTTGCTGGGGTGTCGCGCCCGTTTGAGCAGCACTGGGGTTTGGGTGCGATTGAGGGTTTGCCGTTCACGGTGTTCACGGACACGGGTGAGCAGGCGGATGCGATGCAGCGGGTGTTGGAGTCGTCGCCGTTGCTGATTCGCACACCGCCGAGGTTTAGGACGTTGCCTCGGTTGTTGTCGGCGTCGATTGCTCAGCCTTCTCATAACCCGCTTGATTGGCAGTACAACGGTGACGCTATCGTGTGGACGCTTACCGTTGATGAGGTGCAGCCGGTGTCGAAGGCGATTCTCCGTCCGTTGGTGACGTGGGATGACTGGACTGAGGCGTCCCCCGAAGAAGAGTACGAGTGGAACGAAGTCATCGCTATCTACGGCGCGGGTACGTGGACGGATGCTCAACGTAATCCACCAACGGTTTAGGGGGAGGCGTTATGCGTGATGTTTCTGATGCGTTCCTCGAGGCTGTTGCGGGGTCGAACTCACCTGTCGTGACGTGTGACGTTTGGTTGGATGGTGAGGTTATCCGGTCGGGGTTGCGTCCGGTTGGTGGGACTGTCGAGTTCGATATGTTCCGTGACGTTGAAGCGCGCTTGTCGTCGCTGACACTTGTGGATGAGGAGTCGGACGGGTCGCGTCTGTCGCAGACGATTCATGCGTTGGGTACTCAGGTGAACGTGCGTGCCGGGTTCGACATTGCCGGGACCGAGGAAACGGTTTCGTTGGGTTGGTTCGACGTTCACGATGTTGTACGCCAAGAGTCGTGGTCGTGGTTCGACTGGTCTGATGAGGCGCAGAAAACGTCTGACGTGGCAACGCTTGAGGGTCTTGACCTGATGGGTGTTGTTGCGAGGTCGCAGTTCCTGACCCCGCCGCCTCAGACGACTGGTGCTGATGCGTGGGCGACTATCGCTGACTTGTGTGCCGGTGTTGTGTCTGTCCTTGATCCTGGGTTGCCTGCGCGCACTATTCCTGAGTCGTTGGTGTTCCAGTGGGACCGGTTGGAGACGATCAAACAGATTGCCGCCTTGTGGGGTGCTAAGCCGGTGATGACACCGGATAACCAGCTCACCCTTGTCACGGATGAGTCGGGTGATGTGATCGCTGATTTTGGTTTGCGCATCAACCTGGCCGATTGGGAGTCGCGTTCGAATTCGGAGAACATCCGTAATGGTGTGACGTTCGTTGGTAAGGACGGCGCGACGGGTCTGGATTTGATCGGGACCGCAACGGAGTCTGATGGGCCGGCGCGTTGGGGTGGGCCTTTGGGTTTTCGTCCGTTGCGTGCGGCGTCGGATTTGATGGATACGCAGGCGAAGGTTGATGCTGCGGCGAAGACAAGGCTTGAGACGGAGATTCGTTCGCGTGCTGTTGTTCAGGAAGTGTCGGCGTTGTGGCATCCGGGTATCGAACTTAGGGACAAGCCGCGCCTTGTTCTGCCTGACCGTACGGAGGATGACGCGATGATCGTTGGTTACAGGTTGCCTCTTACGGGCGGGTCGATGTCGGTTTCTCTCGGGTTGCCGGTGATTCTGTGACTGAGCTTGCGGATCTTCTGCCGCATGATCGCGGGTCGGAGTTTGTTGCGTTCCGTCGTGGGCGTGTGATTTCGGTGTCGGGTCGGCGCGTGAAGGTTGACTTGGGGACACTCGAAATCACTGTTCCTGCGGCTGACTCTTGTTACCCGGTTCCTGAGCAGACTGTTCTTCTGTCGGTTGAGGGATCAACGATGACGGCGATTGCGGCGTTGGGTGGAACGAATAAGCAGCCGACTGTGATCGTTTCGTCGTCTACTTCTACGACGGTGACGGGCACGGTGAATGGTGTGTCGCGGGTGATGCCTAAGGCTGGTCTGTTTGATGTGGTTGCTGGTGATGAGTTGCCGTTGTTTTGGGCGGCTGATGGGTCTACGGCGTGGGTTGGTGGTAAGGCTGGTGTGCCGTACATTCCGCCGCCCGAAGGTGGCGGCGGTGGCGGTGGGGGTGGCGGTGGAACGATCACCACAGGTACAGCCACCTATCCGGTTACCGGTGTGGGAACGTACTCAAATGGCACTGGATCGTGGATCAGCACGTCTACTGTCCGACAGGGTTCGGGTATTTCCGGTGCGTGGTTCTATGGCGGTAGTCGATTCCGTGAGCTTCAGGGGCGGACGATCACCGGGTTTCGCATCAACATCTCGCGCGAAGCGGGCGGCGACACGTTGAACTTCTACACGCACGGTCACAGTTCTCGTCCGGGCGGTGCGCCCGGACTGAGCAACGGGCCGGTTGGTCGTGGTGGGAGCGGGTGGATATCGCTGCCTACCTCTATGGCTAACTGGCTCATATCCGGCTCCGGCACGGGCGGGCTGGCGATTTCGGGCGCACCCGCTGGCACCCTTTCTTCGCTGGGGACGTTGCAGTTTGACTGGCGGCGCTAGTTGTCTTCGGGAATGTGCATGGAGCAATATTTTGCTTCGCTTGCCGCAGCTCCCATTGTCTGTGCGAAAAGGTCAGCGGCGCACTCGTTGGAGGGCAGTCCGAGCCGGTAGTGGGCTGCGTGTCCGATCTCGTGGAGCGCGGCGTATAGCGTTTCCGATTCACTGAGATTCGGGTCAACGAATACGACATCGGGTGTTGCGGGGTTCCAGCACCCGGCACCGCAGTTCCGAAGGTCGCTTGTCCACACAATTTGTACGTCGAACTCGGCGGCGATCTCATCGATGGTGGCGGACGCGCCCCCTGCGTGTGCCAGCATCGCGGCATTGCCGATCGTTAGCGCACCTGCGCCGAGGGATATTCCCAGGCCGATGCCTAGGCCGATGCCGAGTGTTCGTCGCCAGATGCTTCCCATGCGCTCACTCTAGGGGTGTCATACACCTTTGTCTAGACCCCTCTTTTGAGTTTCTTTCTCAACCCGTTCTGCCATGACCTCGCGCACCAGCACTGACACGTCCTTGCCCTCAGCCGCGGCGATGGCTTTGAACGGCAAGTAAATGTCGTCCGGTATCCGGTGCGTTCGCGCTGGTGTTTTCGGCTGATTCGGCACGCCCACAGCATCCCACGTAAGGAGCACGCATGTACACGACCGCATCTGGGGTACCGATCCCGCAGGGCACGGACTCATTTTCGCCGCCCACACAATTCAAGAACTGGGCGGACAAAGCGGACACCTACCACTGGGATGTCACCGTCGCAACCGACAGTGAACGAAACGCACTCGCCGCACCCGTCCGACGCAACGGACTCCGATGCTACGTCACCGGCACCGGCATCCTGTGGGTGTACAACAACGGGTGGAGTCCCCTTGTCGGTGTGTCGCATCTGCAACTTGATACGACGAACTCGCAACCGAAACTGACTACTCAGCACGGTATCGGCAGGGTTGCGTCTGTGGCGGCGGCTCAGGTGACGAAGACTGTGACGTTCCCGGTGGCGTTCACGTCTACCCCTGTTATTCATGTGGATTACATCGGTGGGCGTTCGGGTGCTGTGGCACCGTTCAACCCTGCGAGTCTCATCGATGTTGCACCGCCGCTGGTTGGTAAGGGGTTCGGCCCTTCTACCACCGGTTTGACGGTGCTTATGCACCGCACGGATGGTGCGAACCTTCCCCCGGATTGGAGTCTTTACTACTCCTGGTCGGCCACGGGGACTGTCGCGTAATGGCTATTGCCCTGCGCCGCCCGTCACCCGGTCAGATCACTAGCGGGTTCGGTGTGCGTGCTGGTGGTTTGCATGAGGGTATCGATTTTGGGTGGGGCAACGGGTGGTCCATTTATGCCGCCGCAACGGGTGTTGTGACGTGGGCTGGGCCTGGTGCCGGGTATGGCACGCGTTACGGGAATCTCACGATCATCAACCACGGCGGTTACGAAACACGGTACGCACACCAGTCACGCATCGACGTACGAGTGGGACAACAGGTGTCCGTTGGGCAGGCAATTGGTGTGATCGGTGGGAGTGGCGCATCCGGCCCGAACACGTACGCACCCCACCTGCACTTCGAGCTGCTGATTGGCGGTAAGCGTGTCAACCCTGCCCCGTACTTCACATCCACGGCAGGTGGTGGTGTGACACCGATAGTCGTCATTGAACCCGAAGAAGAGAGCGAGCACGAGATGAGAGTCATCTACAACCAGGACGCACCAGCCAGTCAGGATGCCACCCGCCGTGCTGTCGTGGGTGAGTTCACGTTCAAGGTGATCACCGGCCCGCAATCCACCCGCGAGCGGAAGCTGTGGGGTGACCCGGTGAACGTCACACAGGGGGAGTGGGACGCACAACGCATGTCAGTTGAAGAGAACCGTCGCGCCTTCGGGATGCCGTCCATCGACTATGCGGAGTTCGCGAAGGTTGTTGCCCTCGCCGTTGCCGCCACACCGCCGAGTGTCACGCCGGCTCAGATCGCTAAGGCCGTGAACGACGACGCCGCGGAACGACTCCGCAACTAACACCCGCCCCTACTACCCGAACGAGAGGGGCACACGATGTCCGACGAAACCGAACCCGCAATCCGTGTCACCCTCCGCGACGTGTACGCCGACGTGCAAGACATGAAACGCATCCTGCAAGACGTTGCCGCGAAACTTCCCGAACACATGGAACAAACCCGCTCACGTTTGAACGATCACGAGAAACGCATCAGGTCGCTCGAGACAAGGGTGCTGATGGCGTTCGGTGGGTTCGGGTTGCTGACTATCGCATCCCCGTTCCTACTCAAAGTTCTATTCCCGTAACAACCAAAGGAGTCCCCTTGTTCACTTTCGCTTTTTGGAAGGCCGCAACCGAGCGTGCCATTAAGTCCGGTGCCCAGTTCGTCGGTCTCACCATCGGCGGCGGTATCGCTGCTGGTGTTTCCGGTAACGAGGTCATCAACGCGTTCCTGCTCGACTACCCCACCCTTGGTGGCGTGTTCCTCGGCGGTGCGCTGGCGTCGTACGTGACCAGCCTTATCTCTGCCCCGATCAGTGGCGGCAGTCCGTCTATCACCGGCTCGGAACATATCCCGAGCTGATACGAACCTCACCCATTTGATGAGGCTCCCGAAACACCCGAAGAATCGTAGGAGTCATAATGCCTTTCACCCCAACCGAAGTGCAGGCCATAGCCGCCACTGAAGCGGCTAAGGTCACCCACCTTTCCCTGCACAAGGGCAACCCCGGAACCACGGGTGCCAACGAAGCCTCGGGCGCGCCCTACGCACGCAAAACTACCACCGTCACGGCGGTAGGCGGTGTGGGCACATCCACTGAAGTGCTGTTCGATCTGCCCGGCCACCCCACCGACGAGTACAACCATTTCGGAGTGTGGGCTGGCGCGACCTTCATTGGCGGCAACCCGTTGTCTTCGCCCAAGAAGGACACCGAGCCGTTCCAGGTGAAACTCACCGTCATCTTCCCCATCACCGCTAGCTGACGGCAAGCCTCATGGCCGCGCCCACTCTCGTCTCCGTAACGGCATCCCCCTACAACAGTGCCACCACACCGAAGACGGTCACTGTTGCCGTGCAAACCGGTGACCGCATCGTTGTTGGGGCGCTTGGTGAGGATGCTGCTCTCACCCACGCCACCCCGACCGGTGCCGCGTTCGTGTTGGAGCAGTCGGTGGATGTGAACAAATACTCGACCGCGTACGTGTGGAAAGCCACCGCCACAACAACAGGGACGATCACCGTTTCCGCTGCCGTGGATGGTGGCCGCTTCCACGGGTTCACCGTTTGGGTGTTCCGTGGTTCCGCTGGGTTTGGGGTGTCGGGTAAGGCGAACGGTTCTGGTGCCCCGTCTGTAGCTTTGACGTGTGCCGCGAATTCGGCTGTTGTTGTTGTGGCGTCGGATTGGAACGCGATTGATGGCACGTCACGTGTGTGGCGTTCCGGTGTGGAGTCCACCTATTTTCGTGACGCGGCTAGGTACACCGTTTATGCGGGTGTTGTGTCGGATGTTGGGACGGCTGGTTCTAAGACGGTTGGGTTGTCGGCTCCGTCTGGGCAGAAGTTTTCTGTTGCTGCGGTTGAGGTTTTGGCTGGTGCGGGTGGGGTGGTTACTGAGGCGACTGGTGTTCTGCCGGCGACTGTAGGTGCCACGTCTACGGCATCGGCTGTTCGTGCTCTGGGCGGCGCTGTGCCGCTGTCTGCGGGGCTAGGAAGTCTGTCAGCATCGGTGATGCGTGCGAGCGGTTCGACCCCTGTAACAGCCGCCCTTAGCGGGTCGGCTGTGCGGGTTGCTGTGGCCGCTGGAACCCTCCCAATGTCTCTCGCGTTGGCATCCTCGAGCGTGAAGGTCGCAAGCGCATCCGGCACACTGTCAGCCACACTCACGCTCACGGGCAACACCAGCTCAGGCACAACCACAAGCGGGTTACTGCCCCTGACCGTTGACCTTCACGGCGTATCGTCGCGGGTCGCACAAGCAACCGGGACGCTACCCATCACGGCTGGCATGTCTGGTGCATCCGTCACCGACAACACCGTGACAGGCGTTCTCCCGCTGCACATCACGGGCGAGAGTACCGGGCACATGATCGCGTACGCGTCCGGTGTGCTCCCTGGTTTCATTGCCGTGAATGGTTTGGACACCATGCGCGACATCACCGCCACGGGTTCACTCAACCCGCGACGGTGGACAGGCACACAATCAACCCGCACGATGACGGCAACACTCACACGCAGACGTTGGGAAGGCCACCATGACTAACTACTACCCGCGGGAGACTGTTGAGTTCCTGGCTGTCACGGTCACGGTCGATGGTGCACCGGTGACAGACAATGTTGAGTTCTGTGTCACCCCCGTTGGTGAACGCCCCGAACTGTGGGACGCGCCGACCGTGCTAGACAACCGCATCGGTGTGATGGTTCAAAATCAGGAACCCGGTAATTACAGGGTGTGGGCGCGTGTGACAGATAACCCTGAGATCCCGGTTGTTGATTGCGGCTATTACACGGTCGCCTAATGCTTCAGTAAACCGCCCACTAGATAGACACGGAGAACAATGAACGACCGCCCCACCGACGACTTCGATGTGCCAGTAGATCCAATGGAACTTTTACAGTGCGAGTCGTGTCAGAGAGCGCCTAGAACAAATGTTCAGGTAAACTGGTAAGACAACTCAAAAGGACGAGAGCCGCCTAGCGCGGAAACGCTGGCGGCTCTCTGACTCCACTTCTAGATATCGGCTAGAGCGGAGCTGCTACAAGTCTATGGCCTGTAGTGCTTCCCTCACCGCGGAGGCACACATGGTCAATATGAACAAGCATAAGAACCCATCCGTATACGCCCTTCATGCTGGGGATCACGTCTACCGTTACGTCGGTTCAACGAGCGTCAACTCCCTGAACCGTTTGTGGCAACACAACTATCGCGCTCGCTCTGGCCATGATGCCCCGGTGTATAAGTGGATGCGTGAAGTTGGCATCGACAACGTACACGTCACCGACCTAGTGCTCGAGGCGGATAAGGATATGCGCGAGGGTCTAGAGGTAGCGGCCATCGTGCAATTGCTGGGTGAGGGATTCCCCCTGGTCAATTCTCTGTGGTCAAAGGGCGGCGGCTTGCCCGTAAGGAGCACCGAGTACCAGCGCATTGTGAACAAGGCAAAGCCCCGCAAGCCGAATGTGAAGCGGCCCCACCAACCTAAGCCGACAAAGGCAAAGGCCCCGCGTGTTCCCAATCATGGAACGCGCACGGAGTGGGAGAAGTACAAGTGCAAGTGCCCCGACTGCCGCCTAGCGGGAGCGCAGCGCAATGCCTTGAAGCGCGGCAGGCCGATCCCAACGACACCGGCCCGCGCTCGAGGCGTCACCCCGCCGCATGGAACGGTGGTCCGGTACAACCATTACGACTGCCGATGCGTCGAGTGCAGAATGGCGGGAGCTGAATACCGCGTCAGCCGCAAGTCTGCGTAACTGTTTAGAACTTGAACCCCCTGTGTCCCCTAACCGGGATGCAGGGGGTTCCTTTTGTTGTTGGTGGGGTTAGTGTGCACTTGTTCGCCATAGTGTGTACTTGCGTGTGTACCTAGCCTGTTTTCGCCTGTTTCTTTCTGTGCTGCTGTTCCGCTACTTCCCTTATGCTCATTGGCTTGTAGCCCCGAGCCCCCTGTCGGATTCGAACCGACGACCTTCGCTTTACAAGAGC